>NZ_JBHVVA010000006.1:0-370183 GCF_042883805.1 Nocardia sp. NPDC058176 | reverse complement strand
CCACGACCGGGGGGTACGCGAAGGCTGGAACCAATAATAATTATTGGCACTGACATTCATCGACACACTATTGAGTTCTCAAAGAACACACGCACACACTTCCACCCACAAACAAGTCGTTGGGGTTTCGGTGAGGCAAGGGTTCGTACTGTAGCTCAGACCATCCACCAGAAGCAAATCCCGGCTCGATGACCCTGAACACATGATCAGTCAGGCGCTCATCGTCCTACCTCGTTTCCCTGCACCGTAGCGGCCCTGGCGGGCTGCTCCTCGGCACCGGGTTGGTGTCCGTGTCGCTCTGACTCGAATAAAGTTACGCAGCGGCGAACACTAAGTCAAATCGGCTGGTCAATGGGGGTTTTCAGCGCACTTCGCACCGTCCGCCACCGATCATGGCCGCCAGCCGTCGGCGAACCAGCTCGGGGCTGCCGCGGTGAAGCGTTCACGGTCCCACTGACCGACGCCCGCGGGCACCGCGCCGAGCAGTTCGGTGTCGGTGACGCGGGGCAGATCGTCGCGGTTGCAGAGCGAGGCGAGGTCGGGTTCGGCCGGCCAGGCACCGATGACAAGTCCCGCGCAGGGCACGCCGGCCGCGGCCAGGGTGCGGGTGGTGAGTTCGCTGTGGTTGAGGGTGCCGAGTCCGGCGGCGGCCACGACGAGGGCCGGGGCACCCAGCTTCTGGGCGAGCTCGAGCAGCGTGTACTCCCCCATCCGGACCAGCAGCCCGCCCGCGCCCTCGACCAGGACGAGGTCGGCATCGGCGAGTTCGTCGATCGCGGCGACGGTCTCGGCCAGGCTCAGCAGGGGCATTCCCGCACGGCGGGCAGCGGTGTCGGGGGCCAGCGGGTCGGGGTAGCGGGCGAGTTCGACGGTTCGGGTCACCCCGGACAGGCGGGTGATCTCGGCGAGGTCGCCGGGTTCGCTGGCGGCGATGCCGGTCTGGGCGGGCTTGCACACCGCGACGGTGCGGCCCTCGGCGTGGGCCATCGCGGCGACGGCGGCCGTAACGACGGTTTTGCCGACATCGGTGGACGTGCCGGTGATCAGCAGGACGCTCACGCGGTCACCGCCGCTGTGCCGCGCACGTTCGCAACGGGAGCGCCCGTCGGTCCCGTACCACTCATGTTCGTGGGGATCTGGCCTGCAGCCGCCGCGACTGAGGCGCTGGTTTCCCTGCCCGCGGCCACAGGTTCCTTGCCTCGGGCGTTCGCGAGAACCTCGCGCAGGACCTCGGTAATCGTGTCGAGTTCGGTGGGAGTGAGGTTGGCGCGGGCGGTCAGGCGCAGGCGGGAGGTGCCTTCGGGGACCGAGGGTGGGCGGAAGCAGCCGACGTCGAGGCCGCGTTCGCGGCAGGCCTGGGCGGCGTCGAAGGCGAGTTGGGCTTCGCCGAGGACCACCGAGACCACGGCGGAGTCCGGGTCGGGGACTCCCGCGATGCGGGCGATGTCGGCGGCGCGGGCGAGGACCCGCGATGCCATGGCGGGGTCGCGGCGCAGGAGGCCGAGGGCGGCGCGAGCGGCGCCGACGGCGGCGGGTGCGAGGCCGGTGTCGAAGATGAAGGTGCGGGCCGAGTCGATGAGGTGGGCGCGGATTCTGGCATCGGCGAGCACGACACCGCCCTGGGCGGCGAACGCCTTGGACAGGGTCGCCGTGATGACGAGATCCGGTTCACCCGCCAGACCCATCTCGTGCACCAGGCCGCGACCGCCGACGCCCCGGACGCCGAGTCCGTGCGCTTCGTCGACGATCAGGACCGCGCCGTTGGCCCTGGTGACCCGGTGCAGATCGGCCAGCGGGGCGAGGTCGCCGTCGGCGCTGAAGACCGAGTCGGTGAGGACGAGTGCGCGCTCCTCGGTGCGTTCGGCGAGCAGTCGTTCGACGGCGGCGACGTCACGGTGCGGGGCGATCTCGACCCTGGCGCGGGAGAGCCTGCACGCGTCGACCAGGGAGGCGTGACTGCCCGCGTCGGAGACGACGAGGGTGCCGCGTCCGGCCAGCGCGGTGACGGCGCCGAGGTTGGCGGCGTAGCCGGAGGCGAAGACCAAACCTGTTTCCGCGCCGACGAATTCGGCGAGTTCGGTTTCGAGCAGGGCGTGTTCGGCGGTGGTTCCGGTGACCAGGCGCGAGCCGGTCGACCCCGCACCCCAGCGACGCACGGCGGCGATCGCGCCCTCGATCACCTCGGGGTGGCGGACCAGGCCGAGGTAGTCGTTGGACGCCAGGTCGATCGCGGGTGACTCGGCGGCACGCACCCGCAGGTGCCTGCGCAGCCCGGCGTCGACCCGCTCGGCCGCGCGCTCGTCCAACCAGCTCAACGGATCCGTACTCACAGCTGAGGAGCTTACTTGAACGCCGTTCAGGCGGGCGGGGCGCGGCATCATCCGACCGACGCTTTCACCGCCGCGCGCACGGCCGAGGTGATGGTGGCGATGTCGGCGGAGGTGCTGATGAAGGGGGGCATCGTGTAGACGAGATTGCGGAACGGGCGCAGCCAGGCGCCCGCGTCGACGGCGGCGTCGGTCGCGAGGCGCATGTCGACGGGTTCGTCGAGTTCGACCACCCCGATCGCGCCGAGCACCCGCACCTCGGTGACGCCGGGCAGGTCGGCGACGGGCGCGAGGCCCTCGGTCAGCTCGGATTCGATCCGGGCGACCTCACCGCGCCAGTTGCGCGAGCGCAGCAGTTCCACCGAGGCGACCGCGACAGCGCAGGCCAGCGGATTGCCCATGAAGGTCGGCCCGTGCATGAGGCCGCCGTGCGCCGAGCTGATCGTCTCGGCGATGCGGGTGGTGCACAGGGCGGCGGCGAGGGTGAGATAGCCGCCGGTCAGCGCCTTGCCCACGCACATCACGTCCGGGCTGACGCCCGCGTGGTCGGCGGCGAAGAGCTCACCGGTGCGACCGAAGCCGGTGGCGATCTCGTCGAAGATCAGCAGCACCTCCTGCTCGTCGCAGATGCGGCGCAGTTCCGTGAGATAGCGCGGATCGTGCCAGCGCATGCCGCCCGCACCCTGCACAACCGGTTCGACGATCACCGCGGCCAGTTCGTCGCGATGGGCGCGCACGGCCTGCTCGAGCTCGGCGACGTAGCCGGGCTCGAAGGTCCGTGGCGGGGCGGGGACGAACACCTGCTCGGTCAGTACATCGGTCCACAGGGTGTGCATGCCGCCTTCGGGGTCGCACACGCTCATCGGGGTGAAGGTGTCGCCGTGGTAGCCGCCGCGCCAGGTGAGCAGCCGGTGTTTGCCGCGCCGGCCGACGCCGCGCCAGTACTGCAGGCACATCTTCGCCGCGACCTCGACCGAGACCGAGCCGGAATCGCAGAGGAAGACCTTGTCCAGTCCGGCGGGCGTGAGTTCGACCAGCAGCTGGGCCAGGCGAACGGCCGGTTCGTTGGTGAGGCCGCCGAACATCACGTGGCTCATCCGCTGGGACTGGGCGAGCAGGGCCGCGTCGAGGACCGGGTGCCGGTAGCCGTGCACGGCCGCCCACCACGAGCTCATCCCGTCGACCAGTTCCCGGCCGTCGGCCAGGGTGAGCCGGGTGCCCGCCGCGCTCGCGACGACCAGCGGTTCGGTGGTCGCGGGGAAGCCGCCGTAGGGATGCCAGACGTGCTCGGCATCGAGGGCGCTGATCTGCTCGGGGGTCAGGTCCACTGGGTTTCCTCGTCGTCGCCCGGTGCCGCCGCGACGGCGGCCTTGAACAACGTTCAAGTTAGCAGTTGCCGTCAGTGGTGGTCGGGCGGATCGGCGATCGCGGCGGGCAGGCGGGCCAATGCGTCGCGGAGCCGGTCGAGTGATTCCGGGCCGAGCTCGGCCGCGATCGCCTGCTCGATTCGGCGGATGTGGTGCGCGGCGAGCGCGAGCGCCTCGCGGCCTGCCGCGGTGGCGACGACCAGACGGGCGCGGCGATCGGCGGGATCGGGTTCGCGCGCCACGTAGCCGCACCGTTCGAGGTGGGTGACCAGTTCGCCCATCGACTGCTGGGTCATCCCGGCGGCGTCGGCGAGTGCGGTCACCCGGGAACCCGCGGGGTCCAGGTAGCGAAACACCGCGTAGTGCGCGGGCCGCAGGTCGGCGCCGAGTCCGGCGCGCAAGAGCTGGTTCAGCTCACCCTCGTAGGCATCGGCGGCCTCGACCAACAGTTTCAGCAGGGATGACACAATAGGAAGGTTACCTTTATATTTGACCTATGGCCGACATCGGATCCGTCCGCACCTTCCGCAACGGGCATCGGGTCACCCTGATCGAACGCGGCGCCGACGAGCAGGGCGCCTATCTGCGCCTCGAACACGTCCTGCCGAGCACCGGCAGGCAGGCGGGCCCGCACTGGCATCCCGAACTGAGCGAGACCTGGACGATCCGGGCCGGGCGGGTGCGGTTCCGAATCGACGGCGTCGAGATCGTCGCGGAGCCTGGCCGGACGGTGACGGCTCCCCCACGCGCGGTGCACGAGTTCTGGAACGAGGCGCCCGACACGGTGCTCGATCACGTGATCCGTCCACCACTGCGGCACTGGGAGATGTTCGAGTTCTGGACCGGCCTGGACAACGCCGGCCGGACGACAGCGGGTCGGGTGCCGCGCAATCCCCTCGCCCTCGCCCTGCTGTGGGAGTACCAGGACGGCTATCTGGCCGGTCCGCCCGTGCTGCTGCAGCGCCTGGTGTTCGGCGGTCTCGCCCGGTTGGCACGGCGGACCGGATACGCGCGACGGCTGATCGCGAGCTTCGCCGGGGAACCGGGGTGATCAAGCACCCATCGCGCACCGCGCGCGGTCGAAGCCGGGATTCCACTACTGTCGTAGCATGTCGAGCCCGAACGACCGATCCGGTGAGGTGACCCCACTGGGTGTGTGGCCGGGGACGGCGTATCCGCTCGGCGCCACCTATGACGGCGCGGGCACGAACTTCTCGGTGTTCTCCGAAGTCGCCACCAAGGTCGAGCTGTGCCTGATCGCCAAGGACGGTAGCGAGACGCGCGTCGATCTCGACGAGGTCGACGGTTACGTCTGGCACGCGTATCTGCCCGCCGTCACGCCCGGCCAGCGCTACGGGTTCCGTGTCCACGGGCCCTACGAGCCGGAGCTGGGGCTGCGCTGCGATCCCAGCAAATTGCTGCTCGACCCGTACGGCAAGGCCTTCGACGGCGAGTTCGTCAACGATCCCTCGCTCTACACCTACGGCCTGGATTCGCTGGGCCACACCATGACCGGGGTGGTGATCAACCCGTTCTTCGACTGGGGCGCCGACCGGCCGCCGAACACGCCCTATCACGAGACGGTGATCTACGAGGCGCACGTCAAGGGCATGACGATGACGCACCCGGACATCCCGGAGGAGTTGCGCGGCACCTACGCGGGGCTGGCGCATCCGGCGATCATCGGGCATCTGAAGAGCCTGGGCGTGACCGCGATCGAGCTGATGCCGGTGCACCAGTTCTTCCACGATCACGTGCTCACCGATCAGGGCCTGCGCAACTACTGGGGCTACAACAGCATCGGCTATCTGGCCCCGCACAATCAGTACTCGGCCCGGCCACGCGGTGACGCGGCGGTCGCGGAGTTCAAGGCGCTGGTGCGCGCGATGCACGCCGAGGGCATCGAGGTGATCCTCGACGTGGTCTACAACCACACCGGCGAGGGCAATCACCTCGGGCCGACGCTGAGCCTGCGCGGGATCGACAATGCCGCGTACTACCGGGTCGACGACACCGACCCCGAGCTCTACAAGGACTACACCGGCACCGGCAACAGCCTCAATGTGCGGCATCCGCACACCTTGCAGCTGATCATGGACTCGCTGCGCTACTGGATCCTGGACATGCACGTCGACGGGTTCCGCTTCGACCTCGCCGCCACCCTGGCCCGCGAATTACACGATGTGGACCGGCTTTCGGCGTTCTTCGACCTGGTGCACCAGGACCCGGTGGTGAGTCAGGTCAAGCTGATCGCCGAGCCGTGGGACGTGGGCGAGGGCGGTTATCAGGTCGGCAACTTCCCGAGCCTGTGGACCGAGTGGAACGGCAAGTACCGCGACACCGTGCGCGACTACTGGCGCGGTGAGCCCGCCACGCTCGGCGAGTTCGCCTCCCGGCTCACCGGGTCCTCGGATCTGTACGAGTCCACCGGTCGACGGCCCGGCGCCAGCATCAACTTCGTCACCGCGCACGACGGCTTCACGCTGCGGGATCTGGTGTCCTACAACGAGAAACACAACGACGCCAACGGCGAGGACAACCGCGACGGCGAGAGCCACAACCGGTCGTGGAACTGCGGCGTCGAGGGCCCGACCGACGATCCGGAGATCCTCGCGCTGCGGGCCCGGCAGCAGCGCAATCTGCTGGCCACGCTGATCCTGAGCCAGGGCACGCCGATGCTCGCGCACGGTGACGAGATCGGGCGCACCCAGCTCGGCAACAACAATGTGTACTGCCAGGATTCGCCGCTGTCGTGGATGGACTGGTCGCTGGCGCAGACCAATGCCGAGCTGCTCGAGTTCACCCGCTCGGTGATCGCGCTGCGCACCGACCATCCGATCTTCCGGCGCCGCCGCTTCCTCGCGCCCGGTCCGGGGGACGGGAAAGGTCAGCGGCGCGAGATCGCCTGGTTCACCCCGGCGGGCGCGGAGATGACCACCGACGACTGGGACAGCGGCTTCGGCAAGTCCCTTGCCGTGCTGCTCGACGGCGACGGCATCGCCGAACCGGGACCGCGCGGCGAACGCATCTCCGACGACTCGTTCCTGCTGTGCTTCAATGCGCACGACGAAGCGATCGACTTCGTCCTGCCGGGGCCCGAGTTCGGGGCGGAGTGGACGCTGGCCCTTGACTGCTCGACCCCGACCGGCGCGGCCGAGGCGGTACACCGCGCGGACGCACCACTGCCCGTGCCGAGCCGCTGCCTACTCGTATTACGCCGAACCGCCTAGCCGAGACGATGACCGAGACCTACGTAACCGACCCGCTGACCCTGCTGCACCGCGCGCCCATCCGGCCGAGCACGGTGCGCAGTACCTACCGCCTGCAGTTGCGTCCCGACGCGCTCACCTTCGGCGACGCGCGCGCGATCGCCGAATACCTCCAGCAGCTCGGTATCTCGCACCTGTATCTGTCGCCGATCCTGACCGCGACACACGGGTCGACGCACGGCTACGACGTCACCGATCCGACCACGGTCTCCGCCGCGCTCGGCGGGCCGACCGGGCTCAAGGCGCTCTCGGACGAGGTGCGCAGTCGCGGCATGGGGTTGATCGTCGACCTGGTGCCCAATCATGTCGGCGTCGCCGATCCGCGGCAGAATCCGTGGTGGTGGGATGTGCTGCGCAATGGCCAGAAGTCCGGCTACGCCAAGTATTTCGACATCGACTGGAGTCCCGGTAACGGTGCGGGTGGACGGCTGGCGCTGCCGGTGCTGCAGAGCGAGAACGATCCGGCGGCGCTGACCGTCGACCGGTCCGGCCCGGAACCGATGCTCGCGCTGCACGATCTGCGGTTCCCGATCGCGCCGGGCACCGACGGGGACAACGCGCTGCGCATCCACGATCGTCAGCACTACCGGCTGGTGAGCTGGAAGGCAGGGGTGTGCACCTATCGCCGGTTCTTCGCGGTGAGCAGCCTGGCGGCGATCCGGCAGGAAGAGCCCGAGGTGTTCGAGGCCACCCACCGGGAGCTGGCCGCCTGGTGCGAGCACGATCTCATCGACGGCGTGCGCGTCGACCATCCGGACGGACTGGCGCATCCGAGCGCGTATCTGACCCGGCTGCGCAGGCTGATCGGTCCGCAGCGGCTGCTGCTGGTGGAGAAGATCCTGGCCAACCGTGAGCCACTGGACGCGACGCTCCCGGTCGACGGCACCACCGGCTACGACGCGCTCGCCGATGTCGGCGGCGTACTGATCGATCCTGCAGGCGAGGCCGCGATGACCGAGCTGTCCCAACACGTCGCCGGGCACGGCAGCGATCGGGCCTGGTTCGGCGAGACCGAGCACCGGATCAAGCGGGCGGTCGCGGAAACCATTCTGGCGCCGGAGATCCGGCGGTTGGTCGCGGCGATCAAACGCGACGGCAACGCGGGCAGCTTCGACACCCTGGCGGTGAGCAACGCGACGATCGAGGTGCTGGCCTTCATGCCGGTCTACCGGGTGGACTACGCGCCGCTGGCCGGGATCACCGCCGCGGTGGTCGCGGAGGTGGAGAAGCGCAATGCCGAACTGACCGTGCCGCTGTCGGTGCTGGTGACCGCGCTGTCGGTGGGTGGCGAGGCGGCCACCCGGTTCTCGCAGGTGTGCGGGGCGATCACCGCGAAGTCGGTCGAGGACACCATGTTCTATCAGGGGGCACGGCTGGTGTCGCTGCAGGAGGTGGGCGGCAATCCGGCGCGATTCGGCCACTCCGTCAACGACTTCCACCTGTCCAACAGCGAGCGCTCGCAGCGCTGGCCCGCCACCATGACGACCATCTCGACCCACGACACCAAGCGCGGCGAGGACGTACGGGCCCGGATCGGGGTGCTCTCGCAGGTGGCCGAGACCTGGTCGCAGCGGGTGCGGGGCTGGCTCGAGATCAGCCCGGCGCCGGACGGGGCGACGGCACTGTTCCTGTTGCAGAACATGTTCGGGGTGTGGCCCGCCGACGGACGGCCCGCCTCGTCGGTGCCGGGGCTGCGGGATCGGCTGCATCTGTTCGCGGAGAAGTCGATTCGCGAGGCGGGCACGAAGACCTCCTGGGAGGAACCCGACGCGGAGTTCGAATCGGCGGTGCACGGCTGGCTCGACACCGTCATCGACGGGCCCGTCGGCACCGGGATCGGCGATCTGGCCCACGAGATGGCGCCGCACGCGTGGTCGGATGCGGTGGCGCAGAAGCTGTTGCAGCTGTGCGGTCCCGGGATCCCCGACATCTATCAGGGCACCGAGCTGTGGGAGGACTCGCTCGTCGACCCGGACAATCGGCGGCCGGTGAACTTCGCTGTGCGAGCCGGGATGCTCCAATCACTCACCGACACACCGACTCTGGACACCACCGGGGCAGCGAAGATGTGGGTGGTCGCCTACGCGCTGTGGTTGCGGCGGGAGCGACCGGAGTGCTTCGTCGGCGGGATGTACCGGCCGCTGTACGCCATGGGCGAGCACGCGCACCGGCTCGTCGCCTTCGGGCGGGGGCCCGCAGGTGAGGCACCGGAGGTGATCGTGGCGGCGACCAGGCATTCGGTCGGACTCGCGACGACCGGCTGGCTCGACACCACACTGCCGCTGCCGGAAGGTAATTGGACCGATCGGCTGACCGGGAATTCGTTCGCGGGAAGTGTACGGCTCGACAAGCTGTTCACCCGGCTGCCGGTCGCGCTGCTCGTGCGCTGAACGGAACCGGGGGGGATCTGGACGAGCGATCACCAGGCGATAGTGGCGTCGGCTCTCGACCGATACTCACACCACGGCCTGGTGATCACCGGTCAAGCGACGGGGCGACGCAGCGAACGCGGGGCCACGAATCGTGGTCCCGCGTTCGTTGTGTGGGGTGGTCAGTGGGTGCGGCGCAGGCCCAGGTATTGCAGGGCCGCGAAGGCGCCGACGGTGATCGCCTGGAGGACGCCCCAGATCGAGCCGACCGTGGTGAGGCCGAGGGCGCCGGTGGCCACGGCCACCAGGCTGGCGAGCACCCAGGTGAGGTTGCCGATCGCCACCACCGACACCGCCGTGCGGTTGATGTGCGCGGGGCGGCCGACGAGGGCGACGGCGATGCCGTAGGCGGTGAGGAAGATGCCGATCGCGACGCCGAGCCGGGCGTCGAGGCCGAGCAGGCGTTCCAGCGGCTGGGCCAGTACCAGGTAGGCGAGGCCGTTGGCGCCGGTGACGACGGCGTCGAGGCGCAGCGAGACGCGCAGCAGGTTCTCGCCGGAGGCGAGCAGGGCGGACAGGCGGGACGGGGCGGTGGCGGCGGTCATGGCGATCTCCTGTGGTGCGAAGGGGGTGGTGGGTCAGGCGGTGGGGACCTGGTCGAGGAACCCGTAGACGTTGTCGATGCGGCCGTCGGTGAGCGTCGCGACGTCGAAGCCGATGACGACCGCGTCGCCGTCGGCGGGGCCGAGGCCCCAGGTGAAGCGCACCTGGTCGTGGTGGCCGTCGACCGGGCCCGCCAGGCGGAAGGTCCACTCGGGGAACTGGGCCTGCACGCCGGCGATGGCCGCATCGAGCTCGGCGTGCCCGGCGACGGCGACCAGCGGGTCGACGTAGCGGGCCGTCGGGGTGAACAGCTCGGTGATCGCGGCGCGGCGCGCGGCGGCGTCACGGGTGTTCCAGGCTTCCAGGTACTGTGCGACGACGGTGTTCATCTCGGCCTCCAAAACATGCTGTGAGCTGGTATTTCGCTGGTTGTTCCTGCGATGACACCTACGTTATGGGGCGCGGGGGGTCGGTCGAATCAGTCGCCTATAGGTACTTTTCCGGCGCGACTACTGCCGGTACCGGTACGGCGATACGGTGGTGCCCATGCTGCGCGGGCGCGAAATCGAACAGGCCAGGATCGATGAGCTGATCGCGGGGGCGCGCGCCGGTCGCAGCGGGGCGCTGGTGCTGCGCGGCGAGGCCGGGATCGGCAAGTCCGCGCTGCTGGACTACGCGGCGGCGCAAGATCTTCCGACGGTACGCAGTGCGGGCATCGAATCCGAGGCCGAGTTGCCGTTCGCGGCACTGCACCTGCTGATCCGGCCCGGAATGGAGCTGGTGCGCCAGTTGCCGCCCCGTCAGCGCGACGCGCTCGAGGCCGCCTTCGGCCTGGGCGATGGCACCCCGGCCGACCGGATGCTGATCGGCCTCGCGGTGCTCACGCTGCTGGCCGAGGAGGCGGCCGAGGGTCCGCTGCTGTGTCTGATCGACGATGCGCACTGGCTCGACCGCGCCACCGCCGAGGCCCTGCTGTTCGCCGCGCGCAGGCTCGACGCGGAAGGGGTGGTGATGCTGTTCGCGACCCGGCCCGGACCTGACGACTTCCCGGCGCCCGGGCTGCCCGAACTCGCGCTGGGCGGCCTGCGTCCGGACGCGGCCGCGGCCCTGCTCGACGCGGGCGGCGCGAATCTGTCACCGACGACCCGCTATCGACTGCTGACCGAGTCGGGCGGCAATCCGCTTGCGCTGCTGGAACTTCCGTCTGTGCTCGGCGAAACGGCAGTGGACGAAGTGAACCCGGTGCCGCTGACCCAGCGCCTGCAACTGGCATTCCACGGGCGGGTCGCGCGGCTGCCCACCGCCACCCGGACGGTGCTGCTGGTCGCCGCGGCCGTGGGCGCGCAGGACCTGGCGCCGGTCTTGCGTGCCGTCACCCTCCTCGGTGCGGAGCTGGCGGACCTGCAACCCGCGCAGGACGCGGGCCTGGTGAAAACCGACGGTCAGGCGCTGAGTTGGCGGCATCCGCTGCTGCGGGCGGCGGTGTACCAGGGCGCGGCGCTCACCGACCGGTTGTCCGCGCATCGCGCGCTGGCCGAGGCACTCGACGCCGAGGACACCGCCGATCTGCGCGCCTGGCATCTCGCCTGTGCCGCAACAGGTCCCGACGAGCGGGCTGCGAGCGCGCTCGAGGACACCGCCACGCGAGCCCGGATCCGCAATGGCTTCCACGGCGCGGTCGCCGCCTACGACCGCGCGGCGGCCCTGAGCGTCGATGTGCCTGCACGGACCCGGCGGCTCGTCCTCGGGGCCGAGACGGCGACCGAGGCCGGCCTCACCGACCAGGCCGCCCGCCTGGCCGACCGCGCGGCCGCCCAGTCCCCCGACGACACGCTCGAGTCCCGATTGGAGCTGGTCCGCGCGCAAACCGAGTTCGCCAGGGGAACAACAGGTTCCGCGCACCGGCGCCTGATGACCGCAGCCGTCGCCGCCCGCGGGGATGATCCGGGCGCCGCCGCCCGCATCCTCAGCCGAGCGGTACACACGGCCTGGTATCTCGGCGCCGCCGAGCTGGACGAGGTGGCCCAGGCGCTCGACACACTGACCCTGGACGACGACGACCCGATCACCCCGATCATGCGCTACCTCACCACCGCCGTCGCCGGGCGCCGCACGATCGCCCAGGGGGCTACAGACCGTGGCACACGCGACCCGGGCACGGGCACACGCGACCCCGACGCAGGCGATCCCGGCGCGACAGACATAAGTGCTGCCGACCCGGGTACGGCCGAACCATCCGGGCCGGGTGGGCGCGGGGTGGATCTGCGGACGGCGGCGGGGCGGGCGCGGGGCAATGGGGCCGACAGTCCGGCTGATCTGGTGCAGTTGTGTGGGAGCGGGCTGGTGGTGGGGCAGGACGCGCAGGTCGGTGAGCTCGCCGAGGAGCTGATCGGGGAGGCTCGGGAGCAGGGGCGGATCGCGTTGCTGGCGCCGCTGCTGTTCTTCCGGTCGGAGGCTCAGTTGTTCGAGGGCAGGCCGGGTGAGAGCCTGGTCGCGGCCGAGGAGGGGGTGCGGATCGCGGCCGATATCGGGCAGGCGCACTGGGTGAGTCAGCTCAGTGCGTTCCTGGCCTATCTCGCCGCGCTGCGTGGGGACGGGGAGTCCTGCCGGGTGCACGCCGAGCGCGCGGTGGCCGAGGAGTTCGGCGGTGCGGGGTCGGCCGGTGCCCCGTGGGCGCATGCGGCCAGGGCGCTGGCCGCGCTGGGCGCGGGGCGGCTGGAGCAGGCGCACGCCGAGCTCGAACATCTGACGGTCGAGCCGGCGCGGCATCAGGTGGTCGGGTTGCGCACGCTGGCCGACCGGATCGAGGTGGCGGCGCGGCTCGGCGCGACCGACCGGGCCTGCGAGGCGCTCGACCGGCTCACCGACTGGTCCGAACAGGCCGGTCAGGCGTGGATCGCGGCGCTGGCGGCCCGCGGGCGGGCGCTGGTGGCCGACGGATCGGCCGCCGAGGCGCACTTCGCGGCGGCGCTCACCGCGAACCGCCCGTTCGACGAGGCCCGCACCCGGCTGCTCTACGGCGAATGGCTGCGCCGCGACAAGCGCAAGGTGGATGCCCGAACCCAGCTGGAACAGGCGCTCGAGGTGTTCGATCGACTCGACGCGAGGCCATGGAGTGCCCGCGCGCGGACCGAACTGGGGGCGCTGGGCGTGGGGGTAGACGCGGCGGCGAGCTCGGGCGCGTTGAGCACGCTCACACCGCAGGAATCACAGATCGTGCGGTTGGCCGCGCAGGGGCTGTCGAATCGGGAGATCGCCGCGCGATTGTTCCTGAGTCACCGGACGGTCGGGCACCATCTGTACAAGGCGTATCCGAAGCTGGGTGTCGTCTCGCGGGGCGAGTTGAGCGCGCTCGATCTCGCGCCGTGAATCAGTCGCCGGTGCTGTGCGCGCGGGTGGCGCCGACGATCCAGCGCACCGCGGCGACGGCGGCACCGACCAGCACCGCGGTCTGCGGCGCACCGACGACGAGCAGCAGCAGGGCACCGACCACGAGCCCGGCGACCAGTGCCTCGAGCTTGTAGACCGGCCAAGCGCTGCCCGCGATGTCGACCGTCGCGGATGCTGCCGATGGGGTGACCACTGCCATGCACACAGGATAGACGCACATCAGAGTTCGGTCCACCGAACTCCAGGGTGGCGGCACTGTCGGGAACATCACCCCGTGCCCATTCGTTGTGCAGGTCATGCCATTGACAGGAGAGTACGCACCGAGCACTTCCGATTGGGCACGCAAACAGGCCGAGGCCTACGAGAGCTCCGGCGGAGCGGAGGCCACGTCCCTCCAGGGCAAGCCGGTCATCCTGCTCACCACCAAGGGCGCCAAGACCGGCAAGCTGCGCAAGACACCGCTCATGCGGGTCGAGCACGACGGTGAGTACGCCGTCGTCGCCTCGCTGGGCGGCGCACCGAAACATCCGGTCTGGTACTACAACATCGTCGCCGAACCGCACGTGGAACTGCGCGACGGCACCGTCAGCAAGGACTACACCGCGCGCGAGGTCTTCGGCGAGGAGAAGGCCCTGTGGTGGGACCGCGCCGTGCAGGTGTGGCCCGACTACGCGGAGTACCAGACCAAGACCGATCGCCAGATCCCGGTCTTCGTCCTCACCCCGCGCTGACCACTGGCGACCCCGCCCGTCGTGGCCGAGCGCCGCGGCGGGCACTCGGGGCGTGCGAACCAGCGGGAGCACCCGCCGGGCCGTTCGAACGCCTCGGTAGCATATTCGGGTGTCCCCCATCGCTGACGTCGCTGAAGTGTCCGTAACCCGTCCGCCGCTGACCGCGGACGAGATCGACGCCGCCGCCAAGCGAATTTCCGACATCATCGAGCCGACCCCGCTGCAGTACAGCCCGCGGTTGTCGGCGAGCACCGGCGCGCAGGTGTACCTCAAGCGCGAAGACCTCACCGCCGTGCGTTCCTACAAGCTGCGCGGCGCCTACAACCTGATGGTCCAGCTCACCCCCGCCGAGCGGGCGGCGGGCGTGGTGGCGGCCAGCGCGGGCAATCACGCCCAGGGCGTGGCCTTCGCCTGCCAGGCGATGGGCGTGCGCGGGCGCATCTACGTGCCGACCACCACCCCCAAGCAGAAGCGCGACCGCATCCGCGTGCACGGCGGCGAGTTCGTCGAGCTGATCGCCGTCGGCGAGACCTACGACGCGGCCGCCGCGGCCGCCGCCGACGATGTCGCCCGCACCGGCGCCACCATGGTGCCGCCGTTCGACGACCCGCGCACCGCCGCGGGCCAGGGCACCATCGCCGCGGAATTCCTCGAGCAGCTCGGCACCGCGCCCGATCTGGTCATCGTGCCGGTGGGCGGCGGTGGCTGCCTGGCCGGCATCGGCACCTACCTGCGCGAACGCGCGCCGAGGGCCGGACTGCTCGGCGTCGAGCCCGCGGGCGCGGGATCGATGACGGCCGCGCTGGTGGCCGGTGCGCCGGTGACGCTGCCCGAGATCGACCCGTTCGTCGACGGCGCCGCCGTGCGCCGCATCGGCGACCTGCCGTACCTGGCGGCGGCCTCCTTCGGCGGCCGGGTGGTCTCGCATGCCTCGCTGCCGCTGCTGATCGCCACCGAGATCCCCACCGGCACCGCGTCTTTCCGGATGATGCAGGTCGACGAGGGCGCCATCTGCACCGCGATGCTCGACCTGTATCAGAACGAGGGCATCATCGCCGAGCCCGCGGGTGCGCTGGCCACCGCGGCGCTGGCCGAGATCGAGATCGAGCCGGGCACGACAGTGGTGGTCCTGGTCTCCGGCGGCAACAACGATGTCTCGCGCTACGGCGAGATCATCGAGCGCTCGCTGGTGCATCGCGGGCTCAAGCACTACTTCCTGGTCGACTTCCCGCAGGAGCCCGGCGCGCTGCGCCGCTTCCTCGACGACGTCCTCGGTCCCGACGACGACATCACCATGTTCGAGTACGTCAAGCGCAACAACCGCGACACCGGGGCGGCGCTGGTCGGCATCGAACTCGGCGCCACCGACGACCTGGCCTCGCTGCTGCACCGCATCGAGGAGTCCCCGATCCAGGCCGAGCGCCTGGAACCGGGTTCCCCGGCCTACCGCTACCTGACCTGACCCGCTACGCGGCGGCCGCGCGGTCGATCTTGGCCCCGCGGCCGCGGCCCGCGCGCACGCCCGACAGCACCAGCGGCAGCAGCCAGGCCATGGCGACCTGGTCGTAGGCGAGCAGGCCCTGGTCGAGGCGGTTGTGTACGAAGGCCACCGACAGCCCCGACTGCGGGTCGACCCAGCCGAAGGAACCGCCGAGCCCGATGTGCCCGAACCCGTTGCGCGCGCCGACGGCGGGCATCGAGTGGTAGCCGAGGTGCCACATCATCGGCAGGTAGAACAGCGCGTGGTCGAGGCGGTAGGTCTGGACCCGGCGGATCGCGCGATGGGTACCCGACTGGAGGTACGGCTGCCCGTCGATGGTCACCCCGCCGGCCAGCGCGGCGTACATCCTGGCCAGTCCGGTGGCGGTGGCGACGCCGTTGCCCGCGGGCATCTGTGAGTTCAGGATCGGCGGGTCGTCACCGTCGAGGATGCTGTTGAGTCCGGGCAGGAACAGACATCGGGCGGCGGCGCCGAGCGGGCCGGGGATCCGGTAGCCGATCCGGTCCAGGAAACCGGCGGCGATCGGGTGCGCGACCACGCTGAGATGGGCGCCGGACAGCCGGGCGTACTCGGTCGAGGAGCCCGCGGCGGGCCTGCCGAGGTGGATGCCGTCGATGCCGAGCGGGTCGGTGACCTCGGCGCGGATCAGCTCGCCCATGTCGCGGCCGGTGACGGCCCTGGCCAGCCCGGCGAGCAGCCAGCCGTAGGTGAGGGCGTGATAGGTGGGCACGCCGAGCAGGCGGTCGGGGCGAGCCATGGCCAGCCGATCCTCCATCAGCTCGTGATCGAGGGATTCGGCGGCGGTGGTGGCGACCGCGGCCAGTCCGGACAGCCCGGATCGGTGGGTGAGCACGTCGGCGACGGTGATCGCGCCCTTGCCGTGCGCGGCGAAGCGTGGCCAGTACTCGGCCACGGGCGCGCGATAGTCGATCAGGCCGCGATCGGCGAGGCGGTGGATCACGGTGGCGGTGACGCCCTTGGTCGCCGAGAACACGATGGCGCCGGTCTCGGCGGTCCAGGGTTTCTCGCCCGCGCTGCCGGTCCACAGATGGGCCAGCGGTTCGCCGTGCCGATAGATCGCGATGGCGCCGCCCGCGTCGCGGCGATGGCCGACCAGGGCGGCGAAGGCGCGCGCCAAGGGGCCGAAGCCGGCCGGGGCGAATCCGCCGACACCGGCCGGCAGGGCAGCACTGTCCTGCCCATAAGCGTCGTTGCTCATCGCCTAACCGTACGGTCGTTCGGTCGCCTCGGCAACGATCTGTGCCCATCCGTGGCCGAGCCGTGCTGTGCCGTCATCACTCGGTGACCACGGTGCCCGCGCCGTCACCTTCCTCGAGTACGGCGAAACTGTGGCCCGAAACCAGGGTTCCCGCACCGGATTCGGTGGCGGGTGCCCAGGCCAGCAGGACGCGCCCGTGCACCGGGATCACCGCCTCGTCCTCGGACAGGTTGCACACCACCGAGATCCGGCCGCGACGCAGGACGAACCAGCGTCGCGCCTCGTCGTAATCGGCCCAGACCCGTTCCAGCCACGGGTCGGTGAACTCCGGGCGCGAGCGGCGCAGGGCGAGCAGGGCGCGGTAGCAGGCCAGCAGGCGGGCGTGCGGTTCGCGGCCGGGCTCGGTCCAGTCCAGCTTGGAGCGGGTGAAGGTGGCGGGGTCCTGCGGGTCGGGGACGTCGTCGGCGGCCCAGCCGTGCTCGGCGAACTCGGTCCGGCGACCGGTCGCGGTGGCGGCGGCGACCTCGGGGTCGGTGTGCGAGGTGAAGAACTGGAACGGTGTGCGGGCGCCCCACTCCTCCCCCATGAACAGCATCGGCGTGCTCGACGAGAGCAGCACCAGCGCGGCTTTCACCGCGAGCTGGCCGGGGGTCAGGTATTCGCCGGGCCGGTCACCGACGGCGCGATTGCCGATCTGATCGTGGTTGCAGGTGTAGCCGAGCAGGGCGCTGCCGGGAATCAGGTCACGCGGAATCGGCGTGCCGTGGGTGCGGCCGCGGAAGCTGGAGTAGGTGGCGGCGTGGAAGAACCCGTGGGTGAGGGTCTGTTCGAGGCAGGCCAGGGAGCCGAAATCGGCGTAGTAGCCCTGGCGTTCACCGGAGACCGCGGTGTGCACGGCGTGGTGCAGGTCGTCGTTCCACTGGCCGGTCAGGCCGTAGCCGCCCGCCGCGCGGGGCGTGATCAGGCGAGGGTCGTTGAGGTCGCTCTCGGCGATGAGAGTGAGTGGGCGGCCCAGATGCGCTGCCAGGGCGGTGGTTTCGATGGTGAGTTCTTCGAGCAGGTGGGTGGCGGTGCGGTCGACGAGGGCGTGCACGGCGTCGAGTCGCAGTGCGTCGATGTGGAATTCGCGCAGCCAGCGCAGGGCGTTGTCGATGATGTGGCGGCGTACCGCGTCCGAGCCGGGGCCGTCCAGGTTGAGGCTCTGGCCCCAGGTGTTGCGGCCGCTGGTGAGGTAGGGGCCGAAGCGTGGCAGGTAGTTGCCGGAGGGGCCGAGGTGGTTGTAGACGACATCGAGGCAGACCGCGAGGCCGCGGGCGTGGCAGGCGTCGACGAAGCGCTGCAGGCTGTCGGGGCCGCCGTAGGTCTGCTGCACCGCGTACCAGAGCACGCCGTCGTAGCCCCAGTTGTGGGTGCCGTCGAAGGCGTTCACCGGCATGAGCTCGACGGTGGTGACGCCGAGCGCGACGAGATGGTCGAGGCGTTCGATCGCGGCGTCGAAGGTGCCCTCGGGGGTGAAGGTGCCGATGTGCAGCTCGTAGAAGACCGAACCGGCCAGCTGTCTGCCGGTCCAGCCGTGGTCGGTCCAGGCGGCCGGATCGAGGTCGTGCACGGCGGAAGGCGCGTGCACGCCGTCGGGCTGACTGGCCGAGCGCGGATCGGGCAGGACCGTCGGATCGTCGTCGACGAGGAAGCCGTATCTGGCGCCCTGACCTGCGTCGGCCCGGACCGACCACCACCCGCCGCCATTGCGCCGCATCGGTCGCGCCACCCCGTCCAGTTGCAGCCGCACCGCCCCCGCCGTAGGCGCCCACACCCGAAACTGCCTCATCAGCTCAGCATCGCATGCGCCGCACCGCCCTGCTCGACAACGATCACCCGCTGGTCGCGGGGGTGGCTGTGTTCGCCCGTCGACCGCCGACCGGGCCCGCCCCGACGCACAGCGACTGCTGATGACGCCCACCGAGCACCGTGTGGCGATGTCGATCCGTCCCTACCGGTCGTACCCCACAACTCCGACCGGGCCCGCGCCGACGCACAGCGACTGCTGCGGATCGACGGTTCTGATCCGCAGGTTGGTGCCGCCGCCGAGCAGGCGTACGTAGACCGTGCCGAGCCCGGCGCGCACCTCGGCGACCGTCTCGGCGTCGCCTTCGAAGGACACCGCGATCCGGCCGTCGCGTTCGGCGAGGTAGTTGATCTGGGCGGTCCAGTCGCGGATCTGCATGGGACCGTCGAGCGGGAGCGTCGTGGGCTCGCGGACGCGGTGGCCGCACTCGGGTTCCGGTCCTTCGACGATCGCCCGGTTCCACCACACCTGCGCGTCGACGATCGCGCCTTCGTCGGTGATCATCCGCAGGCGCGGGGTCGACTGCGCGAAGGTGGTCGAGGTAGCGATCGGGGCGAGGACGTGATCGGTCATGTTCAGCGGGAAGGCCAAGGGGTTGAGCACATTCCAGGGCACCTCCTGGGGCAGCAGGGGTGCGTCGGCGGCTGCGGGCAGGGCGGCCTGGACGCCGGTGATGTAGGTGCGCGCGGGGCTGGGTTCCCACGATCGGGTGAAGGTGATCGTGGAGTACACGCTGCTGAGGAGGAACAGCACCGTCACCCCCAGCCCGGCGAACCGCCACGCGCTCGCGTCGGTGCGATCCGACCGGTCCACGGACTCTGCCGATCGCCGAGGCGTCAGCAGCAGTACTGCGAAGGCGATGGTGGCGATCACCGCGAAATCGGCGAAGTAGCGCAGGGATTGCAGGAGCAGGGCGGCGGTGCCGGGGCCGTCGCGCAGCATGACGATGGGGGCGATCGTCAGCACGGCGTGGCCGATGACGAACAACCATGCGCCGAGGGCGCGGGAGCGGGTGCGAATCGTCCACGCCGCCACCGCGATCAGCAGGACCCAGCACAGGATGACGGCCACAACGGGTGGGTCGGCCCACGGGGTGGCCGGTTGCCAGCGTTCCCAGCGCCACGGGCCGCCGAACAATCCGGGGACCAGTCCGTCCGACAGGGCTCCGCTCAGCAGCGCGCCGGGGTCCTCGGGTTTGGACAGGCCGCGGGGCCGTTGCACGACGAACAAGTAGAACGCGAACCAGGCCAGCAGGACCGCGCCGCACGCCGTCCACAGCGCGGCGCCGCGGCGGGCCACCTCGCGGGCCGACGAGCCGGTCACGCGCGCCACCAGCAGGGCGGTCACGAACGCGACGGGCAGCACCACCACCGATTTCTCGAAGCACAGCAAGGCCACCGCGAACACCGCCGCGCCCGAGACGGCGTACCGGCGCCGCCCGGTGCGGGCGAGCAGCACCGCATCGGCGCTCACCCAGGCGAGGGCGATCTGTAGCGGCAGCGCGTTCACCGCCGCCGCCCACCAGGCGAACGCGGGCACCGTCAGCGGGACGAACAGGTAGAAGGTCAACGGTCCGAGCAGCCGGGCGCGCAACCCGAGCAGCACGATGAGCAACCGCAGGACGGCGAGCGAGGCGAGCAGTTGCATCGCCACCAGCACGACGGCCGCCGCCGTCCAGTTCAGCGGCGCCACCGCGGTGACCAGCCAGGTCAGCACGAAGGCCAGCGGCATCACGTGTCCGTCGTGGCTGGTGAGCAGCAGGTCGGTCGACCACAGCGGATGGCTCTCGACCGCGCCGATCAGGATGAAATCGTCCCAGTAGAAGAATCCCGATCCGGCGACCCAGCCGCGCAGGACCAGCTGGGCGAGGATCACCGCGGCGGCGGCCAGGAGCACCGTTCGTCCCGAAACCGGCGGCCGTCTCGACGGCGACGGCGTCCGGGAGGTCGGTGGCGAGTCGAGCTGCGGCGCGGACATCACGTCTCTCGACGCTAGCCCGTCGTTCGCCGGGCGGCCATCACCACCGGCCACAGGGGTGTCGGCGCGGGTCTGTGGCCCGCCACATCTCATTTTGGACCGATATGTTCAAAACGTGCTACGGTCGACGCCATGGCCCGCCCCAAGGAATTCGACGAGCAGCGTGCGGTCGATGCCGCGATGCACGCGTTCTGGTCGGCCGGTTACGAGGCCACCTCCACCCAGGAGCTCTGCGCGGCAACCGGACTCGGCCGCAGCAGCATCTACAACACCTTCACCAGCAAGCACGATCTGTTCGACCGGGCGCTCGAGCGCTACATCACGGTCAAGAACGCGACCATCTTCGAGATCCTCGACAGTGAGGCGCCCGCGCGGGAGCGGATCGGCGCGGTCCTGCGCCAGATCGCCGACGCGCCCGAGTCCGAACCGGCGGGCTGCCTCGTCGTCAATTCGGTCGTCGAACTCGCCCCGCACGACGCCGCCGTGGCCGCGACGCTGCGTGCGGACCAGGAGCGTCGGCTCGCCGCACTCACCGCGACCATCGAATCCGGGCAGCGCGCAGGCGAATTCGCCGCCGGTGGCGATGCCCGCGCGCTCGCGGAGTTCCTGATCGCCACGATCAGCGGCATGCGTGTGGCCGCGCGCGGTGGTGCCGATCGCGACACGTTGGCGGCTATCGCCGATACCGCCATGCGCTGCCTCTAGATCCCTGCCCGCTCGCTCGACCACCCACACCGTCGGCCACCCCACCCGGCAACTCCCGTCCGCCAGGTCACCCAGTCACCCGGCAGCTCGGTCAACCACCCCGCCGCCCCGCCAACCTCCACCCTGGTCGACCTCGACCACCTTCCGTTCGGTCCTACCGTTGCCGCACCTTCATTTTGGACTGATCAATCCAGAATATTCGAATCGAGAGAGGCCCCATGCCCACCGCCATCTATGTCCTCGGGTTGTCGATCTTCGCCCAGGGCACCTCCGAGCTGATGCTGGCCGGACTCCTGCCCGAACTCGCCGCCGACCTCGGCGTATCCATTCCCCGTGCGGGCCTGCTGATCTCGGGCTTCGCCCTCGGCATGCTGGTCGGCGCACCGCTGCTCGCGGTGCTCACCCTGCGGTGGCCGCGCCGCGACACGATGCTGGCCTTCCTCGCGATCTTCGTCGCCGCGCACGTGGTCGGCGCGCTGACCAGTGACTACTGGGTGCTGTTCGCCACGCGCGTGGTGAGCGCCTTCGTCTATGCCGGATTCTGGGCGCTGGCGGCGACCACCGCGCTGAGCCTGGTGGCCCCGGAGCTGCGCGGCCGTGCGATGAGCATCGTGGCGGGCGGGCTCACCGTCGCGACCATCGTCGGGCTGCCCGCGGGCACCGTGATCGGTCAGCATCTGGGTTGGCGGGCGGCGTTCTGGGCTGTCGCCGGCCTGTCGGCGCTGACGATGATCGGGGTGTTCGCCAAGATCCCCGGCGGACGGCCCACCACGGCACCGGCACTGCGGCGCGAACTCCGCGTGATGGCCAATCCCCGGCTGTGGCTGTCCTACACCGCGACCGCGCTGTCCACCGGATCGGTCTTCGTCACCTTCGCCTACCTGGGCGCGATGCTGATCGACACCACCGGCGTCCCCGCCGCCACGGTTCCCGCGATCCTCGCGCTCTACGGCGTCGGCGGCCTGATCGGCATCGCCCTCGGCGGCCGCCACGCCGACGCCCACCCCTTCCGCACCCTCTACATCGGCGCCACCGGCATGACGATCGTCGCCGCCGCCATCGCCCTCACCGCCGACTCCCCCGCCCCCGTGATCGTCCTGGTCGCCCTCCTCGGCGCCTTCGGCTTCGCCACCAACCCCGCCCTCAACACCCGCGTCTTCACCCTCGCGGGCACCGCCCCCACCCTCGCCACCGCCACCAACTTCTCCGCCTTCAACGTCGGCATCACCATCGGCCCCTGGCTCGGCGGCCTCGCCATCAGCGCGGGCCTCGGCTACGCCTCCATCGGCTGGATCGGCGCCACCCTGGGCCTGGCCATGCTCGCCACACTCGGCTTCGCCCAGTATCTGGAAACCCGACCTGCCACGCCCACAAGGGAATTGGTCGAAGCCGTCCACTGACGACATGCGCGAGGACCGACCCCGGGTGTTCCGGGATCGGTCCTCGCGGTGTCGGTCAGCCCAGGCAGCCGGGGCCGAGGAGGGCTTTCAGGTCGCCCATGAGGGCTGAGGAGGGGGAGACTCGCCAGGCGTCGTCGAGTTTGAGCATGGTGGTCTTCTCGCGGGCGCCGACGTGGCGGACGTGCACGTCGGAGGTGCCGGGGTGGCGGGAGAGGACCTTCTTGAACTCGCCGATCTTGTCGGGGGTGCACATGCGGGTGGTCATGATGACCGAGAGCGGCTTGGCGACGCCGATGGCCGAGAGGTCCGGCACCACCAGGTCGTTGGCGATCAGCGAGACGCGGTCGTCGCGGACGGAGACGCGGGCCTTGACCAGCACCACGGCGTCCTCGACGACGTCCATGCCGTACACCTGGTAGGACTGCGGGAAGAACAGCACCTCCACGCCACCGGTGAGGTCTTCGAGCTGGGCCGAGGCCCAGGCCAGGCCGTTCTTGTTGATCCGGCGGTTGACCGAGGCCAGGATGCCGCCGATGGTGACCTGCGCGCCGTCCTTGACATCGCCTTCGAGAATGGCCGGGATCGGGGTGTCGACCTGGGCGGCCAGCACGTGTTCCACGCCGTTGAGCGGATGCCCGGACACGTACAGGCCCAGCATCTCTCGTTCGAGCGCGAGCTTGTGCTTGGTCTCCCACTCGTCGTCGGGCACCTTGACATTGAAGACCGAGGCCATCGACTCGTCGCCGTCGTCGAGCCCGCCGAACAGGTCGAACTGGCCGATCGCCTCGGCCTTCTTGGTCGACATCACCGCGTCGATGGCGTCGGAGTGGATCAGCAGCAGGCCCTTGCGCGGATGCCCGAGCGAATCGAATCCGCCTGCCTTGATGAGCGATTCGGTGACCTTCTTGGTGCAGGCGACCGCGTCGATCTTGTTCAGATAGTCGGAGAAGTCGGTGAACTTCGACTTCTCCCGGCGCGCGGCGATGATCGAGGACACCACATTGGTGCCGACATTGCGCACCGCGCCGAGTCCGAAGCGGATGTCGGTGCCGACCGAGGCGAAGTTCAGCTCGGACTCGTTGACGTCCGGGGGCAGCACGGTGATGCCCATCTTGCGGCAGTCCGACAGGTAGACCGCGGCCTTGTCCTTGTCGTCACCGACGGAGGTGAGCAGACCGGCCATGTACTCGGCCGGATAGTTGGCCTTGAGGTAGGCGGTCCAGAACGAGACGAGACCGTAGCCCGCGGCGTGCGACTTGTTGAACGCGTAACCGGCGAAGGGAAGGATGGTGTCCCACAGCGCCTTGATGGCCGGTTCGGAGAAGTCGTTGGCGAGCATGCCGTCGCGGAAGCCGGCATAGGCCTCTTCCAGCACCGACAGCTTCTTCTTACCCATGGCGCGGCGCAGGATGTCGGCCTGACCGAGCGAGTAGCCGGCCACCTTCTGCGCGATCTGCATGATCTGCTCCTGATAGACGATCAGGCCGAAGGTGTCGGCCAGGATCTCCTTCAGGGGCTCTTCGAGCTCGGGGTGGATCGGTTTGACTTCTTGGCGGCCGTTCTTGCGATCGGCGTAGTCGTTGTGGGCGTTCATGCCCATCGGGCCGGGGCGATACAGCGCCAGGACCGCGACGATGTCGCCGAAGCCGGTGGGCTGCATGCGGCGCAGCAGATCGCGCATGGCGCCACCGTCGAGCTGGAACACGCCGAGGGTGTCGCCGCGGGCGAGCAGTTCGTAGGTGGCCGGGTCGTCGAGCGGCAGGTGATCCATGTCCAGGTCGATGCCGCGGTTGGCCTTGATGTTCTCCAAGGCGTCACCGATGACGGTGAGGTTGCGCAGGCCGAGGAAGTCCATCTTCAGCAGGCCGATGGCCTCGCACGACGGGTAGTCCCAGCCGGTGATGATGGCGCCGTCCTGGGCGCGCTTCCACACCGGGATGGCGTCGGTGAGCGGCTCCGAGGACATGATGACCGCGCAGGCGTGCACGCCCGCGTTGCGGATCAGGCCCTCCAGGCCCTTCGCGGTCTCGTAGATCTTGGCGATGTCGGGGTTGGAGCCGATGAGCTCGCGGACCTCGGCGGCTTCCTTGTACCGCTCGTGGTCGGGATCGGTGATGCCGGAGACCGAGATGTCCTTGGCCATGATCGGCGGCGGCAGCGCCTTGGAGATCTGGTCGGCGATGGCGAAACCGGGCTGGCCGAACAGGACTCGCGCGGAGTCCTTGATCGCGGCCTTGGTCTTGATGGTGCCGAAGGTGATCACCTGGGCGACGCGGTCGCTGCCCCACTTCTCGGTGGCGTAGCGGACCATCTCACCACGGCGGCGATCGTCGAAGTCGATATCGATGTCGGGCATCGACACGCGCTCGGGGTTGAGGAATCGCTCGAAGAGCAGACCGTGCGGGATGGGGTCGATATTGGTGATGCCCATCGCGTAGGCGACCAGCGAACCGGCGGCCGAACCACGGCCGGGGCCGACGCGGATGCCGACCTCGAGCGCGTGCTTGATCAGGTCACCGACGACGAGGAAGTAGGCGGGGAAACCCATCTCGCAGATGACTTTGAGTTCGAAGTCGGCGCGGTCGAGGTATTCGCGCGAGGGACCGTCCGGGAAGCGGCGATCGAGACCGTCGAGGACTTCCTTGCGCAGCCAGCTGGCCTGGTCGTGGCCTTCGGGGACCGGGAAGATCGGCATCCGGTCGCGGTGGGCCCAGACGTCGTCGTAGGACTGCACGCGCTCACCGATGAGCTCGGTGTTGTCGCAGGCGCCGGGGACCTCGGCGTCCCAGATGGCGCGCATCTCGGCGGCGGACTTCAGGTAGTAACCGTCACCGTCGAACTTGAACCGGGTGGGGTCGGACAGCGTCTTGCCGGTCTGGATGCACAGCAGCGCTTCGTGATTGGTCGACTGGTCCTTGGTGACGTAGTGGCAGTCGTTGGTGGCGATCGGCGGGATGCCGAGTTGCTTGCTGATGTCGATCAGGCCCTCGCGGACCCGGCGCTCGATGGACAGACCGTGGTCCATCACCTCGAGGAAGAAGTTGTCGGCGCCGAAGATCTCCTGCCACTTCGCGGCGGCTTCGAGCGCTTCGCGGTCGTGGCCCAGGCGCAGGCGGGTCTGCACCTCACCCGACGGGCAGCCCGTGGTGGCGATGATGCCCTCGGCGTGCTGGGCGATGATCTCCTCGTCCATGCGCGCCCACTTGCCCAGCTGGCCCTCGATCGAGGCGAGGCTCGACAGTTTGAAGAGGTTGCGCAGGCCGGTCGCGTTCTCGGCGACCATGGTCATGTGGGTGTAGGCACCCGAACCCGAGACGTCGTCGCCCTTCTGACCCGGATCGCCCCACTTCACGCGCTTGGTGTCGAAGCGCGAGCCCGGCGCGATGTAGGCCTCGATGCCGATGATCGGCTTGATGCCCGCCTTCTTGGCCGAGTTGTAGAACTCCGAGGCGCCGTACATGTTGCCGTGATCGGTCATGCCGACGGCGGTCATGCCGAGCCGCTCGGCCTCCGCGAACAGTGGCGAGATCTTGGCCGCACCGTCGAGCATGGAGTACTCGGTGTGGTTGTGCAGGTGAACGAACGATCCGGACGGTGCCAAGACGGTCCTTCCTCCCAGGGTGTCGACGGGGGTTGGCTTCCGCATTCTAGGCATGTGGGTCCGACAAGTTTTCGCGTGCCACACGGGCATCCCGACGCCGCCTCGGCATCGTTCGGCGTGTCGTGGTGAAGGTCACCGGCGAGTCCTCGGCGACGGCCGATTTCCGCTGATTTCGGCGCGGGAGACCCGTCGTCCGCGATCTTCGGCGCCCGGAATCGGCGGGCGGTGATAATCGGCGGATGTCCGCACTGCGTGACCGACTCGTCGGCCGACTCGATGATCGGACCCGGTGGTACCCGGGTCGTGGCCGGGCCATGGCGCGAACCGACCGGAGGTCGCGATGACGACGGCGGTGGTGGCGCTGGCGAGCGTGGTGATCGTCGTGGTCACCGCGTGGCTGGTGTGGCGGCGTACCCAGCGGGTGGTGACCACGCCGGCGCAGCGGGCCGTGCATCAGGCACTGCACACCGCGTCGCTGGCGGCGGTGCCGTTGCGGCGGGGGTTGACCGAGGAGTCGGCGCGGGAGGCGGCGCCGCACCTGCGGGCGTTGGCGGGGGCCGAGGCGCTCGGGGTGGTCAATGCCGAGGCGACGTTGCTGGCATGGGATGGACCGCACACGGGGATGATCGGATCGTTCGCCGAGGCGGCTCGGCGGGCGATCGCCGACGAGCGTGCGGTGCTGGTGACCGCCGACGAGCACACGCTGATCGCCCAGCCGCTGATGATCGACACCGGAGCCGCGGTGGGCGCGCTGGGGATGGTGACCACCGGGAAGCCGGGCCCCGGCATGCTCGGAGCGGCCGGGGAGGTGGCGCGCTATGCCTGCGGGCAGTTGGAGCTGGCCGAGCTGGATGCCTCGCGAGCTCGGGTCGACCGGGCGGAGTTGCGGGCGTTGCGGGCGCAGATCAGCCCGCATTTCATCTACAACGCGCTCAATACGATCGCCTCGTTCGTGCGCACCGATCCCGACCGGGCGCGCGAGCTGATTCTCGAGTTCGCCGACTTCACCCGGTACTCCTTCCGCGCGGCGGGCGAATTCACCGTGCTCGCCGACGAACTGCGCAACATCGAACGGTATCTGGCGCTCGAGCAGGCCCGCTTCGGTGACGCGCTGGACGTGCGCTTGCGCATCGCACCGGAGGTCCTCGGCGTGGTTCTGCCGTTCCTCGCGCTACAGCCGCTGGTCGAGAACGCGGTGCGGCACGGTCTGGCCGGTGGTGGTCGCGGTGGGCAGCTGAGCATCGTCGCCAGCGACGCGGGGACCGACTGCCTGATCAGCGTCGAGGACGACGGCATCGGCATGGACCCCGAACTCCTGCGCTCGGGCGCGCTCGACGCCGTCGACACCGACTCCGGTCCCGCCCGCACCGGCGAGGCGGCGCACGTCGGCCTCGCCAATGTCGACGACCGCCTCCGCGCCGCCTTCGGCAACGACTACGGGCTGGTCGTGGAGACCGCACCGGGCGCGGGCACCAAGGTCAGCATGCGGGTCCCGAAGTTCCGCGCCGGAATTCGCGCCTGATCACCCAGCCGCACCACACTGGCCCCGCACATCACGCCCACCCTCAGCTGCGCCTGCGCCCACCGCGTCCGATGCGAACCGGCGTTCGGGGCCGAGTCGCGGCGACTCGACCGCAGCCCGGAGACCGCCGGTTACGATGGGTGGGCTGTGACCTGGAACACCGATGAACCCTCGACCGCGCTGCGGGTGCTCGCCGTCGACGACGAGAAACCGGCACTCGACGAACTCGTGTATCTGCTGAGCACCCAGACCGGGGTCGGTGAGATCCATCGGGCGGGTGAGTCGACGAGCGCGCTGCGGTTGTTGCGGGCGCATCCGATCGACGCGGTGTTCCTCGACATCGATATGCCCGGGCTCACCGGGATGGAGCTGGCCGGCATCCTGTCGGAGTTCGCCGAGCCACCCGCGGTCGTGTTCGTCACCGCGCACGACGATCACGCGGTGACCGCGTTCGATCTGGGCGCGGTCGACTATCTGCTCAAGCCGTTGCGCGGGGCGCGACTGGCCGAGGCGGTGCGGCGCATTCTCACCGCCAGGTCCGCGCCGGTGGCGGCCGCGCCCGCGCCGGAACCGGCGCATCCCAGTGAGGTGATCCCGGTGGAACTCGGCGGTGTCACCACGCTGGTGCACCGCGCCGATGTCGCCTGGGTCGAGGCCGACGGCGACTACGCGCGCCTGCACACCGGCACCGGTTCGCACCTGGTGCGTATCCCGCTCTCCGCGCTCGAATCCCGCTGGGAGGATGCCGGTTTCCTGCGCGTGCACCGCTCGTACCTGGTGGCCTTGCGCCTGGTCACCGGGTTGCGCAGCGCCGGGTCCGGCACCGTGGTCTGCCTGCGTGCCGAGGGTGCGACGGCCGCGGTGGAACTGCCCGTGAGCAGGCGCCAGGTCCGCGAACTCAAACAGCGACTCGTCCACGGTCCACGGCAGAACTGGTCGCAGCGTTGACCCGCCCGCCACGCGAACGATCGAGGCCGCGACAGCTGCTCGGCCGTTCTGGCCGTGCCGGAACCGGTGGCGGCCACGAGGCCCGCCTCGCCAACAAGTGGCACCGACACGACAGATCGGGCCACGGCCGAGCGCGATGCCGTGATGTCCGGACGACACCGCGAGTAGGCGATGCCGAAACGGCGGCTCGCACACACACCACGGCACCGGCCGCGATCGGTGGACGACTCCCGACCAGCGCTCGGGCGGTGCCGAAATGGTGGCTCGCGCACAGCCTGAGCACGCCCGGGGCACGGCGGTGACCGGCCCGCAGCGGCCACCGCGTGAGCGGGTGGTGCTGGCACAGCGGCGGGGTGCGCGGCAGGTGCGGACCCGGACCGAAGTGGTCGAGCAGACCGATCTGGGTGCCGCGCTCATCGGCGGGCTGATTCGCGCGCAGCTGGGGTTGGCACTGCGCCTGGCGCTGGTGACGGTGGCCGGGTTCGGCGCGCTGCCGCTGCTGTTCGGGATCGACGCGATCGCCGAGACCACGGTGGTCGGTATCCGCCTGCCCTGGTTGGTGCTGGGCGTGCTCGCGTTCCCCGCGCTGTACGGGGTGGGTCGGCTGTATGTCCGTCTCGCCCAGCGCAACGAGGACGACTTCCTGGAACTGGCCGGGGACTGACACGTGCGCGCCCGCATACTCCGCACCCCACCGGCGGCACCCACGCGACACCCCGCACCGCACTTCGAGACCCGCCACAATCGCCGTCCGCTGCCGAACCCGGACCCCGCGCCGACGAACGAATCCTTCGCGAACTCGACCGATCCACGGCGAGCGACAGCCGGTTTCACGGTCGGCACGTCGCCGCCGCTACCGTCCGTGCAGCCGATGCCTGTCCCCACGCCCCGATCGGCAACAACCGTGCCGACATCGGCAACCCGACACGGTCGCGGCCCCGGGTCGAACCCGGACCAGTGCCCGACAATCGTCATGGCGCCGCTGGCGACCCAGCCCGCGGACCGCCACAATCGCTCGGCATCAGGGCGCGGCGGCCGATTCACCGACCGCGCCCGACAGCGAGGCCCCGCCGCTGCGGGTGCGGGGCCGGGGATCGGCCGATGAGCACCGACAACCCCGCTCTCACGATCACCGCGCTCCTGCTGGCCGCACTCGCCACCATCGGGATCGGGTTCTACGGAGTTCGGCTCTCGCGCACCACCTCCGACTTCCTCGTCGCCTCCCGCACCGTGGGTTCGCGCTGGAATGCGGCGGCGATCTCGGGGGAATACCTTTCCGCCGCATCATTTCTCGGGGTCGCGGGGCTGATCGCCAAGTACGGGGCCGATGCGCTCTGGTATCCGGTGGGATTCACCGCGGGCTATCTGGGCCTGTTGATGTTCGTCGCGGCACCGCTGCGCCGGTCGGGCGCCTACACCGTGCCGGACTTCGCGGAGTTCCGGCTGGGGTCGATTCGGTTGCGGCGCATGGCCGCCGGGCTCGTCGTGCTGGTGTGTGCGGTGTATCTGATCCCGCAGTTCCAGGGTGCGGGGCTGACGCTGCACATCCTGCTAGGGCTCCCCGCCTGGGTGGGGGCTGTAGCGGTCGGGGCGATCGTGCTGGTGAACGTGATCGGCGGCGGGATGCGGTCGGTGACGCTGGTGCAGGCCTTCCAGTACTGGCTGAAGCTCACGGCGGTGGCGATTCCGGCGCTGGTGCTGGGGCTGCACTTCTTCGCCGACGAACGCCAGGTCGGTACCGCGGCGCCGCCGACGGTCGAGCAGCGGACCACCGTCGACATCTCCACCGATGTCGTGGTGCACCTGGATGTTTCACAGGTGGTGACGATCACCGGCACCGTCGACGGTCGCACCGAGAACGGGTCGGTCACGCTGTCCCCCGGCGACCACACGCTGGCCAAGGGCACCGAGTTGATCCTGGAACCGGGCTCGGCGGTCCCGGTGGTGGCGGGCGCGCCGGCCGACGGCGCGAGCTGGGTGAGTTCGGGCGGCGGGTTCGGCGGCGAACATCCGCGCTACCAGGTGTTCTCGCTGATGGTGGCCACCTTCCTCGGCACCATGGGCCTGCCGCATGTGCTGGTGCGCTTCTACACCAACCGCGACGGCGCCTCGGCGCGCCGGACCGCGCTGACCGTGATCGGCCTGGTCGGCGTCTTCTACCTGTTCCCGGTCCTGCTCGGTGTGTTCGCCCGCCTCTACGTGCCGCAACTGCTGATCACCGGCGCCTCCGACGCCGCGGTGGTCCTGCTGCCCGGCGCGGTGCTCGGCGGACTGGCCGGGCAACTGCTGGCCGCGCTCGCCGCCGCCGGGGCGATCGCGGCCTTCCTGTCGACCTCCTCGGGACTGCTGGTCAGCCTGGCGGGCGTGCTCAGCACCGATGTCCTGCGCGGGCGGATCCGGGACTTCCGCGCGGCCGCGCTCGTCGCCGGATTGGTGCCGCTCACCCTGGCGCTGGCCGTCGCGTCACTCGATCTGTCCCGCACCGTCGCGCTCGCCTTCTCGGTCGCGGCGTCGACCCTGTGTCCGCTGCTCGTGCTCGGCATCTGGTGGCGCGGGCTCACCGCGACGGGGGCGGCGGCGGGCATGCTCACCGGCGGCATCACCGCGGGCGGGGCCACCGTGCTGGCCGTGCTCGGCGGGGTCTCCACCGAGTGGGCCGATGGTTGGCCCGCGGCGATCATCGACTATCCGGGCGCGGTCAGCGTGCCCCTTGCGTTCGCGGTGACGATCGTGGTCAGCCTGCTGACCACCGGTCAGGATCAGCGCACCGTCGCCGGGGTGTTCCTCCGGATGCACGCGCCCGAACGGCTCGGCATGAGTGCCGATCGCGACCCGGAAACCCCCGTCGACCGCTGATCTTTCGCCGACCGTTCGTCGCACCGGATCGACCGTTCACCGCACGAGCGGCCACCTTCACCGAGTGACCCACGCCACATCATCCGCGGGCCGATCCGGCGACCTACCGTCATCTCCACGCACGACCCCCCTCACGTCAGGACCACCGAGCATGACCGAAACCGACACCGAAGCCGCCCCACCCGGGCGCACGCCGAGTGCCGAAGAATTCCTCGCCGTGCAGGCGAGCCCGCAGTTCCAGGATCTGCGAAACCGGCTGCGCCGCTTCGTCTTCCCGATGACCGCGCTGTTCCTGCTGTGGTACCTGAGCTATGTGTTGCTCGGCGCGTACGCGCACGACTTCATGGCCACCGAGGTCTTCGGCAATGTCAACGTCGGCCTGCTGCTCGGCCTCGGGCAGTTCGTCTCCACCTTCCTCATCACCGGGCTCTACGTCCGATTCGCCAATCGTGAGCTGGACCCGCGCGCCGCGGCCATCCGCGAGTACCTCGAGGAGGATCGCGCATGAGCACCCTCGCCGCGGGATCGACGGTGGGCAATCCGCTCGCCAATATCGCCATCTTCGGCTTGTTCGTCGTGGTCACCATGGTCGTGGTGATCCGGGCCAGCCGCAACAACTCCACCGCCGCCGACTATTTCACCGGCGGCCGCGGCTTCTCCGGCCCGCAGAACGGCGTCGCCATCGCCGGTGACTACCTGTCGGCGGCCAGCTTCCTCGGCATCGCGGGCGCGATCGCGGTCTACGGCTACGACGGGTTCCTGTATTCGATCGGGTTCCTCGTCGCCTGGCTGGTGGCGCTGCTGCTGGTGGCCGAAATGCTGCGCAACACCGGCAAATTCACCATGGCCGACGTGCTCAGCTTCCGGCTCAAGGAAGGCCCGGTGCGCACCGCGGCCGCCCTGACCACGCTGACGGTCTCGCTGTTCTATCTGCTCGCGCAGATGGCAGGCGCGGGCGGCCTGGTCGCGCTGCTGCTCGACATCTCCAGTCGCGCGGGACAATCGCTGGTGATCGCGGTCGTCGGCGTGCTGATGATCGTGTACGTGCTGGTCGGCGGGATGAAGGGCACCACCTGGGTGCAGATCATCAAGGCGGTGCTGCTGATCGCGGGCGCCGGGCTGATGACGGTGCTGGTGCTGGCCAAGTTCGGGTTCAACTTCTCCGAGGTGCTCGGCGCCGCGCAGCAGGCGGTCGGCGGATCGGCCAGCGAGGCGGTCGCCGCACGCGATGTGCTCGCCCCCGGTGCGCAGTACGGCGGCAGCGAGATGTCGAAGCTGAACTTCCTGTCGCTGGGCCTGGCGCTGGTGCTGGGCACCGCGGGTCTGCCGCACGTGCTGATGCGCTTCTACACGGTCCCGACCGCGAAAGAGGCGCGCCGCTCGGTGGTCTGGGCGATCGCGCTGATCGGCGCCTTCTACCTGTTCACCCTGGTGCTCGGTTACGGCGCGGCGGCCATCGTCGGCCCGGACCGGATCCTCGCCGCGGCGGGCGGACAGAACTCGGCGGCTCCGCTGCTGGCGTTCGAACTCGGCGGCGTGATCCTGCTCGGCGTGATCTCGGCGGTCGCCTTCGCGACGATCCTCGCGGTCGTCGCCGGGCTGACGATCACCGCCTCGGCCTCCTTCGCGCACGACATCTATGCCAGCGTGCTCAAGAAGGGCAAGGTCGACGAACTCAAGCAGGTGCGGGTCTCGCGGATCACCGCGGTGGTGATCGGCGTGCTCGCGATCGGGCTCGGCATTCTCGCCAACGGCCAGAACATCGCGTTCCTGGTGGCGCTGGCCTTCGCGGTGGCGGCGGCGGCGAACCTGCCGACGATCCTGTACTCGCTGTTCTGGCGGCGGTTCAACACCACCGGCGCGCTGTGGTCGATGTACGGCGGCCTGATCTCGACCATCGTGCTCATCGTGTTCTCCCCGGCGGTGTCGGGCACCCCGACCTCGATGATCACCGGAACCGATTTCCACTGGTTCCCGCTGTCCAACCCCGGCATCGTCTCCATTCCGCTCGCCTTCGCGCTCGGCATCATCGGCACCTTCGTCGGTGGCCGGGACGAGCAGGTCAAGGCCGCGGAGATGGAAGTGCGGGCCCTGACCGGCGTCGGTGCGGAGAAGGCGATCTCGCACTAGCGCTACCCCTGCCCGTGCCGGTGGTGTCCCCACCGGCACGGGCCAAGCCTCGTTTGTTTCGAAGGAGATTTCTTGTGACCGGTGCAGTGACCGACCCCACCCGGCCCGACCACGCGAGCGCCTACCCGCCTGCCGCGGAGTTCGTCGCGCGGGCCAATGCCGATGCCGCGCTGTATGAGCGGGCGACGACCGATCGCGACGGTTTCTGGGCCGAGCAGGCCAACCGGCTGCACTGGCACAAGCCTTTCACCGAGGTGCTGGACTGGTCCGATGCCCCCGTGGCGCGCTGGTTCGGTGACGGCGAGCTCAATGTCGCCTACAACTGCGTGGACCGCCACGTCATCGACGGGCACGGCGATCAGGTCGCCATCCACTGGGAGGGCGAGCCGGGCGATTCGCGCGCGATCACCTATCGCGAACTGCTCGACGAGGTTTCGCGCGCGGCCAATGCGTTCACCGCGCTGGGACTCGTGGCCGGTGACCGGGTGGCCGTCTACATGCCGATGGTGCCCGAGGCGATCGTGACCATGTTGGCCTGTGCCCGTTTGGGTCTCACGCATTCGGTGGTGTTCGCCGGGTTCTCGCCGACGGCACTGCGCCAGCGGGTCGACGACGCGCGGGCCCGCCTGATCGTGACCACCGACGGTCAGTGGCGCCGGGGATCGGCGGCGCCGTTGAAGTACGCGGTCGACGAGGCACTGGGCTCGGACCCGACCTCGGTGGAGCACGTGCTGGTGGTGCGCCGGGTGGGTCTCGACGTGCCGTGGACCGAGGTCCGCGATCTGTGGTGGGACGAAACCGTCTCGCTCGCTTCGCCTTCCCACGAAGCACAGCCGTTCCCCGCCGAGCATCCCCTCTTCATCCTCTACACCTCCGGCACCACCGGAAAACCCAAGGGGATTCTGCACACCACCGGCGGCTACCTCACCCAGGCCGCCTACACCCATCACAACGTCTTCGACCACAAAGCGGGCGACGACATCTATTGGTGCACCGCCGACATCGGCTGGGTCACCGGACACAGCTACATCGTCTACGGACCGCTCGCCAACCGCGCGACGCAGGTCGTCTACGAGGGCACCCCGAACTCCCCCAACGAACACCGGCACTTCGAGATCATCGAAAAGTACGGCGTCACCATCTATTACACGGCCCCTACCCTGATCCGCACGTTCATGAAGTGGGGACGCGAGATCCCCGACGCCCACGACCTCACTTCCCTGCGCCTGCTCGGCTCGGTCGGCGAACCGATCAACCCCGAAGCATGGCGCTGGTACCGCGAAGTCATCGGCGCCAGCAAGACCCCGATCGTGGATACCTGGTGGCAGACCGAGACCGGCGCCATCATGATCTCCCCGCTGCCCGGCGTCACCGCCACCAAACCGGGCGCCGCGACGGCACCGCTGCCGGGCATCTCGGCCGAGGTCGTCGACGACGACGGCACCCCGCTCGGCAACGACGAATCCGGCCTCCTGGTCCTGGACCAGCCGTGGCCGTCGATGCTGCGCGGCATCTGGAACGACATGGACCGGTACCGCGAAACCTACTGGCAGCGTTTCGCTTCCGAGGGCTGGTACTTCGCCGGTGACGGCGCCAAACTCGACGCCGACGGCGACCTGTGGATCCTCGGCCGCGTCGACGACGTCATGAACGTCTCCGGGCACCGCATCTCCACCGCCGAGGTCGAATCCGCGCTCGTCGGACATCCCGCGGTCGCCGAGGCGGCGGTGGTCGGCGCGACCGACGACACCACCGGGCAGGGCATCGTCGCCTTCGTCATCCTCACCGGCTCGGCCGCGCCCGGCGATTCCCTGGTCACCGAGCTCAAGGCCGCGGTGTCGCTGGAGATCAGCCCGATCGCCCGTCCGCGCGAGATCCATCTCGTGCCCGAACTGCCCAAGACCCGCAGCGGCAAGATCATGCGCAGGCTGCTGCGCGATGTCGCCGAGGGCCGCGAACTCGGCGACACCTCGACCCTGGTCGACCCGACCGTGTTCGAGGCGATCGCCGAGAAATGAGCGACACCGGGCATGCTGTGACGGTGGAGATCCCTATGTTCCCGCTGGGTGCGGTGCTGCTGCCCGGTGAGCCGCTGTCGTTGCAGATCTTCGAGCCGCGCTATGTCGCGCTGGTCGAGGACTGCCTCGACGGCAGCCGGGAACCGGAGTTCGGCGTGGTCCTCATCGAACGCGGGCACGAGGTCGGCGGCGGTGATGTGCGCACCGACGTCGGCGTGCGCGCCAGTATCACCGATGTGGTCGAGTTGCCGGGCTCGCGGTTCCGTCTGCGGTGCACCGGCACGGATCGCATCCGGGTCCGCGATTGGCTGCCGGACGAGCCCTACCCGCGCGCGAAGGTCGAGAACTGGCCCGACGGCGTCGGCGCGGACGACACCGAACTCCTCGCCACCGTCCGCGAACGCGCCGACCGGCTGCACGACCTGACCGCCCAGCTCGCCCGGCGCTCGGGAATCCGGCAACCACCACCGTCGGCATCCCTGCGCGACCTGCCGGAGGACCCGAGCGCCCGCTCGTTCGAGATCACCGCCCGCCTGCCGATCGGCCCGACCGACCGGCACACCGCCCTGGCGGCACCCGACCCCACCACCCGCCTCCAGCACCTCGTCACCGCGGTCGACGACGCGATCGCCATGATGGAGTTCCGCCTGCAGTAGGGAGGTCAGCCCTCCATGACGGCGGCCATGCGGCGTTCCATTTCCTCGGGTGGAACGTCTTCGACGTGGGTGGCGACGGTCCAGCGGTGGCCCCATGGGTCTTCGAAGGTGCCGGTGCGGTCGCCGTAGAACTGGTCGGCGAGGGGGGTGATCTCGGCGGCGCCCGCGGCGAGGGCCTTGGCGAAGGCGGCGTCTACGTCGCGGACGTAGACCATGAGGTTGACGGGGGTGCCGCCGACGGTCTTCGGGTCGAGGAAGCCCAGTTCCGGTACGGGGTCGCCGACCATCAGGACCGACTCGCCGACGAGGAGTTCGCTGTGCATGACGGTGCCGTCGGGGCCGGGCATCCGCATGCGTTCGGTGGCATCGAAGATCGCGGTGTAGAAGTCGATCGCGGCCGCGGCGCCCGCGCAGGACAGGCCGGGACAGATCGACGGGTAACCAGCGGGGATGGGGGAAACATCAGACATCGGATACCTCCGGGTCGAGGTTGATGCTCGGACGTTGTCGAGCCTATTCCCCTCGCCGGTCCGGGGAAAGGGCCTTCCGGCGAGCCGGAAAGGCTGGTAGAACTTGTTTCAGTTTTTGCTGTCTATCCGGAGGGCCGGGACGTGCGGTACGGGGTTGTTTTGTTCACCAGTGACCGGGGCATCACGCCCGCCGATGCCGCGCGGGCCGCCGAGAACGCGGGGTTCGACGCGTTCTACGTCCCCGAGCACACCCATATCCCGGTGGTGCGCGCCGCGGCCCATCCGCAGACCGGGGACTCCTCGCTGCCCGACGACCGGTACCTGCGCACCCTCGACCCGTGGGTCGCCCTGGCCACCGCGGCCGCGGTCACCGAGCGGATCACCCTGTCGACGGCGGTGGCACTGCCCGCCGAGCATCATCCGATCACCCTGGCCAAGACCATCGCCTCGCTCGATCACCTCTCCGGTGGCCGGGTGGAGCTCGGCGTCGGATTCGGCTGGAACACCGACGAACTCACTCATCACGGGGTGGACCCGAAGAAGCGGCGCACCGTGCTGCGGGAGAACCTGGACGCGATGCGGACGCTGTGGTCGCAGGAGGAAGCCGAATTCGCCGGTGACTTCGTGAATTTCGGGCCCAGCTGGTCGTGGCCGAAGCCGGTGCGCGCCGGGGTGCCGGTGCTGCTCGGCGCGGGTGGCACCGAGAAGTCCTTCGGCTGGCTGGCCAAGAACGCCGACGGCTGGATCACCACCCCGACCGAGGGCGAGCTCGGGGACAAGATCGATCTGCTGCACCGGGTCTGGCGCGAGGCCGGTCGTGAGGGCACCCCGCGGGTGATCGCGCTCGCCGGGCGCCACGACAGCGCGCAGCTGGCCAAGTGGGCCGAGGCCGGGGTCACCGAAGTGGTGTTCGGGCTGCCGGATCGTTCGGCCGAGGAAGTACTCGGTTACATCGCCCATCTGGGCGGGAAGATCGCGCCGCCGGTGCCCGTCAACGGGTAGGACAACCGATCTGTCGCACCCGGCTACGACCACGTACCGGCGAACACGATGGTGCCGCCACAGGCCGGGCGGCACAGAGACGATCGCGCAACGGTGACCGACAGTGTCTCAACCGCGTAGTTTGCGGACCTGGGCGGCCGTGAGGTCGGTGAGGACGCCGGGGTCGACGGTTTCCGGCGCGGTCACCGTGACCTGGACCAGCGTGTTGCCGACCTGGACCAGGGTGGTGGCCGAGGTGAGGGTCAGGCCGTCGCTGGTGGCGGTCAGCAGGAAGGCCGAGCTCGCGTCGCCCGCGGGCGGCTGGGGCAGGTCCTCGGCGCGGTAGTCGATGCGCACGCCCGCGTCGTCACCGGAGTAGGTGGTGCAGCGGCGGGGTTGCGCTTGCAGCGCGTCGAACGCGGCGGCCAGTGAGGTGTCCGGGTAGCTGGCGGCGTCGATGTCGATGGTGGCGTAGCTCGGACCGGCGAACTGGACCGACGCGGCAGCGGCCGAGCCCGGCCATTGCTGCGCGATCGGAGTCAGCAGGCGCGCGCAGTCCGCGGGTTCGGTCAGGGCGATCGGCGGGACGGGCGAGGAGTCGGCGCCGGTGCGCGGTGGGACGACGGCGAAATCGCCGGGGAGGTCCTCGGCCGCGAGCAGTCCCGCCGACAGCTGAGCCGGATCACGGACGACCTCGCCGGACCCCGGTGCAGCGGAGGGGGCCGGGCTGAACGGCGCGCCGGAGTCATCGGAACCGCACGCCACCACCACACTCAGCGCGGCGCACGCCGAAGCGGCCGCGCTCGCGCGCAGCAGAGTCGAACGCATCATTCGACCCAGGACACGCGGGTCGACTGGGTCTGCACGAGGGTGCTCGCGCTGTAGGAATCACGGTAGGTCTGCTGGCCACCGACCTCGATGGTGCCCGAGACCGGCAGGGGCAGACCGAGATCGACGGTGATCGTGCCCGCGCCCTCCATCACGTAGCCCTCGATGTCGAGCGCGCCCGCGTCGTTGGGCAGCAGCCAGACCGAGTCGGTGGGGTTCTGGCTCACCTGCAGATCGATGGTGAGCCGGTCGCCGTCGCGGCCCACCAGGGTCGCCGTGGTGACCTGGTCGAGGCTGACGCCGCCGTTGATCTGCTGGTGCACCGTCCACACCGCGCCGACCCCGACCGGTTCGTCGGGGAACGCGATCGAGCGGTACACGGCCTGATAGAAGGCTTGTTCGAGGGCCGCGCGCGCGGAGTTCGGGGTATCCGGCGACGGGGCGAGGCGCAGTTCGGTGATCGCGCCGAAATCGCTCATTCCCAGCCCGGCCTGCGAGCCGTCGGCGGCGGTGAACGCCTTGTTCAGCGCCGGGTCGGGAGTGGTGACGGCGCCGAGCACGAGGTCGACCCCGTCGGTGCCCGCCGAGGCGGTCATCGGAATCGTCAGTGCCGCGGGCGAGAGGTCGCGCGCGGGCTGGTCGTTGACCTGCTGCTGGATCTGGTAGTCGGTGCGCAACGTCACCTCCTGGGTGGTGCCCACCGCGTAGCGCGGGCGCAGCAGGTCGCGCGGCTCGTCGCCGGGCGAGACCAGCGTGGTGGCCGCGGCCGAGATCGGCACGGTCACCTGCTTGCCGATGCCGAGCGGCTCGAGGCCGTCGACCTCGGCGGGCGACGGCGACCGGTCGGCGCACCCGGCGCCGAAGGTGGCGAACCCGAGCACGAGCGCCACGACCAACACCCCGGGGCGCGCGATGCGGGGTAAGCGGGAACTAGACAACACCGTCACAGCCATCAGCGTACGACCGCTTCCTGAGTAACAGCTGGGACTCCCCGGCACCGCGACGCGCGCCCGATCACCACTAGGGAATGATGGACGCGTGAGTGAAGACCGGCCATCCGACAACGCTGCCGTCCCCGAGACCGGCGACGACACCGCGGCACCGGCGACCGATGCCGTGCCAGCGGCCGCCGACGAGCCGAAACTCGCTGGTCGCCGACGGTTGCCGCTGCTGCTGATCATCGCCGCCGTGCTGTTCGGATTCGACCTGCTGACCAAGTGTCTCGCCGTCGCCCTGATCGAGCCCGGCGAATCGGTGCCGATCATCGGTGATTTCGCGCGCTTCACCCTGGTGCGCAATCCGGGCGCGGCGTTCTCGATGGCGACCGGCATGACCTGGCTGCTGACGTTGATCGCCGTCGCGGTGGTGATCGGGGTGATCCGGATCGGGCGCACCCTGCGTTCGCTCTGGTGGGCGATCGGGCTCGGGATGGTGCTCGGCGGCGCGCTGGGCAATCTCGTCGACCGGTTCTTCCGCTCCCCGGGTCCGCTGCAGGGCCATGTGGTCGATTTCGTCGCCATCGGCTGGTGGCCGGTCTTCAATGTGGCCGACTCGGCCATCGTGTGCGGGGCGATCCTGTTGGTCGCGCTCACCGTCTTCGGCTTCGAACCGGACGGCACCCGCAGCGGTCGCAAACACACCAGCGAGGAGACCGCGTGAGAGAAACCAGAACGATGCCCGTACCCGACGGACTGGACGGGATGCGGGTCGACGCGGGCCTGGCCCGGCTGCTCGGACTGTCACGCACCGCGGTCGCCGCGCTGGCCGAGGAAGGGTCGGTGCAGATCGACGGGACCGCCGCGGGCAAGTCCGACCGGCTCACCGCGGGCGCCTGGCTGGAAGTGATCTTCCCCGAACCCAAGCGGGAAGTGACCGTCGAGGCCACGCCGGTGGACGGGTTGAAGATCCTCTACGCCGACGACGACATCGTCGCCGTCGACAAGCCGATCGGCGTCGCCGCGCATCCCGGCGTCGGCTGGACCGGACCGACGGTGGTCGGCGGGCTGGCGGCGATGGGCTACCGCATCTCCACCTCCGGCGCGCACGAGCGCCAGGGCATCGTGCACCGCCTCGATGTGGGCACCTCCGGGGTGATGGTGGTCGCCCAGTCCGAACACGCGTACACGGCGCTCAAGCGCGCCTTCAAGCAGCGCACGGTCGACAAGCAATACCATGCTCTCGTGCAGGGACACCCGGATCCGAGCAGCGGCACCATCGACGCGCCGATCGGGCGGGCGCGCGGCAACGCCTGGAAGTTCGCGGTGACCGGCGACGGCAGGCCCAGCGTCACCCACTACGACACGATCGAGGCGTTCCAGTCCGCCAGCCTGCTCGACGTCCACCTCGAGACCGGCCGCACCCATCAGATCCGGGTGCACTTCTCCGCGGTGCGCCACCCCTGCGCCGGTGACCTCACCTACGGCGCCGACCCGACCCTGGCCAAGCGCCTCGGCCTGGAACGGCAGTGGCTGCACGCGCGCCAGCTCGGGTTCAACCATCCCGCCGACGGCCGCTGGCTCGAGATCACCAGTGAGTATCCCGCGGATCTGGCGGGCGCCTTGGACGTACTACGCAATGCCTGACGACCCGCGGTCGTCCGAACCGTCGCCGACATCGGCGCCGGACGGCCGTGGGAGCAGTCGAGGCGGGTCCGTCGACGGGGAGGTCCTGGCGGCGCTGATCCGCGAAGCGGGCGACGCACCCGCCGCGCCCCGGGACGGCTGGCGCGAACACCCCGTGCGCACCGCGGCGTTCCTCGGCGGTGCGGTGGTGCTCGCCGTGGTCGTGGTGGTCCTCGGGATCATCAATCCGCGACCATCGATGGCCGTCGCGACCGACCGGCTCGGCCCCGCACCGGGCGAGCAGGTCGACGACTACCTGAGCGAGGCGCGCGCGTCACTCGACGGGGCAGGCACCGAGCCCCGCTGGGCGCTGGTCTCCTTCACCGAATACCTGACCCCGCAACAGATTCCGGCGGCCGCAGACGGCCTCCGGATCTCCGGGGTGATCCAGCACGTGCCGATCGACCGGGTACAGACCCCGGTGATCACGGTCGGCACTCCCGCCGGGGACATTCCCGCGCTGAACTCCGCCGACGCGGCGGCCGGACTGCTCGCCGCCCAGCGCCAACTGGATCAGCGCACCACCGACATCGCCCGGATCACCGAGGCCCGCCTGCGCGCCGGCTGCGCCTGCACGGCCGGGCTCGTGGTGCGCGGCACCCTCCCCGAACTCCGCGAGCTGGCAGGCCGACCGGGTGTCCGCGCGGTCCAAGCCCTCCCCGCCGACGCCATCGCCGGACGCTTCGCGGTCGCGCCCCTGCTTCCCGGGTCGACCGGCACGATCACCCCCACCCCGGACGACGGACCCGTCCCGGCCGAATAGGGTGCGGCTGGTCCGGGTGCCCCTCTTCCATCCCGGTCCGGCCACGGTCTCGGTGACACGGGCGGCTCGGTCGGTCCCCGCGCCGTGATCGCCGCGCCACCTCATCGCCGCATCGGGTCGACCGGCGGGTTCGCCGGCATGACCAAGCCTGCTTCGTAGGCCGCGATGACGAGCTGAACCCGGTCGCGGGCAAGGAGTTTGGCGAGGATCCGGCTCACGTGGGTCTTCACGGTGAGCGGGCTGACAACCAGCCGTTCGGCGATCTCGGCGTTGGACATGCCGCGGGCGAGCAGGATCAGCACATCGAGTTCCCGGTCGGTGAGGGTGCCGAGACCGGGGCGCGGGCGCGGATCGGGCACCGCGCGGACCCGGGCGATCACGGTGGCGGTGGCGCCGGGCGAGAGCAGCGACTCCCCCGCGGCGACGGTGCGGATGGCGTCGAGCAGCGCGGCGGGTTTGGTGTCCTTGATCAGGAATCCGCTGGCGCCCGCCCGCAGCGCGGCGAGCACGTTGTCGTCGGACTCGTAGGTGGTGAGTACGAGAACGCGTACCCCGGCGAGGTCCTCGTCGGCGGCGATGCGCGCGGTGGCGGCGATGCCGTCCAGCTCGGGCATCCGGATGTCCATCACGACCACATCGGCGCGTTCGGAACGCGCCAGCGCGATCGCCTCGGTGCCGGTGGCTGCCTCGCCCACGACCGTGAGGTCGGCGGCCGCGCCGACCAGCAGTGCGAAGGCGCCGCGCACCAGCGCCTGGTCGTCGGCCAGTACGACCCGGATCACGGTGTGCCGCTTCCTGCTCCGGCGGGCGCCGCGGCCACGCTCGGGGCGGGATCGCCCACCGCGGTCAGCGGTAGCACCGCGGTGACGACGAATCCGGTCGACGTGGAATCGGTGCGGAGGCTGCCGCCGATCGCCGCGGCGCGCTCGGCCATCCCGATGATGCCGAATCCCGTTGTCCCACCGACCGATCCGTGCCCGTCATCGGCGACGACCACGACCAGCGCACCGGCCCGATGGTCCAGTTCCACCCGAACCGACCGCGCCCCGGCGTGTTTGACGACATTGGTCAGCGCCTCGCCGATGATCCGGTAAGCCACCAGCTCGACGGTCGGCGCGAGCGGGCGCACCTGTCCGGTACTGACCGTGCTCACCTCGATTCCGGCCGCGCGCACGGTATCCGCCAGTGCCGGAAGCTGATCCAGGGTGGGCAGCGGTGCCCGTGAGTCCCCGCCGGGCGCCCGGAGCACGCCGACGGTCGCGCCGAGTTCGGCACGGGCGTCGGCGCAGGCATCGGCGATGGTGTCGAGGGCGGCGGCGAGCACGCCCGCGTCCGCCTGCCCCTCCGCGAGCAGATGCCCGGCCACCCCGGCCTGCACCTGGATGACGGTGATCGTGTGCGCGAGCAGATCGTGCAGATCACGCGCGATCCGCAGCCGCTCCCGCTCCACCCGGCGCTCGGCCTCCTCGTCGCGCGAGCGTTCGGCACGTTCGGCCCGGTCGAGCATCGCCGCGAGATAGGCGCGATGCAACCGCACCGCTTCCCCGGCGACACAGGACAGCACGATCCAGCCCGTCGTACCGAAGGCCTGCACCGGCAGATTCTCCCCTACCTCGGGCGAGACGACCATGCCGATCACCCCGAGCGCGACGACCAGCGCGATGACGATCCCGGTCCGGCGCCGATTACCGTGCAGGGCAACGGTGTACAGCGCGATCATGGCCGCGGGAAAAGCGGCCTCGTGCTGGTATTCCAGCGCGTGGTACGGGAACACGATCACCAGGTGCGCGGCCAGCACGAGCATCGGCGCCCGGCTGCGCGCCAGCAGCGGCAGGGCCGAACCGACCAGCAGGACCGTGCCGAGCAGGTCGAGTGGGCGCTCACCCGCGAACATGTGCGCGAGCGCGAGTTCGACGGCGAGCACCACCGCGGTGAGCGCGCAATCGCCTTGTGTTCGCCGGTCCATGACCACTCATTGTCCGGCAGTCGCGGCCGCGGCGCGTACTCCGCGCGGAGTACGCGCGAAACCGTTCCGCGGGCCGATGATTCGGCGCCGGGGACACGCGACGCTGCTCGACATGAGAATTCCGTCCGCGCCGCGCACCGGCGCATGGTTGCTACTCGGCCTGTGGATCGTGGCGGTGGCCGCGCTGTTCCCGTTCGCCGGCGAACTCGAATCGGTCATGTCCGACAAGGAGACCGACTATCTGCCCGCCTCGGCGCAGTCGACGATGGCCGAGGAACTGTCGGCCACGCTGCCCGGCGGCACCGAGAGCACGTTCCTGGTGGTCTACCAGCGCCCGGCCGGGCTCACCGAGACCGACCGGGCGACCGCCGTCGAACACTATGCCCGCCTGCGCGCCGAATACGGCAGCGTCCTCGGGCCCGGCCTACCGCTCGCGTCCGCCGACGGGCAGGCGCTGATGTTCCCGATCTTCGTCGCGACCACCCACGGTGAACCCGCGGACTACATCGCGCGATTGCGGGCGGCCGTCACCGAGCGTCCCGCCGGGCTCACCGTCGAGGTGAGCGGTCCCGGCGCGCTCGACGCCGACTTCGAGAGCGCCTTCGACGGTGTCGACGAGCAACTCCTCGCCGTCACGGTGCTGGTGGTGACGGTGATCCTGCTGCTGACCTACCGCAGTCCGCTGCTGTGGCTGATTCCGCTGCTCTCGGTGGCGGCGGCGAATGTCGCGGCGATGGCGGCGGTGTACTGGCTGGCCCGTGGTTTCGGGCTCACCGTCAACGATCAGAGCGCGGCCGTGCTGACGATCCTCGTGTTCGGGGTCGGGACCGACTACGCGCTGCTGATCGTCGCGCGCTACCGGGAGGAACTGGGCCGCACCGCCGAACCGGGACACGCGATGCTGACCGCGCTGCGCCACACCGCACCCGCGATCGCCGCCTCGGCCGCCACCGTGAGCCTGGGGCTGCTGTGCCTGCTCGCCGCCGACATGAACAGCGCGGCCGGGATGGGCCCGGTCGGCGCGGCGGGCATCGTGTGCACGCTGCTGGTGATGGTGACGCTGTTCCCCGCGCTGCTGGTGCTGTGCGGGCGGTGGATCTTCTGGCCGCGCATTCCGCGCCCCGACACCGCGACGCCGTCGACCGGCGGCGTGTGGGCCAGGATCGGTGTCCGCATCGCCGGGCGGCCCGCGCTCAGCGCGCTGGCGGCGGTCGCGGTGCTCGCCGGACTGAGCCTGGGCCTGCTGGGTGAGACCGGAACACTGTCGCGCGCCGATCAATTCGTCACCGCGCCGGAGTCGGTGACCGGGCTCGGCACGATCGCCGAGCACTTCCCGGAGCGCGCGGGCACCCCGCTGACCATCATCGGCCCCCGCGATGCCGCGACCGCCGTGTACGAGGCGGTGGGCGCCGACCCGGGCATCGGCGACGTCGAATACGGGCGAGCCGGCGAGACGATCGCCGAGGTCACCGCGGTCCCCAGCGATCCGGCCGGGTCCGCGGCCGAATCGGCCACCATCGAACGGCTGCGCGCCGACCTCGCCACGATCGCGCCCGGCACGGTCGTCGGCGGGCCGAGCGCGGCGGGCCTGGACACCGCCGAAGCCTCCGCCCGCGATCGCCGGGTCGTCATCCCGCTGATCCTGCTCGTGGTGACCGCGGTGCTGGCCGTGCTGCTGCGCGCCCTGGTCGCCCCGATCGGGCTGGTCCTCACCGTCGTCGCGTCGTTCGCGGCCGCGCTCGGGGCGAGCGTGCTGTGCTTCCAGCACGTCTTCGGCTTCCACGGCCTGAGTTCGGAACTGGTGCTGATGGCCTTGCTGTTCCTGGTCGCCCTCGGCGTGGACTACAACATCTTCCTCGTCACCCGGGCCCGCGAGGAGGCCGCGCGCATCGGCACGAAGGCGGGGATGCTGCGTGGTCTCGCCGTCACCGGCGGGGTGATCACCTCGGCGGGGGTGGTGCTGGCGGCGACCTTCGCCGTCCTGACCACGCTGCCGGTGGTCGCGCTGGTCCAGCTGGGCTTCACCGTGGCCTTCGGCGTGCTGCTCGACACCCTGCTCGTGCGCACGGTCCTGGTGCCCGCGCTGACCTTCCTGGCGGGCGAGCGGGTCTGGTGGCCCGGCCACCGGCGTGTTCTCGACACGGCGGCGACCGGGGTGGACACGGATCAGTCCGGCAGGGTGACGACGCCGTCGAGGTAGCGGCGGCAGCGGCCCAGCAGCAGGACGCGGTCGTCGGTGAGTTCGGCGCGCAGGCTGCCGCCGCGGCGGGAGAGCTGGCGCGCCGACAGGGTGGTGCGGCCGAGATCGCGGCTCCACAGCGGGATCAGCTGGGCGTGGGCGGAACCGGTGACCGGGTCCTCGGGGACGCCGACGCCGGGCGCGAAGAAGCGGGAGACGATGTCGGTCGCGGTGCCGGGGGCGGTGAGGATCACGCCGCGACGCAGGGCCGGGAAGGCACCGAAATCCGGTGTGGCATCACGTACTTCGGCCTCGGTGGCGACGACGATCACCTCGTCCTGACCGGTGTGCGCGCACACGGGGGTGACACCGAGGGCGGCGACCAGCGCCGGATTCGGTGCCACCTCGACCGAGGCGAGGGCGGGCAGGTTCAGGACGTACTCGTCGTCGTCGGTGCGGTCGACGTGCAGCCAGCCGGAGCGGGTGTAGAAGCTGACCCGGTCGTGTTCGGGGTGGACGTCCTCGATGATCTGGGTGGCGGCGGCGAGGGTGGCGTGCCCGCACATGTCCACCTCGACGGCCGGGGTGAACCAGCGCAGGTGGAAGGCGGGCCATTCCCCGGGCGGACCGCCGGCGTCCGGGGGTAACTCGGAGATATAGAACGCGGTCTCGGCGAGGTTGTTCTCCTCGGCCAGTTGTTGCAGCAGCGCATCCGGCAGCCAGCCGGGCAGCGGCATGACCGCGGCCGGGTTGCCCGAGAACGGTGCGTCGGCGAACGCGTCGATCTGGTGCAGCAATACCTCCATAGTGCGCAAAGGTACTCCAACACCGAATGTTCGCTCTGCACAAGGGTTCTCGAAGCGAACCCGGCCAGGTCAGCCGGTTCTCACGCGCCCTGGGCACCCACCGCGGGGATGAACTTTCCCCGGTTGCCGGACAGCCGCGCCTGCACCCACCACGCCAGTTCGACCAGCACGATGCCGACCAGACCGCAGATCACCGCGGCGGCGGTCAGGCGCGGATTGGACGGGTCGAGCTTGAAGAACTCGCGGGTGAACGGAATCGTGAACAGCGCGACGTAGGCCAGCACCGACACCGCGATCAGCACCACCTTCCACCACACGTACGGCCGGGCCACCAGCGCCAGCACCCACACCGCGATCATGATCAGCGTGATCAGCGCGGTGGTGCCCGCCTGCACCTTCTGCGTCTCCGAGGCCTCCGGACCCGCGTAGGCGATGAGGTAGGCGATGAACGTCGCGACACCGATCACCACGCCCGAGGGCACCGCGAGGCGCATCACCCGGCCGACGAAGCCGGTGCGGGCGCGCTCGTTGTTGGGCGCCAGCGACAGGATGAACGCGGGGATGCCGATGGTGAACCAGGCCGCGATGGTGACGTGGCGCGGCAGGAACGGGTAGCCGATCGGGTCGTAGCCGAAGATCTGCGAACCCACCCCCGCGATGCCGACGAGGAAGGCCAGCAGCACCGAGTACACGGTCTTGGTGAGGAACAGGTTCGACACCCGCTCGATGTTGCCGATCACCCGGCGGCCCTCCCCCACCACGAACGGCAGGGTCGCGAACTTGTTGTCCAGCAACACGATCTGGGCCACCGCGCGGGTGGCCGGGCTGCCCGCGCCCATCGCGACGCCGATGTCGGCGTCCTTGAGGGCCAGCACGTCGTTGACGCCGTCCCCGGTCATGGCGACGGTGTGCCCGCGCGACTGCAGGGCGCCGACCATGGCGCGCTTCTGGTCGGGCCGGACCCGGCCGAAGGTGGTCTCGTGGTCGAGCACGTCGGCGAGTTCCTCGCGGTCCTCGGGCAGCTTGCGCGCGTCGACGGCGTGATCGCCGCCGGGCAGATCGAGCGAGGAGGCGACCGCACCGACCGAGACGGCGTTGTCGCCGGAGATCACCTTGATCGAGACCTGCTGCTCGGCGAAGTACTCCAGCGTCTCCTTGGCGTCGGGACGCACCTTCTGCTCGAGCACCACCAGCGCGGCGGGCGAGACCTGGCCGGGCGCGTCGTCGGCGTCGACGGGGCGGTCGCCGCGCGCCAACAGCAGCACGCGCAGGCCCGAGGAACCGAGCTGTTCGGCGTGGGCCGCCTCGGCGGAGCCGGCATCGAGCAGCACGTCGGGGGCGCCGAGCAGCCAGTCGCCGTGCTCGCCGTAGGAGATGCCGCTCCACTTCTTGGCCGAGGAGAACGGCGCGATCGCGGTCTGGTTCCAGTCGGGCGTGTCGGGCAGCGCCTCGGCGATGGCCTGCACGCTGGCATTCGGGCGCGGATCGTCACCGGCCAGGGCGGCGAGTACCGCGCGGACCTGGGCCTCGTCGAAGGAGCCGAGCGGCTCGATCTGGGACAGGCGCATGCCGTTCTCGGTGAGCGTGCCGGTCTTGTCGGCACACACCACGTCGACGCGGGCCAGGCCCTCGATGGCGGGCAGTTCCTGCACCAGGCAGTTGCGCTTGCCCAGCCGGACCACGCCGACGGCGAAGGCGATGGAGGTCATCAGCACCAGGCCCTCCGGCACCATCGGCACCAGGGCGGCGACCATGCCGGTGACCGCGGGCCGCCACTGCTCGCCGCTGGAGAACAGCTGGTTGTAGATGCTGAGCAGACCGGCGGGGATGAGCAGGTAGGTGATGAACTTCAGGATCTTGTCGATGCCGGAGCGCAGTTCCGAGTGCACCAGGGTGAACTTGCTGGCCTCCTCGGCCAGTTTCGCCGCGTAGGCGTCCTTGCCGACCTTGGTCGCGCGGTAGGCGCCCGAGCCGGACACGACGAAGCTGCCCGACATCACCGGCGCGCCGACGCCCTTGTCGATCGGGTCGGCCTCACCGGTGAGCAGCGATTCGTCGATCTCGAGCGAGGCGGACTCCTCGACCTCGCCGTCGACCACGATCTGGTCGCCGGGGCCGAGCTCGATCAGGTCGTCGAGCACCACCTCGCCCGGCGAGACCTGCGCGGCGACGCCGTCGCGGCGCACCGTCGGCTTGGCCTGGCTGACGATCGCCAGCTGATCGAGGGTCCGCTTGGCCCTGACCTCCTGGATGATGCCGACCGCGCTGTTGGCGACGATGAGCAACCCGAACATGCCGTCGATGATCGAGCCGGTGGACAGCACCAGCACCAGCAGCACACCGAGGATGGCGTTGATGCGGGTGAAGACGTTCGCGCGGACGATCTCACCGACCGAACGGCTCGCTCTGGCCGGGACGTCGTTGGTGTGCCCGTCACGGCGACGCTGTTCGACCTGTGCTGCGGTGAGCCCGGCGGCCGCGGGCTCCTGCACGGATATGGACATGCACGTCAGGCTACGTCAGTCGTAACATGGGACGAATGCAGCGCAGCCCCTCGCCGCCCGGTGTCGCGTTCGGTGCGGGCGCCTATCTGATCTGGGGCTTGTTCCCCGCGTTCTTCGGACTGCTGGCATTCGCCTCGCCCGCCGAGGTGGTGGCCCAGCGCATCCTGTGGACGCTGGTCGTGGTGCTGATCGTGCTCGCGGTCACCGGGCGGCTGCGTCAGCTGCGCGGCATCGATGCGCGGACCTGGCGGTTGGCGGCGGCGGCCTCGGCGGCGATCTCGATCAACTGGGGCACCTACGTGTTCGGGGTGATCACCGGGCACGTCGTGGAGTGCGCGCTGGGGTACTTCATCAATCCGCTGGTCACGGTGGCGTTCGGCGTGGTGCTGTTCCGCGAACGGCTCACCAGGGCGCAGTGGGTGGCGCTGGGATTCGGCGCGGTCGCGGTGGTGGTGCTCACCGTCGACTACGGCCGTCCGCCCTGGATCGCGCTCGTGCTCGCCTGCTCGTTCGCCACCTACGGCCTGGTGAAGAAGGTGATCCGCCTGGACGCGCTGCCCGGGATCGCCGCCGAGGGCATCGTCGCCGCGCCGTTCGCGCTGGCCTTCGTGATCGTGCTGGTGGCCATGGGCAGCAGCGAGTTCACCTCCAGCCCGGCCCATTTCGGGCTGATGATGGCCACCGGGCCGGTCACCCTCGTGCCGCTGCTGCTGTTCGCCGTGGCCGCGCAGCGAGTGCCGCTGTCGACGATGGGCATCCTGCAGTATCTGACCCCGGGCTTGCAGATGGTCTGGGGCGTCGCGGTCATGCACGAGCCCATGCCCGCCTCCCGCTGGATCGGCTTCGCCCTGATCTGGGCGGGACTGATCATCTTCACCACCGACGCGCTGCGCCGCTCCCGGCGCACCCGGCGGGCCCGGTCGGCCGCAGCGGCGACCGCCTGACCCACCGCTCTTGTCCGCGACACGGCAGGACACACCGTCTCGCAGCCTGATCGTGACTGTCGACGCCGGTGCTCGTCGACATGCCGGACCCGTTGCGCCACAACCGGACAACTCGCCGCTACCGGCCACCCGCGCGACACGCCGACCACACGCTGCGGTCGAGTCGGCGCGGCGCGTCAGAATTCTTGGTGCCGGGCACATGCCGACCGGTAGGCTCGACAATCGGACAATCGCAGAGCGGTCACCCGAGAGAGGCGGAGACGGTGCACGAGGCGGGGTTCTCCGATCGGGTGGCCGGGGTGCTGGTGGGCGGCGCCGCGGGCGACGCGCTGGGCGCCGGGTACGAATTCACCAGGCCCGCACCGGAAACGGTGATCGACATGATCGGCGGCGGCGCGTTCGACTGGGCGCCCGGCGAGTGGACCGACGACACCTCGATGGCCCTGGCGATCGTGCTGGCCGCGGTGCGGGGGCCGGGGATCGATCTCGATTCCGTGGCCGCGGGATTCGTGCGCTGGTACGACTCGAACCCACCCGACATCGGCACCCAGACCGGCCTCGTGCTGTCGGAACGACCAGGGTCGGCGCTGGCCATGCTGGCCCAGGCCCAGTCGCTCACCGGGCGCACCGGCGGCAACGGGTCGCTGATGCGCACCGCCCCGGTCGCCCTCGCCTACCTCGACGACCCCGCCGAATGCGTCGCGGCGGCGGGCCGGATCGGAATGCTCACCCACTACGACGAGCACGCCGTGGACGCCTGCAAGCTGTGGACCTACGCGGTCCGCCACGCCGTGCTCAACGCCGATTTCGCCGGCGTGCGCGAATACGTCAGCGGCTCACCACATTCCGCGTACTGGACCGCCCGCCTCGACGAGGCCGAACAGGGCACCCCCGCCGACTTCCCGAACAACGGCTGGGTCGTGCACGCCCTGCAGACCGCGTGGTGGGCCATCACCACCACCGACCAGTCCGGGCCCGAGCACCTCCCGCTCGCTTTGTCGGCCTGCGTCCGCGCGGGCAACGACACCGACACCACCGCCGCTATCGCGGGCGGCCTGCTCGGCGCCCGCTGGGGTGCCTCCGCCGTCCCCGCCCGCTGGCGCGCCATGCTCCACGGCTACCCCGGCCTCACCGGCGCCGATCTCCCCGACCTCGCCCTGCGCATAGCCACCAACTCCCGCTGACCCACCGGCCGTCGACAAACGGGCCCAACCCCACGGTCCCTGGCCTCGCGCATCACCACAATCCCCGCCGACCCACCGAGCGCCGACGGCCCCGGCTCGCCGGCAACCCACCATCTGGCGACCTGCCCCGGCTCGTCGGCACGATGCAGTCGTGATCCCACGACCCGCACCGATCATCACCGTCTCCGCGACGATGCGCATCGACGGACAGTGGATACCCGTCCGAAGGCGCCGACCAGGTCGACTATCGCCGGCAATCCATCCGGACAGCCGATCACCACGCTCTGGTGGCGGCATCGGTCGAGAAGCGAACGCCACCAGAGCGTGATGATCTTGAAGTTGTGGACTTACCAGGCGGTGATGATGGGGCCGGGGGTCCAGGTGCCCCAGCGGTTGGTGGATTCGAGGGTCACTTCGGCCTGGGTAGCAGTGGGGTCAAGGGGGAGGTATTGCTCGATCGAGCCCCAGTCTCGTTCCCAATCGTTGTTCAGATAGGTGGGCAGGGTGCGGGCGGTGAAGAGGAGTTGGGTCCAGCCGAGGGGGCCGCCGCCGTCGTGGCCCTGCCACAGGTTGGTGATGGTGGCGCCGTTGCGGTCAGGGAGGATGCGGTAGCCCGGCAGCTCCGCGATGCCGTTGTAGGTGGGCATGTGGTTCTGGCACGGGAAGTGCAGGCCGACAGCCCAGTCCAACAGGACGGGGGTGCGCGAACCGACCAGCGAGTTCAACGTCGTGGTCTGCGGCATACGCGGCGGGGTGACCGCGAGCCACTGGTCTGGGCCGAGGTCGCGATCAGTGGCGACCAAGCGGACCACGTCGGCATCGGGAGCGACCTGATCCATCGGTACGCGCAGGTTACGCCAGCTGGGCGCGGGGCCGATGTCGAGCGGGGTGGCCCGACCGGTCACGGTGACCGCGCCGTCGACGCCCGCGGTGCCGTACTCGACGGCGAGTTCTTGACCGGGACGGACCACTCCGTCGCGATTGACCGAGTGGATACGCCCCGCCGCCGCGATGGCGAGCAGCGGTCCGCGCGGGCCGTCGGGCAGGCGGAACCATCCGGTCGTCAGCGCGGCCGGTTCCTGTGCGCCGGATCGGTAGCTGCCGAGCACCGGGGTCGTCTCGGAGTCGAGCCCGAACGGGAGCCGCAGCGAACCCTGCCGTGACTCCGAACCCGCCGAGGTCGAGGCGTCGCGCAGAGTATCGGGATCATCGGAGACCGAATTCGCCTGCCCGGTGGTCGATTCCACTTCGTCGGAGGTGAGCACAGGCGCCACGCCGTCAGGGGCGAAGCCCGCCGATTCCGTGCCCGCCATGGTGGTCGTGAGGTCGCCGGTCAGCGGGGCCAGGATCGATGCGTTCGGATCGGTCTCCACCAGCACTTCGTCGGCCATGCCACAGCCACCGGCGAAGGCCGCGGAGAAATTGGAGCTGGCCAGCGAGTAGGCCGGATACTGGGCGATGCTCGCCTTCGCGAACGAGGCCAGCTCGAACAGCACCATCATCGCGGCAGCGATGGCCAGGACCGGCAGGCCCGTCACCCGACTCTGCTTTGTCGACGGATTCGGGTGGATGTGGAACCAGGCGGCGATCGCGAGGGCCAGGACCGTCAGCCCCGCGAACAGGGTAGCGATTCCAAAGCCTGCGAACGTCGGCGGCTTGTCCCACCACGGGATACTCCACGCGGAGACATACCAGTATCCGTTGGGAGCCACGAAGGTCATCGCGAGAGCGAAGAAGACCGCAGCCGCGAACAGCGCGCGGTTGCGCAACGTCCGCAGCACGGTCGAGCTCACTGCCACGGCGGTCAGCGCGGCAACGCAGGTGGCCAGCCCGGCGAACACGCCGAACTGATGGGTCCACTTGGTGGGCGAGAACATCATCAGCGCCATCGCGGCCAGGGTGATGCCGAGCAGACGTCGCGTCGGACCGACCGCCGTACCGGGGATATGACCGCCTCGGCGCAGCATCATGGCGATGCAGACGATCAGGCCGAGCACCATCACGAACACGCCGAAGCGGCGGGTCAGCCAGCCGTCGGCGTTGAACTGCAGCAGGAACTGGTAGCGCAGGAACTCCATGAACCACGCCTGCCCCTCGCCGGGGCCGATCTGGCCGTGGACCGCGGACATCTCCCGCACCCCCGCCAGTGTCCGGTCCGCGAACACAACGGTGAACACCGCCGTGCCCGCGGCCAGGATCGGCAAGATCAACGCGACATAGCCCACCGACTTCGCCCGCTGTAGAAGTACCGCGGTCATCGTGCGCGCACCCGCGACCAGCGCACCCAGGCAGATCAACCCCGACGGCGCACCGGTGAGCGTCAACGCGGCCACGATCACCGCCACCGCGAAGGGCAACAATCGTCGCGTCGCGATGGCTCGTTCGACCGAGACCCAGGTGACCAGCACACCCAGCGCCACCACGAATTCCGCGCGCAGGCCGTTGTTGTAGGGCAGCCAGAACGCCAGGAACACCAGCGCGGCGGTCCACGTGACGGCCGGACTGCGGCGCAAGGCGACGCCGAGACGGGGCAGCACTTCGCGGCTGATCAGCCACCAGGTGAGGATGCCCGCGCCAAGGGCGGGCAGGCGGACCAGCGGGCTGACCGCGGACAGCTGGGAGATCCAGCCGATGATGTCGGTGTAGGGGGTGTAGAACGGTCCCTCGTCGACGCTGAACCAGCGGTAGTAGTTCGACATGTTGCCCGAACTCTGCGCGCCGCGCGCCATGCCGAGGATGTAGCCGTCGTCGGAGGTGTTGGCGCCGATGAAGTGCCACACGCCCAGCACCGAGAACACCAGCCAGTCGACCGGGCGCAGCCGCCACCAGCGCTGCGGCAGGAACCGGCGCGGGGACCGGCCGTCGCGGGCGTCGAGCTTGTGCAGGGCGAACAGGGCCAGCGCGGTGGCCAGCAGGCACAGCGCGATCGCGCTCAGCTTGAGCCAGGTGGGCGAGGAGATGTAGCGCGAATCCACATCGATGGTGACGGCGAGATCGGCCGGTGCGGCGCCGGTGAGCTCGCTGAACACGCCGACGACCTGGGGGCGAAGGTCACGGTCGAGGGTCGCGCCGGGCAGGTCGACACCGGTCGGGGTGACCGTGGCCTGCTGTGGCGTGATCGCGATGGCCAGGCCGCACGCGCGGTCGCGCACGTCCGCGAGCGCGGCGGTCCAGATCAGCGTCGACCGCGACACCACGTCGACGCGGCCGGGCCGCTCCTCGGTGTCGGCGACGACCTTGACGACGAAGCCGTAGCGCTCCATGTCGGCGGACTGGCGCGGCACGGTGGAGGCGACGACGCCCCCGGATTCGGCCAGCGAACCGAACGCCGCACACGGAATGGTCGCCGACATCTCGGCGGGCGCGTAGGCGACCAGCGGTGATTCGACGGCGGCGGGCGAGCCCTGCTGCGGCCAGGAGATGGTCGCGGCGTCGACCCGCACGGGCAGGAAGGGAATCGCGACGGCGGTGAGCACGGCGATCAATCCGGCGACGATCGCGACCGTGCGTGCCCAGCCGGGGCGATCACCCCGTCGCGCCGGTCCCGAAGCATCCTTGGGCGGATGCCCTTGCCGCACGATCGTCTCTACCACGGGGCCCGATAGTAGCCGTGCCGGTGACACCGCGATTCGACGGCAACCGGATTCCGGATCGGACACGCGAAAGCCCCGACCGGATGATCACTCCGGCCGGGGCTCGGCGAACGTGGCGGATCAGGCGCAGGCGACCGACTGCTGGCCCAGGTTGGTGAGCATGGTGCAGGCCCAGGTCTTCTGGACCTTCCACTTGCCGTCCTCGGCCACGAACGGCACGTCGACGACGTTGGTCTGCTCGTTGATCGTGAAGTCGGCCGTGGCGTTCACGCTTTCACCGAAGGAGGTCACCTCGGTCACCACGACGACCACACCGGCATCCTGCGCGGCCTGGGCGAGCCGGTTCGGCAGCTCCGGATCGGCCTCGCCGCCCTGCACGAAGTCCAGCTTCTCCTCGTTCGGGATCGAGGGATCCAGCGCGGTGTTGAGCTGGGCGTTGAGCTCCTCGACGGTCGGCACCGCCGGGAGGTCGGCGGCGGCGGTCGTCGGGGCGGCGGCCGCGCTGGTGGTGGTCGTGGCGGCGGTCGAGTCGTCCTTGTCGTCGCTGCACGCACTCATGCCCAAAACGGCGACCACGGCCAGGCCCGCGATCGCGACACGTCCGGTCCTACGAAGCTTCATCCACTCGTCCTTTGCGTTCGGGGTGGGCGGGATTTCATCGCGGTAGCCGAGGCTACTCCTCAGGCGAGGCTGCCGAGCGGATCGGCCCGCGACAACCCGCTGTCGTCGGCAGGAAAAGTACGCGCCGGACCCGGACCTGTCGAGCTGGTCTCGAACCGCACGGTCACCACGCCGTAGCCAGCGCCCTGCACCCAGCCGTGCCCGAATTCGGGGTGGTGCACATCCGTGCCCGGAAACCATTGCCCCGCAGGCATATTCAGCGGCTCGTCGGCCTCGGCCGGTGGCGCCCCGGTGCGATCGGCCGATTCGACGCCCACATCGTCGGGCACCGTCTGGTCGAGTTCGGGGAACAGCGACTCCTGGCGCACGTCCGAGAGCCCGCCGTACCCGACGCCGACCAGCCGGATCGGTCCCAGCTCGACCGGATCGATCGCCGAGCGCTGCGCGGCCGCCGACAGGGTGGACAGGTCGGCGGTGGCGTAGGGCAGGGTGAACGATCTCGTCACGATGCCCATATCGGATTTCTTGAGTTTGAGCACGACGGTGCGCGCCGCGCGCCCGTCCCGTTCGAGCCTGCGGTGCGCGGCGGCGGCCATCGCCGTCACCGCGACACGCAGGTCGGGCAGGGTGACGATGTCGCGTTCGTAGGTGTTCTCGGCGCTGATCTGTTTGGCCTCGGCGCGTTCGGCGACCGGCCGGTCGTCGATGCCGCGGGCGAGCCGGTGCAGCGCGGCCCCGACACTGCCGCCGAGGATCGAGGCGGCCTCCGATTCCGGCAGCGCGGCGAACGCGCCGACCGTCTCGATCCCGAGACCGCGCAACCTGCTCTCGGCCACCGGGCCGATCCCCCACAGTTTGCGCACCGGCAGCGCGGCCAGCAGTTCCCCCTGTTCGGCCGGTGAGATCACCCGCATGCCATCGGGTTTGGCCAGGCCGGAGCCGATCTTGGCCAGCTGCTTGCCGGTCCCTGCCCCGATCGAGGCGGTGAGACCGGTTCTGGCGCGGACCAGTTCGCGCAGCATCGCGCAGTACTGTTCGACCCGCTCGACGCTGGCCCCCGCCAGTTCGGCCGGTTCGGCGAAGGCCTCGTCGAAGGAGAGCGTCTCCAGGACGGGAACGCAGCCGCGCAGCGTGTCGAACACCTGCGCGCTCAGTACCGAATACACGGCGCCACGCGGGGGCACCACCACCGCCGAGACACCGATCAGCCGCCGGGCCTGATGCATGGGCATGGCCGAGCGCGCGCCGTACACCCGCGCCTCGTAGCTGGCACCCGCGACGACACCGCGCTGACCCGCGCCGCCGACCAGGACGGGGCGGCCGCGCAGGGTGGGCCGCGTCAACTGCTCGGCCGAGGCGAAGAAGGCGTCCATATCGATGTGCAGCACCCAGCGGCGGGCGGTGACGGCCGCATCAGCCCTGGCCGGGGCGGTGGCATCGGTGCTCACGCCCGCAATCTACGCGCCGGCTCCGACAGGTCTTCGGTCCCTGGTGTCCGCCGTGCCACAGCGGCGACACAGCCGGATATGTGATGATCGGTGGATGAAGATCCGTAAGGCTGTCATTCCGGCTGCGGGAATCGGCTCCCGGCTGCTTCCGCTGACCAAGGCGACGCCGAAGGAGATGCTGCCGGTCGGGGACAAGCCCGTCATCGAGCACACCGTGCGTGAGCTGGTCTCCTCCGGGATCACCGACATCACCATCGTCGTGAGCAGCGGCAAGTCCCTCATCCAGGATCACTTCCGGCCCAATCCCGCCCTGGTGGCCCAGCTCCGCGCCGACGGCAAGTCCGCCTACGCCGACGCGGTGGAGGAGGTCGGCGAGCTCTCGCGCGCCGGTCACATCACCTACCTCGACCAGCACGGCCCCTACGGCAACGGCACCCCGGTGCTCAACGCGGCGCGGCACCTCGGTGACGAGCCGATGCTGGTGCTGTGGCCCGACGACGTGTTCGTCGCCGAGGTCCCGCGCGCCCAGCAGTTGATCACCGCCTACGAGTCCACCGGCTGCCCGGTGCTCGCGCTGCTGCCGATGGAGCCGGGTGAATCCCAGCGCTACGGCGTGCCGGTGGTGCGCGAGGACCTCGACGACGGGCTGCTGCGCATCTCCGGCCTGATGGAGAAGCCCAAGCCCGAGGACGCCCCCTCGGCGTTCGCGGCCATCGGCGGCTACGTGGTGACCCCCGGCATCATCGAGGAACTGCAGGCCCAGACCGAGAACTGGTACACCCACAAGACCGGTGAGGTGTACCTGACCGACGCGATCAACAACTACGCCGCCAATCACGCGGTGTACGGCCAGGTGATCCAGGGCCGCTGGTACGACACCGGCAACCCGGCCGACTACCTGGTCGCCCAGTTCGCCTCGGCGCTGGCCCATCCCGAGTACGGGCCACTGCTGCGCCAGCTCGTGGACTGAGGATTCAGAAGCGCCGGATCGTGAAGATGTCGTACTCGCGCAGGGGGTGCAGCCCGACCGGGACACCCCAGTCACGGGCGTCGAGGATGTGCCCCATACCCGCGTAGATGCCGACGTGGGACCCGTCGCCGTTGAGGACGACGACATCGCCTGGGGCCAGGCCGCCGAAGGTCACCGGCATGCCGACCTCGGCCTGCTCCCAGGTGGTGCGCGGCAGGTGGACGCCGACCTGCCGGAACGCCCACTGGACCAGTGCCGAGCAGTCCCACGAGTGCGGGCCCATCGCGCCCCATTCGTAGGGCTTGCCGATCTGGGTGGTGGCGGCGGTGAGCGCGCCGATGCCGGTGGCGCTGGGTAGCGGGATCGCGCCCGATCCGCTGGAGCTGCCCGAGCCAGATCCCGAACCGCCGGACCCGGAATCACCGGAGCCGGACGCGCTGCCGGTCTGTGACCAGGCGGGACCGGCGAGAATCAGGGTGGTGACCATGGTGGCGACGAAGCCGAAGAGTAATCGTCGCAGGATTGTTCGTCTCACGCGCGCGCCCTTCCTCACGGCCGGACGGCACGCGCCACCGGCTGGTCGGTTATCGGGCGGCATCGCCTGATCCACGGGTGAGCCACCCACTGATCCGGTGCCGCACCGGGGCGTTACCACCCCGGGCGCGACACCGTTTCCTCAGGACAATCGTCACAAACAGTCACTGCAGCCTCAGCGGGTTCCATGCGCATCAGCAGTAACGATAACGATTGTGCCCGAAGACCCCCGTGATGTCACACGCATCAGCAACTTTTCAGCATAGAAATGGTCGAGCCGGCGCAACGGCCGCGGACGGTTTCAGCACCACAGCTGCGGGAGTGGGCGGTGGTGCGGCTGCCGCTGTTCGGCGGTACTGCCCTGTGGCGGGAAGGCCGTGGCGATCTCCGCACGCACGGCGAGGGTGAGTCGCTGCCAGATCCGGCGCGTCCGTGGCATGTTCACGATGCGACTCCCACACCGAGGACGGTCGAGGAGAAGGACAGGATCGCCGCCGCCGTGGCGTCGGGCAGGCACAGTTGCGGTGCGTGATCGCTGTCGAGGGTGTGCACCTGGGCGCCGGGGGTGAGTTCCTGCATCCGCCGCTGCACGGCGAGCGGGACAGAGCGGTCTTCGGTGGCCTCGATGTAGAGGCGCGGCAGCGCGCCGAAACGGTGCGCGGTCCATGACGGAACCAGGAAGCGCGCTGATTCCTGTTGCGCGGCAACCCTGTTCGCGGCAGTGATCGCGTCGGCGGGCGCCGCGCCGTGGAAGAAGATCGTCGCGGCCGCGGCGGGCGGGACCCGGCTGATCCGGCCGTCGTCGCTGATCTCGAGATGGGCGCCGATGCCGACGGTGGGCCCGAGCCCGACGTCGCGGCAGAGGTCGGGGAACGACCGGCCCGACGGGAGCATCATCCCGGCCACGAACACCACACCCGCGACCCGCTCGGCGAGGCGCTCGGCGACCTCGGTGGCGACCACGCCGCCCCCGGAGTGGCCGACGAGGACCAGCGGCCCGCGCAGCGTGGCGATCTGCGCGATGACGGCGGCGGCGACCTCACCCAGCCCCACCGGCGGACCGGCGGCGGTGGGCCCGACGCCTGGCAGGGTCACCGGAACCGGTTGCAGCCCCGCGTGTTCGAGCGACGGGGCGATCCGGTCCCACACCCACGGTCCGGCCCACGCGCCATGGATCAACACGGCGTGCGCGCCGGTCACGAGGTCACCCGCGCACCGGCGGCGAGCACCCGCGCCGCCTCCCGCACCGCCGCGGTGTTCGCCTTGCCCTGCCGCGAGCCGGCCAGCTTGGCGTGGACGTGGTCGCGAACCAGGATCGGCTCGTAGGCCAGGCCGCCATCCGCGTCGAGGTGGCTGGGCAGGGTCGCGATGGTGGCATCGACGTTGCCGTCGTGGAAGAACGCGACCGAACGGCGGCGCTGGATGGTGCCCTCGACGATCGGTGGCTTGACCCGGTGCAGGGTCGACATCCAGCGGTCGTTGGTCAGCCGGGCGGTCAGGTCGCCGAGGTTGATCAGCAGTGCGTTGTCGATGGGCGCGACATCGTGCCAGTCGCCGTCGCGGCCGAGCACCTGGAGCCCGGCGACCTGGTCGGCCCACAGCACGGTCACCAGCCCGAAGTCGGTGTGTTCGCCCATTCCGGTCAGCTCGCCGTCGAGGGTGACGGTGCCCTCCGGCAGCGCGTAGTTGTTCATGCGCAGCACGTCGATGGAGTGGTCGGTGAGCGACTCGAAGTAGTCACCGGGCAGGTCGAGCGCGTCGGCGAACACCGTGGTCAGGGTGCGCGCGACACGGGCCGCGTGCTCGAAGTACGCCTCGACACGGCCGCGGAATCCGGCGATCTCGGGCCACACGTTGAGCCCGTAGTCCTCCTCCGACAGCGCGAGTTCGGGGAACGAGCGGGCTTCGGTGCCGACGTTGAACGCCTCGAAGAAGTCGTTCATGCGGCTGGCGGACTCGAGGCCGAGGCTCAGGCTCAGCGACTCGCTCTTGGGCGGGCTGTAGCCGCGATTGCCTTCGACGCGGTAGGCCTTCTTCACCGCCAGCGGCAGCGCGAAGAACGAGTCGACCGCGGCGGCGAGCCCGGCGAGAACCCCCTCGGGCACTCGATGGCCGACTATCTGGACGAATCCGACCGTCTCGCAGGCCTTGTCCATCCGGCGGGCGACCTCGGCACGTTCCTCGGCGCCACCAGAACCGGTGTAGGCGCTGATGTCGACGACCGGGACCTCGAACCCGGACCGCGGATCGTGGCGCGACATGGGCTTCTCCTTTCGGGGCATGCCCATATCGTCCAGCTCAATAGTTTATTGCTCGGATCTATGCGGTAACGACGTCGTTTCCGGGTGTGACGGCGTGTTAAGCGCCCCGGTCAGCCGTTCGGACGGCACGGGTGCACCCTCGATCACCTGATAGCTTTTGCGCGTGGAGGACGAAGATCAGCTCATGCTCGCGCGCTCGCTCGGCGCATCGATCCGGTCGGCACGCAAGGCCGCGGGCATCACGCTGACCGGCCTGGCGGACAAGACCGAGCTCTCCCAGCCGTTCCTCAGCCAGGTCGAGAACGGGCGAACCACGCCCAGCGTGCTCAACCTGCACCGCATCGCCAAAGCCCTCGGCACCACCGCCCACGACCTGCTCGAGCAGGGCAGCCGCTCACCGACCAGGATCGTCCGCGCCGCCGAGTCCCGCTCCTACGAGCTGAGCCCGTCGGCCGTCGTGCGCTTCTGCGTCGGCGGCACCCGGCTGATGGACTGCAACGAGGTCACCGCCGGACCACACAGCAGCGCCGACTCCGCGACCACCCACGACGGCGAGGAATTCGTCTACGTGATCGAAGGCCAAGTCCGCCTCGTCATCGACGGCACCGACCACATCCTCACGCCCGGCGACACCGCCTACTACGCGGCCACGATTCCCCACCGCTGGTTCAACGACTCCGACCAACCGAGCCGTTTCCTGTTCATCGGAACACCCCCGAGCTTCTGAGCGGAATACCCTGACGGGAGGGAATCCTGTCCGCCCAACTTCTCCAGCACGACCCGATCAGTCCGGTGCGAATCCGTTGGTTTCGAATGAGATCACGACAGCAGCAACTGCGACAGAACCCAGGACGAAAGTTGCCGTGGACACCAGTGCGAAAACCCGGATCCGACGCCACAAAGACAATGCCAATCCGGTGGGAATCACGACGAGTGCCGGAATCAGCCACGTTGCCCAGTACCACATCGATATCGGCGCCGTGTCGCCTCGAAATTGTGCGGGAACCGGTGTGAGTTCGGGAACATCGAGAACATTCTGCAGCCAGGCAACCACGGGAAAATAGACGATCACCGCAAGTGCACCACCAGCGACGACACCGACGACTGAGGGCATCAGCGCGTTTCCCGATCCACCGCTCTTGCCGGTCATATCTCCACCTACCTCGAACCCGACCATGCGTGTACCGCGTTCACCGCAGACCGTGTCCTATTTTCGTAGTCGGAGTCCGTGCGAAAGTTGTACATGTCGCAGATAAGGGACTGGTCCGGAGCTCGATTCGGTGCGAATCGACCACTCTCGGCTGGGCGACCACCACGGCGGTTGAGGCCATGCCATAGCGCGTTCGAATTGCACCGCAGCAACCGCGCCTCGCAAGGACATGGAGTTATCCATATCCTTGCGAGGCCGTTGGTTGCGGGCGTCTCCTAGGCCTTCGCGACCTCGGCTTTGACGCCGCCGGTGAGGTCGGTGGCGGTGGGGCCGGTGGGGGCGAAATCGAGGGTGGTGGCGAGGATTTCGCCTGCGATCAGGTCGCGGTGGGTTTGGGCCCAGGTCAGGTGTTCGGCCGGGACCTCGAGGGTGACGGTTATCCGGTCGGAGACGTCGAGGCCCTGGGACTTGCGGGTCTCCTGCAGGTCGCGGATGAGGTCGCGGGCCCAGCCCTCGGCCTCGAGTTCCTCGGTGACCGCCGAGTTCAGCACCACCAGGCCGGCATTGCCGGGCAGGGCGGCGGTGGACTCGGGCTCGGCGGCGACCAGGCGCTGGGTGTACTCCTCGGGCAGCAGGGTGATGCCGGCGGCGGTGACGACACCGTCGGCGGACTCGCTCCACTCCCCCGCCTTGACGGCCTTGATCACCGTCTGGACCTGCTTGCCAAGGCGCGGACCTGCGGCGCGCGCGTTCACGACCAGTTCGAAGCGGCCGTGCACGGCGACGTCGGTGGTCAGGTCGACCTTCTTGACGTTGACCTCGTCGGCGATCAGATCCGCGAACGGCGCGAGCCGCTCGGCATCGGCCGCGGCGATGGTGGTCTCGGCCAGCGGCAACCGCACCCGCAGGTTCTTCGCCTTGCGCAGGCTCAGCACCGTCGAGCAGACCACGCGGACCTCGTCCATCGAGGAGACCAGCTCGGGATCGTGCGGCAACTCGTCCGCGGCCGGCCAGTCGGCCAGGTGCACCGAACGCTCGCCGGTGAGCCCACGCCAGATGACCTCGCTGATCAGCGGCAGCAGCGGTGCCGCGAGGCGGGTGACCACCTCGAGCACCGTGTGCAGCGTGTCGACGGCGTCGCGATCCTCGGACCAGAACCGCGAACGCGACCGGCGCACATACCAATTGGTGAGCGCGTCGGCGAAGCCGCGAAGTTCCTCGGTGGCGGCGGCGATGTCGTAGGTCTCGAGCGCCTCGGTGATCACATCCCTGGTCACCGCGAGCTTGGCCAGGATGTAGCGGTCGAGCACGTTCGACGAATCCGTGCGCCACACACCGGGCTTGGAGGCGTAGAGCTGCAGGAAGGTCCACGCGTTCCACAGCGGGCGCAGCGCGTGGCTGACACCCTCGCGGATACCGCGCTCGGTGACGATGAGATTGCCGCCGCGCAGGATCGGCGAGCTCATCAGGAACCAGCGCATCGCGTCGGAACCGTCGCGGTCGAAGACCTCGTTGACATCGGGGTAGTTGCCCTTGGACTTCGACATCTTCAGGCCGTCCTCGCCGAGCACGATGCCGTGCGCGGAGACGGTCTTGAACGCGGGCGAGTCGAACAGCGCGGTGGCCAGCACGTGCAGGGTGTAGAACCACCCGCGGGTCTGCCCGTTGTACTCGACGATGAAGTCGCCGGGGAAGTGACTGTCGAACCACTCCTTGTTCTCGAACGGGTAGTGCACCTGGGCATAGGGCATCGAGCCCGATTCGAACCAGCAGTCGAGCACCTCGGGGACCCGGCGCATGGTCGAATTCCCGGTCGGGTCATCGGGATTGGGCCGGGTGAGGTCGTCGATGTAGGGGCGGTGCAGGTCGTCGGGACGCACGCCGAAGTCGCGCTCGAGCTCGTCGAGCGATCCGTAGACGTCGGTGCGCGGGTAGGCCGGGTCGTCGGAGACCCACACCGGGATCGGGCTGCCCCAGTAGCGGTTGCGGCTGATGTTCCAGTCGCGCGCGCCTTCGAGCCACTTGCCGAACTGGCCGTCGCGGATGTGCTCGGGCACCCAGCTGATCCGCTGGTTCAGCTCCACCATCCGGTCGCGGAACTTGGTGACCGCGACGAACCACGACGGCACCGCCATGTAGATCAGCGGCTGGCCGGAGCGCCAGCTGTGCGGGTAGGAGTGCTCGATCGTCTCGTGCCGCAACAGCTTTCCGGCGGCCTTGAGATCCTTGATGATCACCGGGTTGGCGTCGAAGACCATCAGACCCTCGTACGGCGGCACCATCGAGGTGAACTTGCCGCCCGCGTCGAGTGGCTGGACGATCTCGATGCCGTTGGCCGAGGCGACGTCCATGTCCTCCTCACCGAAAGCCGGTGCGAGGTGGACGATTCCGGTGCCGGAATCGGTGGTGACGTAGTCGGCGGTGAGCACGCGGTGCGAGTTGGGGTGGCCGACGAAGAACTCGAACGGCGGGGCGTAGGACAGTCCGGCCAGCGCCGCGCCGTCGTACTCCCCGAGCACCTCCGGCTCCTCGCCGAACTCACGCGTGTAGTGCGAGACCCGTTCCGCGGCAAGCACATAGCGCTTGCCGTCGGCGGCACGCAGGTGCACGTAGCGCACGTCGGGATGCACCGCGACGGCCAGGTTGGACGGCAGAGTCCACGGCGTGGTGGTCCAGATCAGCGCGTTGGCGCCGTCGAGGGCGGCGAAGGGATGCTCGGCGGGCACGCTCAGCACCATGTCCACGGTGACCGCCGGATCCTGGCGCATCTTGTACGCGTCGTCGAGGCGGGTCTCCTGGTTCGACAGCGGCGTCTGCTCGTACCAGCTGTAGGGCAGCACCCGGAAGCCCTGATAGATCAGGCCCTTCTCGTGCAGCGACTTGAACGCCCACATGACCGACTCCATGAAGTCGAGGTCGAGGGTCTTGTAGTCGTTGTCGAAGTCGACCCAGCGGGCCTGGCGGGTCACGTAATCGCGCCACTCGCCGGTGTAGCGCAGCACCGAGGACTTACAGGCGGCGTTGAACTCGGCCAGCCCCATCTCGTCGATCTGCGACTTGTCGGTGATCCCGAGCTGCTTCTCGGCCTCGATCTCGGCGGGCAGGCCGTGGGTGTCCCAGCCGAAGCGGCGGTCGACCAGCTTGCCGCGCATGGTCTGGAAGCGCGGGATCAGGTCCTTGACGTAGCCGGTGAGCAGATGGCCGTAGTGCGGCAGGCCGTTGGCGAAGGGGGGACCGTCGTAGAAGACGAACTCCTCGGCGCCTGCGCGGTTGGCCAGGCTGGCGCGGAAGGTGTCGTCGGTGGCCCAGTAGTCCAGTACCCGCTGCTCGAGCTGGGGGAAGGTGGCGCCCGATCCCGCACCGAAATCGACTCGGGGGTAGGCGCCGCCGGTGGTTGTCTCGTCCGCCATCGCGGAGTGCTCCTCGTGCCGCCGCGCTGTTCGCGCGAATCCTGGGCACGGGGACGATGGCGGCGCCGGTGCGCCGTACCGCGGTACCACCCCGTTTGCCCGAACCACTCCCCATGAGGAGGGCACGAGCCTCTCGTTGTGTGAGCTGTGACGGGCTCACCCGTTCGGTTCTACTGAGCGCGCGAACACGCCGTTCTTCCGAAGGCTCCCCGGTGATGGCCGGATCAGTGCCGTGTGTTCTTCGATTCTAGCCGGGGCCGTCCACCGGATATTCCCGCGCCCGCGCTCAGTCCCGCCGGGCGTGTCGGCCCGGTGGCCGAGCATCGTCGCTGTCGGGATTGCGGATGGCCAGTGCGCTGACGAGCAGCAGAACCGCCCCGATGATGCACACCAGGATGCATCCCCAGGCCCACAGCACCGACCCGGTGGCGAGTGCGGCGACCAGTAGTCCGAATCCGACCGCAGCGAGGACGAGCGTCAAGACGAGCATGGTGACTCCCAAGCCAACCGAACGGCCCGACTATATTACCTGGTCCGAGGCCCGGGTCGCGTGGCATCGAAGGCCACGCGCCCGGAACGGCCTACTTGCCGCCCTTGGCGAACGACGAAGCGGGAGCCAGGCTGTTGGCCGAGCCATTGGTCTCACCGGCGAACTCGCCGCCGTCGACCGGGACCGCGGAGCCGCGGTTCTCCAGCTCTTCCAGCTGCGATTCCAGGTAGGACTTCAGCCGCACCCGGTACTCGCGCTCGAAGGTCTTGAGCTGCTCGATGCGGCTCTCGAGCACCGTGCGCTGCTGGGTGATGGTGGCCATGATCTCGGCGTGCTGACGCTCGGCGTCGGCGGTGAGCGCCTCGGCCTTGTCCTTGGCCTGCCGGATCTGGGTGTCGGAGCGGTTCTGCGCGTCGGCGAGCATCGCGTCGGACTTCTGGCGCGCGTCGGAGATCATCGCCTCCGAGCGGGTACGGGCGTCACCGACCAGTCGCTCGGAGTTTGCCCGCGCGTTCGACAGCAGGCCCTCGGCCTCGGTCTTGGCGTCGGTGGTGAGCCGGTCGGCCATCTCCTGCGCCAGGGTGAGCACCTTCGCGGCCTGCATGTTCGCGTCCGGGCCGGAGTTGTCCCGGACCGGCGCGGCGGCGGGCATCGGCGCGGGCGGCGCCACCGGAACCGGCGGCGCTATCGGTTCAGGCGCGGGCGGAGGTGCCTGTTGCACAGGCGCCTTCACGGCGTTGACCGGGGCGGATCCACGATTTTTCTTGGCGTCGGCCAGCTCGGTGTCGAGCTCGGCGACCCGCTGACGCAGGTCGGCGTTCTCCTCGATCAGGCGCGAGAGCTCCTGCTCGACGAGATCCAGGAAGGCATCGACCTCGTCCTCGTTGTAGCCGCGCTTACCGATCGGCGGTTTGCTGAACGCGACGTTATGCACATCGGCGGGAGTCAGCGGCATCGAAGGATCCCTTCACGCGTCTTTTGGAGAACTAGCAAGCGGTCTTCTCGATTCAGTATGTCACACGGAGGTCACGGGCTGCCCGAGCCTACCCACGATCGACATCAGGATGAAGACGACGAAGAGCAGGACCATAATCGACAGATCGAGCCGGATACCCCCGAGATTCACAGGAGGTATCAACCGCCTCAGGAGTTTCACCGGCGGGTCGGTCACCGTGAAGATGACTTCCAGCAGGATCACCACCACACCGGTCGGACGCCAGTCACGCGCGAAACTGCGAATGAACTCGACGATCACCCGACTGATCAACAACAGCCAGAAGACGAAAAGCACGAGGTACAGAACCGCGAACAGGGCCACGTCTTCACTCTGCCGCAAAATCGGCAGTGTGCAAAATGGCCGCGCCGCGCGGTGCGCGGGCGGCCATCATGGCATTGCGGTACTCGACACTATTTCTGGTTGTAGAAGCCGTTTTCGGCGATCCGGCGACGCTCTTCCGCCGATACGTCGACATCGGCGGGTGAGAGCAGGAACACCTTCGTCGCCACCTTGTCGAACGAACCGCGCAGCGCGAACGCCAGCCCGGCCGCGAAATCGACCAGCCGCTTGGCGTCGGCATTGCTCAGGTCGACCAGGTCCATGATCACCGGGTTGCCCTCCCGGAAACGCTCACCGATGATCCTGGCCTCGCCGTAGTCGCGCGGACGCAGCGTGGTGATCTTGGACAAGGGACCTCCGTCCTCGAAGATCCCTGGCCGCCGCGCGGGCGCCGGCTCGGGGCGCAAGCGCTCCTCGATCCGGCGTTCCTCGGCGTCGGGATCGACCGCGAGCGCACCGCGGGTGGAGCCGCGCATTCCGGGTGCGACACCGCCCGCCCTGAACCGGCCCGACGAAGGGGCCGTCTCGATCCTGGTCGGGCGCCGGGGCGCCTCGTAGCGATCGTCGGCGTAGGCATCGCCGACGTAATCGTCGCGACGCGCCTGGTAGGCCGACTTGTAGGCGGGCTGGGGGTAGTCGTCGGCCTCGTCCTCGAAACGCTCGGCGCCGTAGCGATCCTCGGCGTAGCGGTCGTAGCTGCGCGGACGAGCGCGGCCCACACGCTCCTCGGCGCCACGGGGGGCGTGATCGTCGACGTAATCGTCTTCGTACTCGTCGAGCGGAACCATGCCGAAGTACGCCTTGAACTTGTGCAACGTACTCATGCTTCCACCTCGCTGTCGCTCTGCTCCGGTATGACCACGCAGGTGGCTGAGCCGATGTCTCGCTCGCTCCGCTCGCTCATATGGTCGACCTTCCTTCGGGCCCCGGTGGCGGCCGGGTGTTGAAGTTCTTGCTCAGCGCCTCGTCGGCCAATCGTATGTGTCGAATGTGACTGATGAGGTTTCTTTGCTACGCCGAGGTTATCGGTCGCGCGCCCATCAAGGCGGTTCCGACACGCACACAGGTCGAACCGTGTTCGACCGCATTCTCCAAATCACCCGACATACCTGCAGAAAGTTCGGTCGCATCGGCGTGTTGGTCGAGCAGCGAAGTGTGCAAAGTCGCAAGATTCGCAAAGGACGCATCAGTGTCGGTGTCAAGGGGCGGAATCGCCATCAGACCGGCCAGATGCAGGCCCGGCGCCTTCGCCACCAGGTCGGCGAGGGCGAGCAGATCGGCCGGTGCGACACCCCCGCGTCCGGGATCGGTATCCAGGCTGACCTGCAGCAGGACCCGCAGCGGCGCGGTACGCTCGCCGGCTGCCAGTGCGTCCTGCGCGGCCCGGTCCAGCGCGATTGCCAGGCGTTCGCTGTCGACCGAGTGCACGGTGTGCGCCCACCGCGCCACGGCGCGGGCCTTGTTGCGTTGCAGACGACCGATCATGTGCCATTCGACGTCGTCGTAGCCGAGCTCGGCCACCTTGGCCGAGGCCTCCTGCTCACGGGACTCGCCGAACTCGCGCCTGCCGAGGCCGTGCAGGATCGCGACGTCGGTGGCGGGGAAGAACTTGGTCACCGGGAGCAGGCGGACCGAGCCGGGCGGGCGGCCCGCGGCGGTGACGGCGGCGTCGATGCGGGTGAGCAGGCCGTCGAGACGGGCGGACAGCTCCGCGGTGCGGGTGCCGGTCTGCTGGTCGGCGGTCGGATTCACGCGGCGATCCTTCGGCCGGCGCGCAGGTCGTGTGCGGTCATGCGGTCGGGTCCATCCAGATGACTCCGGCGATGCGGCCGGTCGGGGCGCCGCGGCGGTGACTGAACAGGGTCTTGTCCTCGATGGTGCAGCGCGGATCGAGGGCGATCCCGCCGATGCCAGCCTCGGTGAGCTGCCTGCTGATCCCGGCGCGCAGGTCGAGGCCGGGGGTCTTGCGGACGGTGGTGGTGGCGCTGCCGGGCAGGTGGGCTTCGACGTCGGCGCGCATGGCGGCGGGGACCTCGTACTGGCGGCCGGAGGCGGCCGGGCCGAGGAAGGCGCCGATCCGGTCGATCCGCGCGCCCGCCGAGACCATCGCGTCGAGCACCCGGGGCACGATGCCGATCCGCGCGCCGACGCGACCGGCGTGCACGGCCGCGATGACGCCCGCCTCGTCATCGGAGAGCAGGATCGGCACACAGTCGGCCGAGAGCACCACCAGTGCCAGGCCGGGCACGGTCGTGACCAGGGCATCGGTCACCGGGACCGGCTCGGAGCGGGGCCCGTCGACGATCTCCACGGCGCGGCCGTGTACCTGTTCCATCCACACCAGGCGGTCGGGAGTCAGGCCGATGCCCTCGGCCAGGCGGATCCTGTTGCGGCGCACGGCTTCCGGATCGTCACCGACGTGATCGCCCAGGTTGAACGAGTCGTAGGGCGGAGCGGAGAAGCCACCGGCACGGGTCGTGGTCACCCGGCGGACGGTCACGGTCTGAGCTGCGGCAGTCATGGGTCCGAGGGTAGTGCGGTCACGGTCCTACGGACTCCCCAGCACACGGTGACGTCGGTCAACCCGGGACGCGGTCCAGTTCGTCGAGCTTGCGGGCGATGCCCGCGCGACCGGTCAGCCCGAGCTTGCGCAGGACCCGGCTCAGGTGGTCCTCGACCGTGCGCGGGCTCAGATACAGGTGGGCGGCGATGTCCCGGTTCGAGTGACCCTGCGCGGCGAGGTCGGCGACCTCCCGTTCGCGCCGGGTCAGCGCGGCCGGTGCCCCGACCCGCTGGCCACCCGCGAGCCTGCGCTGCGCCGTGGTCGTCTCGGCGAGCAGCCGATGCGCGCCTGCCGCGGCGAACACCGCGCGCGCCGAGGCGAATCGGCTGGTCGCCAGGCCGAAATCGCCGCGCCGTCCCGCGATCACACCCGCCAGCAGTTCCGCCTGCGCACCGCTGACCACCATTCCGGCGCGGGCGAACGCCGCGATCGCGGCATCGGCGGCGGTGGCCGCCACCGCGAGGTCACCGATGGCCACCGAGTACTCGGCCCGCGCCAGCGCCGCCACCCCGACCTGGCTGCCGAGGCCCTGACCACGCTCGATGCTCGAACTCTCGCCGGAGGCCGAGCCGGCGCGGTCAGCGGCCGACGCGGCACCGGTGGACGCGGAGGCGGCCGGGAAGGGGAGGTGGCAGGCGGCTTCGGCTCGGGTGATGAGGGTGGCGGCGGTGGGGAGGTCGCCGGTGGTGATGGCGGCGTGGGCGGCTCGGGCGAGGTGGGTGGGGTGGAGGGGGCCGGGGCGGGTGGTGGGTGGGAGGTGGGGAGGTGGGGCGGGGAGGCCGAGGGGGCGGGCGGTTTCGGTCAGGGTGGTTTCGACGACCTGGCGCCACCAGCGCATGGCGGGGCGCGGGAGGGCGGCGACGGTGTGCCACTGGGCGGTGATCGCGGTGTCGTCGGCGGTGAACTGCAGGGTGCGGAGTTTGACGGCGGCCGCGAAGGAGAGCAGGTCGGGGTAGTGGAAGGTGGTCGCGGCGTCGGTGGCGTCGTCGGCGGCGGTGATCGCGTCGGTGAGGCGGCCGAGTTTGGCGAGGGAGTAGGCGCGCACGGTGTGCAGTTCGGCCATGGCATAGCTGCGCCCGAAGCGGCGGCTCACCTCGATCCCGCGGTCGAGGTGTGCCAGGCCCTCGGCGTCGTGGTCGAGGAAATAGGCGCACCAGCCGAGGGCGGGGACGGCGTGCACGACTTCGCGCAGGTCGGTGTCGGTGAGCAGGTCGAAGGCCCGGGCGCAGTCGCGGTAGAGGTCGGTGGCGGCCGCGAGTTGGCCGTCGGCGACCAGGCCGAGACAGCGCAGGGTGGTGGCCGCGGCGCGCACGGCGGGGTCGTCGACCGCGTCGGAGTCGAACAGGGCGCGCAGCCGGGCCTGGCCCTCGGCGTCCTGGTGGTCCTGCAGCTCGAGAATGGCGAGTTCGAGCTGCACCGGACCGTCGCCGGGTCGGCGGGGCAGGGTCGCGGCGGTGGCCAGCAGCGCCCTGGCCTGGTCGACGCGGGCGAGCATGCGGGCACAACGTGCGGCGAGCAGCAGCGCCTCCAGTTGATGCGGGCCGGCCGCGGTGACCGGGGCGAGCACCACCCCTGCCTGCTCGGCCGCACCGGACAGCAGCAGGGCCCGGCCCAGCGCCAGGGCGTCGGCGAGTGGATCGGCGACGGCGGGCGCGATGCGCTGGGCGATCGTGAGCCAGCGCGCGCTCACCGCGGGCGCGTCGGCGAGCACCTGCTCGGCGGCCCGCCGCAACTCCGTGCCCCCTGTCTCGTCCGGGCCGAGCAAGGCGTGCTCGAGATGCCTCGCGCGCACCGGCATCGGCGCGTCGCGGGCGCGCAAGGCCAGCGCCGCGCGCCGGTGAGCCATGGCCCGCCACCCGTGCCCGGCCAACCGGTAGGCCGCGGTGCGAACCAGCGGATGCGCGAAACTCACCGCACCATCGCCCACCCCGGCACTCCCTCGCCCGGCCAAGCCATCCACCGCCCCGGGCACGGTCGCCGCAGGCAGGCCAACCCCGGCAATCCCCCGCCGGACCAGGCCATCCACTGCCTCGGCCACCGTCTGCACGGGCAGATCCGCTGTCGCGCACAGCAGCTCGAGGTCGGGTGGCACACCGCAGACGGCGGCGGCCTGCGCGACCAGCCGCTCGGACTCGGGCAGCTGGGCGAGCTCGGCCCGGATCGTCCGGTCCAGCCCCGCGTAGTCCTCGCACGCCGGGTCCGGGTTCTCCCCGCACAGCGCACGATCCAGCTCCACTTCGGGCAGCTCCGCCAGTAGCGAGAGATACAGCGGATTCCCCTGCGACGCGCTGAGCAACCGCGCCCGCCGCCGCGGCCGCTCCCCCGGCAGCAACTCGGCGACATCGGATTCGGTGAACGGCGGCACCCGCACCCGCACCGCCGCGACCTGCGGCGCCCGCAACAGCCGGGTGATCGCGGCCGGACAGCCGCCGTCCCGGAACGCCAGCAGCAGCCGGAATCCGCCCGGCGGACGGTTCCGGATCAGAAAGGTCAGCACCCGAACCGATTCGGGATCGGCCCACTGCACATCGTCGACGACGAGCAAAGTCTCCACCCGGCCGAGCGCGCGGCGCGCCCACCGCGCGAGGTCGGCGTCGGTGCCCAGAGCGCTGCGCCCTTCGCTACCACGGCCTGCCACCGCGCCACCGGGCGCGACGACAGTGGAACCCGCCGAGTCCGCCATCGACGCCGCGTGGTCCATGGCGGACATCGCCCCGGCGGAGACCGCCTCGACATCCGACGACGCAACACCCGCCGTCAGCGCGACATCATCGGACGATGCGGCCGGGCGCACATCGATGTCAGGATCCGCTGGGCTGGAGTCGTCCGTGAGCTGCTCGACGATGTCGTCGACGAGGTAGCGGGGGTGCGCCTGGGCGTCTTCGGTGCCGGTGACCAGCACGACCCGGCACCGTACGGCCCGGGCGAAGTGGGCGATCAAGCGGGACTTGCCGATTCCGGCCGGGCCTTCGACCAGGAACAACCAGGGGGCGTCGGCGTCGGCGAAGGCCGTGGTCAGCGCGGCCAGTTCGGCGGCGCGGCCCACGAATGCGCGTTCGATCACCGGCCCTCCACACCTCACTGCGGCACATCGGCCGCGGACGGCCGGTGTGAGCGTAGCGCGCGACCGGGAATGCCGTGGTTTCCCGGATGCTCGCCGGGCGGCGGTGCGGTTGGGTGATCGGGGCCGATCGCCGCCGATATCCGGGGTGAGGTTCTTCAGAAAGAGGTTCGCATGACGTTCACCGGCAAGGGAATGGTTTCGCGGTTCGCGATCGCACTGCTGGCGGTCGCCGCGCTCGGTGCCGCCGGCTGCTCCGCCGTCGACAAGGTCACCGAGGTGGCCAAGGACGCGGGCAAATCCGAGACCGCCCGCGCGAAGGTCGGTGACTGCATCAACGTGATCTCCGCGTCGATGATCAACTCCGAGACCGAGCCCGCCGACTGCGCGAGCGAGACCGCCGTCTACAAGGTCGTGCAGGTCTTCGACACCAAGACCGAGTGCCACGAGGACTACACCTCCTACGAGGAGACCTGGGGCAGCGGCGGCACCGTCGCCTTCCTGTGCCTGGCACCGAACTTCAAGCAGGACAGCTGTTACAACGAGGGCATGATGACCGGCTACAAGCACGTGCCGTGCACCGCCGACAACGCCAGCTTCAAGGTCGTCTCGCGCGTCGACGGCCAGGTCGACGAGCAGCTGTGCGGCGAGGACGCCGACCAGGTGCTGCTGCTCGCCGAGCCCGCGACCACGTTCTGCCTCGGCAGCGCCACGACCTGAGGCGGACAGACGAGAAGCGCCCGAACTCCGTGGAGTTCGGGCGCTTCTGGTGTTCGGGGGCTATCGACGCATGAAGATCGGGACCTCGATGTCGTCGTCATCGTCACCGTCGTCGCGCTGATCGGGGTTGTTGACCCGGTTCATCGCCGCCTCGGTGACCCGCTGACGCTCGGACTCCCGGTACCGCTCGGTGTCGCGGTAGTTCGGCGCCGCCGCACGACCACTCGACACGCCACTGGTGGCGGGTTCGGTGGGCCTGGCAGGTGCCTCGGTGCGCGCCTGGCCGACCTCGCCCGCCCGGCCGGAGCCGATCGGGTTGGATCCGCTGCGCGCGCTGACATTCGGTTCGAACGTCCGCCGCGCCGGACCGCCACCGTCGAAACCGGCGGCGATCACGGTGACCCGGACTTCATCGCCGAGCGAATCGTCGATGACCGTACCGAAGATGATGTTGGCCTCGATGTGAGCCGCCTCCTGCACCAGCGAGGCCGCCTCGTTGATCTCGAACAGACCGAGATCGGAACCGCCCGCGATCGAGAGCAGCACGCCGTGCGCGCCGTCCATGGAGGCTTCCAGCAGCGGCGAGTTGATCGCCGTCTCGGCCGCCTTCACCGAACGACCCTCACCGCGTGCCGAGCCGATGCCCATCAATGCCGAACCGGCACCGGACATCACGCTCTTGACGTCGGCGAAGTCGACGTTGATCAGACCCGGGGTGGTGATCAGGTCGGTGATGCCCTGGACACCGTTGAGCAGCACCTCGTCGGCGGAACGGAACGCGTCCATGAGGCTCACGGCCGCGTCGCCGAGCTGCAGCAGCCGGTCGTTGGGGATGACGATCAGGGTGTCGCACGACTCGCGAAGCAGGTTGATCCCCACTTCGGCCTGGTTCCCACGCCGCTTGCCCTCGAAGGAGAACGGCCGGGTCACGACACCTATGGTCAGCGCGCCCAGCTTGCGGGCGATGCTGGCGACGACAGGGGCGCCACCGGTTCCGGTACCACCGCCCTCGCCCGCGGTGACGAAGACCATGTCGGCGCCCTTGAGCACCTCTTCGATCTCGTCCTTGTGGTCTTCGGCCGCTTTGCGACCGACCTCCGGATCGGCTCCGGCACCCAGACCTCGGGTGAGTTCACGGCCGACATCGAGCTTGACGTCGGCATCGCTCATGAGCAGGGCCTGCGCGTCGGTATTGACCGCGATGAACTCGACTCCCTTGAGTCCCTGTTCGATCATCCGGTTGACGGCGTTCACGCCGCCGCCGCCGATACCGACGACCTTGATCACTGCAAGGTAGTTGTGCGGGGGCGTCATGGGCTCTCGCCTTCCTTCGATCCAAAACCCTCAACCTCAACCATAGGGTTGGCGTTATGTCAAGTATCCGACTGCTGCGGAACGCTATTCGCAGTCACCGCGATCCCGGCGCAGGCGCGCCGACGTTTCGCTCACTTTACCGTGACCAGATTCGGACTCGAAACGTCGAACACGGTGCCTTCCCTGGTGAGCAGCGGCATTACGACGGCGGCTTTGCGCTCGCCGTCGCCCGTGCCGCCCCACACTACCTTCCTACCGTCGCGAAGGTTCAGCGAGACGTCCGAATTCGACCGCGCGACAACCTCGCCCACCTGCACCGACAGCGCGGGCGGCAACGTGACCAGCACATCCACCGCCGCCCTGGCCGCTTCGGGGCCGGTGAAGTGCTCATCGGTGACCAGTTCCGGCACCCCGATCGGCGCCGCGGGCTCGATCGCGAATTCGACGCTGTCGGCGTCGATCAGGTGCGCGCCGTCCGGTGATTCGAAGTACACCACCGGGGTTCGCTCCACCACCGTCACCGCGACGGTGGAGGGGAACTTGCGCTGCACCCGCACCGAACGCACCTTCGGGATCGCGGCGACACGCTGGGCGATCTCGGTGGTGTCGATACGCAACATCGAACGGCCGTCCGGGATTTCGAGCAGGACCCGGACGTCCTGCTCCGGCACCGAGGACACGCCCTCGATGTGCACGGTCCGTACCGACAGCGCCGGGGTGAACCAGGCGAGCACCGCGACCACGGTCAGCACGAGTACCCCGACCACCGTCCAGAGCCGGTAGCCGTGCCACCCGCGCGCGGCGGGCATCGGCAATCTCACCGGCCGCTCTGCTGGGGCCGGGCGCGCAGGCCGTCGAGGATCTGGGTGCCGAGCATGGTGACATCGCCTGCGCCCATGGTGATCACCACGTCACCGGGCTGGGCCAGGGCGGCGACCTGCCTGCCGACCTTGGACATATCCGGTTGGTAATGCACGGGTTTGGTCACCGACTGGGCCACCAGCGCGCCGTTGACGCCGGGCAGCGGGTCCTCGCGGGCGCCGTACACATCCAGCACGACGACCTCGTCGGCCAGGCTCAGCGCGGTGCCGAACTCGGCGGCGAAGGTGGCGGTGCGGCTGTAGAGATGCGGCTGGAACACCACGATCACCTGCCCGCGCCGGGTGCGCGCGCCGTCGCGGGCCTCCTGGGCGACCAGCTGGGCGGCCGCCTCGAGCACGGCGCGCACCTCGGTGGGATGGTGGGCGTAGTCGTCGAAGACGCGCACGCCGTTCTCCCGGCCGGTGAACTGGAACCGGCGGTGCACGCCGCCGAATCCCTCCAGGCCCTGCACGATCTCGTCGATGTCGGCACCGGTCGCGCGGGCGGCCAGCAGCGCGGCCAGCGCGTTGAGCGCCATGTGCCTGCCCGGGACCGACAGGCGCACCGTGCGCGGGGTGGTCTCCCCGCCGAGCTGGAATTCGATGATGCCGCCCACATCGCGGGGCTCCCAGCCGAGCAGCCGGGCACCGACCGGCACCGGGGATTCGCGCAGCTCACCGGAGCCGTATCCGAGTACCTCGACGCCACGCTCGCGCAGGCGCGGGGCGACCCGGTGGGCCAGCGCCAGGGAGCCGGGATCGTCCAGGCACACGACCAGCAGGCCGCCGGGGGCGAGGCGATCGGCGAAGTCGTCGAAGACCTGCACGTAGGCCTCGTCGGTACCGAAGAAGTCCAGGTGATCGGATTCGATGTTGGTGACCACGGCGACGTCCGGGTCGTATTGCAGCAGTGAGCCGTCGGACTCGTCGGCCTCGGCGACGAAGATGTCACCGCTGCCGTGGTGGGCGTTGGTGCCCGCCTCGTTGAGCTCGCCGCCGACCGCGAAGGAGGGATCGGCGCCGCAGTGCTGCAGCGAGACGATCAGCATCGAGGTGGTCGAGGTCTTGCCGTGGGTGCCCGAGACCAGCAGGGTCTTGTGGCCGCGCATCAGCGCCGCGAGCACGGTCGGACGCAGCAGCACCGGGATGTCGCGGCGATTCGCCTCGACCAGTTCGGGATTGGTCTTCGGAATGGCCGCATAGGTGGTGACGACGACCGTCGGGCCGCCGGGCAGCAGATCGAGCGCCTCGGCGGCGTGACCGATCCGCACCTGGGCACCGCGGGCGCGCAGCGACAGCACGCCGCGGCTCTCGCGGGCATCGGAGCCCGAGACCGCGCCGCCGCGGGCGAGCAGGATCCGGGCGATGCCCGACATCCCGGCCCCGCCGATGCCGACCATGTGCACGCGTTCGAGCTCGGGCGGCAGGCCCGCGCCGACATCGGCGCCGATCGCGTTCGTCTCCGGCGGCTGACCGCTCATCGGGCGACCTCGGCGACGATCCTGGCCACCGTGTCGGCGGCGTCGCGATGGCCAGCGCCGGCCGCGGCGCGGCTCATCTCGGCGAGTCGAGCGGGGTCGAGCAGCAGCGGAATCACCTCTTCGATCACATATTTCGGGGTCAGATCGGCGTCGGCGACAATTCTGCCACCTCCCTGCGACACCACCGGCCTGGCATTGAATTCCTGCTCGCCGTTGCCGTGCGGCAGCGGCACGTAGAACGCGGGCAGGCCGACCGCCGACACCTCGGCCACCGTCATCGCGCCCGATCGGCACACCACCGCGTCGGCGGCGGCGTAGGCCAGATCCATCCGCGACAGATACGGCACCGCGACATACGGCGCGGCCGCGCCCGCGGTGCTCACCTCGACACTGTTCTTCGGACCGTGCGCGTGCAGCACCGAGATCCCGGCGGCGGCCAGTTGGGGCGCGGCGCCGGAGACGGCTTCGTTGAGGCTGCGCGCCCCCTGGGATCCGCCGAACACCAACAGGACCGGGCCCTCGGCGGGCAGCCCGAAGTGGCTGCGGGCCTGCGCGCGCAAGGCGGGACGGTCGAGTTCGGTGATCGAGGCGCGCACCGGTATCCCGACGACCTCGGCGCCGGCCAGGCCCGAGTCGGGCACGGCGGCAAGCACCTTGGCCGCGAGCTTGGCCCCGACCTTGTTGGCGATGCCCGCCTTCGCATTGGCCTCGTGCACGATGACCGGCACCCGGCGCTTGCGCCCGAACAGCCCACCGCGGGCGGCGAGATAGGCGGGCAGCGCGACGTAGCCACCGAAACCGATGATCACATCGGCGTTCACCTCGTCGATCACGGCCCTGGTCGCCTTCACCGAGGCGCGCACCCGGCCGGGCAGGCGCAGCAGATCGGCGGAGGGCTTGCGCGGCAACGGCACCGGCGGGATCAGTTCGAGCGGATAGCCCCGCTCCGGCACCAGCTTCGTCTCGAGCCCGCGTTCGGTGCCCAAGGCGGTCACCCGGATCGAGTCGTCGAGTCTGCGCAGCGCGTCGGCGACCGCCAGCGCGGGTTCGATGTGGCCTGCGGTGCCCCCGCCTGCGACGATCACCGACAACCCGGATCGCGGGTTACTCACTTGGATCTACCTCGTTCTTTAGCGTGTGGCATCGGATAGGTCGGTTCCCATGCTCGGGTCGACCGTAGCGAACTCGTGCCGCGGCTCTCCGACGCGCGTCGACGGCGCTCGGGCGGCGGCTGGCGGCGGGGTGCCTGACGTGGCCGTTCGGCCCTGGCGCGGGGCGCGGCCTTGCGTGGCGCGTCGGCCCTGGCCGGGCTGTAGACCTCGGGCACCGGGAGGCGGAGCAGTCGGCTGAACCGGCCGTCCTGACCGGCTTGCAACGCCGAGACCGCCTCGGGTTCGTGCCGGGCGGCGCTGGCGATGATGCCGAACATGAACAGCGTGATGGCCAGCGAGGAGCCACCGGCCGAGACCAGCGGCAGCTGCAGGCCGGTCACCGGCAGCAGCCCCACGACATAGCCGATGTTGATCAGCGCCTGCGCGGTGATCCAGGTGGTGGCGGTGGCGACGAGCAGCCGCAGGAACGGGTCGACCGACCGCAGCGCGATCCGGATCCCCGCGTAGACGAACAGCGCGAACAGCGCCAGCACCATCATGCAGCCGAGGAAGCCGAGCTCCTCGCCGATGATGGCGAAGATGAAGTCGTTGTGCGAGTTGGGCAGATAGCTCCACTTGGCCCGGCTCTGGCCCAGGCCGCGCCCGAGCAGACCACCGTCGGCGAGGGAGTACTTGGCCTGGCGCGCCTGATAGTTGGCACCCTGCGGGTCGTCACCGGGGTTGAAGAACGCGCGCACCCGGTCGGAGCGATACCCCGCCGACACCGCGAGGATCGCGGCGGCGACCAGGCCGGTCACCATGATGCTGACGAACAACCGCACCGGCAGCCCGCCGAACCACAGCAGCGCCATCAGCACGATGCCGAGCGCGATCGTGGTCGACAGGTTGGGTTCGAGCACCACCAGCAGGCACACCAGCAGCCCGGCGGGCACCAGCGGCACCAAGATGTCCTTGAGCTGGCCACCGCGGCGCGAGGCGAGCAGATGCGCGCCCCAGACCACCAGGGTCACCTTCACCACTTCGGACGGCTGGATCGAGATCGGGCCCACGTCGAACCAGCGCCGCGCGCCGCCGACCTCCGAGCCGATGCCGGGGATCAGCACCAGCACCAGCGCCAGCACCGAGAGGGTGAAGATCGGGAACGACCACTGCCGCAACAGGCGCAGCGGCAACCGCAGCGCCACATAGAAACCCACCGCGCCCAGCGCGGCGAACATCGCCTGCTGGATGAACAGCGAGTACGCCGACCCGCCCCCGGCATACGCCTCGACGCTGGAGGCCGAGAGCACCATCACCAGACCGAGCACGGTGAGCAGCGTGGCGATGGTGACGATCAGGTGAAAGGACGCGAGCGGACGAGCCAACCAGGCGCCGAAGCGCTCCCCCGCCCACCCTGTTCGCCGCGTCTCGGTCATAGTTCCCGCCCGATGTCACCATCTTCCAGTGCCGTCACCGCGTCCACGAAGCAGCGTCCGCGGTGGGTGTAGTCGTCGTACATGTCCAGGGAGGCGGCCGCCGGGGCGAGCAGGACGGTGTCGCCCGCGCGCGCCAGCCCCGCCGCCGCGCGCACCGCGCGGCCCATGACCGCTTCGGCTCGCTGGGATCTCGACGACTGCATGTCTGCATCGTCTCCCGCATCCAGCTCGATGACCGGGACTTCGGGTGCGTGTCGCGCCAATGCGGCGGCGATCACCGGCGCGTCGGCCCCGAACAGGACCGCGCCGACCAGCCGGTCACCGATCTCTTCGATCAGGTCGTCGATGCTGGCGCCCTTGAGCAGTCCGCCGGCCAGCCACACCACCTGCGGATGCGCCATGATCGCGGCGCGCGCGGCGTGCGGGTTGGTGGCCTTGGAGTCGTCGATGAACTCGACCCCGCCCAGTTCGCGCACGAACGCGGTGCGATGCGGACCGACCTTGTGCTCGGCCAGACCCTCCTTGACGAACTGCGGCGCCACGTCGATCGCCCTGGTCAGTGCCGAAGCGGCCAGCGCGTCGGCGATCCCGGCCGGGCCCGGCGGGCTGATGTCGCCGGTCTCGGCGAGGATCGCGGCCTTGGTGAACGCGCGGTCCAGGAGTTTGCCGTCGACCACGCCGAGTTCGCCGTCGGCGGGCACGCCGATCCGGAAGCCGACGGTGCGGCGCGCCTTGGCCTTGCGGGCCAGCGATCCGGCGACCGGATCGTCGAGGCCGACGACGCCGACGCGACCGGTCAGCGCGCGCGCCTTGGCGGCGGCGTAGGCGTCGAGGCCGCCGTGCCAGTCCAGGTGGTCCTCGGCGACATTGAGCACCACGCCCGCCTCCGGACGCACCGAGGGCGCCCAGTGCAACTGGAACGAGGACAGCTCGACGGCGAGCACCTGCGGACCGGGGTTGCGGCGCAGCGCGTCCAGGATGGGCAGGCCGATGTTGCCGCAGGCCACGCTGGAGATACCGGCGGCGCGCAGGATCGAGTGGGTCATGTTGGTGGTGGTGGTCTTGCCGTTGGTGCCGGTGATCACCAGCCACTTGCGGACCGGACCGTAGATCCTGGCCTGGTCGACCCACCAGGCGAATTCGACATCGCCCCAGACCGGGATGCCCTCGGTGACCGCCGAGACCAGCACCGGCGAGTCCGGCCGCCAGCCGGGGCTGGTGATGACCAGGGCGAACCGGCTCAGGTCGGTGTGTTCGAGTTCGATGCTGGTGGCGACCTCGAGGCCCAGTTCGGCGGCCTCGGCCAGCGCCTTGGCGCCGCCGTCGGTGACGACGGGGTGGGCGCCGATATCGCGCAGCGGCTCGATCAGCGAGCGCCCGGAGACGCCCCAGCCGGCGACGAGAACGTCACGGCCACGCAGGAATTCGAGCATCGGGCCCGGGGAGCGCAGTGCGCGGGGTGAGTGTTCGACCATGTCCGTCCTCACCCGACCTGGGAAAGATATTCGCTGTAGAACAGGCCGAGACCCACGGCGGCGGCGATGCCGGCCAGGATCCAGAACCTGATGATCACCGTCGTCTCGGCCCACTTGCTCAACTCGAAGTGGTGATGGAACGGCGCCATCTTGAACAACCGGTTGCGGGTGGTGCGGAAGACCACGACCTGCAGCACCACCGAGGCCGCCTCGGCGACGAACAGCGCGCCGATGACGACCATCAGCAGCTCGGTGCGGGTGGTGATGGACAGCCCGGCCAGCAGGCCGCCCAGCGCCAGCGAACCGGTGTCACCCATGAAGATCTTGGCCGGGGCCGCGTTCCACCACAGGAAGCCGATGCACGCCGCGGCCGCCGCCGCGCACACGAGGGCGAGGTCGAGCGGGTCGCGCACGTTGTAGCAGCCGGGACCGGGGTCGGTGGAGCACGCCTTGTCGTACTGCCAGAACGTGATGATCACGTAGGCGCCGAGCACCAGGCTCATCGATCCCGCGGCCAGGCCGTCGAGTCCGTCGGTCAGGTTGACCGCGTTGGACCAGGCCACCACGAGCAGGCACACCATGATGACGAACACCAGCGCGCCCATCGAGACCGTCGACCAGTCGCGCACGTACGAGATGTGCTTGCTGCCGGGGGTCAACCCGTTCTCGGCGCGGAACTGCAGCACGAGCACCGCGAAGATCACCGCGGCGCTGATCTGACCGATGTACTTGCCCGCCGCCGACAGACCGAGATTGCGCTGCTTGCGCAATTTGATGAAGTCGTCGAGGAACCCGACCACACCGAGCGCGGTGGTCAATCCGAGCACCAGCAGACCCGAGGCCGTCGGGCCCTCGGCGTCGTAGCCGATGCCGATCAGGTGCGAGCCGAGATAACCGGCCCACATACCGATCAGGATGGCGACGCCACCCATGGTCGGCGTGCCACGCTTGGCCTGGTGACTGGCCGGGCCGTCGACCCGGATCTCCTGGCCGAAGCCCTGCTTGGCGAACACGCGGATCAGGAACGGCGTCAACAGGATCGACACCGCCAACGCGATCCCCGCGGCGAACAAGATCTGCCTCATCGAGCTGTGCTACCTTCCCCTGCCCTGGTCAGGTGCTCGGCGACGGCCCACAGGCCCACCGCCTTCGACGCCTTGACCAGTACCACATCGCCCGCGGCGATCTCGTCGTCGAGCAGCGCGATCGCCGCGTCGATATCGGGAACGAGGATCGATTCCTCGCCCCATGAGCCTTCCATCACCGCGCCCTGGTGCATGCCCCGGGACGGGCGTCCGGTGCCGACCACGATCAACCGGTCGACATCGAGGCGTACCGCCAGCCGTCCGATCGCGTCGTGTTCGATCACCGATTCTGCGCCGAGTTCGCCCATCTCGCCGAGCACGGCCCAGCTGCGGCGGGGTTCTTCGCCCGCCTTGGCCAGGGTGACCAGCGCTTTGAGCGCCGCCCGCACCGAATCGGGATTGGCGTTGTAGGAGTCGTTGATGACGGTGACACCGTCGGCGGTGGTGCGCACGTCCATGCGGCGGACCGAGGCCGCGGTGGCACCCGCGAGCGCCTGGGCGATGGTCGCGAGGTCGGCGCCGCACTCGAGCGCGACGGCGGCCGCGGACAGCGCGTTGCCGACCTGGTGCTCGCCGTGCACGGCCAGCTGCACCGGCACCGACTCCCCGCCCGCGTGCAGGGTGAACCGGGCGCGGGCCTGGTCGTCGGTCTGGACGTCGGTGGCGCGCACATCGGCGTCACCGGAGCGGCCGACCAGCACGACGCGGGCCTTCGTCCGCGAGGCCATGGCCGCGACATTCGGATCGTCGGCGTTGAGCACGGCCAGACCCTCGACGGGCAGCGCTTCGACCAGCTCGCCCTTGGTGGCGGCGATGGCCTCGCGGCTGCCGAACTCACCGAGATGGGCGGTGCCGACATTGAGCACGACACCGATGCGCGGCGGCGCGATCCGGGCCAGCGCGGCGATGTGGCCGGGGCCGCGGGCGGACAGTTCGAGGGCGAGGAACTTGGTGTCCAGGCCCGCGCGCAGGGCGGTCCACGGGTGACCGAGTTCGTTGTTGAACGAGCCGGGCGGCGCGACGACCGGGCCCAGCGGGGCGAGCACCGCCGCGAGCAGGTCCTTGGTCGAGGTCTTGCCGGAGGACCCGGTGACCCCGACGACGGTCAGGCCGGTCCGCTGCGCCAGCCGTTCGGTGCTCACCCGCGCCAGCTCGGCCAGTGCGGCCAGCACGGCCGCGCCGGAACCATCGGCGTCGCTGGTCAGCGCCACCGAACTCGCCGGTACCGAACCGCGTTCGGGGGCGACGACGATGGCGGGCACGCCGACCGGGCGGGCCGCGAGCACCGCGACCGCCCCGGCGGCGACCGCGGTCGCCGCGTAGTCGTGTCCGTCGGAGTTGGCGCCGGGCAGCGCGAGGAACAGATCGCCGGGACCGATTCGGCGCGAATCGAATTCCACCGAGCCGGTCACCAGTGCCTGGGGGTCGGGTGCGTCGTGCAGCTCACCGCCGACAACGTCCGCGATCTCCCGCAGTGTCATCTCGATCATGAAACCGTCAAATCCTCCGAGTCCGTCTGCGCGGTGGGTCCGGCCCGCAGGGCCTCCAGTGCCGCGGCGACCGCCGCGCGGTCGTCGAAGGGGTACTTGACGCCCTGGATCTCCTGGCCCACCTCGTGGCCCTTGCCCGCGATGAGCACCACGTCACCCGTCCGCGCCCAGGCGAGCGCGTCGGCGATGGCGAAGGCCCGGTCGCCGACCTCGCGGATCTCGCCGCGGTCGGTGGCCGGGACTTCGCGCGCACCGGCGAGCACGGCAGCCCTGATGGCCGCCGGTTCCTCGGTGCGCGGGTTGTCGTCGGTGACGATCACCAGGTCAGCGCCCCGGACCGCCGCCGCGCCCATCAGTGGTCGCTTGCCCGAGTCACGGTCACCACCCGCACCGAGGACCACGGCGAGCCTGCCGTGTCCGGCCTCGGCGAGGTGCCCGCGCAGGGTGGCCACGACCGATTCGATCGCGGCGGGCTTGTGCGCATAGTCGACCAGCACCAGGAAGTCCTGGCCGCATTCGACCCGCTCCATCCGGCCCGGCACGTCGACGGTGGCCAGCGCGGGCGCGACGACCGCGGGGTCGACCCCGGCCGCCGCGCAGGTCGCCACCGCGAGCAGCGCGTTGGCCACGTTGTAGCGGCCGGGCAGCCGCAGCCGCACGGGCAGCTCGCCGTCGGGCCCGGCAGCGGTGAACTCCTGCTCGGCGCCCGCGGTGTGCACCGCGCCGGCGACCTGCCAGGTGGCGGCGCCGACGGTGGAGACGGTGATCGGCGCGGCCAGGTCACCGGCCAGGCGGGTGCCCCACTCGTCGTCGACGCAGACGACCGCGGTGCGCGCCGCGACCGGCGAATCGGCGTCGAACAGTTTCCGTTTGGCGCCGAAGTAGTCCTCGAAGTCGGCGTGGAAGTCCAGGTGGTCCTGCGAGAGGTTGGTGAACGCGCCCACCGCGAAGCGCACGCCGTCGACCCGGCCGAGGGCGAGCGCGTGACTGGAGACCTCCATCACGACCGCCTGCACGCCCTGCTCGACCATCGCGGCGAACATCGCGTGCAACTGCGGCGCCTCGGGCGTGGTGAGCGCGCTGGGCACCCGCTGCCCGCCGATGCGGGTCTCGATGGTGCCGATCAGCCCGGTGGACAGCCCGGCCGCGACCAGACCCGCCTCCACCAGGTAGGAGGTGGTGGTCTTGCCCGCGGTGCCGGTGATGCCGATGATCCGCAACCGGTCGCTGGGGTGGCCGTAGATCTCGGCCGAGAGCTCACCGAGCACGGCGCGCGGTCGCTCGCGCACCAGCACGGGCACCGCGACCTCGCCGATCAGCTCGGCGCCCGCGGCATCGGTGAACACCGCCACCGCGCCCGCGGCGATCGCGTCGGCGGCGTAGCGGGCACCGTGGGCGGCCGCGCCGGGCAGCGCGGCGAACAGGTCACCGGGCAGCACCGCGTTCGAGCGCTGCTCGATCCCGGTGACGACCACCTGGGTGGATCCGGCGGTCACGACGGTGGCGCCGGTGAGGTCCAGCAGGGCCTGCAGCGGCATCGACGGCGGCGTGGTCGGCCGGAGCGCGTGCGGGCTGGACTGCGCGGGCACAGGGCTCCTCTCTGAGAGTGATCGAGCGCGTGGGCGAGACGAGCAGTCAGGTTACCGACGCGCGGTGTCGGATGGGCAACGCGGGTTGCGCCAAGGCGCAGTGTCAGAGCCCGGCCTCCAGCACGAGCGGTCGCGGCTCCGGCGAGGGCGGCACACGGTCGCGCTGCAGGGCCCAGGAGGCGATGCTGTGGAACAGCGGCGCGACCGAGCCGCCACCGGTGCCGTCGGAGCTGCGGACCGGCGCGTCGAGCATCATGCCGATCACGTAGCGGGGGTTGTCGGCGGGCGCCAATCCGGCGAAGGTGATGTAGAACGACGAGGTCGAATAGCACCGGCACGCGGGGTCGACCTTCTGCGCGGTGCCGGTCTTGCCCGCCACCTGGTAGCCCTCGATCGCGGCGGGCGCGCCGGTGCCCATCTGGACCCCCATGGGATCGCGCTGCACGGTCGCCTGGAACACGGTGCGCAGGGTCTCGGCGGTCTGCGGGCTCACCACCCGTACGCCGTCGGGTTGCAGTTCCTCGGTGCGGGTGCCGTCGGGGGCGATCCTGGCCTTGACGATGCGCGGCGGGATGCGCAGGCCGTCGTTGGCGATGGCCTGGTACATGCCGGTCATCTGCAGCGTCGTCATCGAAAGGCCCTGGCCGATGGGCAGGTTGGCGAAGGTGCCGCCGGACCACTGGTCGCGGGCGGGCACCTGGCCCGGGCTCTCGCCGGGCAGGCCGATGCCGGTGCGCTTGCCGAGGCCGAACCGGTCGACCATGTCGGCGAAGCGGTCCTCGCCCACCCGCTGGGCGAGCATGAGCGTGCCGACGTTGGAGGACTTTCCGAAGATGCCGGTGGTCGTGTACGGCGCGACGTCGTGGGCCCACGCGTCGTTGACGGTGACCCCCGACATCCGGATCGAGCCGGGCACCTGCAGCACCTCGTCGGGGTGGGTGAGCCCGTATTCGATGGCGGCGGCCGCGGTGACGATCTTGTTCACCGAGCCGGGTTCGAAGGGCTCGGAGACCGCGGGGTTGCTCATGTTCGCCGAGGCCCAGTGCTGGGGTCCCAGTGCGGGATTGAAGGTGTTGTCGTTGGCCATGGCCAGCACCTGACCGGTCTTGGCGTCGAGTACGACCGCCGAGGCCGAGGACGCGCCGGAGAGCTGCTTGGCCTGCTGCACCTGCTGCTGGACGTAGTACTGCAGGTCCTCGTCGAGGGTCAGTTCCACGCCGTAGCCGTTCACCGCGGGCTGCTGGTCGCGGTGGCTGCCGGGGATCACCGCGCCGTCGGAGCCGCGGTCGTAGGTGCGCGAGCCGTCGGTACCGGCCAGCACCGAGTCCAGCGCCGATTCCAGGCCGATCTGGCCGTGCCCGTCCCAGCCGGTCGCGCCGACCACATTGGCCGCCAGTGCGCCACCGGGGTATTCGCGCAGGTCCTGGCGTTCGGCGCCGACCTCCGGATACTTGGTGACGATCTCCGAGGCGACCCGCGGATCGACATTGCGGGCGAGGTAGGTGAAGGTCTTGTCGCTGCGCAGCTTGTCGAGCAGCTCCGCTTCCTTGGGCGCCTCCGGGCCGAGCTTCTCGTGCACGAACTTCGCGATGTCCTTGAGCCGCTGCTCGGGATCGGGCGCGCTCGGCTTGGTCTCCTTGGCGTCGGCCAGCTGCTGGCGCACCCGAACCGGTTGGAACGTCAAGGCTTTCGCGGTGATGGTGAAGGCCAGCCGGTTACCGTGCCGGTCGGTGATCGGACCGCGCACGGCGGCCTCGGTCTCCTTGTACATGCGCTGGGAGGCGGCCTGCGCCGAGAGCGTCGGCGCGGCCAGGCTCTGGATGTAGAGCAGCTGCAGGGCCACCACGGCGAGGGCGGCCAGCATGGTGACCCGGCCGACGCCGAGGCGCAACCGGATCGGCCGGTCCGGCGAGAGCGACCGCGATCGACGGGCCCTCGACGACACCGGCCCGCGTCGCTGCTGCGACGCGGGCCCGCTCTTCCTCATCGGAGTTCGCCCTCCGGATCGACGATGTGCGGTTGCTCGCTCGGCGGCGCGGCGGCGGGAGTCGGCCGTCCCGGCACGACACCCGGTGCGTGTGGCGGCGTGTCGGCCGGTGCGGGCGCCGTCACCGGGGCGAGGGCGGGGCCTTCGGCCGAGGCGGGCGCGAAGGTGTCGCCGTCCGTCGGAGCGCCGACCTCGACCCGATCGGGCACTGTCGCCGGAGCGAGCGGTGCCTGCGGTGTCTCGCCTTCGACGGGTGTGGGTTCCTCGCCCGGTGTCTGCGCACCGTTCGGCGCCGATGCCTCGCCCGGCTCGGGCTGCGGCGAAACGACGGGCGCCGGTGCCTGATTCGCGCCACCGCCGGGGACGACCGGTGCGGCGAGCACGTTCGGCGGGGTGGGGCTCGGGGCGGCCGGGCTCGCGATCGGGGCGCCCGGCTGCACCGGCACCACCCGTTCGCCCTGGGCCTGCTGGTGGGCGGGCGCCGGACCGCTGGGCGTGGTGGTCGGCGGGCCGTTGAGCGGCGGCACCGGCGCGCCCTGGGCGGGCGTCGGGGTGCCGATGACGGTGACCTCGCCGTTGGGGCCGATGACCAGCCGGGCCGGGTCGGTGGCCGGGATCATGCCGAGTTCGCGGGCGCGCGCGGCCAATTCGGGTGCCGAGTCGGCGGCGGCGACCTCGCGCTGCAGCGCGGCCCGCTCGTCGGCGAGCTTGCGGTTGACCGCCCTGGCGTCACCGAGCAGGTAGCTGTCCTCGGCGGCGCGGGTGGTGAGCAGCAGGGTCAGGGCGAGGCCGCAACCGAGCAGACCGATGATGGCGGTGACGAACGGGATCCGCCCGGCCATCGTCGAGGCCCGCTCGGGCAGCTCGATGCCGTCGAGCAGCTGCTGCCTGGTGCGCTTGCGCGCGTAGGCCCGCTGGGCGGCACCGGACTTCACCCGTTCGGCTGCCTCCACGCGACGGGCCGTACGCCCCGGCACGGCGACAGTGCTCGTCCGCACGCTCATCGTGTCCCCTCCTGTGTCCTCCCTGACCTCTCCGCGATCCGCTCGGCCGCGCGCATACGCACCGGCGCCGAGCGCGGGTTGGCCTCGATCTCGGACTCGGTCGCCTTCTCCGCGCCACGGGTCAGCATCCGGAATTCCGGTCCCATGCCGGGCAATTCGACCGGCAGTTCCATCGGCGAGCGGGACACGATCCGTGGCGCGAACTCCTGCTTGACCAGCCTGTCCTCCAGCGACTGGTACGACATCACACAGATCCGCCCCCCGACGCGCACCGCGTCCAGCGCGGCGGGCAGGGCGGCGCGCAGCGAGTCGAGCTCGCCGTTGACCTCCACCCGCAGCGCCTGGAAGGTGCGCTTGGCCGGGTGTCCGCCGGTGCGCCGCGCCGCGGCCGGGATGCTCGCGTAGAGCACCTCGACCAGCTCGGCGCTGGTGCTGAACGGCTTGACCGCGCGCCTGCGCAACACCTCCGAGGCGATCTTGCCCGCGAACCGCTCGTCGCCATAGGTTTTCAGGACCCTCGCCAGGTCGCCGTGGCTGTAGGTGTTGAGCACATCGGCGGCGGTGGGGCCGGTGGTGGGGTCCATCCGCATGTCCAGCGGTGCGTCGACGGAGTAGGCGAAGCCGCGCTCGGCCTCGTCGAGCTGCATCGACGACACCCCGAGGTCCATGAGAATCGCCGAGACGGAACCGATTTCGGGCAGGCCTGCCTCGGCGAGCGCGTCCGCGATCCCGTCGTAGCGGGTGTGCACCAGGGTGATCCGGTCGGCGTAGGGCGCCAGGCGCTCGCCGGCCAGTTTCAGCGCGGTGGTGTCGCGATCGAGACCCACCAGGTGTGCCTGCGGATAGGTGCGCAGGAAATGTTCGGCGTGCCCGCCCAGGCCGAGGGTCGCGTCGAGATAGACCGCGCCCGGCTCGCTCAGCGCGGGGCCGAGAAGTTCGTCGGCGCGCTCGAGCAGGACCGGCACATGACGGGGGTTCTCGGTGTCATGGTTCACCTGGACCTCCCGGGATACTGCCTCGCGTCGCAGACGGATCGCCGTGCCACACAGTGCTTTTGGAATGAGATTGCGGTCCGAAAGAAGCTGTCCCACCGCCCTTGCGGTGGAACCGGCGAATGCGTCGAGGTCTCTGACCGAGGCGCGGCACCTGGCGTCGGGGAAGTACGTCAGGGTCCGCGCCCGGGCAGAGGCCTCGCAGCACTCGCGTGCTCCGGGCTAGAAGATCCCGCCCAGCGACTCGTCTCTGGCTTGCGCGTAGTCCTCCTCGTGCTCGGCGAGGTAGGACTCCCACGCCTGCTTGTCCCATATCTCGAGGAAGTCGACCGACCCGATCACCACGCAGTCCCGCGTGAGATCGGCATACCGCCGATGGTCCGGCGACAGCGTGATCCGGCCCTGTGCGTCCGGACGTTGTTCGTCGGTGCCCGCCGCCAGCGCTCGGACGAAAGCCCTTGCCTGCGGGTTGCTTCGAGACGCCGCCGCCGCTCGCCGCGCGAGCGCGGTGAACTCGTCTTTCGGATACACGGCCAGGCTGTGGTCTTGGCCCTTCGTGACCATCAACCCTCCCGCCAGATCGTCTCGAAACTTCGCAGGCAACGTCAATCGCCCTTTGTCGTCCAGGCGGGGGGTGTAGGTACCGAGAAACATCCCGGCCACCTCCCTACTGGATCACCTCGCCGTACGGCCTCTCCTGTAGTGCGCGACCCACATTACCCCACTTTCCCCCACTTTCAATCGAAACCCTGGGTGATCCTGCTCCCCGCCAACACAATTCCGCAGGTCACCCCAGCTATCACCGAGATTCGGGGTTATCGCGTGTTCGGAGAACCCGCGCGGGTCGGCAACCCCGGGTTCCGACAACGTTCAGCAAACATCCCAGGTGCGGCCGATGCCGGCACGGACCGAGCGGGGATGCGGGCGCCGCGCGGGGGCGACGTGGGGAATGGTGGGGAAGGTGGGGGAACCGCCCTGATCACCGGGCCGGACCGGTCCCAGCTACCCGAACACGACGAAGGCGGCGCCGCACCCGCGGGGGTGCGACGCCGCCTTCACTGCCGTGATGTTCCGGCTACGGGCGAGCTACTCCTGCTCGAACCGTCGGCGGAACCGGTCCTCCATCCGCTCGGAGAAGCCGCCGGACTTGCGCTGGCGACCACCTCGTTCGGTCGAACCTCCCGATGGCGACGGACCTTGACCTGTCGCCGGGGTCTCGTCCGAGTCCGCTGGCGCGGCTCGGCGCGAGTTACCGACCATCAGCAGGACACCCGCACCGAACATGGCGATGAATCCGACGAGGCTGATGATGGGGAAACCGCCCGGCTTGAACGGGGCGGCGATGCCTGCGACGAGAAGACACAGGCCGATGGCGAACAATGCCGCGGCCTGAAATCTCCGTCGACTCGACGTGGAGCGAAGACGTCCGCCACGGACGGACGAGGCGAACTTCGGATCCTCAGCATAGAGAGCGCTCTCGATCTGTTCGAGCATGCGCTGCTCGTGCTCGGAGAGTGGCACGGTACCTCCCCCGGCACTAGGCGTGGCTGGTCGCCTCCGGGTAGGCGACGGGTAGCCGACCTTGGCGGCTATCTGCTCCCCATGATACGAGTTCGATCGAAGCCGTACCACCCACTCGGTGATAACTAAGCAGTCATGTCCCGGTCGCGACTCGGCTGCGGGCGTGTCTTGACCGCGGCGACCAGCGCATCGTCGACGTCGTAGAGGAATGCGCCCACCCGTGAGCAGAACTCGTCGGCGTGTGTGTCGGTGATCTCCCGGTCCAATCCGGCCTCCAGCGCGGCCCGCAATTGCGAGTGCGCCTCGAAGTAGTCCGCCCACATCGCGAACTCCGGCGAGGCGCGCCGCAGCAGCACCCACGCGCTGCGCGAGCGGGCCCGCGGGGCCCGATCGGCGCCGGTGAGCGCGATCATCGCGCCCGCGCCGCGCAGGGCGGCGAGGTAGGCGGTGCGGAACCGCTCACCGGGTTCGTGTTCCCAGGCCGAGTCGGTGAGCAGGGCGTCGGCCTGGCGTAGCAGACCACCCGCGCGACCGTCGTGTGCCGCGTGCTCCCGACCATCGTTGCGACCAGCCATCTGCTGCCCCTTTCGCCCCTCGCACAGATCGAACAAGCATTCGAACGTTTGAATTGAGATTGAATATAGGGACACCCACCGACAACTTCCGCGCCAGCGCGCCACCGACGAGAGCCATGACAGCCGTCAAGCCCAATCACACTCCCGCCCCCGCCGTCGTCGACCTCAGCGTCGCCGACCTGCGCGCGCGTCTGCACGACGCGCTGTCGGTCTATGTCGCCGCGATGGACTATCCGCGCGGCACCGAGCACCACCGCGCCCCGATGTGGACCGAGCACACCACCCGGGCCGGGTGGCGCGCGGTGGCGGCCGTGCTGCCCGACGACTCCGGCGCGGTCGACCTGCGCACCGCCCCGATCGTGGCGATCGCCTACGGCTATCACGGCACGCCCCGCCAGTGGTGGCATCAGCAGGTGCACACCGGGATGCGCCGGTGCGGCTGGCCCGATGCCGCCGCGCGCGACCTGCTCGCCGACTATTTCGAGCTCACCGAGCTGCACGTGCACCCGGCGGCGCAGGGCCGCGGGATCGGCGCGACGCTGCTGGAGCGGTTGCTGGCCGACCGTCCGGAGGCGGCCGTGCTGCTGTCCACCCCCGAGGTGCCCGAGGAGGCGAACCGGGCCTGGCGGCTGTACCGGCGGGCCGGATTCACCGATGTGATCCGCAATTTCGTCTTCGCGGGCGACACCCGGCCGTTCGCCATCCTGGGGCGGCGGCTGCCGATGCCATCGCCCGGCGGCCGCGCGTGAGGGCACCGGGCACGACGGTCATCGTCGGTTCGGGGCACAACGCGCTGGTCGCGGCCTGTTATCTGGCGCGCGCGGGTCGGCGGGTGCAGGTGCTCGAACGTGATGAGGTGCCCGGCGGCGCGGTGTCGACGGTGGCGCGGTTCCCTGGTCATCTGGTCGATCGCGGTTCCTCGGCGCACATCATGGTCCGGCACACCGGGATCATCGAGGAGCTCGAGCTCGAGCGGTTCGGGTTGCGCTATCTGGACTGCGATCCGTGGGGATTCACGCCGTCGGACGGTGCGCGCCCGCCGATCGTGTTCCGTCGTGATCTCGACCTGACCTGTGCCTCCATCGCGGCCGCCTGCGGTGACCGTGATGCCGAGGCGTACCGGCGATTCGTCGCGGAGTGGGGTGCGCGCAGCGCGCGGGTGATGCGCGCGTTCGGCGGTCCGCCCACGCCGGGTCGGCTGCTGCGCTCGTTCTGGGGGCTGGACGCGCGCGACGGCGGCAGCGCGCTGTCGCGGGAGTTCCTGCAGTCCGGTGACGCCCTGCTCGACACGTGGTTCGACGACGAACGCCTCAAGGCCTCGCTCGCCTGGTTCGGCGCGCAGTCGGGTCCGCCGATGTCGGAGCCGGGGACCGCGCCGATGGCCGGTTTCGCCGCGCTCATGCACACGCTGCCGCCCGGCCGGGCCGTGGGGGGAAGTGGGGCGCTCAGCGCGGCGCTGATCGCCCGGTTGCGTGCCGACGGCGGTGAGCTGCACACCGGCGACGCCGTCACGGAGTTGCGGCGCTCCGGTGACGGCTGGCAGGTGCGCACGGCCTCGGGGCGGAATCTGCACGCCGACACCGTGATCGCGGGCGCCCACATCCTGGCCACGTTCGACCTGCTGCGCGCGGGCGGCTTCGACGAAAACGTGCTCGACGACTGGCAGCGCCGCGTCCGGGTGGGCCCCGGCATCGGCATGGTGGTGCGCCTGGCGACCGACCGGCTACCGGAATACCCCGGCGCCTCCCCCGCCGAATCCGCCCGCGGTCTGCAGTTCCTCGTGCAGGACCGCGCCCAGCTGCGCCTGGCACATGGTGCGGCGCTGGCCGGTGCGCTGCCGCCCCGACCGGTGGTGCTGGCGATGAGTTTCAGCGCCCTCGACCCGAGCATCGCCCCACCTGGCGAGCACCAGCTCTCGCTGTGGGCGCAGTGGCACCCCTATGAAATGGCCGACGGCGACTGGGCCGACCACGCCGAATCCGAAGCGGACCGGATCATCGCCGAGGTCGAGCGATACGCACCGGGATTCACCGCCTCGGTCCGGCAGCGTTTCGTCCAGACCCCGGTCGACCTCGAACGCGAGATGGGCCTGCGCGGCGGCAATGTGATGCACGTCGAGATGTCCCTCGACCAGATGATGCTGTGGCGCCCCCTGCCCGAACTGTCCGGCCAGCGCGTCCCCGGCGCCCCCGGCCTCTACCTCACCGGCGCCTCCACCCACCCCGGTGGCGGCGTCTCCGGCGCCAGCGGCCGCAGCGCGGCCCGCCTGGTCCTCACCGACCAGCGGAAACGTCGATTCCCCCTGCCGCGCAGACGATGACGACCGACCCGAACCCCCACCCCGGCGGCTCATCGCAGCCGCCACGGCTGCCTGACCTCGCAGAGGCGATTCGGGCGTGGCGGCGAGTGGAGCCGTGGCGGGTTGTGCCCGCGGGTGCGGCGATTCTGCTGGTGCTGGTGCAGATCACGTACCCGCTGAGCGCGGGGGTGGGTCGCGATCGGATCAGTGTCGCGGTGGTGGTGCTGTCGGCGGCGACGGCACTGCTGCATGCGGTGACGACTCGGGGCTGGGTGTGGGCGGGCGGGTTCTTCGCGGTGGTGTCCGGGGTCGGGCTGGGTGCCGAGATGGTGGGGACGGCCACGGGATTTCCGTTCGGGGCCTATACGTACGCGGTGGATCGGCTCGGGCCCGCGTTCGCGGAGGTTCCGCTGGTGATCCCGCTGGCCTGGACGGGTGGGCTGTATCCGATCTGGGTCGTCGCGGGACTGCTGACGGGTTCGGCGGTGCGGCGGGCGGGATTGCTGGTCGTCGGTGCCGTGGGCTGGGATCTGTTCCTCGATCCGCAGATGGTGGCCGACGGGCAGTGGAGCTGGGCGGTCACCGGCGCCGGACTGCCCGGCCTGCCACAGATCCCGTACACGAACTACCTCGGCTGGGCCCTGGTCTCGGCGCTCATGGCGCTGCTGCTCACCGTGCTGGACAGAGCGCTCCCCCCGGCACACGATCCCTCGGTGGCCGTTCCGGTCGCCGTCTTCCTGTGGACCTGGCTCGGCTCCACCCTCGCCCACGCCGTCTTCCTCGACCTCCCCGCCTCCGCTGCCTGGGGTTTCGTCGGCCTCGCCCTCCTCGGCATCCCACTACTCCTGCGCGCACGTCCCCTCGCGACACCGGCTGGTGACCCCAGATCGCGCGCGTGCGAGTTGGACCTTTGATCACCAGGCACTCAGGTGGGTATCGGCCGAGAAGTGCCCGCCACCAGGGCCTGGTGAGCAACCGTCCAGGTCGGTGTGACAACCGGGGAGATCGGTGGTGACGCGCCGATCGGTCGCCGGATCGGGGGCGAATGGCCTGTTCGAGGTGGGTCGGGACGGGTAGGTGGGCCCGTCGGGTGGGTTCTCGGGCCGGGGCCTGGCACGATGTCAACCGTGCAGCCGAGTCCCGTCGCCGACATGCCCACTCCCTCCTCGCGTCGCCGTGCGCCCGGGCGGCGACTCGCGGCCGTCGCCGTGCTGCTGGCACTGCTGGTGCCCGCGCTGACCGGGTGCCTGCGCGTCCAGGTGTCGATGGGCGTGTCGTCCAACGACCGGGTGTCGGGGCGGATCGTGGCCGCGGTGGTGCCGACCGGGCCCGAGGACAAGGGCCCGCAGCTGAAGGCGCCCGATCAGCTGGCGGCCAAGGTCCGGGTCGAGACGTACAACCAGGACGGGTACCTCGGCACCCAGGTGTTCTTCGATGATCTGTCCTTCGGCGAGGTCGGCCAGCTCGGCAGCCTGTCGGATCAGACGCAGGGCATGTTCACCCTCGAGTTCCAGCGCTCCGGCGATCTGGTGAGCCTGACCGGGCGCGTCGACCTGGAGTCGGTGCCGCCGAACGGGTCCGATGTGCAGTTCTCCATCGCGTTCCCGGCCCGCGTCGCCACCACCAACGGCACCCGTGAGGGCGACAACACCGTGCTGTGGAAGCTGCCGGCCGGGGAGAGCTCGACCCTGCGCGCCGAGGTCAAGTACGCGGACCCGAACACCCGCTCGTTCGCGGGCTGGGCGGGCATCGTCGGCGGTATCACTCTGGCGGTGGCCGCGTTGGTCGCCGGGCTGGCCTTCCGCGACCGCAATCCCGGCCCGCCGAACGCGCCGCGCGGCGGATTCTCCCCCTCGGAGATGTGGCGCGAGATCACCAGTCGCAGGCTGGGCCGTTGACATGGGCGCGGCCGGGCGCTACCTGACCTGGGCCGGCACCGGTCTGGCCGCGCTCGGCGCGACCACCGCCGCCTACAACCTGGTCACCCTGCGCACCCTGCCGCGCCAGGTGTCCGGCGTGATCGAGCCGGTCACCGTATGTGTACCCGCCCGCGACGAAGCCGAGCGACTGCCCGACCTCATCGCCGACCTGCGCGCCCAGACCGGGGTGCCGCGCCTGCGGGTGCTGATCCTCGACGACGCCTCCACCGACGGCACCTACGAAGCCGCACTGGCCGCGATCGGCGGCGACGACCGCTTCACCGTGCTGCGCTCGGCCGCCCACCCGGCCCCGGGCTGGACCGGCAAGGCCGCCGCGTGTGCGCGTCTGGCCGCCCGAACCGATGACGCGGCACTGGTTTTCGTCGACGCCGATGTACGACTGACCCCGCAAGCGATCGCCGCGGCCGTCACCGAGCTGCGCAAACGCGAGGCCGGGGTGGTGTCGGCGTGGCCCGTGCAGGAGGCGGGCTCGGTCACCGAAGCCCTGGTCCAGCCACTGCTGGCCTGGTCGTGGGCCTCGACCCTGCCGCTGGGTCCCGCCAATCACAGCCTGCGCCCGTCCACCGCGGTGGCGTGCGGACAGTTCCTCGCCGTCGACGCCGAGGCCTACCGGGCCGCCGGTGGGCACGGCGCGGTCGCGGCCAGCGCCACCGAGGACCTCGATCTGGCCAGGGCCGTCCGCCGGGCGGGACATCGCACGGCACTGGTGACCGCGGGCCCCTCGGCCCGCACCCGGATGTACACCGGCGCCACCGAACTCACCGACGGCTACACGCGCTGGCTGTGGTCGGCCTACGGCGGTCGACTCGACGCGGGCGCGGCCGTCGGCCTGTTCGTCGCCCTCGCCTACTGGATTCCCCCGCTGGCCGCGATCCTCGGCCGCGGCCGCACCCGCCGCGCCGGCCTGCTCGGCTACCTCGCCGCCGTCACCGGCCGAATCCTCGCCCGCAGCACCGAGACCCGCAGCTCCCCCACCCGCGCCGACCTCACTTCGGCCCTGGCCCACCCGATCGGCGTCGGCCACTACCTCACCTTGTGGGTGCGCTCCCACCACCGCCACCGCACCGGCCGCCTCCGCTGGAAGCAACGCCCCTTGGTCACCCCCGACCGCCGCACGGCCAAACACGCCTGAGCTGCCCCACCGAAGCCGCCCCGCGCTGACGCTGCGGCCTGGACCGTTGATCGCCAGGCACTGGTGGCGGCTTCTTCTCGGCCGATGCCCACCTGGACGCCTGGTGATCAACGGTCCAACGCCGTCAGGGCGATCGAGGCTGCACGGTGGGTGCGTCGACTCGCGGTCAGGGGACTTCGGTGATGCCGATGGTCGGGAAGAAGAAGCAGGAGCGGCCCGCGTTGTCGGCGGTGCCGAAGACGGCGGCCAGGACGGTGCCGCGGCCGGTGTCGACGGGGACCGCGCGGACGCCGCCGACCGGGATGGCGGCGAAGAGGAAGTCGCGGATGGCGGCCTCGGCGAGCGGGCGCAGTTCGACGGGCACCTCGGGCGGGACCATGGCGCCGACGATGTCGGCGATCGGGCCCATCGAGGCCATGCCGCCGCGGCCGCTGCTGAGGTTGAGCCAGGCCACCTGCATGCCCGCGGTCTCGGTGGCGGGGGTGTCGGCGGCCATGCCGTAGGGCAGGAAGGTGAACAGGGTCTGCCCTGATTTCACGGCGGTGAGGTCGAGGCCGGGGATCGGCAGGGTGTTGGCAGGCCAGGGGCCGGGTACCGCGCCCGCGACGGCGGGGACGATGCCGAGGCCGTCACCGGAGCAGTTCAGGGCCGCCGTGGGGTACAGGAACGGCTCGACACCCAACGCTTTCAGCGTGTCGACCACAGTCTGGTAGGCGGCGAGCAGGTCACCGGGACCGGCGGCGGGTGTCGTCGGCGCGTCCCTGGTGACCGCGGGCGTCGTGACCGTGGCGGCGGGCTCGGCGGCCGCGGGCGGCACGGCCAGCAACAGCGCGGCGGCGCAGGCCGTCAGCGAGGTCAGTGCGGTGGAACGACGCGACACGATCACGGCGCAACTCCTCATCGTCGACACTCAGAAGGCCGACGGTACTCCGGAAAAGCGCAGATCCAGCCGATGAACACGGCGTGGCGGGCACACGTGTTCGGCCCGGTCCCCACCCTGTCGCCGCGAAGTATGCACCGTGCGAACCGCGCGCCCAAGCTCTGCGCTCACGCTGACTTTTACCGTTGTGAACGATCCCGCCTGTGCCACATGCTGGTTCAGCTCGGGTCAGCAGCCCGAGCACAACCATCCAGAGCGACCGAGAGACCTGGCTCGACGACGTCGCAGCAACCCGCCCGTTTCCGGGTGTGGGTGCTTCTGCCGGGTTCGATGGAGGAGATCTACCCATGACCGCGTCTGCCGTTTCCGGCGCCGCGAACCCCGCGCGCCCCGAGCAGGCGAGTGTTTCGCCCGAAGGACCCGACGAATCCGGGCTGCCCCGCATCGCCGGAGCCTGGCATCCGTGGCGCTGGGTGGTCGGCGCGATCGCGCTGATCCTGGTGGCGCAGTTCGCCCACGGACTGATCACCAATCCCGGCTGGGACTGGGGCACGTTCGCGCAGTACTTCACGGCACCCTCGGTGCTGGCCGCCCTGCAGGTGACACTCGAACTGACCCTGTGGGGCACGGTGCTCGGCTTCGCGCTCGGCACACTCCTGGCGATCGGCCGGGTGTCGAACAATCCGGTGCTGCGGGTGATCGCCTGGACCTACATCTGGGCGTTCCGCTCGATCCCGCTGATCGTGCAGCTGCTGTTCTGGTTCAACATCGCCTACCTGTATCAGCGGCTGTCGGTGGGCATCCCGTTCGGCCCGGCCTTCTTCGACTTCGAGGTCAACGGCGTGATCAGCGGGTTCACCGCCGCGGTGATCGGGCTGGCGCTGCACCAGGCGGCCTATTCGGCCGAGCTGATCCGGGCCGGACTGCTCGCTGTCGACCAGGGTCAGCTCGACGCGGCCGCCGCGCTCGGCATCCCGAAGTGGCGCCAGTTCCGCACGGTGGTGTTGCCGCAGGCGATGCGCTCGATCCTGCCGAACGCGGCCAACGAGGTGATCGGGCTGTTCAAGGGCACCTCGATCGTGTCGGTGATGGCGATCGCGGAGCTGTTCTACCAGGTGCAGGTGGTCTTCGGCCGCAACGGCCGGGTGGTGCCGCTGCTGATGGTGGCCACCGTCTGGTACATCGTGCTCACCACGATCCTGTCGATCGTCCAGTACTACATCGAACGGCACTACGCCAAGGGCGCGCAGCGTCAGCTGCCGCCGACACCGTGGCAGCGGGTCCGCGCCAAGGTCACCGAGATCGCCGCGCACACCGCGCCTCCCCGAGGAGCCACCCGATGACCGCCGCGGTGCAGGCCAGGGGCATTCGCAAGTCCTACAACGGCACCGAGGTGCTGCGCGGGGTCGACCTCGCGGTGCGCGCCGGTGAGGTGGTGGCGCTGATCGGGCCGTCCGGCTCGGGCAAGTCCACGCTGCTGCGGGTGCTCAACCATCTGGAGGCCCAGGACGCGGGCACCGTGCACATCGACGGCGAGCTGATCGGTTACCGGCAGCGCGGCAACGTCCTGCGCCCGCTGCCCGACCACGCCGTGCGCGCCCAGCGCAGCCACATCGGGTTCGTGTTCCAGCAGTTCAACCTGTTCCCGAATCTGACCGTGCTCGACAACATCGTGCTCGCGCCCGTCTCGGCCCAGCGGCGCAAGCGCGCCGAGGTGGTCGCCGAGGCCGAGAAGCTGCTGGCCCGGGTCGGCCTGGCCGATTACGCCGACGCCTATCCGCGCAGGCTGTCGGGCGGTCAGCAGCAGCGCGTGGCCATCGCGCGGGCGCTGGCGCTGAAACCGCGACTGATCCTGTTCGACGAGCCGACCTCGGCGCTGGATCCGGAACTGGTCGGCGAGGTCCTCGCCGTCATCCGCGATCTCGCGCACGGCGGCACCGCGCTGGTGATCGTCACCCACGAGATCGGTTTCGCCCGCGAGGTCGCCGACACGGTCGTGTTCCTCGACGAGGGCGTGATCGTCGAACGCGGCGACGCCGCCACCGTCCTCGACCACCCCGAACACCCGCGCACGCAGGCGTTCCTGTCCCGCGTCCGCTGAACATCCCTTCCACGAACAGGTTTCGACACTGATGAAGCTCTCCACCCTGATCGGCATCGTCGCGGCGGCCACGCTGTTGACGGCAGGCTGCACCGCCGAGCCCGAATCGGCCACCACCGTGCAGGCCGGCGAGACCACCTACGACCTCTCCCCCGCCCAGGAGGCCAGGCTGCGGGTGGACAAGGTCGACGCCATCGCCGCCCAGGTGCCGCAGGCCATCCGCGACCGCGGCACCCTCGTCGTGACCGGTCCCGCCGGTTCCGTGCCGCCGCTGCGGTTCTACGCCACCGACGACCGCACCGTCGTCGGCTCCGAGGTCGACTTCGCCACCCTGGTGGCCGACATCCTCGGCCTGAAGCTCGACATCCAGGTGGCCGACTGGTCGCAGAACTTCGTGCGGGTGGATTCCGGTGAGGTGGACGCGTTCATCTCCAACGTGACCGTCACCGAGGAGCGCAAGGAGAAGTACGACTTCGCCACCTACCGCACCGACACCGTCGCGCTCGAGGTGCACAAGGACAGCGACCTGACCTACACCGACCGCAAATCCCTGGCGGGTCAGCGCATCGGCATCGGCGCGGGCACCAACCAGGAGCAGCTGCTGGTGAGCTGGAACGAGCAGAACGTCGCCGAGGGCCTGGCCCCGATCGACATCGCCTACTACCAGCAGTCCACCGACTACTACCTGGCGCTGGCCTCCAGGCGCATCGACGGCTACATCGGCCCGAACCCCGCGGCCGTCTACCACTCGACCACCACCGGCGACAGCAAGATCATCGCCACCTTCTCCGGCGCGGGCGAGCAGCTGCAGGGTGAGATCGCGGCGCTCACCAAGAAGGACAACGGCCTGATCGGCCCGATCCACCAGGCGCTGCAGCACGCCATCGCCGACGGCAGCTACCAGAAGGTGCTCGACCGCTGGGGCCTGGATTCGGAGAAGGTCACCGAGTCGCGGATCAACCCGCCCGGTCTGCCGAAGAAGCCCGCCGCATGAGTGTCGACCGGCTCGTGGCGGGAGGTGGCCACGCATGAAGTTCCTGCTGATGACGTTGATCACCCGCGTGCCCGATCCGGTCACCGGCGTGGTGCCGAGCACCCGCGACCGGTTGCACGAGGTGATCGACCAGGCCCGCCGCGCCGAGGAACTCGGCTACGACGGTTTCGCGGTCGGTGAGCGCCACGAGGATCCGTTCCTCTCGGCGGCACCGCCGGTGATCCTGAGCCACATCGCCGCGGTCACTTCCCGGATCAGCCTGTTCACCGCCGTCACCACCCTGAGCCTGCTCGACCCGGTGCGTGCCTTCGAGGACTACTCCACGCTGGACAACCTCGCCGACGGGCGCCTGGAACTGATCATCGGCAAGGGCAACGGCGCCGCGCAGGCCCAGCTCTACCACGTCACCACCGACGATCAGTGGGACCGCAATCGCGAAGGCTACGAACTGTTCCGGGCGCTGTGGGCCGGCGAGGAGGTGACCTGGTCGGGCCGGTTCCGGCCCTCGCTCACCGCCGCCAAGGCCCTGCCGCGTCCTTTGCGGCCGGATCTGCGCATCTGGCACGGCAGCGCGACGAGCAGGGAATCGGTGGAACTGGCCGCGCGCCACGGTGATCCGGTGTTCTCGGCCAATGTCACCAACCCGATCGAGCCGTATGCCGAACTGATCCGGCACTACCGCGAACAGTGGGTGGAGCACGGTCACGACCCGGCCGACGCCCTGGTCGGCGCGGGCACCGCGGGCTTCCACGTGGCCCGCACCTCGCAGGCCGCACTGGACACCTTCCGCCCGATCTACGACGCCCGGCTGGCCCTGCAGCGCAGGCTCGGCATCCCGATCGTGTTCGAGACCCTCGACGACTTCGTCGCCCGCTCCTCGGCCCTGATCGGCAGCCCGGAGCAGGTGCTCGACAAGGTCGGCCGCTATCACGAACAACTCGGCCACGAGGTGATCCACCTGTCCGCCGAACGTGACGGCCGATCCGTTTCCGACCACCTGGACAGCCTCGCGCTGTTCCAGGCCGAGGTGGCGCCCGAACTGCGCCGCCGTATCCCGAGCCGACCCCTGGCCTCGCGCCTCGAATTCTCTGGAGTTACCCCGTGATCCGTCCTCGTCATCGCATCGCCGTCCTCGCGGGCGTGCTGGCCGCCGCCACCACCGTGGCCGCCTGCGGCAGTGACACGGGAGGAGGTGGTGGTGACGCCGGACCGCCACAGCCCGGCGGCACCCTGCGCTACGGCCTGTCCCAGGCGCCGAGCTGCTCGGATCCGGCCCAGGCCGGCTCGAACCAGACCATCTACGTGACCCGCCAGATCGTCGACTCGCTCACCGATCAGGACCCGAAGACCGGCGAGATCACGCCGTGGCTGGCCAAGAGCTGGGAGGTCAGCTCCGACGCCAAGGTGTTCACCTTCACCCTCGCCGACGGCGTCACCTTCAGCGACGGCACCGCGCTCACTGCGGACTCGGTGCGCGACACTCTCGACGCGATCGTCAAGCTCGGTGGGGCCAAGGCGCCGCTGGGATCGAGCTATCTGACCAACTATGTCGGGACCACCGCGGTCGACAAGCTCACCGCGCGCGTCGAATTCAGCGAGCCCAACGCCCAGTTCCTGCAGGCCTCCTCGACCCCGCAGCTCGGCATCCTGGCCGAGTCCACCAATGCCAAGGCCGCCGAGGAGCGCTGCGCCGGTGACAACATCGGCAGCGGCCCCTTCACCTACGCCGACTACAAGCAGGACGCCTCGGTGACGCTGGCCAAGCGCACCGGCTACAACTGGGGCTCGGCCGTGTTCGGCCACGAGGGCGAGGCCTACCTCGACCGGATCGAGTTCACGGTCGTCCCGGAATCGGGTGTGCGGACCGGCAGCCTGACCTCCGGTCAGCTCGACGCGATCAGCGACGCGCTGCCCCAGGACGAGCCGCAGATCGAGGCGGTCGGCGGACAGGTGCTGTCCACCTCCAACCCCGGCACACCGTTCGGCCTGCAGCTCAACGTGACCCGTGGACCGCTGCGCGACCAGGCGGTGCGCGAGGCGCTGCTGCCCGCGCTCAACCGCCAGGAACTCGTCGACACGGTGCTCGGCCCGAAGTTCCGGCCCGCGACCTCGAGCCTGGCCGTGGCCACCCCCGGCTACCTGGATCAGTCGGCGCGCCTGGCCTACGACCCGGACAAGACCAAGGCCGCCCTCGATCAGGCGGGCTGGGTGCCCGGCCCCGACGGCATCCGTGCCAAGAACGGTGAGCGCCTGAGCTTCTCGGTGACCTTCAGCCAGGTCTTCGCCGGTAACCAGGCGATTCTGGAGCTGGTGCAGCAGCAGCTGCGCCAAGTGGGTGTCGACCTGCAGCTGGACCTGGTCTCGGGCCCGGAGAGCACCGCGAAGATGAACAGCAAGGACTACGACTCCTTCTACGGCAACTCCACCCGCGCCGACGGTGACATCCTGCGCACCTCGTTCTCGCTGACCGGCCGCAATCTCAGCAACCGCGGCCCGATCCCGGAGCTCGACGCCACGCTCACGGAGCAGCTGGCCGCCAATGACCCGGCCGCGCGTGCGGAACTGATCGAGACCGCGCAGAAGCAGGTGCTCGACAACGGCCTCTACCTGCCCACCATCGAGCTGTCCCAGGCGATCGGTGTCACCGCCAACACCCAGGATCTGAAGTTCGAAGCCTCGGCCCGGCTGCAGTTCTTCGACACCTGGTTGAGCGGGCGCTGATCATGGGCCGGTATGTGGGTTCGCGGGTACTGCAGGCGATCTGGGTGTTGTGGGCGGCGTTCACGATCTCGTTCGTCGTGCTGTACCTGCTGCCCGCCGACCCGGTTTCGATGGCCGCCGACGGCGGCGGCCTCGGCATGCCGGTCGACAAGGTAGCCATCGCGGAACTCCAGGCCCGCTACGGGCTGGACAAGCCGCTGTGGGAGCAGTACACGACCGCGCTGGGCAATGTCGTCACCGGTGATCTCGGCAGTTCCATCACGACCGGACAGCCGGTCACCGAGGCCCTCCTCGACGCCTTGCCCTCGTCCCTCGGACTGGCCGCGCTCGCCCTGCTGTTCGCCGTCCTCGGCGGCACGGCACTGGCCTTCGCCGCCACCTACACCCGGCGGCCGTGGCTGCGCAACACCCTCAGCGCGCTGCCGCCGCTGGGTGTCGCGGTGCCGACCTTCTGGACCGGCCTGATCCTGTTGCAGCTGTTCTCGTTCCGGCTGCACTGGTTCCCCGCGTTCGGCGGCACCGGGCTGCAGGGCACGCTGTTGCCCGCGCTGACCCTGGCCCTGCCCATCGGCGCGGTGCTCGCGCAGGTGCTCGCGGCCGGGCTGGAACAGACCTGGCGGCAGCCGTTCACCGAGGTGGCGGTGGCCAAGGGCGGCTCGCGCTGGTGGGTGCAGCGCAAGCATGTCGCCCGGCTGGCCAGCGTGCCCGCGTTCACCATCGCCGGTGTGCTGGCCGGCACCATGCTGGCCGGTTCGGTGGTGGTGGAGTCGGTGTTCGCCAGGGCCGGGGTCGGCAGGCTCACCCAGACCGCGGTGCTGAACCAGGACATTCCGGTGGTGCAGGGGGTGGTGCTGCTCTCGGCGCTGATCTTCGTGACCGTGAATCTGGTGGTCGACCTGCTGTATCCGCTCATCGATCCGCGGATCACCGGTGCCCGGCGGGCGCGTCCGGTCACGACCGAGGCCGCCGCCGTGGAGCCGACCGGCGAGCCCGCCGACCTCACGAAGGCGGTGCGCGGTGGCTGACCTCGCTGTCCACTCCGAAACCGAAGGGACCGAACATGGTTGACATCCTCGTACGCCGTGGCTCGGTGGTCGACCGCCCCGAAGCCACCGCGGGCGACGACGGCGCACGGACGCACCGCGTCGCCGCGACCCTCCGCTGGGTGCGCGGACACCTCGGCCTGGTGCTCTCGGGCCTGGTGCTCGCGGTCGCGGTCGGGTGGGCGGTGGCGCCCACGCTGTTCGCCCCGGGCGATCCGCTGGTCGGCGTGCCCGCCGAGAAGTTCCAGGCGCCGAGCGCGGCGCACTGGTTCGGCACCGACAATCTCGGTCGCGACCTCTACACGCGGATGGTGCACGGCGCGGGCCTCTCGCTCACCGCCACCCTCAGCGCGGTCGCCATCGCCCTGGTGGTCGGCTCGCTGCTCGGGCTGCTGTCCGGCGCGGCGGGCGGGATCGTCGACTCCGCGATCATGCGGGTGGTCGACGTGCTGCTGTCGATCCCGTCGCTGCTGCTCGCGCTCGCGCTGGTGACCGCGCTCGGCTTCGGCACGCGCAATGTGGCCATCGCCGTGGGCATCTCACTGATCGCCAACTTCGCGCGCGTGATGCGCTCGGAGGTGCTGCGGGTGCGCCACGCGCCGTACGTCGAGGCCGCGCACGCCTCGGGAGTGCGCTGGTACACGGTGCTCGCCCGGCACGTGCTGCCCAACTCGTTCCAGCCCGTCCTGGCCCTGGCCGCCGTGGAATTCGGCATGGCGGTACTGGCGGTCTCCTCGCTCAGCTTCCTCGGCTACGGCACCAAACCGCCCACGCCCGAATGGGGTTCGCTGATCTCGGAGGGCCGCAATTTCCTCGCCACCGCCTGGTGGCTGACCACTCTGCCCGGCCTGGTCATCATCGCCGTCGTGCTCGCGGCGCAGCGGCTGGGCCGTCATGTCGGAAGGACGGGAACGCGATGAGCGAGCAGTCGAACGGCGCCGGGCCCTCGGTGAACGGATCTGACCGGACCGAATCGGCGCAGGCCGAGAACGAGCGGACGGCGGGCCCGCTGTTGCGGGTGACCGACCTGCGCATCACCTACCGGTCCGGGGGCGGTCCGGTGACGGCGCTGCGTAGCGCTTCGATCGAGGTGGCACGCGGTGAGGTGGTCGCGCTGGTCGGTGAATCCGGTTCGGGCAAGTCCACTTTGGCGCACTCGGTGATCGGGCTGCTCGGTGACACGGCCGAGGTCGTCTCGGGCACGATCGAGTTCGACGGCGAGAAGGTCGACCCCACCGACGAGAAGTCACTGCGGCGGCTGCGCGGCGCGCGGATCGGGTTCGTGCCACAGGATCCCGGTCTGTCGCTCAATCCCGTGCTGCGGGTGGGTGATCAGGTCGCCGAGGCGCTGCTCGTGCACAAGCTCGCCGAGCGGCGCGGAGCCAAGCTGCAGGCGCTCGACCTGCTCGAGGAAGTCGGTCTGGACAACCCCGAGATGCGGGCCAGGCAGTACCCGCACGAGCTCTCCGGCGGACAGCGCCAGCGGGTGCTGATCGCGATCGCGCTGGCCTGCGGGCCGGAGCTGATCATCGCCGACGAGCCGACCAGCGCACTGGACGCGACCGTCGCCCGGCAGGTGCTCGACCGGCTGGCCGAGCGGATCGCCGCGCGCGGCACGGCGGTCCTGCTGATCACCCACGACCTGGCCGTGGCCGCCGAGCGCGCCGATCGTCTCGTGGTGCTCGAGCAGGGCGAGGTCGTCGAAGCCGGTCCGGCCGCCCAGGTCCTGACCCGGCCTGCCGCCCCCTACACCCGGCGGCTGCTGGCCGCCTCCCCCGCGCTGGCGCCCACCGAGTTCCGGCCGATACGTCCCCGAGCGGAGGTGCCGTTGCTGTCGGTCCATGCCCTGCACAAACGCTTCCACGCGAGCGCCGGTGACATCACCGCGGTCGACGATGTGGAGTTCACCCTCGACCGCGGCGAAACCCTCGCCCTGGTCGGCGAATCCGGGTCGGGCAAGTCGACGACCGCGCGGATCGCGCTGCGGCTCACCGACGCCGACAGCGGCACCGTGACCTTCGACGGGCACGACCTCACCAGCGCCCGCCGCAATCGACTGCGACTGCTGCGCAAGCAATTCCAGGTGGTGTACCAGAACCCGTACTCCTCGCTGGACCCGCGCTGGGAGGTGAGCGACATCATCGCCGAGCCGCTGCGCGCCTACGGTGTCGGCGACCGGGCCGGGCGCACCGCCAGGGTGGCGGAGTTGCTCGACCAGGTCGCGCTGCCCGCCGATTTCACCAAGCGCAGGCCCGCGGAGCTGTCCGGCGGGCAGCGTCAGCGCGTGGCGATCGCCCGCGCGCTGGCCCTTCGCCCCGATCTGCTCGTGCTCGACGAGCCGGTCTCCGCGCTGGACGCCTCGGTGCAGGCACAGATCCTCGACCTGCTCGACGGCCTGCAGTCCGAACTCGCGCTCGGCTACCTGTTCATCTCCCACGATCTGGCCGTGGTGCGCCGGATCAGCGACCGGGTGGCGGTGATGCGGCACGGCCGGATCGTCGAGACCGGGCCCACCGCGACGCTGTTCACCGATCCGCAGCACCAGTACACCAAGGAACTGCTCGCGGCCATCCCGGCGCCGGGCATCCGGATCGATCCGCTCGACGGAAAGGACCTCACCCGATGAGCAAGGCCGACCTGTTCCTCGGCATCGAAGCAGCCGGTACCGGAACGCATCCCGCGTCCTGGCGGCGCGCCGACTCCGGGGCCGAGGACCTGTTCACCGCGCACTACTGGACCGCCGTGGTGACCCTGGCCGAACGATTCGGCTTCGACGCGGTGCTGCTGCCCGATTCGTTCCGCGTGCAGGAGGGCGGTGCCGGGGTGACCCGCGGCAGGCTCGACGCCGTCGCGATCGCCGCCCGCACCGCGCCGCTGACCCGCCGGATCGCGCTGATCCCGCAGGCACCGGTGACCCACACCGAACCGTTCCACGTGTCCAAGGCGATCGCGGCCCTCGATTTCGCGAGCCTTGGCCGCGCGGGCTGGGAGGTGACCGTGTCGAGCACAGCCACCGAGGCGAAGGCGTTCGGCCGCAAGGATGTTCAGGACGGTCCCGCGCTGTGGCACGAGGCCGGCGAAGCGATCGAGGTGGTCACCCGGCTGTGGGACAGCTGGGAGGACGACGCCGAGATCCGCGATGTCGCCACCGGGCGCTTCATCGACCGCGACCGCCTGCACTACATCGACTTCACCGGCGACAACTTCGCGGTGAAGGGGCCGTCCATCACCCCGCGCTCACCGCAGGGTCAGCCGATCGTGACGGTGCGCGCCGACGATCCCGAGTCGACCGAGGTCGCCGTCCACCGCGCCGACCTCATCCGGATCAGTGCCCCCGACCTGGCCACCGCCGCGCAACGCCGCATCGCCCTGCGCGCCGCGCTCGCCACCGCGGGCCGCGACCCGGACTCGGTGCGGGTGCTGCTCGATCTGCCGGTGCACCTGGCCGATTCGGCCGAACAGGCGCGGGCCGATGTGCGTGAACTCGATGGCTGGGCCGCGCGGTCCGCCGCAGTCGTCACCGGCGCCGACCACACCGCCACCCGAGCCGACGACGACTCCGCTCCTCACGCAGGCGATGCCGCGGCCACACTGCTGCACGCGGGCACCGCCGCCGATCTCGACGTGCTGCTCGCCGAGATCGCCGCCGCCGGGATCGTCGACGGTGTAGTCCTGCAGCCGCTGGCGTTGCGTGCCACGCTGACCATCCTCACCGCCCATCACCGCACCGCACCGGCATCGGCTGCCTTGCCTGGGGCAGCGGGTTCCTCTGACCTCGCCACCGGCGACCAAGCCACGGCGACCGGAACCGCCGAAGTGGTCACGTCGGGCGCCGCGAACAGCACCAACCCTCCGGCCCCGCAGCGTGATTCGGTCACCGGTGCCGACTCGGCGGCGCGTGCGGGCGCCCCCGTAACCCTCCGTGACCGCCTCGGTCTTGCCCGCCCGGCAAGCCGATACGCCACCGCGACAGGAGCCGCGCTGTGACCGCCAAGCCTCGCAAGCAAGTTCACCTCGCCGCGCATTTCCCCGGCGTCAACAACACCACTGTCTGGGCCGATCCGGCGTCGAAGTCGCAGGTCGAGTTCGCCTCGTTCGAGCATCTGGCGCGCACGGCCGAGCGCGGACTGTTCGACTTCTTCTTCCTCGCCGAGGGGTTGCGGCTGCGGGAGCATCGTGGGCGCGTCCACGACCTGGACGTGGTGGGCAGACCCGATACGTTCACCGTGCTCAATGCCGTCGCCGCGGTCACCGAGCGGCTCGGCCTGGCGGGCACGATCAACAGCACCTACAACGAGCCGTTCGAGCTGGCCAAGCAGTTCGCCTCGCTCGATCATCTCTCCGGCGGGCGCGCGGCCTGGAATGTGGTCACCTCCTCCGACGCGTTCACCGGCGAGAACTTCCGGCGCGGCGGCTATCTCGAGCACAGCGAGCGGTACCGGCGCGCCAGCGAGGTGATCGACGCGAGCCGGGCGCTGTGGGACAGCTGGCCCGCCGACTCGCTGGTCGTCGACCGCGAGCGCGGGGTGTTCGCGCGCGAGATCCCCGACACCGCCTTCCACAGTTCGCAGTTCGACATCGCCGCGCCGTTCGTCGTGCCACCGAGCCCGCAGGGGCACCCGGTGTTGTTGCAGGCGGGCGATTCCGACGAGGGCCGCGAGTTCGGCGCCAGGACCGCCGACGCGATCTTCACCGTGCACGGCAGCCTCGAGGCGGGCCAGAAGTTCTACGCCGACATCAAGGGCAGGCTCGCGAAATACGGTCGCGCGCACGAGGAACTGCTGGTCTTCCCGGCTGCCACCTTCGTCCTCGGCGCCACCGAGGCCGAGGCGCACGAGCGGGCCGCCCACATCCGGCTCCAGCAGGTGAGCCCGCAGACCGCCATCGCCTTCCTCGAACAGGTCTGGGGCCGTGACCTTTCCGGCTACGACCCCGACGGCCCGCTGCCCGACATCGACCCCGACACCACCGCCGAGATCACCCGGGGCCGGGTCCGGCACGCGAAAGACCCACTGGCCGTGGCGAAGGCGTGGCGCGAGCGCGCGGAGGCGGAGAAGCTCAGCATCCGCGAACTCATCATCGAGGTCACCTCGCGCCAGCAGTTCATCGGCACGGCGGCCCAGGTCGCCGAGCAGATCGATGACTACGTGCAGTCCGACGCCGCCGACGGGTTCATCCTCGTCCCGCATCTGACCCCGGCCGGACTCGACGAGTTCGTCGACACGGTGGTGCCGGAACTGCAGGAACGCGGCAGTTTCCGCACCGCCTACACCGGAACCACCCTGCGCGACCACCTCGGTCTGCGTCATCCCCACCACCCCACCGTCGCCGAAGGAGCACGCGCGTCATGACGATCGCCATCGAGAACACCGCCACCGCATCCCCGTTCACCGACGACTGGAGCCGCTGGCACGACGCCCGCGAGGACGGCCTGCGCGACCCGCTGGGCTGGCTCAGCCTGGCCGGGCTGCACTGGCTCACCGACAGCCCCGAGCGGATCGACGGGATCCCCGGCACCTGGTGGGTCACCGACGGGAAGGTGTTCATCACCGCCCAGCCCGCCGACCGGCTCGACGTCGACGGTGAGCGCATCGCCGGGGTGCGGATCCTCACCCCCGTCGAGGGCGCGCCTGGCCTGAGCGTGCTCAACGAGGAGCGGGTCTTCGAGGTGATCAAGCGCTCCGGGCAGTACGCGGTGCGCGTGCACGACCCGGCCGCGCCCACCCTGGCAGCCTTCACCGGCGTGCCCGCCTATCCGGCCGATCCGCGCTGGGTCGTGACCGGGCGGTTCACCGCCTTCGACGAGGCGCGCGTGATCACCACCGGTGCCGTCGTCGACGGGCTCGAGCACCACCACCGCGCGGCGGGCACCGTCGAGTTCCGGATCGGCGACACCACCGAGACACTGATCGCCTTCGGCACCCCCGCCGATCTGAAAGTGCTGTTCACCGACGCCACCAGCGGCGTCACCACCTACCCGGCCGCGCGCTCGCTCGCGATCGGGGCGGTCGAGGCCGACGGGACCGTCACCCTCGACTTCAACCGGGCGGTGAATCTGCCGTGCGCGTTCACCGATTTCGCGACCTGCCCGGTCGCGCCCCAGGAGAACCGGCTGCGGGTGGCCATCGAAGCGGGAGAACAGGATCCGAAGCTATGAGCGTGCCCCTGTCCATTCTCGATCTCTCGCCGATCAGCGCGGGCTCGACCGCCGCGCACGCCGTGCGCAACACCGTCGACCTGGCCCAGCACGCCGAGCGGTGGGGGTACTCCCGCTACTGGCTCGCCGAGCACCATTTCGTGTCGGTCGCCAGTTCGTCGTCGCTGACGCTGCTCGGCCTCGTCGCGGCCGCCACCTCGCGGATCCGGGTCGGCACCGGTGCGGTGCAGGTGGGTCATCACACCTCGGCCTCGATCGTGGAGGCGTTCGGCACCGTCGACGCGCTGTATCCGGGACGGCTGGATCTGGGGCTCGGCCGGTCCGGGCATCGGCGCAGTCAGTTCGGGGCCGAGGCCTCGACCGCCAAGGGCGGGCATCCGGTGGTCGACGGGGTGACCGGGCGCACCGAGATCCGTGACGGGGTCGTGGTGCCGCCGCCGTTCGACCCGCGCCGGATCACCGATCGGTCGAAGTTCCTGGCCTCGATCGAGGCACTGCAGCAGCCGCAGGCCGAGGCACCGGATTTCGCCGATCAGCTCGCCGAGGTGCGCGCGCTGCTCGACGGCACCTACACCGCCGCCAATGGTGTCGCCCTGCACGCCGTTCCGGGTGAGGGTGCCGAGGTGGAGCTGTGGCTGTTCGGCAGCAGTGCCGGGGAGAGCGCGGCGCTGGCCGGTCGGCTCGGGCTGCCGTTCGCGGCCGCCTATCACGTGGCTCCGGGGACGGCACTGGCCGCGGTCGAGGCGTATCGGGCCGCGTTCCAGCCGTCCGAGCAGCTCGCCGAACCGCATGTCATCGTCTCGGCGGATGTGGTGGTGGCGGCCGACGACGACACCGCCCGCCACCTCGCCAGCACCTACGGCCACTGGGTGCACAGCATCCGCAGCGGGACCGGCGCCGCCGAATACCTCGATCCGGCAACGGCTTCCCCGATCACCGCCGAGCAGACCCGGCTCGTCGAGGACCGTCTCGCCTCCCAGATCGTCGGCTCCCCCGACACGGCCACCGAACGGCTCGAGGCACTGCAGAAGCTCACCGGGGCGGCCGAACTGCTGATCACCACCATCACCCACGACCACGCCGACCGGCTGGAATCCCACCGCCTGCTGGCCGAGGCGTGGGGGTTGCGCGCCGCCCGCGCAGCCTGATCGGTCCGGCGGTGGGGTCCACGTCCCCACCGCCGGACCACTCGGTGGCGCGGGCCAGCACCTATACGTAGGCGTACAACAGCGGTAGCCTCGTATCTATACGCTTCCGTATAGATACGAGGTTTCCCATGCGACTTCCCGACTCGGCGCACATCGAACAGCCGTGGCGCATCCACGAACTCACCGACGATTTCGACCTCGAGGACGTCTGGCAGTTCCGCACTCCCGGCGCCGGATCCGACGACTTCCCCGTCCTCCTCGCCGCCCTGCAGGAGCGCCAGGCGTCGAAGAGCACCGGCATCAGCGGCCTGCTGTTCAAGATCCGCTGGAAGCTGGGCGCGCTGCTCGGCTGGGACCGCGAGTCCGCGGGCACCGGCGCGCGGGTGACATCCCTGCGCGACCGCCTTCCCGCCGACCTGCGCGACCTGCCCGCCCCCGACACCACCGACGGACCGTTCACCCACGTCTATCTGCTCGACGACGAATACGCCGCCGAGATCGCCAACGGCACGGTGCACGGCGTCATGCATCTGGGCTGGGTCCGCGGCGATTCCGGTTACCACCTGCAGATGGCCGTCCTGGTCAAGCCGAACGGCCGCCTCGGACGCCTCTACATGGGCTTCATCAAGCCGTTCCGGTACCTGATCGTCTACCCGGCCATGACCCGCACCTGGGAACGCACCTGGAAAGACCTCGCCGTCACCCACTGAGCGTAGGGTCAACTCGCGCTGCGGCCGAACATCTCACCGACCAGATCGGGCACCGAGGTGCCGAGCACCTCGCTCAGCGCGATCAGCGTCGACAACCTCGGATTCGCCGGCGCCTTCGTGCTGCGGACACCCCAGCCGTTCTCGAGCAGCTGGTAATGCTGACGACTGATACCGGCGGCGTGCGCGACCTCTTCCTGACTGAGCCCCCTGACCGCACGCAAAGCGGCCAGCCGCTCGCCGAGAATCGCCACGAGCTGCTTCTCGACGGCGGATTCGGACACCTCACCGAGGCTTCCCAGGCACCCCACTCGCGTCGACCATCTATAGATGGCATCATGCGCGCACGGCTCACGGAGTCGCCGACACGGTCAGCCAGGCACGACCCGAGACCTCAGCTCGCGCTCCGACCGAACACTTCATCGATGAGATCCGGCATCGTCGTCCCGAGCACCTCACTCAATGCAACCAGTGTCGACAACCTCGGATTCGCCGGCGTCCGCGGCTTACGAGCCCGCAACCCCACTTCGAGCAACTGATAGTGCTGCCGACTGATCCCCGCCGCGAGCGCGACCTCCTCCTGCGTCAGCCCCTTGGCCTCCCGCAGAGCCGCCAGATGCTCCCCCAAAATCGCCACGAGCTGCTTCTCGACGGCGGATTCGGACACCCCAACGAGATTTCCGAGCCAACGCACCCCAGTCGACCATCTATAGATGGCATTGTCCCGAAAAGCTCGGAATCGTCAGTGGGCGGCGACGGATGGGCAAGACGTATCTGTTGCGGACACTGGCCGAGCAGCGCAGCGGTTTCTACTTCGGGGCGACCACCGCTACCGGTACCGAATCGCTGCGGCAGTTCGGGGCCGCGCTGGGCGAGTTCACCGGTGCGGGCGCCCCCATCGCGTTCGACCATTGGGATCACGCGATCACCCATCTGTTCGCACTCGGCGCACGGGCTGCCGAACCGCTGCTGATCGTGCTCGACGAGTTCCCCTATCTCGTCAAAGCGGTGCCGGAACTCCCGTCGCTGGTACAGCGGGAGATCGACCGGTATCAAACCGAATCGAGTGGGGTCCGGCTGTTGCTGTGCGGATCCGCGATGTCGGTGATGGGCGGCCTGCCGGCGGCGAACGCGCCCTTGCGCGGCCGGGCCCAGCTCGAACTTCTGGTGCGGCCCTTCGGCTATCGCGCCGCCGCGGACTTCTGGGAGGCCGGGCACGATCCGGCCTTGGCGGCGCGGCTACACGCCATCGTCGGGGGAACACCCGCCTATCGCAGGCAATTCCTCGCCGACGACGTACCGACCTCGGTCACCGATCTCGACGACTGGCTGTGCCGAACAGTGTTGTCGCCGTTGAGTCCACTGTTCCGGGAGGCCCGATATCTGCTCGCCGAGGAGTCCGAGATCCGTGACACCGCGCTCTATCATTCGGTGCTGGCGGCGGTTGCCCAGGGACACAACACCCGCGGCGGTATCGCCGGATACATCGGACGCAAGTCGGTCGACATCTCCCACCCACTGACGGTCCTCGATGACTGCCATCTCGTCACCCGCGAACAGGATGTGTTCCGATCGGGCCGGTCGATCTACCGCATCACCGAACCGCTGATCTCGTTCTACGAAGCCGTGATGCGGCCCGCGTGGGCCCGATTGGAAACCGACCAGGCACAACAGGTGTGGCGCAGATCGACCGAGCGGTTCGACGCCCAGGTCGCGGGCCCGCACTTCGAGCAGATGTGCCGGACCTTCCTGCTCACCGGCGGCATCGATCTGCTGGAGTTGGACACCGATTTCGGCGCGGTCGGCTGCGGCGTGGTCACCGACCCGCACCGGCGAACCCGGATCCAGATCGACGCGGCCGTCACCGAGCCGGGCGACGGCGGCCGGGCACCCTCGATTTCCCTACTCGGCGAGGCGAAGTGGGGAACCACGGTCGGCGTGAACCACCTCGAGCGCCTCACCAGGGCCCGCGCTGTCCTGACCGAACGAGGCTGGGACACCTCGTCCTGCAGGCTGGCCCTGTTCAGCGGGGCCGGGTTCAGTGACGCGCTACGCCGCGCGGCCGAGCACGACCCAGCGGTGGCGCTGATCGGGGTCGGTGACCTGTACCGGCAGCATGGCCGGCCACGGTGATCCGGTTACGCGCTGATGGGGGCGGCGGTGACGCCGTAGCCGAGGTTGGTGAGGACTTCGCTGGTGGCCTTCGCGAAGTTGAGGGTGATGAAGTGGAGGCAGGGGGCGCCTTCGTCGATGAGGCGCTGGGCCATTTCGGTGGCGATCTGGATGCCTTCGGCGCGGACGGCGGCGCGGTCCTCTTCGGGGCCGGTGCCGGCGGCCTGCTGGAGGCGGGCCATGACGGCGGGCGGGAGGGTGCGGCCGCAGAGTTCCTCGGCGCGCTGGACGGTGCGCAGGGAGGTGATGGGCATGAGTTCGGGGATGATCGGCTTGGCGCCCTCGATGGGGTCCATGGCGATGACGCGGTCGCGTAGGCGCAGGTAGTGCTCGACGTCGAAGAACATCTGGGTGATCGAGTAGTCCGCGCCCGCACGCAGTTTCGCGGCGAGGTGGCGGGTGTCGTGGTCGAGGTCGGGTGAGCGGTGGTGGCCCTGGGGGAAGGAGGCCACGCCGACGTGGAAGTCACCGAGGTCGCGCACGATCCGGACCAGCTCGTCGGCGTATTCGACGCCGTTGGGGTGCTTGTGCCATTCGCCCAGGGGATCACCGGGCGGGTCGCCGCGCAGGACCAAGAGATTGCGGATACCGGAGTCGGCGTAGGAGCCGACCAGGGAGCGCAGTTCGGCGATGCTGTGACCGACGGCGGTGAGGTGGGCGACCGGGAGCAGGGTGGTCTCGGTGGCGAGTTCGCCGGTGATCCGGACGGTGCGGTCGCTGGTGGAGCCGCCCGCGCCGTAGGTCATGGAGACGAAGGCGGGGTGCATGCGCTCGAACGTGCGGACCGCGCGCCACAACCTGGCCTCACCGGCCGCGTCGCGAGGCGGGTTGAATTCGACCGAGAACGGCACACCACTGCCGGAATGGGTGCGCAGACTCTGCACCACCGACGGGGTGCGCGAGACGATCCGCCGGGCCGAAGCGGGGCGATCAGGGGTCGAGCGGACCCGTCCGTTGTCGAAACTCACCGGTCCAGTGTAGTGGTGGGCCCACCGGCCACGACGATGCGTGCCTCGGGGGCGGGATCGGACGTCAAGATGGCTGGACACGCGGGGTGTGGGGTCGGTCGCACCGGCCGTGTGCGCCGTCGGCACCACCGTGCGGCCCGCGTATCCTGCGACGGAAGGCCGGTGACCACACCGCCACGCGCGAGCGGACCACGCCGTTCGCCCACTTCCGCACCCTGGAGGCCGCCCTGTCCGCCGGAATCGGTACCCCACTGTCGCGGCCCCTCGTCGGGCCACCGGCCTCGGTCGACCTCGCCTCGCTCACCCCCGGCACCCCGGCCTTCGCCGCCGCCGTGGAGGGCGTGCTCGCCGGGTTCTTCGCGACCCGGCGCGAGATCGTCGACCCGCTCGGACCGGTGTTCATCGATGCCGCCGAGGCGCTCGAGCAGTTCGTCCTGCGCGGGGGCAAGCGGACCAGGCCGGGCTTCGCGTGGACCGGGTGGGTGGGCGCCGGTGGCGATCCGGCGGGGCCCGACGCGGCCGCCGTGCTCACCGCCTGTTCGGCGCTCGAACTGGTGCAGGCCTGCGCGCTGGTGCACGACGACATCATCGACTCCTCGCGGACCCGACGCGGGTTCCCGACGGTGCACGTCGACTTCGAGGATCGCCACGGCACGGCGGGCTGGCCCGGTGACGGCGCCGCCTACGGGTCGGCGGTCGCCATCCTGATCGGCGATCTGGCCCTGGCCTGGGCCGACGACCTGGTCAACGAGGCCGGACTCGCGCCCGCCGCGCACGCCAGGTTCGCGCGGGTGTGGGCGCGGATGCGCACCGAGGTGCTCGGCGGGCAGCTGCTCGACATCAACGGCGAGGCCGGAGGCGACGAATCGGTCGAGGCGGCGCTGCGGATCAACCGCTACAAGACCGCCGCCTACACGATCGAACGCCCGCTGCACCTGGGCGCGGCACTGGCCGACGCCGACGACGCGCTGGTGGCGGCCCTGCGGACCTACGGCACCGACGTCGGCATCGCCTTCCAGCTGCGCGACGACCTGCTCGGCGTGTTCGGCGACCCCGCCGTCACCGGCAAACCCTCCGGCGACGACCTGCGCGAAGGCAAGCGCACCGTGCTGATCGCCGAGGCCCTGCGCCGCGCCGACCCGGCCGCGGCCGAGGCGCTGCGCACCGGACTCGGCACCGATCTCGACGACGCGGCCGTCGACCGGCTGCGCGCGCTGCTCACCGAACTCGGCGCGGTCGACGAGGTGGAGCGGCGGATCACCGAACTCACCGACACCGGCCTGGCCGCGGTGGCCACGAGTACCGCCACACCGGACGCCAAGCGGTTGTTGCAGGCCATGGCCCTGGCCGCCACTCGCCGCGCGGCCTGAGGACGTCATGAGAAGTGTTGCGGGACAGGCGAATCATGTCGTCGTGGTCGGGGCCGGGCTGGCCGGGCTCGCGGCCGCGCTGCACCTGCGCGGCGCCGGTCGCGAGGTGACCGTGCTCGAGCGGGCCGATCATCCCGGCGGCCGGGTGGGGCGCTACCGGTTCGACGACTACGAGATCGACAGCGGCGCCACCGTGCTCACGGTGCCGGAACTCATCGACGAGGCGCTGGCGGCCGTCGGGCAAACCCGCGAGAGCGTCTCGCTGCGCATCCACCGGCTCGCGCCCGCCTATCACGCGCGCTTCGCCGACGGCTCCGACATCCGCGTCTTCGACGACGCCGACACCATGGCGGCCGAGGTCGACCGTGCCTGCGGACCGGCCGAGGCCCGCAACTACCGGCGGCTGCGCGACTGGCTCGACCGGATCTACGCGGCCGAGTTCGACGACTTCATGGACGCCAACTTCGATTCCCCGCTCGACATGGTGCGCACCCGGCGCTCCCGCACCGCGCTGACCACGCTGGCCCGGCTCGGCGGCTTCGGCAGGCTCGGGCCGCGCGTGCGGTCCTATCTGCGCGACGAGCGGCTGACCAGGCTGTTCACCTTCCAGGCGCTGTACGCGGGCATGGCACCGGACCGGGCGCTGGCGCTCTACGGCGCGATCCCGAACATGGACACCTGCCAGGGCGTCTATTTCCCCGAGGGTGGGATGCGGGCGATCACGGCCGCGCTGGCCGAGGCGTTCACGGCCGCGGGCGGGCGGCTCGAGCTCGGCGCCGAGGTCGAGCGGGTCGTCTACGCGCGCGTGCCCCCGGGACACGACCTGGGTGACAACGCCCGGCCCGAGGCCCCGGTCAGCGGCCGCCGCGCGGAAGCGGTCCGCACCGTCGACGGGCGCAGCTTCCCGTGCGACGCGGTCGTCCTCACCACGGACCTCGGTTCGCTACCCCGATTCGGTCTGCGCGTACGGCGCGGTCTGCGGGCGTCCCCGTCGGCCGTCGTGGCGCACGGCACCATCCCCGCCGAGATCGCCGCCGGCTGGCCCGTGCAGGCGCATCACACCATCGATTTCGGGGCCGCCTGGGCGCAGACCTTCGCCGAAATCGCCGCGCGGCCGGGTCGCGGGCAACTGATGAGCGACCCTTCGCTGCTGCTGACCCGCCCCGCACTCACCGACCCCGGCCAGTTCGTCGACCGGGCGCAGGGCCGCTGCGAACCACTCTCGCTGCTCGCACCCTGCCCCAATCTGACCGCCGCCCCGCTCGACTGGGACCGGCTCGGACCGTCCTATCTCCGCGAGCTGCTCACCGTGCTCGAGCAGCGCGGATACACCGGAATCACCGAGCACTTCGCCGTCGATCACCTCGACACACCGGCCACGTGGGCCGCCCAGGGCATGATCGCGGGCACACCGTTCTCGGTGGCGCATCTGTTCCGGCAGACCGGCCCGTTCCGGCCACGCAATCTGCCAAGGGGCATGGACAACGTCGTTCTCGCAGGTTGCGGCACGACTCCGGGGGTGGGTGTGCCCACCACTCTGCTGTCGGGCAAGCTGGCGGCGGCACGAATCACCGGCAGCCGGACGCGCAGCGGTACCGACCACCGGGTTAGTGTTCCAACTTGAAGCCGTAAACTGACGGCCGACTCATCAGCTCGCGGTTGCGACCGCCGACCATCCGGGGGGACCGACCGACAATGCCGCCCCCCGAGACGACCGTAGGCACCATGGAGACCACGCGCACCCTCGAGCCGCAGCGCCACATGCCCTCCGGGACCGATCCCGGCGTCCGGTCGCGGCTACGGATCGCGAGCGATTTCGCCCGCAGCCCCGAAGGCCACGCGGCCGTGATGGGTTTCTTCGGTGCGGTCATGATCACCGTCGGCGGGTTCGGCGCCGGAGCGGTCCGTAAGCACGATCCCCTGCTGGAGGCGCTGCATCTGTCGTGGCTGCGCTTCGGGCACGGTTACGCGCTCTCGACGATCACCATCTGGATCGGCGTGCTGCTGATGGTCACCGCGTGGGTCCGGCTCGGACGCACCACCATCGGCAAGGACGGCTCGCGCGTCACCCTCAACGAACTGCGCGCGATCGTCGCCATCTGGACCACCCCGCTGCTGTTCGCGGCGCCGATGTTCAGCCGCGACGTCTACTCCTACCTCGCCCAGGGTGCACTGCTGCGTGACGGCTTCGACCCTTACCAGGTGGGTCCGGTCGCCAATCCCGGGATCCTGCTGGACAACGTGAGCTCGGTCTGGACCACGACCACCGCGCCCTACGGTCCGATGTTCCTGCTCATCGGTCGCGCCATCACCATGATCACCGGCGACAACATCATCGCGGGCACCATCGCCCTGCGCTTCGTGATGCTGCCCGGCCTCGCGCTGATGATGTGGGCGGTGCCGTATCTGACCAAGCACCTCGGCGGTAAACCGACAGTCGCGCTGTGGCTCGCGGTGCTCAACCCGCTGGTGCTGATCCATCTCATCGGCGGCGTGCACAACGAGCTGCTGATGGTCGGGCTGATGTGCGCGGGTGTCGCGCTCGTGCTCGAGCGCTATCACGTGGCGGGCATCGTCGTGGTCGCCATCGGTGTCGCGATCAAGGCGACCGCGGGGGTCGCACTGCCGTTCCTGGTGTGGATCTGGATTCTGCACGAGAAGGAACGGCGAGCCGCCCAGCGCGGCGCCACCGCGGGCGCCGACGGACTTCCCGAGGACCAGAAGCATCCCGATGCCGCCCGGCCGTCGGCCGACATGCCCCATCCGCTCCTCGTGTTCGCCAAGATCGCCGGTATCGGCTTCGGCGTGTTCGTGGCGGTGTTCGGGGCCGCGTCGGTGATCGCGGGAGTCGGGTTCGGCTGGGTCACCGCCCTGCAGGGCTCGAACAAGATCATCAACTGGCTGTCGCTGCCGACGATCCTCGCGCACATGGTCACCTGGGTGACCCCGCTCGACCTGGACTCGGTGCTCTGGGTGACCCGCAAGCTGTGCCAGGTCGCCCTGGTCCTGCTCCTGGTCGCGACCTGGTGGCGGTTCCGGCACAGCGAACGCGAGGCCGTGATGGGCATCATCATCGCCTTCGTCGCGATCGTGCTGCTCTCCCCCGCCGCCCTGCCCTGGTACTACTCGTGGCCGCTGGCCCTGGCCGCCGGATTCGCGCTCTCGACCACGACACTGATGTGGCTGGTCGGACTGTGCACCTGGTTGATGCTGGTGTTCCAGCCCGACGGCTCGATCGGGCTGTACAACTTCTGGCACGTCGCGCTGGCGACCTTCGCCGCCGTGGTCGCGGCACTGTCGCTGCGCACCGTCGACCCGCTGCAACTGCGTTCGGCCAGTTCGAAGCGCGCTATCACCGAACCGGTACCGCCTGTTCGGGCATGAACGAACCTGCCCGCTCGACCTGTGCCCAGGTCCGATCGCCGACCGGCGAGATCGACCTCGACGCGGCCTACGCGATGTGCCGCCGCATCACCGCCGAACACGGGCGCACGTACTACCTGGCGACCACCCTCCTGTCCCCACCCCGGCGACGCGCCGTACACGCGCTGTACGCCTTCGCCAGGATGGTCGACGACATCGTCGACCACGCCGAGGACCCCACCCACGTCCTCGACCCGCGCGATTCCGGTACGAGACACCATGCGGACACGGCCCCGGCATCGCGCCAGGGCGGTCGTACGAACCAGGCGAGCACACCACTCGACGGCGGCGTCTCGCCCCTCCTCGTCAGCCCTTCGCCCGGCGTGCAACCGAACGCCGTCGGCCCCGGTGCGGTCGAAGCCCAGCGACTGGACGTCGTCGAGCGCCGGCTGGATGCAGCGCTCGGTACTACACAGTCCGTCGCCGCCGATACCGGTGCGGCCGTGGCACGGCGACTGGATGCCGTCGAGCAGCAGTTACGCGAAGCGCTCGACCACCGCGGCGCGCAGCCATGCCTCGGCTCCGACGCGACCCTGCAGCTGGATGCCGTCGAGCTCGAGTACGGCGACCCGCGCACCCGGCAGATCATCGCCGCGGCCGCCGACACCATCACCCGCTACGAGATCGACCACCGTCATTTCTGGACCTTCCTCGACGCCATGCGCATGGATGTCCCCGGCACCGGGCTCTATCGCACCCGCTACGCCACGATGGCCGAGCTGCGCGAGTACATGCGCGGGTCCGCCGCCGCCATCGGCCTGCAGCTGCTGCCGGTGCTGGGCACCGTCGTTCCGGTCACCGAGGCCGAACCCGCCGCCGCGGCACTCGGCGAGGCTTTTCAGCTCACCAATTTCCTGCGTGATGTCGCCGAGGACCTCGACCGCGGTCGTATCTACCTGCCCACCGAGGAACTCGCCGCCTTCGGTGTCGACGAAGCGCACCTGCGCGCCGCGCGCCACACCGGCCACACCGACGCACCCCTGCGCCGCGCCCTGGCCCACCTGATCGCGATCAACCGTGACATCTACCGCCGAGCCACCCCGGGCATCGACCTGCTCGACCCCAGGGTCCGCCCCGCGATCGGCACCGCCCGCATCCTCTACGCCGAAATCCTCGACCGCATCGAAGCCGCCGACTACCAGGTCTTCGACACCCGAGCCCGAGTCCCCCGCCACCGCCGCCTCCTGGTCGCCACCAGTGGCTTCGTCACCGCGACCTGGCGCCGCTGACTTTTCGCCCCAGGCACGAACCTGGGCGCGAACAGTCTTCCGCAACGGCACACGGTTTCGCCATCGAGCTGGAGCGAGAACTCGAACTGTCTCGCAATACGATCGCGCGCTACCGGTCAGTGCGTTGTGGGAGGCCGCGCCGGACTTCCAACCATGAAGTGCTCAGAAGGGTTCCGCGGCGGCGCGGCGGACGACTTCGCGGGCCAGGTCGCCGTGCAGGGCGTCGACGGGGCGGCCGGGGAGGGAGTCGTCGGGGGTGTAGATCCAGCGCAGGATCTCCTCGTTGCTGTACTTGCCGTCGCGCATCACCGTGATCAGGCCGGGCAGCAGGCGGACGATCTCGTCGTTGTCGTCGAAGAAGCGCGACGGGATGCCGACGACGCCGTTGCGGCGGATCGCGATGAGCTGGTGATCACGCAGCAGTTGGTGCACCGCGGTGACCGGGACGCCGAGGATGTCGGCGGCCTCGGGGAGCGAGACGATGGTTTCGGTGTCGGGCAGCACATCGTCGCTGCAGGGGAAGGCACTCACCCGGACAACGGTAGTACGTGGGTACCGGCGAGCAGTGGCTGGCCTGGGCGCGTCGCCCGGTTACGATCGTGGGGGCCGCACACCGTGGCCTGTTTGTCGTACCCGGAGGACGTCACTTGATCGGCCAGATGCTGGAAGGGCGCTATCGCATCGATGCGCCGATCGCCCGCGGCGGAATGTCGATGGTTTTCCGCGGAACCGACACCCGGCTGGATCGCCCGGTGGCGATCAAGGTGATGGATCCGAAGTTCGCCGGCGACCCGCAGTTCCTCACCCGCTTCGAGTTCGAGGCGCGCGCGGTGGCCAAGCTCAAGCACCCCTCGCTGGTCGCGGTGTACGACCAGGGCGTCGACGGGGAGTACCCGTTCCTGATCATGGAACTGGTCGAGGGCGGCACCCTGCGCGAGCTGCTGCGCGAACGCGGACCGATGCCGCCGCACGCCGTGCGCGCGGTAGCCGAACCGGTGCTGCGCGCGATCGGCACCGCCCACGACGCGGGCCTGGTACACCGCGACGTCAAGCCGGAGAACGTGCTGATCTCCGACGCGGGCGAGGTGAAGATCGCCGACTTCGGTCTGGTGCGCGCCGTCGCCGCCGCCAACACCACCTCCGCGAGCGTGATCCTCGGCACCGCCGCCTACCTCTCCCCCGAGCAGGTCACCACCGGCACCGCCGACGCGCGCAGCGATGTCTACTCCTTCGGCCTGCTGATCTTCGAACTGCTCACCGGCCGGGTGCCGTTCACCGGCGACAACTCGCTGTCGGTGGCCTATCAGCGGGTCGAGAACGACGTGCCCCCGCCGAGCCAGTTCATCGGCGGCGTACCGCCGGAGTTCGACGAGCTCGTCGCCAAGGCCACCTCCCGTGACCCGGCGCAGCGCTTCGCCGACGCCCATCAGATGGCCGCGGAACTGCAGTCGATCGCGATGGCGCTGAATCTACCGCCGTATCGGGTTCCCGCGCCGACGGATTCGGCCGAGCATCTCAGCGAGAGCTACCGCACCGGCGACGCGCACCACCCCGGCGAGCGCCCCCACACCCCGAATCCGGTGCTCGCGCACCCGATTCCGGCACCGGACCGGCAGCCGCAGCACACCAGGGTGGTGACCGCGCCGCGCCCACGCGCCGAGGAGTACACGTCCTCGCACGCCCCCGCCCCGCTGTCGAATCCGTTCGTGGCGGGCGAGAACCATTCCCGCCGTACCGGATTGATGTGGGTCGGCATCGTCACCGCGCTGACGCTGCTGGTCGGGATCGGCGGCTGGTGGCTCGGTGTGGGCCGCTACACCGCGGTACCCGCGATCGCCGGGATGGATTCCGAACGCGCGGTCGCCGTGCTGCAGGAGGCGGGTTTCGAGACCGAACTGCGGCAGAAGTCCTCCGACACGATCCCGGTCGGCGGTGTGGTCGGCACCGATCCCTCGGCCGGATCGCGGGTCACCAAGAGCTCCACCGTCGCGGTGCTGATCTCCAACGGCAAGCCGCGGGTGCCCGACATCAATCCCGGCGACCAGATCAGCGAGGTCAACCAGGCGATCCGCGACGCGGGCCTGCAGCCGATCGACAGCGGGGAGGCGCCGAGCACCGCGCCGAAGGGTTCGCTGGCCAAGGTGGAACCGGCGCCCGGCACGGTCCTGCCGATGGGCGCGCAGGTGAAGGTGTATCGCAGCAAGGGCTCGCAGCCGGTGAACGTGCCCGATGTGCGCGGCAAGAGCACCGAGGACGCGGCGGCGGCGCTGACCAGCGCCGGCCTCGTGGTGCGCGACACCAGGGTGCAGTTCGACAAGAGCGTCGAGGGCGACAAGGCCATCGGCACCGACCCCGCGGTCGGTGCGACCCTGCAGTCCGGCGACAGCGTGACCCTGATCGTGTCGAGCGCGGTGAAGGTGCCCAATGTGATGGGCCAGACCGTCGGCAACGCCCGGGCCAAGCTGCAGCAGCTGGGCCTGCAGGTGGAGGTCAAGTCGATCACCGACTCCGACAGTTCGCTGGTGATCGGTCAGGTGCCCGGGATCAGCTCCAATGTGGAGGCGGGCAGCACCGTCACCCTCACCGCCCTGCCCTGAGCCACCGCGAGGGTTGACATACAACCGATTGGTTGTACATTCGGAGGGGTGAACGACACCGACGAGGACGCGGCAGACGCCATGTTCCACGCCCTCGCCGACCGCACCCGGCGCGATATCGTGCGCCGCGTGCTGGCCGGGGAGCATTCGGTGTCGGCACTGGCGGAGAACTACGACATGAGCTTCGCCGCCGTCCAGAAGCACGTGGCCGTGCTGGAACGGGCCGGGCTACTGACCAAGCGACGCCAGGGCAGGGAACAACTGGCCAGTGGTGACGTCGCCGCGGTCCGCGCGGTCTCCGGCATGCTCGTCGAACTGGAGCAGATCTGGCGCGGCCGAATCGGCCGGATCGACGACCTCATCGCGATCGACCCTCAACCGGAGGTGTGAATCATGCCCGTCACCAACGTCACCCACGATCTCGACGCCCGCACGCTCACCATCACCGCGGAATTCGCGGCCCCGCGGGAACGGATCTGGCAGGTCTACGCCGACCCGCGCCAGCTGGAGAAGGTCTGGGGCCCGCCCACCTACCCCGCCACCGTCGTCGAGCACTCCCTCGCACCGGGCGGCCGGGTCACCTACTACATGACCAGCCCCGAGGGCGAGAAGTTCGCCGGGTACTGGGAGATCGAGTCCGTCGACGAGCCGAACGGTTTCGTGTTCCGGGACGGCTTCGCCGACGCGGACTACAACCCGGTCGACTCGATGCCCGTCGCCACCAACACCTACACCTTCGAAGAACGCGACGGCCGCACCTTCGCCACCTACGTGGGCGTCTACACCAGCGCCGAGGGCCTGCAGAAGGTACTCGACATGGGCGTGGTCGAAGGCGCGACCGAGTCGATCAACCAGATCGACGGCCTGGTCGCGAACTAGGGAGTCCCGCTACCGACCCCTGCCTGTCACCGCAGCATCTCCGCGACGAGGAACGACAGTTCCAGCGACTGCTGGGTGTTGAGGCGGGGGTCGCAGGCGGTTTCGTAGCGGTCCTCGAGGTCCAGGTCGGAGATGTCCTGGGCGCCGCCGAGGCATTCGGTGACGTTCTCGCCGGTCAGCTCGATGTGCATGCCGCCGGGGTGGGTGCCCAGGGCGTGGTGGACCTCGAAGAAGCCCTGGACCTCGTCGACGATGCGGTCGAAGTGGCGGGTCTTGAAGCCGGTGGACGACTCGTGGGTGTTGCCGTGCATGGGGTCGCACTGCCAGATCACCTGGTGGCCGGTGGCCTGCACCTTCTCGATGATCGGCGGCAGCACGTCGCGCACCTTGCCGTTGCCCATCCGGGCGACCAGGGTCAACCGGCCCGGCTCGTTGTTCGGGTCGAGGCGCTCGACGTACTCCACGGCCTGGTCGGGCGTGGTGGTCGGGCCGATCTTCAGGCCGATCGGGTTGGCCAGCAGTTCGGCCAGCGCGATGTGGGCGCCGTCGAGCTGGCGTGTGCGCTCACCGATCCACAGGAAGTGTGCGGACAGGTCGTAGAGCAGCGGCTCGCCGGTCTCGGACTCGCTCAGGCGCAGCATGGCGCGCTCGTAGTCGAGCACCAGCGCCTCGTGCGAGGCGTAGATGCGGGCCGACTGCAGGCTCGGGTCGTTGACCCGGCAGGCGGTCATGAACCGCAGGCCGCGGTCGATCTCCTCGGCCAGGGCCTCGTAGCGGGCGCCCGCGGGCGACTGGGCGACGAAATCGCGGTTCCAGTCGTGCACCTTGTGCAGATCGGCCATGCCGGCGCTGGTGAGCGCGCGGACCAGGTTCATCGCGGCGCTGGCGTTGGCGTAGGCGCGGACCAGGCGCGAGGGATCGTGGCGGCGCACCGACTCCTCGGCGACCAGGGAGTTGATCATGTCGCCGCGGTAGGACTTCAGGCCGAGTGCGTCGATGTCGGAGGAGCGCGGCTTGGCGTACTGGCCGGCGATCCTGGCCACCTTCACCACCGGCATGCTCGCGCCGTAGGTGAGCACGACGGCCATCTGCAGCAGGGTGCGGATGTTGCCGCGGATGTGCGGTTCGGTGTTGTCGGCGAAGGTCTCCGCGCAGTCACCGCCCTGCATGAGGAACGCCTCGCCGCGGGCCACCTGCGCCAGCTGGGTCTTGAGGTCCTCGACCTCGGCGGGCAGGCAGATCGGCGGCACGCTCTCGAGCACGGTGCGCATGGTCGCGGCCTCGTCGGTGTCCCAGGAGGGCTGCTGCAGGGCGGGCCGGGCCAGGGCCGCGTCGAGCCGGGTACGCAGCTCGGTGGGCAGCGGCGGCAGTTCCGGCAGGCGGTCAATCGGTACGTCGACGGTCCAGGTCACCAGCTAAGAATACGGACCCGAGGCAACGGAGGGGTATCCGGCGTACCGCCCGGCCCCGACCGCGTACCGGCGACCCTGTGCGCACCGGGCCCACGATGCGCGCATAGGGTTCCATCAACACACTGTGGGCCCGCCGGCCGGTGCCGTCTCCCTGGCGAGCACGGCCGCCCACCTGCACGAAGAGGCGATCTCCCTGCGATATTTCTATGACTCGGAATTCATCGAGGACGGCGTGACCATCGATCTGATCTCGATCGGTGTCGTCTGCGAGGACGGGCGCGAGTACTACGCGGTGTCCACCGAATTCGATGCCGGGCGCGCCGGTCCCTGGGTCCGCAAGCACGTGCTGCCGAAGTTGCCGCCCGCGGGATCGTCGCTGTATCGCACCAGGGAGCAGATCCGTGACGACCTGTTCAAGTTCTTCCTGCCGCGGCCCAGCGTGCAGCCGGAGCTGTGGGCCTGGGTCTCGGCCTACGACCACGTCGCGCTGTGCCAGCTGTGGGGTGACATGACCGCACTGCCCAAGGGGATGCCGCGCTACACCAACGAACTGCGCCAGCACTGGGTCGCGCACGGCAGCCCCGAGCTGCCGCCGATCCCCGGCGACGCCCACGACGCGCTGGCCGACGCCCGGCACAACCTGGCCAAGTTCGAGGCCATCGAGTCCTTCCGGCGCACGCCCCGCCTCTGAGCGGTACCGGCGAACGCGAAGGCCCCGAGTCGAATTCGACTCGGGGCCTTCGCTGTGTCGGGACGCGCGGTCAGTGACCGTTCGACTCGCCGCGGTGGGCGATCGCCTGCTGTTCGGCGAGAACGCCGAGCATCCGGTGCTCCTCGTTCTCCTCGATCTCGGCCCAGGCCTCGGCCTCGGACTTGGGATCGGGGCGCAGGAAGCTGCCGGTACCCGGCTTGCCCGCCGAACCCAGCTTGTTCATCTTCTTGGGCACCGGGGCGCCCTGGTACTCCAGCGGGATCGGGTGACCGTGCGAGTCGACCGGGCCCAGCGGCTGGTGCACCTCGATGTACTCACCGTGCGGCAGCCGCTTGATCACACCGGTCTCGATGCCGTGCTCGAGCACCGCCCGGTCACTGCGCTGCAGACCGATGCAGAACCGGTAGGCGATGAAGTACGCCAGCGGCGGCAGCAGCAGCACGCCGATGCGACCGATCCAGGTGGTCGCGTTCAGCGAGATGTCGAACTTGAACGCGATGATGTCGTTGACGCACGACAGCGTCAGGATCACGTAGAACGTGATGGCCATGGCGCCGATCGCGGTACGCACCGGCACGTCGCGCGGACGCTGCAGCAGGTTGTGATGCGCGGTGGTGTCGCCGGTGAGCCGCTTCTCGATCCACGGGTAGGCGACCAGCAGCGTGAACACCAGGCCCATCACCAGCGCGACCCAGAACGCCGCCGGGATCGTGTACCGACCCAGGTAGAGCTCCCAGGCCGGCATCAGACGCGCCATACCGTCGGTCCACATCATGTAGAAGTCGGGCTGTGAACCCGCCGACACCTGTGATGGGTTGTATGGACCGAGGTTCCACACCGGGTTGATCTGCAGGACACCGCCCATGATGCCGACGATGCCGAGGGTGAAGGCGAAGAACGCGCCCTGGTCGGCGGCGAACACCGGGATGATGCGCGCGCCGACGACGTTGGTCTCGGTGCGGGCGGGCCCGGGGAACTGGGTGTGCTTCTGGTACCAGACCAGCGCCACGTGCGCGCCGATCAGCGCCAGGATGATGCCGGGCAGCAGCAGCACGTGCGCGATGTAGAGGCGCGGGATGATGATGTCGCCGGGGAAGTCGCCGCCGAACATCAGCCAGTGCATCCAGGTACCGACCACCGGCACGCCGATGGTGATACCGGAGAACGCGGCGCGAAGACCGGTGCCCGAGAGCAGGTCGTCGGGCAGCGAGTAACCGAAGAAACCCTCGAACATCGCCAGGATCAGCAGCAGCGAGCCGATCACCCAGTTCGCCTCACGCGGCTTGCGGAACGCGCCGGTGAAGAAGATGCGGAACAGGTGGATGATGATCGACGCCGCGAACAGCAGCGCCGCCCAGTGGTGGATCTGGCGGACGAACAGACCACCGCGCACCTCGAAGGAGATGTTGAGCGTGGTCTCGTAGGCCCGCGACATGCCGACACCGCGCAGCGGCTGGTAGGCGCCGTCGTAGACCACGTGCGCCATCGACGGGTCGAAGAACAGCGTCAGGTAGATACCCGACAGCAGCAGGATGATGAACGCGTAGAGCGCGATCTCACCGAGCAGGAACGACCAGTGGGTCGGGAAGACCTTGTTGATCGACCGCTTCATGAACGCGGCGGCGCGATACCGCTCGTCCATCTCATTGGCCTGGCTTGCCACAGCACTCATGAACGACGCTCCCAGAAGGCCGGGCCGAGCGGCTCGATGAAGTCGCCGTTGGCGACCAGGAAGCCCTCGGAGTTGACGGTGATCGGCAGCTGCGGCAGCGCCCGGGCAGCGGGACCGAAGACCGGCTTACCCCACTCGGTCGCCGAGAACTGCGACTGGTGGCAGGGGCACAGGATCCGGTTGGTCTGCTGCTCGAACAGCGAGGTGGGGCAGCCGAGGTGGGTGCAGATCTTCGAGTAGGCGAAGTAGTCGCCGTAGTTGAAGCTCTCCTGGCCCTTGCGCTTGATCGCCGCTTCGGCGTCGGCGGTCCGCAGGCGGATCAGCATGACGGAGTTGCGGATGCCGCGCAGCGACTGCAGCGTCTCGTGCGAGTCACCGCGCCACTTCTCCTTCCACGGGAACACCGTCTCCATGGAGCCCGCGTCCAGGTCCTCGGGGCGCACCAGCACGATGTCCTCGGGGCGACCGGTGTCGCGGCGGATGTAGATGGTCTCACCGGGGAAGTCCGGGGTCCAGCCCGAGACCCACAGCGGCGACTTGTCGCGCTTGGCCCACGGGTTCTTGATCATGCCGCCGACGAACACCAGCAGCGCGCCCACACCGAGCACACCGACACCGGCGCCCGCGGTACCGAGCATCATCTTGCGACGGCCGAGGGTGGAGGTGTCGAGCGCGTCCTGCAGCTCCGCGGCCAGGGTGCGCCGCTCGACCTCGTCGGACGGGCCGTCGTGGCGCTGCTGGATGGAGATCTCGGCGGGGATGAACTTCTTGCGGATCAGCACCACCGCGACACCGATGACCAGCACCGAGATGCCGAAGGTCAGGCCGATCAGCGGGGTGAACAGCGAGTAGGCCCCGTGGCCGTCCTGGCCGTTGCCCTTCCACTCCCACGGCCAGAACAGGAAGACCCCGACCAGTGCGGCGGCGGCGAGTCCGGAGATGGCGAACCAGAACGTCACCTGACGTTCGGCGCGCTTCTCGGCGCGGGTGCCTTCGACCGGCCACCGCTCACCGCGGTACACGACCTCGACGTCGTCGCGCGCGGTGCCGAGCTCGACCAGCTCGTCACGCGACATCGCGTCCAGTTCGTCTTCGGTGGGTTCGCGACCCATCTCGCTTCGCTCCTGTCCACTCATGATCGAGATCCAATCCACATCGCAGCACCCACGACGGCGGTGATGCCGATGACCCAGATCGCCACCATTTCGGTCGCCGGACCGAAGCCGCCCAGATCCCAGCCGCCGGGTGACCGCTCCTCGGCGGAGTTCTTGACGTAGGCGACGATGTCGCGCTTCTCCTCCGGCGAGAGCTGCCGGTCGGAGAACTTGGGCATGTTCTGCGGGCCGGTGACCATCGCGTTGTAGATCTGCGCCTCGTTGGCGGGCTCGAGCGGCGGGGCGAACTTGCCGCCGGAGAGCGCGCCACCACGACCGGTGAAGTTGTGGCAGGAGGCGCAGTTCATGCGGAACAGCTCCGAGCCGCGGGCGATGTCGTCGCCGCGCAGCGATTCCTGGGCGATCTCACCGTTGGCGTCGCGGATCACCGAGGGGCCACCGCCGTTGGCGCCGATGTACGCGCCGAGCGCGTCGGTCTGGTGCGCGTCGAACTTCTCGGGCTTGCGCCAGGCCTGCGCCTCGTTGCGAGCCATCGGCATGCGACCGGTGGAGACCTGGAAGTAGACGGCGGCCTCGCCGACGCCGATCAGGCTCGGACCACGGTCCGGCACACCCTGCAGGTTCGCGCCGTGGCAGGTGATGCACGAGGTGTCGTAGAGCTGCTTGCCCTCGCGGATCAGCGCGGACTGGTCCTGGTTCGCGGTGGCGACCTGCGGTGTCGGCGTGAGCGCCGCGGCCAGGAAACCGGCTCCGACCAGACCCATCAGCAACGCGAGACCGCCCGCGATACGACGGCGGGTACGACGCTGCTTACGCGTCTTGGCGGCCTGCCCGTTGCCGGGGCCGGCGGGCTCTTGGGCCGACGGGGGAGATGAACTCATCTGTGTCCCTTTGGAGTAGACGGAACCGACTTGTACTGAAAGCTTGTGCGCCAGCGGGCTAACTGACGAAGTAGATCGTGGCGAACAGCCCGATCCAGACGATGTCGACGAAGTGCCAGTAGTAGGACACCACGATCGCGGCGGTGGCCTGCGCGGGGGTGAACTTGCTCAGCTTGGTGCGGATGAGCAGGAACACGAACGCGATCAGACCGCCGATCACGTGCAGACCGTGGAAGCCGGTGGTGATGTAGAAGACCGAGCCGTAGGAGCTGCCGGCGATCGTGGTCCCGTGGTTGGCGAGGTGGTAGTACTCGTACGCCTGTCCGAGCACGAAGAAGGTGCCCATGATCAAGGTGATCGTGTACCAGCGCCGCAGGCCGAACACGTCGCCACGCTCGGCGGCGAACACGCCCATCTGGCACGTGAACGACGACAGGATCAGCACGGTTGTCACCGGCACCGCCAGAGCGAGATTCAGCTCGGTCGGCTCCGGGGGCCAAGCCCCGTGCGCCTGCGCGCGCGCAACGAAGTACATGGCGAAGAGTCCGGCGAAGAACATCAGCTCGCTCGACAGCCAGATGATGGTTCCGACGCTGACCATGTTGGGCCGGTTCAGCGAATGCACACGCTGAGTAATGGCCGATCCTGGGGTGCCTACTGCGGTCGTCACGGGGTAAGTATGACTCTTCGTAGTACGACAGCTGTACCCGGGTACGAAAGTTTGTCGCGCGAGTCGGAAAACCCACGCACAGAGGGGGTCCGCGACATCCCTCGGCGTGTTGGCGACCAGCGGGCGAGGGCCCCGTACAGAAACATTGTGACAGCGTTGGATGTGGATAAGCTGAGACGAGGAGGCCCCATGGTTGTGGTGCGGATGTGGCGGCGGTTGTTCGGCGGCGAGGCGCAGGCCCTCGACCCGGCGCGGACCGATCTGGTGGTCGTGGCGTCGAGCTTCGACGACGCCGAGGCCGGTTCGACCGCGCTGAACAGGGCCGTCGACCTCGATCGCGACGCCGACGCGGTGCTGCGTCACCATCTGCGCCTGCCCGCCGGGCAGATCGAGGCGGCGTGCGAGATCGCGGGATACGACGGATACGTGCGTGCCGAGGCCGTTCCCGCCGCCGAAGGCGGGCCCGACGCCGCCGGGAGCGAGCTGGTGCCGGTCGTCCTGCAGCGGGTACAGCGCCTCGATCCGCTCAGTTGTTCGCAGGAACGCTCACGGATGGCCGGACTGGCCCAGCGCCACGACGGGATCGCCGACGGCTGGGACGCGCTGCAGCCCCCGCCGCCCGCCCTTTAAGCTTGCTCGACAGCGCAACCTGGTTGCGCGATCGCGGTGCGCCCGGTCAGAGTTGGCGCAGCGGAGTCGTCGAACGAAAGATGCGGAGCAGATGAGCGTGCGCAGCTGGCCCCAGGTCCTGGGAACCCTCGCCGACGGTGGCGACCTGGCCGCGGACGACACCACCTGGGTGGTCGACGAGATCTTCACCGACAACGCCACCGCCGCCCAGATCGCGGCCTTCGGCGTCGCCATGAAGATCAAGGGCCCCACGCCCGCGGAACTGGCGGGCATGGTGGCCGGCATGCTCGGGCACGCGCGCCTGGTCCGGATCGACGGCGACGCGGTCGACATCGTCGGCACCGGCGGTGACCGCTCGGGCTCGGTGAACATCTCCACCATGTCCTCGGTGGTCGTGGCCTCGGCCGGAGTCCCGGTGGTCAAGCACGGCAACCGGGCCGCGTCCTCGAAGTCCGGCGGCGCCGATGTGCTCGAGGCGCTCGGCGTGAAGCTGGCGCTTGGCCCCGAATCGGTGGCGCGCTCGGTGCGCGAGGCCGGGATCGGCTTCTGTTTCGCGCCGCTGTTCCATTCGGGGCTGCGCTTCGCCGGTCCGGCGCGCAAGGAGATCGGCATCCCGACCGTGTTCAACGTGCTCGGTCCACTGACCAACCCCGCGCAGCCGCGGTCGGGGCTGATCGGGTGCGCGTTCGCCGATCTGGCGCCGGTCATCGCGGGCGTGTTCGCCGAGCGGGGCGCCAGTGCGCTGGTGGTGCGGGGGCGCGACGGGCTCGACGAGATCACCACCTCCGACCTCACCGATGTCTGGGTGGTCAGCGGTGGGCGGATTCGGCAGACGGTGCTCGATCCGACCCGCCTCGGCATTCCGCGCGTCGACCTGGACGAGCTACGCGGCGGGGACGCCGAGGTCAATGCCAGGATCGCCCGCGAGGTGTTCGCGGGGACACCCGGTCCGGTGCGCGACGCGGTGCTGCTGAACTCGGCCGCGGCGATCGTGGCCTACGACCTGTCGCGCGGGTCCGGCGACGTCGACCTGGATCTGGACGCGGCGCTGAGCGCGGCGCTCGAGCGCGCCGCCGCCGCTGTCGACAGCGGGGCGGCGGCGAAACTGCTGCAGAGCTGGTCCGAACTCACCCAGGTCCTCGACGAGTCCTGAGCGCGGGGGTCACTCCCCCAGCGAGAATCCGGCTTCCACATCGGCGCTGGAATAGGACTTGAACGCGATGTGGGTGGTGGTGCGGACGACGCCCGCCACCTTGTCGATGCCCGCGGTGACCACTTCGGCGATGCGCTCGTGGTCGCGGACCCGCACGATCGCGATCAGGTCCACATCACCGGCGCAGGAGTACACCTCGGCGACTCCGTCGGTGTCGGCGAGCGCCTGCGCGGTCTCGGGGATACGAGAGTTCTCGGCCTGGATCAGCACGATCGCGGTAATCATGGGATCAGCCTAGAACTTCGCCTCGGTGGCCGCTTTGAACCGTGCCATCGCCGCACGGCTCTTGATCCCCGGCGCCTCTTCGACCGAACTCGACACGTCGACGCCGAAGGGCTGGTGCCGGGCGATGACGTCGGCGACATTGTCCGCGTCGAGGCCACCGGCCAGCACGACCCGCCCCGGCTGCGCGCGCACCCAGTCGGGGAACTCCTCGAAGATCCCGGACCCGGCGCTGGCGTCATAGAAGAAGTACTGACTGTGCTGCGCCGGGTCGGGCGGGGTGGACGAGCAGAAGGCCAGGTTCGGCAGATCGGCCCACTGATAGAGCTGCACCACGTCGAAGGCGTCGGCCACCTCGGCGACCTCGGACGCTTCCAGCGCGACGACGAAGGTGGTGATGCGGCCGCGCGCGTAGTCGGCGAGGGCGCGGGCCTGCGAGGGGGTGCGGTACCGCTTGCTCTTACGCGTCACCATCACGCCGATCGCGGAGTACCCGAGTTCGACGGCCCAGTCGATCTGCTCCTCGGTGGTCAGACCGCACACCTTCACGAACATCCGTCGACGCCCCTCTCCTTATTACCCGCACGCGCGCGCGGGAGCCGGTGATCCATGATCCCGGACCGGGACCGGACGCCGCTCGGCCAGGTACCGCTGCGCAGAACTGGTCGGCGTCGCGATGGGCACGGCGGGCCCATGATCGCGGATCCGGCGATCACCGCTGCGCCAGGTACTCGTCCTGCGCGCTGATCGCCGTCGCCGCGGTGCGCGCGAGCTTCGCCCACCCCACCCAGCGGGCGGCCCCGTGCAGCGGTTCGCGGTATCCCTGGCTGGTGCGCACGATCCGGGCGCCGGGCGTCGCCAGCCAGCGCGCGACCACCCCGACCTCCTCCGGTGACGCGCCACGCAGCGGCGGGATGTCGTCCTCGGACAGCGCGCCGTGATCGACGTAGGCATCGCCGGCGGCGGGAGCCGCGTCGCCCAGCTCGGGCACCACCGTTTCGGCGGCGGCGACGATCTGGTCGACGACAGCCATCGGCGGGGTGCCGCGGGGTGCGGTGCCCGCGGCGGCGAGGCGGCCGTAGCGGATCACCGAGAATTCCCAGCCCTTTTCACCGTCGGGCAGAGCGACGATCAGTTCGGCGATCCGGGCCACGGCGGCGAGGCGCTGGGTGCGGTGCAGCATGGTGACGACGGCGGCGGTGCGATCACGCAGGCGCGCGGCCGCTTCGAAATGCTGGGCGGCCGAATGGATTTCGATGCGGTCGAGCATGGTGCGCAGGAGCGTGTCGGCGCGGCCGGTGAACAGGTCGCGGACCGCGTGCACGGCGGGAGCGTAGGCCGAGGCGTCGAGATCGTCCGCCGCCCGCGCCGCGGGGCAGCCGCCGACGACCGCGGGTGGGCAGGTGTGTTTCGCCGTGCGGGTGAGCCGGGTCGCGCAGGTCCGCAGTCCGGCGAACTCGGCGACGGTGGCGGCCACGTCGACGGCGTCGGTGCGAGAAGAGAAGGGCCCCAATGCCGTTCGGGTCGGGGTGCGCACCGCGACGAGCCGGGGGAAGGCCTCGTCGCTGAGCGTGAGCCACCATCCCTTGCGAGGGAACTTCGAGCGGCGGTTGTAGGGCGGGGCGTGCGCGGCGAGCAACCGCAGCTCGCGCACCCCGGCCTCGAGACCGTGGGCGCACACCACGTGGTCGACCCGAATCGCCAGTGCCACCATCTCTTTCATCCGCCCACGGGTCTCCGAACCGGTGAAGTAATTGCGCACGCGGCGACGCAGATTCACCGCCGTCCCTATATAGAGGACTTCCTCCGACGGTCCACGGAAGAGATAGACGCCGGGCGCGGCGGGCAGATCGGTCGCGAAAGTGCGCTTGGCGCGCTGGGTTCCGGTGACGGCGGGCAGATAGTCGAGCAGCTCGGTCAGGCTGTGCACACCCTGGTTGCCGACCCGCCCGATCAGCGCGTGCAGCACGTCGACGGTGGCGCGGGCGTCGTCGAGCGCGCGATGGGTCGGGGTGGTCGATGCGCCGAGTACCGCCGCGAGCACCCCGAGCCGGGCCGAGGGCGCCTCGTCGCGGGTCAGCACCCGCCGCGCCAGCTTCACCGTGCACAGCACCCGCGGATTCGGCCAGTCGATGCCCTGGCGCGCGGCCGCGGCCTTCAGAAAGGCGGTGTCGAAGCGGGCATTGTGCGCCACCAGCACCGCCCCCGCCGCGAACTCGAGGAAGCCGGGCAGCACCGCCTCGATCCGCGGCGCCTCGTAGACCATGGCCGTGGTGATCCCGGTGATCTGCACGATCGCGGGCGGAATCGCGAACCCCGGATTCACCAGTGTCGCGAACTCCCCCAGCACTTCTCCCCCGCGCACCTTCACCGCACCGATCTCGGTGATCGCGTCACCGTCCGGGCTGGTCCCGGTCGTTTCCAGGTCGACGACGACGAAAGTGGTGTCGTAGAGCGGAGTATCGAGCTCGTCGAAGGCCAGCTGACGGGCGGCCGGGAGCGCAACGGGTTCGGACACGGCCAGCAGCGTAGGACGGGGGTCCGACACACTCGCCGACGGCAATTCGGCGCGAGACTTTCGTTCCGATGCGAACAAAATGACCTTGGTCAGCGTCGATTGAGAGCGGGCTCACAGTTTGCCGATAATCACATGACCGGGGCGAGTTTCATCGGATAAGACGGATTACCGATCGGCGGGCGCCGGGGCGGGCGGCGCGCCGCCCGCGCGGACGACTGGGCGACCGACCGGTTCAGAACGCGACGCGCGGAACCCACCTGGGGATTCACCCCTAGGGGTAGGCCCGGAGGCCCTCGGGAACCCCTGGACGACGCGCCCGGCGGTGGTCGCGAAACGTCCCGGAAACGACCTGGAGTTATCGTTTCGTGATCAGTGTGACGCAGCTCGCACGCAAAGTTCGCGCACATCCGCGCATTCGCCTCCCGGACCAATGTCCGACTTTACAAACCACCGTGATGTCTTCGTAACCTTTTCGAGACCTCACGGAGTCCGCCAGGCCGGAAACGGCTCGGTGCGAGGAGTCCGCCCCGTCATACGGACGGGGCGTCGTGGGGCAGATTGGAAGTACCGCATCATGGCGATCAACACCGTCAAGCGTCAGGCGCAGCGTGCCGTTGCCGCCGGAGCCGTCGGCGCTGCCACCATCGGCGCGTTCCTCCTCCCGGCCGCTCCCGCGTCGGCGACGCCGGTGACGATCCCGGGGATCGGCACCTTCGAGGTGCCCAACGAGATCCCGCTGCCGCAGGGCATCCCCGGCATCGAGATCCCGGCCGCGCCGCAGACCTTCACCGCGCCGCGCGCCACCGCCGCCGACATCGCCCTCGACGCCGCGCTGAGCAAGATCGGCTCGCCCTACGTCTACGGTGCCGCGGGCCCGGATGCCTTCGACTGCTCCGGTCTGGTCCAGTGGGCCTACCGTCAGGCCGGCATGGAGCTGCCGCGCACCAGCGGCGCCCAGCTCGGCGCGGGCGCCCCGGTCTCGATCGACGCCCTGCAGCCCGGCGACATGATCTCGTTCTACGGCGGCGGCCACTCCGGCCTGTACGCGGGCAACGGCAACGTCGTGCACGCCTCGACCTCGGGCACCCCGGTGCAGCTCGCGCCGCTGTCCTCGATGCCGTTCGCGGGCGCGCGCCGCTTCTGACCGGTCGGGTACGGTGCGTCGTTCACGGGGAAGGGCGCACCGTGACCCTCTCGTGCCCTACTGGACACGGACACACGCGGTTCCGTAACCTGATCGAGACCTTTGTGGCGGACGAGGAGCTCGGGCTCAGGTAAGGCGCTGCACCAGCGGACAACGAGAGAACGAGGTACCGGGCACTGTGACCGCACACCACCGGAATCCGCACGCTTCGCGTGGCTTCGTCGCAGCACTGTCCGCCGCTTTCCTGGTGTGCGCCGCCGTCACCGGTGGCCCCGCCGCCGCCGACCCGGTCGCCCTGCCGACCACCGCGACCGACGCCATCGCCCGGATGGTCGATCTGTCCCGCCAGTCCGAGCAGCTCAATCAGCAATCGCTCACCGCCCAGGCCGATCTCGACGCCAAACTCGCGCTGCAGCGCGAGGCCGACGACAAGCTGGCCGCGAGTACCGCGGTCGCCGACGCGGCCCGCGCCGAGGTGCGCAGGTTCCAGCCGATGATCGACCGCACCGCCGTGGCCGCCTATACCGGCGTGCGCACCAACAGCATGTTCGCCGTGCTGTCGAGCGAATCGCCCCAGCAGTTGCTGGACAAGATGTCGACCCTCGACGTGCTGGCCCAGCAGACCACCGACACGGTCCGCCAGTTCAAGCAGGCCGCCGACGCCGCCACCGCCGCCGAATCGGTCACCCGGGCCGCCGCCGACGCCGCGCACGCCGCCACCGCGGCCGCCGACGCCGTGCGCGCCGATGTCGACCGCAAGCTCCAGGATCTCGGCGTCGCGACCACCCAGGTCGTCGAGGCGTGGGGCGCGCTCTCGGCCCGCGACAAGTCGACGCTGGCCGGTTCGCCCTTCCCGCCCGGCTTCGACCGCGACTCCCTGCTGGCCGGCCTGGTCCCCGGCAGCGGCACCAGCGCGCTGGCCGCCGCCCTGACCCGCGTCGGCGATCCGTACGTCTGGGGCGCCACCGGCCCCGACCAGTTCGACTGCTCCGGTCTGGTGCAGTGGGCCTTCAAACAGGTCGGCAAGAACGTCCCGCGCACCAGTTCCGCGCAGGCCGGATACGGCACCCCGGTGGCCAAGGACGATCTGCAGCCCGGCGACGTGGTGCTGTTCTATTCCGACATCTCCCACGTCGGGATCTACGCGGGCAACGGAATGATGGTGCACGCCTCCACCTTCGGTGTGCCGGTGGCTGTCGCGCCGATCAACACCACCCCGTGGCACTCGGCCCGGCGATACTGAGGGGCGACGGTGACCGAACCGCCGCGCCGCACGTCCGGCTTCCGCTCCTGGCTCTCGGCCAACGGCCGCCTGGAATTCTGTCTCACGCTCGTCTCGGTCACCCTGTTGACCGGGGCGTGCGCCGCGCTGATCCTGGTGCCGCGCAACGTCGGCGGGCTGCAGCTGGCCACCGACGAGGCCGAGGTGCTCGGCACCACCGAGGCCATCGACGATCCGCGCCTGACGCCCGTGCGGCGTGAGCTGCAGCCGTTCGGCCCGATCCTGGTGCGCGGTGTCGCCGGGGGTGATACGGCCGACGCGCTGCTGGTCGCCCATCCCGGCCACCGCGCCGATCTCGATGTCCTCGAGCAGGAACTCGGACCGGCGATCGCGGATGTCAGCGCCGTGTGGGGCGCCGAATGGAACCGCGCGCCCGTGGTGGTCGTGGCGGGGTCCCCGGCCGAATTCACCGCGCTCACCAGGGTCGCGGGCGCCACGGCCACCCCCGATGTGGCCGCCGTGTCGCTCACCGGCTCCTATGTCCCCGGGAGCACCCCCACCGACCAGCGCATCGTGTTCAACCCCGACGCGCGCCGCCGGGTCGGCGACGAGGGCCTGGCGACGCTGCTGCGCCACGAGCTCACCCACGTCGCGACCAGGGCCGACACCACCGACGGTTCGCCGCTGTGGATGCTCGAGGGCTTCGCCGAGTACGTCGCCCAGCGCGCGCAGGGCACCACGTTCTCCCAGATCGCGCCGACGCTCACCACCCGGTTGCGCGCGGGCACGCTGCCCACCGACCTGGTCGCCGACGCCGCGTTCACCGGAACCGACGCGCCCTACGCCTACGAAACCGCGTGGAGCGCCTGCGCGTTCGTGGCCGACCAGTACGGCGAGGCCACCCTGACCGCGCTGTACAAGCGGCTCGCGACCGGTCCGCACTCACCCGCCGCGCAGGATGTCGCGTTCGCCGAGGTCCTCGGTACCTCGCGCGCCGAGCTGCTCGACGGCTGGCGGTCCTGGCTGCGCGGCCATGCTGCCTGACCACCGTCCGCGTCCGTATCAGCCGACCCATTAGGTTGTTCAGTTATGGCCCGAACTCTGCTGGTTACCAATGATTTCCCGCCTCGGCCGGGCGGAATCCAGTCGTATCTGCAGGCCCTGTCGAATCAGCTGCCCCCCGAGGACCTGGTGGTGTACGCGCCGCGCTGGCGTGGCGACAGCCACGACAAGTTCGACGCCGCCCAGAAGTTCCGCGTCGTTCGCCACCCGACGACGCTGATGCTGCCCACCCCCGCGGTCATCACCCGCGCCTCGGCGCTGCTACGCGAGCACGAGTGCGACACCGTGTGGTTCGGCGCGGCCGCCCCGCTGGCCGCGATGGCGCCGATGCTGCGGCGCGCGGGCGCCGAACGCATCCTGGCCAGCACACACGGCCACGAGGTCGGCTGGTCGATGCTGCCGGGTTCGCGGCAGGTGCTGCGCTCGATCGGCCAGAACACCGACGTGGTCACCTACGTCAGCAAGTACACCCGCGGCCGGTTCGCCTCCGCCTTCGGTCCGCGCGCCGCGCTCGAGTACCTGCCGCCGGGGGTCGATCCGGCCGAGTTCCGGCCCGACCCGGCCGCGCGCGCCGAGCTGCGCGCCCGCTACGGCCTCGGCGACCGGCCGACCGTGCTCTGCCTGTCGCGCCTGGTGGCGCGCAAGGGCCAGGACATGCTGATCGTGGCGATGACCGAGATCCGCGAACGCGTCGACGGCGCGGTGCTGGTGATCGCGGGTGGCGGGCCGTACGAGTCCCGGTTGCGGGCACTGGCCGACACCCTCGGCGTCGCCGACAGCGTCGTGTTCACCGGGCGGGTGCCCTCGGGCGAACTGGCCGCCCACCACACCATCGCCGACGTGTTCGCCATGCCGTGCCGCACCCGCGGCGCCGGGCTGGACGTGGAGGGCCTCGGCATCGTCTTCCTCGAGGCCTCGGCCAGCGGGGTTCCGGTGGTGGCCGGTGATTCCGGCGGCGCACCGGAGACCGTCCGCGAGGGCGAGACCGGGCTGGTCGTGCAGGGCCGCTCCGCCGCGCAGATCACCGACGCGATCGTCGAGCTGCTCGGCGACCGGGACCGGGCCGCCGCGATGGGTGCCGCGGGCCGGGCCTGGGTCGAGCAGAACTGGCACTGGGACCGGCAGGGCGCCCGGTTGCGGGAACTTCTCCGGTGACACCCTGGCCTGTGCCGGTGTGGCGTCCACTACGCTCAGCGAGGTGAGCAGTATCCAGGTCGCAGATCAGACCTTCGTCGCCGCGCCGCCCGCCGCCATCGCCGAGATCCTCGGCGCGCCGAACAACTGGCGCCGCTGGTGGCCCGACCTACGCCTCGACGTGCGCGAGGATCGCGGGGACAAGGGCATCCGCTGGACCGTGGCCGGGCCGCTGAACGGCACCATGGAGGTCTGGCTCGAAGCCGCGGCCGACGGGGCGATCCTGCACTACTTCCTGCACGCCGAGTCGACCGCGGCCAAGCCGCTGTCCCCGCGCGCGCAGGCCGCGGCCAACCGGGCCCGCCGGGTCGCGGGCAAGGACATGTCGTTCGAACTGAAGGCTCGGCTCGAAGCCGGTCGACCCGCGGGCGTCGCGCCCGCGGCCGCCGCATCCTGAGCGCCCGACTGCTCGTCCCGCACGAAAGGAACTCTCCTACTGCCATGGCCGACCGGACCCAGAGATCGATCGTCATCGAGGCGCCGTCGAAACAGGTGATGGCCGTCATCGCGGATCTGGAGTCCTATCCGGAGTGGGTCTCCGCCGCCCAGTCGGTGGAGGTACTCGACACCGACGCCGCGGGCCGGGCCGCGACCGCGCGTTTCGTGCTCGACGCCGGTGTCGTCAAGGACACCTACGTGCTGGCCTACACCTGGCGCGCCGACGGCATGGCGGTGAGCTGGCAGCTGGTCAGCGGTGACCTGCAGAAGGCCCAGGACGGCAGCTACGAGCTGCGCGCGCTGCCCGGGGGCGGCACCGAGGTGATCTACGAGCTCACCGTCGACCTGAACATCCCGATGATCGGCATGTTCAAGCGCAAGGCCGAGAAGGTCATCACCGATACGGCGTTGAAGGAACTGAAGAAACGGGTCGAGGACTGAGCGCCACGGGCGGTACCCGCGTCGAGCTGTTCGTCGGCAAGGGCGGCGTCGGCAAGACGACGCTGGCCTGCGCGACGGGCATGGCTCACGCGCGCGCCGGTCAGCGGGTGCTGATCGCCTCGCTGGACCAGGCGCATTCGCTCGGTGACGCGCTCGGTTTCCGGTTCCCGCACGATCCGGGCACCGTGGCCGGGGTCGCCAGGGTGGCGCCGGGGCTGGAGGCGATCGAGATCGATTCCCTCGCCCTGCTCGAGGACCGGTTCCGCGATGTCGTGCGGATGCTGGACAAGGGCGGCGGCCACGATCACGGGATCGACCTGGCGGCACTGGATCCCGCCGAGCTGACCGGACTGCCCGGGGTGCAGGAACTGCTGATGCTGGTCGAGATCGCGCAGTACACCGAGGAGCAGGACTGGGACGTCATCGTCATCGACTGCCCGCCCTCGGCCGACATGCTGCGCATCGTCACCGCACCCGACACCCTGCTCAGCTATCTCGAACGCCTCTGGCCGCGGCACCAGCGCACGATGAGCGCGATCGGCGCCGACCTGCGCAAGGCGGTGCTGGCGGCGACGGTCGAACGCATCGTCAAGGCGGTGACCCAGGTCCGCGATCTACTCGCCGACCGCACCCGCACCAGCGCCCGGTTGATCACCGGCCCCGAACAGGTCGCCGTCGCCGAAGCCAGGCGGGTGCGCTCGGCGGCCGCGCTGATCGGGCTGCGGCTGGACGCGGTGGTGGTGAACAAGGTGCTCGCGCCGGTGCCGCCGCCCGGCGAGGACGCCCATCCGGCCGTGCACTGGTACCTGAACCGGCGCGCCGAACAGCTGGAAGTGGTGGCCCGGCTGCACGAGCAGCTCACCGACGTGCCGATCCTGATCGCCCAGCACGCCGGGGCCGAACCGGTCGGGCTGAGCGCGCTGTCCGCGTTCTCCTATTCGCTCGACACGCCGTCGGCCGCGCACGCTCAGGGCGCGGAATCGGGCGAACCGATGGTTCGATGGGAGTCCGGCTCCGGCGTCGACTCCGTGTACGCGATGCGGATGCGGTTGCCGGTGGTCGATCCCGGCACCTTGCGGCTGGGCCGAGTGGAGGACGATCTGATCGTGGGAGCCGACGGGGTGCGCACGCGGGTGCGCCTGGCACCGGTGCTGCAACGCTGCACCGTGGCGGGCGCCGAACTCGACGACGATCAGCTCGTGGTCCGCTTCCGTCCCGATCCGCACGTCTGGCCCGCCGATCCGAACTACACGAAGGCCACCGCAGATGAGCAGTGACAGGCAATCCGACCGCCACGGCCACCATCCCGACGGCTTCGCCGAGTTCACCGAGGAGCTGCGCCTGCTCGCCGAGGTGCTGCTGGCCCGCGTCGAACCGGTGCTGCGCCGCACCGCCGCCGACGGCCAGGCCGACCTCGGCGGCTGCGCCTGGTGCCCGGTCTGCGCGGCCGCGGCCCTGGTCCGCGGCGAACACCACGATGTCGTCGCCGCGCTCGCCGAGCACGGCACCTCCATGGTGACGGTCCTGCGTGAAGCGCTGGCAGGCGTCCCCGTCGAGCCCCTGCTCCCCGAGGAGTGGGCCGATCACGCCGCGGGCCACCCGAATTCGCGTCCCGCACACCCGCAGGACGGCGCTGCCCGACCGAACGGCGCCGACGAACCCGGGGTCACCGCACCGGAACAGCCGCCCCACGCCACCGAATCGGCGGCATCGGCACGCGGTCGTCGCGGCGCACCCGGGACCGGCCTCCGCACCGCACCGGCCGGCGCGGCGGCGGTCACCGGCGAATCCGGCCCGACGACAACCGGTTTCCGCGCCACCGTGCCCGGCCAGGCACCCGCGGGCGCAACCGCCGAATCGCCCCCGCTCGCCGATCCGGCGGGCCGCGCGCGCCCGCGCTGGGGTAACGCACGCGGTGACCAGGCGGGCACTCCGCGACCGCGGCGGGTCGACGAGTTCGCCGCCCCACGTCAGCAGGGCGCCCCGGCACGCGCGACCGAGCACCGTGCCACCGAACCGGTGGTCCCCGAGGATCCCGCGCCCACCGGCCTGTTCCCCGCTCCCCCGCACAAGGCCGACGACACCGCGCACCGGCGTCGCAGCGCCGATGCGGATCGATCGCGCGCCGCCAGCGCGCCACGCTCGCGTTATGTCGACATTCCGGTGACGATCCGGGGATGACCCAGCGGATCGACCCCTCCCACCTGCTCACCGTCGGCATCGACGTGGGCGGCACGAACATCCGCGCCTCGGTCGTCGACGCCGAGGGCGAGGTGCTCGACACCGTGCAGGCACCGACCCCGCATTCGGCGCGGGCGCTCGAGGACGCGATCGACCGTTCGGTGCGCGAGCTCGCGCGCAGGCATCCGATCGCCGCGGTGGGGCTGGCCGTCGCCGGGTTCATCTCCGAGGATCGCTCGACGGTCCTGTTCGCCCCGCACCTGCCGTGGCAGAAGGCCCCGGTCGCGCAGCGGCTCGGCGCGCGCCTCGGGCTGCCGGTCATCCTCGAGCACGACGCGAACGCCGCGGGCTGGGCGGAGTACCGCTTCGGCGCGGCCGCGGGCGGGCACACCGTGGTGCTCGTCGCGATCGGTACCGGTATCGGTGCCGCCCTGCTCATCGACGGTCGGCTCTACCGCGGCAGCCACGGCATCGCGCCCGAACTCGGTCACCTGCAGGTGGTCCCGGGCGGGCGGGCCTGCCCCTGCGGAAAACGCGGCTGCTGGGAGCGCTACTGCAGCGGAACGGCACTGGCCGAGACCGCGATCGAGATGCTGGCCACCGACCCGGTGCGCTCGGTCCTGGCCCGCGACGTGCTCCGCGACCCCGGCTCGCTGACCGGACGACGGGTGGCGGGCGCCGCGCACGACGGCGACGCGCTGGCGGTGCGGGTGATGGCCGATTTCGCGCGCTGGCTCGGCCTCGGCCTCGCCTTCGTCAGCGATCTGTTCGATCCCGATCTGATCGTGATCGCCGGCGGGGTGAGCAGTTCGGCGCCGCTGTTCCTCGACGAGGCCCGCGAGCACTACGCGGGCGCGGTCACCGGCGCGGGGCATCGGCCGCTGGCCCGGCTGCGCACGACCCAGCTCGGCGAGGCCGCGGGCATGATCGGCGCCGCGGAATTGGCCAGGGCGGCGGCCGATGCGCCGGTGGCCCGCACAGCCGGGAGATGATGGTCACACCCATGCCCGATCGCTACCGTCCTGGGTTGGTTGTGACCTGCGACCAGCGGTAAAGTCGTTTTCCGACGAGGCTGCACACGACCATCCCGGTCCCGGGGAAAGGACGCCATGTTCTACTGGCTGCTCAAGTTCGTACTCGTGGGACCGTGGATGCATCTGTACAACCGGCCCGAGGTCGAGGGTGTGGAGAACATCCCGACCGACGGCCCGGCGATCATGGCGGGCAACCACCTGTCGTTCTCCGACTGGTTGTTCGCACCGCTGCTGAGCCCGCGCCGGATCAACTATCTGGCCAAGGCCGAGTACTTCACCACCCCCGGCATCAAGGGCCGCCTGCAGAAGTTCTTCTTCAGCGGCACCGGCCAGTACCCGATCGACCGCAGCGGCGCCACGGCGGCCGAGGACGCGCTCAACGCGGCCCGCAAGCTGCTCGACGAAGGCCGTCTCGTCGGCCTGTACCCCGAGGGCACCCGCTCCCCCGACGGCCGCCTCTACAAGGGCAAGACCGGCATGGCCCGGCTCGCCCTGGAGACCGGTGTCCCGGTGATCCCGGTCGCGGTGATCGGCACCGACAAGGTGAGCCCGCCCGGACCGTTCAAGTGGCGTCGGCACAAGGTCACCCTCAAGTTCGGTGCGCCGCTGGACTTCTCGCGCTACGAGGGCATGAGCGGCAACCGCTTCGTCGAGCGTGCCGTCACCGACGAGGTGATGTACGAGCTGATGCGCCTCACCGGGCAGGAATACGTCGACGTCTACGCGCACAGCCTCAAGAAGGGTGTGCCCGCCGGCGCGGCACCCGAGGCCACCCGCATCCCCGACTCGGCCGCCAGCTGACCCTGAATCCGTTGTCCCGCAGGCCGATGAGTGATCCCTCGGCAGCCTTCGTCGGCTGCGGCGAATCGGTCGGCACCGCCCGACACTCAACGCCGCACGCACCGGATTGGTAGCCTGCACGGAGCACGACGCCGACGGGTGGGCGGTCACACCGGTGACAGCGTCGACGGGGCAGTGAGGTGGACATGGTCGGTCGCGATCTCGAAGGCCGGGTGGTGCCGTTCGCCCGCAGGACCCGCTCGACACCCGATGCCGACATCGGCAATCCCCCCACCGGCCGGGTGGCCCGCGGCGCGCGCCTGGCGGCGGTGCCGGTGGCGTACGCGGGGCGGCGGATCGCCGGACTCGGCAAGCGTGCCGTCGGCCGGTCCTCGGCCGAGGTCGAACACGACATCCGGATCCGCACCGCCGAGCATCTGTTCCAGGTCCTCGGCGAACTCAAGGGCTGTGTGGCGAAACTGGGCCAGCTGCTCGGTCTGCTCGAACTGGGCCTCGGGCCCGATCTGGCCGAGCCGTACCGCAAAGCCCTTGCGCGTCTGCACGATTCGGCGCCGGCCATGCTGCCCGCCGCCGTGCACGCCGAGCTGGCCACCCACCTCGGCCCCGAATGGCGTTCGCTGTTCCTGGAATTCGACGATCGCGCCGCCGCGGCCGCCTCGGTCGGGCAGGTCCATCGCGCCCGCTGGCACGACGGCACCCCGGTCGCGGTGAAGGTCATGTACCCGGGCGCGCGCCGCGCCGTGCTGGCCGACCTGAAGGCCCTGCGCCGGGCGACGCCCCTGTTCACCGCCCTGCTGCCCGGCGCCGACACCCGCCCGGTGATCGAGGCACTGTGCGCCGAGCTCGAGGCCGAACTCGACTACGCCCGCGAGGCGGCCAACCAGCGCGCCTTCGCCGCCGCCTTCGCCGACGACCCGGATGTGGTGCTGAGCCGGGTGATCGCCCAGCACGGCGACGTGCTGGTCACCGAGTGGCTCGACGGTGTGCCGCTGTCGCGGTTGATCGTGCGCGGCGAGGCCGCCGAACTCGACCGGCTCGGCGTGCTGATCCTGCGCTTCCTGTTCTCCGCGCCCGCCCGCGCCGAACTCGTCTACGGCGACCCGCATCCCGGCAACTTCCTGCGGATGCCCGACGGCCGCCTCGGCGTCGTCGACTTCGGCGCGTGCACACCGTGGCCCGCCGCCTTCCTCGATGTCGCCGGTGATGTCGGCGCCGCCGTGATGGCGGACTCCCCCGCCGATCTCGAGGCCGCCATCCGCAGGCACGGTTTCGTCGCGCCCGGCCGCGAGCTCGACATCGCCACCGTCGCCGCCCGGCTGCGGGTGGTGCGCGAGGCCCTGCTCGCCCCCACCTATCCGCTCTCGGGCGACTGGCTGCGCGAACAGGTCCGCCTGGTCACCGACCTGCGCCTGTCGAACGTGCTGCGCCAGCTGACGATGCCGCCCGGCCACACCCCCATCCTGCGCTCGTTCCTCGGCGGCGTCGCCGTGCTCTGCCAATTGCAGACCGCGGTGCCGTTGCGCGCCGAATGCACCCGCTGGTACCCGGAAACCGCCGCCGCGGTGGGTCTGTGAGGTAGCGCGCCGCCGCTCGGCGACCGTTAGCCATCCGTACGACACCGTTCACGTGGCGTTGCCACGCCCGCGTCCCGGCGTTCCGACCGGCGATGCACCGTGTCACCCATGGCTGGTTCGGATTTCGCGATGTCCCGGCGCACACTGTTGCGCGCCTCCGCCCTCGGTCTGGTCGTCACCCCCGCGCTCGCCGCGTGCGGTTCCGGTGACGGACCAGCTCTGGTACGGGCCAGGCCCACTCTCACCCATGGTGTCGCCGTCGGCGATCCGCGCAGCGACGGCGCCCTGATCTGGGCACGCTCGGACGTTCCGGCCACGCTGGTCGTGGAGACCTCGGCGACCGAGAGCTTCGGCGAGGTCAAGCGTTTCACCGGTCCCCTGCTCACGCCCGCCACCGACGGCACCGGACGGATCCGGGTCAACGGCCTGCCCGCCGGCGAGCTCGTGCACTACCGCGTGCGTCTCGACGGCGAGGACGGCGCGAGCTCGGAGCCGGTCACCGGCGTCTTCCGCACCGCGCCCACCGCACCCGCCGACATCTCCCTGCTGTGGTCGGGTGACGTCGCGGGCCAGGGCTACGGCATCAATCCCGATCTGGGCGGCATGAAGATCTTCGCCGCCATGGCCGCGCGCGACCCGCACCTGTTCCTGCACTCCGGCGATGTCGTCTACGCCGACAACGCGCTGAAGGAATCGGTGACCCTGCCCGACGGACGGATCTGGCGCAATGTCACCGCCGAGGCCAAGAACGCCCCCGCCGAGACCCTCGACCAGTTCCGCGGCAACTACGCCTACAACCTCACCGACGACAACTACCGCGCCTTCAATGCCGCCGTCGCCCAGGTGGTCCAGTGGGACGACCACGAGACCACCAACAACTGGTACCCCGGCGGCACCGTCGCCGCCGAGAAGGGCTACACCGAGCGCAGCATGGACACCCTCGCGGCCCGCTCCTGGCAGGCCTTCCACGAGTGGATGCCGCTGGAGCCGAAAGAGGCGGTCGACGGCAGGCTCTACCGCAAGATCTCCTACGGCCCGCTGCTGGACGTGTTCGTCCTCGACATGCGCGCCTACAAGGACGCCAACGACGCCAACACCGCGCCCAGCGGCGCCATCTTCGGCCCCGCCCAGACCCGCTGGCTCATCGACGGTCTGCGCGATTCGACGGCCACCTGGAAGATCGTCGCCGCCGACCTGCCGCTGGGCGTGATCGTCCCCGACGGCAAGACCGCCTTCGAGGGCCCGGCCAACGCCGACCCCGGCGCGCCCTCGGGCCGCGAGACCGAGATCGCCCAGGTGCTCTCGGCGATCAAGGCGAACAAGGTGCGCGACGTCGTCTGGCTCACCGCCGACGTGCACTACACCGCCGCGCACCACTACTCGCCCGCCCGCGCCGCCTTCACCGATTTCGACGAGTTCTGGGAGTTCGTCTCGGGTCCGCTCAACGCGGGCGCCTTCGGTCCCAACGACCTCGACCCGACCTTCGGACCGGAGGCGGTGTTCGTGCACGCGCCGCCGGAACCCAACACCTCACCGCTGGACGCGGACTACCAGCACTTCGGCGAGGTCCGCATCGACGGCCGCTCGGCGGAATTGACCGTCAACTTGTGCGACGCGACCGGAAAAGTCCTGTTCACCCAGCAGCTCGCGCCCGGACGGAACTAGGTGCGAAGTACCCTGCGCAAGAATCGCCCAGCTGTGGTTAGCTATGCGGTCATGGGCACGCCGCATTCCGTCATCTCCGAAGAATATCTCCCCACCGACACGGCGGATGTCGTTCGCACTGTGCGTGATTCGCGTGATCGTTCGGAACGGTTGACGGTTCGCGGCGGTGAGCAGACCGAAGAGTCCTATGGGCTGGCCGATCAGCGCGGCGTGCTCTCGCTGCGCAAGATGAACTCGGTCCTCGACATCAACCTCGGCCGGCGCACCGTGCGTGTACAGGCCGGGGCGAAGCTGTCCGAGATCGACCGGCGCCTCGGCGCGCACGGACTCGGCCTGCCGGTGGTGGGCGATCACCGCGACATCACCGCGGGCGGATTCGCCTCCGTCGGCGGCGTGAGCACCGCCTCGCACCGCTACGGCATGTTCATCGACCAGATCGTCGACCTCGAGTACGTCGACCCCGACGGCCGGATCGGCACCTGCGGGCGCGGCCACCACACCGAGCGCTTCCACCGCATCCTCGGCGCGGGCGGGCGCGCGGGCATCATCACCGCGCTGACCCTGGACGTGGTGGAGGTCGACAAGGACCACACCTGGCTCACCACCGACGCCGACCGGTTCCTCGACTTCGACTCCTTCGTCGAGCACGCCACCACCGAGATCACCAACCCCGGCAGCGCGGCACTGCAGGTCGGCCGCTGGGTCGACACCGCCCCGCTGAAGGTGGCGCGCCCCGTCGGCACCGGCCAGGTGACCCTCGGCGCGGTCCGCTTCGGCCAGTGGTCGAGCCTCTACCCCACCGCGCCCACCCGTGGCCTGCGGGCCCGGCGCGAGGTCGGCACCCGCACCCGCAAGTCGCTGGGCGCCATCGCCTCCGCGGCGGGCGGGCGCGCGGGCATGCCGGTGCGCAACGCCGCCGCAGGCGCGCTCATGTTCGCGCCGAAGGTGCTCACCATCCGCGACGCCGAATACCTGGCCGACACGGTGATCAACTCCTCCGAGCGCGGCCCCGCCTACCGCGTCGGCGTGTTCGCCCCCCTGGCCAACTACGGTTCGGTGTTCTACGGCCTGCACGACCTGTTCGCCGGTCACCGCGAGCGCACCGGCTGCTTCACCGTCATCTCCGCGATGACCTACGGCGTGCGCTCCCCATACCTGCGCGCCGAAGCCGCCGCCCGCGGCCTCTCGCCCGCCGACTACGGCCTGATCACCTTCACCTGCCGCCTGCGCCCCTCGGCCCTGCCCTCGGAGCAGCTGCGCGAGATCGTCTCCGGCATCGACGACATCTGCCGCTCGGAACAGGCCCTGCGCTACAGCGTGTAGGCGCCATTGGGGCCCCGGGCGCGGGGCCCTGGGACGAATTCGGTGACATACGAGGAAGGCCCCCACCAGATGTGGTGGGGGCCTTCCTCTGTGTCTGTGACTCAGTGCTTTTCGGCTCCGAGGTAGTACTCGAAGACCAGGCCGGCCGAGGCGGCGAGCACCAGCGCGACGCCGAGGGCGATCAGCCAGAACTGGAAGAACGCCAGGCCCAGGGCGGTCACCGAACCGGCCGCGGCCAGCAGGATGGGCCAGAAGCTGCCGGGCGAGAAGAAGCCCAGGTCGCCCGCGCCGTCGACGATCTCGGCGTCCTCGTAGTCCTCGGGCCGCAGGTCGATGCGACGCGCGACGAAGCGGAAGTAGGTACCGATGATCAGCGACAGACCCGCGGTCAGCACGATCGCGGTGGTGCCCGCCCACTCCACACCGGTGCGCGACTGCGCGGTGAAGAAGCCGTAGACGATGCCCACCAGGATGAAGAACGCCGTGAGCAGTTCGAAGATCCGCGCTTCGATCCTCATATCAGAATCCTCACTTGCTCTCGTTCACCGAAGCGCTCTTGATATCGCGCTTGGTGTTGAAGGGGTACGTGGAGGTGGCCACCGGCGACTCGCCGATCGACTCGAGCGCCTCACCGTTGGTCTTGCCGTCGATGCGCGCCTGCAGGTACTGGGCGAACTTCTCCGGCGAGACCGCCCGGACCTCGAAGTTCATCATCGAGTGGTAGGTACCGCACATCTCGGCGCAGCGGCCGACGAAGGCACCTTCCTTCTCGATCTCCGTGATCTGGAAGACGTTGTCGGAGTGGTTTTCCTTCGGGTTCGGCATCACGTCGCGCTTGAACAGGAACTCCGGCACCCAGAAGGCGTGGATCACGTCGGCGGCGGCGAGCTGGAACTCGATGCGCTTACCGGTCGGCAGCACCAGGACCGGGATCTCGGTGCTGGAACCGTAGGTCTCCACCTTGTCGTAGTGCAGGTAGGAGATGACGTCGTTCTCCGGCTTGCCGTGCACCGGGCCCGGCATCGGGTGACCGTCTTCGTCCTTGCGCTCGGCGTACTCGAGGACCTGCTGCTCGTTGGCGGCCTCGCGCTCGTGGTCGATGCCGTCCCAGGTGAGCCCGCCGACGTTGTTCACGCCGCGGTAGCCGAACTTCCAGTTCCACTGGAAGGCGGTCACGTCGACGGTGACATCCGGGTTGTCGACCTTCTCGTGCACGTAGTTCTGCACGACCACGGTGAAGTAGAACAGCACCGCGATGATCACGAACGGGATCGCGGTGTAGGTCAGCTCCAGCGACACGTTGTACCCGGTCTGGCGCGGGAACTCCGGGGAGTCCTTGCGCTTGCGGTGCACGATGATCGTCCAGAAGGTCAGACCCCAGACCAGCACGCCCATGGCGAGCGCGGCCAGCACCGACCAGGTCCACAGTTCCCGCATCCGGGCGGCCTCCGGCGTGATGCCCGAGGGCCAGCCGAACCGCAGCCAGACATTGTCGATCGAGCAGCCCGAGACGAGCACCGCGGTGATCCCCAAGGACACCGCCAGCCCGGCCCGCCGAAGGATACGGCCCTGCCGACCCCGAACGGGTCGTGCCCCGATCTCTTCGCTCGCCTTGTGCGCCACGCTCACGCCTTCCTGGTCGCCACACATTCCGACACATCGCGTCGTCCGGGCCGCGATTCGCCCGTTCCGACACGTCTTTCAAGCACGTTTCAGGCCGCCCTCGAGTATTGCCGCTGTGAGGCCTGCACACCTGAGAAGGACCTGAGTACTACGCAGCGTAGACCAAAGTGGGCGCTGTCTTGTCACGGGGTCGCATTCGACACTCCGCGACAACCGGTGCGGACCCGGCGACCTGCGGTTTGCCGCCCACGCGGGTGGGGAAGGGGTGCTACGCCGGGTTGCGCGCGGCGCGTCGCGCGGGCGTGCGGCATACTCGGACACAGCGTTTCGGCCCGCCCGTGGCCACTCCATCACCGAACGAGAGAAGGTTGCCGACACCGTGTGCGGACTGCTCGGATTCCTGACCGCTGATCCGGCGACGACCGAGGTGGTCGACCAGGTGTACGACGCGCTGCACTGCCAGCGGCATCGTGGCCCGGACGAGAAGGGCACCTGGCACGACGAGCACATGATCTTCGGCTTCAACCGCCTCTCGATCATCGACATCGAACACTCGCACCAGCCGCTGCGCTGGGGCCCCGCCGAGAACCCGCAGCGCTACGCGATGACGTTCAACGGCGAGATCTACAACTATCTCGAACTGCGCGAGCAGCTCGCCGCCGAGCACGCGGCGGAATTCCCCGACGGCAAGATCTTCGCCACCGACGGTGACGGCGAGTCCATCGTGGCGGCCTTCCACTTCTGGGGTCCCGAGGCCGTGCGCAAGCTGCGCGGCATGTTCGCCTTCGCGATCTGGGACACCGAGAAGCAGGAGCTGTTCCTCGCGCGCGATCCGTTCGGCATCAAGCCGCTGTTCATCGCGACCGGCCCCGGCGGCACCGCCTTCGCCAGCGAGAAGAAGAGCGTGCTGGAACTGCTGAGCCCGCTCGGGGTGTCCGACGAGCTCGACCCGCGCGCCCTCGAGCACTACACGGTGCTGCAGTACGTGCCCGAGCCCGAGTCGCTGCACCGCAACATCCGCCGCCTCGAATCCGGCACCTACGCCACCGTCGCGGTCGGCCAGGAGCCGAAGACCACCCGCTACTTCCGCCCCGATTTCCGGGTGCGCCCGTTCGCCGAGGGCGAGGCGCAGGCCCGCTACGCCGAGATCGCCGCCGCACTCGAGGACTCCGTCGCCAAGCACATGCGCGCCGATGTCACCGTCGGCTCGTTCCTGTCCGGCGGCATCGATTCCACCGCCATCGCGGCGCTGGCCATGCGGCACAACCCGAAGCTGATCACCTTCACCACCGGGTTCGAGCGCGAGGGCTACTCCGAGGTCGACGTGGCCGCCGAGAGCGCCGAGCTGATCGGCGCGCGCCACATCGTCAAGGTCGTCTCCCCCGCCGAGTTCGCCGCCGCGATCCCCGAGATCGTCTGGTACCTCGACGACCCGGTCGCCGACCCGGCGCTGGTTCCGCTGTACTTCGTGGCCAAGGAGGCCCGTAAGCACGTCAAGGTGGTGCTCTCCGGTGAGGGCGCCGACGAGCTGTTCGGCGGCTACACCATCTACCGGGAACCGTTGTCGCTCAAGCCCTTCGAGTACCTGCCCGCCGGGTTGCGCAGGCTCGCGGGCAAGCTCGGCGACAAGATGCCCGACGGCAGGCGCGGCAAGTCCCTGCTGCAGCGCGGGTCGCTGTCGCTCGAGGACCGCTACTACGGCAACGCGCGCAGCTTCAACGACGCCCAGCTGCGCTCGGTCCTGCGCGAGTTCCGTCCCGAGTGGACCCACCAGGACGTCACCGCCCCGATCTACGCCCAGTCCGCGGGCTGGGACCCGGTGACCCGCATGCAGCACCTGGACCTGTTCACCTGGCTGCGCGGCGACATCCTGGTCAAGGCCGACAAGATGACCATGGCCAACTCCCTCGAATTGCGCGTGCCGTTCCTCGACAACGAGGTCATGCGCGTCGCCCAGGGCCTGCCCTACGAGCAGAAGATCTCCAAGGACACCTCGAAGTACGCCTTGCGCCGGGCGCTGGACGGCATCGTCCCCGATCACGTCCTGCACCGCGCCAAGCTCGGCTTCCCGGTCCCGCTGCGGCACTGGCTGCGTGGCACCGAACTCTACGACTGGGCCGAGGCCCAGATCGCGGATTCCCAGACCGACCACCTGCTGAACAAGCCCGCCATCCTCCAGATGCTCCGCGACCACCGCGCGGGCACCTCCGATCACAGCCGCCGCCTCTGGACCCTGCTCGTCTTCATGATCTGGCACGGCATCTTCGTCGAAGACCGCATCAAGCCCGAGATCCAGGAACCCACCTACCCGGTCTCGCTGTAGCACCGACGACGAACGCCCCTCGGATCCGTGGATCCGAGGGGCGTTCGTCGTCCTTGCGGCTTACAGGAGCGCGGACAGTTCGTCGGCGGCGTCGGAGCCGTAGGCCTTGGTGAGGCGTTCGAGGGCGTCCTCGGTGTTGAGGGTCCATTCCTGGGTGCCGGTGGTCTCCAGGACGAGGACGGCGATGAGGGAGCCGAGCTGGGCGGCGCGTTCGAGGCTCAGGCCCGCGCGGTGGGCGGTGAGGAAGCCGGCGCGGAAGCCGTCGCCGACGCCGGTCGGGTCGACCTTGGCGGTCTCGGGCACGACCCCGACGCGGACCTCGGTGCCGTCGGCGTCGACGACGAGGACACCCTCGGAGCCCAGTGTGGTCACCCGGATACCGACCTTGGCGGCGACCTCGGCTTCGGTCAGGCCGGTCTTCTGCAGCAGCAGGGCCCACTCGTACTTGTTGGTGAACAGGTAGGCCGCGCCGTCGACGAGTTCGGTCGCCTGCTCACCGTCGAGGCGGGCCAGCTGCTGGGACGGGTCGGCGGCGTAGGCGATGCCCTGCGCCTTGGCCTGGCGGGTGTGCGCGACCATCGCCTCGGGATCGTTGGCGCCGACCAGCACCAGGTCGACCTCGTGCGCGGCGGCGATCGCGGCGATGTCGATGTCGCGCGCCTCGCTCATCGCGCCCGGGTAGAACGACGCGATCTGCGCCATCGCCTCATCGGTGGTGCAGACGAACCGCGCGGTGTGCGCCTTCTCGGAGACGTGCACGGCCGAACAGTCGACCCCGCTGTTCTCGAGCCACTGCCGGTACTCGGCGAAATCGGCGCCCACCGCACCGACGAGCAGCGGCCGCTGCTTCAACAGACCCATCGCGTAGGCGATGTTGCCCGCCACGCCGCCGCGACGGATCTGCAGATCGTCGACGAGGAAACTCAGGGACACATGATCGAGCTGATCGGCGAGCAGCACATCGGCGAACTTGCCGGGAAAACGCATGAGGTGGTCGGTGGCGATGGACGCGGACACAGCAACAGACACGAGGCAGGGCCCCTTCGACGCTAGGCGGGGAAACAGAAAAAGCCCGGGACCAACCGATCCCGGACTTCAACGGTAGCAAGCGTCACACCACCTGCGGTTCACCTCAACGCAACCACAACGTTTTCGGCCGCCCCGCAACCGAGGGGCGAGACGTCACGGCGAAGCCGGAGTATCGCCCCTCGGTTGCGGGGTTACGAGGCCGAAAACCCGCGGCGCCAGCCGCTAGTTGAAGCTGTCTCCACACGCGCACGAACCCGTCGCGTTGGGGTTGTCGATGGTGAAGCCCTGCTTCTCGATGGTGTCGACGAAGTCGATCGAGGCGCCCTGGATGTAGGGGGCGCTCATGCGGTCGACGGCCAGCTTCACGCCGGAGAAGTCGACGACGATGTCACCGTCGAGGACGCGATCGTCGAAGAAGAGCTGGTAGCGCAGACCCGCACAACCACCCGGCTGCACGGCGATCCGCAGGGCGAGGTCGTCGCGACCTTCCTGGTCGAGCAGCGCCTTCGCCTTGGCGGCGGCAGCGTCGGTCAGCGTCGCACCGTGGGTCTCGGTGGCGGTCTCGTTCTGCACAGTCATGGACACTCCTAGTTCGGTCAGCCCGTCAACGGACCTCAGGTGCACAGCGCACGCCTGATTTCAACACCAGCGCGCGACCTGCTATTCCTATTCTGCCACTCCGGCCGCAACCCGTGGACACGACCTGGGTGCTTCGCCCCACACTACGCGCCACCACGGGGTGATCCAGCTCCCACCTGGCCCGGCGACGAGACCGGCCACACTGCGAACCGGACCGCGTTTCCCCCTCGTCGACGTCATCGAATAGCCTGGTGAACGTGAAATTGTTCCGTCGCGACGAGTCCAGCACCATCGACGAGTCCGTCGACCCCTCGGTGCAGGACGTCGAACAGACCGCCCCCGCACCCGCTTCGACCACCCCCGGCAAGGGTCGTCCCACCCCGAAAAGGCGTGAGGCAGAAGGAAAGCGGCGCGGCCCGATGGCCCCGGCTCCGCTGACCCGCAAGGAGGCCCGCGCCCGCCGCAAGGCGGTCAAGGGCACCAAGGCCGACCGCAAGGCCGCCGCCGCCGATCGCCGCGCCGCCGTGCAGGAGCGCCGCGCCCGCATGCTGGCCGGCGAGGACAAGTACCTGCTGCCGCGCGATCAGGGTCCGGTCCGCGCCTACGTGCGTGATCTGGTCGACGCCCGCCGCAATCTGGTCGGCCTGTTCATGCCGATGGCGCTGGTGCTGATCATGTCGATGTTCGTGGCGCCGGGTCTGCAGACCATCGTGACCCTGGCGATGCTGGTGATGATGATGTTCATGATCATCGAGGGCTTCGTGCTCGGCAAGATCGTGAACAACCGGGTGATCGAGCGCTTCCCCGACACCACCGACACCGGTTTCAAGCTCGGCTGGTACTCGTTCGTCCGCGCCTCGCAGATCCGCAAGATGCGTGCTCCCAAGCCGCGCGTCGGCCCCGGCGACGCCGTCTGAGAATTCCGCTCCGAATGCCGTTCCCTCCGCCGGAGGGGGCGGCATTCGCGCGTTCAGTGGTGGCCGGGGCGGATGTTGTTCGCGTATCCGGCGATGGCGGCGAGTTCGGCGCTGACCCGCTGGGCGTCGCGGTCGACGACCCCGCTCGAGCCCGCGGTGCCGCGGCCGACGAGCACGGCGAGTCCGACGATGATGGCGAAGGCGATCAGAAAAGTAAGCATGGCAGAAAGTTTGCGCTCGTCTGATTTCGGCCGAAAGTGGCTGTTCTGTCATTGTGCGTAAATATTCGGCCAGATAGCATGGGGTGGTGCTGTCGAAGGTTGCCGTCGTCCTCAACGAGAAGCTCGCCATGTTCGAATTCGGCGTCGTCTGCGAGGTTTTCGGGCTCGACCGGACCGCCGACGGCCTGCCCGGCTTCGACTTCCGGGTCTGCGGCGCCGAACCGGGCACACCGCTGCGCTCGACCACCCCGGGCGTCACCGTCACGCCCGAATTCGGCCTCGACGAGCTGGTGCGCGCCGATCTGGTCGCCATCCCGGCCTCCCCGATCGTCGTCGACGACGAATACGACCAGCGTGTCGTCGAGGCCGTGCGGGCGGCGTCCGAGGCGGGCGCGACCGTGCTCACCGTCTGCTCCGGCGCCTTCCTGGCCGGTGCCGCGGGCCTGCTCGACGGCCGCAAGTGCACCACCCACTGGCGCTATGTCGACAAACTCGCCGCGCGCTTTCCCGGCGCCACCGTGGACCCCGACGTGCTGTTCGTCGACGAGGGCAATCTGATCACCAGTGCGGGCACCGCCGCCGGGATCGATGCCTGCCTGCATCTGGTCCGCCGGGAGATCGGTTCGGCCGCGGCCAACGGCATCGCCCGCCGCATGGTGGTGCCGCCCCAGCGCGACGGCGGCCAGCGCCAGTTCATCGAGCAGCCCGTGCCCGAATGCCGGACCGACAGCCTGTCGAGCATTCTGAGCTGGCTCACCGAGAACCTCACCCACCCGCACACCGTCGACGAGCTGGCGGCCCGCGCGAGCATGTCCACCCGCACCTTCGCGCGCCGGTTCGCCGCCGAGACCGGCACCACCCCGGTCAAGTGGCTCACCACCCAGCGGGTGCTGTTCGCCAAGCACCTGCTCGAGGCCACCGACCTGCCGCTCGAACGGATCGCCGATCAGTCCGGTTTCGGCTCCGGCGCGCTGCTGCGCCACCATTTCCAGCGCCAGGTCGGCATCGCCCCCACCGAGTACCGCCGCCGTTTCGGCGCTCCCGCGGAGGAACGCTGACGGCTGTCATGAACCTGTAAAGAAGTGACCGAAACCGCTGTGAGCGGCCACAATCGGCGACCCCGGCCGGTCGTCGGCGGCCGGAATCGGCTTGACGCGGTCCCCCGCCGCTGGTCAGCTGACTGAGTGTTGCGCGCTGAGTCGGGTAGGTTTCGTCGGCTGAGAAAAGTACTGACGGTGGTCACCGCCGCGGTGTTCGTCTCCTCGATCGGGCTGCCCGCCGCCACGGCAGCGCCCGTCGCCCGCACGCCCGCAGGCGGTTTCGAGGAGCTGTTCGTCCCGTCGAGCATGGGCCCGATCAAGGTGCAGGTGCAGTGGGCCGCGCGTGGCGGCAGCTCGGCGCTCTATCTGCTCGACGGTCTGCGCGCGCCCGCCGGGCACAGCCAGTGGACCACCGACACCGACGCCCTGCGCCAATTCGCCGGCGACGACGTGACACTGGTGTTCCCGGTCGGCGGCCACTCCAGCTTCTACACCGACTGGTACCGGCCGAGCAGCACCAACAACCAGACCACGACCTACAAGTGGGAAACCTTCCTCACCCGCGAGCTGCCCGATTTCCTCGCGGGTTACGGCGTCTCCCGCACGAACAACGCGATCGCGGGCGCGTCGATGGGCGGCAACGCGGCGCTGATCCTGGCCGCCCACCATCGCGATCAGTTCCGCTTCGCCGGATCGTTCTCCGGCTTCGTCAACCCGACGTATCCGCTGTGGAACGAGGCGATGCGCGCCGCCATGCTCGACGAGGGCGGGTTCGACGTCGACGACATGTGGGGCCCGGCAGGCGATCCCGCGTGGAGCCGCAACGACGCCACCGTCCAGGCCGAGCGGTTGCGCGGCTTGCCCATGTACGTGACGACGGGCAATGGCGTTCCGGGCCCGCTCGACCTGCCGCATGGCGCGGCCAACACCGCCAACGCGATGGCCCTGGAGTCGATGACCGTGGTCGCGGCGAGCATCTTCCGCGATCGGGTTACCGCGCTCGACATCTCGGCGCGGGTGGACATCCTCAACGGAACGCACACCTGGCCGTACTGGCAGCAGGCGCTCACCACGGCGCGCCCGATGATCCTCGACGCCCTCGACGCGCGCTGATCCCGCACCGCACGCGGCAGAACCCGACGGTGCCGCTTGCTACCGTGCTCGAATGGCCACCCGCACTCTCGTCCTCGGCGGCGCGCGCTCCGGTAAGTCCGCCTTCGCGGAGAACCTGCTGGCCGACGCGGGCGTGGTCCGCTACCTCGCGACCGCCGTTCTAGACCCGACCGACCACGACTTCGCCGACCGGATCGCCGGACATCGCGACCGGCGCCCCGCCCACTGGTCGACCGTCGAGAACACCGAGCCCGCAGCCGTTCTCGCCGATCCGGCACCCGCCACCCTGCTCGACGACATCGGCACCTGGCTCACCGCCCGCCTCGATGCGCGCGCCGCCTGGGAGGCACCACGTGGCACCGTCGCCCCCGATTGCGACGGGCTCGTCGCCGCGGTCGAGGACTACCGGGAGCGGCTGGTGATCGTCTCGCCCGAGGTCGGGATGGGTGTCATCCCCGCGACGCGCTCGGGCCGGTTGTTCCGCGACGAGATCGGCACGCTCAACCAGCGTCTGGCGCGGGCGTGCGACGAGGCGTTCCTCATCGTGGCCGGGTTGCCGGTCCGGTTGAAATGAGACGGGTCGGTCGGCGCGGCGGGTCCTGATCCGGGCAAGATGGGCGTCGAACACCCCGGCACCACACCGAAAGGCTCGCCAGTGACTCACGGATTCGCCCCGGTCTCGGCCCCCGACGCGCAGGTCCGCGCGGCGGCCGAACAGCGCCAGCGACAGCTGACCAAACCGGCCGGATCGCTGGGACGGCTCGAAGAGCTGGGCAACTGGATCGCCGCCTGCCAGGGCGTCTGCCCGCCCGCGCAGTTCGAGCGGGCCCGCGTGGTGGTCTTCGCCGGTGATCACGGCGTCGCCAAGCACGGCGTCTCGGCGTATCCGAGCGAGGTCACCGCGCAGATGGTGGCCAACTTCCTGGCCGGTGGCGCGGCGGTGAACGCGCTGGCCGCGGTGGCGGGTGCGACCGTGCGGGTCGTCGACATCGCCGTCGACGGGGACACCGAACCCTCGATCGCCGGGCACAAGGTGCGCCGGGGCAGCGGGTCGATCGACCGCGAGGACGCGCTGACCGAGGACGAGGTCGCCGCGGCGCTGGCGGCGGGCCGCGCGATCGCCGACGAGGAGATCGACGCGGGCGCCGACCTGCTCGTGGCCGGTGACATGGGCATCGGCAACACCACCCCCGCCACCGTCCTGATCGCCACCCTCACCGGCACCGAACCGGTCGCCGCCGTCGGCCGGGGCACCGGGGTCGACGACGCGGGCTGGATCCGCAAGGTCGCCGCCATCCGCGACGGCATGCGCCGCGCCCGTCCCGTCGCCACCGATCCCGTCGACCTGCTCCGCGTCGCCGCGGGCGCCGACTTCGCCGCCATGACCGGCTTCCTGGCCCAGGCCGCGACCCGCCGCACCCCCGTCCTGCTCGACGGTGTCGTCGTCACCGCCGCCGCCCTGGTCGCCGAGGACCTCGCCGCCGGCGCCAAGGCCTGGTGGCTGCCCGCCCACCGCTCCACCGAACCCGCCCACGACCTGGCCCTGAAACACCTGCGCCTGGAACCCCTCATCGACCTCGACATGCGCCTCGGCGAAGGCTCCGGCGCCCTCACCGCCCTCCCGATCCTGCGCGCCGCCGTCGCCGCCCTCGCCGAGATGTCGACCTTCGCCGACGCGGGCGTGAGCACCGCCGAGGAAACGACCACCGTCGACCTGGTCAAGTGACCCCAACCCCCTCGCCGATCACCCACCGCGCTCGCCGCCCAACGTCGAGCACCGGCGGCAACGGACCGCGGCCGTGAGCGGCATCCGGCTGGCCATCTCGTGGCTCACCGTCGCACCGGTCACCGGACCGGCCACTGTCGACCGCCGCATCGCGGGTCAGGCGATCACGCTCGCCCCGGTGATCGGTCTCGGGCTCGGTGGCATCGCGGCCGGGGCCACGTGGTTGTTCGTCCAGGCGGGGGTCACCAGCATTCTCGCGGGCCTGCTCGCGGTCGGGCTGCTCGCGCTGCTCACCCGGGGCATGCATCTGGACGGGCTGGCCGACACGGTCGACGGACTCGGCAGCTACGGCCCGCCCGCACGCGCACGGGAGATCATGAAGTCCGGCGGGGCCGGGCCTTTCGGGGTGGCCGCCCTCATCTTCGCGATCGCGGTGCAGGCGGTGGCGTTCGCGTCGCTGGCCGACCAGCAGCGCTGGTTCGCGATCGTGCTCGCTGTCGCCGCGGGCCGGGTGGCCGTGGTGCTGGCGTGCCGCCCCGGCGTCACAGCCGCCCCCGACGCGGGTTTCGGCGCGCTGGTCGCGGGCACTCAGTCGCGCGTCGTGGTCGCGATCTGGCCGGTCATCGCCATCGCCGCCGCCGTGGCGGTCGTGCCCAGTGCGCTCTGGCTCGGCCCGATCGTCATGGTGGCCGCCCTCGCGCTGGGTCTGCTGATCACCCGCCATTGTGTGCGCCGCTTCGAAGGTCTCTCGGGCGATGTGCTCGGCGCGCTGGTCGAGATCACGGTCGCGGTGGCCGCGGTGGGGTTCACCCTGCGCGGATAGCGCGGAACCTCGGTGTCGGCAAACTCCAACTGGTCACAAGTCCAAGACATGGCCGCTTGTGTGCTCGCACAGATCGTCCGGTCAGCGGTATGCGGATGCGTCCCCAGCACACCGGTGGCAATACAGTGGACGGCATGTCTTCGGAGCGCCTCTACTTCCGCCAGCTGCTGTCCGGCCGGGATTACGCCGTCGGCGATCCGATCGCCACGCAGATGCGCAACTTCGCGTATCTGATCGGCGATCGGGAGACCGGCGAGACCGTCCTGGTCGACCCCGCCTACGCGGCGGCGGACCTGGTCGAGGTCGCCGAGGCCGACGGGATGCGCGTGACCGGCGTGCTCGCCACCCACCACCACCCCGACCACGTCGGCGGCACCATGCTCGGTTTCACCCTCGGCGGCGTGCGCGAGCTGCTGGAGAAGACCAGCGTTCCCGTCCACGTGAACAAGCAGGAGCTGGACTGGGTCGCCCAGACCACCGGCATCGCCCCCAGCGAACTGACCGGCCACGACCACGGCGACAAGGTGAAGGTCGGCACGTTCGACATCGAACTCCTGCACACCCCCGGTCACACCCCCGGCAGCCAGTGCTTCCTGTTCGACGGCCGCCTCATCTCCGGCGACACCCTGTTCGTCGACGGCTGCGGCCGCACCGATTTCCCCGGCGGCGACTCCGAGGAGATGTTCCGCAGCCTCCGCTACCTGTCGGCCCTCGACGGCAACCCCGTCGTCTACCCCGGCCACTGGTACTCCGAAGAGCCCAGCGCCGCACTGGCTGCCATCCGCGACAACAACTACGTTCTGCGCCCGCAGTCCTTACAGCAGTGGCAGGCCCTGATGCCGGGCTGACAGCGACGGAGCGGGCCCCGATCCGGGACCCGCTCCGTCAATGCTGTTGGGGCGCTTACAGATTCTTCATCCAGCCGTGGGTGTCGGCGAAGGTGCCGCGCTGGATGCCGGTGAGCGTGTCGCGCAAGGCCATGGTGACCTCACCCGGCTCGCCGCCACCGATGCTGAATTCACCCTCGGTCGAACGCACCCAGCCCACCGGCGTGATCACCGCCGCCGTTCCGCACGCGAAAACCTCACTGATCTCGCCGGATTCGGCGCCCTTGCGCCATTCCTCCACCGAGATCTTGCGCTCCTCGACCGGGTAGCCGGAGTCGGCGGCCAGGGTGAGCAGCGAGTCGCGGGTGATGCCGGGCAGCAGCGAACCGGACAGCTCCGGCGTCACCAGCCGGGCCTCCGAACCGGTGCCGTAGACGAAGAACAGGTTGTTGGTGCCCATCTCCTCGACATAGCGGCGCTCGCAGGCGTCCAGCCACACGACCTGATCACAGCCCTTTTCGGTGGCCTGCGCCTGCGCCAGCAGCGACGCGGCGTAGTTGCCCGCCACCTTCGCCTCACCGGTGCCGCCGGGCGCCGCCCGCACGTACTCGGTGGACAGCCACACCCGCACCGGCTTCACGCCGCGCGGGAAGTACGCGCCCGCGGGCGAGGCCAGCAGCAGGTACTTGTAGGCCGCCGCGGGCTTCACGCCGAGACCGGCCTCGGTGGAGAACATGAACGGCCGCAGGTACAGCGAATCCTCGCCACCGGCGGCGGGCACCCAGTCGGCGTCCACGTCGAGCAGCTGACGCACGGACTCGATGAACAGTTCCTCGGGCAGCTCCGCCATCGCCATCCGCGCCGCCGAGCGACGGAACCGCGCGGCATTGGCGTCGATGCGGAAGGTGGCGATGCTGCCGTCGGACTGGCGGTAGGCCTTGAGCCCCTCGAAGATCGCCTGACCGTAGTGGAAGACCATGGTCGCCGGGTCCATCGACAGCGGGCCGTACGGCTCGACGCGCGCGTTGCCCCACTGGCCGTCGGCGTAGTCGATCGAGACCATGTGATCGGTGAAGAACCGCCCGAACCCGGGGGCCGCCAGTACCTCTTCCCGCTGCTGCGCCGAGATGGGCGCGGGATGCGGAATACGAGTGAACTGTGCAGCAACTGTCATGATGCGATCCTATCCGGGCCGAATTCTCACTGTCTCGCCCCCACTACTGGGGAATTACTTGGTGTTGGTCTCCACGAACGGCGGCTTGACGACCGTGCAGCGCAGCTTTCGACCGCGCACGTCGACCTCCACCTCGTCGCCGGGTGCCAGCTTGGCATCGGTGTCGAGCAGCGCCAGCGCGATGCCCACCTTGAGCGAGGGCGAGAACGTCCCCGAGGTGGTCTCGCCGACCGGCTCACCGTCGCGCAGCACGGTCTGGCCCTGCCGCAGCACGCCGCGGTCCAGGGCCCGCAGGCCGAGCAGGGTGCGGCGCGGGCCGTCGGCCTTCTCCTGCTCGAGCGCGGCCTTGCCCCAGAACTCCGGCTTCTTCCAGCCGACCGCCCAGCCGGTGCGGGCCTGGTTCGGGGTGATGTCGACGGAGAGCTCGTGGCCGTGCAGCGGGTAGCCCATCTCGGTGCGCAGCGTGTCGCGCGCGCCGAGGCCGGCGGGCTCGCCCCCGGCGGAGCGCACCTGCTCGACCAGGGCGCGGAACACCGCTTCGGCATCGTCCCAGCGCGGCAGCAGCTCGTAGCCGTGCTCGCCGGTGTAGCCGGTCCGGCACACCCGCACCGGGCGGCCCTGCCACTCGGCGTCGGCGTAGGCCATGTACTCCATCTCGGTGGGCAGGCCGAGCGCGGCCAGAACCTCGGTCGACTTCGGGCCCTGCACGGCGAAGACCGCGTAGTCGCGGTGCTCGTCGGTAACCGTGATCGACTCCGGCGCCACCTTGCGCAGTTCGGCCACCACCGCCGCGGTGTTGGCCGCGTTCGGGACGAGGAACACCTCGTCGTCGCCGACGTAGTAGGCGATCAGGTCGTCGATCACCCCGCCCTCGGGGGTACAGCACAGCGTGTACTGCGCCTTGCCCGGCCGGATCCGCCCCAGGTCGTTGGTCAGCGCCGAGTTCACGAACGCCGCCGCGCCCGTACCGCGCACGGTCGCCTTGCCGAGGTGGCTCACGTCGAACAGGCCCACCGTGGTCCTGGTCGCGGTGTGCTCGCCCACCGTGCCCGCGTAGGAGACCGGCATCGCCCACCCCCCGAACGGCGCGAAGGTGGCGCCGAGCTCGACGTGGACGTCATGGATCGGACCCTGCAGCAGGTTGGAGTCGGTCATCGGCCGAGTTTATCGCCGACAGTGTGACCAGCGGGTCCGAGGTGTCGACCGCACGCCGGTCCGGCAACCTATGCGAGCCGCCCGGCCCGGACCCAGACCCGACAATTGGGGGCGGCCGCGAGCTCGATTCGAGCGAATTTCACTGCGAGAGTATCGATCATGAACATTCGCAAGATCTGTCTCGGCGCGCTCGTCGTCGCCGCTCCCCTGCTCATCGCCGCCCCGGCCGCCAACGCCGATACCGGATCGTCGCAGATCAACCTCGGCTGCATCCTCCAGTCGCTGTCCGGCGAGTCGCCCACCGCCGACTGCGATCCCCCGGGGATACCCGCTGCCACACCGTAATTCGCCCGCGAACGCGATGGTTGCCGACTCGGGAGCCACCGACCGCCCGCGGCGGTAGTGTCGGTGCGGTGAGTGAGTTGCGCGGCCGCCGATTCCGCCATGTCGCCCGGATGGACGAATCCGTGAGCCGGGCCGTGTCCCGGATTCCGGAGTCCTCGGCCGATGCCGGGATCCTGCGGCTCACCCGTTCGGCGAACACCGGCCGCCTGTGGCTGGCCGTCGCGGCGGCGCTCGCGGTCCGGCCCGGGCCGCCGCGCCGGGCCGCGCTGCGCGGTGTGATCGCCTTGGGCGGCACCAGTTTCGTGGTGAACCTGGTGCTCAAGTCACTGATCCCGCGGCGTCGCCCACCGGCGGAACTGATGCCGCTGGGCCGTCGCCTGGTCGACACTCCCATCTCCTCGTCGTTCCCCTCCGGCCACAGCGCCAACGCGGCGGCCTTCGCCACGGCGGTCGCGCTGGAAAGCCCGCGCGCCGCCCTGGCGGTGGCACCGGTGGCCGCGGCCGTCGCCTACTCGCGCATCCACACCGGTGCGCACTGGCCCTCCGACGTCCTGGTCGGCGCCGCCGTCGGCACCGGGGTCGCCCTGACGACCCGTCGCTGGTGGCCGATCCGTGAGTCCGACGAGGCCGACGCGCACGCCGTCCACGACGCCCCTGTCCTGACCGAGGGCAAGGGGCTGCTGTTGCTGATCAATCCGCGCTCCGGCGATGCCGCCTACGACCCCACCGCCGACATCGCCGAGGCCATGCCCGCGGCGACCCTGCTGCAGACCGCACCGGGCCGCGACGCCATCGACCAGCTCCAGGAAGCCATCGACCCGTCGATCGTCGCGGTCGGGGCGGCCGGTGGTGACGGCACCATCGCCGCGGCCGCCGCCGTCGCGGTCCGCAACAAGCTGCCCCTCGTCGTCGTCCCCACAGGCACCCTCAACCACTTCGCGCGCGACCTCGGCGTCTACGACCTGCGCGAGGTCGTGGACGCGACCGGCGTGGGCGAGGCCGTCGAGGTCGACATCGCCGCGGTCGAATTCGACACCCCCGACGGTCCGCGCACCCACCACCTGATCAATACCGCCAGCATCGGCGCCTATCCCGACCTGGTCCGGCTGCGCGAGAAGTGGGAGGACCGCTGGGGCAAGTGGCCCTCCTTCGCCGCCGCCCTCGTGGTCACCCTGCGCCGCGCCGAACCGATCCGCGCGCGGATCGACGACCGCTGGCACGACCTGTGGTTCCTGTTCGTCGGCAACGGCCCCTACCACCCGCACGGCGCGGTCCCGGCCTTCCGTTCCCGCCTGGACGAAGGCCTGCTCGATGTCCGGTGGCTGCGCGCCGACGTCCGTTTCTCCCGCACGCGTGCCGTCCTCGCCCTGATGCTCGCCGCGATCGGGCACAGCCGGGTCTACGGCGAGCGGCAGATGCGCGAACTCACCGTCGTCCTGGACGCGCCCGCCCCGGTCGCCGCCGACGGCGAAGTGGTCGGCACCTCGAGCACCCTGCGCTTCGCCATCGCGGGCCGCGTCCCCGCCTACCGCCGCGACGAGGACAACCCCCGCTGGGAGAACCGCGCCCGCCCCCACCACCGCCGCCCCCTGGCCTGGCTCACCGACCGCCGCCGCTGACCGGCCAGGCAGTAGCATCACCGGGTGTCACCCAGCGCCAGACCCCGTTTCGCCGCGGACCGCACCGCCCGCTGGTCCACCTTCGGCCACGAACGCGTGGTCCTGGCGGTGGTCCACAACATCACCGCGGCGACCCGCCTGTTCGACACCCTGCCGGTCCTGGCCACCGACCCCCGCATCCGCATCGTCTTCACCCGCACCGGCTCCTCCGCCTTCGACCGTGGGACCACCGAATTCCTCGCGCGGCGCGGGGTGACGGAAATCAGTTGGGGCGAGGCTTGCCGAAACAGTTTCGATCTCGCACTTTCCGCGAGTTATGGTGGAGAACTCCATAGAATTGATGCACCGCTATTTGTTATTCCCCACGGAATGGGATACAATAAATATCTGAACAAAGAAACAAAGAAACAAAGAAACAAAGAAACAAAGAAACAAAGAAACAATTCGGTTTTCGGTTTGTCGGCGGAGTGGCTCCTACATGAGGGCGCCCTCGTGCCGACCGCGATCGTGCTCTCGCACAACGAACAACGTGACCGCCTGATCTCGGCCGTTCCCGCCGCCGCACCCCGCGCTCTCGTCGCCGGTGACATCTGCTTCGATCAATTGTCCGCGAGTCTGCCGCTGCGCGCGAGCTACCGCCGCGCCTATGGTTTGCCCGCCCACCGGAAATTACTCGTCATCTCTTCCACGTGGGGCAGCAACGACGCACTCCTCGCCCGCCATCCGAAATTGCCACTGCGCTTGGCAGAATCCCTCCCCGCCGACAAATTCCAGATCGTCATCGCCGCGCATCCCAATATCGCCGCCGAACATTCATCGTGGCAGCTGGGTGAATATCTCGCCGCGGCCACCCGCGCAGGCGTCCACCTCCTCGACGATGTCGACGCTTGGAAAGCCGCGGTCGTCGCCGCCGACCTCGTGCTCGGCGATCACGGCTCGATTCCGTTCTACGCGACCGCCCTCGGCGTCGCGCCCCTGCTGGCGACGGCACCGGCGCACGCACTCGATCCGGCGTCCCCGATCGCCGGATTCCTCGCCACCGCACCCCATCTGGACCTCGACGGTGATCTGGCGGCACAGATCGAGGCGGCGATCACCGACCACGATCCCGGCCGCTACACCGCGCACACCGCACTCACGACCTCCCACCCGCTGGCCGGCGCCGCGATCCTGCGCCGCGCGATGTACGAGACCATGGATCTGCCCGAACCCGATGCGCCGGCGGAACTTCCGGCCGCGCCCTTGCCACGCGCCGCGTTGCCCCGGGCCCAATCCCACCTCGTGCTGGTCCGCTCCGCCGAACACGGCACGGCGCAGGTCACGCGCTACCCCGCCGAGCGCCTGAGTTCCGGCACCGACCTACCACGCGGCGCCCACCTCGCCGTCGGGGTCAACGAACCGCTACACCGCTGGCTCCGCCTCGCCGACATCATGATCGGCGCCCCCGGCCCCGACACGCGCCGCTGGATCACCGACACCCTGCACGGCCTCCCCGGCTGCCGCCTCGCCGCAGCCCCCGTCCGCCCCGGTGAATGGCTGATCGGCATCGACCCGTCACCCATGGACACCGAAACACCCACACCGAGCACCGAACCCGACCTTCTCACCGTCACCGGCTCCGACGACGCCTGCCGCCTGTTCGCCTCGATCACCCACCACCACCTCGCCCGCACCGCCGACCCGAGCACCCTCGCCGGCACGTGGACCATCGAGTGCGCCGGTGTGTCCCACCGGGTCTCGGCTGATCCAACATCGACGACCGAGTAGCCCACGATATCAAGATCATCAGGCTCTGGTGGCGGTCACTTCTCGGCCGATACTTGCAGGAGAGCCTGGTGATCAACTGTCCAGCAGGAGCGGAGTCGTCCTGCGGGCGGTCCGGGTCGCGGGAGCGCCCGTGGTGCAGGTCGCGCCCCGGCGCGATCACGTACCCGACGCGATCTCGCGCCCGGCCCGGTCGCGCGCCCGGCGCGATCACGTGCCCGGCGCGATCACGTACCCGGCCCGGTCGCGCGCCCGGCCCGGTCGCGCGCCCGGCGCGGTCTCGTGCCCAGCGCGGTCTCGTGCCCAGCGCGGTCTCGTGCCCAGCGCGGTCTCGTGCCCAGCCCGGTCTCGTGCCCAGCCCGGTCTCGTGCCCAGCCCGGTCGCGTGCCCAGCCCGGTCGCGCGCCCGGCCCGGTCGCGTGCCCGAGGCGGTCGCGTGCCCAGCCCGGTCGCGTGCCAGGCGCGATCTCGTGCCCAGCGCGGTCTCATGCCCGGCGCGGTCTCATGCCCAGCGCGGTCTCATGCCTGGCGCGGTCTCATGCCTGGCGCGGTCTCATGCCCAGCGCAGTCTCGTGCCCGGCGCGGTCTCATGCCCAGCGCAGTCTCATGCCCAGCGCAGTCGCATGCCCGGCGCAGTCGCATGCCCGGCGCAGTCTCATGCCCAGCGCAGTCTCGTGCCCGGCGCGGTCTCATGCCCAGCGCAGTCACGTGCCCGACGCGGTCTCATGCCCAGCGCAGTCTCATGCTCAGCACAGAACAATCCGCAGCGCCGCATCGGACGTTGATGGCGAGCGCCTCGATCAGCGGCCCGGCAGCGCGGCGAGCTGGGCCCTCGTTCGCTGTGCTGCCGCCAGGTGCCCGACCCGCTCGTAGTGGGTGATGGCCTGGGCGAGGAATTCGCGGGCGGCGGCGTTCATGCCACGGGCCTGCTCGACCTGGGCCGAGGCGACCTCGATCTCGGCGAGGTCGAAATATCTGCGCAAGGTCGTCATCACCGCGTGGGCGGCGGCGAGTTCGTCGGCCGCGGTGTCGTAGTCGCCGATGCTGGCCAAGGTGCGTCCACGCCAGTATTTCGCCTTGGCGAGATTGTCGGCTTCGGCGGTCGGCGCGGCGGCGAATCCGGTTGCCGCGGTGTCCAGGAGGGCGAGTGCGGTTTCGGGTGACTCCACCTTCGCCAGGTGTAGCGCCGCGATCAGGATTCGGCGCTGGTCCCCGATCTGGTCGGCGAGTTCGGCGTTGCGGCGCAACAGGTCGAGCGCCTCGTAGGTTCGGCCCTGTTCGAAGCGAGTCAAGCCGAGACCCTCGAGCGCGCTGGCTTCCAGATCCATGCGTGTCGCGGCGGCCGCGCCCGCGGCGAAGTCCTCGGCCGCCAACTCGTGATCACCTGCCCACAGGTGGGCGAATCCCCGTTGAATGTGCAGCAGGCTCACCACATCCGGCTGACCCGCGCGCCCGGCCGCGACCAGGCCCCAGCCGTGCAACAGGCGCAGATCGTCGAGGATCTTCTCCTTCTCGTGGAACGCCCACAGCAGGACCGCCCAACGCTGCGGATAGTGCTCATCGCCCGCGGCATCGGCGAAGGCCGCGGCCGCCAGGATCGCGCTGCGCTCCTGCCGCAGCCATGCTCGGGCCTGCTCGGCAGTCGCGAAAAGCGCACTGGTGGTGTCGTTCTCGGACAGCAGGAGCGTCCGCCACGGCCGACCGGGCGCGATCAGCCCATCGGCGGCCGCGATCTGACGGTCGTAGAACGCGACGAGCCGCCATTGTTCGGCGTCGCGCTCCGCCGCCGGTCGATCGTCCACCTCGGCCGCGTGTCGGCGCACCAATTCCCGCACCTGGTAGCGGTCGGCGCCGACGGGCTTGAGCAAGTGCGTGTCGGCCAAGTCGATCAACAGTTCGGCGACCTCGCCCACCGGCCACTCCAGCGCCGCCGCCAGGGCGTCCGCACCCACGCGGCCACCGTGCGCGGGCAGGCCGAGCGCGCGGTAGCACCGGCGAGTCCGCTCCGGCAGCGAGCGGTAGGCGGCGCCGTAGACGCGTTCCAGCGGTAGCGCGGTGCGCCGTCGGGTGTCGTCGCGCAGGCGCTCGACGGTGTCGGCCAGCGGGGAGGTGCTCCGCGCGGCGGCACGGTAGGCCATCGAGGCGACGATCCGCAGTGCCTGTGGCAGGTGCCCGCACAGTGCGATCAGCGCGGCTGCGGCCTCGGGTTCGGCGGCACAGCGTTCGTGGCCGATCAGCGATTCCAGTAGTTGGCGGGCCGCGTTGTCATCGAGTGATTCGACCACGAACAGCTCCATTCCCGTCGCGTCCACCGGCGCCGCCGGTCGGGCCTCGGTCACCACGACCAGCGAGGATCCCTCGCCGGGCAGCAGTGCCCTGACCTGCTGCTCGGTGACCACGCCATCGAGGAAGACCATCAGCGACCGGTCTCTGGTCAGTGCGCGATAGCGGGCGCGGCGCGCACCACGCCGATCGGGGATGTTCTCGACCGGCTCGCCCAGCGCCCGCAGGGCGAAGCCGAGAACGTCATCGGGATGATCGGGTTGTTCGGTCCCGCCGAACGGCACATACAGCTCGCCGTCGGCGTAGTACGGGCGCATCCGGTACGCCAGCTCGACACCGAACGCGGTCTTGCCGATGCCGGGCTCCCCACTCAGGACCACCGTCCGGTTCCCCGGGCCACCCGTGAGCACTCGTTCGGTGACCTTCTTCATGAGTCGCGTGTGATTGACGAACAGGGGAACGCGTTCCGGCAGTTCAGAATTCGACACCATCTCCACGCCCCCGATCGATGACTCCGGATAGTACAGTGCGGTCTGCGATCCGGCACCGCGTCGACAGTCTGGACCCTGATGAGAATACGCGCGACCCTCACCGTCCTCGGCCTCACCGTGGCCGCCGCGATCCTGATCTATCTGATCTACCGGGTGCCGATCCTGCTCGCCGCCGACGACTTCGGCGGCCTCGGCCCCAAGGAGCGCCTCGACGCGATCGCCGCGGCGCGCACCCAGCTCGCAACCCTGATCGGCACGCCCATCGCCGTCGCCGGGCTCGTCTACACGGTGCGGAGGTTCCTGCTGGACAAGGAGAAACAGGACGTCGACCGGTTCAGCGCGGTGGTGACCCATCTCGCCTCCGACGATCCGGTCACCCGCTCCGGCGGGGTGTTCGCGTTGCAGCGACTGATGGAGGACGCGCCCCGCGAACGTGATCGTGGCCGTCGGCTGCTGGCCCGGCATCTGCAGCAGCGCACGAAGAACGGTGAATTCGCCACGGCGCCGGGGGATCTGGTCGACGCGGTGGCGGTGCTGCGTAGTCAGGTGACCGGCCGGAACCGTGCCGTCGGGCTCGATCTCGCCGGCGTCCGGCTGCCGAAGGCCGACCTGCGCGGGGCCGGGCTGCCCGAAGCCGACCTCGACCGCGCCGAGCTGACCGGGGCGAATCTGACCGGGGTGAATCTGCGCGGCGCCGATCTGTCCCATGCCAATCTCAGCGGCGCCGACCTGCGCGACAGCGACCTGCGCGACGCGGTCTTGCGCGGCACCAGATTTCACGGCGCGCGCCTCGGCGGGGCGAACCTGATCGGCGCCGAGATCGCGGGCGCGGTGTTCACCGCCGCCGATCTGGCGGGCGCTCGGCTGCGCGGTCTCGACCGCAGCCTGGCGATCGGCCTGGCCGCCGACGAACCCGCGGAATCGGCTGCCCCGGCGACCTCGTAGATCATCGATCGGGCACCGCGGCGCGGGTTTGCTCACGAACCCGCATCACCTCGATCACCATCGCCCACAACAGCCTTGCGCCCGGACCCCCGGGTGTGTCCATGATGGGTCATGAACTTCCCGGACGGTGGTCGTCCGATCACGGCAACCGACAGTGCCCGCCGCTGGGATCCCTGGACACCCAGTGTGGTGGCCGCCTGTCTCGGTTCCTGTTCGGCGCCATGGGCGATCGCGGGTGGATGGGCGCTCGACCTGTTCGCCGGGGCGATCTCGCGCGCGCACGAGGACATCGAGATCGCCGTGCCCCGAACGGACTTCCCGCAGATCGTGGCCGCCTTCCCGGAATACCGGTGGGATGTGGTCGGCGGCGGCCGCGTGTGGCCCTACGAACGTGCCGCCACCCACCCCGAGTTGCACCAGACCTGGCTGCGTGACCCGTTCACCGGCACCTACCACCTCGACGTCTTCCGTGAGCCCCACGACGGCGACACCTGGATCTGCCGCCGCGATCCCACCATCACCCTCCCCTACTCCCAGCTCATCCTGACCAGTTCCTCGCGCATCCCCTACCTGATCCCCGAGGTGGTCCTGCTGTTCAAGGCGAAGGCGCAGCGCCCCAAGGACGACACCGACTTCCACCGCATCCTCCCCCTGCTCCCACCCATCAGACTCACCCGCCTGAACACCTGGCTGGCCAAGGTCCACCCCGACCATCCCTGGCTCACCCGCATCGCCGCCTGAGCACCCAGGCGGTCGACCCACGCCACGCCCGGCCTCGCACGACGGCGACGCGGGCAGGTGCCCCGCTCATCCGACCTGGCACCACCCCGCCCGGTAGTCGGCCCAATCCTGCGGCGTAGCAGCGAAATCCACGTACAGCGCGACGCCGAAATTCGCCCTGTCGACATCCGTCCGGGTCAATCCCAACCTGATCCCCCGCACGGCAGCCGCCACCGTCTCGGAAGGCCCGTGATGTCCCGGATCATCGGCCCAGAAGGCGGGCGCCCCCATCAGCAGGTCCACCCCGGCCGGCGTCACCTCCAACGCCAATTCGGTCTGCTGCGCGACATACCCGCTGTACAGTGCCTGCGTCCGCATCGCCGTGTCATAGGACATCACCGCCACCTGATCCGCCCGCCGCGCCACCTCGGCGAAATATGCCTGGCTCCACCACTTTCCGTGATCGGCGATCGCGATTCCCACCGAGTGCAGGCCCGGCAGCGGATCGATCACCGGCGCCGACACCGACAGCGGCACCCCCGCCGCGGCGGTCACCGCCCGAGTGGCATCCAGCAGCGCGAGGAAACCGGGCGACCCGGAGCGGATCGGTTCGAGGTCGTAGTGCACCCCGTCGAACCCGTAGGCCAGCACCCGCCGCGCCGAGGCGACCACCCGCTCGCGCGAGGCCGCCGATTCCACGTCGAGGCCGTCGAATTCGGGCTGCACGATGTCGCCGAGCCACGACTGCACCCGGATGCCGGGTAACTTCGCGTGCACCGCGTCGACGAACCATTGCGCGCGTGGCGCCAGATCGTCGCGCAGGCTCCCGTCGTGTTCGAGCGGCCCGGTGTGCACGTACAGATCCCGGATCCCGGTACCGGCCAGCAACCCCGCCAGCCGGTCGATGTCGGTGTCGGTCCGGCGCCCGTCCACCCACGCGTGCCCGAGCCAGATCGCGTCCTTGCCCCTGGTCCGCGCCTGCTCGGACTGCGTGCCGATGTTGTGCACCAGCAACGCCGTCACCACGCCCACCACCGGCAGCGACACCAGGACGACCAGCACCAGCACGACCACCGCACCGCGCACCCACCACGACCACGACCGCCACTTCCCCCGCATCGAATCCCTCCCCTGTCGATGAAGCCCCGAGCTTACCGACAGGTACCGACACGTAGGTTCCCAGCAAACCGATCGGACGTGAAACACTGTGCGCCGCTGTACAACTGATCGGAGCTCCATGAAATACGCCGTGACCCTCGGGTCCGCCGCCGTCGCCGTCTTCGCCTTCGCGATCGCCACCCCGGCCGTCGCCACCGCGCAGCCGTCGAAGTGCCACTCCTCCTACATCCCCTGCCTGCCCATCGTCAGCGATGTCGACTGCGAAGGCGGCAGTGGCAACGGGCCGGTCTACACCGGGCGCGTGCAGGTCATCGGACCGGACGACTACGGTCTCGACCGCGACGGGGACGGTATCGGCTGCGAGTAGACAGACGCGAGGGGCGTGCGATGTGGTCATCGCACGCCCCTCGCGGGTGTTGCTCAGCGGTTGTCGTCGGGCCTCGGGTCGTTGGGCTTACCCAGGTCCGGACCGGAATCGGGCTCGCCGGGTTCGCTCGAACCGGGACCGCCGTAGCCGGGGTACCCCTGGTCGCCGTAGCCGGGACCACCGCCTGGGGTCCCGCCGTAACCGGGTCCACCGGCGCCCGGACCGCTCGCGGGCGGACCACCGTAGCCCGGTCCACCGGGGCCGCCATAGCCCGGCTCACCCGCAGGCCCGCCATAACCCGGACCACCGGCAGGGCCGCCATAACCCGGACCACCGGCAGGCCCACCGTAGCCGGGATCCCCCGCGGGACCGCCGTAACCGGGTGCGCCGTATCCCGGACCACCCGGCTGTCCACCGAACCCACCGGCCGGACCGCCGTACTGCGGATACCCCGGCTCCGGCACAGCCGCCCCACCGACCACCGGTCCGCCGGTGACCACCCGGTAGGCGTAGGTCGAGGCGATGATCGTCAGCGGGATCGTCACGAGCAGGCCGAGGCCGCACAGCAGCGCGCCGACGACGTTGATACCGAACAGGGCCAGCGCCAGCAGCAACAGCGGACCCGCGTTGCTGGAGATCGCCGAGAAACTGGATTTCACCGCCGCGACCGGGTCCTGATCGCGGTCGATCACGAACTGCATCGTCCACCAGGTGAAGAACGCGATGACCAGACCGGGCAGGATGCACAGCAGCAGGCCGATGCCGGTCGCCACACCGACGAGCAGACCGGCCAGGATCACCGCGCCCACCCGGGAGAACTGGAAGAACGAACCGAACCCCGGCTTGTGCCCGTCGATTTCGTGCAACGCGCCGCGCACGAACGCCGCCGAGATCAGATAGCCGACGACGGTACTCACGATGGTGCCGATGAATCCCCAGACACTGAACCCGAAGCTGACACCGTCGCTGTAGTCGGTGTCGCCGCTGTTGCCGACGCTGAAGATGAGATTGAGCGCCAGCTGGATCAGAAACGCGATCAGAACGATGGCGATCCACACCACCGCGTTGTTCTTGAATTTGTCCCAGGCGTAACCGAGAGCGTCACCGACGCCGAGTTTCGGTCCCGCCGGGGGATAACCGGGTTGCTGCTGTCCATACGTCATCCGAATCGCACCCCTCATCGTCCGCGACGGCCGAGCCGCCGATATATGAGTCATTCCGATCCGACGTCACGGTCACGCCGACACTGCCGATCATGGCACATCGCCCTGCTCGTGGCGGCTCGTCACATGCGACGGGCGGCCACCCCACCTGGGATGACCGCCCGGACGACCTACGGACCTACGCCTGCGCGTTCTCCCGCCGCGGCAGCTTCCAGCCGGGGCGGGGGAAGTGGCAGGTGTAGCCGTCGGGGTAGCGCACCAGGTAGTCCTGGTGTTCGGGCTCGGCATCCCAGAACGGGCCAGCCGGGGTCACCTCGGTGACGACCTTGCCCGGCCACAGGCCGGAGGCGTCGACATCGGCGATGGTGTCGAGTGCGGTGCGGCGCTGGTCCTCGTCGAGGTAGAAGATCGCCGATCGATAGCTCGACCCGATGTCGTTGCCCTGGCGATCCTTGGTGGTCGGATCGTGGATCTGGAACAGGAACTCGAGCAGGGCCCGGTAATCGGTGGCCGCGGGGTCGTAGACGATCTCGACCGCCTCGGCATGCCCGGGGTGATTGCGGTAGGTGGGGTGATCGTTGCTCCCCCCGGTGTAACCCACCCGGGTCGAGAGCACACCGGGCTGACGCCGGATCAGATCCTGCATTCCCCAGAAGCATCCACCGGCCAGAATCGCCTTTCGGGTTTCGGTCACGCGTCCTCCTTCATGAGACTCGGCGGTCGCACAGATCGGCCACAACCGTGTTTGTACAACGCCCGATCCGGCGCCGGAATTCCCGTCAGTAAGGTTGCCGCCCGAGCGATACCTCAGCAACATCCACGGTCACCGAGGAAGCAGGAGGAAGTCGGCGCGATGCCACGGCTTGTCGTTTCACAGTGCTTGGCGATGGGATTGGCGGCAACAGCTCTGCTCGGGGCGGGGGTGGGCGCCGCGGCGGCGCACCCGGGCAGCGGCGACACGGTCAGGCAATCCTCGAGCTGCGAGCTAGCGGGCCACACGCGACAACACGAGCTACAGATACGCGACGACAGCCCGGCGGCCGTCGGCCAGATCGACGCCGTTCTCGTCGAAGCGGGGACACGGAAGCCGATCGCGGGTGGGAAGGTCGTGCTGACCGGTGTGGATGTGTGCGGTGACAGCATCCACCGGCACCTGTCCACCGGTACCGAGGGCCAGGTGAGCTTCCGCGGGTTGCAGCCCGGCCGGTACCGGCTCACCGCCCAGCCCACCGGGTCGATGCCGCGCGCCACCGCCACCACCGATGTCGAGCTGACGACGCCGAGCCGCAAAACGGTCCAGTTCACGATGGGCTGATCCGAAAGCTGTTCACGCCCAGCGCCGTCGCGCGGCCCGTGATACAAATCACCCAGAGTTAGAAGGGGTGGTTTCCGCATGGAGCCAACGGCAGAACAGCGCGCTGCGCTGGGCTTGATCTGCGACACGTTCCTGCCGGGTGACGGGCTCGGATTGCCACCGGCGACCGAGGTGGGCACGGTCGAGACGATCTTCCGGATCCTGGGCCGCAATCCCCGCGAAGCCGAGCAGAAGCAGCTGGCGATGTTGCTCGGGCTGTGGGATTCGCGCGGCTTCGGCCTGGCCACCGGCCGCGGCTTCCGCCGGTTCTCCACGCTGTCGCAGGAGCGGCGCGAGGCGGCGCTGCTGCGGCTCGCCGATTCCGGTCTCGCGCCGGTCAGGGCGGTGTTCCAGGCGCTCAAGCAGGCCTCGCTGCTGGCCTACAACGTGAGCCCGGGCCCGACCGGCACGCATCCGCTGTGGAAGGAGATCGGCTATCCGGGGCCGGTGGGCCGGCTCGAGTCGGCACCCGAGCCGCCGCTGTCACCGCAGCGTTTCACCGAGCCGACCACGCTGGACTGCGATGTCGTCGTGGTCGGTTCGGGCGCCGGTGGCGGCGCCGCGGCGGCGGTGCTGGCCGAGGCCGGTCTCGACGTGGTGGTGCTCGAACGCGGCGGCTATTACGACGACCGGGACTTCGGCGACGGCGAACTCGACGCGCTGACCAGCCTCTACGCGCCGGGACCGGCCGCGTCGGCGGAGGGCCAGATCACCCTCGTCGCGGGCACCTGTCTGGGCGGCGGCACCGTCGTGAATTGGAGTACCTCCCTGCCGACACCGGACCGGGTGCGCGCCGAGTGGGCCGATTCCGGCGTGCCGCAGTTCGCCACCGACGAGTTCGGTGACGCCCTGACCGCGGTGAGCGAGCGCATCGGGGTCACCGACCGCAAGTCACCGCTGTCGGCCCGCGACGGGATCCTCGAACGCGGCGCCCGCGCCCTGGGCTGGGACGTCGACACCCTGCCCCGCAATGTCGACGACTCCTGCGATGCCGGAATCGAATGCGGCCGTTGCGGTTACGGCTGTCGCGTCGGCGCCAAGCAGTCGGTCACCAAGACCTGGCTCGCGGACGCGGCCGGGCACGGTGCCCGGCTCGTGGTCGACGCCGATGTGCGCGAGATCGTCGTGACGGCGGGCCGGGCCGAGTCGGTCTCGGCGGTGACCGGCGCGGGCGTGCCGGTCACGGTGCGCGCGAAGACGGTCGTCGTCGCCGCGGGCGCGATCCAGACCCCCGCGCTGTTGCAGCGCTCCGGACTGCGCAACAAGAACATCGGCCGCCACCTGCGGCTGCATCCGGCCGCGGCCGTGTTCGGTGTCTTCGAGGAGGAGATCCGGCCGTGGGAGGGCGCGCTGCAGGCGCGGATCAGCCGTCACCACGCCGATCTGGACGGCAACGGCTACGGCGTCATCTACGAGACCGGGCCGGTGCACCCCGGTCTGGCCACCGGCTTCATGAGCTGGCGCGGTGCCGCCCAGCATCGCGCCACCATGCTCGATTTCGCCCGCACCAACTCGATCGGCATCATCACCCGCGACCGCGATCCGGGCACGGTCTCGGTCGACCGCGGCGGCGAACCGGTGGTGAAGTACCGGCTCTCCGACTACGACGCCGCCCATCTGCACACCGGCATCGTCGGCGCCGCCTCGATCCTGGAAGCGGCGGGCGCGCAACGCATCTACTCCGGTCACCAGGCCGGGATCTCCTTCGAGCCGGGGACCCGTGGCTCGCTCGCCGAGTTCGACGCCGCGACGAAGAAGGCGGGATACGGACCCGGTCAGTGTGCGCTCGGCGCGCTGCACATCATGGGTTCGGCGCGGATGGGCGGCACTCCGGCACTGTCGGCGACCGATCCCGACGGCGCGACCTGGGAGGTGCCCAACATCGTGGTGGCCGACGGGTCCAGCTTCCCGACCGCGCCCGGGGTCAATCCGATGCTCACCATCGAGGCGATCGGCTACATGAACGCCAAGCGCCTGGCCGCGAAGCTGCGCTAGATCTGCACGCGCCGGATACCGGCCAGCACCGCGCGCAACACGTGCAGGTCGGTGGACGGTTCGCTCGCCGTGGGTTCGGGTGCGCGGGCCGTCAACCGGCCGTCGTCGAGCAGGTCGCCGATGAGCACCTTGGTCAGGGTGAGCGGCAGGTGCAGGTGGGCCGACACCTCGGCCACCGACAGCGGGGCGCGGCACAGGTCGACGATCGCGTCGTATTCAGGTCCGGGGCGGCGCGTGCCGGTGCGGGCGTCGACCAGCAGGGTCGTGAGATCGAGCTCGCGCCGTGGTGCCCGGCCACGACCACGGGTCACCGCGTAGAGGCGCACCAGTGGGCCCGCGTCCTCCTCGTACCAGTGCTCGGGCTCGTCGGTCATGGCTGGGGCGCGACGGCGGGGAACTGACCGGAGATCGCCGATTCCGTATCCTCGGCCCTGGCCAGCGCCGAGGGGATCAGCACCACGGCCCGCACGCCGCCGTAGATCGACTCCCCCAGCCGCACCGAGATCCCGTGCCGGCCCGCCAGCGTGGCCACCACGAACAGGCCGAGGCGGGAACTGCCCGACAGGGTCGACACGCTGAACGCGGGCGGATCGGCCAGCATCGCATTGCGCTCGGCCAGGTCGTCTTCCGGCATGCCGAGGCCCTGATCGATGATCTCGACCGCCACGCCGCGCCCGACCACCACCCCCGAGACGACCACATAGGATTCCGGGGGCGAGAAGGCGGTCGCGTTGTCCATGAGCTCGGCGAGCAGGTGGATCACGTCGGCGACGGCGTGGCTGGCGATGCGCACCGCGGGCATCCGCTTGGCCTCGATCCTGGTGTAGTCCAGGCTTTCCGCGATCGCGCCGCGCACCAGTTCCAGCAGCGCTACCGGATTGCGCCAGCGCCTGCCCGGCTGTTCCCCGCCGAGGATGACGAGGTTCTCGGCATTGCGCCGGGTCCGGGTCGCGAGATGGTCGAGCTGGAACAGCAATTCGAGCTGATCGGCGTTGCCCTCGTCGCGTTCGGCGCGGTCGAGCAGGGCCAGCTGCCGGTGCACCACCACCTGGCTGCGGTGCGCGATGTTGAGGAACACCGTGTTGATGCCCGCCCTGGTCTGGGCCTCGGCGACGGCGGCCGACACCGCGGCGACATGGGCCCGGTTGAACGCCGCCGCCACCTGCCCGAGTTCGTCGGAACCGAAGTCGAGCCGCGACGCGTCGGCACTCGCGTCGACGTTCTCGCCCGCGGCGACCCGGCCCATCAGCTCCGGTAGCCGTTCGTCGGCCAGTTCCAGGGTGTCGTGGCGCAGGCGGCGCATGCGGGCGATGAACCGGTTCGCCATGACCAGCGCCACCAGGAAGGCGACCACCGCGATCAGCGCGACGACCGCGCCGCCCAGCAGGGCGGTACCGGTGTCACGTTCGCCCTGTTCCCGGGCGATGACGTGGGCGTCACCGCTCTGGTCCTCCCACAGTTTCTGCAGCGCGAGGTTGACCTGACGCGAGGCGTCCTGCCACTGCGCCAGGGTCATCGGCAGGTCGGTGTCCGCGCTGGTGCGCGAGACCGGGCCGCGCAACAACAGCGCGTCCTGCATCGCGATCACCTGCCGCCACTGCGGGCTCGCGACGAGTTCGTCGAGCTGTGCGCGCCGCACACCCTTCAGCACCGCGGCCGAATACTCTGCCTCGCCGCGGAATTCACCGACCCGGCGACCGAAATCGACCAGTTGGGCGCCGGTGAATTCGCCGGTCGTCAGGGCCACCGACCCCAGGGTGTCGGCCTGCGACAGCGCTTCGGCGGCCCGCAATTGTTCGACGGCATAACCCAATTCGATGCCGATCTTGGCCGTGGGCGCCACCCGCGCGGCGAGCATGGACGCGGCGATGATGGTGCCGATCACCTGGGTGAAGAAGGTGAACACCTGATCGGCCGGAATGCCGAGCGCGTCGACCCCACCGCGGACGGTGGGCACCATGGCGAACAGCTGGTTGTAGCCCTCGATGTCCTCGGCCGAACCGTCCGGGTTGAGTTCGCGCGCGGCGTCGCCCTTGGCGATCACCGCGGCCAGCGCCTCGTCGGAGCGCTGTCTGGCCGTGCCCAGCGCCGGTCCCGCCGAGGCGTCACCGGCCAGGCGCAGCAGCGACAGCCTGCGCTCCTCCTGAAAGGCCGACACCATGAGAATGGCGGGCGCGGTGGTGCTGCTGGCCAGCTCCGCCCATTCGGTCGACTCCCTGGCCGAATTCACCAGGTAGACCGCGGCGCCGCCGCCGGTGAGCAGCAGCATGACGCTGGAGATGAGCACGATGGACAGCAGTCGGGTCCGCACGCTCACGCGGCCGCGGACGCCGGTACGCCAGATCTTCACAGGGGAATCTTTCCGCTCCCGCAGCACAGCGGGCACGCTTATTGGTCGAGAGAGTAACCGACCACTCGTACCCGCGCGCGCCCGCAAAAATTACTGTGCGCTGGGCAAACTCACAGCGTCCCGCGCGCCCGGACCCGATGCGCCGCCAGGTGGGTCAGCACCGCCTGATTGGCTTCCCAGCCGTCGGGGAACTTCACCGGGACCCCGAGGTGGACCGGTTCGGCCGAGGGATGCGCGTCGAGCAGCTCCGGAATCCCGGCCCGGCCGACGAGAATGCAGGCGTGCCGGTGCCGCGAGGCCAGCACGCACAGCCGGCCCGCCTCGAGGTGGAAGGCGCTGGCGTCGCGACGGCCCGAGAGCGGATGCAGCACCAGGGTGACGTCGTATTCGCGGCCTTGCAGGCGGTTGGCGGTGTCGACCGTGACGGGTTCGGCCGCGGTCCCGCGCAGGGCCGCGCGCACGGCGTCGGCCTGGTCGCGGTGGGCGGTGCCGATGGCCACCCGTTCGGTGGTGACCGGGTGACTGCCGGATTCGGAGTGCGCTGTCGCGCCGCGTTCGATCAGTCGCGCGGCGATCGCGGCGATCGCGGCCACGGCTTCGCGGTCGGTGCGCAGGGTGTGCCGGGCCGGGAGTTCGTACCAGCCCCACCCGGATTCGGCGGCTTCCTCGAGCACCGCGTCGACCGGGCCGCCCATCCCACGGGTGGTGAAATCCATGCGGCGGTCACCGAATCCGGTGCCGGACTCGAAGGTGGTGAAGGGGTAGAAGGCTTTCGAGACCACGGGTGCGGCGGTGGCGGGCAGGCGCCAGGAGACCGGCAGCCGGTGGGTGGGGATGTGCTCGTTGTTGGCGAGCATCACGCTGACCGCGCTCATGGTCGGGTCCCAGGTGAGTCCGGCCCAGCGCGCGGTCTCGACGGTGGCGAAGGGGTCGAGCTGGCCGGGGTCGCCGACGAACAGGCCGCGGTCGAAGCGGTTCGCGATGCGCAGCAGCATGTCCGAGCGCATCTGGTAGGCCTCGTCGATGATGGCGTGCGACCAGCTGCCCTCGGTGATGGTCGCCCACTTGGCCGCCGTGCCGATGACGATGGTGCGCTCGGCGAGGTCGCCGGGCTGCTTGGCGACCTGGACGTTGGCGTGCTGGTCGACGCGCTCGCTGGTGACGTAGGCGGCGCTGGAGAGGCGGCCGATGCGCAGGGCCGGGTCGGCGGTGGCGAGGCGGTCGATGAGGTCGTCGACCTGCTCGTTGGTCTGGGCGACGATCATCCGCTGCTCGTCGTCCTCGGCGAGCTGCCGGGCCGCGCGGACCACGAGGGTGGATTTGCCCGCGCCGGGCGGTGAGTCGACGACGATCGCGCGATGGCTCTCGTCGCGCAGGTCGCTGAGGATTCCGGCGACGGCCTGGTCCGGAGTGGTCATTGCAGGTCCTCCCCCGCGTCGTCGGCGGGCGGCGGGGTCCACTCCGGCGGCGGACCGCCGTGCGTCCACGGGGTCTCCTCGGGCGCGGGCAGATTCAGCTGGCCGTTGAAGGCGGCGGGTTTGAAGCGGGCGAAACCGAGTTCGTCGCCGGGTTCGGGAACGCTGCCCGGATCGGGGACGAGTTTGCGGCCCATCCCGCCGGACAGTTCCAGCACGATCGCGTCACCGTCGCTCTCGACGACGACACCGGTCTGCTTCGGACGCTCCACGCAGGTCAGTTCCTCGCCGGGAACCGGGGCGAACGGGTCGGTGGTGCGCAGGTGGATGTGCGGACGCAGTTTGGGGCGCGAGCCCGACCGGTCGACGCGATCCGGTTCGCTGTGCACCACGGTGCCGCGGAAGGCCGCGCCGGTGACGCGGTGTTCGAGCATGCGCAGCGGATCGTCGAAGGCGCACTGGGCCTGCAGCGCCTCCAGCGCCCGTTCGCGGGCCAGGAGCCTGCGCACGGCCGGGACCGCGGAATCGCGGCGGGCCTGCGGAATCCCTTCGGCCACTTCGGCGGCGAAGCGGGAGAACGCGCCGCGATCATCGGTCCAGCGGTTCTCGACACTGGCGCCCGGCGGGAGCGCGCGCAGCAGGTCGAGGGCACGCCACATCAGCTGCCAGGTGGGTTCGAGCTGTCCGCGCAGCGAGCGTTCGAGCCGTTCGGCCGCCACCGCGCGGGCGTTCTCGTCCTCGGCGGCGTTGTAGGCGGCGATCAGCGGCGCCAGTTCCTCGTTGTCGAAACCCGGGTCGGTGGCCGGGCCCGCGGGCGGGGACAGCAGCGGGTCCTCGGCCAGGGCGGCGGCTTCGGCGCCGGTGAGGCCGGGCGGCGGATCGATCCACCCGAGCAGGGCGGCGAGATTGCCGTCCTCGAGCGAGGACTGGCCCGAGGCCCAGTGCGCCGAGAGCACCGCGGTGACCGCGGGCAGGACCGCCGAGCCCGGATGTTCGGCACGGTCACCGAACCAGGTGAGCCAGCGTCCGAGCAGCGGAATCGATGCCGGTACCGGGTTGTCGCCGTCGGTGCGGTGGAAACGTACCGAGCGGCCCAGCAGTTTCAGGAAGCTCACGCCGCCCGGGTTGGGCGTCCACAGCTGGGGTGCGTCCAGGCAGCGGGTGTAGGTCTCGCCCGCCTTGCTGGTGAGTTCCTCGGTGTCGGCCAGGAACGACGCGAGATACGGCAGCACCACGTCGGCCAGCTCTTCGATGAACCGCAGCCGCAGCACCCGGTCGCGGGGCTGCGGCACGATCAGCACGTTCTGATCACCGCGCGCGGTGCCGATCATGATGGCAAGGGGCGCCGCCGCCTCCCCGGCCAGCCGCAGCGGCACGGTGACCAGCGGACGTTCGGCCAGGTGCAGGTGGCGCAGCGCCGCGGTCGGTTGCGCGCGACCCGAGCGGACTGCCTCGGCCTTGGCCAGCGCGGACAGGACGCTCATCCGGCGATCTCGAGCCGCAGGCGGTGCGCGGTGCGCAGCATGGCGGTGATGTCGGCGTGCTCGGGACCCGGTTCCAGCGTGCCGTCGGCCAGGCCGAGGACCGTGTGGATGTTGTCGATGCCGCCGACCTCGTCGCACACACCGCGACCGAGCGCGTCCACCGAACCGCAGGTGCGGGCCTCGTCGCGGCAGGCGAAGGCCAGCTCGCAGCTCGACATGCACTCGGGGGCGTAGCGCGCCGGGATGGCCGCGATGGTCTTCTCCAGATCCTCCCCCGGCGCGAAGGTCGCCGCAGGCGGCAGCAGCTCGAGCAGCTCGGGAATGGCGGTGAGCCGGGTGAGCTGGCGGGAGACGACGGCCAGCTGCTTGCGCAGGTCGACCAGTTCGGCGGTCGGGCGGTTGGTGAAGTTCTTGGCGCACACCAGGATCACATTGTGCGACACCAGCTCCGGTGATTCCCCGATCTCGGCCATCAACTCGCGCAACGCGATCACGTACACCGCGGACTGGCGGGCCGCCGCCGCGACCTGCGCCGGATCGGCCTGGCCGTCGATCACCGGGAAGGCCTTGATCTCGACCACATGGAACTTGCCGTCGAGCTGCACGGCGACGACATCGGGTTCGAGATAGGCGGTGGCGCCCGCGATGTCCAGGCGCAGCATCGGGTGGTCGAACAGGGTGCCGTCGCCCGCGGCGATCGTGCTCTTCAGCAACTGCCTGGTCCGCTGGTAGCGCACCGCGTTGCCGGTGTTCTCGCCCACCGAGTTCAGATCGTGGTAGGCCACTTCGGGAATCGTGAGGCCGAGCTTGTCGCGCAACAGCGCCAGCAGCTCGGCGCAGCCGTTCGCCTTCACCATGGCCTCGAAGGCGTTGCCGCGGGTGATGGCGAACTGGGACTGACCGAACTGCGGTGGGAAGCCGAGCGATTGGGCGATCACGGTCTTGTCCACGGCGGCCGCGTCGAGCAGGGCGCGGCGGGCGCAGCCGGGATTGGCCGTCAGCGCGGCGATGGTGCGGGCATTGTGCCGCGTGGCGGGCGCATCGCCGCGCAACTGGTCCAACTGTGCTGCGAGAGTGCTCATTCCACCTCGATTCGTCGCCGATCGGCTACACCGAGCCGAACACCGAATAGTTGGGCGGCCGGATCGGCCAGCTGATCCGCCGCCCGGCGCGCGGCCGCGATCCGCGCTCGCGCGTCGTCGTCCTCGTGCACCGCCAGCTCCCGCCGCGCGGCCGCGAGCACCGTCGCCGGGTCCAGCGAATCCGGCGCGCTGTTCACCCCGGGTATCGACACGGCGAGCCGCCACAGTACGCGCAACCCCGCCGGTTCGGTGGCAGGCTGCGCCGAAAGATGTTCGGCCAGGCGGATTGCCGAGGTCAACAGGTCGACGCGGGGACTCAGCGGACCGATCATCCGCCGCTCGAGCGGCCACGAACTCACCGCCATCAGCCCGCGCGCGGGGGCGAGCAGGTCGGTGGTCAGCGCCGCGCACAGGTAATAGGGGCGGGCGTACGGCGCCGACCGGAAGGAGCGCTCCTCGTCGCGGCGCAGGCTGGTGAGCCGGGCGGGGGCGAGTTCGCCGGAGAAGAAGCCGTCGTGCACGGCCAGCACGAGTTTCGGCGAGGAGGGTACCGACAGCAGCGTCAGCGCGCGGTGCACGTGCTCGCGCACCGGCACCGCGGGGGCGTCGGCCCGGTCAGGGAACTCGGGTGTCTCCGGGATGGAGCCGAGAACGACCGCGTCCCAATCGGTTTCGGCCTTGCGCAGCTCCGCGCGAAGCTGCCGCGCACCGGCGCGATCGCCGGTCGCGGCGGCCCGGCGCACCTCGGCCCGCAGGCCCGCGATGCGCGCCTCCAGCTCCTCGGCCGAGTCCGTCACGATCGCGAGCGTATTCAGGTGTTCCAGTAATGTCCAGTAATTGCCAGTATTGGCTCCGCAATTGCCCCTGGACGCCGATCCCGAATCGGCGCCGGTGCAACCCGGTCACCGAGGTTTGCCCGCCGCCGGGTTCCGACAACCGGGCCTACCCGCTGCGGCGGGCGCCAGCCGCGGCCAGCGCAGTCGGTGCACCCGCAGCCGTGACGTGCCGGAGTCGGGCGCCTCAGCCGCGGAACCACATGGGCAGCAGGGTGGGGCCGTCATCGGGCAGTTCGATCGGCGCGCCCTCGAGCGCGAAACCGTTGCGGGCGTACAGCCGCGAGGACCGCTCCGTGCTGGCCTCGAGGAACGCGGACTCACCGGCATCGGAGAACGCCTTCAGCCGATCTGCCAGAATCGCGCCGCCCGCGCCCTTCCCGCGATGTTCGGGCACCGTCACGATGACGTGCAGATAGCGATGCGGGAACTCGCGGGGATGCGCCTCGGCGACCAGACTCGAGACCGCCACCATCCGCTGCAGCGCCACCACCTCGGGCGCCGCGTCGAGATAGGCGCGCGCCTCGGCGGCCTCGGCGTGGAAACGGTCGGCGGAGGTGACCGCCTGCCACAGCGACACCGCCCAGATCTCGTCGTCGGTACCGGCCAGCCAGACCTCGTCCTCGGCGAGCGCCTTCGTCACGAACTGCGGGCCGATCGTGGTCTTGTACGCCTCGTCCATCGCGGGGTCGCCGCCCCGGACCCAGGCGCTGACCACCTCGTCGAGACTGCCCGCGACGAAGGCGTCGGTGACCGCGGCGAGGTCGTCGGGCCCGGCTTTGCGCACCTGTGGCTGCATGATGAATCCTCCTGAGTGAACGGTGTGTGCAATCGCCAATCTAGGAGCGGTACTGCGGTACAGCGACTATTTCGTCACACTGGTTGGTGTGCGGAAAACAACCCGGTGCGCGCAGTGCGGACGTGACGTGGTCCAGGCCGAACGCGGGCGTGCCCGCCGCTACTGCTCGCGCTCGTGTCAGGGTCGCGCCTATCGCGCCCGCCGCGATCGACGCGCACCCGTGCGCCACCCCCGGCCGGCCCGGCTCACCGCCGTCCTGATCACCCGCACCGCCGTCGACCTGGCCGACCGGGACGGCCTCGACGGGCTCACCATGCGCCGGCTGGCGAGCGAACTCGGCGTGGCCACCGCCGCGCTCTACCGGCACTTCCCCGACCGCGAGACACTCCTGGCCGCCATGGCCGAACTGGCCATGGACGACACCCCCGATCCCCCACCGGCACCGAACTGGCACGCGCGCCTGGCCGTCGAAGCGGAAGCGGAATGGCAGCTCTACCGCCGCCACCCCTGGATGCTCACCGTGCTCGCCCGCACCCGGCCACCGCTGGGCCCGGCGCTGCTCGACTCGCTCGAACGCGCCTTCGCCGCCCTCGACGAACTCGAGCTGACCAGCGCCCAGGCGCTCACGATCTACCTGGCCTACTCGGGCATGGTGCAGGGCCTTGCCCTGATGTGGAGCACCGACCGCGGCGACCACATCGGCGCCCGCGCCCTCACCGCCTCGGACCACCTGCCCGACGACCTCGCCGAACTCCTCGACCCGCGCACCCGGCCCATCCTGCACCGGGTGTTCACCGGCGAACTCGACGAGCTCGACCTGTCCTTCGACGAACTGCTCACCGCCGGTATCGGACTGCTGCTCGACGGCGTCGCGATGCGGCACCGGCCGGTCACCGAATAACCTGGGGCGATGACCGCTGTTGCAGATCGTTCCCTCGGACCGGAACTGGCACGTACCGAAACCATCGCCCCGGATACCGACGTCCTGGTGATCGGGTTGACCTCCTCGGAGAACGGCCCGGCCATCGTGCCCGCCGACCTGTTCGGCGACATCCTCACCGCCGAGGTCCGCGCGGAGTTGCTCGACGCCCTCGGCGCCGTCGGCGCCAAGGGCAAGCCCGAGGAGCTGACCAGGGTGCCCGCCCCCGCCGGGCTGGACAACGTCACCAGTGTGCTCGCGGTCGGGCTCGGCGCGGCCGAGAAACTCGACGCCGAGCAGGTGCGGCGCAGCGCGGGCGTGGCCGGGCGCGCGCTCAGCGGCACCGAACTCGTCGCCAGCACCCTGTCCGGCATCGACCTCGGCGCCGCGGCCGAGGGCTTCTACCTCGGCGCCTACACCTTCACCACCTTCAAGTCGACCAAGAGTGCCCCCAAGCCGGACGAGCAGCCGGTGGTGCGCGTCGAACTGCTGGTCCCCGAACCGGAATTCGGCGTGCTGGAGCTGCTGCGCGCCCAGCTCGTCGCCGAAGCCGTCGCCACCGCCCGCGATTTCGTGAACACCCCGCCGAGCGCGCTCTACCCGGCCGAGTTCGCCGACCGGGCCCGCGTGCTCGCCGAGGCCGCCGGGCTCGAGGTCGAGGTGCTCGACGAGACCGCGCTGGCCGCAGGCGGTTACGGCGGGATCGTCGGCGTCGGTCAGGGTTCCGCGCGCCCGCCGCGCCTGGTGCGGATCACCTACGCGGGCGGTCCGAAGAAGATCGCGCTGGTCGGCAAGGGCATCACCTTCGACACCGGCGGCATCTCGATCAAGCCCGCCGCCAACATGGAGAACATGACCTCCGACATGGCGGGCGCCGCGGCGGTCATCGCGACCACCCTGCTGGCCGCCCGGCTCGGCCTGCCGGTGACCGTCACCGCGACGGTGCCGATGGCCGAGAACATGCCGTCGGCAACCGCGCAGCGCCCCGGCGACGTGCTCACCCAGTACGGCGGCACCACCGTCGAGGTCATCAACACCGATGCCGAGGGCAGGCTCATCCTGGCCGATGCCATCGTGCGCGCGAGCGAGGACGAGCCCGACTACCTGATCGACGTCGCCACCCTCACCGGCGCCCAGATGGTGGCACTGGGCACCCGCACCCCCGGCGTGCTCGGCACCGAGGAGTTCCGCGATCGGGTGGCCGCCACCTCGCGCGCGGTCGGCGAGAACGGCTGGGCCATGCCGCTGCCCGCCGAACTGCGCGCCGACCTCAATTCCAAGGTCGCCGACCTGGCCAATGTCGCCCCGCACCGGTGGGGCGGCATGCTCTCGGCGGCGCTGTTCCTCAAGGAGTTCGTGCCCGAGGGCGTGCAGTGGGCGCACCTGGACGTCGCGGGTCCGGCCTACAACACCGGTGGGCCGTTCGGCTACATCGGCAAGGGCGGTACCGGTGTCCCGGTGCGGACGCTGATCACGGTGATCGAGGAGATCGGCGCGGAGTAGTCACTCGTCGAACTCCGCTTCGCGGGCCCGCCGCTGCTCGATGCGGCGGCGGGCGTCGAAGTCGCGCATCCGTTGGGGATAGCCGGTCTTGTTGACGTCGTAGACCGGGATCTTCAGCGCGTCGGCCAGCTTGCGCGCGCCGCGCTCACCGACGATCCGGCGGGTCCATTCGCCGTCCACGGCCACCAACACGGCTGTGACATCGGTCACAGTGGTTTTCGGTTCGATGAACGCTTCGACGCCGCGCCGGGACCGCGCCCAGTCGGCCAGCGCGCGCACCTCCGATGCGCTGTCGCGCGCGACTGACCTGCTCCTGCCGCGCCCACCGCGGAAACGATCCAGCAAACCCATCGGCTCAGCCCTCCTGCCATCCGACGGAATTCTGCTCACCGCCGGACATTCCATGGTGCCAGCTCTGCCCGGAATGCCGCCCTGCGCTACGCACGCGGCGAGCGAGTGCAAGGATGGTTGCCGGAACAAGAACCAACGATCCCGGGCGCCCCGCCGCGAAGGTTGGGGTGGACGTCCGCCGCGACCCGCGACGGGAGTCCACCGGGACGAAGCACTGTTGTATTACCCGTCGAACAGTCAGAGGAGTCAGAGGACTATGGCCTTCTCCGTCCAGATGCCGGCTCTTGGTGAGAGCGTCACCGAGGGAACGGTGACCAGGTGGCTGAAGCAGGAAGGAGACACGGTCGAAGTCGACGAACCGCTGCTCGAAGTCTCCACCGACAAAGTCGATACCGAGATCCCGTCGCCGACCGCCGGTGTGCTGTCGAAGATCGTCGCGCAGGAAGACGACGTCGTCGAGGTCGGTGGTGAGCTCGGCGTGATCAGCGATGCGGGCGAAGCCGCCCCTGCCGCGCCCGCTCCCGCCGCCGAGCCCGCCGCCGCCGAACCGGCACCGGCCCCCGAGCCGGAACCGGCGCCCGCCGCGCAGGCTCCCGCCGAACCCGCACCCGCACCGGCACCCGCCGCAGCGTCCGCCGCCGATGGCACCCCGGTGAACATGCCCGAACTGGGCGAGTCGGTCACCGAGGGCACCGTCACCCGCTGGCTCAAGGCCGTGGGTGACAGCGTCGCCGTCGACGAGCCGCTGCTCGAGGTGTCCACCGACAAGGTCGACACCGAGATCCCCTCGCCGGTCGCGGGCACGCTGCTCGAGATCTCCGCGCAGGAGGACGACATCGTCGCCGTGGGTGGTCAGCTGGGTGTGATCGGCAGTGGTTCGCCCGCCGCCGCTCCGGCTCCCGAGCCCGCTCCGGCGCCGGCTCCGGCCAAGGCACCCGAGCCCGCTCCGGCTCCCGCCGCCGCAGCTCCTGCTCCGGCGCCCGCACCTGCGCCCGCTCCGGCCCCGGCACCCGCTCCGGCCAAGGCGCCGGCCGCGTCCGCTCCTGCCCCGGCGTCTTCCGCCAACGGCAGCAGCACCCCGTACGTGACCCCGCTGGTGCGCAAGCTGGCCGACGAGAACAACGTCGACCTGTCGACCCTCACCGGTTCCGGTGTCGGCGGCCGCATCCGCAAGCAGGACGTGCTCGCCGCCGCCGAGGCCAAGAAGGCACCCGCCCCGGCTCCGGCCGCTGCCGCCGCACCCGCGTCGGCGCCCGCCAAGCCGACCGCCGCGCCCAAGCTGGCCGCCCTCACCGGCACCACGCAGAAGGCCAGCCGGATCCGCCAGATCACCGCGACCAAGACGCGCGAATCGCTGCAGACCACCGCGCAGCTGACCCAGGTCCACGAGGCCGACGTCACCAAGATCGCGCATCTGCGTCAGCTCGCCAAGGTCTCGTTCAAGGAGCGCGAGGGCGTCAACCTGACGTACCTGCCGTTCTTCGCCAAGGCCGTGGTCGAGGCGCTCGGTGTGCACCCGAACGTGAACGCCTCCTACAACGAGGATTCCAAGGAGATCACCTACCACGCGTCGGTGCATCTGGGGATCGCGGTCGACACCGAGCAGGGCCTGCTCTCGCCGGTCATCCACAACGCCAGCGACCTGTCGCTGGCCGGGCTGGCCCGCGCGATCGCCGACATCGCCAACCGCGCCCGCAACGGTGGGCTCAAGCCCGACGAGCTGTCCGGTGGCACCTTCACCATCACCAACATCGGCTCCGAGGGCGCGCTGTTCGACACCCCGATCCTGGTTCCGCCGCAGGCGGGCATGCTCGGTACCGGCGCGATCAAGAAGCGCCCGGTGGTGGTGACCGACGAGACCGGTAACGAGTCCATCGGCGTGCGCTCGATGGTGTACCTGCCGCTGACCTACGATCATCGCCTCATCGACGGCGCCGACGCGGGCCGGTTCCTCACCACCATCAAGAACCGGCTGGAAGAGGCGGCGTTCGAGGCCGATCTCGGTCTGTAGCCGGAGAATTCGCCGACCATGCAGGTGGTGATCGCCGGTTCGTCCGGACTGATCGGGACAGCACTCGTCGCGGCCCTGCGCCGCGACGGGCACGTGGTGTCCCGGTTGGTCCGGCGCGAGGCCGCCGCACCGGACGAATTCGCGTGGGATCCCGCGCGCGCCCAGCTCGACGAGCGGGCGTTGCGCGGGGCCGACGCGGTGGTGAACCTGTGCGGGGCGAGCATCGGCGGTCGCCGCTGGAACGGCGGCTACAAGCAGGAATTGCGCGACAGCCGCATAACCCCCACCGATGTCCTGGCCACCGCTGTCGCCGCGGCGGGGGTGCCGACGCTGGTCAACGCCAGCGGCGCGCACTACTACGGCGGCGACACCGGTGACGCGATCGTCGACGAGACGGCCGCCGCCGGAACGGGTTTCCTGGCGACGCTGTGTCGCGACTGGGAAGCCGCGACGGCACCGGCCACCGCCGCGGGCGTGCGCACCGTGCTGGTGCGCAGCGCGGTGGTCCTCGCCCCCAACGGCGGGATGCTGAGCATGCTGCATCCGCTGTACTGGCTGGGACTGGGCGGCCGGCTCGGCAGCGGCCGCCAATACACGCCGTGGATCTCCCTCGCCGACGAGGTCGGCGCCATCGCCTTCGCCCTCACCCATTCCGAGGTGTCGGGCCCGATCAACGCCGCCGGTCCCGCACCGGTGACCAACGCGGAGTTCAACCGTGCGCTCGGCCGCGCCCTGCACCGGCCGACGCCACTCATCGTCCCCGGCTTCGCCCTGCGTGCCCTGGTCGGCGAGTTCGCCGACGAGGCCATCCTGCACGGACCCCGCGCCATCCCCGCCGCGCTGGAGCAGGCCGGATACACCTTCCAGCATCCGACGATCGGCGCCGCGCTCGCCGCCGCCGTCGGTCGATCCGGGAACCGCTGATGCTGATCCGCGACGCCGACAAGGCCGACCTCCCCGCCGTCCTGGCGATCCACAACACCAATATCGCCGAGTCGACGGCGATCTGGGACACCGACGAGGTCGACCTCGACGACCGCCAGACCTGGTTCGCCGACCGCACCGCCGCGGGCATGCCGATCCTGATCGCCGAGATCGACGGCGAGGTCGCCGGTTACGCCTCCTACGGTCAGTGGCGTCCCAAGACCGGTTACCGCTTCACCGTGGAGAACTCGGTCTACGTCGACGACCGCTTCCAGCGCCGCGGCGTCGCCACCGCCCTGCTCACCGCGCTGATCGCCCGCGCCACCGATTCCCATCGCGTGCACGTGATGGTCGCCGCGATCGAGTCGAGCAACTCCGGGTCCATCACCCTGCACGAACGCTTCGGCTTCCGTACCGTCGGTGAGCTTCCCGAGGTCGGCCACAAATTCGGCCGCTGGATGGATTTGACCCTCATGCAGCTGACCCTGCCGATGAACCACCGCTGAACAGGCGCGGGGCCGCGGATGAAATCCCCGGCCGCCGGTTGCGGACCCAGGTCGGCTGCCGAAACATCGAGCAGATGAGAACGCGTCGAGCACTCGTCGCCGTGATGGCGGCACTGTCGTTCCCGATCATCGCGGCGAGCCCGGTCGCCGCGGCGCCGCCGATCGAGGAACCGGCCGCCCTGTGGACCGTGCCCACCGCCGAGACACGGGACTTCTCCCTGCTCATCGCCTTCAGTTTCGGTAACCGGATCCCCGAGGGCGTCGATCCGCAGCGGACCGTCGGCGACCCCGGCCCGGTGAACGAGGCACTCGCCGCGGCCACCGTCGCGGCCAGGGCCGGACGCGACATCCCGGTGTACGCCCAGACCGAGATCGCCTCGGTGCTGCGGACCGAGTACGGCCTGCGCGATGTCGTGTCCATCGATCCGACCCGCGCTGACGACGGAACGCTGGTCTACCTGTCCACCGATGGCGTCGCCGCCGAGGTCGCCGCGCGCCGTGGTCCGGCCGCGGCCAGCGACGTCGCGGGCGTGGTCGCCTTCCAGGATCACCTGTGGCGGGCCGTGTACACCAGCCGCGCACGGGGGTTCACGGCCTTCGCACCCCGAGAGGTGCCCATGCCGAGCGAATACGACCCGCAGTCGGGTCAGCCGTGGACCACCAGCCGGGAACGCTATCTCCCGACCGACTACGCAGGGCGGGTCCCGGTGCTCGCGCGACTGTTCGGGCTCGGGCCGCGCTGACGAACCGGGTGGGCGCGCGGAGATCGTCCCCGACCCTGATTCGCCCACTGACCGACCTGCACCACATCCCGGCCGTGGGCGTAACGTCAAGGGCGTGAACAACACGCGCCCCACCGCGTCCGCACGGTTCGATTCGACCCCGATCGTGGTCGAGAATCTCGGACTCATCGATTACCACGCCGCCTGGGAACTGCAACGACAGACCGCCGAGCAGCGCGCCGCCGGCGAAGGCTCCGACCGGCTGTTCCTGCTCGAACACCCGTCGGTCTACACCGCGGGCCGCCGCACCGAGGCCGATGATCTGCCGATCGACGGCAGTCCGGTGGTGCAGGTCGACCGCGGCGGCAAGATCACCTGGCACGGCCCAGGTCAGCTGGTCGGCTATCCGATCATCCGGCTGGCCGAGCCGGTGGACGTCGTGCAGTACGTCCGGCGGCTGGAAGAGGCACTGATCCAGGTGGTCACCGGACTCGGCGTCGAGTGCGGTCGCGTCGAGGGCCGCTCCGGCGTCTGGCTGCCCGCCACCGAGTTGTTCTCCGAACGCAAGATCGCCGCGATCGGCGTGCGTGTGCAGCGCGGGGTCGCCCTGCACGGCGTCTCGCTGAACTGCAATTCCGCCCTCGACGGTTTCCAGGCGATCGTGCCCTGCGGCATCAAGGACGCGGGCGTCACCACGCTGACCCGTGAGCTGGGCCGCGAGGTCACCGTCGCCGAGCTCGAGCCGCTCGTCGCCGCCGCCATCGTTGCCGCCCTCGACGGCGAAATTCCCGTTCGGCCCCATGACATTGATCGCACCACCGGCCCGGCGAATGCGCAGGCCCCGAGCGTAGAGTCGGTCCAGTGAGCCCCGTAGACGCCTCTGCCCCCGCCGGACGCAAGCTGCTGCGCATCGAGGCGCGCAATGCCGAGACCCCGATCGAGCGCAAGCCCAAGTGGATTCGCACCCGCGCCACCATGGGCCCGGAGTACACCGAGCTCAAGGGCCTGGTGAAGCGCGAAGGCCTGCACACCGTGTGCGAGGAAGCGGGCTGCCCCAACATCTTCGAATGCTGGGAGGACCGCGAGGCCACCTTCCTCATCGGTGGTGAACAGTGCACGCGGCGCTGCGACTTCTGCCAGATCGACACCGGCAAGCCCGCCGCCCTCGACCGCGACGAGCCCCGCCGCGTCGCCGAGAGCGTCCAGGCCATGGGCCTGCGCTACTCCACCATCACCGGCGTGGCCCGCGACGACCTCGACGACGGCGGCGCCTGGCTCTACGCCGAGACCGTCAACGCCATCAAGCGGCTCAACCCGAACACCGGCGTCGAACTGCTCATCCCCGACTTCAACGCCGACCCCGACCAGCTCGCCGAGGTCTTCGCCTCGCGCCCCGAGGTGCTCGCGCACAACCTGGAGACGGTCCCGCGCATCTTCAAGCGCATCCGCCCCGCCTTCCGCTACGAGCGCTCCCTGGCCGTCATCACCGCCGCGCGCGAGGTCGGCCTGGTCACCAAGTCCAACCTCATCCTCGGCATGGGCGAGACCCCGGAAGAAGTCACCGCGGCCATGCGCGACCTGCACGAGGCGGGCTGCGACATCCTCACCATCACCCAGTACCTGCGCCCGTCCCCCCGGCACCACCCCGTCGACCGCTGGGTCAAGCCCGAGGAGTTCGTCGAACACTCCAAGTTCGCCGAGTCCCTCGGCTTCGCCGGCGTCATGGCAGGCCCCCTGGTCCGCTCCTCCTACCGCGCGGGCCGCCTCTACGCCCAGGCCATGGCCCACCACGGCCGCGAGATCCCCGAGGCCATGACCCACCTGGCCCAGGAGGGCACCGCCTCCCAGGAAGCCAGCTCCGTCCTGGCCCGCTTCGGCAGCTGAGGTTCTCGGCAACGTCTTGAAATCACGGTGAGTGCGGAAATCACTCTGAGTTCGAGCATGGTGGCAGCGGCTGTGGCCGTCGAACATGAGCATCGGTCCAGTTGCCGAGCGAAAATCGAGCTGCCACATGACATCTGCTGTCGCGCCGTCACCGCACCGGGCGTCCCGGTGGGGTCCTCGGCTGGTCGTGCCGATCGTGACACGGCTGGTCGGGGCCGTGGCGGTGCTGTGGGCCTCGGCGACCGCGACGTTCCTGGTACTCGAGTTCGCCGGTGGCGATCCGGTGGAGAACATGCTCGGTGGCGGCGTCGGCATCTCGACGCAGGAGATCCGTGACGCGGTCCGCCGCGATCTCGGCTTGGATCAGCCCTTCGGCACCCGCTATCTGAACTACCTGCACGGCCTGCTGACCGGTGATCTCGGCCAGTCCTATCAACTGCGCAGGCCGGTGACCGCGGTGATCTCCGGCCAGATCGGCGCCACCGTCGAATTGGCGCTCACCGCGGCGCTGCTGGCCATCGTGGTGGCCACCCTGACCGGCGTACTGATCACCTCGCGCCGCCGGATCGCCAACGCGGTGGTGCAGTCGGTGGAACTCCTGCTGATCTCCACGCCGACGTTCTGGCTCGGCATCGTGCTACTCACCGTCTTCTCCTTCACCCTCGGCTGGTTCCCGGTCGCGGGCGCCGAGGGTCCGCAGGCGCTGGTGCTGCCCGCCATCGCCCTCGCGCTGCCGCTGGCCGCGGTGCTGTCGCAGGTGATCCGTGAGGGCGTCGAGCGGGCCATCGAACAGCCCTTCGTCACCTCGGTGCGCGCCCGCGGCGTGTCCGAGCCGCGGCTCGAGTTCGTGCACGTGCTGCGGCACGCGGCCGGTCCGGCGCTGAACGTGGCGGGCTGGTTCGTCGGCGCGCTGCTCGGCGGTGCGGTGCTCACCGAAACGGTGTTCGGCAGACCGGGACTGGGCCAGATCGCCCTGCAGGGCGTGGTGAACCGGGACATGCCGATCGTCATGTCGGTGGTGCTGATCTCCGCGCTCGCCTACGTCGTCATCAGCACGCTGCTCGATGTGGCGCAGCGGCTCCTCGACCCGAGAATCGGTTAGGCCCATGACTGTGACAACTCCCGTGCGCCGCGCGCTCGGTGCTCTTCGGCGCTCCGAACTCACCGTCCCCGCGGTGCTCGCCGGTCTGGCCGCGCTCCTCGCCCTGGCCCCCGGCCTGTTCGTCTCGCGCTCGCCACTGGCCTCCGATCCCCGCCAGGTGCTACGTCCACCCTCGCTCGAGCACCCGTTCGGCACCGATCAGATCGGCCGGGACGTGGCGGCCAGGGTGGTGCACGGCGCGCAGTACTCGCTGTCGATCGGAGTCGGCGCGATCGTGCTCGCCGTGCTGGCCGGGCTCGTCATCGGGACCCTGTCGGGTCTGGCGCCCCGGGTCGTCGACGAGGCGTTCACCCGCCTGCTCGATGTCGTCAACGCCTTCCCCGAGATCCTGCTGGCGCTGGTGGTGATCGCCATCGCCGGTCCCGGCCCGCTCAATGTGGTGATCGCGATCGGCGTGGCCGCCATCCCGCGCTTCGCCCGGGTGGTGCGCGCGCAGGTGTTCGTGCTGCGCCATTCCGGCTGGGTGGAAGCGGCTGTCACGCAGGGTATTCCGTATCACCGGCGGGTGCTCAAACACATCGTGCCCAATGTCCTCGGTCCCGTGGTGGCACTGGCCACGGTCGGCACCGGCACCGCACTCATCGCGGCGGCGGGCCTGAGTTTCCTCCAGCTCGGCCCACAACCACCGACCCCGGAGTGGGGCGCGATGCTCTCGGAGAGCCGCGACTACATCAGCCTCGGCTGGTGGCTCGGCGTCTTCCCCGGTCTGGCCATCGTCGGCACCGTCGCGGTCATCACCGTGCTCGGCCGACGCCTGCAGCGCCGCTTCGAAGGGCGGACCCGATGACCGTCACCGAACACGCCACCGACCAGCGCGCCACCGACACGGCCACCCCGCTGGTCCGGGTGCGCGACCTGCGCGTCGACTTCGGCTCGACCCGCGTCGTCGACGGCATCGACTTCGACCTGCTCCCCGGTCGCTGCCATGCCCTGGTCGGCGAATCGGGCTCGGGCAAGTCCGTCACCGCCCGGACCCTGGTCGGCCTGACCGGCGAGCACGCCGCCGTCACCGCCGACGCCCTCGAATTCGCCGGACAGGACCTGCTCGGCTTCACCAGCACCCAGTGGCGGGCCTTGCGCGGCAACAGCATCGGCCTCGTCCTCCAGGACGCGCTGGTCTCCCTCGACCCGCTGCGCACCATCCACCAGGAGGTCGGCGAGGCCATCGACCCGAGGACCCGCCTGCGCCGCGCCACCCGCTCCCGCGACCGCGTCACCGAACTCCTCGCCGACGTCGGCATCCCCGACCCGCACACCCGCCTCGACCAGTACCCCCACGAACTGTCCGGCGGCCTGCGCCAGCGCGCCCTCATCGCCACCGCCGTCGCCCGCGACCCGGCGGTGATCATCGCCGACGAACCGACCACCGCCCTCGACACCACCGTCCAACGCCAGATCCTCGAACTGCTGCGCACCCACACCGCCCGCGGCACCGCACTCCTGCTGATCAGCCACGACCTGTCCCTGGTCGCCGAGATCGCCGACCAGGTCTCGGTCCTGCACGAAGGTGTGGTCGTCGAACAGGGCACGCCCGCACAGGTTTTCGCCGCCCCGGCCCACCCGTACACCCGACGTCTCCTGCGCGCGGTCCCCACAGCTGCCGCGCGTGGCTACCGGCTGGCCGAGCCACCCGCTACACCGACGGACAGCGCGCCACCACGCACCGACGAGCCGTCCCACGCCCGCATCCCCCTCCCCGCCCGCCGCGTCGATCCCGACCGCCGAATCCTCGTCGTCACCGATGTCGGCAAAACCTTCCGCGGCCGCAACAGGTCCGAACGCCGCGCCCTCGACAAGGTCGGCTTCGAGGTCAGCGCGGGCGAAACACTCGGCATCGTCGGCGAATCCGGTTCCGGCAAGACGACCCTGCTACGCATCCTGCTCGGCCTGCTCACCCCCGACACCGGCACCGTCTATCTCGACGGCGAACTCTGGAACCCGCGTCCTGAACGGCAACGCCGCCCGAACCGCCATCGCCTGCAACTGATCTCCCAGGACCCACTCGGCTCCTTCGACCCCCGCTACCCGGTGGGCCGCCTGCTCACCGACGGCATCGCGGTCGCCGCCCGCACCGGCACACCACGCCACACGGTCGACTCACTCCTCGAATCCGTCGGCCTGCCAACAGATTTCGCCCAGCGCTACCCGCGCCACCTCTCCGGCGGCCAACGCCAGCGCGTGGCCATCGCCCGCGCCCTGGCCGCCGACCCGGAGATCCTGATCTGCGACGAACCGGTCTCGGCCCTCGACGTCTCGGTCCAGGCCCAGGTCCTCGACCTGATCGCCGACGTGCAGCACACCTTCGGCACCTCGGTGGTCTTCGTCTCCCACGACCTCGGCGTCATCCACCACGTCAGCGACCGGGTGCTGGTCCTGGACCGCGGCACCGTCGTCGAATCCGGCGATGTCACCGAGGTCTACCGCGCACCCCGTCACCCCTATACCCGCGCACTGCTCGACGCCGTGCCCACCCTCGCCTCCGCACACCGCTGAGCTTCCAAGGAGAACAATGAGACCGTCGATTCGTCGCGCCGGCGTGCGCGCGATCGTGCTATCGACCGCCGCCACCCTGGCACTCACCGGATGCGGCGGCTCGTCCTCCGACTCCTCCGGCGCCACCGAACCGGTGCACGGCGGCAAGCTCGAATACGCCCTCGGCACCGACATCGACTGCTTGGATCCGGCCAAGTCGCCGAGCAATTCGGTGGTCGTCGCCAATATCGTCGACTCGCTCGTCCATCACGACACCGAGGGCGTCATCCAACCGTGGCTGGCCGAGTCGTGGACGGTGTCACCCGACGGCACGAAGTACACATTCAAGCTTCGTGACGGCGTCACCTTCAGCGACGGCACCCCGCTCGACGCCGCCGCGGTGAAGTACAACTTCGACCGCATCAAGAACCCCGAGACCGGCTCCAGCTACGCCGCCTCGGTGATCGGCGAGTACGTCGCGGGCACCGTCGTCGACCCGCTCACCTTCCAGCTCACCCTGCGCACGCCGGTGACCTCCCTGCTGCAGGGCCTGTCGCTGGCCTACCTCGGCATCCAGTCGCCGACCTACCTGGAGTCCAAGGGCAAGGACACCTGCGGCTCGATCGTCGGCTCGGGCCCGTTCGTCCTGGAGCAGGCGGTCAAGGGCCAGAGCTACACCCTCTCGCGCCGCGCGGGCTACGACTGGCCGTTCCAGGGCGCCGAGCACACCGGCGACGCCTACCTCGACACCGTCGTGTTCACCGTCGCCACCGAGGGCACCGTGCGCGTGGGCGGCCTGAGTTCCAAGCAGTTCGACCTGGTCCGCGACATCGCCACCCCGCAGCTGGCCGCCGTCAAGGCCAACCCCGGCCTCGAGGTGATCGACTACACCGCGCCGGGCATCGTCAACGCGCTGGCCATCAACGAGAAGTCCGCGGTCTTCGCCGATCAGACCGTGCGCCAGGCCTTCCAGAGCGCCGTCGACGTGGGCACCCTCGTCCCCGCCGCGTTCTTCGACCAGATCGAACCGGCCACCGGCCCGTTCTCCACCACCACCCAGTACTACGACTCCTCGGTGAGCTCCACCTACGGCTTCGACCCCGCCCGCGCCGAGCGCCTGCTGGACCAGGCGGGCTGGAACACCAAGAACGGCAACGGCATCCGGCTCAAGGACGGCAAACCATTGCGCCCGGTGCTGTTCACCTTCCCCGATCCGGCGCAGGACCTGCTCTCGCTGCTGCAGTCCATCCAGCAGGAGGTGCGCAAGGTCGGCATCGACCTCGACATCCAGACCTTCGACCGCAGCACCTGGAACACCAAGATCAACACCAATCAGTACGACCTGCACGTGCACAGCTACTTCCGCGCCGATCCCGACATCGCCCGCACGGTCTACTCCACCGCCTTCGAGCCGCCCAACGGCTACACCTTCGCCCGCCCGAACGATCCCGAGCTCGAAGCGCTGCTGCAGGAGGGTTCGCGACTGCCCAACGGGCCGGAGCGTCAGAAGGTCTACGAGCAGATCCAGCACCGCGTGATCGAGAAGGCGTATTCGCTGCCCCTGTATCCGGTGCAGCGAATCTTCGCCCACCAGAAGAACATTCACGGCATCAAGATCACCGGCACCTCGGTGCCGTTCCTCTACGACGTCTGGCGCGGCTGAAAGGCTCGAACATGACCACCACCGAAACCTCCCTGCGCGCCCTCTACGAGGACTTCCACCGTCACCCCGAGACCGGCTTCCGCGAACACCGCACCACCACGGTCGTCGCCGGACTGCTGCGCGAACGCGGCCTGCACGTCACCACCTCCGAGCAGGTCACCGGCGTCGTCGCCACCCTGCGCAACGGCGAGGGTCCCGTCGTCGCCCTGCGCGCCGACCTCGACGCGCTCCCGCTGGCCGAGGAGACCGGACTGCCCTACGCCAGCACCGCGGCCGAACCCGCGATGCACGCGTGTGGCCACGACGTCCACATCACCGCGCTGATCGGCACCATCGACGAGCTGCTCGCCACCCGCGCGCAGTGGTCGGGCACGGTCGTCGCGATCTTCCAGCCCGCCGAGGAACTCGGCTCCGGCGCCCGCGCCCTGGCCGCCTCCGGCATCTTCGCCGACCACCCGACCCCGCAGATCGTGCTCGGCCACCACACCACCAACACCCTCGAACCCCGCCACGTCGGCTCGCGCGGCGGCGTCCTGCAGGCGGCGGCCGACACCTGGGAGATCACCCTGCGCGGACCGGGCGGTCACGCCGCCGCCCCGCACAAGACCGTCGACCTGGTCGTGCTCGCCGCCTCGACCATCCTCAAACTCCAGACGATCGTCTCCCGCGAACTCCCGCCCAACCAGCCCGCCGTGCTGACCGTGGGCAGCATCCACGCGGGCACGGTCGGCAACATCATCCCCGACACCCTCACCTTCACGGTCAACGCGCGCTCGTTCACCGAGGAGGTGCGCACCGCCATCGCGGCGGCCGTGCGGCGGATCGTGCTCGCCGAAGCCGCAGCCGCCGGGCTGGAGTCCGAACCACGGATCGACCATGTCGTCGAATTCCCGCTCAACGTCAACGATCCGGCCGCCTACGAGGTGGTGAGCGCGGCGCTGAGCGCGGAGTTCGGCGCGGTCACCGAGGTCGAGCCGGTCACCGGTTCGGAGGACTTCGGTGAGTTCGGCACCCACTTCGGTGTGCCGTCGGTGTTCTGGTTCTTCGGCGGCGGCCTCGCCCCGGCCGTGGCCGAACTGTCCCCGACGCCCAACGGGCACAGCCCGCGCTACGCCCCCGATCCCGACATCGCGATCGAGACCGGCGTGCGCGGACTGACCGCCGTCACCAGGCACGTCCTGGCGGTGTGGCCGCGTCCCTGACGAAGGTGGGTCACCGGGGGTGCGGGTGCGGGCCGTAAACTGGCCAGCTCCACAGCACCCCCGGAAGGACCCATGTCGAAGTTCGAGAACGTCTCCGTCACCAAGCAGGCCAATGTCTACTTCGACGGCAAATGCGTCAGCTACAGCCTCGAGCTGCCCGACGGCACCAAGAAGTCGGTCGGCGTGATCCAGCCCGCGGCGCTGACCTTCGGCACCGCGGCCCCCGAGGTCATGGAACTGATCGCCGGCGAGGCGAAGGTGACCCTGCCCGGCGCGAGCGAGGCCGTCACCTATCGCGGCGGCGAATCGTTCGAGGTGCCCGGTGACAGCTCGTTCGACATCGAGGTCGTCGAGACCCTGCACTACGTCTGTCACTACGGCTGACCGAACCGGGGGGCGACCACTCGGCCGCCCCCGTCCGGTCTACTTCACGAGGAACTCGTCCTTGTACAGCCGGTTCGGCCGCGGCGCCGTCGCCTCGGCCAGCTCCACCTGGAAGTCGTTCTCGCGCACGGTGCGCGGCCGGTAACTCCCGCCGAAGGTGACCATCACCGAGCCGCCGACACCGTTGACGCCCCTGGTCGTGTTCGACTCGCGGCCCGCGTTGAACACACTCACCACATCGCGTCCGTCGTTGCCGACCGCGATGGTGCCGTCGTGGAAGAACTGGACGAACGTCCCGTTGTCGGCGGCCACGGTCGCCGCGATCGTGTGTCCCTGCTCCGGATCGAGCGGGAACTCCGCGTCGGGCTGCTGGCGCCTGTCCACGGGTCCGGGGGTATCCAGCGTGCGCCCGAAACCGAGCAGCACCGTCTCGCCGAGCGCGTTGTGGCGCTCCCGGCTCAGCTCACTCCACAGGTGGGTGGTCGACCAGACCTTCACGCGCCCGTCGTCGAAAAGCGACACCCGGTCGTCGGTGCCGTTGCTGATCAGATATTTCGCGCTGTTGGGGGCCATCCCTCGATCATGCTCGATCCGGCCGCCGAAGTCGTACCGTTCGACCGAGCCGACCACGCATCGACACGATCGACCGCACCGCTACTTGTGCGGCACGCCCACCGTGAGCCCGCCGTCGACGACGAATTCCGCCCCGGTCGAGTATGAGGATTCGTCCGAGGCCAGGTAGGCCACCAGCGCCGACACCTCGTCCGGCTCGGCCGCCCGCGCCAGCGGGATCTGCAGGAAGTCGGCGGGAATCCCCTCGGTCATCGGCGTGCTGATCAGGCCGGGGTGCACCGAGTTCACCCGGATGCCCTGCGGCGCGAGCTCGAGCGCCGCCGATTTGGTGAGCCCACGCACCGCGAACTTCGTCGCGGTGTACCCGTGCAGCCCCGGACTGCCGCGCATCCCCTCCACCGAGGAGATGTTGACGATCGAGCCACCACCGGCCGCCTTCATCGCGGGCACCGCCGCCTGCATCCCGAGGAAGGTCCCGGTCAGATTGATGTCGATGATCCGCTGCCACTCCGCGAGCGCGAAGTCCACGAGCAGATTCCCGTTCACGATCCCCGCGTTGTTCACCAGCACGTGCAGCCCGCCGAACTCCTCGACCGCCGCCGCCACGACCGCGCTCCACTGCTCGGGTTCGCGCACATCCAGATGCCGATAGATCGCCGCGGCCCCGAGTTCCTTTGCCACGACGGCACCTTCGTCGTCGAGCACGTCACCCAGTACCACCGAGGCCCCCTCGGCGACGAACCGGCGCGCGTGCGCCGCCCCCATCCCCCGAGCGCCACCACTGATCACCGCGACCTTGCCGGTCAGTCGTCCCATCGCGCAGAACCTCCTCGTCGAGCCGATGCATTTACACCGTACGAGTGAAACCGGTTCCAGGTGGCGATTCGCTAGAGGAAGGCCGAGGAATACGCGCCGATGAGCGCCCACACCGCCAGCAACATCCCGACGACCGCGACGACGAGGACCGTCCAGTAGACGACTTCACGGGCCGTCACGGGCTCCCCAGACGGTGCCACCGCGGCGACCACGACCGTCTCCTCGTCCTCGGGCGCCACAACGGGTAGCGCGGGCGAGGTCCGCCGCGTCGGCGGAAACGGCGCGATCGGCGTCACCGACGGCAGCGGCCGCAGTGAGAACCGCGCCGCCGTGGCGAAGTCGTGGCAGTTCGGATAGCGATCCTCGGCCTTCTTGGCCGCACCGCGCGCGATCACCGCGTCGAGCTCGTCGGGCAGATCACCGCGCTGCTCGGCCAGGCGCGGTATCGGCTGATTGAGGTGCCCGGTGATCACCCGGCCGGGATGTGTTGCGCGATAGGGCGGTTCGCCCGCCAGCAGCGCGTACAGGGTGCAGGCCAGCGAGTACTGATCACTGCGTTCGTCGACGGTGGTGCCGAGCAACTGCTCCGGCGAGGCGTAGGCGAGCGTGGCCGACACCGAACCGGCCGGGGTCACCCGCGAGGAATCCACCAGGCGCGCGATCCCGAAATCGGTCAGCACCGCCCGCTCCGGCAGTCCACCACTCGCCTCGGTGAGCAGGATGTTGGCCGGTTTCACATCACGGTGCAATACCCCGTGGGCGTGGGCGTAGTCGAGCGCGTCACCGATCTCGGTGACGATCCGGGTGGCCCGCTGCGCCGAAACCTCCTGGGTCCGCAGCCTGCCCGCGTCGGTACCACGCACGAACGGCATCGAGATCCACAGCTGATCATCATGGGAGCCGCGATCCAGAATCCCGACGATGCCAGGATGTTCGAGCCCCGCGACGATATCGGCTTCCCGCTCGAACCTCCGCCGCACAGCCGGATCGGTCGATAGTTCACGATGCAACAGCTTCAGGGCGACCGATCGAGGTAACCGGGGATGCTTGGCCAGGTAGACCGTGCCCATCCCACCGTGTCCGAGTACCCGCTCGATGATGTGCCCGGCAAACGAGTCGCCGACACCAATCATCCCTGCCCCCTTGCGAAACCCTGTTCAGCAAGCGGGCAGCAGTGTGCCCGCATCGTCGAATTTCTACCGACCCCGGACCCCCACCGCAAGCCGAACAGCACCGCCGGTGACCCGACCTGGGACTACGGCCGTAACCCCGGCTATCCCGCGACGGTCAGCAGGTGAGATTCGCCGCCCCGTAGGAGTTGAACGACACGTGGACATGGTCGTAGTGGTTCTGGGTCGCGCTGCCGCGATCCTCCATGAACGACCACCCGTTGCCGTCGTTGTAGCGCTGCTTCCAGATCACGTAGGTGACACCGAAGCGCGCCTTGTTGGCCAGCACGAACTCGGCGATCGTGTCGCCGATCGCGGAGTTCGGTGTCATGACGTCGAGCGCGAGACCCGCACCGTGGTCGCCGTCGAAACGCCCATCGGCGCCACCGATGTCCTGGAGCCCGAAGGTCTGCTGAATCAGTCGACCCACCTGTGCCACATGGGGCTTGGTCCCGCGCCAGTCCGTCGAGCACAGCAGCTTGGCCTTCATCACCGACAGCGCCGCCAGTTCGTCATCGGCCCCCACCGGCTCCAGTCCGGACTCGGGCTCGAGTTCGGTGTAGTGCGCCGCGGCGGCGATCGGATCGGGCTCGATGGCCGAGGTCGACTGCGGCTCGGCCGCGGCAGCCTCCTGCACCACCGGGCTCGGCTTGAACGCCATCCACAGCATCGCCGGAACAGTCATGGCGAGCCCACACACCCCGAGGGCGCCACGGCTCCCAGGAGCAGGGGCCGTTTTGCGATGTTGACCAGGCACGTTCTCGATCACCAGCTACTGTCGATAATTAGGTCTCTGCAACATTACGAAAAGGTCGCGAAAATGTCACGCCCCGACCGGTGTGTCGCATACGTCGGATCGCATCATTCCGCATAACACGCGATTACGCGAGACCGCGATCACCATCTCGCCACAGCCGTAGTTCCCCACCGTCCCCGGTCCGACGTGCCAGTACCGAGAAGTTGCGCAGGCCCGACCAGTTCTCGAAATCGCCGACCACGACCAGCCGCCGACGAGCGCGGGTGACCGCGACGTTCAACAGATTGGGCGAGGCCGAGGCCCACGCGCGGGCGCCCTTACCGTCGGTGGGGGTTCCGAGAACCACGAAGACGATGTCGGCTTCCTTGCCCTGCGTCGTATGCACAGTGCCCAGACGCGTACTCGACAGGGTGACGCCCTGTTTCCGCAGATAGGCGTCGAGCTTCGTCACGACCTCACGGAAAGGACTGACGACGAACACGGCGTCCTCCAGGCGGCGACGGAGCTCTTCGGCGCGATCCCGGTCCGAACCGGCCCAGTCCGGATCACCGGAGTCGGCTTCAGCAGCCATCTCCACCGCGAGCCGATCCCGGATCTTACGGAGGAGCGCGTGGACGTGTCGCCCCTCGTCCGGGTTCCACTTGGCCCCTTCTGCCGCGGCCTGCACATCGATCCAGAGGTTGTGCGTTCCGAGCGCGAAATCCTCTCGCGTACCGACCCCGTTCACCATCATGTTGTCGTAGGCGATCTCGTTGCTCACCTCGAACATGAGGCGATCACAGCGCCGATGGACCCGCAGCGGCGAACCGACCCAGATCTTGTCCAGTGAGTCCAGGTCCGGCAGCCAGGTGCCGAATTTGGTGACCCGATCTGCGATTGCCTGCACCGATGCTCGTTGCGGAGTCCATCGGAGGTCGACATCGAAGCGACGCGCCAGCCGTCGCTGCCCTTGCCAGGGCAAGGTCACCACGGGTTCGAGTTGACGGGGATCTCCGACGACAACCGCGCGGCGACTGCGCCACAGCGCGCCGACCGCCGCCTGCGGGGTCGCCTGCCCGGCCTCATCGATACACAGCCAGCCCAGGCTCTCCCGGCCGAGCCCGGCGAACATCGTCGGCAGCGAGGCGAAGGTCGTCGACACCGCCGGAACCACGAAGAACACCATCTGCCAGGCGGCGAGCACTGTCGTCGCGGGCAGATCGCTCGGTGCGTCGCCGGAGACGACCTCGACCGCGGCACGCAGGTTGTCCCACACCAGTTTCGGCTCGGCGGCCAACGTCGCGTAATGCAGGTCCAGCGCGGCCAGCAGCAGCTCCGAGCGCGCGGCGGCGAAGTCGGCGTCCATCCAGGGCGCCGAGAGTTCCCGAACCTCCATCGCGGCGCGGTCATCGATCGGCGCGTCCCATTCGGGTCCAGGCACCGCGCCCGGCCAACGTTCTCGGGCCTGCTCGAGATGCGCCCGCGCGGAGGACAGTTCGAGTTCGCGCCGTTCGATCGCACGCCGCGCCGCGTCGGTCGACAGCTGGGCGGTCGATCGGTCCCGGTCACATGCGCCGAGTCGGGCCCGAGCCGCCGACACCATGCGGTCGTGTTCGCCGCACTCGGCCTGCGCCCTGCGCAACGCGGCGTCCCATTGCGCGCGGGTCTCGTCGGCGCAGCGCGCCCGCTCGGCGCATTCGTCGACCTTCATCGCGTAGGGGGCCACCGCTGCGGCCCACTGGTGCTCGGCTCCGGGGGAGAAGAATCGCCGCCACCAGCCCGGGCGCGCAGACCCCTGGGCGTGGAGTTCGGCTTGGGCGAGCGCCAGTTCGTGGTCTGCCCGCGCGACCGCGTCCTGTGCCTGCGCCAGCTGGGCCGCGGTGGCGTCGAGATGTGCTCGCCCTTGCTCCGAGATGGTCCGCACCCGGACCAGATCGTCGACGATCTGCTGACGACGTTCTCGGAGCTGCCGTTCCCGGGCCGCCTCCCCCAACAGGTGTCCGCGCAGCTGGGTGAGCCGCGGGTCGGGTCGGTCGCGCAGCACGGGCGAATCGGCGACCTCCGAGCGCTCGGCCACCATCGCTTCCACCCGAGCGGCAGCGTCACGAAAGCGCTGGACCGTCGACTGCCAGGCACGGGTTCGTTCCTCGACAGGCACGTCTTTGAGGGCGCGGAGCAGTGATTCGAGACCGGTCTCGGCCGGTTCTGCGGTGGTCGCGCCACCGGCGCCGGGACCCCACCAGAATCGCTGCGCGAAGTCCCGGCGATTCGCCCGTCGGCCCAGCCGTGCTGCGATCGCGCCCCAGCAGGGCTCCTTCGCCAGATGAGTCGCCGGACCGGCGAGGTAGTCCGCTTCGGGAAAGGCCGCGTGGTCGATCGAGCCGACGGCGGGAATCTCCAGGGTGATGTTCTCGACGGCACCGTTGTTCGAGGACGCGATGACGATCTCGAAGCCGGTCAGTTCGTCCACGAGCGGAGTCAGTTTGCGGGGCCATCCGCTCTCGTCTTCCCAGGTGAGCTGGGTAGCACCGAAGGCGGCACGAGGATGCGCCAGCGCGGCCAACCGGGTGGCCCGATCGACGATGATCGCGGCGATCAGGTCACGCAGCATCGTCGTCTTGCCGGTTCCCGGTGGACCGTTCACCGCGTACAGCCCACGCGCCTGTGGATCGGCCAGCTGGTCGACGATCGTGTTGATGGCGAACTGCTGGCTCAGTGCCAGCGGCCGCGTCGGGGTCCCCGGCCAGCGACCGAGTGGCACCTTGCGCGGATGAACGGCCCGCAGCAACACATCGGGCTCCTGACGGGTGTCGATCCGACCGGTCGCCGCCACCGTGTCGTCGTCGGTGAGATATCCCGCCAGTGCGGCACCGACATTTCCCTCGTCCACCTCGGTGGCGACGCGCTCCAAGTCGGCGACATAGAAGCTGTTGAGGAACTCGTCACCGGACACCTCGTCGGCGCGGCGCCGGGGCACCGTGTAGCACTTCACCCAGATCCGGGACGGCGCCAAGACCTCCTCGACGCCCAGCTCCTCGGCAACCCAGCGTGTGACAGCGGCCAAGTCGTCGAGTTCGAGGACCTTGGTGCCCAGCGACTCCTCGGTCTTGCGCGCACTGGTCGCCGCGGAGTCGGCTTCGTCTCCGCGGCTGTCTCGTCGTTCCTCTAGTGTCTCGATGGCATCGTCGGTCAATGCCTCGGTCACCGACTCCGAGACGGTCGAGGCCGTGGCACCGAATCGGGACTCGATCGCCGACCCGACCAGCCCAGGCAGGGAGGCGAGTCCCCCGATCCCGACATCGAATGCGATCCGAGCCGCGACACCGGCCACCAGTCGCACGGCCCGCCCACCTCGCGAGCCGACCTCACCGTTCTCGATCGGAATGCGACCGTCCCCGATGCCGAAGAGAACCTGCCGCATTCGCTCTTGCTGATCGGCGAACCCGTCGAGCCAGTTCTCGGCGCCCGGCCCCGGTGTGCCCACAGTTCGGCCCACCGCCCAAGCACACGACGACAGCGTCACACTCGACTTGTAGAGCCGACCGGTGTCGTCGAGTGTCACGCTCACCAGGGCGGTCTCCCCGATTTTGCGGCCACCGAGGTCGGTGTTCTCGCTGTCGGGCGCGAGCACTGTGTCGAGTACCTCACGCACCCGGTCGATTCCGAAGACACCCGCGTAGACGGTGTAGCGCCAGACCCGATCTCGCGGCGCGCGGCGACCCGCCTGCCACGGCAATGTGACGCCGGGTACCAGGTTCACGACATCGTCATTGCCCCGACGAGGCGCATCGATCTTTTGCGGTGTGAAGTACTCGACCGCACGCCAGTAGCGCACGATCCGAGCCTGTCGACCAGCCTGCCCGTTGTTTCGCCCCATGACCCACCCCTGGTCGATTCTCGTGAAAACCCCCTGCGGCACTGCCTACTTCAGAATAAGCCGAGGAACCGTGGCGGGCAGGCAGCTCGGGCGGAATCGCCCGTGACGGCGGAGTCTGCCTCAGCTCTCGCGGACAATTGGTTTCCAGGCGCATCATTCGAATCCCACCGCCCAGATCTTTCAACTATGTTGGGAGACAGGGTGTTAGCGTCGGCATCGAGCGCGCCGACCGGGGTTCGGGGGGAAGCCATGGCCAATATTCGACGTGAGCGCCGTCTGCGGGCAGCCGAGCAGGCGCTCGCCGAACAAGTTCACCTGAGTTCTCCGGAACGCCGCGTCCTCACGGGAATTCTCGCCACCGAGGGCTGGCATCTGCTGACCCGGGACCGTGCGCTCCGCCCGACTCATCCCACCGCGTTCGCCATCGGTCCCAGCGGCGTGTTCGCCATCGTGTTCGCCGCCCACGCACCGGACGCCGCCGAGTTCGGCAATCTGCGCAAGCACGCCGAAGAGCCCCTCGCCCGCCTCGCCGCCGACGACTTCCGTTTCGTCCCGCACATGGTCGAGATCGTCGTCGTCCTCCCCGGCCGGGTCCGTACCGAATCCGACGGCCGCCTCCACCTCGTCGACGAAGCGAGCTTCGTCGACACCCTGATCCGCCACGAGCGACGGTTCAAACCGGCCCGCGCCACCCAACTCGCCGCCGCGGGCATCGACGAATTCACCCGCCTGCACCTCGACCTGCCCACCGCCGACGAACCCACCGACCTCGCGGGCCTGTTCACCGAAACCGACCTCAACGACGCCGAACGCGCCGCCGCCCTCGCCCGCCCGTTCAGCGACTGGATGACCTTCCTCGACCCGGCCCAACTCGCCCTGGTCCACACGAACTTCACCGGCCCCGCCCGCATCAGCGGACCGGCGGGCACTGGCAAGTCCGTCGTGGCCCTGCACCGCATGGCTCACTGGGCCAAACGCAACCCGGGGCGACTGCTGTTCACCACCTTCGTGAAAACACTGCCCACCTACCATGAGCACGGCTTCGCCCGATTGGCACCACGGGCGGTGGGCCGAGCGGAGTTCACCGGCTTGCACGCCTGGACCGTCAAGTTCCTCGGCAAACGACAAGTGCCGTTCAATCTCGACGACAAAGCCGTCAGCGCCGCCCGCACCGATGCCTGGCTCGGCGTCCGAGACACCCTCGAGACCGTCAAGGACACCGATTTCGGCTACTGGCGCGACGAAATCGATCGCGTCATCAAGGGCCGCGGCCTGCCGAATGTCGAAGCGTACAAACGAGTGCGGCGCCGGGGTAGAGACGGAATAAGCCTCAACACCAACCGCCGCCAGTTCGTCTGGGAACGCTGGTACGAGCCATACCAGCGGGGCCTCGAAGCCCGAGGCGCCCACGACTTCAACGACCTCATCTCCCTCGCCATCGCAGAACTCCGCGCCCGCCCGCTCACCGATGCCGAGCGCTTCGACCTGGTCGTCGTCGACGAAGTCCAGGACTTCACCCTCTGCCAGCTCCAGCTCGTCTACGAAATCGCCGGCGCCAGAGACGATTCCCTGATCCTGCTGGTCGGCGACGGCCAACAGGAGGTCTACGCCGGCGGCTGCACGCTCTCCGAAGCGGGCATTCCGCTGGCCGGCGGCCGCGGCCGCGTCCTGCGCACCAACTACCGCAACAGAGCCGCGATCCTCGACTACGCCCGCCGCATCGAAGCCTCCGACACCGTCGACGACCTCGACGGCGGCACCGGCGTGGTCCTACGCGACAGCGACTCCACCCTCCCCGACGGCAAGGTCGTCCAAGAGCGCCTCACTCGCCACCGAGCCGAATCAGCTCTGCCCCAGGCGATCCAGGCAGCGAACCTGACCAACGCCGACATCGCCGTGATAGTCCCGACCCACACCTACATCAACCGCTACCTGACCATCCTCCGCCGAGCAGGCTTCCCCGCCATCCCCCTCGAACACTACGACGGCACCCAATCCACCGACATCAAAGTCGGCACCATCCACCGCGCCAAAGGCATGGACTTCACCGCCGTCTTCCTCCTCACCAAACACCCCCCCACCAACCTCCCCGACCTCTCCCCCGCCGCCCGAGACCAAGCCGAACTTCAAGCCCGCCAACACCTGGTAGCCGCCAGCCGAGCCCGAGACCACCTCTGGGTGGGCCTACTCACCGACTGATCGTCCCCGAACCCGAACTCCGCGTCCAGCACCGGGACCGGAGCCGGGCCAACATGTAGAGTTTCTTCGATCTCCTTTACATGTCAGCGCAACATGCAAAGTTCCGTTGCACGTACCGCATCAGCACATCCGCTGCGACTACTACAGCGCTACTCCAACCGTAACGACCTCGAATGTGGCCATGAAAGACAGCGACCTCACCTTCCGGTCCTTGGACGTCGGTAGCGTGATCGCAACCACCACGCCTGGCAAGGCGATTGGCCTGGAACTGAATTCGGCGTTGATGATCGAACGCCCGGACAGTGCGGTGCGAGTGGGACCGGTAGCGGAACTGACGTACTTGCACCGGCACGTGGCCGATGTCGTGATACCGACGCTGGTGCGAGGGCTGTCCGCGACCCGCTCATTTCCTCCGCACATCGAGCTCGGAGACACTGGCGACACGGTAGCCGACAGGCTCAGTCGGGCTGCGGGCAAGCTCGCCCACGAACGATCGGGCGAGGAACCCCACTGCGAATGTTCGAGGCGTGGCAACGCGAGCCGGGGGTACTGCTCCTCCTGAGTGACGGCGGTCTACTCAGGCTCGTGGTCCCTAATCCGGTTTCGTTTGCGCATGGTTGTGGCGATACTCGAACATGGATTCGATCAAGCAGTGCGTGCCCCTGGACAGCGTCGATGCGAACATCCTCCGAAAGTGGGGATCAGCCTGGCTGGATCTCACTCACACCGACATGGTCCTGCTAGCACGCCGCAACACTCCGGCGACCCGCCCGAATCTCTTCGTGCGGCGCGCCCTGTGGGAATCGGCGGTGGTGAGCTACGGACGTGTCGGGCAGGGCAATCAACGACGAAAGATCGACCTCGCCGCGCTGTTCGTAGCATCAGGAGACTCTGGTGCTTCCGACTTCCACGACTCGATCATGCGTTGGCGGCATGGACATGTTGCACACCGCGCTGACGCCGTATTCGAGTCGGTCGACGCGCTGCTCTCGGTCGATGCCGCGTTGATACCCAATGCCCTGCAACTGGTGATCCAGCCAGAAGTTGGCCCACAGGACGACGAGGAGCTCGCCGAGAGGTTCCGTGCCCACGTCTACCTCATGCGCAATACGATCTGGGAGTCGTTCATGGATCCGCTCGCCACGAAGCTGGCCGAACGGGCACGAAGCAGACCGGCTGACCTCGAGAAGATGATCCCCTATCCGAGTGCCTCACCCGAAGGATTCATCGCGACTCTCACTCTGTGGGCCAATCCCCAACTCGGGGAGACGACTTCTCCGCCGATAACGCAACCAGCTGCCACCACGAGTTGACCACCGCAGGTCCCCAAGTTGCCGACGTCGCGCTCCAAACTGGCCCGCCGCCTGGCAGTCTGAGACGGAACGCCAGGCGATCGCGCAGTCGACGCACTGCAATCAGATCGGGTAATCACCTACGATGACCAGGCGTTTTCCAGTTTCCTATGTCCTACGTGTCCTGCCGAGGGCACGTAGGACATAGGCAACTGTGGTGGACATACCTGCCGCACCCACATCGTTCGCCCATGACCAGCGCAAATATTCCGCACCCCAAGCGAACGTCTTCGAGTACGACGATCACAATCGACGCGGCCGCGCACACGGTGAGTAGAGACCTGGGTCAGAGAGGCTATCTCTCGGTGGTGATAGGTGGGAAATGAGCAGTTCCACTACGATCTACCGAGGAACAACACCGCTTCAGGGGGCAGAATGCTGACAGTCGATCCGAGACTGCTCGACGCCGCACGCCAATCGGTCAACTTCGGACCGCTGACCTCGATCGAACCGTTGCTCACCATCTATGGCGCAGGTGCCGAATCCACTGTCTACACCGACCCCAACGGGGCACTGATCAAGTGCCGCCAGTTCGGCGAGGTGCTCGCTGAACAGCTGATCCGGCGCAGCGGCACCCGGTTCAACGGGTCGAAGCAGATCGATCGCGTCAGGGCCCTCGAAAACGCCGGCGTGCTTACTCAATCCGCTTCCACCGCACTGCACGATATCCGCAAGATCGGCAATGAGGCCACGCACAGTCACCTGTTCAATGTCCGATTCGCGTTGCGGTCGGTCGAGCAATGCTGGCAACTCGGCAACCTGCTGAGGTTGGCGCTGGCCCCGACCGATCAGGAGCTCCGCAGTTTCATCGCGCCCAGCCCGCCCGCACCACCGACCCCTGTCGTACCCGGTGACCAGGAACAACTCGACGAGATCAACCGCAAACTCGCGGCATCGCGGACCGAGCTGACTGAAACGCTGACCGTTCTCGACGCCGCCAAGACTGCTCGAGTCGCTGAAGCCCAAGCACGGCAGGCCGCTGAGATGCAACTGGCGGAGGCACGGCGCCGCGAATCCGAGGTCGCGGACCGGTTGGCCGCCCTCGAACAGCAGCTCGCAGCGCTCCAAGGCTCCGGCACGCTCGCGTCGCGGGAGCCGGAGAAGGTTTCACTGGCTACCGGCAGTGCGTTCTCCAAGGCATTCCGTCGCCGACCTCCGTACAACGAGGTCCAGGCACGTCGCGTCATCGATGCCCAGCTCGCCGCGACGGGTTGGGTGATTCAGGACTATGCCGACATCAATCCCGTGGCGGCGGTCGGCGTCGCAGTGCGTGAGTTCCCCCTCGCGACCGGTTTTGCCGACTATCTGCTGTATGTCGACGGCAAAATCGTCGGAATCATCGAGGCCAAGCGCGAGGGCACGGCGCTCGTCGGGGTCGAACAGCAAACCGCGAAGTACTCCGCGGGGTTGAGTAAGCAAGATCAGTTTGCGGCGTGGCGGCGTGGCGAGCCACTGCCGTTCCTCTACGAATCGACCGGCGCGGAGACCCGTTTCACCAACCGGCTCGACCCGAAACCTCGGTCCCGGGGAGTCTTCACCTTCGCCAAGCCGCAGACGATCCGATCGTGGATGTGGCAGGCCGATGAACGACCCGACGCGCCGACTTTCCGCGCCCGCTTGCAGCACCTCCCAGCTCTCGATCCGAAAGGGCTGCGCCCCAATCAGATCAAAGCTGTCAAGGGCATCGAGAAATCCCTCACCGAAAACCGCCGCCGCGGACTCGTGCAGATGGCCACCGGCGCCGGCAAGACCTTCACCGCCGTGACATCGTGCTATCGGCTGATCAAACACGCGGATGCCGCGCGAATCCTGTTTCTTGTCGATCGCAACAACCTCGGCGAGCAGGCCCAGTCGGAGTTCGAGAACTACTGCCCGGTCGACGACGGGCGTCGGCTGGGCGACATCTACAACGTGCAGCGGCTCGCCGGTACCACCGTTCTGGGGTCGACCAATATCGCCATCTCGACCATCCAGCGATTGTTTCTGATGTTGCAAGGCAAGGAGCTTCCGGACGTCGACGATGATGTCGACGGTGAAGTCGTCGAGCCCGATTCGCCGGTCGACGCGGTGTACAACCCGAACGTGCCGCCGGAGGCGTTCGACCTGATCGTCGTCGACGAGTGCCACCGGTCCATCTACGGCCGGTGGCGCGCGGTGCTCGACTATTTCGATGCCCCGGTCATCGGACTGACCGCGACTCCGACGAAGCAGACGCTGGGCTTCTTCGACCAGAACCTGGTCAGCGAGTACACCTACGAGGAGTCGGTGATCGACGGCGTCAACGTTCCGTTCGACGTGTACCGGATCCGCTCACGGATCACCGAGCAGGGCGCCACGATCGAGGCGAAGACCGTTGTGCCGGTGCGCGATCTGCGAACCCGTGCCCAGCGTTATCTCGAACTCGACGAAGACTTCGCCTATACCGGCGAAGCGATCGGTCGGACGGTGATCGCCGAGGACCAGATTCGGTTGGTGCTCAGCACGTTCCGGGACCGGCTCTACTCCGAGATCTTCCCTGGTCGCTCGGCTGTGCCGAAGACGCTGATCTTCGCGAAGACGGACGCGCACGCAGACCTCATCGTCGAACAAGTACGCGAAGTCTTCAATGAGAGCGCCGATTTCGCCGCCAAGATCACCTACAAGACGAAGATCGCGGGCCGAGACCCCAAGCAACTGCTGCAGGATTTTCGCAACAGCCCATCGTTGCGTGTGGCGGTGACGGTGGACATGATCGCCACCGGCACCGACGTGCGCGCTATCGAGTGCGTGTTCTTCCTGCGCGCGGTGCGGTCGGCGGTGTACTTCGAACAAATGAAAGGTCGCGGTTCCCGAATCATCGGAGCCGATGATTATGCGGCGCTGACTCCGGACGCCACCAAGGGTTTCACGAAGGATCGGTTCGTCATCGTCGACGCGGTCGGCGTCACCGACTCGCCGCTGGTAGACGCGACACCGATGGAACGCGACGCCTCCGTATCGCTGGAAAAGCTCTTGCAGCGGGCCGGTACCACGACCATCACCCCCGATGAGGCCTCCAGCCTCGCGGTGCGGTTGGCGAAGCTGGCCTCTCAGCTCGACCCCGCCGAGACGGCCGAGTTGGCCGAAGTCGCCGGTGGTGTCGAACTGCGCGAGATCGCGAAACAGATCGCACTCGCCAGCGACACCGACGCCATCCTCGCCGCTGAAGCCCGGGGCGGAGAAGCGGAGGTGGCCAAGCAGATTCACGATGGTGTCGCGCCCCTGACCGGAAATCCGAAGCTGCGCAAAGCGATTCTCGATATCCGCCGGAAGAAGGATCTGATCTTCGATCAGGTCAACGCGGACACCCTGCTCGGTACCGACCGCGTCGCGTACGGCAAGGGCACCCACGAGCCGGTTCGCTCGTTCCGGGAGTACCTCGCCGAGCACCGCGACGAGATCACGGTGCTGCAAGTGCTACACGGCAGCGCGCCGGGTCGACCTACCTATTCCGAACTCAAGGCACTCGCTGAGAAGGTGGCGCGGGTTCCTGCCATCGGCAGCATCGAATCGCTGTGGCGCGCGTATGCCGATCTCGGAGAACTGGCCGACCCCGAACACCAGGTCGAGGTGCCGGACTTGGTTTCCATCCTCCGCTTCGAGCTGTCGAAAGATGATGGCGCAGCGCCTGATTCGAAGATTCGGCCGTTCGCTTCCGAGGTCGAGGAGCGGCTGGCCTCCTGGCTGGATGAGCAGCAGCGACGCGACGTCACCTACACCGATCGCCAGCTCCATTGGCTCGGCACCATCGCGGATGTGGTGAAAACCAACATCGCGGTGGAGATCGGCGACCTCGATCAGATACCGTTCATCAACCTGGGCGGTAGCCAGCGTTTTGCCGCCGATTTCGACATCACGAACAGAGAGGCTGCGGAGCAGTTGCTGGACGAGTTGAACACTGAGCTGATCGCGTGACGAAGCGGGAGTTGCCAGCGGGGTGGGCGTCGGCGACGCTGGGCGAGGCAACAGTGGTCTCGCCTCGAGACCCCGCCCTCGGCTCTGCCGCACCCTTCGTCACAATGAGCGCGGTCGAAGTAGGAAAGCGGCATCCAGTTGCATATGAGCAGCGCGGGAGCCGCGCGGGGATTCGCGCGCGCGGCAATGATGTGCTTTTCGCGCGAATAACGCCATGCCTCGAAAATGGCAAAGTCGCGATGCTGCCGGTAACGGCCGAGCCAACCGGTGGCAGCACCGAGTTTATCGTCATTCGCCCCACTACTGCTGTCGATCCCGCCTTCCTCTATTACTGGTGTTTGCACCCAGACGTACGGAATGATGCCAAGCATCACATGGCCGGTGTGACCGGGCGTATGCGACTCGCAGCAAGCGATCTGGCGAAGTTTGAGTTCTCCCTCCCCCCGCTCCCCGAGCAGCACCGCATCGTCGAAGCCCTCGAAGACCACCTCTCCCGCCTGGACGCTGCGGAATCGATCCTGTCGTCGATCAGCCGTCGAACCGAAAATCTAGCGGCTAAAATACTCGACGACGCTATTCTCGGCCATGCCTCAAATCAACCGCTATCGAGCCTCCCCGCCCACCTGAGAGGCCGCCATCGATTCAGGTACCAAGACTTGCCGAGCCTGCCCGAAGGCTGGAAATGGCAACTCGCATCCGACGTATGCGTTTCGATCAACTCGGGTTCCACACCGAAGGCTGACCTCATGCAACAGGACCGAGGGGAAGTCCCGTTCTTGAAGGTTTACAACATCGATCCCGCCGGAAGCATCGACTTTACGAAGAATCCTACCTTTGTCTCTCGCGACACCCATCGTGGCCAACTCAAGAGGTCTATTGCTCTCCCTGGAGATGTCGTCACCAACATCGTTGGCCCTCCCCTTGGAAAAAGCGCCGTAGTGCCGGATACGTTTGCAGAGTGGAACACCAACCAGGCAATCGTATCCTTTCGCGCGGGTTCCCCTGTCCGACCCGCCTGGCTGGCCGTATGCCTGCGATCGCCGTTCATCGTTAACCTCCTGAAGAGCACAGCGAAAGCAACGGCCGGTCAGTTCAATATCGCTCTCTCGACGTGCCGTGAATTACCTCTCCCGGTGCCCCCTCTCGATATGCAGGACAGACTGTTGGAAGAGATTGAGCTCACGGGCTCAACCCTTCAGCACGCGGATTCAGTCCAGCGACCCGCGCTGCGGCGGTCTTCGGTCCTGCGCCACGCTGTCCTCCGAACAGCCTTCAACGGCGAACTCGTCGACCAGGACCCCACCGACGAACCCGCCGACATCGCACTCGCCAAGATTCGTGATCAGGCGAGTGCTGCCCCACGGCGTCGCCGTCGAAAGGAGTCGGTTCCGACGTGACCTACCCGACGCGCGAAGGAAGGGCGGCTGAGGGGCAGCACGTTTGGCGGGTCGAAGTGGTCGACGAGTGGGCGATGGCGTCGGATTCCGACCAGCTCCGAACCACCGACGAGCCCCTCGGCACCAAGGAGAAGTTCTGGGTCTCCGCGCCCGATGACAGCCGCTACCTGTTCAAGTACGCACGCGTGCACGAATCCGGTCGCATTATGGGCGAGGACTGGGTGGAGTGGGTCGTCCACGAGTTGGCCACGATGCTGTCGATACCCACCGCCACCGTTATCCCCGCAACGCACAGTAACCGGCGGGGCGTACTTTCGCTTTCCGTGCTCCGACCCGGCGACCGATTGATCCACGGAAACGAGCTGCTCACCCGGATCGACCCGTCCTACGACGGCCGGATCTCGCGAAAGAACCCCCGCTACACCGTCGAGGCTGTCTGCGCAGCGCTCGACGGCGTCGCCGCGCCAGCGTCGTGCCAACCACCGATCTCGACCGCGTTCGACGTGTGGGCCGGTTACCTGATACTCGATGCCTGGGTCGCTGGTCGGGACCGCCACCACGAGAACTGGGCTGCGATCGACCACGCGGGAAAACTCGAACTCGCACCCTCCTTCGATCACGGCAACGCCCTCGGCTTCCAGGAGCGCGAGGAGTGCGTCCAAGAACTTGCTTACTCGGAGGAATCGCTGGCGCGGTGGGCACGGCGTGGTCGTAGCCACCACTTCTGCGATGACGGCGTCGAGGGCCGACCCGGCTTGGTCCACCTCGCGTCGACGGCGCTCGAGCTGGCCAGCCCTGGAGTCCGCGAGCACTGGTTCGGGGCGCTGGCGGCGGTCACCAATGCGCAGATTCAGGCTGTACTCGGGAGTGTTCCCCCAGGATACTTGTCAGAGGTAGGGCGTACCTTCAGGACGAAGTTGCTCCATCACAATCAGGAAAGGATCCTCCATGGTGACTGACGCACTGTCCCGGGCGGTCCCCGCGTTCGATGCTCGAGTTTCCCGACGCTTGTTCCTGATCTGGCAAAATCCCGCGTCACGACAGTTCGTTCGAGTCGGAATGCTGTCCGAACTCAGTGACGGGCGCTACGCCTTCGAGTACACCGACCAGGTGCACAGCGCGGAGGGGTTCTTCCCACTCACCCAGTTCCCCGAGCTGGACGGCACCTATGTCTCGAACGGCCTTCCCGCCTTCTTCGTGAACAGACTCATGTCGCGCAAGCGTGATTCATTCCCCGCCTACCTGCATCGACTCGGTATCGACTCGCCGGAGCTGGACACCCCGATGGAGCTGCTCGCCCGCACCGGCGGACCGCGAGCCACCGACACCTTCCATTTGGTCAGCGACCTGATGGCCAGCTCCGACGGGGTCGTTACCAGCCGTTTTCTGGCGTCGGGTGTGCGTCACGTCGATGTCGACGGCTTGCGTCTGGCCTGCGTCGAGGACGGTCAGCAGCTACATCTGCGGCCCGCGCCCGACAATCCGGTAAACGCGCGCGCGCAGCTGATCTGTGTCGAGAGCGGGGAGGCTGTGGGATACGTCCCGGACTGGCTACTCGCCGACCTAGAGGAACTCCAAGCTCGCTCGAGCGAGTTCAAGATTTTCGCGGAGCGAGTGAGTCCTGAAGCGCAACCGCACCTGCGCCTGCTGTGCCGTGTCGAAGCACGCGTGTCTCCACACTGACCTGCCGTCGTGGAGCGTGCTCCGACACCTGGCATCGGTTGCTCACCGGCTAGCATCGACCGGTGAGCAACGCCGCCGAACTTCGCCGCCTTGTCGACAAACTGTGGAGCTACTGCGATGTCCTACGGGATGCCGGGGTCTCGGCGATCGACTATGTCGAGCAGCTCAGCTTCCTCCTGTTCCTGAAGATGGCCGACGAGCGCCAGCAGAACTTCGTGAACCCGGTCCAAATTCTGCCGACATCGCTCGACATCTCGTGGGACCGCCTCACCCAGCTCGACGGAGTGGCGCTCGAGCAGGAGTACCGACGCATCCTGAGCGACCTCGGGAAAGAAACCACGAACCTTGGCGTCGTCTTTCGCAAGGCTCAGAACCGGATTCAGGAACCGGCGCTGCTACGCAAACTCGTCGTGGACCTGATCGGTTCCGAGAACTGGTCGAGCATCGGCGGTGACCTCAACGGCGATGCCTACGAGGGGCTGTTGCAGAAGTCCGCCTCCGACATCAAATCCGGTGCGGGCCAATACTTCACCCCGCGCACCTTGATTCATGCCATGGTCGAGGTGATGCGGCCGACCCCAGCGGACACCATCGTCGACCCCGCGTGCGGAACAGGCGGGTTCCTACTGGCCGCGGTCGAATATCTGCGGGCCGCGCACAGCGCCACCATCACACCCGAGCAGCGGACCGAGCTCAGCGAGGGACGGACTGTCCGTGGCGTCGAACTGGTCGACGGCACCGCCCGACTCGCGACAATGAACATGTTCCTGCACGGCATCGGGCAGGCCACGGGTGATCCGGTGATCGACGTGCACGACGCGCTGGCGACAAAACCCGCGCGGTCCGCGTCGGTGGTGCTGGCCAATCCCCCGTTCGGAAAGAAGTCATCGATCACCGTCGTCGGGGACGACGGCCGAGCCGAGCGCGAAGATGTCGCCTACAACCGCCAGGACTTCTGGGTCACCACCACCAACAAACAACTCAACTTCGTTCAGCACATCGCGTCTCTGCTCGCTGTTGACGGTCGAGCGGCTGTCGTCGTGCCGGACAATGTGCTGTTCGAAGGTGGTGCGGGCGAGCAGATTCGCCGGCGACTGCTCAAGGAGTACGACGTCCATACGCTGCTGCGCCTCCCCACCGGCATCTTCTACGCGGGTGGAGTCAAAGCGAACGTACTGTTCTTCGACCGTAAGCAGGCCCGTCCCAGTCAGCCCTGGACCGAAAAACTGTGGGTGTACGACTTCCGCACCGGAGAACATTTCACCCTCAAACAGCGGCCACTGCGTGACGAGCACCTCGCCCCGTTCATCGACGCATACAACGCGGTCGACCGATCCGCACGAGTCGAGTCCGAGCGATTCAAGCCGTACTCGTACGACGAGTTGGTCGCCCGCGACAAAGCGAACCTCGACATCACCTGGCTCAAAGACCCGTCACTGACCGACGCAGACGACGGAGTGCCGCCGGAGATCATCGCACAAGAGATCGTGGAGGACTTGACCGCCGCGCTCGCGGAGTTCTCCGCTGTCGCCGACGCGTTGGCCGCCCGCGCAGCCGAGGTGGCAGGCCGGTCCTAAGTCATCGCGTCTGACGCGCTCTCGATACGGTCGCTTCCCGGTGCCGTACACCGCGCGGATGGTGCACGCCGCTCACACCGGTCGGCACCGGATACCGTGCGGCCCCGGCCACACCAACGAGCCTGTGTTCACACCCGGGGCCGACCGGATTTAGGACCAAGCTGCGAGGTCTCCACCGATGGAGGGAGATAGCCGCCGGATAGTATGCGGTTTGCCCGGCAGGAAGTTGCTTGTCGGCACCTTCCTACACAAGATGGTGCCCGCTTCGAGCAGATCCAGGTGGGCGCGGTACGCCATCGTGCAGCAGGTCACGACACTCAGATCACGTACTGCCCGGCTATGACCAGGCGTTTTCCCGTTGCCCTCGTTATGTGTGCCCCGCTGAGGAATCGAACCTGCGACTCACCAGCAGGCCAGGGTGCAATCCGACCAAGATCGGGAGCCGCCTGTGCAACGCCGCCGACGTAGTCGCGGTCAGCGAGCCGTCGTCTCGAGGTCGGTGACCAGGCGCAGGACGGGACGGTCATCGGGTTGACCGAGGAGCTGGCGCACGCGGTTGGGGCGCCATCGCAGCTCGCGGGCCAGGCTGGTCAAGGTGAGGGTGCCGTGGTTTTCGGCGAGTTCGAAGGCCTTGGCGAGCAGTGCGGGGATCTCGCCGGGGTACTGAGCGACTAGATCGGAGCCGAGTATGCCGACCTCGTAGAGGTGGTTGAGGCGCTGGTAAGCACGACGGGCGACAGCGTCGGAGATGGTGCCGGTTTCGCAGGAGCGGTACACCAGGGACTTGATCGAGACGCCCCACTCGTGGCTGAGCTGCCGGAGCGCGTTGATGTCGAAGCGGCGGGGAAGCTGGTCGCGGATCTGGTCGGCGGGAGTGAGGAACTCGGCGGCGAAAGCATCGGCATCGTGTTCTTGCTCGCTGTCACCTGGCGCGGCGTCGCGGTGCAGTACGAGATGACCGAGTTCGTGGGCCGCGGTGAAACGATGCCAGCACACGTCGTCGCCGCGATCCGGGGTGAGCACGATCATCGGTCGCGGCATGCGGGAGGTGGAGAAGGCGTTGACGGTCGGGGTGTCGCCGCCAGCGAACTCGACCATAGTGGTGACGATCCCCCGTATTTCCATGGTGCGCACCAGATGCGGGATCGGGCCGGGCCCGATTCCCCAGTGCGCCCGCAGCGCGCGGGCGGCGGCTGCCGGGTTGTCACCGAGTTCGGAGGGATCGTCGGGAAGGAACCCTGGCAAGTCGATCGCGGGGAGCTGAACGTGACGTTCGAGGACATGGGTGAGCTCCCACACCTGCTGAGCGAAGGCGACGGCCTTGGCGCGCTGGGCGGCCTTGGTCGAACGCAGACTGCGGAAATGCGCGCCAGCACCATCGAGTTGGGCGAAAGGGCGCCCTGCGGCGAAGAACTCGACAGGGACGTCGAGCACTTCTGCCACGCGGAGCAGATGATCTGGCCGTGGCGGTGAGGTCATCGATTCCCACTGGCTCACGGCCGCACCCGAGACTCCGATCTGGCTGGCCAGTGCAGCTTTGGTCAGTCCGGCGAGCTGGCGGGCCTGGGTGAGCCGTGCTGGGTCGAACACCACCGCGGAGGCCGGAACCGCCGCGGTGGTGTCACCGGAGAACAGGGTCAGCGGTGGACGTTCAGGCATCACTCGACGTCTCGGGTTGTGGCACCGGCGGCTGACCGCCGTCCGGTGCGGTCAGCGGAGGGCGCGGTGCAAGGTCGAATTCCGGGGGCGGAGTGGACTGATGCCAGCGGGGGCCGGTGCCTGTCTTCGGCTCGGGAACCGGCGTCGGGCCGGTTTGCACCGGGGTCTGCTCGTCCTCGGGTGGTGCGGGGATCTGCTCGATCTCGCTCCAGGACAACCGGCCGCGGTCGTCGGCCTGGGAAGCTTCGCCCCAGAAGACACGCAGGATGCCCGCGCGCGGGTTGGCGGCGTAAGCGATGAGGACCAGCCGACCCGCTTCGATCGCGTCGTCGAGGAAGGTCTCGTCGTCCTCGAACTCGGCATCGAGCTCTTCCTCGGTGAGTTCGGCGTGATCGAAGGAGAGCTGGGAATCCGACTTTGCCTGGGTGAGCGCCAGCAAGCTCTCGCGCAGCTTCGACATCGTCATCTTCGCGTTCGTCACCGGCGTGTGAGCGTCGTCGGCGAACTTCCAGGGGTAGAGGATGATGCTGTCCTCGCCCACCACGTTGAGCTCGTAGCGGGCACGTGCCGGCTTGATCCGCCGCAGTTCCGGTACAACAGCCTCGATCGCGTGGCCGACCTCCTCGTGCTGGACGAGCCAGATCAACCCGTAGCCGTCGTTGGACTCCAATTTCAAACCCGTGTGAGCGGCCAGTGCGCGCTGGTGCGCCGCCCGAAGACCGCGCCAGATCGCATTCCGCAACAGCAGGGCGTTGCCGCCGAATCGCTTGGTCTCCCACGGTGTGGGGACAACCTGCTCGCTCATGGATCCCTCCCCGGCACCCCACTACGATCACTTACGAATTAAGAACCGAGAGCAGGGTAGCACTTAAGTTTCTCGCAGCGACTGCGCGCCGCGCCGTCGAGGCTCGACCTACTCATGGTCGCCCCCACTCGGCCGGTGTGCACCTGAATTGCTCTACTGCAACACATTTCGTGCCCATGGCGGTGACCGGGTGAACTCCCTCGACACAGCAACACCCTGACCACCCGATCATCAGCAGCTTCCCTGGCCTGGCCAACCTCACCGGCGCCCGCGTCCTGGCCAAGATCGGCGACGACCGTCACCGGTTCACCGACGCCCGCGTGCTGAAGCGCTACGCCAGATCCGGACCCGCCACCCGCGCGTCCGGACGCATCATCTCGATCACATTCCGCCGGATCAAGAACGACCGTCTTGCCCCCGCTGGCTGGGTCGGGGGCAGACCAATGCCGGAGCCCCTCGCAGCGTGACACGTAGAAGCATCGGAGGTCTTCGATGTGCTCTATTGAACCCGCGACGTCCGTTCCACCACCTACCCACCAAACTCACGGCCCATGGGTTGCGTTGATCGCGGAGACCAGCATATTCCCGGTCACCACCATTCCTGCACCGAACACCAGCGCGCCCACGACCAGGGCGACTGCCGGGCCGCGCCACCGAGACCCGCCTTCAGCCCCCAGCACCCAGCTAATGCACCCTGCCAGGAACCATCCTGCCCACGCGACGCTCCACGAAGGCGACGCGCGCTCGAAGATCACGTCCACCGTGCACGGGGCCCGGAAACCGCAGTGGCCAGGTTCGCTGAACGTGATCCAGATCATCCACGAGAGAAACGCCGTCCAGACGAAAGCCAACGCGCCCAACGCGGCCCACGTGTTCTCGAAACGATCCGAACGGACGGGGCGGGTCATCTTGCTCACGGACATACGCGCCAGTCTGCCGGTATCGCCCAGCGCGTTCTCGTTGTGCGAGAACGTGATCGCTATTACTCCTCGTGATCGCGATTCAGTGCCGCGAGCGTCACGAAGATCGGGACCTCCGGATCGGCCTCGACACCGCGTCCCCGTAGGAACGCTCCGATCATTCCCCACACCAATTCCCCGACTCGCTCCACGAACTCCGCCGGGGAAGGAGTGGATTCGGTGAGCCAGAGATCCGTGAGCGCGATCATCGCCCCCACGATCGCGCGGGCGAGGTATTCGATGCCGTCGGTGGCGAGGGGAATCGAATCGGCCACCTTGTGCGCCTTTTTCGCGAAGCGGTCGGCGACGGTGCTACCCAGGTCGTACTGCCAGACGGCGCCATCCCGGGCCGACCCGGTTTGGGCCTGGGCGAGGAAGCGGAACACGTTGGGGTGGGTGAGGATGTGCGCGGCGTAGTCGCCGAGCGCGGCCGCGATCGCTTCGCGTGGTGGCTGGAGCAGGAGGGTGAGGTCGGTGCCGGTGGCGGTGAAGGCGGTGTCGGCGAAGCGGGTGCCGATGGCGGCGTACAGGTCGCCCTTGTCGGTGAACTGGCGGTACAGGCGTGGCTTGGTGATGCCTGCCTCGGCGGCGATGGCGTCCATGCTGGGGCGCGGGCCGTCGCGGTCGAGGACGCGGATGGCCGCGTCGACGATCGCGTCCCGGGTCACCGGTGGCGGTCGATGGGCGCGGTTCACGGATTCTGACCCTACACGTACTGGCGGTACGAACACTCGCCTTACAAATGCCCACGTAGCCCCGACATGAGTCCAGCAGGCTTTACATTCCTGGACCGTACCGGCAGTATCACGCTCCGTACCGGCAGTACGAGTTCTGTCGGGCACCAGCGAAGGAGAAGCCCGTGACGGATGCCATGCAGCGCCTCACCACGACACTCGGCACCCCACCGCCATCGGACTTCGCCACCCTCACCCCCGACGAACTCACTCGCCTCGACGGCTACGTGCGCGGCGCGCTCGACCAGCGCGAAGCCGCCTTGAACAAGGCACTGGACTCCGGCATGCGCCTCGTCCCCCGGCTGGCCCGTCCGGCCGTGAAGAAGGTGCTCGGCCTGTGACCGCCACGCACCACACCACCGCCGAGATCGCCAAGCTGGCCCGTGTTCTCGAACTGTCCGACCCCGCCGAGCTCGATTTCCTCGCCGAGCTCCCGCCCGCCGCAATTCGCGCGTTTCGCGATCAGGTCGGCGATCTGATCTCCCGGCGCGAGGCCCGGCGCATGCAACGCATCGGGGCCGCGGCCAAACTCGTTCCCGCCGCGGTCGCCGCCAAGGTCACCGAGTCCGCCTTCGGGCCCGTCTTGGCCGCCGCGGTGGCCGGTTCGGTCGATCCCGCGCGTGCCGTCGCGATCGCGGGTTCGCTCTCGCCCGCGTTCCTCGCCGACGCCACCGTCACCCTCGACCCTCACCGGGCCACGGACGTGATCGCCCATGTTCCAACGAAGATGGCCGCCGCGGTCGCTCGCGAACTCATCCGCCGCGGCGACTACCTCACCATGGGCCGGCTGGCCGGGTCCGTCCCCGACGCGGCCCTGCGCGCCGCTCTCCCGCACGCCGCCGACATCGACCTCCTCCATGTCGGCTACTACCTCGAGGACACCTCCGCCGCGGACCGTCTCCTCGCCATCGTCGCCGATCGCATCCCCGGGATGCTGCGCGCCACCCACACCGAAGGCCAGTGGGCCGAAGCGATCACCCTGCTCGACCTGCTCGGACCGGCCGAACGCTCCCGCATCGGCGACCTCGCCGCCGCCCAGGACGACGAGCTCATCGACGGATTGCTCACCGCCGTCGAGGAACTCGACGCCTGGGACACCCTCCTACCGGTGGCCGCGGGCATGACCCCCACCTCCCTGCATCGTCTCGCCCAACGCCCCCTTCTGCACAACCCCGACACCCTCGGAACCATCCTCACCACCACCGCCGGCCACAACCTCTGGCCCCAATTCCTCCCCCTCCTCGACGCCCTCCCCGCCGAAACCCACCCCGCCCTCGCCACCACCATCGCCACCCTCACCGACGACCAATTCCAGGCCGCCCTGACCGCCTGCCCCACCAGCGATTCCCTTCCCACCCTGCTCGATCTCGTCCTCCGCCAAGACGACGCCGCCCGCGCCCGCTCCCTCACCCTGCTCGACAACTCCCCCGACCTGGAATCCCTCATCGCCGCCCTCCCCGCCACCGAAACCCCGATGTGGGAACGGCTCCGCGATCTCCGCACCGAAATCCCCACCCGCACAATGACTCTCCTCGCCACCCGGGCAGCACAGTGCGGCCTCACCGACATCAGTGACCAGCTGACGGCGTGACGCGCCTCCCACCCGATACTCTCGGCAGCGTGCACGTCATCGGGAGCCGAAGGCGCAACCAACCCGCACCCCCGCACGCGATCTTCGAATCGCTCACCAACCCCGACCGCGACCCCACCCGCCGATGGCTCATCCTCCTTTCCGACGAAATACGCCCCAGAGTCCTCGAGAGCACCCACCCCGACCTCGTGGTGTGGAGCTCCCTGTGGCCCCGCCGCCCCGACGCGCGCCTCCGGTTCGACCTCCCCTCCGACGGCGGCAGCGGCACCGACCTGCGCTGGACGCTCTCCATCGACGACCCGCTCCCCGACGAGTCCACCACCGGCCACCTGCGCAAACGCGTCAACCAACTCATCAACGCCAACCTGCGCCGCAGCTACGGCCAATGAGTCCACGGCGGACTCGGCGGCTGAAGGAGTCGCCGACGCCATCATCGCGGGCAACTCCGACGCGCGCCTGGAAGCACTGCAGATGGCTGTGGCCGTGACCGCGCTGCTCGCCATCACGGCGCTGTTCGGCACCGGCCGATTGCCGCGTCGGCCGGTCACCGGAATCACCCCTTCCGGGTGAGGCCGTCGCCGAGCACCGGTGGTTTGCTGATTGCAACCGACCGCAGGAGTGCTCGTGACCAGCTATCCGCCGATCGACGCGCACGGAATCATCGGTGATCTGCAGACCGCCGCACTGGTGTCGACGGCAGGCACGATCGACTGGTGGTGCGCGCCCCGCTTCGATTCGCCGAGCGTGTTCGCGTCACTGCTCGACAGCGAGCGGGGCGGGTACTGCGCGATCGACGTGGAGACCAGCGGGGTGACAGCCCGGCAGCTGTACCTCCCGGACACCGCCATTCTGCTCACCCGCTTCTGCGGCCCCGACGGCGTGGGCGAGGTCGCCGATTTCATGGCGCCGATTCGCGGCACCGAGCCCGCCGACCGGCACCGGCTGGTGCGCATCGTGCGCGTGGTCCGCGGCTCGCTGACCTTCACGCTCACGTGTCGACCACGCTTCGACTACGCCCGCGCCACCCACACCCTCGACCTCGCCGACGACCACACCGCCGTCTTCGGTTCCGCCACCGCCGATCTGCACCTCCAGGTCACCGACCCGATCGTGCTGCACCCCGACGGCACCGACAGCACCGCGCGCTTCACCCTCGACGCCGGTGAGCGCGCCACGATCGTGCTCACCACCGTGCCCTCCGGCGCACCGGTGTCGGCACCGCCGGCGTGGGAGTCCACCGCCGCGGAATTCGACCGTTGCCGTCGCTTCTGGCAGAACTGGCTGCGCTCGTCCACCTACCGCGGCCGCTGGCGCGACATGGTCAACCGCTCGGCGATCACGCTCAAACTGCTCACCTACGCGCCGACCGGCGCACCCATTGCCGCGGCGACCATGGGCCTGCCCGAACAGATCGGCGGCGAACGCAACTGGGACTACCGCTACACCTGGATCCGCGACGCCTCCCTCTCGGTGCGGGCGCTGATGGACCTCGGCTTCACCGAGGAGGCCTTCGCCTTCCGCCAGTGGCTGCGGGCGCGGGTCGAAGCGGGCGGGACCGCCTCGGGCGAACCCTTGCAGATCATGTACCGCGTCGACGGTGACCCGCGGCTGGACGAGCAGACCCTGACGCACCTGTCGGGATACCAGGATTCGGCACCGGTGCGCGTCGGCAACGGCGCGGCCGACCAGATCCAGCTCGACATCTACGGTGAGGCCGCCGATGCCCTTGCCCAGGCCACCGGGCTGCCCGCCATCGCCGGCTGGCGGACTCTGGCCGGACTCGTCGACTGGCTCGCCGACAATTGGGACCGTCCCGACGAGGGGATCTGGGAAACCCGCGGCGGCCGTCAGGAATTCACCTACAGCCGGCTGATGACCTGGGTGGCTTTCGACCGCGCCGTCCGCATGGCGACCACCCTCGCCAGGCCCGCCGACGTGGCCCGCTGGACGGCCGAGCGCGACGCGGTCTTCCAGCAGATCGTCGACCGGGGCTGGAGCGAGAAACGCCAGGCGTTCGTCCAGCACTACGCCACCGACGTCCTCGACGCCTCCCTGCTGCTCATGCCCCGCATGGGATTCCTGTCCCCCACCGACCCGATGTGGCTGAGCACCCTCGACGCGATGTACCACGAACTCGTCAGCGACAGCCTGGTCTACCGCTACGACCCCCAGGCCTCCCCCGACGGCCTGCGCGGCACCGAGGGCACCTTCAACCTGTGCAGCTTCCTCTACGTCGAAGCCCTCGCCCGCTCCGGCCGCCTCCAGATCGCCCGCTACGCCTTCGACAAGATGCTCACCTACGCCAACCACGTCGGCCTCTACGCCGAGGAGATCGGCCCCTCCGGCGAACAACTCGGCAATTTCCCCCAAGCTTTCACCCACCTCGCCCTCATCGCCGCTGCCCTCGCCCTCGACGAAGAACTCGACCGCACCGAATCCACGCCCCCGACCACCGATTGATCGCACGACGTGAGTCTTCGCCAGGCGCGTCGCCGCCGGCCTGGTCCGCAGTGACGATGCGCGTATCGATCGGAGCGTAGGGCGGTCCGGCCAGCAGGCGCCGGCACCCGTGTCGGGCGTCGTCGATGACGGACTCGCGCGCGCCGTATCCGTCGTCGACGCAGCACAGCAGGAAGTCGAAATCCCACACCAGTTCGCCGAGACCGACGTGCTGCGGCGTGTCCGTGAGCATCAGCCGGGACAGGTACGTCGCGGTTCTGGCGAGGTTCTCGACGGGATCACCGGCACCGGAGAGCAGGCGTTCGGCGTGCTGGGTAGCGTGACGGAGCAGGATGGCGGCTTCACGTTCCGGCCAGCTCACGCTGTCGAGACCGAGTTCCGCCAGGGCGGTGTGGAACAGGTCGGGGGCATCGCGGGTGTCCGTTCGGTGCAGGCAGGCGAGCTCGATCAAGGCCGGTGAGTCGAGGCCGCGAGCCAGTGCTTCGGCGGCGACCATGGGCAGGTCCTCTCGGCCGAGCTCGCCCAGTGCGAAGAGGTCGGCGGCGGTGTCGAGGTCGTCCATGTTGCTCAGCGTGAGGTGTCGGAGTTCCTCGGTCAATTCATATTTCGACGCGGTGGGGTCGACGTTTCCGGCGTGGTGGTTCGGTCAACACTGCTGTCGTCGTCGAGAGATCTCGGCGGGTGGATGAATCGGCGCGGAGTGTCGCGTATTCAGGAGGACAAGTGCGAAGTGTCAGGATCGCGGCGATCGTGGGGGCGGTGGCCGCGGGCGCCATGGTCGGGATGGGTTCGGCCGCTGCCGAACCCGCGCAGGAGGAGCCGAAGGAGAACATCTTCATCGATGTGAATGTGCTCGGGTGTTCGTTCGGGGCGGGGCTTGGCGGAGATGTGTTGGTGGCGTTGGGAGCCGGGAGTGGCTCGAGCGCGGTGGTGAATTCGTCGTTGGCCGGGCGGCTGCGCGCGGCGGGGTGTCTGCCGAGCTGGTAGTGGGTGACGTGCGGGTTGGCGTGCCGGGGAAATAGCGATCGCGTACCGTGGTGCGGGTTGTCAGCATGATGGCCGACGGAATTGGGGTGCATCGTGAGCGGGTCCGAGCATGCCGTGCGGCTCGTGCGTTTCTGGCAGACCGTGGAGTTGTTCGGTCCGCGGTTGGTGCCCGAGGTGGGGGCGGATGGTGAGTCGGGTGGGCTCGTCGTCGATCTCGGGACCGAGGACGTCGCACCATGGGAGGACATGACGGTCCTGCCGCCGCTGCGGGCGGGGCATGGCTGGCAATTTGTGGTGTACGGCGGGCTGTTCGGGGTCGGCCGGGCGCGTGAGGCGCTGGTTCGGGTGTTCGGGGAGGACCAGCTCGAGGCGGATGCTCGACGGGCCGGAACCACAGCGGCTTTCGCGCTGACATTGACCGACGACGGGGTGGTTGTCGGCGGGTCGGCGACGCTGTCGGGGTTGGCGTGGGCGGTGAATCGGCTGCGGTCGCCGGGGCCGGGCGATACCGGGTGGGCGGACGGGTTCGATCATGATTCGGAGGCCTTCACCGCCGCCTTCGACACCTTGACGCGGGAAGCCGCGGCGGCGCCGGATGCCGAGCAGGTGGAGAAGCCGCGGTGGCGAGCGTTGGACGTGGCCGGTCGCGGGGTCGGCGCGTCGCTGATCGCGGCGGGAGCCGACGGCGTGATCTCGCCTGGGCTGGCAGGGATGTCGGCATTGGCGTTCGCCGAACGATTCACCCCGGACGAGCAGGAGGACGGCGTCGAGCCGCCCCGGCTGACCGGTCGGGATCTACAGACCTTCACCGGAGAACTGTGCGGCGCGCTCGGGATTCGGTCCGAGCTGCGCGCCGGTGGCGTGCGGGTGGCGTGTGTGCAGGTCGCCACGCGCGATGCCGACAGTGCCGCCGCCGAGGATCGCCTCAACAGTGGGCTGGGCGCTGACCTCGCCGCGCTGGAGTCGGCGGTGGAACGCGGCGATGTCGGTGCGGCGCTGCGGGATTACCTCGCGGCGACGCAGGCGTTGCCGGTCGATGATCGGATCGACGTCCGGCAGCGGCAGGACGTGATGGTCGAAGGGCTGCTCCCCCACCTGATTCCGGACGGACGCTGGCCGGGTGACCCGCTGGTGTCGGGACAGCAATTCGCCGTCGACCGGGCGATGGCCGAGCTGGCCGACAGCGTGGGGATCTTCGCTGTCCACGGCGCGCCGGGCACCGGGACGACGACGATGCTGCGGGATCTGCTGGCGGGCATCGTGGTCGAGCGGGCCGCGCGACTGGCGGTCTTCGACGATCCGCTCGCGGCGTTCGCCGGAGTCACCGAACAGGTGCAGGTGGCGAAGAACTACACGGTGGGCGCGCATCGGCTGACGTCCGCGATCACCGGATTCGAAGTGGTGCTGGCGACGGGCAGCGACGAGACCGCCGCGGAGGTGGTCGCCGAGATCCAGCATCGCGGGGCGATCGACAGCGACGTGCGGCTCGATCACTTCTCCGACCTCGCCGAACTCGTCGGCGGCGAACCCGCGTGGGGCCTGGTCGCCGCGGCGCTGGGTGGAACGCGCCGCGCGTTCGGTGAGCAGTTCTGGTTCGGCGATCGGTTCGCCACGGAACGTCCGAACGGCGCGCAGGCGAGTGCGGGCGGCATGCTCGACATTCTCAAACAGGCCGAGGCGGACCCGGATTCGATCCCGGATTGGCCGACCGCGGTGGGTGATTTCGCGCGGCGTCGCGCCGAGGTGCGCGAGCTCGCGCAGGAGCGTCAGGATGTCGCCGACGCGGTGGCCGAACTGCCCGCGATGAACGACGGGCTGCGGACGATGTCGGCCGAGATCGCCGAGGCCGACGACGCGCACGCGCACTGGCGGGACCGGCATCGGCTGGCGGCCGAGCATCTGCGCGGCGCCCAAGCCGAGCATCATCGGGCGGGCAAGTCACTCGGTGAGCACAGCGGGCTCAAGCCGGGGTTCCTGGCCTCGCTGTCGACGGGATTCCGGTCGGGACGACGGTGGAGTGCGCGCAGCAACGAGCTGCTGCGGGAACGGCACATCGCCGAGTCGGAGATGCGGCGGCGCCAGACCGAGGTCGAGTACACGCGTGAGCAGTGGGCACGGGCGGCCGAGCACGGGCGCACGCTCATTCGCGAGCATCTCGAGTTGACCGAGCGGCGCGAGGCGGCGCTCGATGTGATCGAGCGGGCGCGGGAGAACTGGTCGCGCACCATTCCTTTCGGCGATGTCGCCGGCGACGACGAACAGTTCCAGCTGTGCAATCCGTGGGCCGACGAGCAGTACGCGACAGCAAGGCGCGAGCTGTTCCTGTCCGCGCTGCGGCTGCACCGGGCGTTCCTGCTCAATGCCGCGCCGCGGGTGCGCGACAACCTGATCGTGGCCGTCGCGTTGATCAGGGACGAACTCGCGGTGGCGCCGAAGCCGGAGACGATCACGGCCGCCTGGCAGACGATGTTCCTCGCGGTGCCGATGATCACGACCACCTTCACCGCGCTGCCGAACTTGTTCGCCGGGTTGGGGCGCGAGGCGCTGGGCTGGTTGTTCGTCGACGACGCGGGTCGCGCCGCACCGCAGTCGGTGGCCGGTGGGCTGTGGCGCACGCGGCGGGCGGTGATCGTCGGCGATCATCGCCAGCTCGGACCGGTAGGGGCGCTGCCGACCTCGGCGCAGGAAGCCCTGGTCCGGGAATACGGTCTCGATCGGGAGTGGATGCCGGATCGGGCGTCGGCGCGCCACGCCGCCGATCGCGTGGTGCGGTACGGCACCTGGCTCACGCCCGCCGACGCCGAATCGCCGGTCTGGGTCGGCACGCCGCTGCGGGTGCATCGGCGCAGCGATCTGCCGATCTTCGAGCTGACGCACCGCATCGCCTACGACGACGACCTGCTGGTCTTCGGCACACCGTCACGACCCGAATTCCCCGATGACAATCGATGGATAGACGTGAGATCGGCCCGGGCCGAGGGCAATTGGATTCCGGGCGAAGGTGAGGCGCTCGCCGCGTTGCTCGCCGAACTCGCCGACAGTGTCGATCCGGCCCAGATCCGGGTGGTCAGCCCGTTCCGCGATGTCGCGCGGGGTGCGCGGGAGGTGGCGCGGGCGACGCTCGGACCGGAGTTCGCCGCCCGGCAGGTCGGCACGATCCACGCGATGCACGGCAATTCGGCCGAGGTGGTCGTTCTGGTGCTCGGCACCTCGCCCGCCGCGGGCGGGTCGCGGCGGTGGGCGGCGACGAATCCGAACGTGCTCAACGCGGCGGTCTCGTGTGCGCGGCGGCGGGTGTACGTGATCGGCAACTACAGGCTGTGGAGCAGTCAGCGCTACTTCGACGCGCTGGCCGCGCAGTGGACGGTGCAGGCCGAGCAGCTGGTCCGTTCGGCGCACTGACCTGGCACGTTCGGCGGCGTGACCACGTATCGTCGGTCGGCATGTCTACAGTCGAGGGATGGGCATCGACTGTTCCGCCATCGTTGCTTCACCCCGGACCGAGGTCTTCGACTGGTTCGCCAGACCCGGCGCGTTCGCACGGCTGGCACCACCGTGGCAGCCGGTGACCCTGCTCGCCGAATCGGACTCACTCGCCTCCGGGTGCGCGGTCCTCGGCCTGCCGGGCGGGCTGCGCTGGCTCGCTCAGCACGATCCCGACGCCTACCACCCACCCGAACGTTTCGCCGATGCCGTCACCACGGACGGGCTCGCCTCCGCGCCGGTCGGGCGGCTGCTCCCGTGGCGGCATGTGCACGAGTTCGAGGAGATCGACGACGGACACACGCGAGTGATCGATCGGGTGCGCACGCCGGTGCCGGAATCCGCGCTGCGGGCGATGTTCGACTACCGCTATCAACAACTTGCGAACGATCTCGCCGCGCACCGCCGCGCCACTGCCGGGGGTTGGACGTCGCGCACGGTCGCGGTGACCGGCGCGTCCGGGCTCGTCGGTTCGGCCCTGACCGCGTTCCTCACCACCGGCGGGCACCGGGTCGTGCGGCTGGTCCGGCATCCGGCGCGGGAACCGGACGAACGGCAGTGGAACACCGACGATCCCGCCGCCGACCTGCTCGACGGTGTCGACGCTGTCGTTCATCTCGCCGGTGCCTCGATCGCGGGGCGGTTCACCGACGCGCACAAGCGCGCGATCGCCGACAGTCGCATCGAACCGACCCGGCGCCTGGCCGAACTCGCCGCGACCGCGGGGATCGGCACCTTCGTCAGCGCCTCGGCCATCGGCTTCTACGGCTACGACCGCGGTGAGCAGACGCTGACCGAGGATGCCGAGCGCGGCGACGGGTTTCTGGCTGATGTGGTGGAGCGGTGGGAGGCAGCGACCGTTCCTGCCTCGGCGGCGGGAGTCCGGACGGTGCAGGTGCGCACCGGGATCGTCCAGTCGCCGCAGGGCGGGACATTGCGGCTGCTGCGGCCGTTGTTCGCCACGGGGCTCGGCGGGCGGATCGGTGACGGGCAGCAGTGGTTCTCGTGGATCGGGATCGATGATCTGGTCGACGTGTATCACCGTGCGCTGTGGGACGACAGCATGTCCGGGCCGGTGAATGCTGTTGCGCCACATCCCGTTCGCAACAGCGAGTACACGCGGGTGCTGGCACGGGTGCTGCATCGGCCCGCGGTGCTGCCGGTTCCCGGTTTCGGGCCCGCCGTGCTGCTCGGCAAGGAGGGTGCGCGGGAATTGGCCGGGGCGAATCAACGGGTGATCCCGGCTCGGCTCAGCGCCGCCGGACACAGGTTCCGCACCGAGGAGCTGGAGGCCGCGTTGCGCCATGTCCTCGGGCGCACGGCGACGCCCATTGCCGATTGAGGGTGCGCCGATATCCGGCGCCGGCACCGACTCGCCCGGGGGTCCGTGCGGCGGCCGAGTCTTCGCGCGGCCGAGTCTTCGCGCAGCCGGGCTGGGCCGGCCCGGGCAGAGCTCGGCTGGCTGCTGAGTTGGCCGCAGGCAAGCGCTGTCCGGACGCGGGCGCGTCGTGCCTACCGACACTGCCCGACCGCGCCGGGCGGCGGTCAACTGCCCGGACGAGTCGTCGCGCGGCTGGGTCTGGCCGACTGGCTGCCGTGGGCAGGCGCTGTCCGGACGCAGCCGCGCCGTGTCATACCGACACTGCCCGCCCCTGTCAGGCGGCGATCAGCCGCACGAGGTGTCGCCAGACCGGCTCGGTGCCCTACACGGTCCTCCACAGCATCGCTCGCTGTGGATCTACGATCGAGTGCAATCCGCGTCGAGACTGCATCGTTTGGCCGATTTCGGGAACCGAGCAATCCAGCTGGTGCAGGGCGCCGAACCGCAGTTGCGCTCGGCGACAGCGCGATCCGATCGGAAGGAGTCAGCTGAGGATGACGACCGCGGCGGGCAGGTCGGCTACCCGTTCGACCCCATCGGGCAGCAACACCGCCTCCCACCCGGGCCCGCCGACGAACACCCGGGCACCGGTGCGCGAGCAGGCCAGCACCGCCGACGTCAACGCCGTGGACTCGCGCTGCGACCACAGCAGCACCGACGACGGGCCCGCGTGCCGAGCGAGCGCATCCGACAGCGCGACGGTCGGCACGTCGGCTCCCAGCATGCGGGCGCCGACACCGGCTTCCGCCAGCGCGGCGCGCAAGACGTCCAGCGGTAGCGAATGCGTCTCCCCGCTGGTGCACGCCAAGAGCACGGGCGCACTGCTCGGCGCCGGTCGGACCTGCTGCATGACCGCCGTGATCGACCACGACAGGAGGTGTTCGACATCGATGCATCCCTCGCCGCCGCCCTGCCGCGCGACGATGTCGGCGAAAGCGGGTCGGCACAGGAGCTCCCAGGTCCGCACGACTCCGTAGGTCCGCACGTGGGCTTCGATGTGCGCGCAGACGGTGGTGGTGTCGAGGTCGAATGCCGCGTCGAGCAGGGCGGTGCGCTCACCGAGCGCGGGCACCGGTCCACGAGCCGCGGCGGCGGCGCCGGCCGGGCTCGCGCCGCCGCGGATGAGTTCGAGCATGTGCGCGAGCAGGGCGATGTCGGTTTCGGTGTAGAGACGATGCCGTCCCGGCCGGTCCTGGGCGGGGCCGATGCCGTATCGGCGGTTCCAGCTCCGGAGGGTGGCGGTGGGAATGCCGAGGCGGTCGGCCACCGCGCGCACCGTGTATCCGGCGGGGGCGGGGGCGAAACCGGCAGGCATCGTTTCATTCTGCCCGGACCGGCCCGGTCGGCGCGTCACGGTGGGGCCGCCGCGCGTCGACGAGGCCCGGTCACGACACCCACCGGTCCCGCGTCGGACGTTCCGAGATGCCGACGAAACGCGCGTGCATGCATCAATAATGCATCGAATTCTGCTACCGTGGGCAGACACCGACCTCGAGGAGTTTCCTGTGCGCACTCGCCGTAGCTCGTTGACCACCGGACTGCTGATCGCCGCGGCCGCGAGCCTGACCGTGGTGGGTTCGGGCACTGCCGCCGCGGCACCACCCGCGCCGGTCCCGAACCTGGAACTCGACCGCTACCTCGGCGAATGGCGTCAACTCGCGGCGATACCGCAGCCGTTCAACCTCAACTGCGCGCGCGACACCACCGCGACCTACACCCTCGACCCACAGGGCGACATCGGGGTCTACAACCGGTGCCACACCTGGACCGGCGGCGTCGACGAGATCCGCGGCACCGCGACCGTGAACGATCCGGACACCAACGCGCAACTGCACGTGAGCTTTCCCGGCGTTCCCGGCCAGGACCAGCGGGTGGGCGAGACCAACTACATCGTGACCGAGCTGGGCCCGGACTACTCGTGGGCGCTGGTCACCTCCCCCAGCCGACTCTCCGGCTTCGTCCTGTCGCGCACCCCCGCGCTCGACGACACCGCCTGGCAGCAGGTCGACGCCGCCATCCGCGCCGCGGGCCAGGACCCGTGCGTGTACCTCACCTCGCCCACGACCGGCGGCGATGCCGACGTGCGCCCCCTCTGCACGCGATGAGTGTCGCGGTCGCGCTGTTCACCCGCGACCTGCGGGTTCACGACAATCCGGTGCTCACGGCGGCGGTCCGCGCGGCCGACCAGGTGGTGCCGCTGTTCGTCGTCGACGAGGCGCTGGTGCCGGACCGGTGTCCGCCGAATCGGGCGCACTTCCTCGCCACGGCACTCGCCGAACTCGACGAACGATTGCGCGCGCTGGGCGGCAGGCTGATCGTGCGACGCGGCGTGCTGGTCGACGAGGTGGCGCGCGTCGTCGCGGAAACCTCGGCCACGAGCGTGCACCTGGCCGAGGACGTGAGCCGCTACAGCAGGCGCCGCGAGCACGCGCTGCGCGAGCGCGCCGACGGCTGGTCGGTGCACTGCCACTCCGGCTCGGTGACCGCGACCTCCACCGAGATCACGCCGTCGACCGGTCGGGACCACTTCTCGGTGTTCACCCCGTACTTCCGCCGCTGGAGCGAGACGCACCGCCGCCGTCCGCTGCCCGCGCCTCGATCACTGTCCGTACCGCGGCTGACCAGCGATCCGCTGCCGGAAGCACGCGCCCTCGCCACCGGGGAGCCCTCGCCCCGATTGTCGGTCGGCGGTGAGACGACCGGCCGTGCGCTGCTGCGGGATTGGCTCGACGGCCCGATCGGCGACTACGCCCGCGACAACGACGACCTCGCCGCCGAGGCCACTTCGCGTCTGTCGCCCTATGTGCACTTCGGATGCGTGTCCCCGACCGAGGTCGTCCACCGCGTCGACGCGACCACCGAAGGCGGACTGGCCTTCGTCCGGCAACTGGCGTGGCGCGATTTCCATCACCAGGTGCTCGCCGCTCGCCCCGCGGCCGCGTGGTCGGACTACCGCACCCGGACCATCGCCGGTGCCGACGACGACAAGGCCGTCGCCGCGTGGAAAGACGGCCGCACCGGATATCCGATCGTCGACGCGGGCATGCGCCAACTGCGCGCCGAGGGCTGGATGCCCGGCCGAGCCCGCCTGATCGCGGCCAGCTTCCTCGCCAAATCGCTCCGCCAGGACTGGCGGGTCGGCGCGGCCCATTTCCTGCACTGGCTCGTCGACGGCGACCTCGCCAACAACCAGCTCAACTGGCAATGGGTCGCCGGCACCGGCACCGATACCCGCCCCAACCGCGTCCTCAACCCACTCCGGCAGGCCGACCGCTACGACCCCGACGGCACCTACGTGCGGCGCTGGCTCCCGGAGCTGGCGCACTTGCCCGGCGCGCGAATCCATCGACCGTGGCGCGAGGGGATCGATGCGGCGGTCTATCCCGCACCGCTCATCGAATGCGTGGGCAGCTGACCGGATCCATGCAGCGCCCACCCACCTCGGCCAACGATTCGGTCTCCGAAACGGATTGTGCGGACAGTTTGCGTGACACTGGTTCGTGCGTCTCGAATGATCGGAGCAGTCATGAGACCAGCAACAATTCTCGGACCAGCCGCTTGCGCGGCGATAGCCATCGCCATCACGCTTCCGACGGAAGCCAGTGCTGATCCGGTCACCGACCTGCTGTGCAGCAGCGGTTCGAGCCAGTTCTGTCCGCCGCCACCACCGCCACCGGGCGAATGTCATCCGTCCTACGACCCGTGTCTCCCGATCACCAGCGACGTCGACTGCGCGGGTGGCAGCGGAAACGGGCCGGTCTACAGCGGACCGGTGCGGGTGATCGGGCCTGACGACTATGGACTCGACAGTGATGGGGACGGGTTCGGGTGTGAGAACAGCTGACGCCGGGTCGGCGTCGGCCAGTAGGGTTTACGGCGAGTCGAACAGCAGGGCACCAGGTTCCACGTCGGTGTCGATGGCGTCGCTGGTGATCGAGTCCTTGGCCGAGTCCATGACCACGATCGGGCAGATGGGCGAATAGCCGGTGGTGTCGATCTGGGTGGGATCGAAGGTGACGATGGGGGCGCCCGCGACCACGTCGTCGCCTTCGGCGGCGAGGAGTTCGAATCCCTCACCCTTGAGCTTCACGGTGTCGATGCCGAGGTGGACCAGGACGCCGACGCCCTGGCCGAGGATCACGAAGGCGTGGGGGTGCAGTTTGACGATCTTGCCCGCGATGGGCGCGGTGACCACGAGTGGGCCGCGGGTGCGGTCGGGATCGACGGCGACGCCGGAGCCGACCAGCTGACCGGCGAAAACCGGGTCGGGGACGTCGGCCAGCGCGACGACCTTGCCGGGCAGCGGGGCGAGCACCGGCACGCTCACAGGATGTCCTCGATGTCCTCGGCGAGGGTGTCGGCTTCGGGGCCGACGACGACCTGCACGACCGAGCCCGCCTTGAGCACGCCGTGCGCGCCCGCCGCCTTGAGGGCGGCCTCGTCGACCTTGTCGCCGTCCTTCACCTCGGTGCGCAACCGGGTGATGCAGGCCTCGATCTCGACGATGTTCTCCGCGCCGCCAAGGCCCTTGACGATCGCTTCCGCTTTGGACATGTGTTCTCCCTTTCCGCGGTGGTTGCCGGTTCCAGTATGGGAGCCTCGGATGTGCGCCACGTCATATTTCGCGGTTGACATCCGACGACCACCTGGTCAAACTTACAACTGGTTATGACCGGACAGTACCCGTCAGGGTCACTGGTTCACAATAGTTGTCCCGGATCGGCTGCGAAGTCCGACCGGCTCGCCGAGACCGCCGGAACGCCCGGCACGAAGAGGTCGACATGACTGCCGTTACCGACAGCCCCAAAAAAGAATCGAAGGTGTTCGCGGGTTTGCAGCGCCTCGGTCGCAGCCTCATGCTGCCGATCGCGGTCCTGCCCGCGGCGGGCATCCTGCTGCGCATCGGCCAGGACGATCTCCTGGGCCGATTCTCCGCGCTGGAGAGCACCGCGGCCGTCATCTCGGCCGCCGGACAGGCCGTGTTCACCTGGCTGCCGCTGATCTTCGCCGTCGGTATCGCGATCGGCTGGGCCAAGAAGGCCGACGGCTCGACGGCGCTGGCCGCGGTGGTCGGCTACATGGTCATCAACGGCGTGTTCGAGGCGATGTCACCGATCGTGCTCGAGGGCAAGACCGACCCGACCGGCGGCCAGGCGATGATCAACTACGGCGTGCTCGCCGGCATCGTGATGGGTCTGCTCTCGGCGATGCTGTGGCAGCGGTTCTATCGCACGAAACTGCCCGACTTCCTCGGCTTCTTCAACGGCAGGCGGCTGGTGCCGATCCTGACCGCGGTCACCGGCCTCGTCGTCGGTGTCGCCATGGCGTTCCTCTACCCGGCGTTCAACTCCGCGCTCACCTGGGTGGGCGAGACGGTCGCCGAGAACACCGTCCTCGGCGGCGGCATCTACGGTGCGGCCAACCGCCTGCTCATCCCGACCGGCCTGCACCACATCCTGAACTCCACCGTCTGGTTCCTCGTCGGCGACTACAACGACGCCTCCGGCCAGATCGTGCGCGGCGACCTCAACCGGTTCTTCGCCGGTGACCCGACCGCGGGCACCTTCATGACCGGCTTCTTCCCGATCATGATGTTCGCGCTGCCCGCCGCCGCCTTCGCCATCTACCGCAACGCGCGCCCCTCGCAGAAGAAGCTGGTCGGCGGCATCATGCTCTCGACCGGTCTCACCGCGTTCGTCACCGGTATCACCGAGCCGCTCGAGTTCGCGTTCATGTTCGTGGCCTGGCCGCTGTTCGTGGTGCACGCGCTGCTCACCGGCACTTCACACGCCTTGGTCAACGCGCTCGGCATCCATGACGGATTCACCTTCTCCGCGGGCGCGATCGACTATGTGCTCAACTTCGGCAAGGCCACCAACGCCTGGATGTTGATCCCGATCGGCCTCGGATACGCGGTGATCTACTACGTGCTGTTCAGCTTCGTGATCAAGAAGTGGAATCTGCGCACACCCGGTCGTGAGGCCGAAACCGATGTCGAGGTCGGCGCGCCCGATGTCGCCGCGACCGAAGCCGAGGCCGCCCAGACCGCGACCGGTGATACTCGAACCGACGCCCCACTGGTCGCCGAAGTCGAAACGAAGCTGGACAAGAAACTGGAAGGTGAGTGAGACCATGACCACCCGCACCGCCGTCGTCGGATCCACTGTGGGGCTGCACGCCCGGCCCGCCGCCAAGTTCACCCAGGCCGTGCAGGCCACGGGTGTCCCCATCCGGATCTCGGTGGGCGACGGCGAACCGGTCGACGCGGCAAGCATTCTCGCGGTGATGATGCTGGGCGCCGGGCACGGCACCGAGGTGACACTGCACGCCGACGGTGACGAGGCCGTGCTCGAGCGCCTCGCCGAACTGGTCGCCTCGGACCTGGACGCGGCCTGATGGCCGAGCAGGTGATTCGCGGCCTCGGCGTGAGTCCCGGGGTGGTGAGCGCGCCGTGGTTGCGGTTCGGTTCGCAGCTCGAGACCTCCGCGCAGGATCCGGTCGGCGGTTCGCCCGAGCAGGAGCTCGTCCGGGTCAAGGAGGCGCTCGGCGGCGTGGCCGACGAGATGCAGGCGCGCGCCGCCCGGGTCAGCGGCGTCGCGGCGGAGATCCTGTCGATGTCGGCGACGATGGCCCGTGACCCGGGCATCGTCGCCGCCACCGAGAAGGAGCTGGCCGCCGGAATGCCGACCGCGCACGCGGTGCACCTGGCCTTCGAGGGGTTCTGCGCCAAGCTCGAGGCACTCGGCGGGTACATGGCGGAACGGGCCACCGATCTGCGCGATATCGGTGGCCGCACCGTCGCCGTGCTGCTCGGACAGCCGATGCCGGGGATCCCGGAGCCGGGGTACCCGTTCGTGCTGGTCGCGCGGGATCTCGCGCCCGCCGATACCGCGATGCTCGGCGACAGCGACGTGGTCGGCCTGCTCACCAGCGAAGGCGGGCCGACCAGCCACACCGCGATCCTCGCGAAATCGCTCGGGCTGCCCGCGGTGGTGAACTGTCCCGGAACCGACCTGCTCGTGGAGGGCGCGCCGGTACTGCTCGACGGCACCACCGGCGAGGTCGTGATCGATCCGAGCCCGGCCCGCCGGCAGGCCGCCGCCGAACGGGCGGCCGCGGACAAGGCGCGTATCGCCGCCGCGAGCGGACCCGGCCACACCGCCGATGGGACGCCGGTGCATCTGCTGGTGAACATCGGCACCGTCGATGACGCCGTGAAGGCCGGACCGGTCGACAGCGAGGGCGTCGGGCTGTTCCGCACCGAGTTCATGTATCTCGGAAAGCCTTCCGAGCCATCGCTCGACGAGCAGACCGCCTCGTACACCGCGGTGCTCGAGCAGTTCGCCGGGCGCCGGGTGGTCGTGCGCACCCTGGACGCGGGTTCGGACAAACCGCTGCCGTTCCTCGATCTGGGCACCGAGGAGAATCCCGCGCTCGGCGTGCGTGGCCTGCGGATCGGCACGGTGTTCCCGCAGACCCTGGCCACCCAGCTGACCGCGCTGGCCCGCGCGGGCGAGGCGACCGGCGCCGACCTGTGGGTGATGGCACCGATGGTCGCCACCGCCGACGAGGCCGCCGGATTCGCCGCGCTCGCCCGCGAATCCGGGCTGCGCAAGGTCGGCGCGATGATCGAGATCCCCGCGGCGGCCCTGCGCGCGGTCGATCTGCTCACCCATCTCGACTTCGTCAGCATCGGCACCAACGACCTGAGCCAGTACACCTGCGCGGTCGACCGGATGGCGGGCGGGCTCGCCCACCTGCTCGATCCGTGGCAGCCCGCCGTGCTCGATCTGATCGCGATGGTCGGCGCGGCCGGGACTGCCGCCGGGAAGTCGGTCGGGGTGTGCGGTGAGGCGGCGTCGGATCCGACCCTGGCGCCGGTGTTGGTCGGACTCGGGGTGACGAGTCTGTCCATGTCGGTGCCCGCCCTGCCCGCGGTGCGTGCGGCCCTGTCGGCCGTCGATATCGAGCGGTGCCGCGATGCCGCCGACGCCGCGTGCGCCGCACGGAGCCCGCAGCTGGCGCGCGAGGCGGTCGCGGCGATCGTCGGGCGTCCGTGAGCGTGCCGACAATCGCGTTGCCGGTCCGGCCACCCGCCGGTCCGGCAACGCAGCAGCACGCCCACACCGACGCCCGGCAAGGATCGGCGAAGCCACGGCAGGACCGTGCGGATGCCCGGCTGGGGACGACGCCGTGAGCCGACCGAATGTCGTGCGCGGGCATCTCGTCGGGACATCGGTCGGTGAGATCGCCGATGGTGTTGTCGAATTCGACGACGGTCGGATCATCTGGGTCGGGTCCGCGGCGGATCGGGGCGACGGCGAGCGACTGCCTCCGGTCAGCGACGACCTCGTCCTGCCGGGACTCATCGACCTGCACTGTCATGGGGGCGCCGGGTTCGGGTTCCCCAATGCCGACGTCGACGGTGCGCGAGTCGCGGCCGCGCATCACCGCCGCCACGGCACGACCGGGTTGCTGGGCAGTCTGGTGTCCGCGCACCCCGATGTGCTGGTGCGCCAGGCGTCGATACTGGCCGACCTCGTGACCGACGGCGATCTGCTCGGCGTGCATTTGGAGGGCCCGTTCATCAACGCGATCCGCTGTGGCGCACAGGATCCCGCGGCGATCATCCCCGGTGATCCCGATCTGTTCGAGCGGATCTGCGCGGCGGCGCGGGGCACCGTGCGCTCGATGACACTCGCGCCGGAGACGGCGAACTTCGACGCGCTGCTCACCGCCATGCGCTACCACGACGTGCTGCCCAGCCTCGGCCACACCGATGCCGACGCCGCGACCACGGCGGCCCGCATCGCCGACGCGGTCGGTGCGCCGATCACCGCCACCCACCTGTTCAACGGGATGCCGGCACTGCACCACCGCTCCCCCGGCCCGGTCGCCGCCTGTCTCGCCGCGGCGGGTCGCGGCGAGATGGTGCTCGAATTGATCGCCGACGGTGTGCATCTCGCGCCCGAGACCGTGGCGATGGTGTTCGACACGGTCGGCGCCGACCAGATCGCGCTGGTCTCCGACGCGATGGCGGCCGCGGGAATGAGCGACGGCGACTACCGGCTGGGCGCGCTCGACGTTCGCGTTCACGACGGTGTCGCCCGGCTCGCCACCGGCGACGGGTCACCCGGCGCCATCGCGGGCGGCACGGCGACGCTCCTCGACGTGGTGCGCTGGACCGTCCGGCAGGCGGGGATCCCGCTCACCGAGGCCGTCATCGCGGCCACCCGCACCCCCGCTCGCGTGCTCGGCCTCGCCGAGGATCGCGGCACGCTCTCCGTCGGCGCGCGCGCCGACCTTCTCGTCACCGACCAGTCACTGCAACCGCGACGGGTGTTCGTCGCCGGAACGGAAGGAATCTGATGGAAATCGTGATCCGGGCGGACGAGCACGAGGTGGCCACGACGGTCGCCGACATCGTCGGCGGCTACGTCGAGCGCGGCAACGCGATCCTCGGCCTGGCCACCGGGTCCTCCCCGCTGGGCAGCTATCAGGAGCTGGCGCGGCGCTGCCGCGAGGGTGAGCTGGACTTCTCGACCGCGAGCGCCTTCCTGCTCGACGAGTACGTCGGGTTGCCGAAAGACCATCCGCAGTCGTACTTCTCGGTGATCCGGTCGGAGTTCGTCGACCACGTGAACCTCGACCCGGCGCGGGTGCTGAGCCCGAACGGCGAGGCCGGTGACGTGGCGGGCGAGGGCAGACGGTACGACGCCGCCATCGCCGCGGCGGGCGGGGTCGACGTGCAGCTGCTCGGGATCGGGACCGACGGGCACATCGGTTTCAACGAGCCCGGCTCCGCGCTCACCTCGCGCACCAGGGTGAAGACGCTGACCGAACAGACCCGCAAGGACAACGCCCGCTTCTTCGACGGTCCGGACGATGTGCCGCACCACGTGCTCACCCAGGGCCTGGGCACGATCAACGAGGCCGGGCACCTGGTGATGATCGCCCTCGGCGCGGGCAAGGCCGACGCCATCGCCGCCGCCGCCGAGGGACCGCTCTCGGCGTTCTGCCCCGCCTCGGTGATGCAGTGGCATCCGCACGTGACCGTGGTGATCGACGAGGCGGCGGCGAGCAAGCTGAAGCTGGCCGATTACTACAAGTACGCGCTGGCGAACAAGCCTGCCTGGCAGTCGTTCTGAGATGACCGCGCTCGAATTCGCGGTACAGGACGTGGCGGGTGCGCTCGGCGCTCGCCGGGCCGGGGCGGATCGGGTCGAACTGTGTGCGGCACTGGGAAATACGGGTGGGCTGACCCCGAGCATCGGCACGATCGAGGCCGTGGTCGGTGCCGGGGTTCCCGTGCACGCGCTGATCCGCTGCCGCGCCGGTGGTTTCGTGTACACCGATGACGACGAGATCGCGGTGATGAACGCCGACGCGCGGGCCGCGGTGGCGGCCGGCGTGGCGGGCCTGGTCGTCGGAGCCTTGACCCAGGACCACCGAGTCGATGTCGAGGCGGTGCGCAGAGTGCTCGACGGTATCGAAGTCGAAGACATGGAACTCACCTTTCATCGGGCGATCGATCAGATCGACGACCGCTCAGCAGCATTGGACACATTGATCGACAGCGGGATCACCAGGGTGCTCACCTCGGGCGGCGCGTCTCGCTGCGCCGAAGGTCTCGACGAGCTCGCCGCGATGGTCGAGCACGCCGACGGGCGGATCCAGATCATGGCGGGCGGCGGCGTCACCGTCGGCGACATTCCCGCGCTACACCGAGCCGGCGTCGACGCGATCCACCTGTCGGCCCGGCGGTTGGTCGCCGACGACGGCGGCCCCGGCGGTGGCGGCGCCTCCGGTCACGAGCAACTCGACAACCAGCTCGCAGCCGCGGCGGCCGCACAACTGCGGTTCGCGGACAGCGACGGTCGTCCGACCATCTAGCGCTGGGCGTCAGACCCGTTCGGCGAGAATCTGTTCCGCTTCCCCGGGACCGCAGTCGAAGGCCGCCCGGACGGCTTCGATCGCCTTCTCCTGTTCGCCCGCGGCCACCAGCCGGTCGATCTCGACCCACTGATCAGTAGGCGGCACCACCGACAGGTCCAGTCGACGTTCCAGCCGTTCCCACATCGCGGCCACCGTCGGATCCCCGGCCAGCAGCCCACCGAGGTGCGCCTTGAAGGTGGGGTGCTCGGTGCGGTACATACCCATCCAACTGCTGCCGGGCGGGCTGGCCTCCGCGTTCGCGGTGCGGTCGGCGAGTTTGAGGATCACCGCCGGCGGGTGCGCCACGATCTTGGCGTAGGCGTCCAGGTTTCGTGCCTTGCGATCGGGGCCGACGCCGGTCACCGCCCAGACCAGGTCGAGAACCGCGCGGCCGAAACGGGTTTCGACCTCTTCGGCGGTGACCGGCGTGTCCTCGATGACATCGTGTAGCCAGGCGGCGGAGCCGAGATCGCCGTCGTAGCCGAAGTCGTCGAGCACCCCCCGCACCGCGGCGAGATGCCTGATGTATGGATACTCGCCGTAGCGCTGCTCCCCGTGCGCCTCGACGGCGAACTTCCGTGCCTCGTCGTCCTGCTGATCGAACGCCATGCCACACCCCCGTGCTCGATTCCGACCTTGACGAGACCGACCTTAGCCGAGCCCACCGACAACATCTCGCTATCCGTGTCAGGGCGCCGTGACCTCGGGTTTCACCGCGGTCAGCAGTCCGGCCTGGTGGCGATTAGCGGTGTAGGCCACCTCGGTGAACCCGACCGCGCGCACCTGATCGGTGTAGCGGCGGATGTCGACGGCGGTGAACGGATCACCGCCGGAAATCCGCGTGAACACCCGGCGCATCAGGGGCGAGGGTGCCGCGTCGGCGAGCAACAGCCGTCCACCTGGCCGCAGTACCCGCCACATCTGCGCGATCGCCGCGTCACGATGCCGCTCCGGAATGTGGTGCATGACGAAAGTGCAGGTGAGGACATCGAATTCGGCATCGTCGAACGGCAGCTCCTGTGCGGATCCCTGCTCGTAGCGGTGCCTGCCCACACGGTCGCGGCGCCGGTTGTCGTCGATGGCGGTCGCCGACGGATCGACACCGACAGCGAGGCCCGAGGGCCCGACCGCGGTACCCAGCGCGCGCACGAGTTTGCCGGGACCACAGCCGACATCGAGCGCGCGCTCGCCCGGCGAGACACCCGAGGCGGTGACGAGTTCGGCCAGCAGGCGACGATGCCTGCCGAGAAAGAACACCGCGGTGAACAGGTTGTAGCGGCGCAGGCCCGCGATGACCAGGCCGGTGTCGGTGTCGTCGACGAACATGGGAGTGAGAAGCTGGTTTCCTGACATGCGTCCATGGTCGAACGCCGACACCGCGCCGACCAGGAGCAGAACGGCCGGATCCGTCCGTTTCCGGACAGATCCGGCGCATCCGTCCCGTGGAGGAACGATGGCCGAGCACACCGATCGCCGGGTCCGCCGCACCAGAGACCACCTGCACCGGGCACTGATCGAGTTGATGATCGAACGCGGCTACGACCGGGTGACGGTCAGCGACATCATCGACCGCGCCGATGTGGGCCGCTCCACCTTCTACGCCCACTACCGCGACAAGGACGACCTGCTCCTGGTCAGCTGCACCGAGTTCCTGCGCCGCGAGATCGCCCGTACCACGGTGCCCGGCTCACCGCTGAGCCCGCTGCGGGTGATGTTCCACCTCGCCGCGCAGTACCCCGAGGTGTACCGCCCGCTGATCGGCCCGAAAGCCACCACGACGGTGCTGCACGCCTACCGGCGCGGGGTCGCCGACATCGTCGGTGACCTGCTCGCCGACCAACCCGCCGACACCGTCGCGTTCCTGTCGTGGGGACTGCTCGGTCTCCTCGGCACGGTGATCGATCCGACCGCGCCGATCGCGCCCGCCACCGCGTGGCAGCGCTTCGAATCCCTGGCCCTGCACGGACTCACCCTCGGCGGCGCAGGTCCGGCCACGGCGGCCGACGCAGAATCGCCAGTGTCACGATCGCCCCGGTGACCAGGCCGATCATCTCGCCCAGCAGGGCGATGCGGGTGGCATCGACCGCGGGCGTCCAGTGCGCGCGACCGTCGTGCACCACGAAGACCCCGACCGGCTTGGCAGGACGACCGAATCCACCGCCCCGGGCGACGGTGATCACGGTGGCACCGTCGGTGGTCTCGATCGGCTCGCCGAACACCACCGGCGGCTCGGCGACCATCTGTTCCAGCCGATCCCTGATCGTCATCCGAACCCTGTTCGTCGTAGCGCAGTGCGACCATACGCGGCCCATTGTGCGCCGGGTTCGCGAAACGGGCACGGATGACGCGACCGGGCTCGTCGGTGCGGGCTGCCATGATGAGTTGCCGGAGCCGCGACGAAAGGTGATGAGCCGATGAGCACTACCCCGGAGCCCGATCCGATCCTGTCGACCACCTGGTCCCGCGCGCTCGGACTGCGGGTGCCGGTGGTGAACGCGCCGATGGGCGGCGCGGCGGGCGGACGGCTCGCGGCGGCGGTCACCGCGGCGGGTGGGCTCGGCATGATCGGCATGGGCAGCGCGGGTTCGGTCGAGGCGCTGCGGCGGGAACTGACCGAGGCCGGTGACGCGACCGTCGGAATCGGCCTGGTCGACTGGGTGCGCACCCGCGAGACCGACCTGCTCGAGACCGCGATCACCGCCCGGCCGCGCGCGCTCTCGGTCAGCTTCGGGACCGACTTCTCCTGGGTGCCGCGCGTGCGCGACGCGGGCATCTTCACGGTGACCCAGGTCTACGACGTGCCCGGCGCGCACCGCGCCCAGGACGCCGGGATCGACATCCTCGTCGCCCGCGGCAGCGAAGGCGGTGGTCACGGCGCCGATCGTCTCGCGCTCATGCCGCTGCTCGACGCGGTGCTCGAGATCGCGACCGTTCCGGTCCTGGCGGCGGGCGGTCTCGGTTCGGGCCGCGCGCTGGCCGCAGTGCTCGCGGCAGGGGCTTCGGGTGCGTGGCTGGGCACCTGTCTGGCCGCGGCGGAGGAGTCCCTGCTGCCGGAGAACGCCCGCCGGGCCATGCTCGCCGCCGACTCCACCAGCACCGTCCTCACCACCGCCTTCGACGAGGCCCTCGATCTGCCGTGGCCGCCGATCTATCCGGCCCGGGTACTGCGCAACGAGTTCACCGATCCGTGGTCACGGCCCGAGGGCGACGATGTTCCTCCGAGTGCCGAAAAACTGCGCGCGGCCATCGATTCCGATGACCCACGGCTCGCTCCGGTCGACGCGGGACAGGGTGTCGGGCTGGTCAGCCACGTCGAGCCCGTCGCCAACACCATCGATCGTTTGTGCACCGACGCGGCGGCACTACTCGCCTGACGCCTTGCAAAAATATGTTGACCGGTCTAGTTTTGGGTCGTGGGCAAAAAAGGTGCCGAGACGCGGAGCAAGCTGATCAAGGCCACGCGCTCGCTGATCGAATCGCAGGGCTACTTCGGCGCCGGACTCAATCAGATCGTGCAGGACAGCGGCGCGCCACGCGGGTCGCTGTACTTCCACTTCCCCGGCGGCAAGGACGAACTGGTCTCGGCGGCGCTCGTCGAGAGCGGTGCCGATATCGCCCAGATCATCCGCACCATCGAGGCGAGCGACGCTCGCGATTTCGCTCGCAGGATGCTGACGCTGCTCGGTGATCAACTCGAAGCCTCGGACTGGACCATCGGCTGCCCGGTCGCGGCGGTCGCACTGGACACCGCGTCCACCAATACCGCTGTGCAGCAATCCTGTTCGGCCACGTATCGACTCTGGGAAGAGGCGATCCGCGATCGCCTGATCGGCTTCGGACACCCCGAACCCGAACGTGTCACCACCGTGGCGCTCGCCCTGATCGAGGGTGGGCTGATCCTGGCCCGCACCCATCGCGACCGTCGACCGCTGCGCCAGCTGGCCGACACCATCGACACCCTGATCTGACATCGCACCAATCCGCGGCGTCGATTCATACGCTGAAAATATGCCAATCGGTCTACAGAAAGTAGTGACATCATGGTCAACACCGACTCGATCGTCTTCGGCGCCGCCGGATTCATCGGCCGCTCCCTCGTCGCCGAACTGTTGCGCACCGGACACACCGTCACCGCGGCGCTGCGCGCGGGCAGCCAGGACCGGCTCCGCACCTGGCTGGACGGCCAGGACGTCGACACCACCGCGCTGACCATCACCACCACCGATATCGGCGAACCGGACCTGGCCCTCGGCGAACCGATCGAGGGGGTGCGCGACGTGTACAACGCGGCCGCGCTGATGAAGTTCGGGCTCGACGCCGACGTGGCCCGCCGGGTCAATCTCGACGGTGCCCTGCACGTACTGGAATGGGCTGCGCGACAGCCGGATCTGCGCCGGATCGTGCACATCACCGGCTATCGGGTGCAGGGATCTGACAACAGCATGGAGGCCGACTACCGCAACGGCGCGTACGGCGCCTCGAAGACCGAGGCCGACGTCCTGCTGCGCGAGGTCGCCGCCGAACGCGACATCCCGCTGACCTTCGCCAATCCCGCCGGGGTCGTCGGCCCCGGCCAGTACTTCGGCCTCGCCGACATCATCGACAACCTGTGGCGGGGCCGGTTGCCCGCGCTGCCCGGTTCCGCCGACACCTTCATCCCGGTCGTCGATCTCGACTACCTGGCGCGCGTCATCGCCGGATTGCCCACGCTGCCCGACACCGTGGGCCGGTCCTACCCGCTGCTCGACTCGACCACGCCGAATCTGCCCGACCTGGTCCGGCTGATCGCCGACCACTTGCACGTTCCGGCACCACGATTCACCATTCCGGTCTCGGTGGTTCGCCGCCTGCCCCGGGCGCTCTCGCACGCCGACCCCGAAACGCTGCCGTTCATCAGCAGCGACCGCTACGACACCACGGCGAGCGAAGACGTCGCGCGACGGCTCGGCGTGGCACATCCGCCGGTGGGCGACCTCCTGCGTACCTACGCCGACGGGATCGTCGCCACCCGCAACGGCACCATCGAAGTACCGTCGAACGCCGGATTCCGGGACGGGACGTGGGTGAGCGGCGATCAGCAGGATCCCGATCATGTCCTGCTGCACGGGATTCCGATCGACAGCGACTCCTGGTTCGCGGTGGCCCGACACCTGAACGGACCGTACCTGGCAGCCGACCTGCCCGGGCTGGGACGATCGGCGAAGTCGACCGCCTCGCTGGGCGACTGGGTCGATCAGCTCATGGCGCCGGTCCGCACCACGCCGGTGCTCGTCGGCCACTCCCTCGGGACCGGACCGGCGATCGAATTCGCACTGCGGCATCCCGATCGGGTGTCACGGCTGGTGCTGATCGCGCCCGCCTTCCTCCAGCAGCCGGCCTCGCGGCTGCTCGGTACACCGATCACGGCGGAGGTAGTCAAGCGATTGCCCACCGCGAAAATCGCCGAGCTGCTCGGCATTCCGGACGGTCCGGCAGTCGCGTCGGCCGCGGCCAATCTGCAACGGCCCGGTGTCGCCCAGCGCACCTTCGCGACGCTGCGGGCGGCCGGTGCGGCTGCCCGCAGGACCGAACTCGCCGCGAAACTCGCGCGTGTGCGGGTGCCGGTCGACATCATCGTCGGCGAGAACGATCCACTGACCGAACCCACGGACCACCCCGTCATCACGATCCCCGACACCGGCCACTACCCGCAACTGACCCATCCCGAACTGGTGGCGCAGGTTCTACGCGGTGAACGTCCCGCCAGCACAGCGGGATCGCGTCAGCGCATTACGACCTAGCGCCTGTTCCAGCGGCACGCAGCCCCATCGCCCTGTTGGACAGCTGATCACCAGGCTCTCAGGTAAGTATCGGCCGAGAAGCGGACGCCACCATCGCCTGGTGATCACCTGCCCAGGATGAGATCTGATCAGCTCACGGTGGGCAGTTCGACGGCGTGGGCGGGATCGGACAGCATCGCCTGGTCGAGGTGGATCGCTTCGACGTTGCGCCAGCGCTCGTGCCAGATGGGGACGCCGCCGGTGAGGTCCAGCTCGCGCGGAGTGGTGAGCAGCGGGAGGTCGAGGCGGGCCGAGGTCACCGTGACGGGCGCATTCGCCGGGGTGTGCGACCAGACGTCGTCGACGACATCGGTGATGCGGATGCCGAGCCGGTGTCCGGTGTCGAGCCGGGCGTCCTGCCAGAGCAGGCGGATCTCGGCGTCGGGACCGACCGGGGCGATGCCGCGGGTGAAGACGGTGGCCCGTCCGTCCGGGGCGATGTCGTAGAGCTCCAGCGCGACAGTGGCATGGGGTGGGCCCGCCAACTTCAGCGATGCGGTGGCGCGTCCGGCCAGATGCAGGGGTTCGGTCATCGGCGCCGAGATCGACCAGATCTCACGGTCCGGGCCGGGCAGCAGGCCACGATCGGTGTAGGTGCCGGTGCGCAGGTCGACCGACACCCGGCGGGAATCGGCGGGCGGCCAGACGGGTTCACCGCGCCAGCCACCGTCGAACTGACCGACGGTGACCGGCGGACCCGGCACCTCGACATCCGCGCCCGCCACATGCCGGTCCAGGAACGCGAACAGCTCACTCGCGAAATGCGGTGTCCCGCAGCGAGTACTGCAGTCGGAATGTCCCCACTGCCCGAACCAGGCCCGGTGCTCGCCCGGACCGCGTGCCTCCCACGCCTCGATGACGCGGTCCGCCCTGGTGTTGGAATCGAGGAAGCTCTGGCCGAGGAACAGCGGAATCGTATTGCCGCGCAACGCATCGACCATGTTGCGCTCCTGCCAGCCAGGGTTGGCGCCGTTGTGGTCGGTGGTCAGTGCCAGGTACCCCTCGGCGCAGCCCTGGGGCATCGCGACCGCATTCGCCCGGTATTCCTCGGAGTCCGACCAGTGGCCGGGCGTCGAGGCGATGGCCAGATGCTCGGCGCCCGCGGTGTCGGCGGGACGAACCCCGTCCTCGGTCAGCGGCTTGCCACCGAACTTCCACGCCGTCCCCTGCATGTACAGATAGGAGTACGGATCGACGACCGGCTCGAACGCCGCCACCGCCGCCAGCCCCTTCGCCTTCCCGGCCAGCGCCATCATGCCGGTCCAGCCCTCGTACGACGTACCGACCATCCCGACCCGGCCCGTCGACCACGGCCGGCTCGCCGCCCACTCGACCGCGGCCACCACATCCGACTGCTCCCCCGGACCTCCGAAGTCCGGGCAACCGTTGGACCCACCGAACCCGCGCAGGTCCACGATCACATAGGTGTATCCCGCCCGCAGCGCCCACTCGACCGGCAGATTCTCCGTCGACGGCCCGCCCTCGGGCCGAGGCTGACTCAGGTACGCCAGATGTGCCCGATAGGGACTCGCCGTCAGAATGACCGGCGTCCGCTCATCGGCCGCCACCCCGGGCGGCCGCAAGATGTCGGCGTGCAACCGCGTTCCGTCCGGCGCGGTCAGGTACTCCTGCGTCCACGTGTATTCCACCGTCAACGGCTCGGCCGTCACCGGCACCGCTACTGCCAGCACCAACGCCACACCGACCGCTACCCGCGCCACCAACGCACCCCATCGCACCACTGGACTATTGCCGTTCGAGACAACGGCGTCCAGCCCCGAGAATCCGGGGCGTGTCAGCTGGGTGCGGCGCTCGCCGGAGTCAGGCTTGCTGGGCACCTGTCAGCACGCCCTCCGCCGCCGCGGCACGGGCACTGAACGGGCATTGCCAATCCGCGGGCTTGGGGCGGCCGGAGTAACGGCGCGCCTCCGACAGCGTCTCGTATTCCATCAGGTTCGGGTTGATGTCGCCCTGCAGCATGATGTCCTGCTTGCGGATCTTGTCCGCCAGCCGGTCCCACATCCCGTCGGCCTTGATCCGCGCGAACTGCTCATGGGAATTGAAGGCCAGCATCGGGAACGGCGGACGACGGCCGAACCGCCGATGTGTCTCGTGCAGTCCGATCACGAAGAACGGATGTCCCGCCACGCTGTACTTGAACTCACCGGACCGCGGGTCGGACGAACACCCGGCCGCCCAGGCGAACCGGTCCGCGTCCGCCTCGTGCAAGAGCTGTAGATGCTGCCACAGCAGCTCTTCGAAGCGCAGCTCGTCCACGCCACGAGGCTGCTCGAAGGTCGCGATGAAGCTGGTGAACTTGCGAGAACTCCAGTCCGCACCCCCGACGAACTCCGCGAGATCGGCGGCCAGCAGCCGCGCCGACTCCTCGCCGCCCATGACGTCGTAGTGGCCATGAGAAATACCGCCCTGACGCCAGGCGGAGCGACCCGCCAGACAGGCGAACCGGTCTCCGAGAAGGAATCTCTCCAGCTCAGCTCGCGCATCCGTCGACAATCCCGACGTTCCTTTCCAACCACGATCTCTACTACCCGAGCGGGTGCGCCGCGATCCGTTCGGCGATCGCGGCACCTCGCCCACACTGCGGGGCTGATCCTGTCAGCCGACCAGCCCGGGACGCGAATCGATCGGATCGACGCCGACAGCCATTCGTGCCGCTCGAGGGCCGAATCGGGCGCGGGACCGTGTCACGGATCACCCCGCGTCGTCCAGGGCCGAAGGCCAGCTCTCCAACCATCCGGAACGTCCGATCGACCGACGGGCATCGCAGGGTCGTGCGAGCCCGTCAGCTCGCTCGGGCGTCGAGCTCGGCGATCAGTTCCAGACTGTCGCGGACCAAGGCCTGCCGCACCAACTCGTCGTAGGAATCCGTCGAGGAGCGGACCGGGGGTGCGGCCCACCAGGTACTGGCCGGTCAGGCCCGCGCGAGTCGGGTCCGCGATCAGCCACGCGAGGTCGGCGCCAGAGCGTCGCGGCGTTCGGATGCCGGGCAGGACGACCAGGGCGCGGGCGACGGCTCGCCAGGCGCTGGAAGACACTCGCGTCCCTGGCCAATCCGGTGCCCGGTATCAACCCGGGGTCGTAGGCGTTCACCGTGATCTCGCGGGGGGCGAGTTCGCGGGCGAGGTGGTAGGCGGTCTGCAGATTCGCCTGGACCGCGACCTCGCCGACGCCCGCGCAGCTTTGGCCGAGGCGCTGCCCGAATCCGTCTGAACCAGGCACGCACTCGTACAAGCGCAGGTCCGCATTCAGGCGGTAGCGGCGATCTTCGTCGTCGGTTCGGGTATCCAGCCCGGCCGGAATATGTACGCTGACTGCCTTTAGGGGGGATTTCGCCGGGCGGGCCCCTCCATGGAGGGAATTTCGGATGATTCGCAGTCTCGTATCAGCCTGTGGTGCAACATTTTCGGTGGTCAAGCGCGGTCGGTTGCGGTCGGTGGTGATCGCGGTTTTGGCCGTGTTGTGGTTTACCGGTTCTTCCATGGCGGGTGCGGAGCCGCTGCCGACTCCGCAGCACGATCCGTTCTACGCCCCGCCGTCGGGCTGGGAGTCGGAGGCGCCCGGGGCCATCCTGAATTCGCGACCTGTCGAGGTGGCCTCGTTGGGGCCGCAGGCGCAGGATGCCGATGCCTGGCAGTTGCTGTATCGAACGACCGATGTCGACGGTCGGCCCATGGCGACCGTGACGACGGTGCTGCGTCCGCGGACCGGGCCGGTCAACGGATTGATCAGCTATCAGCCCGCCACGGATGCCTCGGCGCCACAGTGCGCGCCCTCGTTCGTGCTCCGGCAAGGTGCGCCGGACAAGTACGACGCCTCGCTGGATTTCATGCAGATCGATCAGATGTTGTCGTCCGGTCATGCGATTTCGGTACCCGATTGGGAGGGGCCGAAGGGGTCGATGTTCGTCCCGAGGCAGCCGGGTTACGCCGTGCTCGACGGAGTACGCGCGGCTCAGGGATTCGCGCCGCTCGGCCTGTCGGGGGCCGATACTCCGGTTGCCGCGATGGGCTACTCCGGCGGGTCGTTCGGCACCAGCTGGGCCGCGCACGTGCACCCGACCTACGCTCCCGAGATACGGCTGGTCGGGGTTGCCCTGGGTGGTTGGACAGCGCCCGTCGGCCGCTTCCTGGAATCGCTCGACGGCGGTCCGTTCTCCGGATTCCTGCCCTCGCTGCTGCCGGGCATGATGCGCGCCGATCCGCGCCTGGCGGCGGCTTTCGACGAATATCTGACGCCTGCCGGGCACGCGCTGATGGCCGCGGGTGACAGCAAATGCGTGACGCCGAACGTGGCTCAGCACGCGTTCCTGCGCATGGACGAGTATCTGACGATCCCCTTCTCGCAACTCGTCGAGCAGGTGCGGGCGTCGTTCGCCGACCTGGATTTCGACCCGGTCGCGGCGACCGCGCCGCTGTTCCTCTACAACGCCGTGCACGACGAGATCATCGGCATCGCGGGGGTCGACCAGGCGGTGGCACAGTGGTGCGCGTCGGGGGCACAGATCACCCACACGCGGGATGAACTGAGCGAACACGTCAGTCTCCAGATCAGTGCGACTTCCGCGGTGCTGCGGTGGCTCGGCGACCGTCTGGCGGGACAGGCCGCGCCCGACGGTTGCTCGACGCGCACGGTGCCGTCCATGTCACTCGATGGCGCCTAGCGCGCGGTCAATCCAACCGCCCATGACGAATCCGGGTCAGGTCGCGTCCTTGGTCAACGAAAAAGTCGTGCAGCCGTCGGCGATCACCTTTCCGCTCAGCGTTGTCGGGCTCTCGGTGCGTTCGACCACGAGGTCGACCATGAGATAGGAGCCCGGCCGGTCGATCCAGGACGACTGGCGGAACACGATCCGGCCCGACTCGACCTGCCAGCGCATGGTGAACCGGCCCGACGGCACCGCGGGATTCTCCGGCAGCGGATAGAACTCGAACTCGGCCATGACCTGCGGCTGCACGGTCAAGGTGAGTCCCGTGGCGCCCTGCGCGCACTGGTAGGAGCCGACCCAGGTCCCCGCCGGCGATCGCCAGTCGTTGAGTACGCCCCTGTCGTCAGCGGGAACAGCGATGCCCTCCACCGCATGTCCGCATCCCGCCACCGCGAAGATACCCGCAGCGCACAGGAACTCACGGATTCTCATCTTCCCCCGCCTTCCTCGCACCCAGACGACCTTGCCATGAACCACAGCGCGAAACGCCCGCCCCACAGATCGTGGGGCGGGCGTTTCAGGTACTGCTACCGACGAATCGGCTGATGACGACTTACACGTCGTAGTACAGCTCGAACTGTTCACTCGACGTTTGTGGTCGTGGGCGGCCTTTGCTGCATGCTCGTGTACTGCGGATTTAGCTTGGCCCCGTTGGCAGGAACAGACACCAAACGACGACACTGCGTACTCGTTGCGTACCCGCCTTCACGGTCGGACTGGCGAACCGCTAGACATCCTGATCCAGCGGACGCACTTGGGTGAGGTGTTTCTCTGACCGTGTTTGTCACCGGTTTCCGCGTCGAGGCTGGCGCTCCTGCAGATGTCGAGCGGTAGCCGCTGAGGTGGAACGCCGGGCCTGTTGCCGCGATGCTCCGGACGACAGCTTCCACCAATCAGAGGCTTCTACCCCGCAGCCTCTGCGTCCACTGGTGCCATTTCCCCTACGGCGCTCTGAGCATCGGACCTCCATACGGCCATTGCTGTAAAGCCGCTAGCAGGGACAGCCATTAAGTCTTCGTATTTGACCCCGTTCGAGATAGCCGCGGCTTTGGCCTGCTCTGCAACGCTCTTGCCGACCGCTTCGCTCATTTTCCGCGACAGCTCCGAAAAGTCACGATGCGCTTTCATGAGATGAATGGAGTGACCGAAACCCTCTAGCTTCAGCCCATTGATATTCCCAAGAATAAACTTCTCATCCACCGGATTGAGAAGTTCCATAACGGAATTCTTGCGAAAACTTCCGATTGATGTCGTGACCATCATACCGCCAGCTATATCGACGATCATTCCAGCATCATTCTTGATGATATCTTCATCGGCAATGTAGTTATAGGTAAGCGCCCCTATCAACGGGGGTTCCGCCTTCTTTTTCAGGGCAAGGTTACCTGCCTGGTCCTTGAGGTGGTCCATCGCGTTCCGCAGACGCGTGGCGGAAGAGTAGCTGCTGAGAAATTCTACCGCCAACGGGTTCGAAAATCCCAGCGCAGTTATGATCTGCCGCATATTATGCAAGGCGTCCACCATCGACCACGCATTGTTGAACAGCTGAATTCGAATAGTGCGATGCATCTCATCCGGACGAGCTCCGGACATCGAAATCAACTTGACCAATACGCTATACGCAACATCGATCGAATCTGCAGAGTAGGCCAACGCCTCGAAAAGCAACGCTTGGCGCGGTTCTACGCAAAACGGAATCTTTCGAAAGATGGAGTCCTCGGGCAAGGTCATGTCGAACGTGTCCGACCCTGCGTCGGCAACCTGACCTTCGATATTTTGAGGGTCTTCCGTCACTCTGGACCTCCCGGATCACTCCAATGCGGATCGGCTGGGGCTTCCCACCTCGGAGAGTCTTTCACATCGAGCTCACACTTTGCCTACCGTTATTCATGGCTGGACGCAGCGGCTCACGACACCCGCCGACGACACTCCATGCGAGCACCGCCCCTGGCCGCCATGCTCCGGTTGCCGCCGCGCTGCACACACGGACCGATTCGCAAACCGCATCCCGCACCGGAGCCGTCGCGCTCGGCGTTACCCACCCAGCCACCCAACCTGGCCCGTCTTTTTGGTCCTCTCCGCCCCCTTCCTGGCACAGTTACTTTTTGACAAACCCAACCACCTACCCAACTTGAACCACCCCCGCCCTGTTCCTGATTCTCTGACAGCGAAGCGTTAGAGAATCAGGAACAGGGCGGGGGTGGTTCCTGCGCCGAAGGCGCAGATCAGACATGGTTTCCGGCGGGACCTGATCAGGACCAACCCGTCTCGGCCACTTCTCGGCCACTTCTCGGCCATCTCGGTCGGTATTCGACCGCTCAGAGTTCCGAGGGCAGATCGATCAGCGCTCGGATGATGGCGGCAGAACGCGCGGCAGCAACCTGGCCGCTGTCTATCGAGAGCATCGCCGTCGAGAGCGGCGGAGTTGCGTCCCACGCGGTCAGCCGCTCTGCGGTATCTCCGGTTGCGCGGGCAACGATGCGCGCGCGGGCAACCTCGCGAGACAGGCGCAGTTCAACAATGAACCACACCGTATCCGGGATCGCCGTACGAACGGCATCCACAACTTCGGGCTGCCCGGCGTGCACCACGGGTACCGCGCCGGCGGCGACATGCTCGCGCAGTGTCGGGCGGTCGATGACGTATCGCGCGCCGTAGCGCGCGTTCTCCCAGACGACCTCACCAGCTTCCGCGAGTCGATCCAACTCGCGAGAGCCAGTCAGGCGGTAGCCGACAGTTCGGCCCGTCCCCGCCTTCAGTCGCTCGAACAGGCGGAATCGCGAGTCCTGAGCCGCGAGTGCTGCGGTCACAGTGTCCTTTCCACTCGCGGGAGGGCCGTACAGGATCAGCCCGGTCACGACTGGTCAGCTTTTGTGGTCGGCCACCGGAACGAGTCGAGCAACCGTCGAGCCTGCTTTTGGAGCGGTTCGCTACCAGGGTCGTTCTCGACCACCACGAAGTCGCCGACCGGCCGGAAGTCGAGGTTGAGCCCACCGAGGTACTGGTCCCACTTCTCCAGTTTCCAGGCGTCGCGGGCCGCGCCTCGACGGCGAAGGTAGAGCTTCATCGTCTCCGGAGTGCACCGAACCCACACGAGCGTGACGTCTGCATTCAACGTCGCTGCACGGGCCGTTGTGTTGTCGACCCAGGCCGCGTCGTTGAACTCACGCAGATAGGGCGCGGTCGCGACTACGGAATTGCCCACCTCGACGTTGTCAGCGATCGTTGCCGCCAGCGCCTCGTACTCCCGCGGTCGAATCTTCTGGACGTACATGTCCGATTCCCGGTCGTTCAGTGAGCTGCCCAGATCAACTAGCGCGGGCTCAATCACTGGACGGCTGATGGTGTCCTTGTCCAGCAGCGCCCAGCCGGTCTCGCGCGCGAGCACCCGCGCGAACTCGGTCTTTCCGCTGCCGGGGAACCCGCCCACCATGACGATTCGCGGATGTGCCGGTCGGATCGGCGTTGCCAGCGAGAGCGTGAGATCGGTCGGTGTGCTGACGATCCGCCCAGATCGGTTCCGGCTCTCGATGTAGCCGTCTTCGGTCAACAGGTCCATCGCCCGCTGGATGGTCAGGTTGCTGACCTTCCATTGCTGTGCAAGCTCGCGGGTTGAGGGGAGCCGTTGGCCGTCACGCAGCCGACCGGCCTCGATGTCGCTGCGGATCGCCTGGGCCACTCGGAGATGTATGGCGGTCCGGTCCGGTTCAGGTTCGGTCACGGCGTCGCTTTCTTGCTGGATATCAGTTGGCTACATGAACCATATCAGTTGGCAACAGTCGGCCTGACCTGCGAAAACCCCACCTTGGCACAGGTTGCCAGAAATTCACATCGTGTAGACAGTTGATTTCATTGGTAATCAACTGTTACCGTGGTGACCTGGCCCACAGCGTTGGGGATCACCGAAATCATTGGGGGCCAGTGCATTTCACAGAAAGGGCTCTCCCGCCGTTGGCGCGGCGAGAGAGCCCAAACCGAAGGCGAGTTCACACCTCGCTCCGGCATCACTTCCGCCCATCTCAAGGAGCCAGAAGCATGTCCAGTGTAGATCCGTCTGCCCAAACGACCCCGCGCCCGCCGGGATTGCGGGTCATCTGCGTCGGCAAACCGACTCGCTACCTCAGCGAGCTCGCCGCCGAACGCGCCGACCGCCCCAGCGACGGCGAATCCTCGCCCGAAACCGACCAGCACCGACCGGACTCGCCGACCAGTTCCCGCACGCGGGAGTTGATGAGCTGGGTCGATGCAACCCGCGAGCCCCCGCGGCGGGTCGCGCGCGGTCGGGGTGTGGAGCGTTCGCGATGAACACCAACAACTACACCCGAGCGTTCGGGAACGGCCACGACAACCAGCCCGATCCCGAGCGTGAACGCCGTGCCCGCGTCCGGCGGCAACTGCACGCCCGCGACCAACACGAACTGCGCAAAGACCGGGCCGCTGCCATCATCGACCGCCTGCTCGAAGGCTGTCACCGGCGCCGCCAGGAACGCGGCGACCTCCGCCAGGTCGTACCGAACGAACAACTCGCGCGAGCCCTCTCCGCGTCGGGGGTGACCCCGCAGGAGTTGGCGAAGAAGATCGGTGTCGAACCGGGCACGGTCCGGCGGTGGATCACCAACAGTCGCACCCCGTACCCGAACCATCAGCACGCCGTCGCCCAGGCCATCGGCGCCGACCGTGCACAGTTGTGGCCCGAGCTCCACGCCGAGGAATCCGCGCCATCAGAACCCCAGCATCTGAATCAGCGTCTGCGACAGGCCATCTTCGATGCGCAGTTGACCCCGGAAAAGCTCGCCGAGCGTCTCGGGCTGAGCCCGAAGACGGTCGACCGCTGGATCACCAAGGGCTATGTCCCCTACGCGTGTAACCAAGCCGCGGCCGCCGTCGAGATCGGCGTTCCGGAGTGGGAACTGTGGCCGGTGCCGCCCCGGCAGGCAACCCCAGTTCGCGATACCCCTGCCGAGGCAACGCCCCGCGATCCTGACGAGTCCCGACGGTCCGATGCCAAGCCTTCGCCGTTGTCGGACCCGGCCCGGATGCGGGCGTTGATGAGCTGGATCGACTCGACGGCCCCGGTCAAGGAGAGCGATATCCGGGCCAACCCTGACCAGTACAACGGCCCGATGCCCACCGACCGCCACCAGCCCGACGCTCGGGGCTGGGTCGACCACCGGCGTGGCCGCGGCGACGGACTCGAACACACCCGCTGACCGAAGTATCGGGGCGCCGGTACTTCCCGCCGATGCCGGATGGCCGGACCTGTCCGGCTACGCGGTACAGGCGCCCTGGTCCTTCGAGTCCTCCTGAACCACAACCACTTCCACTGTCCACAGTTAGGAGGTCTCTCATGACCACCACTCACCAGCGGGCCACCTCCGGCGCCCGCACCGGTACCAGCCGCAACCCTTCCCGCGACCACAAAAGGAAGGTCAAGGCCGCCGCCCGCGACGAACTCATCCGCACCATGCGCGCCGCGGGCGACTCCTACCAAGACATCCGCGACCAACTCGGCGTCACCGCCCGCGTGGTCGAGGATGCCCTCGGCGAGGTCACCGCGCTGGCTGACCAGGGCCGATCCCACGTCGATATCGCCGACCTGGTCGACCTGCCTCGCACCACCGTGCGACGGCTGCTGTCCGACCGCAAGAAGTCTCGCCCGACCGCCCGGCACGAGCAGACCGCCCGCCTCATCACCGAGATGTACGGGCTCCAGCTCGACATCCTGGCCGAATACCTCGGGTCGGACATCAAAGGTGCATACGCCCTGGCCAAGCAGCTGTGCGACGGCGGGCTGATGCTGCCCACGCTGATCCAGGTGCAGCCCGGCGAGAAGTGGATTGTTCCGACCCTCGACGCGGCATCGAGCTTCCTCGGCTGGGAAGTTCGTACTGCCTGGCGCCCGCCGCTCAAGGACGCCGAGCACTACCGCGCCGTCGCGATGGCCCGCGCACTGCTCGTCGGCATGGAACCCGGCACCTGGATCTCCGAACGCCAACTGCGCCACGACGCGGAAATGTCCGCGACCCGCACCCGTGGCCGGGCCCGCTACATCGGCCACATCCACGATGGCCGGTTCCTCGGTGTCATCGAGGGTCGTCGTGGCTGGTACGCCGTGGAAGTCGAGCTGACCGCGAAGTCGGCCGCGAACATGGACAAGGCTCTACAAGGCGCGATCGCCGCCGCCCGCAACGCCGAACCCGAAGCCCTGGCCGGAGTGCTCTACCTGTGCCGCGGTGACGACGTCCTGCGCGTGGTCCAGGCGGCCAACGATCGGCTGCCCGCGCACTTCGCAGACGCCATGATCGTCGCCGGTGACCTCGACATCGAATGGCAGAAATACCGACAGACCCGCCGCCTGATGCGCGCGGCGAACCGGTCGGCGAACCCGAATCATCGGCGCCGGCGCGGCACCGATCGTCAGGACGGTGACCGATGAACGCCCGAACCGTGCCGCTGACCCTGCGGCAGAACCGCGCCCTGGCCGCGATCGTGCAGCACCGGGCGATGCCGATCGACGTGCTCGCCGACTTCCTCGGCTGCGGGTCCAGCCACGTCTACGAGACCGCCGCGGCGCTGCGCCGCCTCGGCTTGGCCCGCGAGCTGACCCAGCTGACGGCCGGTCCGAAATGGGTCGTACCCACCCGGTCGGCAGTGACCCGCTACTTCGGTCAATCACTGCCGGACTGGACCCCTTCCTCGTTGTGGTCGATCCGTGGCCGCGCTGCTGCCGAAGCCCGGGTGCTGCTCGGCGCGACCGACTTCGACGCTTGGACCGGTGAACGCGAACTCTCCCTGGAGCGCACCGACCGCGGCCCGTACCCGTACGACGGTCTGATGGTGCGCACCAGCAACCCGTTCGCACTGCGCACGGCGCGAGGAACCGCCTCGCCGGTGTGGGCGGTACGCACCGACATCGCCCGCACCAGCAACCCGCGCCAGCTCGCGCAAGCACTGACACGCACTGTCGGCCAGGCCGAGCAGGACGGATGCACCTCGGTGCTGTGGGTGTGCACCGGTGCGCACCGACCCGAAACCGTCTACCGCACCGCCGAACACATCCGCTCCGACCTCACCCTGACAGCGACCACCCCCGGCGAACTGGCCGGAACCCACCGACGCATCCGTCCGGTGCGCGACCTCCCGAAAGGAGCATGACGTGACCACCCTCAACCACACCGACACACCCCGTGCGCACGCCCAGTCCCGGCCCGTGCGGGCCTGGCCGATCGCCCTGCTCGCCGCTCCCGCGTTCGTCGCGATCTGGTCCGGCTGGGTCGGCCTGGGCGAGCTGACCGGCTTCGGCCCCGTCCACCCCCTGCCCGGCATCGCCGACGGATTCAGCATCAACACCGCGATCACCCTGCCAATCGGCATGGAAACCTACGCCTCCTACGCCCTCTACGTCTGGCTGTCCGGACGTATCCGCTCCGACCGAACCCGCGGCTTCGCCAAATGGTCAGCCATCGCCAGCCTCACCCTCGGCGCCGCCGGACAGGTCGCCTACCACCTCATGGAATCCGCCGGCATGACCAGCGCCCCGGCCCTGGTGACCGTGCTCGTGGCCTGCCTTCCCGTCGTGGTCCTCGGCATGGGCGCAGCACTGGCGCACATGATCGCGAGCGAACGCCACCACCCCGACACCATGCGCACCCCCGCCGCTGATGCGCCCGACCCGGTCACGGTGACCGAACCCGTGCACGCGGTCTCGGTCCGCGAGGACCAGCCCGACCCCGACCCCGAACCGGCACCGGCACCGGCACCGGAAGCGGAAGCGGTGGCGCTGCCCGACCGGTGGGAAGCACTCGCGCACCGGGTGTGCGCGGCGGACCCGAACGGGCGGCGTGATCCCGAGCGGGTGGCCGCGATCTTGCGGCTACGCCACGAACAGCAGTGGACCCGCGCCCATATCGCCGACCACCTCGGCGTCAGCGCCTCGACCGTGACCCGCACCCTCGCCGCCAGCGCGGCCCACCTCACCGAAACGGAGACCACCAAATGAGCACCCCCACCGCCACCCCGAACCACACCCAGAAGGAGACCACCGTGACCCCTGACCGATTCCTGCCCGCCAAGGAGTGCGAAGCCCTCACCGGCATCCCCGAAGGCACCTGGCGCTACTGGGCCCACATCGGCCGCGGCCCCGTCAGCTTCAAACTCGGTCGCCGCCGCGTCTGGCGCGAGTCGACCATCCTGGCCTGGATCGCCGAGCAGGAGCAGGCCACCGCAACCGGCGGAGCCGCCTGACCATGGCCGCACGACGGAACCGCCGCGCCGGAGTCGAAGACCTCTGGACCAAGGACGAACGCCAGCCAGACGGCACGGTGCGGCGCGTTCCGTCCAAGCTCCATGGCAAGGGCAAGCGCTGGCGCGCTCGCTATGTCGACGACACCGGCAACGAGTACACGAAGCGCTTCACCCGGAAGACGGACGCACAGCAGTGGCTCGATAAACAGGTCTCGTCCCTGGTACAGGGCACCCACGTTGCGCCCCGCGACATGCAGCGCACGATGCAGGAGTGGACCGAGGAATGGCTCAAGGGCTACGCGAACCACCGGGACGGCACCGTGCGCCAGGCGCGCACACATATCGCTCAGATCAACGCCGAGTTCGGCACGGTGCAGCTCGCCGCGATCCGCCCGTCAGCGATCAAGACCTGGACGGCCAAGTTGAAGGCTCGGGGGCACGAGGCGAGCTACATATACGCCCTGCACGGTCGGTTGTCTCAAATCCTCAGTGACGCAGTGCTAGACGGCATCCTCGCTCGCAACCCGTGCTCGAAACGCACCACTCCCCCGATGGGCAAGCAGAAGGTCTACTGCGCAACCACCGAACAGGTCTGGGCGCTGTACGACCTGATGCCCGACCACCTGCGGCCCGCAATCCTGCTCGGCGCGTTCGCGGGTCTCCGCATCTCCGAAGCTTGCGGTCTGCGGGTGGCCGAGGATGTCGACTTCATTCGCGGCATCGTTCACCCGAAACAGCAGTGGCCGGCGCGTGTGCTCAAGACGCCGGGCTCGGAAGCTCCGATCCCGATCCCGCGCGAACTGTCGCTCATTCTGTCGGCGGCAGTCCAAAAGCGGCCCGGCGAGCGAGTGCTCACCGACGACTTCGGCAAGTCGGTTCCGCCTTGGCACATCGACCGTGCCCTCCGCGACATACGCGGGGAGGTCGTCGGGCTGCCCGAGGAGTTCGGGTTCCAGGACCTGCGGCACTACCTCGCGTCGCTGCTGATCGCCCACGGCGCGAACATCAAGGTGGTTCAGGCCCGGATGCGGCACGCGGCGGCGAAGACCACGCTCGACACGTACGGGCACCTGTGGCCGGATACGGACGAGTCCACCCGCCTGGTGATCGCTTCTGTGATCACCGAGCGGATGGACTCGAAACCGTTCACTGCGTACCCACTGCGTACCGAACAGGCCAATTAGGCCCATTCGTGCAGGTCAGACCTACACGTCGTAGTACAGCTCGAACTCGTACGGGTGCGGGCGCAGGTTGACCGGGGCGATCTCGTTTTCGCGCTTGAGGGAGATCCAGGTCTCGATCAGGTCCTCGGTGAAGACGTTGCCTTCGGTGAGGTAGTCGTGGTCCTGCTCGAGGCGGTCGATGACGGTCGCCAGCGAGGTGGGGGCCTGCGGGATGTTCTTGGCCTCCTCGGGCGGCAGCTCGTAGAGGTCCTTGTCGACCGGGGCCAGCGGCTCGATCTTGTTCTTGATGCCGTCCAGGCCTGCCATCATCATGGCGGCGAAGGCCAGGTACGGGTTGCCCGAGGAATCCGGCGCGCGGAACTCGATGCGCTTGGCCTTCGGGTTGTTGCCGGTGACCGGGATGCGGACCGCGGCGGAGCGGTTGCGCTGCGAGTACACCAGGTTGATGGGGGCCTCGTAGCCCGGCACCAGACGGTGGTAGGAGTTCACGGTCGGGTTGGTGAACGCCAGCAGCGACGGGGCGTGGTGCAGGATGCCGCCGATGTAGTGACGCGCCAGATCCGAGAGGCCACCGTAGCCGGCCTCGTCGTGGAACAGCGGCTTGCCGTCCTTCCACAGCGACTGGTGCACGTGCATGCCCGAGCCGTTGTCACCGAAGAGCGGCTTCGGCATGAAGGTGACCGACTTGCCTTCCTGCCACGCGGTGTTCTTCACGATGTACTTGAACAGCTGCAGGTCGTCGGCCGCGCCGAGCAGGGTGCCGAACTTGTAGTTGATCTCGGCCTGACCCGCGGTGCCGACCTCGTGGTGGCCGCGCTCGAGCTCGAAGCCCGCGTTCTGCAGGTTGGTCGAGATCTTGTCGCGCAGGTCCACGTAGTGGTCGTACGGGGCGACGGGGAAGTAGCCACCCTTGTTGCGGACCTTGTAGCCGAGGTTGCGGCTGCCGTCCGGGTTGAACTCCTTGCCGGTGTTCCACGAGCCGGAGACGGACTCGATCTCGTAGAACGAGCCGTTCATGCCGGAGCCGTAGCGGACGCCGTCGAAGATGTAGAACTCGGCCTCGGCACCGAAGAAGGCGGTGTCGGCGATGCCGGTCGAACGCAGGTACTCCTCCGCCTTGCGCGCGATGTTGCGCGGGTCGCGGGAGTAGGCCTCACGGGTGAACGGGTCGTGCACGAAGAAGTTCAGGTTGAGCGTCTTCGCGTTGCGGAACGGGTCGATCCGCGCGGTGCTGAAGTCGGGGAGCAGGAGCATGTCCGACTCGTCGATCGACTGGAAGCCACGCACCGAGGAGCCGTCGAACGCCAGACCCTCTTCCGCCAGGTCGGCGGTGAACGCCTTGGCCGGGATCGAGAAGTGCTGCTGAACGCCGGGCAGGTCGGAGAAGCGGATATCGACGTATTCGATGTCCTCTTCCTTGATGTGCTGGATGACCTCTTCGGCCGTGCTGAACGTCACTTGTTCTCCTTACGGATCGGTTCCCAGCCAATAACCATGCATGGGTTCGTCGCGACCTGACGGTATGGACGCGGTGTTTCCCGACAGTCAAGGCTATGTTTCGCCAGTGTTACGCGTGCGGTGGGCTGCAGTGATGTCAGCCATCCGAGCGCGACCTGCATCGTAATCCTGCCATCCGCCCTCGCGGTGCGGTGACGTGACCTCCACCGATGCGGTCGTGAGCGGGCGATAGTCCGCCACTATCCTGGAGGCCATGGCGCGTATCACCGGCACATGGCTCTCCGGATCTTCGGCGGAGCCGGGCGACCCGGAAACACCCGGCTACCCCGGCGAGCTGTACGGGCTGCCGCGAGAGGGTGCCGGGTCGCTGGCCGCGACATGGCGCCGGGTCGTCGCCCTGTTCATCGACTGGTTCATCGGCGTCGGCATCGCCGCGATCATCACGAAGGGGTTCACCTCCTCGACGATGCCGCTGCTGGTGTGGTTCGTGATCGGCATCGCGGCGGTGACGCTGTTCGGGTTCACACCCGGCCAGTACTTCATGAAGTTGCGGGTGGTGCGCATCGACGCGCCGGTGACGGTCGGCTTCGTGCGCGCGCTGGCCCGGCAGGTGCTGCTGGTCTTCGTGATCCCCGCGCTGTTCACCGACGCCGACGGGCGCGGCATGCACGACCAGGCCACCGGTACCGCGCTGGTCAACGCGCGCTGATCCCCGCCCGTCGCCCTACGCTGGCGCCGTGTCACTGAATCCGGCCATGTTGGCCACGCGGTTCCTGCTCGAGCTGGTCGCCATCGCCTCGTTCGGGGTGTACGGCTGGCGTTCCTTCGATTCGCCGTGGCGGTACCTGCTCGTCGTGGTGTTGCCGGTCGCGGCCGCCGCGCTGTGGGGTGTGTTCGCGGTTCCCGACGATCCGTCGCGTGGTGGTGACGTGCCGGTGCCCGTCGCCGGGCAGGTCCGGCTGCTCGTCGAGGTGGTCGTGTTGTTCGGTGGCGCGGCGGCCCTGTGGGCGGCCGGGCTGCCCCGGCTCGCGCTGATCTCGGCGGCGGTGCTGGTCGGCTACCACCTGCTGGCCTACGACCGGGTGGTGTGGCTGCTCACCGGACGGTCGGCGACCGGCTGACGAAACGCCGCGAGCCCGCCACCTGGGGTGACGGGCTCGCGGAAGAGATTCGGGTCAGCGGCGACGGATCGCGCGCTGCATGCCCTTCATCTTCGCACCGGGGGGCATCGGGCCCTTCGGCATCGCGGGACCACTGCGCGAGCTCAGCGCCGAGAGCCTGCCCTCGATCTGTTCGATCCGCTTGGCGTCGATGTTGCGCGGCAGCTTGGTGAGGTGCTTCTGCAGATTCTTCAGCGGAATCTGGCCGTCGTCGTTGCCGACGATCACCTCGTAGATGGGGGTGTCACCGACCAGCCGGGCGGTGCGCTTCTTCTCCTGCGCGACCAGCGACTTCACCCGCTGCGGGGCGCCCTCGGCGACGAAGATCACGCCGGGCAACCCGATGACGCGGTGCACGGCGTCGAGCTGGGTGGTCGCGGCGACGCCGTTGGCGACCCGCCACTTGCCCTGCAGGTTCTCCAGCACCCACGCCGCGGCGCCCGCCTGGCCCTCGGCCTTGCGGTAGACGTTCTTCTGCACCCGGCGACCGAAGATGATGAACGCGAACAGCACGCCCAGCAGCAGACCCAGCGGCAGCAGGAACCACTGCATGTCGAAGATCAGGCCGATCAGGAAGAAGACCACCGTGGTGCCGACGAGTGCGCCGATCATCAGCGGCAGCAGCGCCTTGTCTTCCTTGCGCTGCATGTTGAACGCCTGCCACAGCTGCTGACGCCGCTCGCGTGATGCCTGCTTACGGGCCGCTTTAGCCGCGGCCTTGGCTTCCTTCGACGGCTTGCCGCCCTTGCCTCCTGCCATGGTGTCCAGCTTAGATGGCGCCCCGCGAGCCGGTCGGACCGCATGACACTCCGGCACGATCACGGCGTTTCGGACGTCTTTTCCGGCGCGCGGGACGAGCACCGGCCAGAATGCCTAGGATGCGCCCGATCACCGAGAACCCGACCCACTCCCCCGTCACCGAGGGCGTCGACGACGCGGTCGCGCAGCGGCTGGCCGTCGCGCTGCGCTGTGCGACGGTGTCGACCGAGGACCCGGCGCAGACCGTCGACGCGGAGTTCGCGCGCCTGGCCGAGCACCTCGAGTCCTCGTTTCCCCGGGTGCACGCCGAGCTGAGCCTGACCACCTTCGGCCGCAGCAGGCTCTACCGCTGGGACGGCGTGGAGCAGGGGCAGGTGTCGGCGATCCTGCTGGCCCATCAGGACGTGGTCCCGGTCGACGACGAGCAGCGCTGGACCCACCCGCCGTTCGCCGGGGTGGTGGACGAGGAGTTCATCTGGGGCCGGGGCGCCATCGACGACAAGAGCCGCGTGCTCGCCGTGCTCGAAGCCGTCGAGTGGGCGCTCGAGCTCGGCATCCGGCCGCGCCACACCGTCTACCTCGCGTTCGGCCACGACGAGGAGGTGTTCGGTGACGGCGGCGCGGTGCGGATGGCCCAGCATCTGCGCGATCAGGACGTGCGCGCCGAGTTGCTGCTCGACGAGGGCGGGGTGATCACCGACGGCGTGGCCGACGGGGTCGACCGGCCGGTCGCGAGCATCATGCTCGGCGAGAAGGGCTATGCGACGGTGCGGCTGTCGGTCACCGAGACCGGCGGTCACTCCTCGATGCCGGGCAAGCAGACCGCGGTCGGCAGGTTGGCGCGGGCGGTCGCCAGGGTGCAGGACCATCCGATGCCGTTGCGGCTGACGCCGGTGATCACCGACATGCTCGCCCGCATGCGGGTCGCCCTGCCCGAACCGCGACGCACCCTGCTCGAGCTGACCGACCGGCGCGGCCTGTCCACGTTCGCCGGACCGCTGGTCACCCGGATCCTGGCGGCGGGTCCGACCACCGAGGCGCTGGTCCGCACGACGACGGCACCCACCGTGATCCGCGGCGGCGTGAAAGCCAATGTGCTCCCGCAGAGCGCGGAGGCCCTGGTGAATTTCCGGATCCTGCCCGGTGATTCGGTGGCGACGGTGCTGGCGCACTGTAAGCGGGTGATCCGGGACCTCGGCGTGGCGATCGAGCTGACCGGGCCCGCCTCGGAGCCGTCGCAGGTGACCGGGCCCGGCCCCACCTTCGACCTGATCGCCGAACTGGCGACCAGCGTCGTCGACGGCATCGTGACCACCACCGGCCTCGTCCCCGGCGCCACCGACTCGCGCCACTACGACGGATTGGCGCGCACCCGCTGCAATTTCGCGCCGATCGTGCTGACCGCGGCCGACCTCGAACGAATCCACGGAACCGACGAGCGGATCTCCCGGCTCAACTACGCTCGGCTGATCGAGTTCAACCGGCGCCTGATCGAGCGGCTCGCCGCGGCGCCCGACCCCACAGGAGAGCGGCGATGACGACGGATACGGGCGAGTTCGCCGGCAACGGCGGCCGGATCGCCTGGCGCGCATGGCAACCGGAGTCCACCGCGCGCGGGGTGATCGTGCTCGTGCACGGTGTGGCAGAACACTCGGGTCGCTACGAGCACGTCGGCACCGCGCTGGCCGAGGCCGGGTTCGCGGTCTACGCGCTCGACCACATCGGGCACGGGCTCTCCGAGGGCGCCTCGGCCAACATCGGCTCGCTGCAGTCGGCCGCCGACAATGTGGCGACGCTGCTCGAGCTCGCGGGCGCCGCCCATCCCGGCCTGCCGCGGTTCCTGCTCGGCCATTCGATGGGCAGCCTGGTCGTGCTGCACCTGGCCACCCGCGGCCCGGTCGATGTGGCGGGCATCGTCGTCTCCGCGCCGCCGCTCGACATTCCGCTCGGCAATCCGGTCCAGCGCCTCGCCGCTCCCCTGCTCACCCGGATCGCGCCGAATCTCGGTGTGCTGACGCTGGATTCGTCGACGATCAGCCGCGATCCCGAAGTGGTCCGCGCCTACGACGCCGACCCGCTGGTGTTCCGCGGCAAGCTGCCCGCGCGCACCGCGGTGGAGATCCTGCAGCACACGGCGTTGGTGAAGCAGCGCCTCGGCGCGCTCACCCCGCCGCTGCTCGTGCTGCACGGCACCGGCGATGTCGTCGCGGCGCCGTCGAGTGCCGACCTGCTCGAGACCGGCACCGGCTCGACGGATGTGACCGTGACCCGCTACCCGGGGCTGTTCCACGAGGTGTTCAACGAGCCCGAACGCGACGAGGTGATCGGCGACCTGGTGCGGTGGTTGTCAGCGCACACCACCGCCGATCAGCCCTGACCGTCGGGCGTCCGCGGTCATCGGCCGGTGAAGACGGCGGCGCGGCGCTCGAGGAACGACTGCACACCTTCGGCACCGTCGGCGGAGGTGAGCAGGCGGGCGACATCGGGTTGCAGGTTCGCGATCGCGGCGTCGTCGCCGAGGTCGCGGGCGCGATGGGCACTGGCGAGGACGGCCTGCACGCCCAGCGGCGCCGCCTGGTCGGCGATGGTGTGCGCGAGCAGGCGGGCCCGGTCGACGGGGTCGTCGGCGATCTCTTGGATCAGGCCGATGCGATGCGCTTCACCGGCATCGAATTCGTCGCCGGTGAGCATCCAGCGCATGGCGTTGCCCCAGCCGGTTTCGCGGGGGAAGCGCAGGGTGGCGCCGCCGAACGGGTAGATACCGCGGCGGACCTCGAGTTGCGAGAACCGGGTGTCCGGTGCGGCGACGCGGATGTCGGCGGCGAGCAGCAGTTCGATGCCGAGGGTCATCACCCAGCCGTGGGCCGCGGCGACGATCGGGGTCGTCCAGTCGCCGTCCAGGCGCCACGGATCGCGCCCGTCGGCGGGGTAGGTGGTTTCGCCCGCGGCGATGGCGGGGGCGACATCGGCGAGGTCGAGCCCACCGGTGAAGTGCTCGCCGTGCGCGAACAGGACACCGCAGCGCAGGTCGGGATCGGATTCGAGCAGCGCGTAGGCAAGCGACAGCTCGCCGAGCATGGCGCGGTCGAACGCGTTGCGCTTGCCGGGCCGGTTCAGTCCGATCAGCAGGACGTGGCCATCGCGTTCGAGGGTGATCGTGTCGGTCATCAGGCTTCCTGTCGTTGGGTGGTGGTGCGGCGCCGGGCCTTCTTGCCGCGCAACGTGGTGTCGGTGGCGACGGCGAGCGGGTCCCAGCCGTCACCGTGCTGGGGCACCTGATCGGCCGTGCCGAAGACGGCGCCGTCGCGAATCGCGGTGAACAGATCGCGACCCAGAACGGCACCGGCCGCGCCGACGCCGGAGAGCATGACGCCCTCCACGCCCGGCCCCCAGCCCAGACTCGCGCCGGCCAGGTAGAGCCCACGGATCCCGGTCTTCGGCGTCGGGCGCAGCGGACCGATCTGGCGCAGGTTCATCTCGATGCCGTACGAGCCACCCGCGGTGGAATGGGTGTAGCGCTCCTGGGTGATCGGGGTGCCCGCTTCCTGCCACACGATGTGGTCGCGCAGGCCGGGGATGACGTCGGCGGCCAGGTCGATCAGGATCTCGGTGACCGCGTCCTTGACCGCGAGATAGTCGGGATTGTCGCGGTACTTCTCGCCCGCGACCGGACCACCGGCGCCGAGTCCCCACAGGTCGTGGTCGGGGGGCAGGTAGGTCATGATCTCGATGACGGAGTGACCCGCCGGTGCCAGCGGGGTCGCCGAGTCCTTGTTGGTGGCGATGTGGATCATCGCCGCGGCGTTCTCGCGCAGCGCGTCGAGCCAGCGCGCGCGGTCGCGGCCTGCGCCCGCCCAATCGATGGCCTTGCGCATGGGCCCGAAGTCCGCGTCGGCGCGGAACTTCCAGATCTGGCTGCTGGTCATGGTTTTCGACAGGTCGATGTCGAGGCCGAGATAGGTGTTGAACAGCGGCCACGCCATCTGGTAGCTCGAGACGAGCTTGCGCCGGACCGGGGAGACGACCGACGGGTCGAGCAGCTCCAGGTAGGTGCGCTTGAGATCGGCGTTGGACACCACGACCGGTGCGGAGATGATCTCCCCGTCCGCGAGCTCGACGCCGCGCACGCGACCGTCCGCGACGAGGATCTCGCGCACCCGGGCATCGAGCCGGAAGTCGCCCCCGTTGGCGCGCACGACCTCGGCCATCGTCGCCGAGAGCACCTGCCCGCCCCCGACGGGATAGTAGGCGCCGCCCTCGACGTAGTTCTTCAGGAATCCGGCCTGCACGATCGCCGGTGCCCGGTCGGCGGGCGCCGCGTACGCCGGGGTCTGCCCGCACAGCACCGGCCGTGGCGCCGGACCGACCCCGCAGAGGTCGAGCAGCCGGGCCAGCGGCACCATCGCGAACGGTGCCGCCCAGCCTGCCCGGAGCACGGTGGCCGCCGTACCCCGGGTGGAGGCGGGGGTGGTCGCGCGGTCGACCGCGTCGGCGAGCCGGCGGATGACGCGCACGTAGCGGCGCAGCGAGGCCGCGTCGTCCGGGAACGTCTCGAGCAGCCGGTCCCGGTATTCGTCCCAGCCGCGCGGCACCTTGAAGGTCACCGACGGGAAATCGAGCACGTCGAACCCGTCGGGGTCGATCTCGCGGAACTCGACGTGTTTGTCGACGCCGACGCCACGCAGGATGGTCGGGATGTTGCCCTCCGGGCGACCGCAGTCGCCGAGATAGTGCACGCCCACCTCGAACTCGTAGTCCTTGCGGCGGAACACATGTGTGCAGCCACCGAGCACGTCACCCTGCTCGAGTACGAGCGTGCGCCTGCCGTTGGCGGCCAGATAGGCGGCCGCGGTCATGCCGCCCATTCCGCTGCCGACGACGATCGCGTCCCAGTCCTGCATCCCGTTGCTCCCTCACGTCGATAGACCGTTCGGTCTATGTCGACCCGAGGTTACACGACGATAGACCGACCGGTCTATGCTGTGGATGCGGAAAGGAGAAGCTCGGTGACATCGAAGGGCCCCCGGGAGCGGCTGATACTCAGCGCGATCATGCTGATGTGCGAACGAGGCGTGCACGCGACGGGTCTGTCCGACCTGCTCGCCCACAGCCACACCGCGCGCGGCTCCATCTACCAGCACTTTCCCGGCGGAAAGTCCGAGCTCATGGAGCAGGCGACCTACGCCGCCGGCCGCACCATCAGCTCGCTGCTCGACGATCTGCTGGCCAAGGACGATCCCGAACGCTTCGTCGACGGCATCATCGACTACTGGAAGCAGGTCCTCACCGGCAGCGACTACGCGATGGGCTGCCCCATCCTCGCCGCGGCGCAGGCCGGGCCGGACGAACCCGCCGTGCAGGCCGCCTCTGCGGCGGTCTTCGCGAGCTGGGTCGACAAGATCGGCACCGCCCTGACATCAGTCGGCGTCGAACCCGTCACCGCCAAATCCATTGCGAGCACGGCCATCAGCGCGATCGAGGGTGCCATCGCCCAGTGCCGCAGCACCCACACGATCGAACCACTCGACGATGTCCGCGTCGCCCTGAAGCGGCTGATCGAATTCGCTCGGCCCCGCTGAGACCCGCCTAGGTCTGCCGCAGCCCCTCGATCGTGTGGATCGCACGCTCGACCAGTGCCGCGAACAGGTCGTCCGCGGTACCGGCGGGCTGCGCGGCGACCTGCCGGGACAGCGGTGCGTCCACCTCCGGATGCGCCGCCAACCAGGGTCGTGGCACCGGATGGAACATCATCTGCCGGATCTGTTCGTCGCTGCGGTCGTAGCGGTAGTCCACCAGCAGCGTGAAGCCGAACACCTCGACCAGGAAGAACCCGCGCACGGCCAGCGCGTTCTCGAGCGAGAGCCCGATCGCGACGAGGAAGGCCAGGAACCGTTCGGGCTGGATGATCCGCTTGACCGGCACCTCGCTCGGGGTGACGGTCTCGTCCAGCGAGATCAGCGTTGCGCGCGGCACCGAGCGGTAGGCCGCGCGCGCTTCGCGATAGACCCGCCGGACAGTGCCCTGCCAGTCGTCGGTGTCGAACTCGTGCACCGGCAGCAGCTCCATCAGCCGCGCCGCGGCCAGGTCGACGACCTCCTGCCGGTCGGCAACCACGTTGTAGAGCGCCCGCACGGTCACCCCGATCTCGGTGGCGAGCCTGCGCATCGTCAACTGCGGGAAGCCCTCGGCGCCGGCGATGTCGAGGGCGACCTTGCCGATCAGCTCCTTGGTGACCGGCTCGTGCCCGCCGGTCCGCGGGGGGCGGCCGCGTTTGCGTCGCTCGGTGGTCATGAGAGCCCACGCTACCCAGCCACCTGCCATTTCCCGCTAAAAATACACACACTGTTGATTTAATTGCGCACTGAGCTTAGCCTCCCCTTATGAACTCCTCGGTGAGCCTTCGCGCTGTCATCACCCGCCGTCGGCTCGGTCTCGCCGCGGCCGCCCTGCTCGCGGTGCTCGCCGCCGTGCTGGCCTTGGCGCCCTATGTGGCGGTGTACCTGGTCGCGGTCGAGTTGTTCACCGACGGCGGTGACCCGGACCGGATCCCGATGATCGCGCTGTGGACCGCGCTGGCCATCGCGGCCCGCGCGGCGCTGTCGGGGCTGTCCACGCACACCGCGCACGTCGCGGCCTACCGGGTGCTGGCCGATCTGCGGCTCGCGCTCGCCGACAAGCTGCGCGTCGTCCCGCTGGGCCGGGTGCAGGCGCGATCCACCGGTGAGATGAAGAAGCTGCTGCACGACGATGTCGAGCAGCTGGAAGAGGCACTCGCCCACGGTGTCCCGGATCTGGCGGCCGCGATCGCCGTGCCGCTGGCCACCACGGTGCTGTTCTTCACCATCGACTGGCGGCTGGCCTTGGTGGCGGTCGCCGCGATGGTGACCCTGCTGGTGGTCTCCGGTGCGGGCATGGCGATGGCGCAGAAGTCCAACGTGGCGATGGCCGCGCATCTCACCGCGCTGAACTCCGCGGTGATGGGATATCTCAACGGGCTCACCGTGATTCGCGGTTTCCTGCGTCCCGATTCGGGTTACGACCAGGCCCGCACCGCCATCCTCGACGGCTTCGACCACCAGCGCCGGGCACAGGCCGGGCCGACCTCGTGGGTCGTCTCGGTGATGCTGGCGGGCACCGGTTTCGCGGTCGCGGCCATGCTGCCGGTGGCCGGCCTCGGCGCGGTGCACGGCTGGGTCTCGATACCGACCCTGATCCTGATGCTGGTGCTGTGCCTGGGCTATCTGTCCCCGCTGATGAGCCTGGTCGGTGTTCTCGCGACGCTGATGATCCGCATCCAGTTCGCGGCGGGTTCGATCACCGAGATGCTCGACGAACCCGCCCTGCCGGAACCGGAACAGCCGACGCGGCCGCGGTCCTTCGACGTACGGCTCCGCGACGTTCGATTCGCGTATTCCGATACCGCGGAGGCACTTTCGGGTATCGATCTGGCCGTGCCCGCGGGGTCGTCGCTGGCCCTGGTCGGACCGACCGGGGCGGGCAAGTCCACCATCGCGCGGCTGATCGCGCGGCTGTGGGATCCGGAGGCGGGCAGTGTCGAGATCGGCGGGGTCGACCTGCGCGAGATCGGGTCGGCCGAGCTCGCCCGGCTGGTGGCCTATGTGCAGCAGGACGAGTACATCTTCGCCGCGACGCTCACCGAGAACATCCGCATCGCCCGGCCCGGGGCCACCGATGCCGAGGTGATCGCCGCGGGCGAGGCGGCGCAGCTGGGTGAGGTGGCCGAGGAGCTGGGCGGCTGGGACACCGAGTTGCCGCCCGGCGGTGGCAGGCTCTCCGGCGGTCAGCGGCAACGGATCTCGATCGCACGGGCGCTGCTCAAGGACGCGCCGGTGGTCGTTCTCGACGAGGCGACCGCCTCGCTCGACGCCGAGACCGAGCGGCGCACCCTGGCCGCCATCGGGCGGCTGACCGCCGACCGCACCGTCATCGCCATCGCCCACCGCCTCGACACCGTGCGCGGCAGCGACCGGATCGCGGTGGTCGACGCGGGCACCATCACCGCGACCGGCACCCACGACGAACTCACCCGCGACAGCGCCACCTACCGCGCCCTGTGGGCCGCCTACACCGCGGCCGACGGCTGGCGCCTCGACCCGGTCGACGCCCCCGCCCACGCCGAGGTCCCCGCACCACCGCCCGCCGACGACACCGACGAGTGGACCCGCGCGGCCAGGGAAGTGGTCACCCCCGGCATCGCCACCATGACCTTCGGCAAGCAGTGGCGCACCCTCTACGGTCGCGGCTGGCGAGATCTGGTGCGGCACGGACTGATTCGCGTGTTCCTGGATTCATTGGTGCGCGGCGTCCCGCTGGCGGCGGTGTTCCTCGTGGTCGCGCGCGCCATCGACGGCGAGCTCACCACAGGATTCCTGTGGCAGGTGTTCGGCCTGCTGATGGCCGGTCTGGTGGCCCGGCTGGTCCTGTCGCGGTGGGCCAACCTGTTCGTGTGGGGGCTGGCCGACCGGTCCAAGACCGACATCATGCTCTCGATCGTCGAGCGGCTGCGCCGGGTGCCGATGGGCTTCCTCGGCCGGGTCGACCGCGGGCGCATCGCCACCCTGATCACCAACGACACCGTGATGCTCGACTTCCAGAACGTGCCGGGACAGGTCGCGGCCGCGTTCGTGCAGCCGCTCTACGCCGCGGTGATCCTGGCCGTCATCGACTGGCGGCTGGCGCTGGCCGCACTCATCGGCATCCCGATCTTCCTCGGCGTCACCGTCTGGAGTGACCGGATCTACCACCGCGTCTTCGCCGACGTGCACCGCGCGCGGGCGCGGGCGTCGACCGTCCTGCTCGAGCAGGCGCGGGGCGCGGCGGTCCTGCGCGGGGCCGGTGACTCGGCGGTGGCCAACCGCTACCGCGAGGTGGTCGAGCAGTTGCGCGCGGCCAGCGTCGCGATGTCGGTGCGGGCCACGCCGTCGACCGCGCTGGGCAGCATCGCGGTCGAGAGCGGGCTGGTCGTGCTGATCGTGGCCGGTGCCGCCCTCTACCAGGGCGGTGAGGTGAGCGCCTCGACGCTGCTGCTGTTCCTGTTCCTTGCCCTGGCGCTCTACCAGCCGATCCAGGAACTCAACGCGCTCGCGGGGTATCGCCGTAATCAGGAGCAGATCGCGGCCAGGATCGCCGAGGTCTGGGACGAGCCGGTGCTCAGCGAACCGAGCCGCCCGGCGACCCCGGCGGACGCCACCTTGCGCTTCGACGGCGTCGGCTTCGGCTACGACGGGGAGCGGGTGCTCGACGGGGTGTCCTTCGAGGCGCGGCCGGGCACGGTCACCGCGCTGGTCGGGCCGTCCGGGGCGGGCAAGTCGACCATCGCCGCACTGGCCGCGCGCCTGTGGGACGTCGAGGAAGGCGCCATCCTGCTCGGCGGGCAACCACTGCCCGAGGTGGGCAGCGACGGGGTGATGGCGGCGGTGACGACGGTCTACCAGGAGGTCTACCTGTTCCCCGACACCGTCCGCTTCAATGTCGCCCTCGGCAGGCCGCAGGCCACCGACGACGAGATCTGGGCGGCGCTGGCCGCGGCCCAGTGCGACGACGTGGTCACCGCGCTGCCCGATGGCCTCGACACCGTGCTCGGCGACGGCGGCTCCACCCTGTCGGGCGGGCAGCGCCAACGCCTCTCGATCGCGCGGGCACTGCTGAAGGATTCGCCGGTGCTGATCCTCGACGAGGCGGTCTCGGCGGTCGACCCCGATACCGAGGCCCGCATCCAGCAGGCCTTGCAGACGCTGGCGGCAGGCCGCACGGTGCTGGTGATCGCGCACCGGCTCGACACCGTGCGTCACGTCGATCAGATCGTGGTGCTCGAGCACGGTCGAGTCGACGCGACGGGCACGCACTCCGAGCTGCTCGCGCGCAGCGCCACCTACCGGCGGCTGCTCGGGGAATCGGTGGGCAGCGGGGAGACCGACGCCGTGCCCGCCCGGTGAGCGGTGGCGGCGCCGGAATCAGAATGATCCGACGCTTCCGGGGCAGATTTACCGGAAAGTAGACTCGGTCCATGGGAACCACGTCTACCGGCGCCGTCGCCTTCATCCGTGCCAGCTGGCACAGCTCCATCGTCAACCGGGCGCACGAGGGGTTCGTCGCCGAATACGCCGATCTCGGTTTCGACCCGGCGCTCGTGGACGTCTTCGACGTGCCCGGTGCCTTCGAGATCCCGCTGCACGCCAAGCGCCTGGCCGCCACCGGCCGCTACGACGCGATCGTCGCCGCCGCGCTGGTGGTCGACGGTGGCATCTACCGCCACGACTTCGTCGCCTCCGCGGTGATCGACGGCCTGATGCGCGTGCAGCTCGACGGCGATGTGCCGGTCTTCTCGGTGGTGCTCACCCCGCACCACTTCCACGAGCACAGCGAGCACGTGGACTACTACACCAACCACTTCGTGACCAAGGGAGCCGAGGCCGCCCGCGCGGTGGCGAACACCCTCAGCTCCCTGCGGTCACTGCCCGCGGCGCGCTGACCTACTTGAACTGCTTCAGGCAGGCCTGCTCGCCTTCGAGGACCCCGGTGCGGAACGCCTCGAGGCGCTGATACCCGCTCGGCACGACCTTGCCGTTGACGTCGGCGGCCGCGAGGCCGTCGGCGAGCAGGCCCGAGACGGCCTCGTCGAGGTCACCCGCCGACAGGCGCGGATCGCTGCCGGGCTCACTGAGTTTCGTGGTGAGCACGCCCGACAGGCAGGCGGTGCGCAGGCCAGCTGTCTCGGCGCCGGTCAGCGACAGCTTGCGGTCCTGCTGCACCGCGAGGGCGTAGCGGGACACGAACACCACCGCGGCGTTGTAGTCGCCGGTGACGACCGCCGAGAGCGGTTCCTCCTTGCCCCGCGTCCCCTCGCCGGCGCGCTCGGCCATGGCGGGCAGATCGGTGCCGATGGTGTTGCTGCCGGGGCAGTAGGACACCAGCTCGGTCGTGGTGGTCGAGGCGCAGTTGCGGGTCAGGCCGGTGTAGTCGAACTTCGGCGCGTTCCCCACCGGCATCGACTTGGCCAGCTGGTCGGCCAGTGAGCTGAGGTTCTCCTTGTTCACCGGGAGTTGCTCGTCGCGTTCGCCGTCCTCGAAGGTGACCGGCAGCCCGGCGCGACGCTGGGCGATCTCGTCCTCGTCGATGTCCTTGCAGGACTTGGCGCCCTGGGTGTAGCCCATCTGCACCGCGGTGACCCGTTCGAAGGCCGAACCGTGCACGGCGTCGGGATCATTGGGGTCGCGGTCGCGCACGGCGACGGTCGCGCCGAGCACGCCGTTGAGACCGTCGGTGGTGTTGAGCGTGAAGTGCTTCGAATTGCCCTCGGCGACATGGCGCAGGAAGACACCGGCCAGGCAGTCGGCCTGCTGTTCCTTCACCAGGGCGTCGGTGGTGAAACCGCGCAGCAGATCGGCCTGGGACTGGATGGCGTGGCCGTACTCGTGGGCCAGCACCATCACCACCGACATCTCCTTGTACTTGTCCACCAGCAGCGGCAGCAGCACCGAACGGTCCCAGCCGATGGTGTGGTTGAGCGGGCAGTACGCGGCGTTGACCAGCTGGTAGGTGCTGCTGAGGCAGAACTTCACCGATTCCGACTCCGGTGCCGTCGCCGACCACGAGATGTACTTCGAGGCGGGCTTGAAGTTGCCGCGGAAGGTCTTGGAATACTCGGTCTGCCAGTACTCTTCGATATCGGCGATGGCGTTGAGCGCGAGTTTGTCGATCGGGCCGTTGTCACCGTTCTCGGCCCGCTTGTCGCTGTCGGGGACACCGGGACGCGGCCCGCTGGGGCTGGTGCTCGACGCGGCACCCGCCACCTCCCACGGATCATCGAGCACCGGTACCGCCTGGTCGCTGGCGACCGTCGTTGCCGTGCAACCGGATACGAGCATCCCCGCACTGGCCAGTGCGGCGGCCACGGCCATGCCGAACCGATGTCTCCTCATGTGCATTCCTCCCCGGAGAATGACGCGGACACCGAGCGGTCCGCGGTCGAGCGCTCACATGGTAATCGCAGCGGGCGCGCCGACGTCAACGCTCGAGGCGGACCGTGGCCAGCATCGCGCGATGATCGGTGCCCGGCAGGGTGAGCGTGCGCACCGACTGGGCGACGCCACCGGCGAGCAGGATGTGGTCGATCCCGATCACCGGCCCCCACCGGCGATCCGCCGGATAGGTGGGCAGGACACCGTCACCGGTCTGCTCGGCGGCGGCCGCGAACGGGCCGTCGAGCAGGGCGCGGTAGGCCGAATGATCGCGGGTGGCATTGAAATCCGCGCCGACGACGGCGGGTGTGGTTGCGGTGGCGAGGATTTCGTCGACCCGGCGCATCTCCGCCGACCAGGCCGGGAAGTCGGCCGTGGGCGGGACCGGGTGGAAGGCGTAGACCGAGATCGGGCCGCGCTCGGGGTGTTCCAGTGTGGCGGACAGGTTGTGCAGGATGAAGCCGTCGTATTTCACGGTGTCGCGCAACGGGTATCGGCTGTAGATGCCGGTGCCGCCTCCACCGGCGTGGGTGGGTTCGGTGTAGAAGTGCGGCAGCGCGTCCTCCAGGCCCGCCGCGCGCAGCTTCGTGACGGCGTCGAAGGTCAGTTCGTTGACGGTGAGCACGTCGACGGCATTGTCGCGAACCGTCGCGACCACCGCCGCCGGATCGGCCGCACCGAAGTACAGATTCGACTGCAGCACCACCAGTTCCGGGCCGTCGGCGGCGCGGCTGTCCGGGATGTAGGGCGGAATCAGCGTCCACCCCACCCCGACCACGACCACCGCGGCGGCCGCCGCACTGCGCCATCCCCGGGCCGCCAGCACCAGGATCAGCCCGACGATCGCCCCCAGCATCAACCACGTCGCCCCCGAGGCCAGCAGCACCAGACCCTGCCGCTGCCAGTTCCCGGCGTGCAGCACGATCCCCGTCACCGCCGCCGCCAGTGCGCCCCACCCCAGACCGAGCAGCACCCGGTCCATCCACTTACGCATCATCGGGCCAGCCTAAATCGCCCCACTTTCGACCGACTTGTGGCGAAGCTAAAGCTTCTCTGTGGACTACCCTGACCCCCAGGAGGTGGCCGATGTACATCGAGGAATTCACCGCGGCGGGCCCGCTCACCGAGCACGCGGTCGACGAACTGACCCTGCTCGCGACCCGCTACACCTCGTCGATCACCCTCACCGTCGCCACCCGCACCATCCAACTCCCGGTCCTGCCCACCTGCTGGACCGAACTCCCCATCACCACCGGCACCCCCATCACCGTCGAGGTCGCCCACGGCTACCGCCCCACCGACCGCGAGGACAGCACCGCCCTCCGCGACTTCGTCACCACCTTCCAGCGAGAAACCGCGGTAGCCTCCCGGCCATGACCGTCCGTGCGAAGATCTGCGGAATCCGCTCGGCGACCGATCTGCGGATCGCGGTGGAATCCGGGGCCGATGCGGTCGGATTCATCTCGGGCATCACTCATTTCAGCGAGGACGGCCTCACAACCGACGAGGCGCGCGGTCTGGCCGCCCTGGTGCCGCCGTTCGTCACCAAGGTCCTCGTCACCCACCTCGAGGACGCCGACGCGATCATCGCCCTGGCGGATCGGATCGGCGTGGACGCGATTCAAGTCCACGGGTTGGTGTCGACGGCCACGCTCCGACAGGTCAGGGCAGCGGCACGAGGCCGCACCGTCCTGCGAGCCGTGCACGTGACCGGCACCGACGCCGTCCGAGAAGCCAGGGCCGTTGCCGACCACTGCGACGCGGTACTGCTCGATTCACGCACCGAGGATCGCCTCGGTGGCACCGGCCGCACCCACGACTGGACGATCAGCGCCCGGATCGTGGCCGAACTGTCCGCACTCGGCTGCCCGGTGATACTCGCCGGCGGGCTGACGGCTGCCAATGTCGGCGCGGCGATCACCGCGGTGAGCCCGTTCGGGGTCGACGTCAACAGCGGTGTCGAAGACGCCGACGGCGACAAGTCAGGACAGGACTGCGCCGCCTTCGTCGCCGGTGCGCACTCGGCCGCCACCCCGCCGGTCCCCCACCACATCACCGATCCGTCCGACCGGTGATCACGCGGACGCGCTACAGCGGCAACCCTTCCTCGATCCAGTTGTAGGCCTGGATCTTTCGGGAGGCCGGGTCGTTGACGACCTGGTTGATGAGGTCGTTGATCTGGTCCGGGGAGAGCGGGTAGCCGTAGTGTTCGGCGGCGCCCGCGGAGGCCCAGAGGGAGGCGAAGAGGCCGGGGCCGCCGAGGAGGTAGGTGAGGGCGGTGGCGACCTCGTCGACGGTTTCGATGACGCCGTGGACCAGGGCGATCGCGATGTCCTCGTCGCCGGGGGCGGCGCCGGGGGCAAGGGCGCCGGAGTCGACCGCGCGCTGGGCCAGCCACTCGTAGGGGATGAGCGGGGCGGGGCCGATCACGTCGCCGAGGTAGTAGCGCCATTCGCCGGGGTTGCCCTGGTCGAAGGCGTGGATGTAGAAGGTGCGGGTCAGCGCCCACAGGGCCACGTAGCGCAGGGCGACCTGCTCGGGTTCCAGGTTCGCGTCGGGGCCGCTCGCCCGGTCGTGTTCGAGCTGGTTCCAGGCGTAGTGGAACCAGACCTGCTCGGAGTTGCCGACCCAGGTGGCGGGCAACCGCTCGGCCAGGGCGGCCACATCGGCGGCCGGACCGTCGGGGCCGGTGGCGCCGGAGGCCTCGGCGCGCAGGTTGCCGACGTAGCCGCGCAGGGCGTCGACGGAGGTGAACACCGCGTAGCCGAGCTGGGCGAAGCGGGTGAGGTCGGCATTGGCCGGTTCCAGCACGAGCACCACCGGCATGCCGACGCCCGGCTGCAGCCCCTCGGGCCAGAACGCCTCGGCGACAGCGAGTTCGCGGCCGGTGACCGGGTCGGAGACCTCGCTGTCGAGCAGCGGGAAGCCGAAGCCGTCGGCGATGAGGTCGTCGACGAGCGCGTTCACCTGATCGACGGCGGGATCACCGAGGGTCACCCCGGCCACGCCGACCGTCAGCAGCGTCGGCCGGTGCAGCGTGCCGGTGCGCAGCTGTTCGAGGAACGCGTCGGCCGCCGCGGAGAGCAGCTTGCGCCGCGCGCGCAGGAACTCGCGGTAGTTCTCCACCCGCCACAGCGCCGGATCGGTCGGAATCCATTGCGAGGCGAGCACTCCGGGGTTGCGCTGCTCGACCTCGGCGAAGTAGTCGCCCGGCTCACGATCACCCAGCTCGGCCTCCGAGCCTGGGCTCAGGAAGCAGAAGTTGGCGATCGCGTTGATCTCGTTGCGCTCGTATCCGGCTTCGCGCAGCAGCGTTTTCGGGAACAGGTAATGCACCTGCACCGGCGTGCGCTCGCTGAACTGCTCGATCCCCAATTCGGACCCGGTGCCGAGATCGCGCGAACCGTCCACGCGGGCAAGCAGATACAGCAGCGGATAGAACCGCGACCCGCGGGTGGCCCCGGCGAAATCGTCGGCGCAGATGTCGAGCGAACCGCCGCGCAACCGTTCCAGCGAGGCGATCAGACCGTCGATACCGCCGCGTTCGAGGGTGTCGTAGTCCTGCTGCAGGAAGGTCTCGGTGGAGCCGCTGAACCGGCCCCACAGCGCCGAGTGCACGTACCAGTACAGCACCCGGTCGCGGTGCAGATCGTTGTCGAAGCGGCCGCCGTTGAGGAACAGCAGCCGGGTGATCACCGGAATGGCGTAGCGCCCCATCAGGACTCGGTCGTGATCGAGGCCGAGCCTGCCCGCGACGGTGTCGAGGAACGTGTCGACCTGCGTCGCGGTCGAACTCAGCGCCTGCTCGAATTCGACCGGGTCCAGATCGCCGAGCGCGTCGAAGTGCGAGCGCCCGTTGCCGACCGCGATCACATTGCGCAGCAGCCAGTCCAGGGTGAAGGTGTAGCCGTCCTTGTCCCAGCGGATCAGGTGGTCGCGCAGATTGCCGCGGGCCTGCGGCCACTGCGCGCACAGCGTCGCCAGTGCCAGATCACCCTTGGACAGCTTGGTGCCGCCGGAGTTGACCCGGTTGAAGATGTCGACCACCTCGTCGACGGTGCGATCGGACCCGGTGATCGTCTCGACGTTGAACTCTCGGTGGGTGATCTCGCGCAGCTTGTTGAGCCGGTCGAGATAGACCGCGAGGGTCTCCGGCGCCACATCGGTGAACCGGGCCAGGTAGTGCATCGGCCCCAGCGCGAACAGTTCGGTGACATCGATCCACGCCGGATTGGTGTCGCGTCCGGGCACCTGGAACTCGAAAACCTCACGCTCGACATCGAAATGGAGCCCGGTGAAGGCGATGGCGTCGCCCTCGAAGAACGACGGCGCGGTCCCGCGCACGATCCCGTAGAGGGTGGTGATGCGCTGCTGGCCGTCGAGCAGCAACTGGCGCAGCCCCGATCCGCCGGGGGCACCGCGTACCGCGATCTCCTCGGATCCGGTCTCCCACACCAGCAGCCCACCGACCGGGTACCCGAGGTACAGCGACCGCATGAGTCCACGCACCTGGTCCCGATTCCATACGTAGCCGCGCTGGAATTCGGGCAGCAGCACAGCACCGGAGTCGATCTGGTCGAGCAGGGTGGACAGACGTGTCACGGCAGCCTTTCGATCGCGATCCGGTGGCGGCGAACCGCCCCATCGTTGCACGGATCGTACCGACACACACCGACGCGGCAGCGCCCGAACAGGACTGGCGGGTCGCCGCGGACTACCCGGTGCCCGCCACCGCGGCCCGGAACTCCGCCGAGGCGTAGAACGGGGCCAGCCTGCGCCGCACCACGGTGTCGAGATAACCACGCTCGTCGAGCTTTCCGAGCACCGAGGGGCCGAAGCGCAGTGCCTCCTCGATCAGGTCCTCGCGACCGATACCCAGCTCGGCCAGCAGCTCGGTGAGCGGGGTGTCGCCGTACTTGTCGAAGACGTGGTCGATGCCCTCGTCGAGCAGGGCGTGGAAGTAGTCGGTGTCGCGGAAGGTGCGCCAGAACTCGAAGGTGAGCACGACGACGTCCTCGACGTCCTCGGCCGAGACCAGGTCGCGAAACGAGCCGATCGAGTCGTCGGCGTGCTTGCGCCAGGTCTCGCGGGCGGTGTCGAGCAGCACGTCGTCGGCGTCGGCGCGGTTGCCGCGCAACACGAATCGCGCGCCGGTGCGGGTGAGCCTGCCGACGCCGTTCTCGATCGCGGGCAGCGCGGGCTCGGCCAGGCGGGCCAGCGCGCCGCGCAGCGTTTGCGCGAGTCCGCCGCCCTCGCCGTGGCGGCCGTCGTCGACCGCGGTGACCACCGCGCGCTGGACCGCTTCGACACAGGCGTCGACGGTGACCGGGCTGCTGAGCACCAGCCGCACCAACCGGTGGGTGACCCCCATGTCGGCCACGGCGGCAGCCAATTCGTCGAAGCGACGGCTGTCGACGACCTCGCCGACCGGGATCTCGTCGTTGGCGCGATGGTTGTAGAGCCGCGCGGCGACCTCACCGACGAGTTCGGGGATCGCGCCCTCCACCGGGATCTGCACGGCGTACTTGTGCGCGACCCCCTTGATCTGCTCGCGGGTCACCGACTCGGCCAGGGTCAGCTCCTCGGCTTCCGCGAGCAATCCGTCGACCTCCTCGACAACGAGCTCGAGGAAACCCGCCGGCTGCAACAGCTGCTCCTTGGTGAACGCCACGTGCGCGTCGAGCACCCGCAGCGCCAGGTCGACATGACCGGAGTCCCCCTCGTTCATCTCACCCATACCGCTCAGATTGGCACACCCCGCGAAGGCATGTGGCGCGGGCGCTCATACCCGCGTCCACGAGGCGCGACACGCCCGGGATCGAACCGCAGACGCCGCCCACAACGTGGTCTTATAGGTCCGAATGCGCAGTTTGCCGAAGAGTATGGCATACTTGGCTGCTGAGACTGGGCTGATCGCAAGTGATCGCCGTGGCTCACCTACGGAAAAGACTTTTAAACACATGACTCAAGGCACTGTTAAGTGGTTCAACGGCGAAAAGGGCTTCGGCTTCATCGCCCAAGACGGAGGCGGCCCCGACGTCTTCGTGCATTACTCCGCCATCGGCGGCTCGGGCTTCAAGTCCCTCGAAGAGGGACAGCGGGTGGAGTTCGAGGTCGGCCAGGGCCAGAAGGGCCCCCAGGCCCAGGACGTCCGCGCCATCTGATCTCGGCGCAACAGTAGAAAGGCCCCGTACCAGTGGTACGGGGCCTTTCTCGTGTCCCTAGCCGCCGAAGACGCGTTCGACTACTGCCTTGGCGCGGCGGGTGATGCGCATGTAGTTGTCGAGGAACTCGCTGCCGTCGTCGGTGGGCCAGCCTGCGACGCGGGCGACGGCGGACAGGAGGCGACCGGGGCCGGGGAGCTGGTCGGAGGGTTTGCCGCGGACCAGGACGAGGGCGTTGCGGGCGGCGGTGGCGGTGATCCACGATTCGCGCAGCAGGGCGACGTCTTCGGGCTCGAGGATGCCCTCGGCCTCGATGACGTCGAGCGACTGCAGGGTCGAGGTGTTGTGCAGGCCGGGGACCTCGTGGGCGTGACGCAGCTGCAGCAGCTGCACGGTCCACTCGATGTCGGCCAGGCCGCCGCGGCCCAGTTTGGTGTGGGTGGCGGGGTTGGCGCCGCGCGGGAGGCGTTCGGAATCGACGCGGGCCTTGATCCGGCGGATCTCACGGACCGAATCGGCGGACACGCCACCGGCCGGATAGCGGACCGGGTCGATGACGTGCAGGAACCGCACACCCAGCGCCTGATCGCCCGCCACCTGGTGGGCGCGCAGCAGCGCCTGCACCTCCCACGGCTGCGCCCACTGCGCGTAGTACGCCTGATAGGCCGCCAGCGTGCGCACCAAGGGGCCGTTGCGCCCCTCCGGACGCAGCCCCGCGTCGACCTGCAGCGGCGGATCGGTACTCGGGGCGCCGAGGAGGCGCTGGACCTGTTCGGCGATGCCGATGGCCCACTTCATCGCGGTGGTCTCGTCCTCGCCGGGCCGCGGATCGCAGACGAACAGCACATCGGCGTCGGAGCCGTAACCGAGCTCCATGCCACCGAGCCTGCCCATGCCGATCACCGCGAAATCGGCGGGCGCGGGCGCACCACGCTCGGCCTCCGAAGCCCGGATGACCGCGCGCAGCGACGCCTCGAGCACCGCGACCCACACCGACGACAGCGCCGCGCACACCTGCGGCACGTCGAGCATGCCGAGCAGATCGGCCGAGGCGACCCTGGCCAGTTCGTGCCTGCGCAGCGAACGGGCCGCCGCGACAGCGCGTTTCGGATCGTCGTAGCGGGCGGCGGCGGTCTGGATGCCGCGGGCGACGTCGGAGGGCTGCGGACCGAGCAGCTGCGGACCGCCGGGACCGTCGGCATACATGCGGATGGTCTCGGGGGCATTGATCAGCAAGTCGGGCAGGTATTCCGAGGAACCGAGCACGATCATCAGCCGCTGGGCGATGGCACCCTCGTCGCGCAGTTCGCGCAGGAACCAGATCTGATCGTCGAGCCCCTCCGAGACGCGCCGGTACGCGAGCAGGCCCGCGTCGGGATTCGGTGTGTCACCGAGCCATTCGAGCAGGGTCGGCAGCAGCAGCGCCTGGATGCGGCCCTTGCGCGAGACCCCGCCGGTGAGCGCCTTGAGGTGGCCGAGCGCGTTCGCCGGTGCGCCGTAGCCGAGCGCGGCGAGCTGGCGGACGGCGGCGTCGGGGCTCAGGCGCAGCGCGTCGGAGTCGATCCGGGCGACCGCGTCGAGCAGCGGCCGGTAGAACAGCTTGCCGTGCAGGCGCCGCACCCGCATCGAATTGCGCCGGATCTCGGTGTCGAGCACCCCGACCGCGTCCTGGCGGCCGTCGGGCCGGATGTGGGCGGCGCGCGCCAACCAGCGCATGCCCTCCTCGTCATCGGCGGCGGGCAGGGTGTGCGTGCGCTTGAGCCGCTGCAACTGCAGGCGGTGCTCGAGCAGGCGCAGGAATTCGTAGGAGGCGGTGAGGTTGGCGGCGTCGTCGCGGCCGACGTACCCACCGGCGGCGAGCGCGGTGAGCGCCTCGACGGTATTGGTGACGTGCAGCGCCTCGTCGACCCGGCCGTGCACCAATTGCAGGAGCTGGACGGCGAATTCGACATCGCGCAGGCTGCCGGCGCCGAGCTTGAGCTCGCGCTCGCGCAGGTCGGCGGGGACCAGGTCCTCGACGCGGCGGCGCATGGCCTGCACGTCGGTGACGAAATCGGGACGCTCCGAGGCGGTCCACACCATCGGCATGATCGCGTCGCGATACTGCTGACCGAGGGCGAGGTCGCCGGTCATCGGCCGGTTCTTCAACAGCGCCTGGAACTCCCAGGTGCGGGCCCAGCGCTTGTAGTAGGCGAGATGGGAATCGAGGGTGCGCACCAGCGCACCCGCTTTGCCCTCCGGGCGCAGGGCCGCGTCGACCTCGAAGAAGGCCGAGCCGGCCACGCTCATCATCTCCGCGGCCAGCCGCGTCGCGGTCGCGTCGGCCGGTTCGGCGACGAAGACCACATCCACATCGCTGACGTAGTTCAGTTCGCGCGCACCGCATTTGCCCATCGCGATGACAGCGAGACGTACCGGCACCTCGCCGTTCTTGCACACCCGCGCCACCGCGACCGACAGTGCCGCGGTGAGCGCGGCATCGGCCAGGTCCGACAGCTGTCTGCCCACCACCAGATAGGGCGGGACCGGCTCGTTCTCCACGGTGGAGGCCAGGTCGATCGCGGCCAGCAGCATCAGCTGATCGCGATACCGCTTGCGCAGCAACGCGATCGCCTCCGGGCCGGCGATCCCGGCGCGATACAGCATCGGTCCCGCGTTGGGCCCGGTCTCCGGGACGGCGTCGACCGCGTCGAGCAGATCGGCGATCACCGCGTCTCGATCGGGAAGTTCCTTCGCGCGCAGGATCTTCCACGCGTCCGGGGTGGCCACCAAGTGGTCGCCGAACGCGGTGGACGAGCCCAGCAACCCGAACAGCCTGCCGCGCAACGTGGTCTCGGTGCGGATCGCCGAATCCAGTTCACCCCAGTCGGTTCCGAGCGATTCGCGCAGCCGGACCAACGTGGACAGGGCGAGATCGGCATCGGGTGACCGCGACAGCGCCCAGAGCACGGGCACGCCGTCGACATTGTCCCAGCCGAGCTGGTGCAGGGAGTCCGCGGCGGTCGGCTCTAGTAAGCCGAGCCGACCTACGCCGGGAACAGCGGAGCGGGCAGTCGGTGGCCGAACCATGCGATAAAACTACATGCTCCAGGCCACGGTGGCGTCACGTCCTCGTGACCACCGGCTCACTACAGGCTCAGGTACTCCTTGAGCTCCCACGGGGTGACCTGGCTGCGGTAGTCGGCCCACTCGCGACGCTTGTTGCGCAGGAAGAAGTCGAAGACGTGCTCACCGAGGGTCTCGGCGACCAGTTCCGAACGCTCCATCGCCTGCAGCGCCTCGTCGAGCGTGCCGGGCAGCTCGCGGAAGCCCATGGCGCGCCGCTCGGCGGCGGTCAGCGACCACACGTCGTCCTCGGCCTCGGGCGGCAGCGTGTAGCCCTTCTCGATGCCGCGCAGACCGGCGGCCAGCAGCACCGCGAAGGTCAGGTACGGGTTGCAGGCCGAATCAGGGCTGCGGATCTCGACGCGCCGCGAGGAGGACTTGTTCGGGGTGTACATCGGCACGCGCACCAGCGCCGACCGGTTGGACCGGCCCCAGGAGGCCGCCGTCGGGGCCTCGCCGCCGTGGATGAGGCGCTTGTAGGAGTTCACCCACTGGTTGGTGATGGCGCTGATCTCGGGGGCGTGCTCGAGGATGCCCGCGATGAACGAGCGCGCGGTGCCCGAGAGGTTGTTCGGGTCGTCGGCGTCGGCGAAGGCGTTGGACTCGCCCTCGAACAGGCTCATGTGGGTGTGCATGGCCGAGCCCGGGTACTGCGAGAACGGCTTGGGCATGAACGTCGCGCGCACGCCCTCGTCGATCGCGACCTCCTTGATGAGGTAGCGGAAGGTCATCACGTTGTCGGCCATCGACAGCGCGTCGGCGTAGCGCAGGTCGATCTCCTGCTGACCGGGCGCGCCCTCGTGGTGGCTGAACTCCACCGAGATGCCCATCGACTCGAGCGCGTCGATGGCGTGGCGGCGGAAGTTCGGCGCGGCGTCGTGCACGGCCTGGTCGAAGAAGCCGCCGTTGTCGGCCGGGGTGGGTTCGTAGCCGTCCTTGAGCTGCTCACGCAGCAGGAAGAACTCGATCTCGGGGTGCACGTAGCAGCTGAAGCCGACGTCGGCGGCCTTGTTCAGCTGACGGCGCAGCACGTGGCGCGGGTCGGCCCACGACGGCGAACCGTCGGGCATCGTGATGTCGCAGAACATCCGCGCGGAGTGCTGGTGGCCCTTGGAGCTGGCCCAGGGCAGCACCTGGAAGGTCGACGGATCGGGGCGCGCGACCATGTCCGCCTCGGACACGCGCGCGAAGCCCTCGATGGCCGAACCGTCGAAGCCGATGCCCTCCTCGAAGGCGCCTTCGAGCTCGGCGGGGGCGATGGCGACCGACTTGAGGTAGCCCAGTACGTCGGTGAACCAGAGACGTACGAAGCGGATGTCCCGCTCTTCGAGCGTCCGCAGCACGAATTCCTTCTGGCGATCCATACGGGCGAGAGTAGGCACCTGGCGTTAAATCCGTGTTACATACGCGAACGGGTTTGCGATCCAGTCTTTCCATTCGCCCATCTCACCGGCCACGACGTGGCGCGGTGAGGTCCGCGAGTGTTCAACAGGTGAGACCGGGTCCGGGCGCGGCGAGGTCGACGAGGTAGTCGATGATCGTGCTGTCGAGGCACTGATCCCCCGCCACGAGCGCCGCGGTGTGCCGATTACCGCGGAAGGTGACCAGGTCCGCGCCCAGCTGTTCGGCCAGATCGACGCCTGCCTGATACGGCGTCGCCGGGTCGTCGGTGGTGGAGACGACGACGGTGACCGGCAGACCCGGCGCCGACACCCGATGCGGTTCGCTGGTGTTGGGCACCGGCCACGCGGCACACAGTTCCAGCGGGGCGGCACCGGTGCCCTTGCCGTCGTCGAGGAAGGGCGCGGCCTTGCGGTATTCGGTGTCCTGGAGTCCGGTCACCGCGGGATCGGTGATGCGGGGGTCGTCGACGCAGCGGATGGCGTTGAAGGCGTCCTGGGTGTTGGCGTAGGTGCCGTCCGGGCGGCGGCCGTCGTACATGTCGGCCAGTTGCAGCAGGGTGTCGCCGCGACCGTCGGCCAGTTCGATCAGACCCTGGGTGAGCACGTTCCACATCTCGTCGCTGTAGAGGGCCTGCTGGACGCCGGTGATCGCGTCGTTGTAGCTGAGCCCGCGCGGGTCGTCGGTCGCGGCCGGGGTCGTCTCGAGCGGACCGACCAGGGCGCGGAAGCGCGCCACCGACTGGGCCGGGTCGGCGCCGAGCGGGCAGTCCGCCTGGGCGGCGCACTCGGTGGAGTAGGCGTTGAACACGCCCTGGAAGCCCGCGGCCTGGCGCAGCGACTCCTGGACCGGGTCCTGCGAGGAGTCCACCGCGCCGTCGAGGACCATGGCGCGCACGTTCTGCGGGAACTTCTCGGCGTAGGCCGAGCCGAGGCGGGTGCCGTAGGAGTAGCCGAGGTAGCTCAGCTTGGGGTCACCGAGCGCGGCGCGCAGGACGTCCATGTCCTGGACCACCTCGCGGGTGCCGACGTGGGCGAGCAGGTCGGCACCGGTGCGCTGGGCGCAGCGGTCGGCGTACTCGCGATTGTCGGCCTCGGCCGCGGCGATGCCCTCCGGGGTGTTGTCGGTCGGCGGTTCGGCGCGTTCGGCGTCGGCCTGCTCGGGGGTCAGGCAGACGATCGCGGGCAGCGAGGAGCCGACGCCGCGCGGATCGAATCCGACGCGGTCGAACTTCTCGGCCAGCTCGGTGCGGGTGCCGACGGTGATCATCGACAGGCCGGAGACGCCGGGACCGCCGGGATTCATCAGCAGCGAGCCGACCTTGCGGCCGGTCGCCGGGAGCCGCGAGAGCGCGATCTGGGCGGTCGGACCGTCCGGGCGGGCGTAGTCGACGGGCACGGTGACCCGCGCGCACTGGGCGTTGGGCGGCAGCCGGTCCTCGGGTCCGCCGAAGGTCTCGCACGAACCCCAGTCGACCTGCTGGGAGTAGAAGGTGTCCAGCCCGGGCGGTGGGGGCGGCAGCTCGGCGCTCGGTGCGTCCGCACTGGTGCTGCATCCGGTGACGATCAGCGCGGCAATCGCACCGATGATCACGACGAGCCGACCTCGCTGCACGGTGGGTCCACCTTTCCGCGCCGACGGGGCGCACATCTCGATGCGCCCGTTCCGCACGGAGGGGCTCGTTCTCACGGTAGCCGAACCGAGGGTGTGACCGATCACACCGCCACCGGCCCTTAAATCGGTTCGTGTCGAGGTGGCACACTGGATTCGTCAGACACACCCGGGGACCCGGTGACGGGCCTCGAGGAACCAGACGAAAGAGGGACGATGATGTCCGTATCCGATGAGCAGACCCCTGCCTACGGTGCCGCTCCCGCCACCACCGCCAAGCCCCGCCGCAAGACCCGCGTCCAGCATCTGCAGCAGATGAAGGCCGAGGGCGAACGCTGGTCGATGCTGACGGCCTACGACTACTCCTCCGCGCGACTGTTCGAAGAGGCGGGTATTCCCGTCCTGTTGGTCGGTGACTCCGCCGCCAACGTCGTCTACGGCTACGACACCACCGTGCCGATCACCGTCGACGAGCTCATCCCGCTGGTGCGCGGCGTGGTCCGCGGCGCACCGCACGCCCTGGTCGTGGCCGACCTGCCCTTCGGCACCTACGAGTCCTCGCCCCAGCAGGCCCTCGCGACCGCCACCCGCTTCATGAAGGAGGGCGGCGCGCACGCGGTCAAGCTCGAGGGCGGCGAGCGCGTCGCCGAGCAGATCGCCCTGATCACCTCCGCGGGCATCCCCGTGATGGCCCACATCGGCTTCACCCCGCAGAGCGTGAACACCCTCGGCGGCTTCCGCGTGCAGGGCCGCGGCGACGGCTCCGAACAGCTGATCGCCGACGCCATCGCCGTCCAGGAGGCAGGCGCCTTCTCCGTGGTGATGGAAATGGTCCCCGCCGAACTCGCGGGCCAGGTCACCCACAAGCTCACCATCCCCACCGTCGGCATCGGCGCCGGCGCCGACTGCGACGCCCAGGTCCTGGTCTGGCAGGACATGGCGGGCTACACCAGCGGCAAGACCGCCAAGTTCGTCAAGCGCTTCGGCAACGTCGGCGACGAACTCCGCTCCGCCGCAACCGCTTACGCCGCCGAAGTCCGCCAGGGCACCTTCCCCGGGCCCGAGCACAGCTTCTGATCCGACGATGCCGAGCGATCGAGCGACGCCGACCCCGTCGCTCGATCGCGACGCGCAGACCGCCATCTTCGACTGGGGCGATGCCGTGATCACCCACCCGATGCTGTCGATGCGACTGCTGCACGGACGGCACCGCGCCGCCTTCCTGGCCGCGCTGGGCCGCGATGCCCCGATCGGGGCGCGCGAGCTCCAGCTCGCCGAGCAGCTCGCTCCGCTGGTCGCGCTGCATCCGTGGCGCACCATCGATACGACCGGCGGGCGGTTCGAACAGTTCGTCGACGACCTGCTCGACCGTCTGGCAACCGGGTTCGGCCATCGTGCCCCGGCCGGTGGTGCGAGGTAGGTGGCAGACTCGGAGTCGATACATTCGACTCGAGTAGAGGTACCGATGCCGCACCGCCGTTGGAATTCTCGACCTGTTGTCCTGCTGGCGGGTGTGCTCGCCGTCGCGAGCCTGACCGCCTGTGGCGGTGGTGAAGCCGTGTCCACCGGTAGTTCCGGCAGCACCACCTCGGCGGCCTCGGCGACGAGTGGCGCGGCGAAGACCAGCGGTCCGGCGGGTGCCGGGGAGGTCGCGATCACCGATGCCGCCGCGGCGGAGTTGTGCGGGATGATCGAGCCGGAGCTGTCGAACTTCCGGGTGCAGGGGCCGACGCTGGGGCGGTTCTCGCTCAACGCGATGGTGCACGAGTGGGCGCTGCGCAACGGTGGCATCAACGGGCAGGTGCTCGCGGACAAGGCGATCATCGACCGGGTGACCACCGCGGCCTGCGCCGACGTGCGGACCGAGGCGCTGACCTCGCTCGAATTGCCGGACCTGGCTTCGGGATTGGCGTTCTGATGCGGACCCTCTACCCGGAGATCGAGCCGTTCGAGCACGGGCTGCTCGCGGTCGGTGACGGGCAGTCGGTGTACTGGGAGGTCAGCGGGAATCCCGACGGCAAGCCGGTGGTGTTCGTGCACGGCGGACCCGGCGGCGGCACCGGACCACTGCAGCGGCGCTTCTTCGATCCCACCGTGTACCGGATCGTGCTGTTCGATCAGCGTGGCTGTGGACAGTCGGTGCCGCACATCGCCGACGGCGCGAGCCTGGACACCAACACCACCCCGAATCTGATCGCCGACATGGAACTGCTGCGCGAGCACCTCGGAATCGAACGCTGGCAGGTGTTCGGCGGGTCGTGGGGTTCCACGCTGGGCTTGGCCTACGCCGAGGCGCATCCGGAGCGCGTCACCGAACTGGTGTTGCGCGGGATCTTCCTGTTGCGGCGCAAGGAGATCGACTGGTACTACAACGGCGCGGCGGGCAATGTGTACCCCGCCGAATGGGCGAAATTCCTCGCGCCGGTGCCGGTCGAGGAGCGCGACAGCGATCTCGTCGAGGTCTATCACCGACTGCTGCACTCCCCCGATCCCCAGGTCGCCCTCGACGCCGCGGTGGCGTGGTCGACATGGGAGGGCGCGACGAGTTCGCTGCTGCCGCAACCGGATCGGGTCGCCGAAACCGCCGAGGCACGCTTCGCCCTCGCCTTCGCCCGGATCGAAAACCACTATTTCCGGCACGGCGGATTCCTCGACGAGGGACAGTTGCTCCGTGACATCGATCGGATCGCCGACATCCCCGGGGTGATCGTGCAGGGCCGCCACGACATCGTGTGCCCGGCGGTGAGCGCCTGGGACCTGCACAACGCGTGGCCGTCCTCGACCCTGCACATCGTCGAGGACGCCGGGCACACCGCCCACGAGCCCGGCATCACCCATCATCTGGTGGAAGCGACCGACACGTTCGGGAAGCGAGACTGACATCATGGCGACCGAAGCCGGACCAGCCGTCATCGCGGCACTGCGCGAGGACATCGACCGGCTGATGGCCGCCGAACCCGACGTGCGGGTCGACGCGTACGACTCCGTGCACCAGATGCGGGTCGCCACCCGCAGGCTGCGCAGCGTCCTGCGCTCCTATCGCAAGCTGTTCGTCAAGGAGGAGGCGGCTGCCACCGAGGCCGAGCTGAAGTGGCTGGCCGACCTGCTCGGAGTCGCGCGCGACGCCGAGGTGCGCGCCGAACGCTTCACCGATCTGCTGGCCACGTTCGACGAGGTCCCGGCGGCAGTCACCGATGCCCTGGTCGGCGCGTCCCGGCAGGCCTATGCCACCGCCCACGCCGCCGTGCTGACCGAACTCGACGGCGAGCGCTACCACCGCCTGGTCGAGACACTGACCACCTGGCGCACCGATCCCCCACTCTCGACCGCCAAAGCCGAGAAGGACGCGATCACCGTCTTCGAACAGATCCTGCGCCGCGACCGCACCCGCCTGCGCGAGCTGGTCTTCGCCGAACCCACCGCCACCCCCGCCGATCGCGTGGAGCTGCTGCACGACATCCGCAAGGGCGCCAAGCGCTTACGCTATTCCTGCGAAGCCGCCGCGGCGACCCTCGGCCCCGACGCCCACGACCTCGGCGCCCGCGCCAAACGCCTGCAGTCGGTCCTGGGCGACCACCGCGACGCCGTGGAATCCCGCGAAGCGATCCTCACGGTGGGCACCGACGCCCACGGCCCGACCGCCACCCTCTTCGAACTCCTCGCCGACACCGAAGAAGCCGCCGCAGGCCAAGCCCTCGCCCGCTACCCGGCCGCCGCAGCCTTCGTCTCCGCCGGGTGATCCGCGCAGTCGTACGCCGCAAGGGTCAGCCGCGCCGTGCGGTCTGCGGAAGCGCTAACCGGAGGCGGACGACTCGTCGGGACGGCCCCGGCGGCGTACCGCGACAACCACTGCCCAGACCACCGTCGCGGGCAGGGCTACGGCGAGAACGAGGATCGAGGGGTACAGCAGCACGGATACGAGCAGGCCGGTGCCACCGAGCAGCAGACCGACGGCCAATTCGCGTGCTCGGCCACCGACGGTGAACGCCACCAGCCAGCCGACGGCGAACGCCGACCAGATCGGCAGGGGCACCCCCGGCACGTCGGCATCGCGCATCGCAAGTCCGTAGAGCACAGCCACCGGAAAGACGACGGCGACAGTGAGAAAGCCGTACGGACCGAACGCCCTGTTGCGTACCGAAATTCTCTCGGTGTCGTTCATCGACTATCCCCAGATTCCGATGCCGGCGCCGACGATCATATTCAGCCCACTGGCAACGAGAATCCCCAGCACGATTCCGCGCGCGACCACACGTCCATCCCACCGCAGAAGAACGACTGCCACGGGGACCGCGACCAGGACTCCGGTGAGCGAGCCCAGCGGGAAGGCCAACCGCTCCGGCAGGCCGGTGGTTCCGTCCAGCAGCGCCGCGGAAAGGAACGCCAGCGCGAACGCGAGCATGGCGAACACCGGCAACGACAGCGTCGCGGTCCTCCAGTATCGCTCGGCGGGGGGCGTGGTCGTGCCGCTCATCCGAGCGGCATATCGCTCGGGGTGATCTTGCGGACCACCGGCGGATTGTCGGTCTCGCCCGCCTTGGTGCCGGGCAGGTCGTAGGTACCCGGATAGCCCGGCCCCGGATCACCTTCGGGGAACTTCTGGATGGCCTTGAACTTGTCGAGCACCTTCGGGTCCGATCCCGGGATCTCGTGGTGGAAGGGCAAATTCGCGATCGGTCCGTGTTCCCCACCGGTCACCGCCGGATCGACGACAATCTCCTTCACACTGCCGTCCTGACGTTCCTGATACACCTCGAGGGAGGGGTAATCCGTGCGGGTTCCGTGCACGGTGACGTCGCCACCGTCGCGCCCAGGCACGAAGACCAGATCACCGTTGACCGTCCAGATTCCGGACGGATCGGGCGAATGCGGATTTCCCGCGTCGTAGTCGACGCGCACCGCGTTGTGGTGAGCGTCTCCGCAGTCTGCTGTCCGGTGCTCATGCCGAGTCTCCGAGAAATGAACGTTCGATGACTGTCATGCTCCCCTCCGCTCCCGATCCCCTCCGGCGGTCACTATAGCCACCTGGACCGGCGAGCCGGCCGCCGCGATCAGGGCTCGTAGCCGAAGGTGATCGTCCGGGTTTCCGGGTCGACGGCGGTCAGCCGCACCTGAACTGTGCGCCCTTCCGGGGGATTTCCTGCGCAGCGGCCCAGAATCGGTGGTTCGGCGACGAAGATCTCGGCGGGGCGCGAGCCGTTGGCCTCGCGCAGGACGACGGCGGAGAACTCGGTACCCACTCGGGAAGCCAGCACGGTCGCCTCGGTCAGGTCCACGCATGCGCGGTCCACCTTGCCTGCCACCGCGTCGGTGCGGCGCAGCGTCTCAACGGCGGGGCCGAGGCCGTCGATCACCCACTGCGGGACTTCGGTTCCCGCGCAGTGGGCCAGGCAGATCTCGGTGACGAACCGGTCGGCCAGGCGGCGCAGCGGGGCGGTGACGTGGGCGTATGGTGCGCCGATGGCGCTGTGGGTCAGTTTGTCGGCGGCGGGGTCGTCGAGGTCGGCCAGCAGGGTGTAGCCCGCGCCGCGCAGGAGGCCGGTGGCCTCCGACATCAGGACCAGGGCCGCGGGGGTGTTGGCGTCCAGGCCGGCCAGTATCCGGCCGACCGGCACGTCGGCGGGCCAGGCGACACCCAGCGCGGCCGCCGTGCGCCGCATCGAGTCGATCGCGCTCTGCGGCGGGGGCGGCATGGTCCGCAGCAAGCCGATCGGGGTGCCGGTGTGCTCGAGCATGATCCGGGCCGCGCACATCCCGGTGAGCAGCGAGACCTGCTCGTTCCAGTCGTCGGCGGCGGTGCGCGGCTCCAGTTCCAGGCGCCATTCGTCACCGTGGCGGACCACGTCCTGCGCGGGCAACCGCAGGGAGATCGCGCCCTGGTCGAGCCCGGCCTCGATCCGCAGCCGCCCGAATTCGGGCAGCGCGATCAGCGGGGGGTGCAGTGTGCCCGCGTCGGCATCGGCCTGCACCCGGGCGTAGTCGAAGCGCTCGCGGGAGCGCACCATCGCGCGCGTCACCGAAAAGGATTGGGGCACAGCGGATTCGTCGAGTTCGATCGTCCACAGGGCGGCGGGACGATTCTGCCCGGGTAACAGGCTGGCGGCGTCCTCGGACAGCACCGTGGGGTGCAGCGGCACCGTGCCGTCGGGAAGGTAGAAGGTCTGGCCGCGCGATTCGGATTCGCGGGCGAGCGCACTGTCCGGTGTGATCACGGCGGCGACATCGGCGATCGCGTAGTACAGGGTGAAGCCGGTCGCGGTGCGTTCCAGCCGCAGCGCCTGGTCCAGATCCATGGCGCCGGGCGGGTCGATCGTCACGAACTCGATATCGGTGCGATCGGCCCTGGTGCCCGCGAACGCGTCGACCGCGTCGCGGGCGTCGGAGACGGCCTCGGCCGGATATTCCGAGGCCAGTCCGAATTCGGAACGGATGGCGCCGAAGTCGACCGGCGCCGAGACGATCCGCTGATGGAGTTCCATCCTGGCAGGTTAGGGCGAGGAACTACTGCAGTGCCAGCATGGTGCCGTTGAGCTGATCGAACGGGCCGAAGACCGTGAAGGTGACCCGGCCGTTGGGCACGGCGGAGGACACGGTCGCGGCCGCGTCGAGCGCCTCACCGAACGAGGCCGCCGACGGATGCGGCAGCCCGGCGATGGTCAGGCCGATCCGGGACTGGGAGACCCAGGCGGTATCGGCCGGGCTGAGGTCGACCTGGACCCCACCCGCCAGCGGGGTCACCGCGACCGCGCTCGCCGATCCGGCACCCAGCGAGGTGAAAACCGCAGCGGCTCCGGCGATCAGTGCACCGGCGACAATGGAACGAACTACCCGCATGTTGAATAAGACCTGCTTCCGCGATCGAATGTGTTGGGCCCGCGAACCCTGGGCAGCGAGCCCTGCCGACGGCGAACACTCTATGACCTCGCTCACGTTCCCGACGAGTTCCAGCGCATATTCACCGAGCCGATACACGCGACCGGTGCCGGACCCGGCAATTGTTACTGTGGCGGCGGTACACCCGGCACTCGCCGGGCAGTGCACCACCCACGTCGATAAATGGGAGTTCCGAGCGTATGTCGTCGCTGATTTTCGATTACCTGCTGCCGATCCTCGGTCCGGATCAGGCCACCTTCTGGGCCAAGCTGCTGGTGATCAACCCCACCTAGTGGACTGATTCGAGTCGCGAACATGTCGCCCCCCGTTCACTGCACGGGGGGCGAGGTGTTTCCTGGGCGGCTAGCATCCCGCTGCGTGAGCAGAACTACCGCCGCCATCGCGGCCAGCACCACCGTCTTCGCCCTGCTGCTGTCCGGCTGTGGCGACGACTCCTCGACCACGGCCGATTCCCCGTCCACCTCCGCCGCCCCGACCGCCGAGGTCGACGCGGGCAAGGCGGGCATGTTCGTGGTGAGCTACCGCAACGCCTTCCCGAAGCTGGCCGAGGGCCGTGACGACAAGACCGTCGCCGGCGTGCTGACGCAGACCTGCGGTGACATCGCCGCGGGCAAGTCGGAGTCCGACACCGTGGCGGGCATCGTGGCGAGTTCCACGAACGGTTCGGCCACCGCGACCGACGAAGAGGCGCAGGCGATCTACCAGATGTCCAAGCTCATGTGCTGAGTTCTCCCGAGCGGAGCGAAGGCGGCGGAACCCCTGCGGGTCCGCCGCCTTCGTCGTCGCCGTAGGCGGACGAGCCGACCTGTAAGCCGGATCCTGTCCCCGATTCGCATCGGTGGGCGACCATCCATCTGGACACACCGTCGCCGGGTGCCTCGAGCGGTCCACCCGCAGGCTCGGGCGAGCAGCCCTCGAACACCTGCGCAGCCGCACCGCGAGGTGCGACCTTCGACCTTGCTCCGGGCGGGGTTTACCTAGCCGCCCCGGTCACCCGGGGCGCTGGTGCGCTCTTACCGCACCGTTTCACCCTTACCGCGCCTGCGCGCGGCGGTTTGTTTTCTGTGGCACTGTCCCGCGGGTCACCCCGGGTTGCCGTTAACAACCGCCCTGCTCTGTGGAGTCCGGACTTTCCTCGGCAGCGGGCAGCGGCACCTGATGTACCCGTTCCCGTCACCGCGGTCGCCCGGCCGACTCGTCCGCTCGTACAGAGTACTCGGTACCGTGATCACTCATGGAACGTGTCGACGTCAGTTTCCCTTCGGGTGACCAGCAATGCGCCGCGTGGCTCTACCTGCCCGACGGCGCGCCCCGACCGCGACCGCTGGTGATCATGGGACACGGGCTGGGGGCTACCCGCGAGATGGGGTTGGATCGGTATGCGCGGCGGTTCGTGGCCGCGGGAATGGGGGTGCTCGCCTTCGATTACCGGCATTTCGGGACGAGCGAGGGCGCACCGCGTCAGCTGCTCAACATCGCCAGGCAGCGCGAGGACTGGAAGGCCGCGATCGCCTACGCGCGCAGTATCCGCGGCTTCGACGCCACCCGGATCGCGCTGTGGGGCACCTCCTTCGGCGGCGGGCACGTGCTCGCGGTGGCGCCCGACGACGACTATCTCGCCGCGGTGGTCGCGCAGGTGCCGTTCACCAGCGGGTGGTCCTCGTCGATGGCGAAGGGCCCGATCAGCCTGACCAAGGTCGCCACGATCGCCGTCACCGATGTGCTGTTCGGCCCGATCCGCCGCAAGCCGGTGGGCATCCGGCTGGCCGGGCGCAAGCGGGCCGCGGCACTGATGAGTGCCTCCGACGTGCCGGAGGGCTTCGGCAGGCTGGCCGAGGAGAGTTCGACCTACGAGCCGAAAGTCGCGGCGCGAGTGGCCTTCTCGACTCTGTTCGACGCACCCGGCCGCCGCGCCAAGGCACTGAAAGTCCCGGTGTTCTATGCCATCGCCGAGCACGATTCGATCGCCCCGGCCGCCCCGACCCGCAAGGCCGCCGAGCGCACCAAGCACGCGGTGGTCAAGCAGTACCCGGTCGGCCACTTCGACGTGTACTTCGACGATGTCTTCGAGCAGGTCGTCCGCGACCAGACCGACTTCCTGGTCTCGGTGCTGCGCCCCTGAACGGTGGGCGGTGTCCGAAACCCGCCGGTACGAGGGGATCCGTCGGGCACCATGGGTCCATGGAACAGCTCAGCTCGCGCACGATCTACACGAATCCGTGGCTGCGGCTGCGGGAGGACACCGTTCGGCGGGCCGACGGGTCGGTGGGGATCTACGGCGTGCTCGACAAGGTCGACTGGTCGCTGGTGATCCCGTTCGACGGCAAGGGGTTTCATCTCGTCGAGCAGTTCCGCTATCCCTTGGGCACGCGCTGCTGGGAGTTTCCCGCCGGCACTCCGCCGGAGGGCACCGCCCCCACACCGCTCGAGGTGGCGCACAACGAGCTGCGCGAGGAGACCGGGCTGCGGGCGGGCCGGATGATCCATCTGGGCACCATGGCCACCGCGCCGGCCATCACCAACCAGCGCGGTCACTGTTTCCTGGCCACCGACCTCACCCCCGGCGCTCCCGAGCGCGAACTCGAGGAGCAGGACATGCGCACCGCCTGGTTCTCCCGCGCGCGCGTCGAGGCCATGATCATGCGCGGCGAGATCGTCGATGCCCACACCCTGGCCGCCTTCGGCATGCTCCTCATGCACGAACGCAGCCTGGGTTGAGACCTCCTCCGGCGGGTTCGCGGGCGGACCGCAATGACCTCGGAGGTCATGGCCGGGCGGCGGTCGAGGTCGATACGCTGGCGGCGTGACGGCGACGACGGCAGGTATCGGAGGGTTGCTGCGCGAATGGCGGCAGCGGCGCAAACTCAGTCAGCTCGATCTCGCGCTGACCGCCGACACCTCGTCACGGCACCTGTCGTACCTGGAGACCGGCCGGTCGGCCCCGAGCCGGTCCATGGTGCTGCGCCTGTGCGAGGCCCTGGATGTGCCGCTGCGGGAACGCAATACGCTGCTGCTGGCCGCGGGTTTCGCACCCGCCTACCGGGAGTCGAGCCTCGATGCCGCCGAACTCTCCCCCGCGCGTGCCGCGATCGATGCGATGCTCACCGCGCACGAGCCGTATCCCGCCGTGGTGGTCGACCGGTGGTGGGATGTGGTCGCGGGCAACGCGGCCATGCCGGTGCTGATGACGGGCGTGCCGGACCATCTGCTGAACCCGCGTCCGAACGTCTACCGGCTGGTCCTGCATCCGGACGGTCTCGCGGCACGATTGGAGAACCCGCGCCAGGTCCGCGACCTGTTCCTCGAACGCCTGCGCCGCCAGGTGGCCGCCACCGGTGACGCCCGCCTCCGCGAGCTCCACGACGAAGTGAAAACCTATCCGGTACGCGATGATTCACCCGAGACACCACAGCCGAGCAGCGCGTTCCAGGTGCCCATCCGGATCAGCTCGCCGGTCGGCCCGCTCACCATGTTCTCCACGATGGCCACCTTCGGCGCCCCCGCCGACGTGACACTGTCGGAACTGGCGATCGAATTCTTCTACCCGCTCGACGACGCCACCGCGACCGTGCTGCGGGCCATGGCCGGCCATTGATCCGAACGCACGAGGGGCGCAGCACCGTTCGGCACCGCGCCCCTCGTGTCGGTCCGCTCAGATGGGCCGGAAGCCCGCGCCGACCCCGCCCGCGCGGTCGATCACATCCAGGATGACCTGGATGGGCTGGAAGTAGGCGGGCGAGTGGACCGGGTTGGCACCGCCGGTGCACGGCACGTCGAAGTCGATCGGGCCGAGGCCGGTGAGCCTGCCCTGGTTCATCCCGACCAGACGATCACCCACGACGACCGGGCCGCCGGAATCACCGGGCTGCGAGCAGTACTGGTTGATCGAGGTGCCTTCGAGCTCACCCCACACCACGCCGCAGCTGCGGCCGCTGGTACGTCCGTCGGAGCACACCATGGTGCCCGGCCCCGGCGCGCCGCCGATTCCGGCGACGGTGGTCTCGCCGATGGTGCGCACCGGCAGGACCTTCGACGCATCCAGTTGCAGCACAGCGAAATCCAGGTAGTCACCGTCATCGGAGAACGCGACGGTGCCGATCACGCCCGCGCGCAGCGCCTGCTCGGAGCCGACCCGGGCCCCGGTGGGCGCGCAATGGCCGGCGGTGAGACCGACGAGGCGGCCCGCGTTGTCGTGGCCGATGGCGGTCAACGAGCACCCCGCCTCGTTGTCGAAGACGATGCCGGAGCCCGCGCCGAGCACCACGCTCGGATCGGCCGACACGCTACCGACGCCCGCGGACGCCGTGAGCACCCCCGCGATGGCCGCTGCAACCGCCGCCATCCGTAGAAACCTCATCAAGTACCTTTCTCGATGGCCGCGGCATTCCGCACGCCCGTGAACCTTTCGGGCGCGGGGGCGTTGTCGTTACGCCCGCCGTGAGCCGGGGCGACCGTACCGCGCCCGGGTGCGGGCGGGCCAGCTACAGGTACGAGGTGTCGTTGACCAGGCGCACCGAGGCACCGCCATCGGGATAGAACTCGGCGACGCACAGCGAGGCCAGATCCAGGTGCAGCCGGTACAGCAGCGACGGACCGACGCCCAGCGCCAATTGCAGCAGCGTCTTGATCGGGGTGACGTGGCTGACCGCGACGATGTTCTCGCCCGGATACAGCGCCACCAGATCCCGGCGGACCCCTTCGACGCGCTCGCGCACCTGATCGAAACTCTCGCCGCCGGGCGCGGGAATCGACGGATCGCCCAGCCAGTCACTGTGCAGCTGCGGATCGCGCTGGGCCGCCTCGGCGAAGGTGAGACCCTCCCAGTCGCCGAAATCGGTCTCGGTGAGGCCGTCGAGGATGCGCAACGGAACATCGAGGGCGGTGGCGGCGGCCTCGGCGGTGGAGCGGGCGCGCTGCAGCGGCGAACTCACCACGGCGGCGATATCGCCCTTGGCGGCGAGCATCTTCGCGGCGCGGTCGGCCTGTTCGCGGCCCAGGTCGGTCAGTGGCGGGTTGCCGCGGCCGGAGTAACGGCGTTCCACCGAGAGGGCGGTCTGGCCGTGGCGCAGCAGGAGCAGGCGGGTCGGTCTGCCGATGGCGCCGGTCCAGCCGGGGGCGGTGGTGGATGTGGTCGCCGCGGTCGCCTGGGTGGCCGTTGCCGGAGCGGCGGTCGTCGACGTCGCGGCCGGGGCGGCAGTCGCCGGGGCCGTGGTCGGCCTGGCGGGGACCTCGTCACCGGCAGCGTCCCCGGCGGCGACAGCCTCGCGGACGGTCCCGGTGAGCGTGCCGTCGTCCATGGCCTCGTTCGCCAGCCGGTCGGCGTGGGAGTTCTCGGCGCGCGGGATCCAGGTGAAGCTCACCCGGTCGAACCCGGCGACCAGCGCTCGCGCCTGTTCGGCGAGCGGAATCATCGAGGGGTGCTTGACCTTCCAGCGGCCCGCCAGCTGTTCGACGACGAGCTTGGAGTCCATCCGCACCGCCACCACCCGCGCGCCCAGTTCGGCCGCGGCCGCCAAACCCGCGAGCAGGCCCCGGTATTCGGCGACATTGTTGGTGGCGACACCGATGAATTCCTTGCGCTCGGCGAGCACCCGGACGTGATCGTCGGCGAAGACCACCGCGCCGTACCCGGCCGGACCGGGATTGCCGCGCGAGCCGCCGTCGGCCTCGACGATCACCTCGTGCGGCGCACCGCTCACAGCCCCGATTCCTTGGTGCGCACCATGATCGCGCCGCACTCGGGGCAGCGCAGAACTGCGTCGGGCGCGGCCTTGGCGATGCGCTGCATCTCGCCGCGGTCGATCTCGATCCGGCAGGCGCCGCAGCGGCGGGCCTGCAGCAGGGCGGCGCCGACACCGTGGGCGGCACGCTGCTTGTCGTAGACGGCGAGCAGTTCGTCGGGGAACTGGCCGAGCAGGCCGGAGCGGTCGTTGTCGCAACGGCGCTGCGCCACTTCGAGATCGGCGAGTGCCTCGTCGCGCAGGCGTTCGGCGTCGGCCAGGTCCTGGTCGGCCTTGCTCAGGCGGGCACCCGCGTGGTCGTGGTCGTCGGACATCGCCTCGCGCTGCTCCATCACGGTCAGCAGTTCGTCCTCGAGCACCGAGCGGCGGCGCTCCAGGCTGCCCAGTTCGTGCTGGAGCTCGGAGAGCTGCTTGGCGGCGACGGTGCCCGCGGTGAGCATGCCGCGGTCCCGGTCCTCGCGCTTGCGGACGGCCTCGACCTCGCCCTCGAGCTTGCGGATGTCACGATCCAGATCATCGATGCCGATCTCCACCGCCACGGCCGCGTCCTTGTAGCCGTTGCGCTCGGTCGTCAGCCGCGCGACCTCCTGCTGTTCGGGCAGCGCGTTCCTGCGGTGCGCGATCCGCGTCAACTCGGCATCGACAGCGGCGAGCTGGAGCAGCTTGGACTGGACCGACGGTTCGACATTCAACGCGCACGAACTCCTGAACACTGTGGAGGGATGGATCGATCAACCGTACCGCGCCGCGGGGGTCAACGATGCCATGACCCGAGGACGCGTCCGTGCTCGGGCCGAACCCCGCGCCGTGCGTGACCGGCGACGTCGCTTTGCCCTGGCGCCGAGCTCGGCGGGATCCAGCACGGCTCGTGCTGTGCCTTCCCGATTCGGTCCACCAGAATTGCACCGAGCCTCGCTGAGGGGCGGCGAACGTGCAGGACATGGCCGCGCACAGGCTCGAGTGGCGCACACGGCCGGCGGCCTCGCTCAGCCGGTGACCGTCCACGGGTCGGTGCGCAGGGCGGAGACGCGGGTCGTGACGTCGGGGAGAGCGGTGCGGACGATCTGCTCGGCCTGGGCGCACCAGGGGAACTCGGTGGCCCAGTGGGCGGCGTCGATCAGGGCGGGGCCGCCGCGGCGGAGGTGCTCGTCGACAGGGTGGTGGCGCAGGTCGGAGGTCAGGTAGGCGTCGACGTCGTTGCGGATGGCGGCGTCGAGATAGGAGTCGCCCGCACCGCCGCAGACGGCGACCTTGTGGATCAGCCGGTCGGGGTCGCCCGCGGCGCGCACGCCCCAGACGGTGCGCGGCAGGCCGACGCCGACGCGGGCGGTGAATTCGCGCAGGGTCTCGGGCTGCGGGAGCTCACCGATGCGGCCGATGCCGAGGCTCGACGGCAGCGGCGCCCGTTCGGTGAGGTGGTAGGCCGGTTCCTCGTAGGGGTGGGCGGCGCGCAGGGCGGCCAGCACGGCGAGGCGGCGGGTCGGGGCGGCGACCACCTCGACGGCGTCCTCGGTGACGGTCTCCACCGCGCCCACCGCGCCGATGGCCGGGTTGGCGCCGGGCAGCGGGCGGAACTGACCGGTGCCCGAGGTGTACCAGGCGGCCTCGCGGTAGTCGCCGATCGCGCCCGCGCCCGCGGTGAACAGGGCCGACAGCAGGGCCGCGGTGTGCGTCTGCGGCACCTGGATCACCCATTTGTCCACGGAGGCAACCGGTTTGGGATCGAGCGGGCCGGTGACGGTGAGGCCGACGGCGGCGGCCAGCGCGTCCGAGACACCAGGGTCGGCGGAGTCGGCGTTGGTGTGGGCGGTGAACAGGGCGCAGCCGTGGCGGATCAAGCGGTGCAGCAGCGCGCCCTTCGGGGTGTTCGCCGCGACGGTGTCGACCCCGCGCAGCAGCAGCGGATGGTGCACGACCAGCGCCTGCGCGCCCCAATCGATCGCCTCCTCGACGACGGCGGCGGTGGCGTCGACGGCGAAGACCACCTTGCGCACCTCCTGCGTCGGGTCGCCGCACACGAGCCCGACCGAATCCCACGATTCGGCCAGTTTCGGCGGGTACGCCCCGTCGAGTACCCCGATCAGCTCGGCCAGGTCGGTCACCGTCGCCTCCTTCTTCTCGCTGGAATCGTCGTCATCGATGGTCGGGACAGTGGCGTCGACATCGTCCGGCGCGGCGGTCGTTCACCACAGCGCCGCCCGGACGGCATCGATCAGCTGATCGACCTCGGCCGGTCCGCGGACCGCCACCCGGAGATGGTCGGGGCCGAGGCCGGGGAAAGTATCGGCGCGGCGCACTGCGATGCCGCGGTCGGCGAGGTGTTTGCGCAGCAGGGGTCCGTCCGGGACGCGCAGCAGCAGGAACGGCCCGGTCGCGGGGGTGTGCACGTCGATGCCGAGCGCGATCAGGCGTTCGACCATGGCGGCGCGCTCGGCGGCGATGCGGTGCGCGACCCGGCGGGATTCGGCGACCGCGGCCGGCTCGGCGGTCGCGGTGATCGCCTCGAGCTGCAGGGTGCCCAGCGGCCAGTGCGGGCGGCCTCGCGTCAACCGGGCGAGCACCTCGGGTGCGCCGAGCGCGTAACCACAGCGCAGCCCCGCCAGTGCCCAGGTCTTGGTGAGGCTGCGCAGGACCAGGATGTCGGGGGCGGCGGTCGAGGCCAACGACTCGGGCTCGTCGGCAGCGGCCGACGATGCGAGCGGATCGAGTCCTGTCGACGGCACGTGCGTGGCGCCAACGGCGGGCGCGGTCGCGCCGGTGGGTGCGGTGCGCGGTTGCGGTGGGGTGGGTCCGTGCACCGCGTCGGCGAAGGCCTCGTCGACGACGAGGAGGCGGCCGGGGCGGCGCAGGGCGTGCAGGGTCTCGGCGGGGTGCAGGACGGAGGTCGGGTTGGTCGGATTGCCGAGGACGACGAGGTCTGCTTCTTCGGGGACCAGGGCGGGATCGAGGATGTAGGGCGGGTCGAGAACCACGCGGGTGACCGGGACGCCCGCCTCGCGCAGGGCCAGTTCCGGCTCGGTGAACGACGGATGGACCACCGCGGCCAGGCGCGGGGCCAGGCGCGGGAGCATCGCGAAGCCCTCGGCGGCGCCCGCGAGCAACAGCACGTCCTCGGTCGCGCGGCCGTGGCGGGCGGCGACCGCGGTGCGGGCGGCGTGTTCGTCGTCGGCGCCGGGGTAGCGGCCGAGGTCGTTGAGGCGGGCGGCCAGGCGGGTCCGCAACCAGGCGGGCGGGGCCAGGCCCTGCACGTTCACCGCGAAATCGAGCATCCCCGGGCGCGCTTCCACGTCGCCGTGGTGGCGCAGCATCGCGGGGTCGACCGAGTCCTCGAACACAACTGAACACCCTACGTGGCGCCCGTTCGGCGGCACCGGCGAGAATGGGCGCGTGGATCTACACGTCACGTTCATCTGCACGGGAAACATCTGCCGGTCCCCGATGGCCGCGAAGATGTTCGAGGCGCACCTGTTCCGGGCCGGGCTGGCGAACCGGGTGCGGGTCAGCAGCGCGGGCACCGGATCGTGGCATGTCGGCGATCCGGCCGATCCGCGGACCGAGGCGACCCTGCGCCGGGCGGGCTACGACACCGAGCACATCGCCGCCACCTTCGGTCCCGAGCATCGCGACGCCGACCTGATCGTCGCCCTCGACACCGGCCACGACCGGGAACTGGCCCACCGCGGAGTGCCGACCGAGCAGCGCCGCCTGCTGCGCAGCTTCGACCCGGCCGCCGACGGCAATGACGTACCCGACCCGTACTACGGTGACCAGGCCGATTTCGACCTGGTCCGCGACCAGATCGAAGCCGCCGTCCCCGGCCTGCTCGACTGGGTGCACGCCGCGCTCGCCACCCGCAGCCCCGCCGACGCCCGATGATCCGCAAACTCACCTTCCTGCTGCGCCCGAGCTGGCTGATCCTCGGCGTGATCGTCGTGGCGTTCGCCTACCTGTGCTTCACCGTGCTCGCGCCGTGGCAGCTGAACAAGAACGACAGCACCGAACATCGCAACCAGCTCATCGCCGACTCCGTCCAGGCCGATCCGGTGCCGGTGACCGACATCCTCGACGGTGACGCCGCGACCCACACCGAGTGGCGCAATGTCACCGCGACCGGCAGCTACCTGCCCGAATCGACCGTGCTCGTGCGCCTGCGCCATCTCGGCGGCGCCCCCGGCTACGCCGTGCTGGCCGCCTTCCGCCTCGATGACGGCCGCACCCTGCTCGTCGACCGTGGCCTGGTCGCCGCCGTCGACGGCACCCGTCCGCCCGCCATCACCGAGCCGCCCTCGGGCCCACAGCGCATCGATGCCAGGGTACGCGCCTCCGAGGGCGTCGTCCCCGACAAGGTCCCCAGCACCCAGGACGGCTACCGGCAGGTCTACACGATCGACACCACCCAGGAATCCACCGTCCTCGGCACCACGCTCACCCCCATCCCCACCGGCACCGACAAAGGCGGCTACCTCCAACTCGCCGAGGGCCAGCCCGGCGCCTACTCCCCCACCCCCCTCCCCCAACTCGACGCGGGCCCCTACCTCTCCTACGGCCTGCAATGGCTGGCCTTCGGCATCATGGCCCCCCTCGGCCTCGGCTACTTCGTCGTAGCCGAACTCCGCGCCCGCCGCCGCGACCGCGCGGACCCCGCCCCGGCCGCGCCCACCCCCGCAGCCGGATCCAAGGAGGAGTCGACAACCCCCACCCGGCCGACCACCGAAGCCCGCCTCGCCGACCGCTACGGCCGCAACCACTGACCTGGACCGTCGATCACCAGGCACTGATGGCGTTCACCTCTCGGCCGATACTCACCTGAGCGCCTGGTGATCAACGGTCCAACACGGCGCCGTCACCGGCGCCGAACGACCCACCCCACAACCCCCGCCACCACAACAGCCCCCACCTGCACCGCCTCCGACATCCGCACCGCACGCCGCAGATCCGCACTCGTCGGCGCGGGCCCCTCCCCCAATGTCGGCCGAAGCTCGGCACCGTGCCGGTACTGCGTCCGCCCCCCGAGCTGAACCCCCAACGCCCCCGCCATCGACGCCTCGACCACCCCCGCGTTCGGACTCGGATGCTTGCCCGCATCACGTCGCCAAGCCCGCCATGCCGCCCCAGGAGTGCCGCCGACCAGCGGTGCCAACCCCACCGTGAGCAGTCCGGTGACCCGAGCGGGCACCAGATTCGCCACGTCATCGGTCCGCGCCGCCGCCCATCCGAACCGCTCGTACCGTTCGTTCCGGTACCCGACCATCGCGTCGAGGGTGTTCACCGCCCGATACCCGAGCAAGCCGGGCACCCCCCCCACCGCACCCCACAGCAACGGCGCGACCGTCGCGTCGGAGGTGTTCTCGGCGATGGATTCCAGCGCCGCCCGCGCCAGCCCGTCGGCATCGAGCACCGAGGGATCACGCCCGCACAGCGACGGCAGCAACTCCCGTGCCCCGGCAAGATCGTCGGCGTCGAGCCGATCGGCCATGGCGTGCCCGGCGCGCGCGAGACTGCGCCCGCCCAGCACCGTCCAGGTGGCCAGCGCGGTCGCGAGCAACCCGCCCCGCGCGACGAGGGCGCCGAACGCGACGACCGACCCCACCGCCACGACCTCGTGCGCCACCCCGGCCCGCCGGTCATCGGCGTAGGTCGACCGTTCCAATGCCGATGCCGCCGTACCGAATCCGGCGACCGGATGCCAGCGCCGGGGATCGGCGAACACCCGGTCGAGCACGAATCCCAGCACCAGCCCGCACGCGGTCGATGTCGCCTTCTGCACGGGGCGAGGGTAGCCGGTGGCGGGAATGTCACACCGGGTGCGGCTGGTTCGTCTTCTCTGCGACAGACTTTTCCCATCCCCCGCACCGGGCCGGACAACCGAATGGCGACCACGATGACCGACGCACCGCAGCCCCTCGCTCAGGCCGAACTGGCCCGCCGCTTCGAAGAACACCGCCCGTACCTGCGCCGGCTCGCCTACAGCACGCTCGGCAGCCTCAGCGATGCCGAGGACGTGGTGCAGGACGCCTGGCTGCGGCTGCAACGGCAGTTCGAGGCGGGCAAGGCGGGCGAGATCGACAATCTGCGCGCCTGGCTCACCACCGTCACCGGCAGGCTCGCCCTCGACCACCTCGGCTCCGCGCGCGCCCGCCGCGAGCAGTACGTCGGTGAGTGGCTGCCGGAACCGGAGGTCACCACCTGGGACGATCCCGCCGACCGGATCTCCCAGGACGAGCGGGTCACCACCGCGCTGCTGGTGGTGCTGGAATCGCTCTCGCCCGCCGAGCGCACCGCCTTCGTGCTGCAGGACGTGTTCGGGATGACCGGCCCCGAGGTCGCCGAGGTCGTCGGACGCACACCCGCCGCGGTCCGCCAGCTGGCCTCCCGGGCCCGAAAGCACGTGGAGAGCGGAACACCGCGCTTCCCCGCCTCCCCCGTCGAACAGGAGCGCGTGGTGTCGGCGTTCGCGCTGGCCTGGCGGTCGGGTGACCTGAGTTCCCTGCTCGGCGTGCTCGACGAGAACGTGGTCCTGACCGCCGACGGCGGCGGCAAGGTCCCCGCGGTCCGTCAGCCCATCCGCGGCGCCGAACTCATCGCGAAGATGCTGCTCGGCTGGTACCACGCGCCCTCGGCCGCGAACGGCTGGGGCCGAGCGGTCCTGGTCAACGGCACTCCCGGCCTGGTGGTCCACGACGGCACCAACCTCGGCGTCTTCTCCTTCGTCGTCGACCAGGGCCGCATCACCGCCCTCAACATCGTCCGCAACCCCGACAAACTCCACGACCTCCCCACCGAAGGCGACTGGTCCTTCGGCGACCACTGACCCCGGACCAAGATCACCACGCTCTGGTGGCGTTCGCCGCTCGGCCGATGCCGCCACCACAGCGTGGTGATCAATGGTCCAGGTGAGTTACGCGTCGAGGGGGTAGGCGTGGGCGGCGGCGACCTCGGCGGAGAGGAGTTTGCCGTCCACGGCGGTGAGGCCCGCGGCGAGGCCGGGGTCGGCGGTGCAGGCGCCGCGCCAGCCCCGGTCGGCGATCGCGCGGGCGTAGGGCAGGGTGGCGTTGGTGAGGGCGACGGTCGAGGTGTGGGGTACCGCGCCGGGCATGTTCGCCACGCAGTAGAAGAGCGAATCCGCCACCGGGAAGGTCGGATTCGCGTGGGTGGTGGGGCGGGTGGAGGCGAAGCAGCCGCCCTGGTCGACGGCGATGTCGACGAGCACCGAGCCGGGACGCATCCGGGCGACGAGTTCGTCGGACACCAGTTTCGGCGCCTTCGCACCGGGCACGAGGACCGAACCGATCACCAGATCCGCCGCGCGCACGGCCTTCTCGATCTCCAGCGAATGCGAGGCGAGGGTGCCGACGCGTCCGGCGAAGCGGGCGTCGAGTTCGCGCAGGCGCGCCAGATTCGTGTCGAGCACACTGACCGTCGCGCCCATCCCGACCGCCACACTCGCCGCGTTGGTGCCCGCCACCCCACCGCCGAGCACCACCACATCGGCCGGGCGGACGCCGGGTACCCCACCGAGCAGCACACCGCCCCCGCCCAGCGGAGCCATCAGGTGATAGGCGCCGACCTGGGCGCTGAGCTTGCCCGCCACCTCGCTCATCGGGGCGAGCAGCGGCAGCGAACCGTCCGGCGCGCGGACCGTCTCATAGGCGATCGCGGTGATGCCCGAAGCGAGGATCGCGTCGGTGCACTCCTTCGACGCGGCCAGATGCAGATAGGTGAACAGCACCTGGTCGCGGCGCATCAGCGAATACTCCTGCGCGATGGGCTCTTTCACCTTCAGCACCATCGCGGCCTCGGCCCACACCCGCTCGGCGTCCGGCACGATCCGCGCGCCCGCGCCGCGATAGTCGTCATCGGCGAATCCCGAGCCGGCACCGGCTCCGGCCTGCACGAGCACCTCGTGGCCGTGCGCGACCAGTTCGGTGGCACCCGCCGGCGTCAGCGCCACCCGGAACTCCTGCGGCTTGACCTCCGTCGGGACCCCGACCGTCACGCCTGCACCCGTCATGCGGCCAGCCTATGACGCGCACGGAACGGAGTCAGGCGATCCCCGTTCGCGTGTCGGTGCGCAATAATCACCGCATGATCATCAAGGTGACCGGGTTCGAACCGCAGATCGACGACACCGCGTGGATCGCGCCCAACGCGACCGTGATCGGCCGGGTGCGCCTGGCCGCCGAGGTCGGCATCTGGTACTCGGCGGTACTGCGCGGCGATCTCGAGGAGATCAGCGTCGGCGCCGGAACCAACATCCAGGACGGGTGCGTCCTGCACGCCGATCCGGGCTTCCCGCTCACCGTGGGCACCGGGGTCTCGGTGGGTCACAACGCGATCCTGCACGGCTGCACCATCGGCGACGACGTACTGGTCGGCATGGGCGCGACGGTGCTCAACGGCGCGGTGATCGGCGCGGGCAGCCTGATCGCGGCCAACGCGCTGATCCCCGAGGGCGCGCAGATTCCTCCCGGTTCGCTGGTCGCGGGGGTGCCGGGCAAGGTGCGGCGCGAGCTGACCCAGGGGCAGCGGGACGGGATCAAGCTCAACGCGGCAGTGTACGTGCACAACCTCGCGGCGCACCGCGATGCCGAGGTGTTGTGAACCATCACACTGAGCAAGTGTCCAGTAGGTATACCTGATAACATTTGCCCTGCGTATTGCGTCCGATCATGAGAGTTGCGGTCGGCACCGGATACGCGAGGCAGGAGGTATCACGGTGGCATACATGCAGGCCGGTGTGCACCGAGCGGGGGTACGGCTCAGCGTGGCCGATATCGCCGCCCAGCCGGGCGGAATCGAGGCACTTCGGTGCCGGGTCCACGAATTACGTTCGCGCGGAGTCCACTTCGCCGCCAATGCGATCGAGCAGGAGATGGCCGCGCTGGATCTGGCGCCACGGGGATAATGGGGCGATGCCTACCGTCTCGTCCATCCTCGCGCGGATACTGGAAAAGCCCGTCACCGACGGGGAGAAGCTGCTCGACAGCGCACTGTCGGCGTTTCTGGACTTCGGGATCAAACGCACGAGTATGGGCGAGATCGCGCGGCGCGCCGGGATCAGCCCGGCCACCCTCTATCGACGCTACGAATCCAAGAACGAGCTGGTCGAAGCGGTCGGTGTGCGCGAGGCGCAACGCTATGTGGCCGAGATCGACGAGCGGGTGCGCGCGGTCGCCGATCCCGCCGACCAGATGGTCGAGATCTTCGTCGCGTTCGTCACCACCATCGCGGGCAACGAGCTGTTGCGCAGGCTGCTCGGCACCGAGCCGGAGATGATCCTGCCCCGGCTCACCACCGACGCCGGGCCGATCCTGGCGGTCGGGCGCGGCTATCTCGCCGAGAAACTCCGTGAGCTACCGGTGGGCGCGGGATCGCCCGATTTCGATCCCGATCTGGTCGCCGAGATCATGGCCAGGTTGGCGCTGTCGCTGGCGCTCACCCCGGACGGCCTCATCCCCCTCGACGACGCCGAGGCCGGTCGCGAGTTCGCCCGCCGCACCCTGCTGCCGATGGTCGGGATCCGCAGCGTTCACTGAACGCCGAACGCGGCCGCCACCACCTCGTCGATGCCCGCATCCGGCACGGGCACACCGTCTTCCAGCACCGAACGCACCTTTCTGACGATCTCGGCCGCCGCCGGGCGCGCGGGATCGGGTACCGGCAGGCGCGCCACGTACTGGGTGATCCAGCGGCGCCGTCCCGAATACAGCCGATTCCCGCACACCGCGTCGTAGAACCGCAGTCCCAGCGCCGAATTCGCCACGCCCATCAGCAGATACGCCAGCTCGGTCGCCGCCTTGCCCGCACCGAGATCGGTGAGCGAGATCCAGTAGCAGTCCCCGTTGACCACCGCCCCCGACCGGTCGAGGGCGAATCGCGGCCGCTCGCTGATGTCGGGAAACACCAATTTCGGTGCGCCCCACAGGTGCGGGCGCTGCGGAACCCAGATCTCGAACCACTCGCGACCACTGTCGACCACGTAACGCCGTCCGGCCAGCACCTGCTCGTGGGACCGCAGATAGCCTGCGGCACCGGGGAATTCGGCCAGGTCGATCGGCGTGCGGCGCGGCTGCCGAAGATCGTAGGGATACAGCACCTTGGTACCGCGCGCCATCGCGACCCGCCACGGCTGCAGATCGTGATGAGTGATCAACTGCCGCAACAGCTCCGGCTCGGGCATCGGCTCCATCTGCTCCCACCGATCGGAGATGAACACCCGATCCGCCGTCGTCTTGATCCCCACCCGGATCCGCGCCGCCTCCCCGAAGGAACGCCAGGTCCGCTCGGCTATACGCGCCAGCCACCGATCCACCCCCGGCCGAGACATCCGCCAGGCGGCGTCGGCACGCGACCCCCGCCCCCCACCGGCCCGCCCCGTGCCCGGCGATCGCACCCCCGCCGACAACACTGTCCTCATGTCGGCGCGCAGGGCAGACTCGCCAGTCGAATTCGCCACCACCTCCGCTGACAACAACGCGGCGTTCGACCCACCCGCCGACACTTCCTCCCCGCAACCCCCATCCACCGGCACCGGCATTGCAACACCTGGCCCGGCCACGCCCGGCCCGGCCACGCCTGGCCCGGCCACGCCCGGAACCACCGACCCCACACCCGGCCCAGCGACACCGGGCTCCGCCACACCCAGCTCCGCCACATCGCGCCCCGCCACACCCGGCACCACCAACGCCACACCAGGCTCCGCCACACCGGGCCCCGGCACGCCCGGCACCTGCACTGCCACACCCGGCGAAGCCTCCACCCGCAACGTCGCATTCGCCGACAGCTCACCCGGCGACGACCCGACCGGTCCCGTCACGCCCGGCGACGACCCGACCGGTCCCGTCACGCCCGGCGACGACCCGACCGACCCTGTCACCTCCGGCGACGATGCCACCGGCCCTGTCACCCCTGGCAGCGTCACACCCGACGACTCACCAGGCAGACCGCCGCCCGCCTCGGCATGCCCCGTGCACAGCACCCCCACCTCGACTGCGAAGACCCGCCCACAATCGCGGACCGAGCAGGGTCTGTCACCGGCCAGGGCGTCGAAAAGGTCCGTGTCACAGTCGGGTTCGGTTCCGGGCTCCTCGTATACCGAGACGTAGCGGCAGTCCTGCCGGCATGGGGCACGGGTGGCGACGGTGATGGCGGGCAGGACCGCGGCGGTGAACAGTTTTGTGTCGCCGAGGTCGTAGAGCTCCACGGGGGTGAGGTCGGTGGTCAGGATGTGGCGCAGGTTCGCGCCGGCGCGCGTGGTGAGGAACCGGTTGGCGCACAGGAGGCCGAGGACGCCGTCGGCGGTGAGCAGCCGGGGGGCGACGGCGACGAAGGGGTGGGTGAGGTCGATGCGCCCGCGCAGGCCGAACTGTCTGCTCAGCAGCTGGGCGGTCGCGCCACCCAGCTGCTGGGTGCGCACGTAGGGCGGGTTGGTGATGATCAGGTCGAAGGAGTCGTCGGCGAGGCGGGCCGAGGCGGTGAGGAAGTCGCCCGCCCGGCAGTCGATCTCGACGCCTTCGGCGGCGGCACGCTCGGCGGTCTCGCCGACCGCCCGTCGATCCAGGTCGTACCCGGTCAGTCGCACCGCCATCTCGGGGACGTGGGCGGCGAGTTCTCGATGCACCGCGAGCAGCAGCTCACCGTCCCCGCAGGCCGGATCGAGCACGCGCAACTCCTCGGCGTGGGGCGCGTGCAGCAGCGCCCGTCGCGCCAGGAACCGCGCGAGCTCGGGCGGCGTGTAGTGCCTGCCGTGCCGTTTACGCTCCTGAGCGTCACGGGCGTGCGAAGCCATGCGTTCGATTGTGCCCTGCGACCCGCACCCCGCACCGCAGGCGCGACACCACCTCACCGGCCGAAACGGCGACGCCCATCTCAAACGGTGGGTTGCGCCACCCCGCCGAGGGGTTGGGCGCGTCCACCCCGATGGGTAACGTCTGACCGGTTTCACCCCGCTCCACCGAAGTCGAGGACCATGTCGAGATCCAGCACGCTGACCGCCGCATTCACCGCCGTCGCCCTCACCGTGCTGGCGTCGCTCCTCCCGGCACAGGCTCACGCGAGCCCCGAACAGTACGCCCCGACCATGCTCGTCCTCGACGCCTCCGGCTCGATGGAACGCCCCGACCAGGGCGCGACCATGATGGATTCCGCGAAGAAGGCCGTCCGGAGCTTCGTCGACTCGGCACCGTCCGAGTCCTCGGTCGGGCTCACCACCTACGGCACCGGCACGGGCAACACCGAGGCCGACAAGGCCGCGGGCTGTCGCGACGTGCACGTATTGCAGCCGCCGACCACCATCGACAAGCCTGCGCTCACCACCGCGGTGGACGGCATCGCGGCCAGCGGCTGGACCCCGATGGGACCGGCGCTGCGCGAGGCCGCCGCCGCGCTGCCCGATTCCGGCCCGCGCTCGATCGTGCTCGTCTCCGACGGTGAGGACACCTGCGCGCCACCGGAGGTGTGCGAGGTCGCGCGCGAGCTGAAGCAGCAGGGTGTCGACCTGGTCGTCCACACGATCGGTTTCGCCGTCGACGACGCCGCGCGCGCTCAGCTCACCTGCATGGCGCAGGCCACCGGCGGCAGCTACAGCGATGCCGCCGACGGCGCCGCGCTCGAACGCGTCCTGCCCCGGGTGAGCGCGGCCGCCCTGCGCAACTACCAGGCCACCGGCACCCCGATCACCGGCACCGACAACCACGCCACCGCCCCGCTCGCGCGGCAGGGCCAGTACCTCGACACCATCGGCAGGCAGGAGAAGCGGTACTACGCGGTCGATCTGCCCGCGGGCGCGACCGCCCACTTCACCGGGATCCTCTCCTTCCCGCGCGCGTCGGGCGTCTCCATGACCGAGGACATGAACGCGCTCGGCCTGCGCGTACTCGGCCGCGACGGGGCGGACTGCGATGCCCGTGAACGCGAACTGGAGACCCGCTCCAGCGACGGCGCCGCACTCACCGTCGCCAAGACCTTCGACGGCGCGGCCAAGGAACCCACCGGCGGCGCGTCCGACAAGTGCAAGGGCGCGGGCCGCTACTACTTCGAGCTGGACTGGGACCTCGCGTCCGCGGGCGCACCGGCCCGGCTGCCGTTGGAGATCCTGATCGGGATCGAACCCGGCGTCACCGATCCCGGCCCCGCCGCGGTGACCACGCCGACCACCTTCACCGATCCCGGCGGCCCCGACCAGCCGGTCACCGGCGGTGGCTCGTTCACCGTCGCCGCGACACTGGACGGCAGCGGTCGCTACACCGACACCGTGCAATCCGGCGAGTACGTCTTCTACCGGGTGAAGCTCGACTGGGGCCAGGGCCTGGCCTACCGCGTCCACTTCGCCGAGACCGGCGGCGCGAACCGCACCGCGGCCTCGAACGTCACGACGACGCTGTACTCCCCGCTGGGCAGGGAGATCGACAGCGACACCAACGCCTACTCCGGCAGATCGAGCACCGAACTGAGCGCGGCGTCGGTGCCGGTCCGCTACGCCAACCGCGAGGTGACACAGAATTCGGTGCAGCGGCAGTCGGTGGCCGGCTGGCACTACATCGCGGTCAAGCTGGGCACACCGTTGGGCGCCGACGCTTTGCCGCCGACACCGGTCCAGCTCGACGTGACCGTGGCGGGCGATTCCGAGCCGGGGCCGACCTATGCCAGCGGTGACAGCGATGTCCTCGGCGAGGCCGAACAGCCTGTCGCCGTGGACGATTCACCAACGACGCGCTCTTGGACCGCGTACGCGCTCGCGGGGTCGGGCGTGGCACTGCTGGCCGGAATCGGCATCGCGATCTGGATCGTGCGACGCCGGGCCTGAACCGGGCCGACGTCCGCCGACGCCGAACTCGACGGCGTCGGCGGGTTCCGCGCGGGGTACCCCGGCTGTTAGATTGGTCTCGAAATGGGACTAGTTCCCGTGACCGACCGAGGGAGCCGCGCGATGGCGCCGACCGACCACCACAGCAGCGATTTCGCCACCCTCCAGCGGCTGGCCGACGAGCGCTGGACCTGTCGCCAGTTCCGCCCGGAGCAGGTGGACCGCGCCACCATCGAACAGCTGCTCCGCCTCGCCCAGCGCACGCCCTCGTGGTGCAACACCCAGCCGTGGCAGGTCGTCGTCACCGAAGGCGAGGGCACCGAACGGCTCCGCAAGGAACTGCTCACCCACATCCAGACCACCGGCACCGCACCGGATTTCGAGTTCCCCGCCCAGTACGCGGGGGTGTACAAGGACCGTCGGCGCGAGTGCGGTTTCCAGCTCTACGACAGTGTCGGCATCGCCAAGGGTGAGCACGAGAAGACGATGCGCCAGATGGTGCGCAACTTCGAATTCTTCGACGCCCCGCACGTCGCGATCGTCACCTCCGAGGCCGATCTGGGCGTCTACGGCGCCGTCGACTGCGGCCTGTGGCTGGAGAACTTCCTCCTCGGCGCCCAGGCCCTCGGCCTCGGCGCCGCTCCCCAAGCCGCCCTGGCCTCCTACGCCCCGTTCCTGCACGACTACTTCGACCTGCCCGTTCACCGCAAGGTCGTCTTCGGCGTCTCCTTCGGCCACCCCGACCGAGACCACCCCATCAACACCTTCCGCACCCACCGCGCTCCCCTGGAGGACCAGGTCACCTGGCACACGGCCTGATCAAGATCATCAGGCACTGGTGACGGGCGGCTCTCGGCCGATACTCACACCAGAGCCTGGTGATCAGGCGTCCAGATTTCTACGCGGGGCGGGACGCCTCGGTGAGACCGGGGCCGGGCTCCGGGACGATGTCGCGGGCGGTGATCTCGGTGTCGCAGGCGTCGCAGGTGAGGTGGACGTGGGCTTCGCCGGTGCAGTCACGGTGGCGGTATTCGACCGGGGGGCCGTCGGGGGCCATGTAGGTGTCGCCCCAATCGCGGATGGCCATGAGGATCGGGTAGAGGGCGTGGCCCTTCTCGGTCAGCCGGTATTCCTCGTAGGCCCCGTCCTCCACGGGCCGCTTCACCAGGATCCCGTGCTCGATCAACCGGTCAAGCCGGTCCCCCAGCCGGCTCCGCGAAATCCCGAGTGCCCCCTGGAACGCGTTGAACCGCCGCACTCCGGCAAAGCAGTACTTCAGGATCAGCAACGTCCACCGATCCCCGAAGATCACCAGCGGCCGCGTGATCGAACACGGGACGTCGGCCAGCTCTTCGTAGCGCACCCAGCCATTATGCGCGCAGACCGCGCGCCACGGACCTACCGCCCGCGACGACGCAGCTCAGCCGCCTGCGCCCGCATCGCACCGGCGACGAGTTCGCGCCCCTCGTGCACGAGATCGACCACCTCCCGAGTGGTACTGCGCCCGGCATCCCCCAGAATGTCGGCGATGGTGACACCAGTCCGACGCACCGCGACGGACAACTCGTCGAACAGTTCCTTCCGATAGCTCACCGCGCACCACCCATGACGACGCTGTCGGTGAACATCTCCCGACCGAGTTCGGATACACGCATCGACGTAAGACTCCTTCGGTAACGGCCATTCCGCAGCTCAACTGCCCGTTCAGTGTACGACCGTGCACTGAACAGAAACAACCCTTCCGGTCTGCGAAACGGCCGGAAGCAACCCGCTACCGCCTACTGCTGGCGCCGTGCCCGACGCTCCAGCCTCCAGGCCAGCACCTCGCCGAGCGGCGCATCCGGCAGCTTCCGCCACTGCGCCCACTTCGAGCGGGTCGCCAGCAGTTCGAGCTCGTATCGCTCGGCCATCTCCAGTTCGACCGGTCCGCGCGCCGCATCCAGAACATTCTCACGATGTCGATCGACGCGATTCAGCATCCGCTTCTTGCGCGGGATGTTCTTGCGCGAACTCTTGTCGTTCTCCCTGTAGACGTTGCGACGATCCTTGGCGTAGCTCAGCGCCTTCTTCTCCTGCGGACTCCGCCGAACCACCGATCTGCCACCCTCTCGCGCCTGCACGGAGGACAGATTACGGACCGCCCGGTCCGGTCGCACCCGAATATCGCTGCGCCGGAAACCAGCCGACCCAGCGAAACGGCCGCCGCTGCCTCCCGATGCGGAGGACGGCGGCGGCCGGGTCGACGTGGTTATCGCGTCAGAGCGGGATGTTCTTGTGGTGGCTCTTGCGGGCCGGGGCCGAGGCGAGGGCGGCGGCGATGATGCTGCGGGTCTTGGCCGGGTCGATGACCTGGTCGACGACGCCGATCGCGACCGCGCGTTCGACACCGCCCGCGATCTGCTCGTGTTCGGCGGTCAGGCGCTCGTGCAGGGCCTCGCGCTCGTCTTCGGGGGCAGCGGCCAGTGCCTTCTTGTGCAGGATGCCGACGGCGGCCTTGGCGCCCATGACGGCGACCTCGGAGCCGGGCCAGGCGTAGACCGCGGTCGCGCCGAGGGCGCGGGCGTTCATGGCGATGTAGGCGCCGCCGTAGATCTTGCGGGTCACCAGGGTGACGCGCGGGACACGGGCCTCGGCGAAGGCGTGCAGCAGCTTCGCGCCACGACGCACGACACCCTCGAGCTCCTGGCCGACACCGGGCAGGTAGCCGGGCACATCGGTGACCACGACCAGCGGGATACCGAACGCGTCGCACAGGCGCACGAAACGCGACGCCTTCTCGGCGCTCTCGGAGTTCAGGCAGCCACCGAGGCGCAGCGGATTGTTGGCCAGCACGCCGACGGTGCGACCACCGAGACGACCGAGGCCGGTGACCATGCTGCGGGCGTACCCACCCTGCAGTTCCTCGAAGGAGGACTCGCCGTCGACATTGTCGAGCAGCTCGTGCAGGATCGGCTTCACGTCGTAGGCGCGCTTGGCCGACTCCGGCAGCATCGCCTTGAGGTCGACATCGCCGTGCTCGGCCGCGACCAGGTCGAACTCGCCCTGCTCGGCGAACATCGAGACCAGCCGACGCGCGCGGTGCAGCGCGTCGGCCTCGTCGTCGGCGGCGATGTGGCAGACGCCGGACTTCTTGAAGTGTGTGGTGGGACCACCGAGGGTCGCCATGTCGACGTTCTCGCCGGTCACCGAGCGGACCACGTCGGGACCGGTGACGAACACCCGTCCCTCGGGCGCCATGATGACGACATCGGTCAGGGCGGGGCCATAGGCCGCACCGCCCGCGGCGAAGCCGAGGACCACCGAGATCTGCGGAACGAGGCCGGACGCGCGGACCATGGCCTCGAAGACCAGCCCTACCGCGTGCAGCGCCTCGACACCCTCGGCCAGCCGAGCGCCTCCGGAGTGCCACAGGCCGACGACCGGGATACCGGAATCGATGGCGGTGTCGATCGCGTCGACGATGTGCTTGCAGCCCTCGACACCCATCGCGCCGCCCATGACGGTGGCGTCGGAGCAGTAGGCGACGGTGCGCACACCGTCGACCTCGCCGATGGCGGCGAGGACACCGGAGCGGTCCCGCGGATGCAGCGGCAGGATCGTACCGGGGTCGAAGAATCGTTGGAGCCGACCGAGTGGGTCACGTGGATCGGTCGTCGCGTCCTGAAACGCGGGAGCAATGATTGTCATCGCGTTCACTCCTACCTTCGTTGAGTATCTCGCCGCTGCGCGGCTGCGTATGGCGAACCACGGCGGGGGTCGAGCCATTCAGTTGGCGCGACCCCCACCGGGGATCGTGAATGCAGTCGATCGGCGCGGGCTAGGCCCGGCCGAAGGCGAGCGCGACGTTGTGCCCACCGAAACCGAAGGAGTTGTTGATCGCGTACTCGATTTCCTGGCGACGGGCTTCCCCGTGCACCACATCGAGGTCGATCTCCGGATCCTGGTTGTCCAGATTCAGGGTCGGCGGAACGATGCCGTCCCTGATGGCCAGCACGGTGAGGATCGACTCGAGGGCGCCGACGGCACCGATCGAGTGACCCAGTGCCGACTTCGGCGCGTACACCGAGGCATGCTGCACCCCGGCGTAATGGATCGCGTTCTTCTCGGCGACGTCGCCGATCGGAGTCGCGGTCGCGTGGGCGTTGATGTGCATGATGTCCCGAGGGGACAGTCCGGCGGTCTGCATCGCGCGCTGCATGGCGCGACCCGCACCGGTGCCCTCCGGATCGGGCGCCACCAGGTGGTACCCGTCGGAGGTGATGCCCGCGCCGAGCAGGCGTGCGTGGATGGTCGCCCCGCGCGCCTTGGCGTGCTCCTCGGTCTCGATGACCATGAGCGCGCCCGCCTCGCCGAAGACGAAACCGTCCCGGTCCTTGTCGAACGGCCGAGACGCGCCCTTCGGGTCGTCGTTGCGGGTGCTCGTGGCGCGCATCATCGAGAACGCCGCGATCGGCACATCGGAGATGTAGCCCTCGACACCACCGGTGACGACGATGTCGGCGTCACCCATCACGATCATCCGCCACGCGTTGGCGATGGCCTCCGAACCCGACGAGCACGCCGAGACCGGAGTGACCACTCCCGCCCTGGCCTTCAGCTCGAGACCGACGACGGCCGACGGACCGTTCGGCATGACCATCTGAACAGCCAGCGGCGAGATCTTGCGATAGCCACCGTTCTTCAGCTTGTCCACCGAATCGATCAGCGCGTCGCCGCCACCGAGGCCGGTACCGATCGCGACGCCGAGACGGTCGTGATCGACCTCAGGGCTGCCCGCGTTCTTCCACACCTCGCGACCGAGAACGGTCGCCAAGCGCTCGACATACGCCATCCGGCGGATCTCGACCCGGCTCAGCAGCGTGTCGGGGCTGACTTTCAGGTGACCGCCGATGCGCACCGGCAGGTCGTATTCCTCGATGAAGGGATCGTCGAGAACGTCGATTCCGCTCTCCCCGTTGAGGAGTCCCTTCCACGTCGCATCGACATCACCCGCGATCGACGTGGTCGCCGCCATGCTGGTGACGACGACGTTGGGAAATTTCCCGTTCAAGGTCGACGGAGCAGGAGTGGTCATAGGTACGCAGCCCTACTCGGAGTCGAACTTGGCCTTGAGCTCCGCGGCGGCGTCGGAGTTCTCCGCCTCGAGCTTCTGGATGTAGGAGACAGCGTCGCCCACGGTCTTCAGGCTGGCCAGATCCTCGTCGGGGATCTTGACGCCGTACTTGTCCTCGGTCTGCACAGCGATCTCGACCATGGACAGCGAGTCGATGTCCAGGTCGTCGACGAAGGACTTCTCGATGGTCACCTCGGAGGGTTCGATACCCGTAACCTCTTCGATGATCTTGCCGAGTTCTTCGACGATCTGTTCCTGGGTCAGAGCGGCCACTTTGGTGGCTCCCTTCTAGTTCTCGTTTGTAGGGTCGGAAAACGGACGCGCACTTCGTCGTGCGTGACCGCCGGGGGGAAAGCTAGCCCGAGGTGGTCAGTTCGGCCAACGCGGGGAGGTCTTCTGGCGTCTTCAGGGCGAGAGTGGGTGTGCCCTTCAGTTCGCGCTTGGCGATGCCGACGAGGGTGCCCGCCGGTGGCAGTTCGGCCACGGCCGAGACTCCGGCGGTGCGGATGCTCTCGGTGCACAGGTCCCAGCGCACGGGGCGGGTGACCTGCGCTGCGAGCTTATCGATCGCGTCGGCGCCCGAAGCGACCGGCTTGCCGTCGGAGTTCGACAGCAGCGTCCGGATCGGATCGCTCGGCGAGATCTGGGCGATGGCATCGGCGACAGCTTCCTGCGCCGGGGCCATGTAGGCGGTGTGGAACGCACCGGCGACGGGCAATGCGCGGACCCGTGCCTTCTCCGGCGGGTTCGCGGCGAGCTCCGCCAGAGCGTCCAAGCTGCCCGCCGCCACGATCTGGCCGACCGCGTTGCGGTTGGCCGGGACGAGATCGAGTTCGGCGAGCCGTGCGAGCACGGTGGCTTCGTCGCCACCGAGCACCGCGGACATCCCGGTCGGCTCCAGCGCACACGCCTTGGCCATCTCCCGGCCGCGGATGGCGGCGAGGGCGACTGCCTCGTCGGCGGTGATGACACCGGCGACAGCGGCTGCGGCGAATTCGCCGACCGAGTGTCCGGCGACGACTGTATCGGCCGGGAGCGCTTCGGGGGCGATTTCGGCGAAGGCGAGCAGGGCGGCGGCGACCACGAGTGGCTGGGTCACCGCGGTGTCGACGATCTCCTCCGCCGTCGCGGTGGTACCGAGACGGACCAGGTCGAGGCCGGCGGCCTTCGACCACAGCTCGAGGCGATCAGTCGCACCGGGGAGTGCGAGCCACGGCGTGAGTATGCCGGGTGTCTGGGACCCCTGTCCAGGGGTGAGCAACGCGATCACTCCCTAAGAGAACACTGTGACCCCCGCCGCAGGAGATGTCGGCGCGAATGAAGCTTTCGGACGCGTTTTGTAGGGGTTCCACAAAATCCGAGGTGGGCTGTCCTGATCGACCGATTCCCCGATCCCGTTACAGGGGGTCGTGGCCCACTGGGGTGGGCGGGGTTTCTGTGACGGGAGGTGACGATTCGTTATGCGTTCGTGTCAAACGACCCACTGTGGCCGCGATCCGGAGCACATAAGCGTCTCGAGGATTCATCGGATCACGTCCGGTGATCTCCCCGATTCGTTTGAGTCGGTACCGAACGGTATTTGGATGGACGTACAGCTGACGCGCGCACGTTTCTACTGCTCCACCACAATCCAGGTACGCATCGAGTGTGTCGGACAACGAAGATCCGGCAGATGCCAACGGGACGACAACATACTCGTTCAACGCCTCGATCGCAGCTCTATCCCCCAGCAACGCCCGTTCCGGCAGCAATTCCGCGGCGTGAACGGGCCTTGGCGCCCCGCGCCAGCCCACCACGGCCTCCATGCCGGCCAGTGCCTCGATCGCGCTGGCGTGCGCGGCGCCGAGGGTGCGCATGGTCGGGCCGATCACCACCGGTCCGTCGGAGAACACATCGCTGAGCAGATCGACCAGGAACGGCGAACCGATCCCGGAATCACCGAGATGCCCGCTGACCACCATCACCAGCCGGGCGCCCTGCACCACCGCCAGCGCGGCCCTGCCGTGCCTGGTCGCGATGGTGTGCACCGCGCCGACGGTCGAGACGCCCTGATCCAGCGGCGGGGTACCCACCAGCACGGTGGCGGGCGCAGTGGCGTCCCAGTTCAACGTGGCGGCCCGGGAGAGCATGTCCGGGCCCGTGTCCCCGCGAACCACCGCGTCGACCACCAGGGCCTCCAGGCGGGTGTCCCAGGCGCCGCGCGACTCGGCGGCACTGGCGTACACCGAGGCGGCCGCGAAACCGAGCTCACGCCCGTATCGCAGCACCGCCTCGGTGAGCGCGACCAGTTGCCGATCGTTGCGGGCGAGGGCGGGCAGCCACTGTTCGAAGAAGTCCATGGCCACCCGCACCATGTCCACGGTCTGGCGCAGCGTCAGCCGCCGCGCCAGATCCTGTGGGATCACCTGGAACGCGTCCAGGCTGAACCGGATGTCGGAGTCGGGGTCCTGCAGCCACTCCAGGAAGTTCACGACCGCCGTCTGCACCAGCATCTGCACGCCCGCTCGTTGCGCGGCGTCGAGATCGGCGAAGAACGGCAGCCGGTCCTGCATGGACCCCACCGCCTCGGTCGAGAGCCGGCCCGAGAACTGCTTGACCCGCTTGAGCAGCGTGTCGGGCAGCGGATCACGGGTCTGCCGGTTCGGGGACAGTGCCCCCGTCGGCAGGTATACCTCGTGCTCGCTGGTGCCCTCGGTGATCCGACGGGGCCGCGGCGGTTTGCGCTCCACAGTCCAATAGTCCGCTACGCGAGTTCCTCGCCCGCGTCCGCACTCGGCTTCGGCGCGGCGGCGACATCGTCGATGCCGTACTTCGCGGCCGCTTCCACCGCCTTGGCCTTGTCGAACGTGCCGTCCTTGACCAGGCCCTCCAGCACCGCGACCACGATCGACTGGGCGTCGACGTTGAACACCCGGCGCGCGGCCGGGCGGGTGTCGGAGAAGCCGAACCCGTCGGTGCCCAGGGTCGTGTAGTCACCGGGCACCCACTGGCGGATCTGATCGGCGACCGCGCGCATCCAGTCGGTGGCGGCCACCACGGGCCCCTGCGTCGGCGCGAGCGCCTGGGTGACGTAGGGGACGCCGGGATCGGTGTCGGGGTGCTTGAGCGCCACGATCTCCTTGTCAAGGGCTTCGCGGCGCAGTTCGCCGAAGGAGGTCACCGACCACACGTCCGCCGCGACACCCCACTCCCGCGCCAGCAGTTCCTGCGCGCGCAGGCCGTCGGGCACGGTCACCCCGGAGACGAGGATCTGCGCGCGGACATCGCCCTCCCCACCGGGCTGATACAGGTAGAGGCCCTTGAGCAGACCGGCCACGTCGAGATCGTCGGGCTCGGCCGGCTGCTGGTAGGGCTCGTTGTACAGGGTGATGTAGTAGAAGATGTTCTCCCCGGCGAAGGCACCGCTCTCGGGTGGATTCGTCCCGGGCAGTGGCGTTTTCTCCGGTGTGCCGCCGCCGTACATCCGGCGCAGGCCGTCGCGCACGATGTGGGCGATCTCGAAGGAGAACGCCGGATCGTAGGTCACCACCGCGGGATTGGTCGAGGCGAGCAGCAGCGACTGGCCGTCGTTGTGCTGCAGGCCCTCACCGGTGAGCGTGGTGCGCCCGGCAGTGGCGCCGAGGACGAACCCGCGGGCCAGCTGATCGGCCGCGGCCCAGAAGCTGTCGCCGGTGCGCTGGAACCCGAACATCGAATAGAAGATGTAGAGCGGGATCATCGGCTCGCCGTGGGTGGCGTACGAGGTGCCGACCGCGGTGAACGACGCGGTCGAACCGGCCTCGTTGATGCCCTCGTGCAGGATCTGCCCGGCGGTGCTCTCCTTGTAGGCGAGCATGAGTTCGGCGTCGACCGAGGTGTAGAGCTGGCCGTTGCGGTTGTAGATCTTCAGCGTCGGGAACCACGAGTCCATGCCGAAGGTGCGCGCCTCGTCCGGGATGATCGGCACGATGCGCTTGCCGATCTCCTTGTCGCGCAACAGTTCCTTGACCAGGCGCACCAGCGCCATGGTGGTGGCGACCTTCTGCTTGCCCGAGCCCTTGCGGACCGAGCGGTAGGCCTCGTCGCCGGGCAGCGTCAACGGCTTCGGTGTCGTGCGCCGTTCCGGGATGAAGCCACCGAGCGACTCACGCCTGCTCAGCATGTACTGGATGGCCGAATTGTCCATGCCGGGGTGGTAGTACGGCGGCAGGTACGGGTCCTTCTCCAGCTCGGCATCGCTGATCGGGATGCGCTGCAGATCGCGGAAGTCCTTGAGGTCCTGCAGCGCCAGCTTCTTCATCTGGTGGGTGGCGTTGCGGCCCTCGAAGTGCTTGCCGAGGGTGTAGCCCTTGATCGTCTTGGCCAGGATCACCGTCGGCTGGCCCTTGTGCGCCATCGCCGCCGCGTAGGCCGCGTAGACCTTGCGGTAGTCGTGGCCGCCGCGCTTGAGATTCCAGATCTCGCTGTCGGACATGTTCTGGACGAGGGCCTTGGTGCGCGGGTCACGACCGAAGAAGTGGTCGCGCACGTAGGCGCCGTCGTTGGCCTTGTAGGTCTGGAAGTCGCCGTCAGGGGTGGTGTTCATCAGGTTCACCAGCGCGCCGTCGCGGTCGGCGCCCAGCAGCGCGTCCCACTCGCGGCCCCATACCACCTTGATGACGTTCCAGCCCGCACCGCGGAAGAACGACTCCAGCTCCTGGATGATCTTGCCGTTGCCGCGCACCGGGCCGTCGAGCCGCTGCAGGTTGCAGTTGATGACGAAGGTCAGGTTGTCCAGGGCTTCGTTGGCGGCCACCTGGATCAGGCCGCGCGATTCGGGCTCGTCCATCTCGCCGTCGCCGAGGAAGGCCCAGACGTGCTCGTCGGAGGTGTCCTTGATGCCGCGGTCGTTGAGGTAGTGGTTGAACCGCGCCTGGTAGATGGCGTTCATCGGGCCAAGGCCCATCGACACCGTGGGGAACTCCCAGAAGTCGGGCATCAACCGCGGGTGCGGGTAGGACGGCAGGCCCTTGCCGAGACCGCCGTGGCTGTACTCCTGGCGGAAGCCGTCGAGCCGGTCGGCGCTGAGGCGCCCTTCGAGGAAGGCGCGGGCGTAGATGCCGGGCGAGGCGTGCCCCTGGATGAAGATGTGGTCGCCGCCGCCGGGATGGTCCTTGCCGCGGAAGAAGTGGTTGAAACCCACCTCGTAGAGCGCCGCCGAGGACGCGTAGGTCGAGATGTGGCCGCCCACGCCGATGCCGGGGCGCTGGGCGCGGTGCACCATGATCGCGGCGTTCCACCGGATCCAGGCGCGGTAGCGGCGCTCGACTTCCTCGTCACCGGGGAACCAGGGCTCGTTCTCGGTGGGAATCGTGTTGACGTAGTCGGTGGAGGTGAGCGCCGGAATCGAGACGCGGCGTTCGCCCGCGCGCTCGAGCAGGCGCAACATCAGGTAGCGAGCGCGGCCCGGACCTTCACGGTCGAGCATGTCGTCGAAGGATTCCAGCCATTCGCTGGTCTCTTCGGGGTCGATATCGGGTAGATACGACGCCACTCCTTCGCGGATCACCCGCACGCGTTCACCGGTGGCTCTGGTGGGTTGTTCACCGCCTGCGGCGGTTGTTGTGGCTGCGGGATCGTTCGCGGAATTCGCTGAAGCTGCAGAGTGGATCAGGTCGGTCAAATCTGCTCCTCGTACTGGGGGCTTGAACTGCTGATGGCGTCGCTATCCCCGGGCCTGCCCGCTTGGTGTGCGGACCACCCGTTACGAAAGGTTCGGGCGCACCCCCCATCCTTGCCGAAAGGGCCGCCCAGGTCATCATGTCAGCAGGAAATCCATTAGGTTCTGCGGGGGAAAACGTGAGTGTGTACCGGTGAGTGAGAGGGAACGCGGAACGATGAGGCTGCCAGACGCGCGTCGGCTCGGACTGGCCTGTGCCGTCGTCGCGGTGACCTCCGGTCTGGTCGTCGCGGGCTGTGCCACGCAGATCCCCGGCACGCCGACCACCGACGCCGCCGAAGTCGCCGCCTATCAGACCGAGGCCGCGGCCTCGTCGTCCGCGGCCGCGGCCTCGCGGGCGGCCGCCGCCGAGGCCAAGGCGATCAGCGACAACTGCACCCAGTTCCCCACCACCACGGGCGCGGGTGTCACCGCCTTCAACGAGTTCGTCTCCGCGCACGACGGCAACGCCCCCGACTACGCCGACAAGCGCGAGGCCGCGGCCGCCACCCTCGACAACGCGGCGACCAAGGTCGAAACCGGAGTCACCACCGCCGCGGGCGCGCTGCCCGCCGAGCTGGCCGACAAGTTCACCGCCTATGTCGTGGCCGCGCGGGCGCTGTCGGCCGAGACCAGGAAGATGACCTACAGCTCTCCGGTCGGCGGGCTCAACGCGGCCAGCCGCACGATCAATCAGGCCCGTACCGCGGTGCAAGAGGCCTGCCCCAGCCGCTGAATTCGCCCTGCCGACACGCGGCGTACGGTCCCAATTCATCCGATCGGCTTGCGTTGCGGGCGATAACCATGTTCGCTTGCACCTATCTTACTGTCGGCAGTTTAGGGAGGACACCACCGTGGTCGCCGCGGCGGACGCGCAGAACTACGCTCAGAAGCTTGGCATTTCTCACGGCTTGGTTGTTCAGGAATTGGGCTGGGACGAGGACACCGACGACGCATTGCGCGCCGAGATCGAGGAGGTCAGCGGCGGCGAGATGGTCGACGAAGACTCCGACGAGGTCGTCGACGCGGTCCTGCTCTGGTGGCGGGAAGGTGACGGCGATCTGGCCGACGAGCTGATGGACGCCATCAGCCCGCTGGCCGACGAAGGTTTCATCTGGGTCCTCACCCCCAAGACCGGGCACCCGGGCCATGTCGATCCGAGCGAGATCGCCGAAGCCGCGCCCACGGCCGGCCTTACCCAGACATCCACCATCAGCCTCGGGGCCTGGACGGGCAGTCGCCTCGTGCAGCCGAAGGCACCGTCGAAGCAGCGCTGACTCTTCGGTTCGCTAAGGTCTCAGCTGGGCGAGAACGCTCGGCTGAGACCCGACACGACGACAGGATCCCCAGTATGCCGCTAGAGGTTGGCACTCTCGCGCCGGACTTCACGCTCAAGGACCAGAACAACCAGCCCGTCACCCTGTCGGATTACCGCGGCAAGAAGAACGTGCTGCTGGTGTTCTACCCGCTCGCCTTCACCGGCATCTGTCAGGGCGAACTGTGCAAGGTCCGTGACGAGCTGCCCAAGTTCCAGAACGACGACGCCGAGATCATCGCGATCTCCGTCGGTCCCCCGCCCACCCACAAGATCTGGGCCGCGGAGCAGGGCTACCTGTTCCCGTTGCTGTCGGACTTCTGGCCGCACGGCGCCGTCACCCAGTCCTACGACGTCTTCAACGAGAAGTCCGGCTACCCCAACCGCGGCACCTTCGTCGTCGACAAGTCCGGCTACATCACTTTCGCCGAGATGAACGAGCCCGGAGAGGCCCGTGACCAGGCGGCTTGGGAGAAAGCGCTCGCCGCGCTAGATTCATAAACCGTCACCGCCGGTTCTCCCCGGCGGTGCCAGGGCGTATAGCTCAGCGGTAGAGCACTGGTTTTACACACCAGCGGTCCGCGGTTCGATCCCGCGTGCGCCCACCTCATCTTCGATCGATTCTGTCAGTGCCTCACCATAGGCTGGGCAACGACCGATATCCGGAGAGATCGACCGCGGGACCGGGGAACCCATGACTTCGATCGACACGAGCGTAGACACTGCACTGTCAACGCCCAGCACAATCCGTGCCTGCGTGTTCGCGCTGTCCCCGACGCCTTCCCAGGCGCGGGCGCTGCAGTCCCATTGCGGTGCACAGCGGTTCGCCTACAACTGGGGTCTCGCACTGGTGCGAGCCATCATCGCGCAACGTGATGCCGAGCGGTCGTACGGCGTCACGGACTCAGCATTGACTCCACACGTGAACTGGTCGGCCTACGCGCTTCGAAAGCGCTGGAACGAAACCAAATCGACCGTTGCCCCATGGTGGTCGGAGAACTCCAAGGAAGCCTATGCCAGCGGATTGGCCAATCTGTCGGCTGCGCTGAACCGCTGGGCACACGACCGGAAGAGTGAATCGGGTCGGCGGCGAGCCTTCCCACGGTTCAAGCCCAAGCGAAGCCGCCCGTCCTGCCGATTCTCCACGGGCGCTTTCGGACTCACCGCCACCGACAATCGACATATCAAACTTCCACGGATCGGTGTCATCAGAACCTCCGAATCGACACATCGTCTGGCACGGCAGATCGGTCGCGGCACCGCAAGGATCCGGTCGGCAACCGTCAGCTTCCGAAACGGGCGCTGGCAGGTGTCCTTCTCCGTCGAAGCGTCCTGGCCACCCTCGGGTGGTCTCCGCCGCAAGTTGCCGGTCATCGGCATCGATCTCGGCATCACACACTGGGCGATCTTGTCGACTCCGATTCCGGACATCACCGATACCGACGGATTCGTCGCTGCTCTGCCTTGTCCTGAACGCGCCGAGAAGAAGCTCCGACGCCTTCAACGACGCGCGGCCCGTCAGCAGGGTCCCGACAAACGTCTCCGCTGCACACCATCACGTCGATGGTCCAAGACGCACGCTGAAATCGCCCGGGCCCACACCCGGATGTCGAATGTGCGCGCTGACAAGCTCCACAAGTTGACTACGCGGCTGGCCGCCTCCTGCGAGTCCATCGTGATCGAAGATCTGCACGTCGCCGGACTGATTCGCAATCGGCGACTGAGCGCCAGAATTCAGCACGCCGCATGGGGTGAGTTGCGGCGCCAACTCACCTACAAGTCGGCAGCGTCGGGGACCTCCGTCGTGGTTGCCGATCGGTTCTATCCGAGCTCGAAAACGTGTAGCGGTTGCGGTGTAGTGAAAACCAAGCTGCCCCTCGCCGAACGCACATTCCACTGCGATCACTGCCCGACCCATCTCGACCGCGATATCAACGCTGCTAGAAACCTGGCGTCCCTGGTCGAGGACAGAACACGCCGTACGTCCGCGGAGAGTTGCGCCGGGACGTCAAACAAGCCCGCTGGAAACCCGCATAAGACCGACCCCGGGTCGGCGATGGGTACTGCCACGGGAAGACCCTCGAGGCCAACGCCGCGTAGCGATACGACGGCTGTCACTGCGACAACGGTTCGATCCCCTCTGCGCCACCATGTTTTCCTGAACACTGCGCATGACGGCGGCGCCGCGCCGCCGGACTCCCAGCCGCCGCACGAAGGGGGTTGGGGATGAAGATTCGCGTTCCAGCACGGGGTCTGACACACGCCGCGATCCCACCGAGGGATCAATCTTCTTCTGACACGACTTGATTCGCGCACCTGGCATGCTGGCGCGCGGTCGATCACGGATTGACTCCGCCATCCCGGGCCAGAGTCAACGAGCACTGATCGCCCTCGCAGGAACGTTGGAGTTTGCCGCGCGACAGCGTCTGTGCCAGCCCGATCAGCCAGCACATCGGGCAGCCGCGCAGCGCGAACAGGGCGAGGGGCAGGAGTGCCAGGCTGAGTGGGCCGGTGATCGGGATCAGGGCCAGTGAACCGATGAGCGCGCCGAAGCCGATCAACCCGCGCAGCAGGTGTGCGGGGAGGGAGGCGAAGTTGGGGCCGTCAGGCATCGTCGCCCCCAGGTGTCGGGTCGGGGGTGGCTTGCAGTGCCTGTCGGACGGTGGCGCGGGCGCGGTGGAGGCGGGATTTCATCGCGGCGGTGCTGAGGCCGAGTGCGTCGGCGGCCATCCGTCCGCTGTAGCCCTGGATGTCGCGCAGCACCAGCACGCCACGCTGATCGGCGGGCAGGGCGGCGATCGCGGCGGCCACCCGGCTCGCTTCCAGGCGGCGCAGGGCCTCGTCCTCGGCCGAGGGAGCGAGGATGCTGTCCGGTGGCCGGACAGCCGGCCGGAGCCGGGCACGCCGCAGGCACTCGTTGCGGACGATGCGGAACATCCACGACGCGAGTGCGCCGGAGGCCCGCAGCATCCCGATCTTGCGGTACAGGATGATCAGCGCCTCCTGGGCCGCGTCCTCGGCATCCTCCGGGGTAGCGCACAGCGACCGGGCGAAGCGCTGAATGTTCGGATGCGAGCCGGACACCAGGGCCGCGATCGAGTCGACGTCACCGCCCTGGGCGGCCCGGATCAACTCGTCGCCGGGCCAGTGCGACTCAGCCACGCCCGGCTCGCTTGCGCCGCACGACGACCAGGCAGGTGCACAGCAGTAACAGACCCACAACCACGCCGATTCCGATGATCACGACAACCTCCGTCTCCGTCCGGCATCGTGCCGGAACACAGATGAGAGGTCCGGGTGGGGCAAAAGGATTCACCCCGACTCAGAGCCGACGGGCCGTGCCAGTCCGCGCGCGCGATCGCGATCACCCGTGGGCGGCGAAGGCACCGCCCCGGTTTTCAAGGGTACTTTCGGGAATACGGACGTGAGGGGTGGATATGCCGTTGGTATGGATGATCGTTGGCATCGTGGTGTTCGCCGTGGTCCTCGACCGGCTGTTCGTCCTGGCCGAGCGCCGGGGCTGGGTAGCTCCCCGGGGCAAGGTCGGTTCCGCCGGTGCGGCAGGTCTTTTCGGCGAGCTGCAGGCACTGTTCGCCCCGTCGAGTCAGCACACCCAGCAGGAGATCCGAAGCCGCGAGACGCGGGGTGAACAGCTCGCCACCGGTGACGATCCGCTGGGAGTCGACCTTTCGCGGGGCATCGCGCGCTTGCCGGTGCACAAGCGCGAGCCGGATCAGCCCTAGGATCGCGAGGGTGTACGACCCAGATCTGGACATCCTCATGGTCGACGGCTACCGGCACAGGTGGCGGCGCTCGGAGTTCCGCATGGAGTCGCGTGCGCTCGATCCGGTTGTCCTGCCCACCGGGCGCGTGGTCGCCTGCGATCCGCTGTCGACCCGTGACGACGAGCCGTTCCCAGTGACCGTGGCGCCGGGCACCTATCCGCTGTTCGCTTGGGTTGCAACACAGTTCAAGCGTGGCAAGCAGGTCGACCGTCGCAACACCCTACTGGAGCTGCGCATCAGCGAGGCACCCGCGCTGACCTGGGAGATGGCGTTCCTGGCCGGCGAATCGGCCGCCGATCTCCGGGGGCGAAAGGCGTACACCGGTCATACCGTCGACGCGGGCTGCGCGACCCTCGCCGACGTCGAAGCATTGAAGGCCCTGTGGCGCTGGGACGCCGCCCGGATCGACTCGGTCTACATTCCCCGGCCGCTCCCCGCCGACCCGGCCCCCGGCTACATCTCGGCGGTGACCGACGAGGAGACCGGTGCGAACGTCAGCATCCTGAAGTCCGGGTGGGGCGATGGCCTCTACCCGACCTTCGTGCTCCGGGGCGAGCACGGCGAGGTCACCGGATTCGTCACCGATTTCATGCTGTTCCCCAACGCATGAGCCCGGCCCCTTTCGACGCAACCACCGCGTGCGGTGCCGGGATCAGTTCTCGCCCAGCGCGGTGTCGAGGGCGGCGACCAGATCGTCGTAGGTGCGGGGATTGATCCGCACGCCGTCGACGAAGAAGGTCGGGGTGCCGTCGACGCCGAGGGCGAGGCCCTCGTCGAAGTCGGCGATGATGCGCGCCGCGGTGGCCGGGCTGTCGTAGGCGGCGTCGAAGGCGGCCATGTCGAGGCCGAGGTCGACGGCGAAGCCGCGGAAGACCGCGTCCTGCGGGACCCGCTTCTCGCCCCACGCGGCCTGGGTTTCGTACATCCGCTGGTACATCTGCTCGAAGCGGCCCTGTGCGGCCGCGGCTTCGACGGCGCGGGCGGCGCGCTCGGCGTTGAAGTGGCCGGGGACCGGGAAGTAGCGGACGACGAAGCTGACCCGGTCGCCGTAGTCGGCGCGCAGTTGTTCCACCGCGGGGTAGGCCGCCCGGCACGCCTCACATTCGAAGTCGAGGAACTCCACGAAGGTGACCCGCGCGCCCGCGGGGTCGGTGAGCCGGTGACTGTCGGGGCGCACGACCTGGGCGGGTTCGCCGCCCGGATCCGGGCTGGTCGCGGCGCGATCGTCGCCGCGGGCCGCGGCCAGCACGATCGCGCCGACGACGATGACCAGCACCGTGGCCACGGTGGTCAGGATCCGCGTGCGGCGCGACACCGAGCCGCCGGTCACCACCGCCAACTCCGGATGAATGGGACAAATCGGATTTCGACCATGGCGGCCATGGTAGCCACCGACGGTCCGCCATCCGGTCAGGTGTTCCCGGACCACTCGCCAGAGCGGGCGAGTGCTGCGGCACGATGATGGCCGTGCGCACCATCTACGTCGTCACCCATCCACAGGCCACACATCATGTCGACGGGGTGGTGGGCGGGTGGTACGACTCCGCACTCACGCCGGACGGTCTGCGGGCCGCGGCGCTGGCCGCCGACGCACTCCGCGCACGCATCCCTCGCGACGCGGCGGTCGAGGTGTACTCCTCGGATCTGCGGCGCACCGCGCAGACGGCCGAATTAGTCGGCGCGGCAATGGATGTGGAGCCGATCCTCGACGCGCGCCTGCGCGAGAAGTCCTACGGCGAGGCCGGTGGACGCCCGCAGCAGTGGCTCGACGATCGGTTCGTTCCGCCGCCGGCCGTCGGCGAGCGCATGTGGCACGACGAAGGGATTCCGGGCGCCGAGACGAAAGGGGTGCTCGCCCAACGCATCTACGCGGCCCTCGACTCGATCCTGACGAGCACCTGCCGTCACCAGATCATCGTGACTCACGGTGGCGCAATGACTTTCGTCGTAGCGGCATGGATCGGGATGCCCCTCGAATCCGCGGGCTACGCGAACTTCCGCGCCACCTCCGGCGGCATCACCGAACTCAGGGAAGATGATTTCTTCCACAACCGGCAGGTGTACCGCCTCGACGACACCCACCACCTGGCCGACCTGTGATCGCGCGAGTACCACCTTCGCCTCAGCATCGGCACTGCGACCGCCGGGCAACTCGAGTAGATCGCTTCCACGATCGGAGAATGCCGCGAACCTGGGATACGGTGAGACGTGGGGACTTCCGAATACGCACCGGGTGATGTCGTCTTCTTCGCCGAGGGTCCGTTCAGCGGAATCTGCGGAGTCGTCCGCGAAGTCGACGTCCGCCGAACCAAGCTGCGCGTCGATTTCGGGGAGGGCATCGTCCACCGTGAGGGTGGCGTACTGCGGGGACGCTGGCACAGTTTGACCGCCGGGTTCGACGAGGTCGAGTTGGCGTAGTTCGACGATGAATGAGCCCGACTGGTATTGCGCCGAGGTGATTCCGCGTCTGATCGACGTCGAGGTCCTCCGCGAGACGGATCAGGTGCTGGCGTTCCGCCCGCCTGTTCCGGGGTTCGGGACAGAGCATGTGATCGTGGTCCCGAAGCCGCATGTCCGGTCGCTGCTGGAGCTCGACCCGGCGCTCGGCGCCCACTTGCTGGCAATCGTCCAAGAGGTCGCGGCGAATGCGACCGCCGAGCACGGCGGCTGTCAGGTGCTGACCAGCGTCGGCGACGAGCAGCACAACCGGCATCTGCATGTGCATGTTGCTGCCGGGGCGGGCGTGGCCAGGTTCGTTCGACGGTGAAGTCCTAACTCCGGCGTGACTCGAGGGCGTCGAGGATGAGATCCAGGCCGTAGGCGAATTCGGTGGTGTGGTCGTAGCCGGGCTGGAGGGCGTGGTCGACGATCATTTCGGTGAGGTAGGGCAGTTCGTTCGCCGGGAGGTCGGCGAGGATGTTGGTGGCGACCTCCTCGACGTCGCCGGGGGTGGTCACCGGGAGGTTCGCTTCTTGGAGGACCGATCCGCTGACGTAGCTGTCGATGAGGGCGATGGCGTGGGCGGCCATCGGGAGGGTGAAGCCCGCGCGGCGGAGAACGCCTAGGACGGCGTCGTGGTGGCGCAGCGTCGCGGGGCCTGGGGTGCGGCGGGAATCCATGAGACCGAGCGCCCAGCTGTGCCGGGACAGAACCGTGCGGGCCGAGGACGCGCGGGCGCGGATCGCGTCCCGCCAGTCCCCGTCGCCATCGGGTAGCTCGATCGCCGCGAACACGGCGTCGACCACGCCGTCGAGGATCGCGTCCTTGTTCGGCACGTGGTGATAGAGCGACATGGCCTCCACCCCGAGTTCCTGGGCCACCTTGCGCATGGTGATCGCCGCCGAGCCGCCGCGATCGGCGACCCGGATCGCGGCGTCGAGCACGCGATCTCGGCTGAGTGGCTGCCGGGTCGACGGGGGTGTGGACATCGTGGCTCCTCGGGTGCGAACTGTTGACAACCTTACACACGTAAGCCAACCTTACAGCTGTAAGATTCGAACAGAGGAGGCCTACGATGCCGATGCCGAGATGGTGGGGTCACATCAACAAGCGGGTGTTCAATCCGCGCGCGGTAGCAGGCGGGAAGTGGCCGGTGCTGACGCACATCGGCCGCGCGTCCGGCACGACGTACCGCACGCCACTCGACGCCCATCCCGTCGAGGGCGGCTATCTGTTCGTCCTCGTCTACGGGTCGGGCTCGGACTGGGTGCAGAACATCCTGACCGCCGGTAGTGCGCGGCTACGAGCGGACGGCCGCGACACGGAGCTCACCGAGCCGCGCGTGGTCGGTAGGGACGAGGCGTTCCGGATCTGGCCCACCGACGTGCCCCGACCACCGAAACTGTTGCGCATCAACGAGTTCCTCCGCATGGACCTGGTCGCGGACGAACAGCGGGATTCCGTCGAGTGAGTAGTCTGGTCCGCATCGGAGGGCCGGACGCTCAGGGTCACGGCACCCGATTGCTGCTCACCACAACAGGTTTCGACATCACAGACAAGCGTCAGCGGATGCAGCGGAACAACCTCGAACGCGGGTGGCGTCAACTCCTGACCAAGCTGGGCGGGGTGCTCGACGGTCTCTGAACGACCTCAGCCCGGCAGGCCGACGAGTGCCGCATTCGCGGTCCACAACTCCTGTGCCGAGTCTTCACGCAACGCGGCATCGGATGGGTCGGGCCAGGTGAGTTCTCCCCCGCGCAGCGCCGCGTACCCGCGACCCGCTGGTGGGCGTGCGACTCCGGATGCCAAATCCGCCAGTGCCTTTCCGGCATCTGGCCGGGTGTTGAGCGTGCGATCGAACCGGCGCGCGGGCCAACTCACCACGGGCGAGCCCATCACCGACCACGCCATCCGCATGTACCACGGCAGATCCTTCGCCAACCCCGTCCCGAACACCTGACCCGGGCAGTACGCGATCACCGTGATCCCCTTGTCCCGCACGGCATCCTGGCCGGCCAATGCACGAGCCGTCAGCACGGTGCACAGCTTCGACGCAGTGTAGGCCTGTTCCCCCGCCTTCCGGGGCCGGCCGTCCAGCCCCGGGTCGCGTTCTGGATGCGCCAGCAGTGCCGCGTCGGCGTGGCGGGGTGGAGTCAGCCCCGCACCGGTCGCCGGATCATGGGTGCCGCTGGTCGTCAGCACCACGGTGGCACCCTCGGCCAGGGACGGCAGCAACAGCCGTGCCAGCAGGTAGTGGGCGAGATGGTTGACCGCGAAAGTCGTCTCGAACCCATCGACGGTCCGATGACCCGCATCGGCGAGCACCAGCCCCGCGTTCAACACGAGCGCGTCCACCGCCGACCCGGCCAGCTCCTCCCCCACCGCCGACGCGAATGCCCGCACGGACTCCAACTCCGCCAAGTCCAACCCCAGCGCGTCCGCACCCCCGCGCCCGCGCGCCCCCAGAATCACCCGGACATCACCCGATTCCCGGAGCCGCGCCGCCGCCAACGCCCCGAACCCTGACGTCCCGCCGGTCATCACCATCGTCGACATCACGCCCCCAAGGCATCCGTCATCCCGTCGCCCCAGCGTATGCCGCCGAACCGGACCGCGACACCCTCATCCGGTCCGATTACCGAACGGCCGCCTCCCGTACATCTCGACGAAGCCCGCGATCATCGACTTCTCGACCGCCCGAGCATCGACTTCCGCGCGCCAAGCCACCAGCAGGTCGGCACTGTCGGCGAGCTGCCAGATCATCCGCCCGCCCCAGTGCCCAACCGGCTTGCCTTCGCCATGCCGCCGATACTCGTCGAGCCTGGTCCGCAGCCCGCGTTTGCCGGACCGCCCCAGGTTCGCCTTGCCGATGTAGACGACCGGCTCGCCCGGCACCCACGACGACTGCAGCTCCGACACCGGCAAGGACGGGTCTCTGCCCTTGAACCAGCCCGCGGGGCTCACCGGCACGAACACCGGAGGCGTGGTCGCGGTTCGAACGACGACGTAGACACCGGCGGCGGCCGGCACCGAGCTCGTCGGGAGATCGGCGAACGGCACGAATCCGGTGAATCCACTCAGCATGAACGCCATCACCGCAGTATGCGCCGCACACAAGTCGCCGCGGCACCAGGCGTTCAGTGGCCGCTACTCCCCGTGCACCGTCCGGTGCAGGGTGACGTGGATGACCGTGTCCTCGCGGGCGAGGAGGCGGTGGGGTGCGCCGGCGGGGACGTAGATGGTGGTGTGTGGTTCGAGGAGGTGGGATTCGGGGGTGGGGGTGGTGATGTCCAGGTCGATGAGGCCGGAGACGCAGGTGATCAGGATCGGGCCGGGGGCACGGTGTTCGTCGAGGAGCTGGCCCTGGCGGAAGCTGATGCGGACGAGGGTGAGTCCGGGGCCGGACAGCAGGCGTTGGGGGTGGGGGGTGGGGCCGTCCTTGGGGTGCCAGGTGGTGGTGTCGGTGGCGAAGGTTGTCATGCGGTCGGCTTCCTGGCGATGAGGGCGATGGCGGTGAGGGCGCGGCGGTGAGTGGTGAAGGTGGCGCGCATGGCGAGTACGCGCTGACGGGCGGGCTTGTCGCGCAGCACATTGCGGACGATCCTGGCCGCACCGAGCAGGCCCTCGTCGGCGATCACCCGGCGCGGCTGCAGTAGCGCCATGGGCGCGAAATCGACTGTCTCCACGACGAATCCACCCGCGGTCAGCAGCTCGGTCCATTCGGCGCGGGTGAGCGGTCGGGCGTTGACCTTGATGGAACGGGCGAGGGCCTTGCGGATCTCGGTCTTGGTCTCGACGTCGAGATCGTCGGGTTGCAGGGCGAGTTCGTGGATGGCGTAGCGCCCGCCGGGACGCAGCACCCGGAACGCCTCGGCGATGATCTCGGCCTTGTGCGGGTCGGTCTGCATGGTGAGCATCGCCTCGCCGACGACCGCGTCGGCGGAATCGGCCGCGAGTCCGGTGGCGGCGGCATCGCCGGTGGTGATGGTGCCCGCGGTCCCGACGGCCTCGGCGCTGAGGGCCGCCGCGGCCGCATCGGCTTCGACACCGCGATAGCTGGCCGGGCCACGGCCGAGGATGGCGGTGGCCGTGCGGCCGAGGCCGGGGGCGAGTTCGACCACGTCGGCGCCCGAGAGGTCGGCGGCGTCGAGCATGCGTTCGGTCAGTTCGATCCCGCCCGGTCGCAGCACCCGCTTGCCGAGCCGGGCGAGCAGCCAGTGCCCGGGAATGTGCGCGGAATCGCGGTCGTCGAAGGGCAGTGGTGTCGTCATGGCGTGTTCCTGTCGGTTCGGCCGCGGGATGCGGCGGTCCTACACTTGGTCGAGAGGGCGCCGGTCGAGGCGTGAGAGGAGCGCCGATGGTCAGCACACCCCGGCAGCGGGATCGGGTGCTCGCGCTGGTGCGCGATTCCCTGGAACCGCTGGACGCGCCGGTCGTCGGCGCGGCGCTGGGCATCCACATCACCACGGCGCGTTTCCATCTGAACGCGCTCATCGATGCGGGCCTGGTGGAGGGCACGTGGCTGCCGTCGGAGACCGTCGGCCGCCCGCGCAAGGGCTATGTGGCGGTGGGCGCGGACCCGGCCGCGCCGGTGCTCGACGCCCTGCTGGCCCAGCTGGGCGAGACCGCCGAAGCGCGCCGCGCGAAAGCGGCCGCGGCGGGCCGGGTGTGGGCCGACAGCCTCACCGATCTCGGCGAACAGCCGACCGATCTGCCCGACCCGGTCACCGTCGTCACGACCACCCTGACCCGGCTCGGCTTCCAGGTCTCGGCGACCGTGTCGAGCTTCGGCACGCACGAGATCCAGATGTGCAACTGCCCGCTGCGGCGCATCGCGCGCAACGCGCCCGAGATCGTCGTCGGCATCCAGCAGGGCATGATCGAGCGGATCCTGGAACGGCACTCCCCCGCGCTCGCAGCGCAATTCGACGTCGACGTGCGCCCCGACACCGGCGGCGACTGCGGTGTCACCCTGCGCCTGACCACCCGGTCGACGACGGCGCCACTCGCGGGCTGAGCCCTGCCCCACCACTGACCACCACCCTTCCCTCGGGAGATCCCGACCCTGTCAGGTCGCGATCCGATCTTATTTAAATGATCCTTGACCAGAATCATAAGGCTAGGCTAACTTACTGCCATCAGCTGGTGCTATACCAGGAATCCGGAGTGCATCTCCGATCACACAAAGGATCGAAAAAATGACGAGAAGCACGATCCGGCGCAGCGCGGTCGCCATCGCCGGTCTCACCGCGGCCGTGCTGGTGAGCGCCCCGAACACCGCCGCCGATCCCGGCAGCTTCCGTATCACCGGCGCGGTCCCGACACTGGCCGAACTCAACGAGCAGATCCGATTCCTGGTCGAGACCCCCGCCTCGGACGCGGCCAAGGCGGCCAACCTCGAGGGCGGCGCGAACGCGGTCGTCGTCCCGCGCACCGTCTACAACCTCGGCCTGTTCCGCGCACCGCTGGGCTGGAACGAGGTCACCGGACCCGAAACCCACAGCGGCACCGAGCACACCGCGGTCCTGCACGCCAGCTCGGCCGGCCGCCCGACCGTCACCATGCGGATCACCTGGAAACGCGTCGACGGCACCTGGAAGCTGGCCAACAAGTCGCTGTGCGCCGGGGTGAAGACGGTCGGCCTGCCGATCCCGTGCGACTTCTGACCCCCGGTCGATGATCGAGATCCGCGGTCTCACCGTGCGTTACGCGGGCACCACCGTGCTCGACATTCCCGAGACCACCGTGCCCGACGCCGCGGTGACCTATCTGCTCGGCCTCAACGGCACCGGCAAGTCGACGTTGCTGCGCTGCGTGTGCGGCATCATCGCCCCGGCGACGGGCACGATCCACGTCGACGGCACCCGCGTGCGCGCCGGACACTCCACCCCGGCCGGACTCGGTATGCACCTGGACCACCGGGCCTTCGATCCGCACCACACCGCGCGGCGCCACCTGCGCTGGATCGCCCGCGCCCGCGGCCTGGCACCGGACCGGGTCGCCGAAGTCCTCGACACCACGGCCCTGACCGAGGTCGCCGACCGCAGACTGGGCCAGTACTCGCTGGGCATGCTCCAGCGCGTCGGCATCGCCGCCGCGCTGCTGACCCGGCCGCACACCCTGCTGCTCGACGAACCGCTCAACGGTCTCGACATCGCGGGCATCCACTGGATGCGCGGCCTGCTGCGCGAACTCGCCGACGCGGGCACCTGCGTGCTGGTCACCTCCCACCTGCTCGACGAGGCCGAGCGCAATGCCGATCGCGTCGTCGTGCTCGGTCCGGGCCAGTTGCTCGCGGACGCACCACTGCCGGAATTCCTGCGCGCGCACGACGCCACCCGGCTCGAGGACGCCTATCTGTGCGTGACGAACGGACATCCGTCGTGAGCAATCCCCTCCCCGAGATCGGCCGTGGCCTCGCGGCGGAATGGACGCGGACCAGCGGCCGCAGCTTCCTGTGGACGGTCGCGGTCCCGCTCACCGTGACCCTGCCCCTGCTGATCACCTTCGGCATCGCCACCGTCGCCGAACGTTTCGCCGCCATCCCCGGCCAGCTCCAGGTGACCTCGGTCAGCACCACCAATGCCGTCTACTGGGTGATCACCTTCGCCACCGGCACCATGATGGTGACCGCGACCTACGCCCACGCCACCTGCTCGCGCGGCAATCTCCGCGACCTCGACGCGTTCCTGTTCCCCCGGCTGTGGACCGCGGCGCTGGCGCGCTGGCTCTACTACGGCGCCGTCGCCGCGCTGACGACCCTCGCCCTGCTCGTCATCGTGCTGACGGCGCTACCGGGGCTGTTCCCCCTCGTCTACGGCGAGGTCCGCCTCGACGACGCGGCCGGGCTGCGCTTCCTGTGGACGGTCCCGAGCTATGCCTTCCTCGCCTGCGGAATCGGCATCGCGATCGGCTCGGTGATCCGCACACCGCCTGCCGCGATCGCGGTGCTGCTGTTCTGGGTGTTCGTGGCCGAGAACTCGATCAGCCTGCTGCCCAACGGCTATACCCTGCAGGCCTACGCGCCGTTCCTCAACGCGGTCGCCGCCACCGGTCAGGAGCTGGCGTTCCTGCCGCGCTTCGGCCGCGACGGTTCGCTCGTCTATTTCCTCGTGGTGACGCTGGCCCTGTTCGTGCTCGCGGTGGTGATCGGACAGCGGCGACGACGCCGCGGCTGACTCAGCCCACGTCGCGGCGCAGCCAGGTGACTTCGGCGCCGGTGTTGTCGGTGCCCTGACGGAAGGCTTCGAGGTCGTCGTCCCAGGGGGTGCCGAGGGCGCGGTCGAGTTCGGCGGGCAGGTCGAAGGCGCCGTGGGTGTCGAGTTCGGCGGCGGCGTGGAGCAGGGCGCGTAATCGCATCTCGCCGAGCATGACGTCGCCGTTGGCGCCGGTCGAGCCGTGCCAGAGGCCGAGGGCGGGGACGAAGCTGTAGCGTTCGCCGTCGACGCCTTCGCTCGGGTCCTCGGTGACCTCGAAACGCAGAACGGGCCAGGAGCGCAATGATTGGGCAATCCGGGCGGCGGTGCCGACGGGACCGATCCAATCGCTGCTGGCGCGCAGTTGTCCGTCGGCGGGTTGCGCGGTCCAGCGCAATTTCGCCGGGGACGACAGCGCGGTGGACAGTGCCCATTCGACGTGCGGGCACAACGCGGCGGGCGATGAGTGGATGTAGACCACACCCGCCGTCGCGTCAGCGAACTGACTCGATGCGCGCACTACCAACACCTCCAGCCTCGACAAGGAGCGTCTTCCCCAACGACCCGTCGCGGACTGGCGTGGCCCGAGTGTACTGAAGTGTTCGGTGTTGCGCGTGTTACTTCACAGCGTGTTATGTGTCTCTGCGATCACGGAATCGCTGAATTTCGGCCACGCCGCTCTGGCCCAGTCCCCGAAATTCTCGTCGCTCAAGGCGATCGTCGCCACCCTTATTTCCGGGTCGACCCAGAGGAAGGTGCCGGACTGCCCGAAGTGCCCGTAGGTGCGGCCGGAATTCGAACTGCCCGTCCAATGCGGGGATTTCCCGTCGCGGATTTCGAATCCCAATCCCCAGTCGTTGGGGCGCTGGCTGCCGAATCCGGGCAGGATGCCGTCGCGGCCGGGGAATTGCACAGTGGTCGCGTCATCGAGTGTTTGCCGAGATATCAATTCGGGTGTCAGCAACTCGGTGGCGAATCGGACGAGGTCATCCAGCGACGCCCGGGCCGCGTGCCCCGCGGAGCCATCGAGGGTCGCGGTATTCATACCGAGCGGTTCGAATACCGCCTCGTGCAGATACCGCGGGAATTCGATGCCGGTGCTCTCGGTGAGGAAATCGGCGAGCAGTTCGAATCCGGCGCTCGAATAGATGCGACGGGCGCCGGGTGCGGCGATGACATCCGGTGTGGCGAAGGCCACACCCGAAGTGTGGGCGAGCAGGTGGCGCACGGTCGCGCCGGGCGGGCCCGCGGGCTGGTCGAGCTCGACCGCGCCCTCCTCGATCGCGACCAGTGTCGCGTAGGCGACGAGCGGTTTGGTGACCGAGGCGAGCCGGAACACCCGATCGGTGTCGCCGATGGTCGCGGCACCGTCGGCGGAAACCACGGCGGCGGCGGCGTTCTTGACCGGCCAGTGCTGAACCTGCTGCAACGATCGCATACCCGGCAGCGTACGAGACGCGGTTACGATCGGGTCATCATGAGCCCCGCACCATCGATCCACGGCGACGTGGCGGCCGGTTTCGGCCCCGTCGCCGACGCTTTCCGCCGCAACTTCACCGACCACGCGGAGATCGGTGCCGCCGTCGCCGTGTACGCCGGTGACCAGCCGCTGGTCGATCTGTGGGCGGGACATCGCGATCGCCGCCGCGAGGTGCCGTGGGAGCGCGACACGATCGTGCCGGTGTTCTCCTCGTCGAAGGGACTCTCGGCGTTCACCCTCGCCGCCGCGGTCTCGCGCGGACTGCTCGACTACGCGGCGCCGGTGGCGAAGTACTGGCCGGAATTCGCCGCGCACGGCAAGGAGCGGATCACCGTGCGGCAGCTGATCGACCATCAGGCCGGGCTGTCCGGGCTGGACCGGATCGTGAAGCTGAACGAACTCACCGACCGGGACGCGCTCGCGGAGTTGCTGGCCGCCCAGAAACCCGCGTGGCAACCGGGCACCCGGCACGGCTATCACGCGCTGACGCTCGGGCTGTATCAGAGCGAACTGCTGCGCCGGGTGGATCCAGCGGGCCGCAGTCTGGGCCGGTTCTTCGCCGAGGAGATCGCCGGACCGGTCGGCGCCGATGTGTTCATCGGGCTGCCCGCGAGCGAGCCGATGGAGCGCGTCGCCCAGCTCTCGGCGACCAAGGGACTCGACATCCTGCGCTACGAGCTCGCCGACGTGCCGCTGCGGATCGGCGCCGAGGTGTATGCCAAGCGCGGGCTTTCGTATGCGGCGCTGACCAATCCGCGTCCCGGCGCACCCGCTCGCGCCGCGCGCCGGGAATTCCTCGAGATCGAGTGGCCGGGCATGAACGGTGTCGGCAATGCCCGCGCGCTGGCCCAGATCTACGGCGCCGCGGCGGGCCGCACCGGCGTCCTGCCGATCGACGACGACGTACTCGACCGGCTCGCCGCCGCCGACACCGCCGACGACGTGCCCGCCGATGACCTGGTCCTGCACACCAAGAGCCGCTACCACCTCGGCTTCCGCAAGTCCCGCGGCTCCTTCCGCTTCGGCTCCGACAAGCGCGCCTACGGCACCACCGGCCTGGGTGGCTCCTTCGGCTTCGCCGATCCGAGCACCGGATTGGGCTTCGGTTACAGCATGAACCGCCTCGGCATGGCCATCCTCGACGACGTCCGCAGCCGCCACCTGCGCGACGCCGTCATCCGCTGCGCTGCGAAGTAGGTCGCCGAGCGCCCGTTTCGGCTGCCCGGGAGCGCCGACGACGATTGCCCCCATCCTCGAAGCTTCGAGGACGGGGGCATTTCGTCATGCCGGATCTCGGCGCTGTCGGTGACGTTCGCCGGAAACGGCGTCAGTGTCCGGTGACGCCGGTGATCTCGTTCGGTGCCGAGGCGAGCGTGGCCGAGGCCGTGATCTTGCCGTCGGCCAGGTCGACGCGGTGGACCTGCTTGGTGGCCGGGTCGCTCACGTAGGCGATGCCGTCGCGGACGAACAGCGAAGGACGGCCTTCCTGCCAGTCCAGCGGCTCGGACCAGGAGTCGATGACCGGGATGGTGCGGGTGAGGGTGCCCGCGACCGGGTCGATGACGTGGATCTTGCCGTCGGTGCCGAGCACGAGCGCCTCGCCCTGCGGGCCGCGGGCCAGGGAGCGGAAGGTGTAGCTGGTGCCGATGTCGACCAGGCGCAGGGTGCCGTCGGCGGTGTTCACCAGCGAGATCTGCTGCGGGCGTTCGAGTTCGGCGTCCTTGTCCTGCTTGTAGTCGCCGAGCACGATCGGGGAGGCCTCGCTGCCCGCCATGTTGCCGATCCGGCCGTAGGGGGTCGGGCTGGTGACCTTGGTGAACTCGCCGTCGCGGTACACCAGGGCGCCGGTCTGGCAGCCAACCACCACGGCTTCGCCCTGGGCGGTCGCCTCGCCGTGCACGCCGGGGCATTCCTCGTTGCGGGCGAGTTCCTTGCGGTCGCCGTCGAGGGCGACCAGGCCGGTGCGCGCCTCCTCGGTGCCGAGGGTGAGCACGAGCTCGCGGTTGCTCAGTTCGATCGCGACGCCGTGATGCGGCGTGGCGGCCTTGTACACCTCTGACTTCGGCTTCTCCTGGCCGAGCTGGTCGGTCTCGATGATGGTGATCTCGCCGGAACCGTCGGCGAACAGCACAGTCTTGCCCGCGTGCCGCACGACGTGGCCGGGCTTGGCGGCCGGGAAGTCGGTGCCGGTGAAATCGGCGCCGTAGGCGTCGAAGACGCGGAAGCCGTCCTTGGTGGAGACCACGAGGTGGTCGTCGTCGCCCGCCGGGTTGATCCGGTTGTAGCCGTCGAGTTTCACCTCGCCGCGCTGGTCGAGCGAGGCGCCGTCGAGGACGTAGATGCCGCCGTCGTAGGTGAGGGCGATCGGCTCCGCACCGGGGGTGTGCTCATGGCCGTGCCCGGAATCGTCCGTGCCACAACCACTCAGGGCGACGACCGAGGCGAGGACCCCGGACAGTGCCACCTTCGTGGTGATCCGTGACCGACTGTGCATGTGCTGCTCCATTTCTCGTGCGTGAAACTACGTCGACTGCCCGGACAGACCACGGGCGATGGCTTCGGTGTTGGTGCGCGCCATCTCCAGGTAGGTGGCCGCGCCGCCGCCCGGTGCGGACAGTGATTCGGTGTGCAGCGCGATCACCTGGATCCGCAGGCCGGTGTGTTCGGCGAGCACTCGCGAAAGCCGGTCCGGCTGTGCGGAATCGGCGAAGATCGCCCCCACTCCGGCCTGCCGGATCGCGCCGGCGAGCTGGTCGAGGTCGGAGGCGCTGGGCGAGGCCAACGTGGTGCCGCTGGGGATCACGGCGCCGACCACCTGGAAGCCGAATCGCTGGGCGAGATAACCGAAGACGTGGTGATCGGTGACCAGTTTCCGGTGTTCGGGGGCGATGGTGGCGAACCGCTCGCTCATCCACCGGTCGAGCTGGTCGAGTTCGGCCAGATAGCGAGTGGTGTTGTCGCGCACGATGTCCGCGTCGATGCCGTCGACCCGGTCGATCACCTCGGCACTGATGGCCTCGACGGCCAGACGCACCCGCCCCGGGTCGGTCCAGAAGTGCGGGTCGGGCTGCCCGGCGGACTCGTCGGCGGTGTACTCGATCGGGTTCACCCGCTCGGCGACGGCCAGGGTGGGCACACCCGAATCCGCGGCGGCCCGCACATGCCGGGCCACCCCTTCCTCGAGTCCGAGACCGTTGTGCACGACCAGCGCGGACCGCTCGATGTCGGCGGCCTCGCGCGCGGAGATCGCGAAGGAGTGCGGATCGGAGCCGGGTTGCATGAGCACCGTCACCGGGGTCGTGTCACCGACCACGGCTTTGGTGAGGTCGCCGAGAATGTTGGTGGTCACGACGATCCCGGACCGGTCACCGGTGGACGAACAGCCGCTGATCAGGGCGGCGAGTACCGCCAAGGCGCCGATCAGAGCGAACACGGCCCGCACCGGTCGATGCCGATGGACCCGGGAACCGAACACAAGCGCGCTGGTGTTCGGGTCGCCACCGGAGAGCCGAACAGCGGCGCGACCGGTCGGCTGCCCGGACTCAGCTGCCTTTCGACCGAGGCTGCCCGCGGGCCGTTCTCTCCGCGCTCGCAATCCCGTGGTCCCGTGCGGTGTGCGTTCGCACTGCGCACGGTCGAGGCTCGCCGAATCGGGAGTCCTGTTCGTCATCACAGTCCTGTCTCCGCCATCAGCGACGGCGTGATGTCCAGCGGGAAGGTGCGGGCCACGCGGAGGTTGTCGTTGTAGGCGATCTCGTGGATGGTGCGGGCGCGGGAGTCGTTGACGTAAGCGCGATTCGGGTCGACCTCGATGACTGGGCGGCCTTCGACGGGTCCGGCGAGCAGAGGCACGTGCGCGGTCTCGGCGCCGGTGGCGGGGTCGATGCCGTGCAGGGCGCCGTCGCGGGTGAGGACCAGCAGCGGCGCGCCCTCCCCGGCGGTGTTCACGGCGATCGCGTCGGCGATCGGGGTGTGGGTCCACGTCTTCGCCCTGATGTCCAGGGCCCAGACGCCGTCCCGACCGGCCAGCGCAGTCAGCGTGGTGCTGCCCGGACGATGCGTGAACGCCTGCGCCCGTGCGATGGCGGGTTCCGGGTACGGGATCTTCTCGGTGACGAACGCCCCCTCGCGCTGGGCCACCACGACAGCGCCATCGGCGCAACCGAACACGACCCCACGCCGGGTCACCGCCTGTCCCCGTGGCTGCGAGCAGCTCTCGGCCTGCACCTGCCCCGCGTCCCCGTCGCGCCCACGCACCTCGACGCGGCCACCGGCATCGGCCACGATGAGCCGCTCACCATAGGGCACCGCGATACCGTCGATCCGGCGCGGCTCGGCTACGACGCCCTCTGCCAATGCCACTCGATCGAACACCAAGGTGTCCGCCTCCCGGACAACCGCCGTCACAGCGGAGTCACTGTGCGCCGCAACAACTCCCAGCCCATCGCGCGAATCACCGCCGCCCGCCGAACCGCTGCCGCCTGTCACGCCCTCATCGGGACCGGCGCCCGACGCACCCCCAGGCTCCGCATTCACCCGGCCATCAGGGCCGACACCCGACGACCCAGCACCGCCGGGCCGCGCATCCGTGCCGCCACCGGAATCAGAGCCGGCTGGTCCGCCTTCGCCAGGCCTGGTGCCGGGTTCGGTGTCCGGCGCGACGATTCGGCCCACCGCGCGGATCGGTGCGCGGTAGTAGTGCCGGTGGTCGCCGTGGTCGACGGTCCATGCCCCGGCATCGACGATGCGCAGCTCGGCCGCCGAACTCAGGTAGGCGAAGCGGCCGTCTGCGGCGAGTTGTCCAGCCGCGGAGCCGATGCCGGGCGGGGTCGACGGAGCGGCGGAGCCCGAGGTCGCCGGGGCGGAAGTCCCGGTGGTGGCGGACGGAAGTGGTTGGGAGGTGCGGATTGCTGTCGCGTCGATCGGAGTGACCTCCTCGGTCAACAGATCGAGCACGCGCGTCTCCCCGGTCCCTGCGTCGACCACGACCAGTCGCGTCTGCGCCTCGCTCGCCTCCTCGGCCCCGGCGACGTACCCGTGCGGCGTCTCCTCGACCGTCGCGGGTTCCTCGACCGCACCACAGCCCACCAGCGGCACCGCCGCCAGCGCCGCCACCGAGGCGGCCCCCACCCGGCCGAGCCGCTCGCGCACCGCCGACACGATCGCCGACAGGAAGAACGCACCGACGGCCACCGCGGCGATGGTCGCCCCGGCCGCGGTCCCCGCGTGCCAGGAGATGACCAGTCCGGCCACCGTGGACAGCCCGCCGATCAACGCCGCGATCGCCATGATCACCGGAATCCGGTCGGAGAAGTGCAGGGCGGCGGCGGGTGGCGCGATGAGCAGGCCGAACACCAGCAGCGTTCCGACGACGTGGAACGAGGCCACGATCGCCACGGTCACCAGCCCGATCAGGGCCGCGTGCGCCAGCTTCGGCCGCAGCCCGAGCGTGTGCGCCTTGCGCGGATCGAAGCTCAGCGCGAGGAAGGCCCGGTGCCCCAGCACCACGACGACCAGCGCGATACCGAGGGCCGCGACCAGATACCAGAGGTCGCGCGAGCGCACGGCCAGCACGTCACCGAAGAGGAACCCGGTCAGGTCGACGGCGAACGACTGCGAACGCGACACGATGATCACCCCGGCGGCCAGCATGCCGACGAACAGCAGCCCGATCGCGGTATCGGTCGCGAAGCGCTTGCTGCGCCCGAGCACCGACACCCCGAAGGCCATGGCCGCGCAGCTGACCGCGGCGCCGACGAGCAGATTGCCGCCGAGCAGCGCCGCCACGGCGACACCGGGCAGCATGCCGTGCGCCATCGCGTCGCCGAGAAATGCCATGCCGCGCACCACAACCCAGGTCCCGGCGAGGGCGCACACACCGGAGACGAGCAGTCCGCCCCACAGCGCACGCTGCACGAATGCCACCTCGAACGGGGCGATCAGCCAATCCATAGCGCGGAACGCTATACTGAAAACGATTATCGTTTCAAATGAGGTGAGATGTCACACACTGCCGACCCGGCCCTGCGGATCGAGCACCTGACGGCGGGCTATGCCCGCGGGCCGGTGCTGTTCGAGGTGTCGGCCACGATCCCGCGCGGACAGGTCACCGCGATCCTCGGACCCAACGGTTCGGGGAAGTCGACCCTGCTCGGCGTGCTCGCGGGCACGGTCACCCCCGACCGGGGCACGATCCACCGCGACACCGCCAGGCGCCCGGCATTCGTGGTGCAGCACACCGCCGTTCCCACCACCCTGCCGATCACCGTGCGCGATGCCGTGGCGATGGGCCGCTGGGCACACCGCGGACCGTGGCGCAGACTCACCCGCGAGGACCGCGCCATCACGCACGACTGCCTGGAACGCATGAACCTCGCCGACCTGGCCACGCGGCGGCTCGACACCCTCTCGGGCGGACAACGCCAGCGCACCCTGCTCGCCCAGGCCCTGGCCCAGCAGTCGGATCTGCTCCTGCTCGACGAACCGGCGACCGGCCTGGACACGGACTCCAAGGCCGAGATCTCCCGGACCCTGACCGAGATCAGCGCCACCGGGGTCACCGTCGTGCAGGCCACCCACGACCTGGCCGAGGCGCGGCGAGCCGACCACTGCCTGGTGCTGCGCGAGGGCCACCTCACCGCCGCGGGGCAACCCGGCGAAGCCCTGGTCGGGGCCTAACATCGATGCCGACGGCTCCACCGCACGCGCGACGCAGGAGGACGACGATGGCCGAGAAACCCGCCTCCGTGGACGACTATCTGGCCGGCCTGCCGGAGCCGGGACGCGCGGTCGTCCAGCAGATCCGCGAGACCATTCGGCGCGCGGTGCCGGGCAGCGGCGAGAAGATCAGCTACGCCATCCCGGCGGCCACTCTCGACGGCCGGACATTCGTGTCCTTCGCGGGCTGGAAGGACCACGTGAGCCTCTACCCGATCCCCGAGGGGGACGAGGAGCTCGAACGGGCCGTCGACCCGTACCGATCGGGTCGCGGCACCGTGAAATTCTCCCTCGGCGAACCGATTCCGTACGAGCTGATCGCGCGGATCGCCGTTCGGCTCGCCGAGGGTGTTCGACGGAGCTGACCTACCAGTCGGCCTCGGTGTAGCGGATGATGCCGCGAATGTTCTTGCCGTCCAGCATGTCCTGGTAACCCTGGTTGATCTCCTCGAGGGAGTAGCTGCGGGTGACCATGTCGTCGAGGTTGAGCTGACCGGCCTTGTAGAGCTGCAGCAGGCGGGGGGCGTCCTGGCGGGCGTTGCCGCCGCCGAAGATGCAGCCCTTCACCGTCTTCTGCAGCATCGAGAGCAGGAAGCTGTTCATCTTCACGTCGCCTGCGTCCATGCGGCCCATCGAGGTGACGACCAGCGTGCCCGCCTTGCCGGTGAGGATCAGGCCCTCTTCGATGTAGTCACCGTGCATCTCACCCATGGTGAGGATGACCTTCTCGGCCATCCGCCCCTCGGTGGCGTCGATCATCGGCATGATCGCGGCGGCCATGGACTCGTAGGTATGGGTGGCGCCGAACTTCTGCGCCTGCTCGCGCTTCCACGGATTCGGGTCGATGGCGATGACCTTCGAGGCACCGGACAGGACCGCGCCCTGCAGCGCGCTCATGCCGACACCACCGATGCCCGCGATCACCACGGTCTCGCCGGGCTGCACCTCCGCCACATGGGTCGAGGAACCGAAGCCGGTGGGCACACCGCAGCCGACCAGGCAGGCGACCTCGAACGGAATGGTGGGGTCGATCTTGACCACCGAGGTGTGGTGCACCGTCATGTAGGGCGCGAAGGTGCCGAGCAGGCACATCGGGATGACGTTCTCCCCGCGCGCCTGGATGCGGTAGGTGCCGTCCGAGATCGCCTGTCCCATCAGCAGTCCCGCGCCCAGATCGCACAGCGCCATGTTGCCGGCGACGCAGGCGGGACAGCGGCCACAGGCCGGGATGAACGAGAGGATGACGTGGTCGCCCACCGCCAGATCACTCGGACAGTTCGGGCCGAGCTTGGTGATGACGCCCGCGCCCTCGTGCCCGCCCATCACGGGGAAGGCGGGCATCGGCGTCGCGCCGGTGACGATGTGATGGTCGGAGTGGCACATGCCCGCCGTTTCCATCCGGATCTGCACCTCGCCGGCGACGGGGTCGCCGACCTCGATCTCCTCCACCGACCACTGCTGGTCGGTGCCCCACAGGATCGCGCCCTTCGTCTTCATGTTCCGGTCGACCTCTCGCCAAGCTGGTGCCTCGTAGTGACTGCACTCACCCTAACGAAGAATTGGCCAATTCTGGAACACGTTCTAGAAAGAATATGAAGATTTCTCTATCCGCGCACGTCATGGACGTGGTGCACGAGATCATGGAGGAAGTAGCGGGCCAGCGAGGTGACGGTGAACAGCGATCCGTCGCTGCGCGCCCCGCGCAGCGCCAGCCGATCCGGCGGGACCGCCCCGAACGCGGCGGCCACCGTGTCCGCGGCGCGGGACAGTTCCGCGGCGACCAGGGCCGGGTCCTGCTCGCCGTAGCGATCCTCGACCGCCGTCGCGTCCTGATCCCAGTTCTCGAACCGCGGCGGCTCGACCCCGTCACCGGCCAGGATCAGCGCGAGCCTGGTGTCGAAGATGCGGCACACATCGCGCACGTGCGCGCCGTATTCGAGCACCGACCAGGTGGACTCGTCGGGCCGCGCCCGCGCCTCGGCGCGTTCGAGCGCCGCACCGAGGCGGGCGGCACTGGCGAGCGACAGTTCGGGGATCGCCGCGTAGGCGGTGGCCTCGGCGTCGTATCCGCAGTCGGGACAGGGGCGTTCGAGGACCCAGGTCCAGTTCTTGGTGTCGGGGACGATCATGATGCCAGCCTAGGATGTCCGCATCTTGTGATCCATCAATATTCGGCCAAGTACCCGCGAGATCCGGGCATCATTCGGCGAGGCGGTCCGCCTGTTCGAACAGCTCCAGCGTCACCGCGTGCAGGAAGTCGCCCACCTGTTTGGGCGCCTTGCCCGCGAACGCCCGCGCGTGCGTGCCCTCGAGCACGATGCCCAGCTTGAAGCAGGCCAGCACGGTGTACCAGGTGACCGCGCTCAGGTCGCGGTCGGAGAACTTGCCGTAGTGCTCGACCATCTCGGCCTCGGTCGGCAGGCCGCCGACGGTGCCGAGCGTGCCCATCAGGCCCGCGCCGACTGTGCCCGGTTCGGGCCTGGTCGCCAGCTGCCAGCCGAGGTCGAGCAGCGGGTCGCCGATGGTGGACATCTCCCAGTCGACCATGGCGGCCACCTCGGGGCTGTCGTAGTCGAACATCATGTTGGCCAGGTGACAGTCGCCGTGCATGATCCCAGGGGTCGGGTCGGCCGGGCGGTGGCGGTCGAGCCAGTCGCCGATCCGCTCGAGACCGGGGATCCGCGGGCCGGGGTAGCCCTCGTTGGCGGTGTAGGACTCGAGTTCGCGCAGCCAGCGCGGCACCTGACGTTCGAGGAAGCCGTCGGGCTTGCCGTAGTCCTGCAGGCCGAGTACCTGGTAGTCCAGGGAGCCGAGGCGGGCGATGGCCTCGACCGCGGACAGGCCCATCCCGCGCCGGACCTCGGGGTCACCGGCGTGCAGGGCGGGCAGTTCGGTCTGCGGATTGAAGCCGTGGATGGGTTCCATCAGGTAGAAGACCGCGCCGATCACCGACTCGTCGCCGCAGGCCGCGATCACCCGGGGAGAACGGATCTCGGTGCCGTCCAGGGCACCGAGCAGTCGCGATTCGCGCCGGATCACGTCGTTGCTCTTGGCGCGCAGATGCTTGGGCCCGCGGCGCAGCACGTATTCGCGATCGCCGCGGGTGAAGCGCAGCATGATGTTCTGCGTGCCGCCACCGATCGCGGTGACCTCGCCGAACTCGCCCTCGGGCAGGTCCTGCTCGTCCATCCACCCTCCGATCGCCGCGAAATCTGCGATCGCCGGGTCGACATCGAGCGGTTGCGAAACAGCCATGACGGACATTCTGCCCCGAGATCGCCGCCCACTGCTCGGGAATGCCTCGCAGGCGCGCGACCGGGCCCGGCGTAGGGTTTCTCCCACGATGCGCACGCTCTTGATCGACAACTACGACTCGTTCACCTACAACCTCTATCAGCTGATCAGCGAGGTCAACGGCAACGAGCCGACCGTCGTGCGCAACGACGAGGCCGTCGAGTTGTCCGAACTGGGGCTGGAGCGCTTCGACAATGTGGTGATCTCGCCGGGGCCCGGTCGGCCCGATCGGATCCGCGACATGGGGGTGTCGACGGCGGTGATCGCGCACAGCGAGCTGCCGCTGCTCGGGGTCTGCCTCGGGCACCAGGGCATCGTGCTCGGCGCGGGCGGTGCGGTGGGGCGGGCACCGCAGGCCAGGCACGGGTTTCTCGATCAGGTCGCGCATGACGATGGTGAGCTGTTCGCCGGTCTGCCGCAGGATTTCACGGTCGTGCGCTATCACTCGCTGGCCGCGCTGGAGCCGCTCCCCGAGGTCATCGAGGTGACCGCGCGGACGAGCGACGGCGTGATCATGGGGGTGCGGCATCGGGAGCGGCCGCAGTGGGGTGTGCAGTTCCATCCCGAATCGGTGTCGAGCGAGTTCGGCGCGGCCCTGGTGCGCAACTTCGCCGATCTCACCAAGGCGCGGGCACACACCGCGGCGCCGGTGGTGGTGCGCGGACCGGTGCACGCGCCGGCCCCTGCCCCGCCGGAGCGCCGATTCCAGCTGCGGCACAGTGTGATCGAGCGTGCGATCGACACCGAGGCGATCTTCCTGCGCCGCTACGCCGACTCCCCCACCGCGTTCTGGCTCGACAGCGAACACGTCGAACCCGGCCTCGACCGGTTCTCCTTTCTCGGCGACGCCGCCGGACCGCACGCCGAGGTGGTGCGCTACCGGGTCGGCGAGGACGCGGTGACCGTCACCGACGCGGCGGGCCAGCGCACGGTCCCCGGCACGGTCCTGGACTACCTGGACCGCGAACTGCGCCGCAGGCACTGCGAGATCCCGGAGCTACCTTTCGATTTCGCCGGTGGCTACGTCGGCTATCTCGGCTACGAGGTGAAGGCCGATTGCGGCGCGCGGGCCGTGCACCGCAGTCCCACGCCGGACGCGCAGTGGATCTTCGCCGACCGGCTGATCGTGGTCGACCACGAAGCGGGGCGCACCCACCTGCTGGCGCTCACCGAGCAGGCGCAGACCTGGCCGGACCGCGCCGGGGATGCCCCGACCGAACCTGAACAAGCCGCGCTCACCTGGCTGGCGGAGACCGCGGCCGCGCTCGACGAACTCCCCACCTGGGTGAATCCGGCCGACCTTCCCGTGCCCGCCGACCCCGACGCCGTCCAGGCGCATCTGCTGCGCGGCCGCGACCGGTACCTGGCCGACATCGCGGTGTGCCAGGAGCGGTTGCACGCGGGCGAGTCCTACGAGATCTGCCTGACCGACGCAGCCGCCGTCGCCGCCGCCCCAGACGACGGGCTGGACTTCTACCGCCGACTGCGGCGCTGCAATCCCGCGCCGTACGCCGCCTACCTGCGTTTCCCCGGCCTCGACGTGGCCTGTTCCTCGCCGGAGCGCTTCCTCAAGATCGACCGGGACCGCACGGTGGAGAGCAAACCGATCAAGGGCACCGCCCCGCGCGGCCGCACCGTCGCCGAGGACGAGCACCTGCGCCGCGCCCTGGCCGACGATCCGAAGACCCGCGCCGAGAACCTGATGATCGTCGACCTGCTGCGCAACGATCTGGGCCGGGTCTGCGAGGTCGGCTCGGTGCACGTGCCGGAGTTGATGAGCACCGAAACCTATTCCACCCTGCACCAATTGGTGTCGACCGTGCGCGGCACCCTGCACCACGACGCCGGGGTGATCGATGCCCTGCGCGCCTGCTTCCCCGGCGGTTCGATGACCGGTGCGCCGAAACTGCGCACCATGGAGATCCTCGACGAGCTGGAAACCGAAGCGCGCGGGATCTATTCGGGCACCATCGGCTTCCTCGGCCTCGGCGGCACCGCCGATCTCAACATCGTCATCCGCACCGCCGTCCGCTACGACGACGAATGGCGGATCGGCGCGGGCGGCGCGATCGTGCTGGATTCCGATCCCGAGGACGAGTACGCGGAGATGGTCCTCAAGGCCGCGGCGACCTTCCGCGCTCTCAGGTAAGGCGGAACCCCTCCGCGCGGGAGCGGGTCGCGGTGTCGCGGCATCACACCGCGACGCGCAGCGGACGACGTTGCGTCTCGGGCCAGTTCGCGGCGACCACGTCGTGGAGTTCGCGCAGGACGAGTTTGATGTTCGGGTCGCGTTGCCGGTTGTGGCGGACCACCGCGCTGATGGTGCGGGCGGCGAAGCCCACGTCGCGCACGATCAACGACTCGAACTCGGCGGGTACGGCCATCCGCGGCGCGATGGCCGAGGCGACCTCGGTGGCGGCCAGCATGCACAGGTTCTGCGCGCCGATCACCCGATGCTTGACCTTCGGAACGAATCCGGCCGCACCGGCCACCTGGCCCAGGGTGGTGCTCAGGCCCGAACTCACCGGGCCGGTGACCCACGGGGATTCCGCGAGGGCGCCGATCCCCTCCGCACGGATCCGGTCGTGCTGGTCGAGCGGGGCGAGCAGGACCATCGGCTCGTCCATGAGGTGCTCGTCGATCAGTCCGGCCGCCGAATGCGGTGCGTCGAAGGGGTATCGGCACAGGATGGCGATGTCGAGTTCGCTGCGCCGCAGCAGGCGCAGCGCGTGCTCGGCCGACTCCTGTTGCAGTGCGACGTTCAAGTCGGGGTGGGCCAGCCGCAACCGTGACATCATCGGCGCGACCAGCATCGGGATACCCATGTTGAAGGAGGCCACGGCGATGTTTCCGAGCACCCCGGTGCGGGCCGCCGCGATCGCGGTTTCGGCCTCGTCGAGGGCGGAGAGCACCTTGCGCACGTGCTGCACGAGCACCTCGCCGGTGCGGGTCATCCCGAGGGTGCGCCCGTCCCGGCGGAACAGCACCGCGCCGGTGTCGTGCTCGAGCGCGCGAAGTTGCTGGGAGACAGCGGAACTGGTGACACGCCGCTGCTCGGCCACCGCGGCGACGGAACCGAGCTCGGCCAGATCGCACAGCAGCATCATCCGGCGCAGGTCGAGGGTCATGACGCGCTCCGCAGGGGGGCTGGTGTGACTGGCATGGGCGTCTCGCTCGGTGATACAGCGTCGACAGTGCGGCCCGCGGTCGCCGTCACGGGGAGGGCGGGGACATGTCCGACGCACGGGAGGGTGGCGTGCGCGAGGGGTGGCTGGTGGAGATCAGCGACAGCTCGGACAACAGGGGCGCGTCAGGTCGACACGATGTCGAACCACGGCCACTGTCACACTCACCTCATCCAGGCTACCGGACCGCACCCGCCGAGAAGGCGTTCCGACCACGCCGATCCGATCGTTCTCGCGGCCGGAACGCGCTGCTCAACCCGTGTGCTGGGCGAAGTTCTCGCGCAGCGTGGTGCCGCTGTACTCGTGCCGGTGCACGCCCCGCTCCCACAGCAGCGGAACGATGTGTTCGACGAACTGCGGCAGGGATTCCACGAACACCGTGTAGCCGTCGGCCGCGCCACGCTCGACCCATCCGATGAGATCGTCGGTGATCGATCCCGGTGTGCCGAACACGCGGCGATGCCCACCACCGCCGGAGACGATGAACCGGCGCAGGGTCAGCGCCGGATCGCTCGCCGCGAGATCCACACCGCCCTGGGCGAATCCGATCGACCGCGACGAATCCGAGACGCTCACCTCGGGCGGGACCGGGCCGTCCAGGTCGAGGGTGGCGGGGTCGAGATCGAAGCGGGTCGCGAACCGGTGCAGTACATCGCTGTCGTCGAGGGCGTGCTCCGCCTCGTGCAGCAGCCGCCGCACTTCGTCCTCGGTGCTGCCGATGGTGAAGAAGATGCCCGGCAGCACCAGGACCTGGGCCGTATCGCCACGCCAGGTGCGGGTCTCCTTGGCCAGCCGCTCGCGGTACCGGCGGGAGGCGTCCTCGGTGACGCCGACCGAGAACACCGCGTCGGCGAACCGCGCGGCCGTCTCGATCCCCTGCTCGGAACCTCCCGCCTGGAAGACCACCGGTCGGCCCTGACGCGACCGCGGCAACTGCAATGGCCCGGCGACGGAGAAGAACTCGCCGTGATGATCGATCGGCGCGCGATCGAGCCGTGCCAGATCCCAGGTCTCGGTGACGTCGTCGCGCCACGAGTCCCACAGTTTGTCCACGACCTCGGCGAATTCCGCGGCCCGCCGGTAGCGCTGTTCGCGCGGCGGCGGGTGCGGGCTGTTGAAGTTGGCCGCGACGGCGGGGTCCATCGTGGTGATGATGTTCCAGCCCGCGCGACCGTGGGAGATGTGGTCGATCGACAGGATCGCCCTGGCCAGGGCATACGGTTCGGTGTAGGTGGTGGAGGCCGTCGCCACCAGGCCCACGTGTTCGGTCTCGCGCGCGAGCGCGGGCAGCACGGTGAGCGGGTCGAGGTAGGCGAAGCCTCGGCCCTGGGGGCCGAGCCCCTGGGAATCGGCGAAGAAGACCGCGTCGAGCTTCGCCCGCTCGGCCAGTTGGGCCGAGCGGACGAAGTCGGCGATGTCGATGAAGGGATGCCTGCCGTCGGCGGTCTGCAACGGGCCAGGAATCAGATTCACCGCGAATCGCAGGTATCGACTCATCGACGTGGCCCGCTCAGGAGCCGTAGAAGGGCTGCCCGGAGACGAGTTCGGACTCGCGCCCGTCCACGCCCTTGGGCACATCGCCTTCCAGGGTCACCCGGTACAGCACCCGATCGTGGTCGAGATGACCCGCGTCGCCGATCGCCAGATGCGCGGTGGCACGGTTGTCCCAGAACGCGACACTGCCGACCGCCCAGCGGAACCGCACCGTGTACTCGACACGGGTGGCCTCCGACCACAGCAGCTTCAGAATGCGCTCGCTCTGCTCGGGGCTGAACCCGCGGATCTCGCGCGCCCCACGGGTGAAGCCGGGGCTCACGAAGAGGGCCCGCTCACCCGTCACCGGATGCACCCGGACCGCGGGGTGGTAGGCCACCAGATTCGCCTCGGCCACCTTGCGGCTGCGCTGGCTGCCCTCGACGGCCCTGGTCTGGAACTGGTGCTTGATGTCGATCTTGTCGGCGAGCTCGCGCAGCTCCTTGGGCAGGTTCTCGTAGGCGGTCACGAGATTGGTCCACGTGGTGTCACCGCCGTAGGGCGGCAGGATGTCCGAGCGCAGGATCGACGCGGCGGGCGGATTCACCAGCGCGGTGACATCGGTGTGCCAGCTGTGGTCATAGGACGTGCGCTTGCGGCCCAGGTTCTTCTCGTAGCGACGGCTGTCGATGGGCAGGATCTCCGGGAAACCCTCCGGCGGGCTCTCCTCGTGCGGATGCGCGGGGGTCACCTTGCCGAACCGGCGCGCGAACGCGATCTGTTCGGCGTGGCCGATCTCCTGGTCGCGGAAGAACACGACCTTGTATTCGTGCAGTGCGCGGCGAATGTCGGCGATGACGGCGTCTTCGAGATTCTCGCGCAGGTCGACACCGGTGATCTCGGCACCGATGTAGCCCGCAACGGGGACGACGTCGAGACCGAGGGCCGAGCTGGGAACGGTGGTCATGGGCTGACTCCTTCTCCTACTGGGTGAATTCCACTGCCGTGGATTTCGGGGTGGTTCGTGGTGACGAGACCGGTCGCGGTGGGAATCGAGGCCACCAGCGCCTTCGTGTACTCGTGGCAGGGGCGGCCGAAGACGTCCTCGGTCCGGCCCGACTCCCTGACCTCGCCGTGCTGCAGGACGGTGACGGTGTCGGCGAACTGGCGGACCACGCTCAGGTCGTGGGAGATGAACAGGTAGCTGAGGTTCAGTTCCTCCTGCAGGTCGACCAGGACCTGCAGGATCTGGGACTGGATGGTGACGTCGAGCGCCGAGGTCGGCTCGTCGAGCACGAGGGTGCGCGGGCGCAGGCTCAGCGCCCGCGCGATCGCCACCCGTTGCCGCTGGCCGCCGGACAGCTCGCGGATGCGGCGCGGCAGGAACGAGTCGTCGAGACCGACCAGCTCGAGCACCTCCGAGACGCGGGCGCGGCGTTCGGGGCGGGTGCCGACGCGATAGCGCAGCAACGGCTCACCGACCAGCCGGCCCACCGAGAACGTCGGGTCGAGGGAGTTGGACGGATTCTGATAGACGAGTTGCAGATTCCGGTGCGCCGCGCGCAGGGCCTTGCGTTTCAGATGCGACACGTCCTGCCCGGCGACGAGCACCCGCCCGGCGTCGGGTTCGAGCAACCGCAGCGCGATGCGGGCCAGCGTGGACTTCCCCGACCCGGACTCACCGACCAGGGCGTGGGTCCGGCCGGGGGCGATGTCGAAGGAGACGCCATTCAGCGCCCGGGTCGGGCCGAAGGACTTGTGCACATCGATCACCCGCAGCGCGTGGTCGTCCGGCGGCACGGGCGCCCGGCGCTCGCGTGCCGCGGCGAACCGGTCGAGGGCGAGGCCGGGGATGTCGCCGATGAGCCGGCGGGTGTAGTCCGAGCGCGGCTGGGTGAGTACCTGGCGCGCGGACCCGTATTCCTGGACCCGGCCCTGTTCGAGCACCACCACCGCATCGGATCGCTCCGCGGCCAGCGACAGATCATGGGTCACCAGCAGGATCGCCAGGTCGTTCTCGCGACGGAGCCGGTCGAGCAGATCCAGGATCGTCTTCTGAATCGTCACGTCCAGGGCCGAGGTCGGTTCGTCGGCGATCACGAGCTGCGGCTTCTGCGCGATCGCGATACCGATCAGCACCCGCTGCAGCTGGCCACCGGACAGCTCGTGCGGATAGGACCGCAGGGTGCGTTCGGGATCGCGGATGCCGACCGAGTCCAGCAGTTCCCGCGCCTGCTCGAGATGCCGTGCGGGGTCGGCGTGTTCGGGCAGTCCCGAGGCGCGGAGGGCCTCGACGATCTGACGGTCGATGCGGCGCACCGGATTCAGTGAGGCCGTGGGGTCCTGCGGGACGAAACCGATACGGCGGCCCCGGAATCGGCGGAACTCGCGCTCCGGCAGGCCGAGCACCTCGGTGTCCTCGACGGTGACGGTGCCGCCGACCGCCACCGTGCCGCCGAGCAGTTTCAGGATCGCGTTGACGACGGTCGACTTGCCCGAACCGGACTCACCGACGATCGCCACCGCCTCCCCTGGCCGCACCGCGAACGAGATCCCGGCGACCGTCGGCGTCGCGAGATCGCCGTGATAGGCCACGGTGAGACCGTCGACCGCCAGCAACGCGGCGACAGCCGGTTCCCGAGGCTCGGGAATCCGCGTGGTGACCGCGGCTACCGACACGTTCATCGCACCCGCTCCTTCCCGATCGACCGGCTGACCTGATTGAGGGCGAGCACCGTGAGCACCATGACCAGACCGGGGCCGTACACCAACCACGGTGTGCGGTAGAGGAAGTCCTTGCCCTCCGCGACGAGCAGCCCCCAGTCCGGGCTCGGCGGCGGATTCCCGTAGCCGAGGAACGCCAGACCGGCGATGCTGATCACCGCGAGCCCGAACTGCAGCACCGCCAGCGCGACCACCGACCGGTAGGCGTTGGGCAGCACGTGGGCGAACAGCACCGTGAACCGGTTGCCGCCGATCAGATACGACGACTCGATGAAGGCGAGATTCTTCACCCGCAGCACTTCCGACCGGATCAGCCGCCCGAACACCGCGATCGAGGAGATACCGACGGCGATGGCCGCGTTCACGGTCGCGAACCCCAGCGACACCACCACGATGACGGCGAGCAGGAAGCCGGGGATGGCGAGCAAGATGTCGATCACCCGGCCCAGGAACGCGTCGGGCAGGCGGCCGAAGAATCCGGCGATCAGCCCGAGCAGACTGCCGATCACCAAGCCGATCGACACCGCGAGCAGCGCCGAGAGCACTGCCGGGCGGGTGCCGTGGACGACCCGGGCGAAGATGTCGCGGCCGAGTTGATCGGTGCCGAAGAGGTGCCCGGCCGAGGGGGCCTCGAACTTGTCCAGCGGAACCCCGGCGAACGGGTCGTGGCCGCTGAACAATCCGGGTGCCACGGCCCAGGCCGCGACCAGCGCGAGGAAGATCAGCGCGAGGATCGTGTACACGTCACGGCCGCCGGCGAAGGACCGGCGCGCCGGAATGTTCGCGGGCCGCACCAGGTTTCGGGTCATCGGAGGGCTCCCTTGCGGCGCAGGCGCGGATCGAGCGCGGGATACACCAGATCGACCGCGAGATTGATGGCCAGGAACAGCACCGCCGCCAGCGTCACCGCGGCCTGCAGGACCGGAACGTCCTGGTTGACCACGGCCAGCTCGATGATGCTGCCGACCCCGTTCCGGCCGAAGATCGCTTCGGTGATGATCGATCCGGCCAGCAGATCGCCGACGATGATCGCCGAGATCGTCACCGTCGGCAGGGCCGCGTTGGGCAGCAGATGGCGGGCTATCAGCTCGAACCTGCTGATGCCCTTGGAGATCGCCACGGTGGCGTACTGCTCGGCGCGCGCGGTGTCGAGTGCGGTGATCAGCACCTGGGCGATCGGCGCCGAGGCCGGGATGGCGAGGGTGATGGCCGGATAGATCAGCGCGTTGAGGCTGTCGTAGTCGTTGATCCGGAAGAAGCCGAGCTGGAAGGAGAAGACGTCGATGACGACCAGCGCGATGAGGAAGTTCGGCATCGACAGGAACAGCGAGGGGAACGACCGGAACACCGATCCGCCGAAGCGGCTGGGCAACTGGAACGCGGCCAGCGCGATGGCGAAGGCGAGAATCGTCGCGAACACGAACGCCGTTCCGGCCAGCTGCAGGGTCGAGGGGACCCCGTCCCACAGCACCGCGGTCACCGGGCGATTGGAGCTGATGGACAGGCCCAGATCGCCTTGGACGAGCCGGAGCAGCGCGATGCCGAGCTGTTCCCACAGCGACCGGTCCAGGTTGTAGTACGACAGCAGCTGCTGGATTTCGGCTTCGCTGTAGTTGAATTCGGGATTGCGCAGCTGGTTGGACACCGGATCACCCGGCAGCACCGTGACGATGACGAACACGAACACATAGACCGAGATCGCGGCCAGCACGGCCTGCCCGATCCGGGACAGCACATACCCGGAGTCGCGCGGCGTGCGACCACGCGTGGATTCCGGCGGCGTGATCGGCTCGACGGCGATCGCCATCAGACATCCAGCCAGGCGTCGTAGAAGCTGATCAGGCCGAGACCGTCCACGGCGAGCCCCTGCAGCCGGGGATCGGCGCCCCAGGTCTGGCGGAACTCGTGGATCGGGATGTAGTACGCGTTGTCGATCACGTACTCCTGGACCTTCTTCGACGCCTCGACCCGCGCGTCGGTCTCGGGGGCCTGTACGAGCGCGGTGAGCAGATCGTCGAGTTCGCGGCTCGGCGCCTTGAACTGGTTGGCCTGGGAGCTGTGCCACCAGCGCCACGCCTCGGTGGGGCTGCCCGCGAGCCAATGGTTCTCGTACAGCGGCACATCGGGTTTGGTGGCGACGGTGTTGTAGTTGGCGAAATCGACGCCCTTGATGTCGAGCTTGACGCCGATCTTGCGCCACTGCTGGGCGATGAGTTGCAGGTCGGCCGCGGAACTGGTGATGAACACCGACGGATAGATGAACAGGTTCAGCTGAGTGCCGTCCTTGGTGCGGTAGCCCTCGCTGTCGCGTCCGGTCCAGCCCGCCTCGTCGAGCAGCCGGTTGGCCCGGTCCTGGTCGTAGGCGAATCGATCGCGCAGGTCGATGGTGCCGGGGACGACGTCGTTGAAGATGGACTTCGCCTCGGTCCAGTGGCCGCTCGGGAAATTGGTCTGCAGGATCTCCTTGCGGTCGATGCCGTGGGTGAGAGCCTGGCGCACGCGCAGGTCGTCCAGATGCGGTGCGGTCAGGCGCAGTTGCAGGCCCCACACACTGCCGAAGAACGACGGCGCGATGAGCTGCAGCCCCGATTCCTCGATCCGCGCCTCCTCGGTGGGCTGCACGTAGTGGATGATCTGCACCTGATCGGCCTCCAGCGCGCCCACGCGCAGCGACGGTTCCGCGATCTGCTGCACGGTCACCCGCTCGAGATAGGCGGCGCCCTCGTGCGTGCGGTCGGCGCGCGGCCAGGCGTAGTCCTCCCGGCGCACCAGCACGACTTCCTTGTTGGGCTGCCAGGATTCGACGACGAACGGGCCGGTGCCGTACACCTTGCTCAGATCGGACTGGTCGGCCAGGCTCGCGTTCACGGTGGCCGGGGCCAGGATTCCCACCGTCGTCCAGGCACCGAGGCGGTAGATGAAGTCGCCAATCGGTTCGGTGAGCTTGACCTCCACCACGTAGTCGGACACGGCGACGGCCCCGTCGAAGATCGGCGGAAAGTACTGCGAGCGAACGATTCCCCTGGCCTGATCGCCCTTGCCGAGCAGATTCAGATTCGCGGCGACCGCCGCGGCGTCGAGGCGTTCCCCGTTGGAGAAGGTGACGCCCTCACGAATGGTGATGGTGTAGACCGTGCGGTCCTCGTTCTGGGTGAACCCGGTGGCCAGATGCGGGACGAAGTTCCCGTCCGCGTCGTAGAAGAACAGCCGCTCGACGATCTGGTTCCACACCTGGCCCACATGCCACGAGCCGGTGCTCTGTTGCTGATAGACATCGATCAGCTTCTCGTTCAGATAGGTGATCGACCCGCCGGAGCTGGGCGCGCCACCCGCGGCCGCCCGGTCCTGCACGCCGCCCCCACGGGTGCACGCGGCCAGCACCGCACCGCCCAGCAGGACGGCGCTCACGCCGAAGAACTTGCGCCGACCGAGTTCGAATGTCATCAGATGCGTCCTGGCTGTCATGAGTCGCATCACCGCGTGGCGATGCGTGCTTCGTTGTAGATGACAGCCTGGGCAACGACGAGGGGCGAACCAACGCCTCCGCGCTAACCGGATAGATAAGCCGGCGCTTGATCCGGGCGAACCTTCGGGTTGCTCAGCGCTTGGGGCGCGACCGTTTGCTCGGCGGAGGTTCCGGCGCCGGTTCCTCGCCGCCGCGCCCGGTGATCCGGCCGAGCAGCCCGACCCCCGGCACCTTGGCCAACGCGCCGAAGATGTCCTCGCCCAGCGAGATCATCGCCTCCAGCCGGGGCAGCAACCGGTCATAGGTGGCGAAGACCGGATCGGCCAGCGCCAAGGTGCGATCGAGCCGGTCGATCGTGCTGTTGAGCCGGTCCACCGCAATCGAGAGGTTCTCCACCAGATCCGGCAACTGAGCGGCCAACTGCGCCGAAGCGGGCGGCAGCCGAACCGCCGCGTCGAAGGCATACCCCGCCGTCTGCTGCGCCGCATCGATCGCCTGCCCCGCCGCCGTCTGCGCCGCCCCCACCGCCGCCTGCGCCGCCGACAGCAATTCGGCCCCCGGCACCCTCCGCCCCTGCGCCTCCGGCACCGGCTCCGCCGCGCGCCCCCGCTTCTTCGGGTTCGTCATGACACCACTGTGCCCCACCGTGGGCCCGTACGCAGGAAGGAGCCACTCACCCCCGCTCCGTGTCACTCCCCCCTGCCGCACTCCCAGCCCCAACACCGGGCGCAAAGTCCACCACCTGCCGCACCCCCAGCCCCCTCACCAGGCTCGAAGTCCACCACCTCCCGCACCCCCAGCCCCCTCACCAACACTCAAGTCCGCCATGACCGCACTCCCAGCCCCGCACATCCCGACCTCGAGGAGGGATCGCCGACGAAGTCGGCGGTTCGCGGCCGGGCCGCCGGTCAGGCGCCGCGGCGTACGCGACGAAGGAGCCTGTCTCTTATACACATCTCC
>NZ_JBHVVA010000005.1:0-459459 GCF_042883805.1 Nocardia sp. NPDC058176 | reverse complement strand
CCATTCCGAACCCGGAAGCTAAGGCCACCTGCGCCGATGGTACTGCACTCGACAGGGTGTGGGAGAGTAGGACACCGCCGGAACATCCTTCACGAAAGCCCCCCAGCTGATGCTGGGGGGCTTTCGTCGTTTCCGGGGTCTACCTGCGGGTTCGCAGTCCGAACTGGCGACATTTCACAAAACGAGGGTGGGTGGGGCCGGTTTCCGTCACCATGATGCGACGTCGCTTCGGGAGGTCATCATGGACTGGCTCTTCACTCACAACACTCTGCGTCGTGGCGCGGTGGCCCTGGCGCTGCCCGCCGCTCTGATCGGTGCGATCGCCACCGGCGGCCCGGCCGCCGCGGCACCGGCACCCGAGCCGCTGGCCGGCGTCTCCGACCAGGTCACCACCGGACTGCTCGGTGCGGCGAAATCCGTTGCGGGCATTGCCGGTATCAGCCTTCCCGACACCTACGGACCCGAGACGGCGATCGTCGTGCTCGGCTACGGGCTGTTGCCCGATGGCACGATGCGCGCGGAGCTGAGCAACCGGCTGCACGCGGCCCTGGTCCAGGCGTTCATGTCGCCCGCCTCCCCGGTCATCGTCACCGGCGGCAACCCCCGCAACGGGATCACCGAGGCGCAGGTGATGGCGGACTGGCTCATGGTCCGCGGGCTCGCGCGGGATCGGATCCACGCCGAGACCGAGGCAGGCTCGACCGTGCAGAACGCCAAGTTCTCGGCGCGGATGATGGAGGCGCTCGGCGTGCACAAGGCCGTGCTCATCACCTCGGCCGATCACATGCGCAGAGCGCTGGAGAACTTCCTCGACGCCGGCGTTCCGGTGGTCGCGACCATGACACCGGATGTCGCGCCGCTGTGGGCGAAACCGTTCGGTACGGACAGATAGCCGGTAGCCACGCCGATGTCGGTGGCGCCGTCTACGATTCCCCTGGCGCCACAGCGGGCATGGACGGCGCCGGCGGATCGATGGACAGGGGATTGCGATGGACAGGCCTGCGTGGGCACCGGACGGCGTCGACATGCAGCAGCCGAGCCCCGCTCGGATGTATGACGCGCTGCTGGGCGGCTCGCACAACTTCGCGGTGGACCGGAAGGCCGCCGAGGCGGCGATCTCGATGGTCCCCGATCTGCCGCGCCTCGCCCTGAGCAACCGGGCCTTCCTGCGCCGGGCGGTGCGTTTCATGCTCGACGCCGGGATCCGGCAGTTCCTCGACATCGGGTCGGGCATTCCCACCGCGGGCAATGTGCACGAGATCGTGCACGAGATCGCCCCGGCGGCGCGCGTGCTCTACGTCGACATCGATCCGGTCGCCGTCGCCCATTCCCGGACCATCCTGCTCGGCCGGGAACGGGCGGGCGCGATCGAGGCCGATCTGCGCGAGTCCGGCGAGTTGCTCGACGCGGTCCGCGCGACCGGGCTGATCGATCTCGACGAGCCGGTCGGTCTGCTGTTGATCGCGGTGCTGCACCTGGTGGCCGATGCCGATGATCCGGTGGGCAAGGTGGCCGCGCTGCGGGAAGCCGTCGCGCCGGGCAGTTTCGTGGCCATTTCACATCTGACCTCCGAGCTGCGGCCGGAGGACGCCGGTAAGCTGGGGACGCACTCGGCGAAAGAGAGCAGGGTCGGTATCCAGTTCCGGCCCAAGGACGCGATCGTCGAGCTGTTCCAGGGATGGGATGTGATCACTCCCGGCGTCGTCGAGCTGCCGCTGTGGCGGCCGGAGTCGGATCGGGATCAACACGAGCAGCCGGGCCGCTCGCTCGGTCTGGCCGGGGTAGGCCGTAGGGACTGAGCCGCGGGCACGGCGGTGCGATCGGATGACAGGGTGGATGAGTAGTGGGGTCGTGGGAGCTGGCGCAGCGGTGGGCCGCAGCCCTCGACGGCGTCGTAGCTCCCACTCTCACCCGCACCCAGATCGAGGAGATGCTCGCCGCGCTGTGCACGGGTCTGATCGATGCCGCTCGCGGCGGCGAGGATCCCGATGTCGCGCGTCAGGCCGCCCGCATGCTGGTGGCTGTCAACTACCGTGATCCGGCGGCGGTCAGCCGCACGGTGCGGGTGATCTGCGAGGACCTCGTGGTCGCGGCCGCCGATGGACCGGCCGATCCGGCGCTGCCGGAGATCCGGGGTCGAGCTGTCGGGCTGGCCGCAGATTTCGCGGCCGGCTTCACCGCCGCGCTGCGCTCGGCCGCGCTGGCTGAGCAGGAGGCGACCCTCGCCGCGACGTTGGCCGCGGCCAGCGATGCCGAGAGTCGCCGGGCGCTGTCGGAGGCCCGTTTCGAGGCGGTGTTCGATGGCGCGCTGGTTGGCATCGGCACCGTCGACATGACCGGCCGGGTGGTCAACTGCAATGCCACGATGGCCGAGATGCTCGGCCAGACCCCGGACACCATGCCTGGTCGTACGGTCGCCGACATCCTCGGCCCACAGAATCTCAACTACGCGTTCGAGCAGTTGCAGCGGATGGTCGCCGGGGAATCCGAGAGCTTCCGGACCGAGACGGAACATCTGCGCGCCGACGGCCGGATCACCGCGATCGACCTGTCGATGTCGGCGGTGCGCGATGCCGAGGGCAGCATCCAGTTCCTGATCGGCGTCGCGGTCGACGTCACCGAGCGCAAACAGCTCGCCGACCAGCTCTGGCACGACGCCAACCACGACGCGCTCACCGGACTACCGAACCGCCCGCACCTGTTCAACCGGCTGACGACCGTCGAACCGCCGATCGGCGTCTGCTACCTGGATCTGGACGGCTTCAAGGAGATCAACGACCTGTGGGGACACGCGGTCGGTGACCGGGTACTGCGGGTGGTCGCCGACCGGATGCTCGAGGCGGTTCGGCCCACGGGCGCGCTGGCCGCCCGCATCGGCGGGGACGAGTTCCTGGTACTGGTCGAGAACTGTTCGGGGGAAGCACAACTGGTCGACCTGGCCGACGAGCTGATGGCCGCGCTCACCGCACCGCTCGAGATGGACGGGCACACGCTTGCGGTCGGGGTGAGCATCGGGGTGGCGTTCTTCGAGGAATTGCCCGCTACCGCAGACGAATTGGTGCATGCCGCCGACGCGGCGATGTACCGGAACAAGAACGACGCGCGTCGCGATCCGGCCCGTTGACGAGGCGGCCGGAGCGCGACCCGGCGCTCAGACGGGTTGGCGTTCGCGGGCGGCCGCGCGGGCCAGTGACCGGTCGCGCTGCTCCTCGAAGCGCACGACGTCCTCGCGCAGCCGGTCGAGGAAGGCCGCGAGCTCCTCGCGTGCCCGCTCGCCCCGCGCGGTGAAGTCGGTGCGCTCGAAGATGTTCCACTTGCGCAGCACCGGCAGCAGGACCTCCTCGAGGTGCTGGCGCAGGTCGTAGATGCCGTGCTTGGCCATCAGCACGCCATTGCGGCGCCAGCCCGGCATCCCGGCGCCCGGCATCTGGAAGCCCTGCACGATCGTGCTGATCGCCTCGATGGTCTGATCGGGCGCGAGGTCGAGCGCGGCCGCGCACAGGTTGCGGTAGAAGATCATGTGCAGGTTCTCGTCGGCGGCGATGCGGGCCAGCATCCGGTCGGCGATCGGGTCGTCGCAGACGCGGCCGGTGTTGCGATGGCTGACGCGGGTGGCCAGCTCCTGGAAGGTCACATAGGCGACCGAGTACAGGAAACCGGCGCCGGAGGCGATCTCGATGTCGCGACCGCGTGACTTCTCGTCCACCACCGCCATCGCCGAATAGCCGTTGGTCATGTGGATCATCCTGGCCTGCTCCAGCGCGACGGGATCGACGCCGCGGGTGACGACCAGGTAATCGCGCATCACGATGCCGTGCCGGTTCTCCTCGGCGGTCCAGCGACCGACCCAGGTGCCCCAGGCGCCGTCCTGGGAGAAGTTCTCGGCGATCTCGCGGTGATAGGACGGCAGGTTGTCCTCGGTGAGCAGATTGGTGACCATCGCGGCCTTGGCCAGCTCGCTGAGCGCGGATTGCTCTGGGTCCCAATCGATTCCGCCCATGGCGGCGAAATTGCGGCCTTTCTCCCACGGCACGTAGTCGTGTGGATGCCAGTCCTTGGCCATCGCCAGGTGTCGATCGACGTTGCTCGCGGCGATGCCTTCGAGTTCGATGAGCAGTTCCAGTTGGGTCAGGTTCCTGGCCACGCTCGTTGCCCTTTCCTGTCGGTGAAAAGCGAGAGTTGCGTCGGTCCGGTAGTGTTGCCCGTCGTCGCCGGTGCTCAGGTCGATCGCGACCCACCGACAATAGCCCCGGCGCATTGCGCGTCTCGCGCCGAGTGCATATACGCTCCACCAGTTCAGCTCCATCAGCGGTTCCCGATCCAGTCGTGGCATAGCTAGAGAGAGTGAGCGAAATTTATGACGGACATCGTGGTCACGAGCCTGGCGGCGACCACGTCGATCGCGGGCGACGTCGACTCGACCTGGAAGGGTCTGCTCAACGGCGAGAGCGGGATCGACGTTCTGGAGGATTCCTTCATCGATGATTTCGACCTGCCGGTGCGGATCGGCGGGCACCTGAAGGTCTCCCCGGCAGCGTCGCTCACTCGCGAAGAGGCGCGCAGGCTGTCCTATGTCGAGCAGATGGCCGTGGTGCTCGGCCGCGAGGTCTGGCGCAACGCGGGTAGTCCCGAGGTCGACCGCGACCGGCTCGGCGTCTCGATCGGTACCGGGCTCGGCGGCGCCGAATCCCTGATCTACGCCCGCGACAAGCTCAGCAACGGTGGGTACCGCAAGGTGTCGCCGCTGACCGTGCAGGCGATCATGCCCAATGGTCCCGCCGCCTGTGTCGGGATCGAATTGGGCGCGCGTGCAGGGGTTTCCACGCCGGTCTCGGCCTGCTCGTCGGGTTCGGAGGCGATCGCCAACGCCTGGCGGATGATCATGATGGGTGACGCCGACATGGTGGTGACCGGCGGCGTCGAGGGCTCGATCCAGGCGGTGCCGATCGCGGCGTTCACCCAGATGCGGGCCATGAGCACGCGCAACTCCGATCCCAAGGCGGCCTCGCGGCCGTTCGACGCCGACCGCGACGGCTTCGTCTTCGGCGAGGCGGGCGCGATGATGGTGATCGAGACCGAGGAGCACGCCAAGGCGCGCGGCGCGACGATCCACGCGCGGCTGCTCGGCGCGGGCGTCACCTCCGACGGATTCCATCTCGTCGCACCGGATCCCGAGGGCACCGGCGCGGCACGGGCCATGACGCGGGCGATCCAGACCGGCGGGATCGACCGCACCGACGTCGGCCACATCAACGCCCACGCCACCGCGACCCCGATCGGCGACACCGCCGAGGCCAACGCCATCGCCAAGGCGATCGGTTCGCACGCCTCGGTGTACGCGCCGAAATCGGCGCTCGGGCATTCGATCGGCGCGGTCGGCGCGCTCGAATCGGTGCTGACCGTGCTCAGCGTGCGCGACAGCATCGTTCCGCCCACCCTGAACCTGGAAAACCAGGACCCCGAGATCGATCTCGACGTCGTCTCCGGGCAGGCCCGCCGCGGCCGCATCGACTACGCGGTGAACAACTCCTTCGGATTCGGCGGGCACAACGTGGCCATCGCCTTCGGTCGGTATTGACGACGATCGCCTTCGGCGGCGCCTACTAGGTCATTGCACGAGATCAGCCTCTCGGCGAGGCATTGTGCGTTGAAAAGGATAGGGAATGATCGGCGAGACTTTCGACGACTATGTGGACGAACAGGGCGCGATCCGGATTCCCGGTGACCAGACCTTGATCGACTTCGTCGACAAACACAGCGAGGCCAATGGCGACGACCTGGCCTATCGCTTCATCGACTATTCGCGGGAACGTGAGGGGGAATACCAGGAACTGACCTGGCGCGAATTCGGAGTCCGGCTGCGCGCGGTGGCCGCACGCCTGCAGCAGGTGACCAAGCCCGGCGACCGGGTCGCGGTGCTCGCGCCACAGGGACTCGACTATGTCGTCGCGCTGTTCGCGGCGGTGTACGCGGGGAATGTGGCTGTGCCACTGTTCGATCCGGAGGAGCAGGGTCACAGCGACCGGCTGCACGCGGTGCTCGGCGACTGTGATCCGGCCGCGGTGCTCACCGTCGGCAGCGCGGCGGCGGGGGTGCGCAACTTCTTCCGCGAACAGCCAGCTGGACAGCGGCCGAGAATCATTGCGGTCGAGGCGATTCCGGACACCGTCGGAACGCGGTGGCGCAGGCCCGACATCAACATCGACAGCGTGGCGTATCTGCAGTACACCTCGGGATCGACCAGGGTGCCCGCCGGCGTGGAGATCACGCACCGTTCGGTCGGCACGAATCTGCTGCAGATGATCGATGCCATCGGCATCACCGAGAACGCGCGCGGGGTCACCTGGCTGCCGCTGTTCCACGACATGGGGCTGCTCACGGTGATCCTGCCGACCATCGGCGGCAAGTTCATCACCATCATGTCGCCGAGCGCGTTCGTGCGCAGGCCCTCGCGCTGGATCAAGGAGCTGGCCGCACAGGCCGATGGCGCCGAGATCTATTCGGCGGCACCGAACTTCGCGTTCGAGCACGCCGCGGTGCGCGGGCTGCCCAAACAGGACGAATCGCTGGATCTGTCGAATGTGATCGGGCTGATCAACGGCAGCGAGCCGGTGTCGGTGGCCTCGATGCGCAAGTTCAACGAGGCGTTCGCGCCGTACGGGTTGTCCAAGACCGCGATCAAGCCCTGCTACGGGATGGCCGAGGCCACGCTGTTCGTCTCGGCGACCAAGCGCGATGACGAGGCGCGGGTGGTCTACGTCGATCGCGGGGAGTTGAACGAGGGCCGGATGGTCGAGGTCGACGAGCACGCGGCGAACGCGGTCGCGCAGGTCTCGTGCGGGTATGTGGCGCGGTCGCAGTGGGCGGTGGTCGTCGATCCGGACACCGGCGTCGAGCGTCGCGAGGGCGAGGTCGGCGAGATCTGGCTGCACGGCGACAACATGGGTATCGGTTACTGGGGTCGCGCGGCGGAGACCGAGGAGACCTTCCACAACCGGGTGAGCGCCCGCAACCCCGTCGGCAGCCGCACCGAGGGCGCACCCGATGACGCGAAGTGGATGCGCACCGGCGATTTCGGCGCCTATCACGACGGGGAGCTGTTCATCACCGGCCGGGTCAAGGATCTGGTGATCGTCGACGGTCGCAACCACTACCCGCAGGATCTCGAGTACTCCGCGCAGGAGGCGAGCACCGCGCTGCGGCCCGGGTTCGTCGCGGCGTTCTCGGTGCAGGCGGGGCAGTTGCCCGCGCCCGTGCTGGCGGCCAGCGGCTGTACCGACGACATGGCCGAGCAGCTGGTGGTGGTGGCCGAGCGTGGCACGGGTGCGGCGAAGCTCGAGCCGGGGCCGATCGTGGACACGGTGCGGGCGGCGATCGCGCGTCGGCACGGCGTCACGGTGCGTGACCTGCTGCTCGTGCCCGCCGGGTCCATTCCGCGCACGTCGAGCGGCAAGATCGCCCGGCGGGCATGCAAGGCCGCGTATCTGGACGGCACGCTGCGGGGCGGGTACCGCCAGCAGGACTACCCGGACGCGCCGGAGGGCTGAGTTCGGCGAGAACGGTTCGGCCGCTGGAGGTTTCCGGCGGCCGAACCGTTCTCGTCAGTGCACGCAGGGGATCGGGCCGTCGCTGGTGGTCGACATCGGAGCCCGGTTCTCCAGCTGCGGTTGTTCGGTCGCGGGCTCGGTTGTCGCGGGCAGATTCTGCCCGAATGCCGTGCGGACCTCCTGCTTGATCGCGGCCGGGTCGATGATGTTCACGTCCTGGCCGTCGATCACGTCGAAGCGCACCACCGGCAGGGTGCGGAACTCGACCGGCACCGATCCGGCCGCGCCGAGATCGCGGATGAAGTCGAACAGATTCCAGCCGTCGGACAGCACCACATTGCGGTGCGCCGCGTCCATCAGCGCCGAGAGCTTGCTCAGGTTGGTGAGTGTGCCGGATTCGTCGAGTGACTTGGCGACCGCGGCGAGGAAGGCCTGCTGGCGACGGGTGCGGTCGAGGTCGCCGTCGGGCAGGCCGTGGCGTTGGCGCACGAAGGCCAGCGCCTGGGCGCTGTCGAGATGCTGTGGGCCCGCGGGGAAGACGGCACCGGAATACGCGCTGTCGTCGACGGCGGCCTCGAGGCACACCTCGACGCCGCCGACCGCGCTCGCCAGATCGTGGAAACCGGCCAGGGAGATCTCGGCGAACCGATCGATCGGCACCCCGACGAGATCACGCACGGTGGTGACGATCGAGGCGCGACCGGCCTCGCGGCCACGGCGTTCCAGCACCACCGGATCGGTCTCGCCGCGCTCGATCAGCCGTGCCTGGACCGCGGCCTTCTTCAGGCCGTAGGCCTCCTTGATCTTGATCTGGGAGTATCCGGGAATGCCGATGGCGGGCACGTAGTTGTCGCGCGGGATGGAGAACGCGACGACCTTGTCCAGCTCGGCCGGAATGTGCAGCAGGATCAGCGTATTGGCGTTGTAGCCGCCCTCGGTGCCGTCGCCGGCGTGCAGTTCGCGCAGGATCTCGGCGGGCAGGTCGTTGCCGTCGAGATCCTTGCGGGTGTCGAGGCCGATCAGCAGGATGTTGACGGCACCGCCGCGCGAGCGTGGCGCGTCGGGCTCGAGCGCGGTGGAATGGGTGACGCCGGAATCGAATTCCTGCTTGGCCGACCAGGCCAGACCGGTGCCGGTGAGCACGGCAAGGGCGATGACCGCCACCGCCATCCTGGTCAGGATCAGGCCGACGCGGCGCAGCACCGCGCCGTGGCGGCGCCGTGGCCGGACCGGCGCCTGCCTGCCGACGCGCTGTGGTCCGTGGCTCAGCGCTGTGTGCCGGCTCAGCTCTGCAGCCCCACCTCGACATCGAGCGAGAGGGTGATCTTGTCGCCGACCACGGCGCCGCCGTCGGCCATCGGGATGTCGGTGGTGATGCCGAAATCGCGGCGGTTGATGGTGGCGGTGGCGCTGAAACCGGCGACCGGGGCGCCCATGCCGGGGCCGGAACCGAGGAATTCGACCTCGAGGGTGACCGGGTGGGAGTTGCCGCGGATGGTGAAATCGCCGGTCAGGCTGAAATCGTTGCTCAGCGGGCGGAAGCCGGTGGCCTCGAAGGTGGCGACGGGATGGTTCTCGGCGTCGAAGAAGTCGGCGGTGCGCAGGTGGCCGTCGCGCTGCTCGTTGTCGGTGGTGACCGAGTCGACCTTGATCTGGACTTCCGCGTCGGCCGAGCCGTCGGGGTGTACGACGAGCGTGCCGGTGAAATCGGTGAAGCGGCCGCGCACCTTGCTCACCATCAGGTGGCGCACGGAGAACTGCAGGGTGGAGTGGGCCGGGTCGATGACCCAGGTTCCCGCGGACAGACCCTTGGTGGGTGCCGACATGATCTCTCCTCACTGAGCGAACCGGCCGCTGGCGGCCGACGGGTGTGAAGCGATGACGTCGATCAGCCTAGACCCGCCACGGCCCGCTGGTCAGTCCTCGCTGCTGGTGCGTTCGCCGAGGAATCGCAGCAGGGCCGGATCGGTCGAGGTGAATCGGTCGACCTCCTGACCGCCCGTGCATTCGAACAGTCCGATGGTGACCGTGTCGGCGCGGCGCCACAGCACCCGCCAGGTCGCGCCGGAGTCCTGCCAGCGGCGCAGGATTTCGATCGGGTCGGTACTCACAGCCGTTCACGGTAGTTCGCCGCGACCAGGGCAAGGCAGGCCGCGGCGATCAGCGCGGTGACCAGGTACATGGCCGGATACCCGAAGCCGAGGCCGCCGTGTAGCGACGACAGCACCGCGGGCACGCCGAAGCCGAGGTAGCTCACCGAGTAGAACACCGCGTTGAGTCCGGCCAGATCGCCCGGACCGGCGATGCGTTCGATCTGCTGCAGGCCGGCGACCAGGCCGATGCCGTAGCCGCTGCCGAGGACGACGGCGGTCAGCAGCGTCACCCAGACGCTCAGGGTGGCCGCGGTCCACGCGGCGAGCACCATGCCGATTGTCAGCAGGATCAGGGCGATCACTCCGGCGCGGGCGGTACCGGGCTTGTCGATGCGGCGGGCCACCGATTGGATGGTGAAACCGCAGCCCAGCGTCACCATGGTGACCAGTGCGGAGAAGGCGATCGGAGCCTGTTGCACGCGCGGGAGCATGAGCGTTGGCAGCACGGCGTAGGCGGTGGCGTTGGCGGTGAACAGCCACAGCGCGATCGGCACCGCGACGCGCAGGAACCGTCGATGCCCGGCGGCGGGGATCTTCATGTCATCGCGCAGGCGGCCCGGCTTCGGCTGACGGGTCACCGTTTCCGGGGTCCTGGCCAGCCAGAACGCCGTCGCGAGACACAGCGCTGCGTTGACGAGGTAGGCGGTGGAATCGGGCAGCGGTCCCCACTGGGCGAGCGTCCCGGCCACACCCGCGCCGAGCGCGAAGCCCGCGGTCAGGCTCATCGCCGAGCGGCGCGCGCCCGCGCCGGGAGCGGCGCTCGCGGCGAACGGTGGTTGGGACAGTTCCTTGAGCCAGCTGCCGCCGACCGCCATCGCGAGTCCGAGCGCGACACCGCACAGCATCCGGCCCGCGGCCAGCATCGGCACCGAGGCAGCGCCCACCGCGAGCAGCAGCGAACCGGCCGCGGCGATCAGCGGGGCGGGCAGCATGAGCGGGCGGCGGCCGAAGCGGTCCGAGAGCGGGCCGCCGATGAGCAGGGCGGGCACGATGCCGAGGACGTAGTAGAACAGCAGCAGGTCGACCGCGGTGAGCGGCAGGCCGTTGGCCTTGTACATGACCAGCAGCGGGGTGAACTCGTTGCCGCCCCACGCGATGGCGACCATGGCGGCGGACACGCCGAGCCAGGCGCGGGTGGCGAGGGCGGCACGGGGCCGCTCGGTGGTGAGAATCGCCATCACAGGCCCTTTCCGTGGTGCGCGCACCGGGGCACGCTCACGGGGCGAAATGGTGGCAACCGGTCTCATTTTAGGCGCGGGCGGTTGCTGTACTACCGTCGGCCTGTGCGGGAGCTGCGGATGGGGTGTGCCATGTGGACGCATCCGCAGTGGCAGCAGCGGTTGCCTGCACCCGGCGAGCGACTGCGGGCCTATGCCGGGCACTGCGGTGCCGTGGAGGGCAACACCACGTTCTACGCGACGCCGTCCGCGTCGACCGTGCGGTCGTGGGTCGAGCAGACCGCGCCGGATTTCCGGTTCGTGCTCAAGCCACCGAGGGCCGTCACCCATGAGCGCAGGCTGGTCGACGCCGAGGGTGAGCTCGCGGCCTTTCTCGACGTGATGGCGCCGCTGGGGTCGCGCGTGCACGCGCTGTGGATCCAGCTGCCCGCGTCCTTCGGGCCGAGCGAGCTCGGGGCGCTCGCGCGGTTCCAGCGTTCGTTGCCGAGTGGGTTGCGGTGTGCGGTGGAGGTGCGGCATCCCGCGTTCTTCACCGACGAGCGGGTCGCGGTGCAGCTGGAACGGGTGCTCGGTCGGATCGGCGCCGAATGGGTGCCCTTCGACACCACCGTCCTGTTCGACGGCCCGCCCGGTGATCCCTCCGAATACGAGGCCCGCGCGAAGAAGCCCCGCGTGCCCCGCCGGACCCGCGCCCTGACCGAGTACCCGATCGTGCGCTATCACGGCCGCGCCGACGAACAGCGCACCGTCGACGGCTGGCAGCCCTGGGTCGAGACGGTCGCCGGCTGGCTCCGCGAAGGCCGCTCACCCACCGTCTTCATCCACACCCCCGACAACGCCGCCGCCCGCCCCCTGGCCCGCCGCTTCCACGACGAGGTCCGCACCCTCCTCCCCGAGCTCCCACCCCAACCCGCCCCCGTCCCCGACGAACCGATGACCCTGTTCTGACACCGGACACCGCGCGGTCAGCCACATCGATTCCCCGGACGGTTGTCATAGGTCCATGGCATGCTGTGCGCCACCACTGGGGAGTGGGTGGGCAATCTCGAAGGGGACGAGCCATGTCTACGGAACACACGACGTTGCGGCCTGCGCCGCACTGCGAACCGCCACTCGAGCGTCTGGCTGTCGACCGTCGCGCGGAAGTGCGTGCACCGCACCGGGCTACCAGTTCCATCCGGCGCCAGGCGACCGGCAGTGCACCGCTCGGTGTGCGCAGAGCGGTTCGGGGCGCCTGTGCACCGGAGGCGCCTTCTGAATCGGTGAAGAGTGCCGGCACAACAAAATTCGCCGAATACGTTCTTCGGCTGGTGCTCGAGGTCGTCGATCGGCGCAGGCCGGTCACCCAGTTGCGTGCGGTGGCCGACCAGCGTGTTCTCGCCGCCGTGCGCACCATGCTCACGCAGGACCTCGCGCCCGGCCGGACTCTCGGCACGGCCGCCCTGGCGCGGGTTCACCTGACCGCCGCCGAACCTGGCTCCGCCGAGATCTTCGCCTCCTACCAGCGCGGACCCAGGACCTTCGCTGTCGCAGGCCGAATCGAAATGGTCAAGGACAAATGGACTTTGGTCGCGGTGCGCCTGTACTGACTCAACCGGGCTGCGCGGTTCGGGGCTCAGCGGTTGGTGAGAGTCCGGCGATAGGTGAGGGAGTCGCGTGCGTGGAAACCCGCGCGCTGGTAGAGCCGGTTCGCGGACTCGCGGGAGGGCCTGGAGGTGAGGTCGACGGTCCGCGCGCCGGCTCGATGGGCGAGTTCGACAGCAGTGTTGGTGAGATCGAACGCGACTCCTTTGCCGCGCATGGATTCGTCGACCACGACGTCCTCGATTCGGGCACGCAGGCCGGTCGGGATGCCGTAGGTGACGAGGCTGAGCATGCCGACGACGCGCTCCTCGGCGGAAGCGATGAGCAGTGTGGTGGATTCGGACTCGATGAGTTCGGCGAGCGCCTCGACGGTGACGGGTGCGGCGGTCGTCGACAGTTGACGCATCAGCGCCGTCACCGCCTGTGCGAGTTCGGTCGTGGCGTGGTGCGCGGCCGAGATCTGGATTCCACCCATGCGCCCAACGTAATCGACGGGGCGAGAGGGAATTCGGTCCGCGCCGTCGGTGTCGAGGAATGGAAACGGTCCCCGCTGCCCGATCAGCGGGGACCGTGTGCCGCGGCCCGGACCTTGGGGGAGGGTGGGTGTTGATTACCGGGCGCGCGGGTGGAGCTGGTGCGCTGGGTTCCGTGGCCGTATCGGGTGGCGCACCGGTTGGTATTCGGGGCAACGGGTGGTGGTGGCTTGGTGGGGGGGTTGGGGAACGGTGATTCGATCGGTGGGGCGAGGCTAGACTGGGGGCGACGTGAGTGCCGGTGCGAAAGGTCGATTCCATGACCGCGACTCCTGACCCCGACGGGCTGCTGTTGAGTGACAGCGAGCGGATGCATGCGCTGGATGCGCTCGGGAAGCATTTCGCGGATGGGCGATTGGACAGTGCCGAGTTCTATGAGCGCTCGGGGGCGGTGGCCACGGCCAGGACGGTGCGGGCGCTCGACGAGTCGTTTCGGGGACTGCCGGGTGGGGTGCCGCTCACGCGGGTGAACGGGCAGTTGGCGAAGGTTCCGTTCGGGGAGGGTGCCGTGGTGGCGGGTGGTGACTCGGCGACCCCGACCGCGGCCGCCGAACTCTCGGCGCTGCGGGCCAGGGGCGATCGGATCGAATCCATCGACTGGATCATCCTCGGTACCACCCTGATCAGTTTTCTCGTGCTGCAGGTGATCGTCGGGTGGGACTACGCCTGGATCCTGTGGCCGTCGCTGATCATCACCTTGAGCATTCCGCGAATGATCCTGCGGTTCAGTGATTCCGACGAGGAACTGTACGAGGAGCTGAAGGAATCCGAGACCAAGGCCCGGAAGAAGCGGCTCGCGGAGGCCGCGAAACGGATCAGGGAGCTCGAAGGCGACAAGGGCGCAGGCTAGTCGGCGTCGGGGAGGCGCCGGGTGCCGGTGGACACCTCGTTGACGAGATCGTCGTAGCCGCAGGCCAATTCGTGGAGTCGGAGCTGGGCGGCGTGGAGCTGGGGTTCGGCACCGCAGGCCAGGGCGCGGTAGGTGAGGGCGGCGAAGTGGGCCATCCGGTCGACGACGGCGCCGATGCTCTCGGTGTGCATGGGGGCCGTGGTGGCGGGCCGGGGCGAACGGATCGCCACCCAGCGGTCGATCTCGCAGACCAGACGGGCACGCTCCCAGTCGATCTCGCTGGTGTCGCCGGGGACGAGCTGCTCGCGCCGCTCGTGCAGGGTGGCCAGTTCGTGCGCGGCCAGCAGGACGGGATCGCTGTCACCGGTGACGCCGCACACCGCCTGCATCATCGGCTCGCGGGCCGGTAGGGCCGGGTCAGGACCGGTGCCCGATGACGCGTCGCCGTCCGTGTCCACTGTCGCCGCACCGTCCTCGTCGCCCGTGTTGCCCGCCGCTTCCGAAGGGCATTCGTGTCGGCGGCGGGATCGGATAGGTCGGTACGAAAACCGGCCGCGAACAGCGCATCCGCCGGATGGCTGTTCGCGGCCGGGAAGATCATCCGCGCGCGCCGGTCGTCACAGACTGCGGGCGATGATCTCCTTCATGATCTCGTTGGTGCCCGCGTAGATCAGCTGGACGCGGTTGTCGACCCACATCCGCGCGATCGGGTACTCGTTCATGTAGCCGTAGCCGCCGAACAGCTGCAGACAGGTGTCGGCGATCTGCATCGCGCGGTCGGTGGTCCACCACTTGGCCATGGCGACGGTGGGGATGTCGAGCTCGCCGCGGATGTGCTTCTCGACGCAGTCGTCGATGAACACGCGCGCGATGCGGGATTCGGTGGCGACCTCGGCCAGCTTGAACTTGGTGTTCTGGAAACCGAACACCGGACGGCCGAACGCCTCGCGCTCCTTGGTGTAGCGCAGGGTGTGATCGAGGGCGACCTCCATGCCCGCGACCGCGCCCAGCGACACGATCAGCCGCTCCTGCGGGAGCTGCTGCATGAGCTGGATGAAGCCCTGGCCCTCCTGGGTGCCGAGCAGGTTGGTCACCGGGACGCGCACGTCCTCGAAGAACAGCTCGGAGGTGTCCTGGCCCTTCTGCCCGATCTTGTCCAGCACGCGGCCGCGCCGGAACCCGGCGCGATCGGCCTCGACCAGCACCAGCGAGACACCGGAGGCGCCCTGGGTGGGGTCGGTCTTGGCGACCAGGATGATCAGGTCGGCCTGCGCGCCGTTGGTGATGAAGGTCTTGGAGCCGTTGATGACGTACTCGTCGCCGTCCCGGATGGCCTTGGCCTTGACGGCCTGCAGGTCGGAGCCGGTGCCGGGCTCGGTCATCGCGATCGCGCCGACGACCTCGCCGCTGGCCATCTTGGGCAGCCACTGCTGCTTCTGCTCCTCGGTGCCGTAGGAGAGCAGGTAGTGCGCGACGATGCCGTTGTGCAGGCTCACGCCCCAGGAGGTGTCGACCACGCGGGCCTGTTCCTCCATGAGCACGGCCTCGTGGGCGAAGGTGCCGCCACCGCCGCCGTACTCCTCCGGGATCGACAGGCACAGCAGGCCCAGCTCGCCCGCCTTGTTCCACAGGTCGCGGTCGACGTGGTGCTGCTCGCGGTACTTGTCGATATTGGGCGCGAGTTCCTTGGCCATGAAGGCGCGCGCGAGGTCGCGCAGCGCGTCCAGGTCCTCGTTCATCCAACTGGACCGAATGGCGGCCATCGAGTCTCCTTACGGCTCGGCACAGCACCGGCCGCAGGCGTGACCGGTGGTTACGGATACAGTGTGGACCACTATTGGCGAGGTGGCAATAGTCGGCGTTTCGGCAACGTTTGCGCACCGATGGGGAAAAATGGTGGACGCGGCGGGGGTCGTGCCGGATGCGCGTGTCGCCCACGGCGCGCCGTGTATGGGGTGCGGTGTCGGAGCATCGGTTTCACACCTGAGGGTGTATGGACTAAGAATGGCGTGTGCCGTTCACACGTGTGCTCACCTGTCTGCCTTCGCGATTCCGGGGCGGTGGTCTGGCATGACCGTCGAGTCTCCGCTCGAGGACGACGTCAGTCAGCTCGCCCAGCGCGTCGAACGGGCGCGCGGGCGCCTCGCCTACCAATTCGATCCCGCCCTCACCGACGCCCTGTCGGAAGACGAGCTGCGCGCCGAACGCGAACTGGCCGAACGCATCCGGGAACAGGATCGCGAACAGCGCTGGAAGCACACCCAGGCGATGGCCTCGGCCTCCGACCGGTCCCGACAGACCACCGAAGCAATCGAGAAGGCCGACATGCGAGATCTGCTGCTCGCCAGAAAGGCGATGGCCGCCCAGCGGCGCGAATCGAGCCCGCACGCGAAGCTGGCTTCGCTGTACCGGCACCGGTCGTGGTCGCTCAAGGCGCTGGCGGGCGTCGTCGGCGCCGGCATGCTCTGGTCGGCGGTGAACGTCCAGCAGAACATCGCCCCCGGTGGGCCGAGTGACCCGCTGTTCTGGTTCAGCTACCTGCTCGAGGCGATGATCAGCGTGTGTCTGATCATCATCATGGTCGGCACCAACAAGGTCGCCGAGTGGGGCGTCATCGACAACCGGCGCCAGGTCGCGCTCGCCGAGCTCGCGTTGCTCGGGCTCACCGTCACCCTCAACACCTATCCCTATGTGCGCGACGGCCGTTGGTACGACGCCGCGGTGCACGCGGTCGCGCCGGTGATGATCGGTGTCGCGCTGCTGATCCACGACGCGGTCAGCGCCCGCTACGGTCTTGCCATCACCCGGGCCACCAGCCAGGTCAGGGACATGCCCGATCCGGCCGAGAACATCCTCAACCGTCAGGCCACCGAGGGGGTACGGCTGACCTATCAGCCGCCGATGTCCGGGGCGGCGCGGGCCGAGGCGTTTGCCGCTGCCACCGAGGCCGCCGCAGTCGAGACCGCTCCGACCGTGCCGGTGACCAGGGAACCCGTGTGGACGCCGACCGAACCGGTCGCCAACGGCAACGGCCGACCCACCGAGAAGCGCAGGCGTTTCGGCATCGGCAAGCCGTCGGGGGACAAGGCCGCCAAGAAGGTCGCGGTTCAGGCACCCGCGCCCGCTCCCGAGGCGCCGAAGGCTCCCGCCGAGCCCGCCGAGGCGACCAAGCCCGCCGATTCGGTTCCGGCCGCGCGCAAGAGCACCATCTCCGATATCGAGGCGCGCGTCGAAAAGGCCTTCGCCGAAGCCAACTTCGGCTACGAGGCGGTCGAACCGGTCAACATCTACGACACCGGCCAGTTCCGCATCGCCGAGAGCCTCGAGCAGGAGCTCGCCGAGATGCGGGAGGCGCGTCGACAGGCCCGCAAGGAGCGCGCCGGTTCCTAGCCCCGAGCGGCGGCAACCTCGCTGAGCTGCTGATTCGTCGTTTTTCGGCGTGAATCAGCAGCTATTGTGCTGCGAATGAACGGGCGTGCGATCGTGGCAGCTTCGGTCGGTGCGCTGTGCGGGTATCTCAGCGGGTACGTGATCGGGCATACGCGAACGAATTTCGCCGTCGTCAGCAGTGGGGGTCGGGCGAGCTGGTTCGGGTCGGGTCCGGTGTGGTCGGCGGTCGCCGCGGCACTGGTCGCGGTGGTCGTGGTGGTGGTGCTGGGGAGGCTCCGGGCGCAGTATCTGGTCGCGGTGGGGGTCGGGGTCGCCGGGCTCGCGATGGTTGTCGCCGTCGCCGCGATGCATACTTCGGGAACCTCGTCGGAACAGTCGATCCTGGGTGGTGTCGGCGCCGGACTGCTCATCGCGACGGCGGTGATCAGGCCGGAAGGGCAGCGCTGGTTCGTGGTCGGGGCGTTGATCGCGGTGCTGTACGGGTTCCGGATCGATCACAGTGTCGAAATACCGCGCCGCTATGGCGATTACCTGTCGACGCGCACCGTCCCGGACCTCCCGGACAGTTGGCCGTTGCTCGTCGCCGCTGTGCTCGCGTTGCTCGCCGCGGGGTTCGTCATCGGGCAGGAGCGGGTCGAGCCGGTCCCGTCGCGGCGTGCGCTGGCGCTCGGCGTCGGCGTTCCGCTCGGCGCGGGTGCGTTGGTGCTCGCCGTGGGTGAGCTGCCCGGCAATCCGTCGGTGACGGTGGCCGTTGTCGCGGTGGTGGGGTTGGCCGGACTCGGCTGGTGGCTGCCGCGTCCGGACGGGGTGTACGTGCTGGCGATGCTCGCCGTCGCGGCGGTGATCGCGGTCGATCCCTCGATCGGTGCCGGGCCCGATCGGGTCGGAGTGTGGGTGCAGATCGGGTTGATGGTGCTCGGCGCATCCGTCGGGGCGATGTACCGAGCACCCGTGGTCGGAGTCGTGGTGTGTGCGATGGTGACGGTGAGTGGGCTGGCACCCGTACTGCTCGACAGCAACACGATCGCCGAGTTCGCGTTCCGGTTCGCCGCGCCGACGGCGATCGGTTTCGTCGTCGGCGCGAGCCTGCCCGCCACGTCGGTGACTGTGATCGGGCTGTCGGTGGTGCCGGTGCTCGCCCATTCGTTCGAGCGCCGAGTCCTGACGGCCGACTACGGTGAACCGGAATTCGGCTGGCTTGCGGAGGAAGCCGACTCCTACACCGTGGCGATCGGGCAGGAGTCGACCTTCCTCGCGGCAACTGTGACAGCCCTCGGCTGTGCGGCCATGGTGCGCTGGCGGCGACGACCCGTCGCGGACCCTGTTGTCGACGGCGAGGGGCGCTAGCGACAGCGCTCGGTCGCGGATCCGCTCGGCCATGGCGAGGCCGCTCGGCACCACACTCGGCAGGTGCCGCTCGACCTCGATGACTCGTCCGCGCGAAGTTGTTGTCGTAGGCCGTGGCTAGGGTGCTTCCGGAATACGGGGAGAGGAGAGCTCGGTGAACGCGCGTTCGGTGTCGGTGGGTGGGCTCGGGCTGTTCGCCGGGTTGGTGGTGGGCTATTACCTCGCTCATGCGGGGGCCGGGTCCGGGGTCGAGACGACGTGGACGGGGCAGCCGGTGGTGACCGCTGTCGTGGAGTCGGTGGTGATCGCGGTGGTGGTCTCGGCGGTGCTGGCGCGCGGGAATCCGCGATATCCGGTGGCTGCTGGGGCGGGGCTGGTCGGTGCCGGGCTGCTGGGGACGGTGTCGGCGATGGGGTCGCCGGGGACTTTTCGGGAGCAGGCGATTCTGATGAGTCTCGGAGTGGGGTTGCTCGGTGCCGCGGCTGTTCTTCGGCCTGGTGGTCAGGTGGGGTTCGCGGCCGGGGTCGTAGTCGCGTTGGTGTTCGGGGTGCGGGTGGACAATCTGCTGCTACAGGCCGGGTATCTGTCGTTCGAGGTGGCCGTGCAAGGGGGCACCGATGGCACGGTGACCTGGCCTCTGCTGTTGGCGGCCGTCGTCGCGTTGCTCGTCGCGGCATGGCTGTTGCGGTTCGAACGGGTCGAGAGCGAACTGCCGCGGCGCGGGGTGGCGCTGGGTGTCGGGCTGCCGCTCGGGGTGGGGGTGCTGCTGGCGGTGACGCATTCGGTGGTGGTGGCGGTGGCGCTGCTGGTGGTCGTGCTCGCGGTCGTCTGTCTGCGGGTATCCGGTCCCGCGGCGGTTGGGGTGGCGACGGTGCTCGCGGTGGCAGTGGCGGTCGCGGCGGATCCGACGACGGTGTTCGAGGCCGATGCTCGGTGGTTGTCACTGCAGGTGGTATTGCTCGCGGCGGGGGCGGCCGCCGGGATGCGTTGGCAGCGGCCGACACTCGGTGTGGGCATGCTCGCGGTGGTGACGGTGACGGGCGTTCTCCCGGCGCTGACCGACACCTTGGGGGTGACCGAAGCTGCCTACCTTGTCGTGTTTCCCGCCGCAGTCGGGTTCGCGCTCGGTAGCTGTCTGCCCGCACCGCTGCCGACTGTCATGACGGCCGCGGTGCTTCCGGTCCTCGCTCTGCTCGATGCCGTTGACGGGTGGTTCGTTCCAGAACCAGAGCCCGGCCCGGCCTTGCCCGGCACTTGGGTGCGGGTGGCCGAGGGTGTCGTCCCGTCCGGGCAGGCGGATCTGACTGCCACCGTCGCGGCGGATCTGACCGTCATCCGCACGTCGGTCGGGCGCTCGGAGACGGCGTGGCCGGTGTTCGTCGATGATGTCTTCACCGTCACACCACATCGGGTCGGTCCGACGGTCGCCGCGACCGCCCTGATCCTCGGCTGCGGTGTGCTCACCGCATGGCGTCGGACCAGGGCCGGCCGGGCGCTCTGAGCGCCGCGACCGCGTGGCGGGCTGCCCTACCGTCAGAGCGGATGATGAATCCGCTGCGGGGCTGGTGACATCGCAGGCGGCGCGGCGGGGCTTTCTCAGCCGATCGCGAAGAATTGCCGGGTGCTGCCGTCGTAGGACGAGCCGGCGTCGACGATGACCGCGCCACCGGCGATCTGGTCGGCGGGGACGGCGAAGCACTGGTTGCCGGTTCCGGTGGCGCCCGGATACAGCTCACCTACGTCCCTCAGCGGGTCGGGGATCACGCCGCACGAGTCGTTGTAGGTGGAGTATGTGTTCCCGGACGAGCCGTAGTACCTGAATTCGAGGTCGGGCCACGGAGTGCCGGTGTCGCCGCCGACGTATTTCGCCGCCGCACGAACGATGACGAATTGTCTGCCCTCGGCAGGGGGATCGTTGAACTGGTTCTCCGCCAGTACCTTCGATGTGGCATTGGTGTCGACGCCGACAACGGTGACCTCCCAGTCCGCGCCGACGGCTTGCGCCTGACCGAGCGGGACGGGGCTGTTCCTGGTGCCGAGTTCGCTGGTGTTCTGCATCAGCACTATGCCGTCGGACCGGGGTGCCGTCGATGGCGTGTGGTCGATGGTCGAGTACGCCTGGGTGGATACCAGAACTCCGCCGACTGCGGCGGCGGTGATGACGATGGATCGGGCTCTCATGGGATGCCTCTTCCAGCAGTGCGCGCAGGTGCGCGCGATCAGCAAGGTGCCGGTTTCGCCCCGCCGAAACCGGGTGCGCAGCCGCGAGCAGCCGAGCGCCGTGGCTCGGCGGAGAAGCGGCTTGTCGTGGCCTGTGTGCTCACGGCCTCGATGGCTGCGGTGCCCGGGACGCCATGGTCTCCCGCGCGCATCGCCCGCCCGAGTATCCACTGTGGGCTCTCGGCCGATGGCGATGCGCCGTCCGAATCGTTATGTCGGCATCGACTAACGGAGCGCGCGTTCTCAGCCGAAGATTCCGCCGGAATGGCCTGCCTGCTGGCCGCCGCCCGCGCCGCCGATGAAGCCGCCCGGGGGCATTTCGGAGGGCTGGACGATGACGAAGCCGCGGCCGGAGAAGGACAGGGTGCTCGCTTCGCCGGTGCTGCGGCCGATGAGGCGGCCGAGGCCGAAGGAGTCGTTGCGCTTGATGCCGGTCTGCAGGCTCGACGACCAGGCGACGGCCGCGTTGGGGTCGGCGTAGGTGGCCTGGTCGACGGTGAGGACGACGGGGACGCCGTGGGTGGTGATGGCGATGCGGCCGCGGCCGGTGAACACGCAGTTGAACAGGCCCGCGCTGGAGGCGTAGGCGGCGGCGCCCTGGACGCGGGCGACGGTGTACTGCAGGCTCGGTTCGAAGGCGAGGACGTTGGCGCCGTTGATGGTGAGGCCGTCGGTGCCGTCGAGGTCGATCAGGTGGACGTCGGCGGCGCTGTTGGCCAGGAACAGGTCGCCGCGGCCGCTCACCTTCATCAGCGGCACGCCCTCCCCGGTGAGCTGCTGGCGGATGGCGCGGCCGATTCCGCCGGAGCCGAGCGCTTTGAACTCCAGCTCGCCCTGGTAGGCGACCATCGAGCCCGCGCGGGCCATGACCTCGCCGTTGAGCCCGACCCGGACCATCTTGCTGCCCTGCTTCTGGATCCCGAGGCCGTTGACCTCGGCGTGCTTGGGGTCGAACAGATCGCTGTGCACGGGCTGAGCTCCTTGCTGGGAAGAGAACGAATGCTGCGCGTTGCCCGGAGGAGGCGCGGGGTTGGGTGGGGACTGTCCCGGCACCGGAGCAGCATGGCTCGGTTGGCCTCCGGCGCCCGGTCCGTAGCCGGGGTTCCCGGGCTGCGCGCTCGGGTAGGGCGCCGGGTTGCTCGGATACGCCGGGGCGGAAGCGGATGGGAATTGGCCCGGCGGAGGGACGTGGGGAGCTGATGGATTGCCCTGGGCGACAGGGGGTTCCGGTTCGTCGTCGAGGTTGACGCCGAAGGCCGAAGCGATGCCTGCCAGGCCGTCGTCGTAGCCCTGGCCGATGGCGCGGACCTTCCACGCGCCGCCGCGCCGGTAGATCTCCACGCAGACGACGGCGCTCTCGGTGGTGAGTCCGGCGATGGGGAAAGTCAGTGCCGCCGAACCGGATCCGATGGTGGCGGTGAGCTGGCCGACGCCGGCGAAGGTGGCGGGTCCGCGACCGTCGAGGCTGGCCGCGACCACCACCCGGTCGACATCGGCGGGCAGGGCGGAGGTCTGCACCTGCACGACATCGGGTCCGCCGTTGCCGTGCCGGTAGGTGACGCCGGGACCGACGGGCTGGTTGAAGAACACGAAGTCGGCGTCGGACCGGACCGCACCCGCGGAGTTGAGCAGCAGGGCCGACACGTCGACCGGCGCCGAACTGGCCACGGTGACGGTCAACTGGTCGCCGGGCGCGGGCCGGTTCTCACCGGGTGCCAGCGCGGTCACGACGGAACACCCGCAGCCGGGGTGGTTCGTCCGAGGGGCAATCGTTCCACGGACTCGATAGTGCCGTGTCCGTCGTCACCGCGCCAGCGGCACCCCTCAGCGCACCTGTTCGCGATCGAGCGGGATCTCGAGGTGCACGGTCTGGAACCCCTCGTGTGGGCCGCGCGCGTCGTGCACGATCTGTCCGACGGTGCGCCAGAATTCCAGCGCGCCGGGGGTGCGCGCGTCGGTGTGCAGGTACAGCCGCTCGAAGGCGGGCGTCGTGCGCACGTGCTCGATGGCCGCCTCGACCAGTCGGCTGGCCAGTCCGCGCCGGTGGTGTTCGGGGCGGACATAGACCCGGAACAGCTGTGCGGTGGTGTCATCGGGATAGCGCTGGGCGAGTTCGGCCGGATGCGGCGGGTGCGCGGGCCCCTGGGCCCGGATCGCGGTGGTCGCCACGATGACACCGTCGCGCTCGGCGACCCAGAGCCGATTGCGCGGGTGGCGCAGATACGCGGTGTCGGGATCGATGACGTCCTGGTGGTATTCGGGCAGATAGCCGATGCCGAACACCTGGTAGAAGGTGTCGAGCATGACGCTGCGGGCACCGGGGACATCGGCGGGACCCGCGGGCCGCACGACGTAGCCGGTGGTGGTCGCGGTGCTCATCGCAGCGCGCCCAGCTCGCGGTCGAGCACTTCCAGACCCTCGACGGCGACCGGGCCGGGGCCGGTGTAACCGAAGGGCGCCACGATGATTCGATCGGATTCGATCGCGCGCAGTCCGGCCAGTTCGGGACGTTGCCGCAGGGCGGCGCGGGCCGATTCGGGCGTCTGGTCACCCTGGGTGAGCAGGATGATCACCTCCGGGTCCCTGGCGATCAGCGTCTCGGTGTTGGCTTCGAAGCTGCGCTTGGCGGTGTCGCCGTAGATGTTGTCCAGGCCGAGGATGTTCATCTGGACGTCGACGGTGCTCTTGCCGCCGTAGGCGTTGAGCTTGGCGCCGTCGCGGGAGATGATCAGCGCCGCGGCGGGGATGCGGGTCGCGGTGTCGCGGTGGCGGTCGGTGACGGCGGTGACCCGCTGTTGCAGTGCGGCCACTTCGGCCTCGGCGGCGGCGCTCGTGCCGAAAAGCTGTCCGTAGAGCGCGATGTCGGCGAAGACGTCCTCGAACGACCCGGCGGCGTCCTGGCAGTAGCCGCGAGTGATCAGCAGCGGGATGTTCACCTGGGCGAGGTCTTCGGGGGTCACCGCGGCGCCCTCGAAGCTCACCACCAGGTCGGGGGAGCGGTTGATGATCTCCTCGCGTGCGAGTTCGCCGGAGGGGGCGGTGATTTCGACGCCGGACAGCGCGTCGGCGTACTGGCCGGGGAAGGGCGCGGTCTCGAAGGTTCTGGTGGTGAGGCGATCGGCGGCGCCCGCGGCGGCGATCAGGGGTGCGCCGATGGAGCCGACGGTCACGACGCGCTGCGGTGGCGCGTCGAAGGTGACGTCGCGGCCGCAGCTCGAGATCGTCAGCGGGAAGCCATCGGCCGTCGTCGCGGTCGTGGCGGCCGGGGCGCAACCGGCGATGGTCGCCGCGGCGAGGAGTGCGACCGCGGGGACGCGGGCGCGGGAGAGAGTGGGGACACCTGTGGACACGGTGATCGGTATTCCTTTCGTGGAGCGGAGAATTCAGGAGCTGGTCGCCGGCCGGAAGCGCCGGATCAGGACCAGCAGCAGCGGCGCGCCGACAGCGGCGGTGACGATGCCGATGGGCAACTCGCGCGGGGCGAAGACGGTGCGCGCGGCGACATCGGCGACGACCAGGAACAGCGCGCCGATCAGCGCGCTGACCACCAGCAGCTGCCGATGCGTGCCACCGACACACAGCCGGGCGATGTGCGGCACGATCAACCCGACGAACCCGATCGCCCCCGCCACGGCGACGACCGCGCCCACCGCCAGCGCGACGACGACCAGCGCCCACAGCCGCACCCGATTCGGTGCGATGCCGAGCGTGCGCGCGGTGTCGTCGCCCGCGGCGAGCGCGTCCAGGCGCGGCGCCATCAGCAGGACCGCGGCGGTGGCCGCGGCGACGACGAGCACCGTGGTCCCCACCGAGGACCACGCGGCCGAGCCGAGCGAACCGAGCAGCCAGAACAGCACGGTCCGCGCGCCTTCGGGCCGGTCGGAGGCGAAGATCAGGAAGCTGGTGGCCGCCGAGAAGATGTAGCCGATGGTGACGCCGCCGAGCAGCAGGCGCAGCGAGGTGAGCTGGCCGTTGATCCGCGCGATGAGGAACAGCAGCGCGGTGGCGCACAGGGCGCCGATGAAGGCGCTGGCCGCCAGCGCGGTCGCGGTGGTCGCGGCGGTGACGCCGAACAGCAGGTACACCGCGGCACCGGTGGACGCTCCCGAGGTGACGCCGAGAATGTGCGGATCGGCCAGCACATTGCGCACGATGGTCTGCAGCACCGCGCCGCTGATCGCCAGTGCCGCACCGACGAGGGCGCCGAGCAGGACGCGTGGGACCCGCACGAGCCAGACGATGGAATCCTGTGCGACGGTCCAGTCCGCGGTGGCGGGGTGGCCGATGGTGTGGTGGCCGATGATCCTGGCGACGGTGCCCGGCGGGACCGAGACGGGGCCGAGCCCGGCGGCGAGGAGCAGGGCGGCGCCGAGCGCGGCGCCGAGTCCGCCGATCCAGAGCAGGTTGCGGCTTCGGTGGCGGGCGTGGTCGAGGTCGTCGACGACAGCTTCGTCGAGGAGCGCTGTCATCGGCTGGTGGCCTTTCGTGATGCATGGCCCGGTGTCGAGGCTGACCGGGTGTTGCCGGGTGGCGCGGAACGGTCGGTGGTGTGCGCGGGATGGGAGGTCTGACCGGAGGGTTGGTGGCGGGAGGTGACGGGTGACCCAGCGGTGGTGTGGTGCGTGGCGGCGCTGGGATCTGCTGTGGTGGACAGGGTTTCGTGTGGCTGCTCCGCGGCCGGGCCGAACAGCAGTTGGGGGGCGCCGAAGGCGGTGGTGCGGTGGACGGTGATGCCGTAGACCGGTTCGAGGGTCGCCGGGGTGAGGACCTGGTCGACGGTGCCCGCGGCGGCGATGCGGCCGTGTTCGAGCAGGACGAGGCGATCGCAGTAGCGGGCGGCGAGGTTCAGGTCGTGCAGGACGACGATGGTGGTGGTGTCGGTGAGATCCCTGACCAGGCTGAGCAATTCGTGCTGGTAGCGGATGTCGAGGTGGTTGGTGGGTTCGTCCAGGAGCAGGTGATCGGCGTTCTGGGCCAGGGCGCGTGCGATGAGGACGCGTTGGCGTTCGCCGCCGGAGAGGGTCGCGTAGCGGCGGTCGGCGAGGTCTCTGGCGCCGACATGGGTCAGCGCCGCGGCGGCCGCGATCCGGTCGGCTCGCGAATATCCCTGGTACGCACCGACCCACGGTGAGCGCCCGAGCAACACGATCTCGGCCACCGTCACCGGAGTATCCGGGGGTGATTCCTGTGCGACGACGGCCAGCCGCGCTGCCAGTTCACGACCCCGCAGTGCGGCGACGGGGGTTCCGTCGATCGCGATCGACCCGGACTTGGCCTGCAGAGCCCGATACATCAACCGCAGCAGGGTCGACTTCCCCGATCCGTTGGGCCCGATCAGCCCGACAGTGCTGCCCGCTTCGACCTGAAAGCTGATGTCGTCCAGCGTGATCTGGCCGTCATACCCGAACCGGATCTGCTCCACGGTGATCATCGGACCCACACCTTCGGCGACGTCGAGAGGGCATTCTCGTCCGATTCCACGTCGATCCGGTCGGCAGTGGCTCGGTCGAGACGGTGACCCAACCGATCATCGGGGCGCGGATGGGCGGAATCTTCGGCGCGGTGGCTCGGGTGAGCATCGACGCGCGAGCCGGCCGCCACCGGGATGGCGTCGTCTGGTCGGCCGTCGCCCCGCGTGACGTGGTCCGTCTGGGCGCGGACGCCCGAGGGGTGGCCGATGTGTGAGCGGGTGGAATTCCGCACGGTCGCACCGCGGGGGCGTTCGGCCAGGTGACCGGCGCTCGGCGTGGCATGTCGGGAATGGTCGGCGCGGTCCGAGGACGGATCGGGGCCGTCGGGTGGGCCGGGGTGCCAGGTGTGGTGCACGGTGACCGACTCCGCGAAGGTGAGGCAGAGCTCTTGTGCGGCAGTCATTGTCGTCTGGTAGGCGGGGTCGGCGTCGTCGAGGAGGATGCCGGTGGTCGTGCCGCTGTGGGCCACGACTACGCCGAGTGCGCCGAGGTCGTGTGCTGCGGTGATGGTCGTGTCCAGGTGGGGGCGGTGGCGGGCGGTGGCGTTCAGCTGGGCGCTTCGGGTGGCGACCGCGCCGATTCGGCAGACGTCGCCTGCGGCGATCGCGGAGCCGAGTTCGGTCAACAGCGCGCTGTATTCCTGCTTGGCATACCGGCTGAACGGTCTTGTGTGCCGGTTGAATTCGACGGTGTCGATCAGCCCGCCTTCGTCGCCGGTGACGATGGTGAAGGCGGGGAGGTGGCCGAGGCGGGCGAGCAGGCGGGCGTCGCGGTGGAAGTAGGCGACCGAACCGGCGTGCATGACGCCGTCGGAGGGTTCGATGGTGCGCAGGTCGGCCTCGATCTCGTTCGTGTGCAGGGTGCGGCGTTCGGCGTCGGCGATGGCGCGGGCGGTGGCGACGAGGTCGGCGGTGGAGCTGGCCAGGCCCTTGCCCTCGGGGAGGTCGCTGAGCACGGTGAGTCGTCCGCCGCGCAGCACCGCTGAGCGCTCCACCATCGCCGCCGCGAGCCGCAACGCCTTCGACTTGTGCTGTGGAACAACGGATATGGGCTCGTCGAGTGGCTCGAAGAGTGCGACCGAGCCGCTGCGGATGGGCAGGGTGACCAGGAAGTGGCGGTCGTGTTCGGCGGTGACGCCCTGCAGGAGTTCGCCACAGCTGCCGAACGCGCTGCCGACGCCGATGCGGGGGCGGCGCGTCATCGGGTCGCGTCCGCGCGGCGGGCGAGCACGTGCAGCCGGTCGCCGGTGAGGTCCTCGTGGATCCGGCCGTCGGCGGGCCAGGCGGGCTCGGTGAGCGGACCCGGCGCGTCGAACATCGTGACCACCTCGAAGCCACTCAGCTCCAACAGGAATCGGAGTTCCTGCGGGAAGAGCAGCCGCCAGGCGGTGTGCTGGACGACCGGTTCCGCGCAACCCGACCAGGTCCAGGTCCGCTGCCTGCGCAGCAATTGGGCGGGTAGATCGAGGCGCAGTGTGGTGCGTGAGGTGTATTCGACGCCCTCCCAATCGATCCGAGCGACCAGTTCCTCGTCGAGCAGCTCGCGCCGCCCTCGGTCGGTGAGCAGGAAGGCGCCATTGCGCATCTCGAATACGGCCAGACCACCGGGGCGCAGACAGCGATGGAAATTGCGCAGTGCCGCGACGAGATCACCGGTGTCGTGCAGGTGCAGCAGGGTGCTGCCGAGGCAGGTGAGCACGTCGACCGGGGCCTCGGTGCGGACGGTGCGCGCGTCGCCCACCTCGACCGTGAGGCCGGGGTTCCGGTTGCGCGCGTAGGTCACCATGCGCGGTGCGATGTCGACGGCGCGGACGGCGTAGCCGAGTTCGGCGAGGCGGGCGGCGTCGCGTCCGGTGCCGCAGCCGATGTCGAGCAGGCTGGGCGAATCGGCGCGGTCGGCGAAGCGGGTGACCAGGTCGTGGACGAATCGGGCGTTGCGGTCGCCGGTGCCGGGGAAGGTGCGTTCGTAGAGGGCCGGGTTGTCGGTGAGCAGGTTCTCACTGGACCGGACCGGGTCGCTAGCGGATGTCGTCATCGGTGCCATCGCCTTTCGCCGAGCGCGCTGTGGCGGGAATGGAAGGGGGAGTGGGGGTTACGGGGCCGGGGAGCGCGCCGTAGCGGTGCAGTGCCACGATCGCGGCGGCCGAGAGGACGCCCGCGCCCGCGCAGACGAGCGCGGGTGGCCAGGTCAGCGATCCGCCCGCGCGGTCGAGGACGGCGCCGGTCACCGAGGTCGCCACGACGGTGAACAGGCCCGAAGCCAGGTAGAACGCGCCGAAGTAGGTGCCCGTCAGCCGGGTACCGGCGAAGCGGCCGATCGCCTCGTTGACGAAGGGCTGCACCGCCGTCACACCGATCGCGAGCAGGATGGCGGCGAGGATCACCGGCGCGATCCGCAGCGCGGTATCGGCGGGGCCGGTGCCGGTGATCCGCACGATGCCGGTGGCGGCCGGTGGCACGAGGAATGCCGCGCCCATGATGGCCATGCCCGCCGCCATCGCGGGCCCGCGCCGGGGTCGGCGGGCCAGCACCCCGGTGACCCGGACCTGCAAGGTCACCACCGCGATCGTCTCGACGACGAACAACGCGGCCACCGCGGCCGGACCATGTCCCGGCGCGGCACTGTCTTGGGCTTGCAGGGTGAAGATGAAGTAGATCTGGCTCTGCAGGGCGAACATCGGCATCAGCGCCAGGGCGAAGGCCCAGAACCTGCGGTCGCCGAACACGATCGCGAAATCGGCACGCACCGTGCCCTGGTGTGGTGCGACCCTCGCGGCGGGCAGCAGCGCCCATTGCGCTACCGCCAGCGCCGCGAAGACCGCCGCGGCGACCAGCGCGCTGATCCGGAATCCCGCCGCCACCAGCACGGTGCCGAGCACCGGCCCGATCGCCGAGCCTGCGTTGCCGAACACGTTGAACAGCGCGAACGCCTGTGCCGAACGGTCACCGCTGTCCCGGGCGATATAGGCGCGAACGGCCGGATTGAACAGGGCACCGGCGAAACCGGTGAGGACCGAGGCGAGCAACACCACCGGCAGCGAACCGCCGACGGCGAACAGCAGGAATCCCACGGCCCTGATGGCGATACCGACGACGATCACGCCGCGTGCCCCGAGCCGGTCGGCGGCCGAACCGCCGATCAGGAACAGCCCCTGCTGGCTGAGGTTGCGCACGCCGAGCACCACACCGACGACGGCCGCGGACAGGGCGAGATCCTCGAGCAGATAGTCGGCGAGGAACGGAATGAGCAGGAAGAAGCCGATATTGCCGATGAGCTGGTTGGTCAGCAGCAGCCGTACGGACAAGGGCATGGCGCGGAAGGTGTCGATCCCGTTCACTCGGGTGCCTCGGGATCGCGCCGCGCGGACTCGGGTGCGCGGTCGGCCGGTCCGGCCGCGACCGGCGTCGGATGGACGCCGAGTCCGGGTGCGCTCGGTCGGTGCAGAATGCCGTCGGTGCCGCCCAGACCGGTCCACGGGTCGTCGGCGAGCAGGAGATGGCCGTCGAGGTCGATCCAGCGGGCGGCGCCGGCCAGGTGGAGGGCGGGGGCGATGCCGAGGGAGCTGCTGGCCTGGCAGCCGAGCAGGACCGATTTGCCGTGGTGGGTGGCCCAGGTGAGCATGGCGCGGGCGGCATCGAGGCCGCCGCATTCGGCGAGTTTGATGTTGATGCCCGCGATGTCGGGTGGCAGCAGGCGCAGGTCGGCGATGGTGCCCGCGTCCTCGTCGGCGATGATCGGCATCGGCACCGCGCGGGCCACCGCGCCCAATTCGGCCGGATTGCCCGCTGGCACCGGCTGTTCCACTGCGCCGAGGCCGATGTCAGCCAGCGCGCGCAGGACGCGGATCGCGGTGTCGGCGGTCCACGCGCCGTTCGGATCGAGCAGCAGGTCGGCGGTCGGTGCGGCGGCACGAATCGCGCGCACGCGGGCGATGTCTTCGTCGGGGTCCGGTGCGCCCGCCTTGATCTTCAGTACACCGAACCCGTCGGCAGCGAGTCGTCGCGCGGTCTCGGCGGCTTGCTCGACCGGCATGAGGCCGATGGTGTACGCCGTGCGCACCGAATCCCACTGTGGCAGCTTGAGATAGGTGCCCATCGTGACACCGGCTCGACGGGTGAGCAGGTCGTGCACCGCGCTGTCGAGTGCGGCGACGACAGGCAGCGCGTGGGTGAAGTCCAGGCGCAGCAGGGCGAGATGCGCTCGAAGCTGTTCGGGCTCGGAGTATTTCGCTGTGCGAGCGGCGATGTCGGTGAGGGTTTCCTCGATGATCGCGGTGTCCAGTCCGAACCGCTCGCTGGACACGACCTCGCCGAATCCGGTGTGTCCGTCGACGGCCAGCTCCACCCACACCGCGTCCCGGCCGGACATCGTCGCTCGCGAAATGCGCAGCGGACTGGCCAGTTCCAGCCGAGCCGTCGTCCAGGACAACTTCACGACGTCACCCCGTTCGCCGTCTCGCGGCCTGTCGCCCCGTTGTCCTGAGAATCGCGCGAGGTCCCGGCATCGTCGAGAGCTGTGTTGCCGCGGATCACCGCGCCAACGGAGGCGGGTTCGTGTGTGGCGGAGACGCTGGGAGAGACTGCCGCGTGCCCGGTGCCGAGTTCGCGGGTGGCTGAGTGCGCACGGGAGTTCGCCGGTGCCGGGCCACGATCGGCGGCGGGGTCGCTGACGATGGTGCAGCGTGCCCATCCGTGGGCGATTTCGCTGTTCGGCGCGGAAATCAGTGCGGGGGTCGGCGCTGGGGTGGTGAGCAGGCCGTGGTGGTGACACCAGTCGTCGTTGTAGATGGTGCGCAGGTATCGGTGGGGGCCGTCGGGGAAGACGGTGAGGACTCGGGTGTCGGGTTCGTGTTCGGCGACCCAGCCGGCGACCAGGGCCGTGGCGCCGGTGCTCCAGCCGCCTGCCAGGCCGGTGGTGGCGGCGAGGCGGCGGCAGGAGGCGACCGCTTCGGTGGCGTCGACCCAGTGCACCTCGTCGAAATCGGGGTAGGCCACATTGCGCGGGAGGATGCTGCTGCCGAGGCCGCGCATGAGGCGGCGCCGGTCGGGTTGGCCGAAGATGCGGGAGCCGACCGCGTCGACGCCGATCACCCGCAGGTGCGGCCAGCGTTCGCGCAGGACCCGGGTGAGTCCGGCGCAGTGGCCGCCGGAGCCGATCGAGGCCACCAGCACATCGACGGTGTCGACCTGGTCGAGGATCTCCTCGCCCATCGCGCGGTAGCCGCTCGCGTTGTCGGGGTTGTCGTACTGGTCGGGCCAGTACGCGCCCGGTGTGGCGGCGAGGAGTTCGGCGAGGCGGTCGAGTCTGGCCTGCTGCCAGCCGCCGGTGGGATGCGGTTCGGTGACCACCTCGAGTTCGATCCCGTAGGCCGAGAACAGGCCGCGCAGATCGGGTTCCAGCTCGTCGTCGACGACGAGCCGAACCGGATGGCCGAGCGCCTTGCCTGCCAGCGCCAGCCCCAATCCCAGGGTGCCGCTGGTGGATTCGATGATCGTGGCGCCGGGCCGGAGATCGCCCCGTGCCGCCGCGGCCGCCAGCATCGAGACCGCGGCGCGCGCCTTCATCCCGCCGACGCTCACCGATTCGAGTTTGGCCGTGTACCAGCTGTTTCCGGCCCGCACCCGGGCGACCGGCGTGCGGCCGATCAGCTCGAGCAGGGCGGGCTGACCGAGATCCGCCGTCATGGCAGCTCCCGGTAGGTCACCACGGTGCTCGCGCCGCCATCGAGGGAGAAGAACGGATACGGCTCGGCCGAGACGGCGTGCACGCCGGCGCCGAGAAACCAGGGCAATACGGCGCTACCGGTCTGGGCGAACAAGACCATCGGCAGGTCGCGATGGCGTGCGGTGGCGCGGAGCTCGTCGAAAGTGTTGTTGCCCAGCGTCATCCCGGTGACCAGCAGAGCGTCGAAGTCCGACGGCGCCGACTCGACCGACTCGAACACCGGCTCGCCCCACTCGGTGACCCCACCGGCCAGATCGCACGGGAGATACGCGATGGCGCGAGCGCGCAGTTCCGCGAGCAGCGATCCCACCACCCCGACGACGAGCACCTTGCCGACCCCGGCGGGCAACAGGTCGACGACGGCGCTCGCCCGGCGGCGCGACTTCGTCAGCGAGGTCGGACCGTCGATCACGACCTCCGTCCCCGGCCTGCCACCCGCGTGGGGATGCGGCCGGACGTGCATCAGATAGGCGTCGAGAGCGGCGATGCGCACGGCGGGCACCGGATGATCGAGCAGCTCGGCCACGGTCGCCGCGACACAGTCGTCGACGAGTTCGCCGGTGGCCGTGCCGGGTTCGAGTCCACAGGAGCCGACGGCCGCGCCGATCCGGATGCTGAGCACCTCGTTGCGGTAGGCCCGATTGCGGCCGGCGTGCTGGGTGCCGTAGGTGGTGCGGAATGCCGTCGACGCGCGCAGGGTGCTCGCCTCCGGGCCGAGGCGGCCCGTGCTCGCCCAGGCGGTGAGTTCGGCGACCGAGTCGGGGCGCAGTGCGGAGTCGATCATGCGGGACCGTCCGCGAATTCGAAGCGCAGGTCGTCGATGATCTTCTGCGCCAGATCGCCTGCGGTGCCGGGTGTTCGATCAGCGACCATGATGTGTGCGAGGTAGCCGCTGTTGTCTGTTGCGGGACGGACCTCGGTGCCGGGAGCCGCGAGTTTCTGCTCGACGATCCTGACGTCCTCGGCCGGGCCATCGACCCGGGTCAGCACACCCGACTGCTCGGGGACGGCGAAAGCGATCGCCGCGCCGGCGACACCGGTGCTCTGCGGCGTCAGATCCGGTGTGCGACCCGCCGCGACCTCCGCATGCACCGCGGCGAGGTCGATTCCGGTGACGCGCCGCACCAGTTCGGTGATCCGGTTGCCCGCGGGCCGCGGATTCACCTCGATCAGCCGTGGACCCTTCGCGCCGAGTTTGACCTCGGTGTGCGCGACGGTCGCGTCGAGACCGAGTGCGGTGATCGCGGCGACGGCCAGGTCGGTGACGGCGGACTCGTCCGCGGGTGACAGCGCGGCCGGGAACATGTGTCCCGCCTCGATGAAGGCCGGAGCGCCGGTGATCCGCTTGTCGGTCACACCGATCACCGTGGTCCGCCCGGCGGCGGTCACCGTCTCCACGCTGAATTCCGGGCCGTCCACGCACTCCTCGAGCAGGATCTCCGGTGAACGCCGCTGGCCACGCGCGTTCACGGGGAACCCGGCGATCCGGTCGACGGCGGCGCGCAGCTGTGCGTCGTCGTCGACCCGGCTGACGAACATGCCCCCGCACAGGTCGACCGGCTTCACCACCAGCGGATAGCCGAGTTCGGCTGCCGCGGATCGGATCTCATCCCACTCGGCGGCCACCGCGAAGGCTGGACCGGCGACCCCGGCGGCCTGACAGATCTCCCTCGTCCGATGCTTGCTACAGGCATCGGCAACGGCCGTGCGACCCGGCCCCGGCAACCCGAGATCGGCGGCGATCGCGGCGACCGTCGGCAGGTAGTAGTCACACGAGCTGAGCACGCCGTCGAAACCGAAGAGCGCGTGCAGTTTTCGCACATGCGGCAGCAGGGTCGACTCGTCGTTGGTGTCGGCGGTGAACACATTGGCCGCGCCGAGCAGCGGGTGCGGGCTGGGTGTCCCCGCGCGCAGGTAGTGCCCGAGATCCCTGGTCAGAAAGCTGAATTCGTGTCCGCTGTCCTTGATTCCCGCCGGGAGCAGGGTGCTCATCGAGCCGACCCAGCTCTCCACCATCAGCAGATGTGCCACATGACCTCCACGCCTCGAACAAGATGCTAATGATAACCATTATCGTTACTTTGTCGATAGGCTGAGCGGTCTGTGTGGGTTCGGTGTGGATGTTCGTTACCGCTGCGAAGGGCCGCCGGGACGGATTACCCTGCGGTTATGAGCTCTGCGGTCCATGGATTCACCGACGACGCACTCGGTACGCTCGACGCCGTCGGCGTCGCCGCCGCACTACGGGCGGGGGAGGTGAGCCGGGCCGAGGTGATCGAGGCCGCGATCGCGCGCACCCGCCGGGTCGACCCGAGCCTGGACGCGGTCCAGCTCAGCTGTTTCGACCGGGCGACCTCGGCGCCGGAGACCGCGGGCGTGTTCGCCGGGGTGCCCGCGTTCGTCAAGGACAACACCGATATCGCCGGCCTGCCCAGCTGCCACGGTTCGGCCGCGTTCACCCCGCACGCGGCCACCGCGACCGGCGGGCCCGGCGCGCAGTTCCTGCACTCGGGCGTGATCGTGCTCGGCAAGTCGACGCTGCCGGAGTTCGGGCTCACCGCGAGCACCGAGTTCACCCATCGCGCGCCGACCCGCAATCCGTGGAACCCGGAGTACTCGGCGGGTGCGTCCTCGGGCGGCTCGGCGGCACTCGTCGCGGCCGGTGTCGTGCCGATCGCGCACGCCAACGACGGTGGTGGGTCGATCCGGATCCCGGCCGCGGCCAACGGCCTGGTCGGGCTGAAGACCACCCGCAACCGGCTGCTCGACCAGCCCGGCGCGCGCAAGCTGCCGGTGCACCTGGTCTCCGAGGGCGTGGTCACCCGGTCGGTGCGCGATACCGCGCACTACCTGGCCGCCGTGGAACAGTTCGGGGCGAACCCGAAGCTCGCGCCGGTCGGGCTGGTCGAAGGGCCCAGCGCGCGGCGGTTGCGGATCGGGCTGATCACCGCCGATGTCCTCGGTCGTCCGGTGCATCCGGACAATGCCGCGATCCTCGAATCCGCGGCCACGGTGCTCGGCGGTCTCGGGCACGAGATCATCGAGACGCGACTGAACGTGGACCCGCGCTTCATCGAGGATTTCAAGCAGTACTGGGCCGTGATGGCCGCGGCGATGGCGCTGTCGTTCCGGCTGGGGCATCGCGAGCACTTCGATGCACGCAAACTCGACCCGTTCACCACCGGCCTGATCGGGCTGGCCAAGCGCAATCCGCTCGGCTCGGCCGCGGCCGCCTGGCGCCTGCGTGGCGGCACCGCCACCTACGACAAGCATTTCGCCGAGGTCGACGTGCTGCTCACCCCCGTGCTCTCGCATCCGGCGCCGCGCATCGGCGAGCTGGCACCGGGCCAGCCCTTCGACGCGCTGTTCGCGAAACTGGTCGACTATGTGGGCTTCACGCCGCTCAACAATGTCGGCGGCGGACCGGGCATCTCGGTGCCGCACGGTCTGCTGCCCGCCGGGCTGCCCGGTTCGGTGCAACTCGCGGCGCGCCGGGGTGACGAACGGACCCTGCTCGACCTGGCCTACCAGCTCGAAGGCGCGAGCCCGTTCCCACGGATCGTCGACCGGCCGGCCGCCGCGGGCGCCGCCTGATCAGTTCTGGCGCGTCGCGACATTGATCGGGCGCAGCCGCCCGGGGCTGGTGGTGCCCGCCTCGAACGTCCAGTGCTCGCCGTCCCAGCCGGGGTACTCGGTGCGCCAGCGGTCGACCAGGCGCGCGTCCTCGAGCGAGGCGACCACACCCGCCGATCCGGTGTACTGCAACCGTTCGTACTTGTGGCGGGTGACGGTGTCGACCGTGGCGACGGCGGCTAGCAAAGACATGGGTTGACCTCTGGAGAATCGGTGAACGGTGGTGTGACGAGGGTGTTGCCCGGCCGTCGGCGCGGGTGTCGCGGTGGCGCGTCACCGCTCGATCCCGAGATGCCGCGCACCGCGCCACCGCGCGTAGGTTTTGAAAATCCAATAATTCGGATTAACGGGCACCCGTCGAACGCATCGTGCGGTCGGGCCGAATGGTTACGGTCACCAGCTCGGGCGGACCCGGCCGGGAACGACGACCTGGGTCAACGCGGCGCCGATGTCGGCGACGGTGGCGGCGCCGAGAGTGTCGGTCCAGCGCTGGGCGAACTCGGTCAGCGCGGTGTCGGCGGCCTGTGTGCATGCCCGGCCGCGGTCGGTGAGGGTGATCAGGCGGGCGCGGGCATCGCGCGGATGGGGATTGCGGTCGGCATAGCCCTTGGTGACCAGCTCGTCGACCAATTGGCTGGCCGCCTGTTTGGTGACACCGAGATGCTCGGCGATCTCGCCGATGGTGGCGCCCTCAGGGGCCATGCGCACGAAGGCGAAGCCGTGCGCGGGCCGCACATCGGTGAATCCGGCCGCGCTCACCCCGGCCTGAATCGCCTGGCTCACCTCCGCCGCTGCCGCCAGCAGGAGGAGCGGGAGGTCGCCGGACGGCGGATTCTTCGGCACGGGCGTCATTCTGGCACTTGACACAGTAGTCAATCTACTTGACTATATGGACAAGCAGATTGACTATCTGAAGGAGGCGTCCATGCCTGTCATCCGCTCCGCCGACGCGCAGGTGCACGAAGTGCACAACGCTCGGTTCACCTCGCTGATCCGTCCGGGCACCGGCAGTGCGGAGCTGTGCGTCTGGCAGACCGAGGTCGCGGCCGAATCGACCGGGGTGCCGCACCGCATCCTGGGGGAAGAAGCCTTCGTCTTGCTCGCGGGCGAGGTGACGATCACCATCGACGGCGAATCCACGGCGCTGCGGCCGGGTGACGCGGCGGTGGCTCCGGCGGATTCGATGATCGCGCTCACCAACGCGGCCGCCGAGCACGCCGTTCTGCTCGTCGCCGTTCGCGCCGGATTCGGCGCCGAACTGCCCGATGGGACCACTTTTGTTCCGCCTTGGGCATCCTGAGCCGTCCCGGCCCCTGTTTCCGAGCATTGAACTTGTAAGTTCGGCTCGCCTAACAATATAATTCCGGGATGAAGGTTGGGTTCCATCGGTCATCCGCGTCCAGCAGGCGCCGGGTGCTCGCGGCGTGTGTTCTGAGTGTCCTGGCGTTCGCGCTCACCGCCTGTGGTGGGGTCGCCGCGCAGGACGACGATCGCAAGGTGGTGCTCACCACCTTCACGGTGCTCGCCGACATGGCGCGCAATGTCGCCGGCGAGCATCTGCGGGTCGAGTCGATCACCAAGGTCGGCGCCGAGATCCACGGCTACGAGCCGACTCCGGGCGATATCAAGAAGGCCGCCAAGGCCGATCTGATCCTGGACAACGGGCTGAACCTGGAAGCCTGGTTCGCCCAGTTCGTCGCCGATCTGGATGTGCCGCACGCGGTGGTCTCCGAGGGCATCACCCCGATGGACATCGGGGAGGACGCCTACCGGGGCAAGCCCAACCCGCACGCCTGGATGTCGCCGGTGAACGCGCAGATCTACGTCGACAACATGGTCAGTGCGTTCAGCGACCTCGACCCCGACAACGCCGAGGCGTACCGCGCCAACGCCGACGCCTACAAGACCCAGCTCGGCGCGGTTCGCGACGACCTGGTCTCGGCGGTGAGCGTGCTGCCCGCCGATCAGCGTGCCCTGGTGACCTGCGAAGGCGCGTTCTCCTACCTCGCACGCGACGCCGGGCTCACCGAGAAGTACATCTGGGCGGTCAACGCCGAGCAGCAGGCCACCCCGCAGCAGATCGGCTCGGTCATCGACTTCGTGCGCCAGCGGAGCGTGCCCGCCGTGTTCTGCGAGTCGACCGTCTCCGACGCGCCGATGCAGCGGGTGGTCGAGGCCACCAGCGCCCGGTTCGGCGGGGTGCTCTACGTCGACTCGCTCTCGGAAGCCGACGGGCCCGTCCCCACCTACCTCGACCTGATCCGCCACGACGCCACCACCATCGCCACCGCGCTCGCCGGAGCCCCGCGATGAGCGCGCCGGTCGTCGAGATCCAGGACTTGACAGTCCATTACGGCGAGGTGCTCGCGCTCGACAACGTCGAGCTGACCCTGAAGTCGGGGCGGGTGTGCGGGCTGATCGGCATGAACGGCTCGGGCAAGTCGACGCTGTTCAAGACCGTCATGGGGCTGATCACGCCCGATCGTGGCCGCGTGCTGATCAACGGGGGTGGCCCCACCGCGGCGCGCAAGGCGGGCAGCCTCGGTTACGTGCCGCAATCCGAGGATGTGGACTGGACTTTCCCGCTGTCGGTGCGCGATGTGGTGCTGACCGGGCGCTACGGGAAGATGGGCTTCACCCGCCGGGCGAGCAGGGCCGATCGCGCCGCCGTCGACGCGGCGCTGGCCAGGGTCGAGCTCACCGACCTCGCCGATCGTCAGATCGGGCAGCTCTCCGGTGGGCAGAAGAAGCGGGCCTTCGTGGCGCGCGGCATCGCGCAGGAGGCCACGATCCTGCTGCTCGACGAGCCGTTCGCCGGAGTCGACAAGCGCTCCGAGGCCACCATCACGGCGCTGCTGCGCGAACTCGCCGCCGACGGTGCCACCATCCTGGTCTCCACCCACGATCTGCACGCGCTGCCCCAGCTGGCTGACGAGGCCGTGCTGTTGAACCGCAGGGTGCTCGAGCACGGCGACCCCGAAGTGGTGTTGCGGCCCGAGAATCTGGCCAAGGCCTTCGGGCTCGATGTGGACGGAGACCGATGAGCCTCGAAGAGTTCTTCCTCGACCCGCTGCGCTACGAATTCATGGTGCGGGCGCTGGCGACCACGGTGACCGCGGCCGTGGTGTGCGCGGTGCTGTCGTGCTGGTTGGTGCTGATCGGCTGGTCGCTGATGGGTGACGCCGTCTCGCACGCGGTGCTGCCGGGAGTGGTGCTCGCCTACATCGTGGGCTGGCCGTTCGCGGTGGGGGCGGTGATCTTCGGGTTCCTCGCCGTGGCCCTGATCGGGGTGGTTCGTGACACCAGCCGGGTGAAGGAGGACGCCGCGATCGGCATCGTGTTCACCACGCTGTTCGCCTTCGGTCTGGTCCTGGTGTCGGTGACACCGAGCCAAACCGACTTGAACCACATCGTTTTCGGCAACCTGCTCGGGGTGAGCCGGGGCGAGATGGTCCAGATCATGATCCTGGCCGCGATCGTGCTGGCGGCGCTGGTCCTCAAACGCCGCGACTTCACCCTCTACGCCTTCGACGCCACCCACGCCCACGCCATCGGTCTCAATCCCCGGGTCCTCGGCACGGCCCTGCTGGCCCTGCTCGCCCTCACCTCGGTGGTCGCCCTGCAGGCGGTCGGCGTGGTGCTGGTCGTCGCGATGCTGATCATCCCCGGCGCCACCGCCTACCTGCTCACCGACCGCTTCTCCCGCATGCTGCTCATCGCCCCCGCGATCTCGGTCCTGTGCGCGGTCACCGGCCTCTACATCAGCTACCACCTCGACACCGCCGCCGGCGGCATGGTCGTGGTCACCCAGGGCATCGCCTTCACCCTCGTCTACCTGTTCGCCCCCCGCCACGGCATCATCGGCCGCCGCATCACCACCGCCCGCGCCCGCGCGACGACGGCCTCGGTCGCGAGTCAGCCTCGCGGGTAGTTTGCTCTGTCATGGCTGCTACCACGATCCGCCCCGCGACCGGGGAAGACCTGGGCGATCTCCAGGCTCTCGCGCGTCGCACGATCGACACCTGTTATCGAGGGTTCCTCGGCAACGAGGCGGTGGACTGGTTCATCGGCAGTGGGGCTTCGGACGAGCACGTGGCGAGCCACCTGGCGGGTGGCGGCGTGTACTGCCTCGACCTGGACGGCCGGATCGCCGGGTTCTCGATTCTCGACGGTCCCACGGTCGACCTGATGATGATCGACCCCGATGATCATCGGCGTGGGCTGGGCCGTCTGCTGCTCAGGCACGCGGAAGAAGTACTCCTCGCCCGGTACGCGACCATCCGGCTGGAGACCTTTCCCGGCAACACCAGGGCCATGTCGTTCTACGAAGCGTGCGGTTGGGTCCTCGGGGATCGGCTGGTGGGCGAGGGCCCGGACAAGGTCGAGTACACCAAGAACGTCACCGGCGGCTGAGCGCCGCCTGTCGGTGGACCCTGGCATGATCCGCGCCATGACTTTCACCGGTGACGACGTCCGTGCCGTCGTCGCGGCACTCCCGGAGACCACCGAGGAATTCGCCTGGGGCATGCCGATTTTCAAGGTCGCGGGCAGGTTGTTCCTCACCCTCCCCGAGGACGAGACCTCGATGGCGGTGCGCTGCCCGATCCTCGATCGCGACGAGCTGGTCCTCGCCGAACCCGGCAAGTTCTGGATCGCCACGCACGAGGCGGGCAACCCGTGGGTCCGCGTCCGCCTCGCCGCCCTCGACGACCGCGAGGAACTCGACGCCATCATCACCGACTCCTGGCGCCTGGCCGCGCCCCGAGCCTTGCTCGAAAAGCCGGACTAGGCGCTACGCAGTTCGCTTTCGTGGAACAGGCCGGGAACGTGCTCGTCGGCGAAATCCATGTCGACGTTGGCACGGCCGTTGTCGATGCGCACGACCGTGCCCTTGACCTCGCGTGCTCCGTAGGTGACGCGGACACGGTCACCGGCCTTGAAGTGGACCGACTTGCGGCGGGCGCTCTTCGCCCGTGCGCGCTTGGGTGCGGTCGCCATCGCGGTCACCTCTCTCACCAACTCTTTCCTGCCGTGTCCTGCAAGTATGCCTCGACGACCTTGTCCATACCAGCAACAAACCCTTTCAGGGTGGTCCGCCACTTCTTGAAGGTGGCCAGGGTCATGTTCTCCAGGAACGCGCGCCACTGTGCCCTTTTCGTCGGGTACATCGCCTCCACCGCCGGCCAGAAATCCATGCCGATGCTGCTGAAATCGGAGCCGAGTGCGGCAGGCTGGGCGTTGCCGCCGTCGAGCCTGCGCCCGCGGACCAGAGCATTGCGCAGGATCGGGATCCGGGGATCGCCGAGAGGTTCGAGCCCGTCGGTCATCACCCAGGCCGCTTCGTCGTGGAGGTCGCGGCAGTAGCCCTGGAACTCGCTGGCCAGCACAACGAACAGGGCCCGGTTGAGGTGTCCGGTGGCGTACTGGCGCCCCACCTTGCCGTCGACCACCTTGCCGTGCACGGCGACCATGCTGTCGAGCGCGGCCGCGCGGTCGGTGTTCCATTTGATCAGCGCGGGAGAGGGGCTGTAGACCACGCGGGCACAGTAGGCGCGCCCTCCCGCGGCAGTCGAATCAATTGGCTATCAGTCGGTTACAGGACCGGGGTGATGGTGGCTTCGATGGTTTGGATCTCGTTGTCCGGGATGACGAAGGTTTCGACGATCTCGACGGTGGTGAGGCGGTGGCCTGCGATGCCGGTGTCGAGGAGGTAGGTGGTGGTGACGGTGTCGCCGGATTCGGTCATGGTGAGTTCGCGGTAGCCCTGGATGACGCGGTATTGGAGGCCGTGTTCGAGGTCGGCGGTGAGTTGGGGGCCGGAGAAGCCGGTTTGGAAGCCGACCTCGACGCGGGTGGCGTCGGGGGCGAAGGGGACCGCGCTCGCGTCGTGGGAGACCAGGGCGTCGAGGTAGGCGCGGGCGATGGCCTGGCGCGGGGTGTCGGCCGGATTCGGTTCTGCCGCAGCGGATGCCGTGCCCAGGGTGAGGAAGACGGCCGCCAGAGCTGAAACGTGGGTGATTCGCATGGGGAGATGCTGACCCTCCGGACGGGGGAGCGCAAGCGGTGCGCGCGAGATCGCGCGGGTACTGCCCGGTAGGCTCGGCAGTCCTATGGCACTCAGCGCAACTCTGCACCATTTCGCCGTTCAGCTGGCCGATGTCGACCGCGGCGTCTATGAGGATCTCGAGCTGCGGGTCGCTCGCCACCCCTCCGAGACGGCCGAGTACATGCTCACCCGCATCCTCGCCTACTGCCTGCAGTACGAGGAGGGCATCGTCTTCAGCGACGGCGGCATCTCGGCCACCGACGAACCCGCCGTGCAGATCCGTGATCTGACCGGGCGCACCACCGCGTGGATCGAGGTGGGCGCACCCGATGCCGACCGCATCCACCGCGGCAGCAAACTCGCCGGTCGGGCCGCGCTCTACACCCACCGTGATCCGGCCAAGGTGCTCGCCCAGTACGCGGGCAAGAAGATCCACAACGCCGCGTCGATCCCGCTCTACAGCTTCGACCGCGCGTTCATCGACGAGGCCGCGGCCCTGATCGACCGGCGCAACACCGCCACCCTGTCGATCACCGAGGGTGTGGTCTACCTCGACCTCAACGGCACCTCGCTGCGCACCGACATCACCGAACAACCGCTGGGCTGACCCCGGACCGGAGTACCTTTGGGCCTGCGCCGACAGTGCCGGTCGGTCGCGCAGTCGAGGAGGTCGCGGTGCCCGGTGTGATGAGCAGATTCGTGATTCCGGGATTCCTGCGAATCACCCGCCGCAACCGGAACTACATCGACGCCGACCGCGCCAGGGCGCACGTGCGCGAGCGCGGTCTGCGTCCGCTGCCCTACGGCCCGCCGAGCGCGCTGCGCGGTGTCGAGGTCACGGTGGCGCACGAGCGCGGCTGGCCGATCTACACCCTCACCCCGAAGAGTGGATCGTCGCGCGGCGGACTGGTGTACGCGCACGGCGGCGGCTGGGTGGGCGAAATCGCCTCGCAGCACTGGCATCTGGCCGCGCGACTGGCCGCCGAGCTGGATCTCACGGTGACGGTGCCCATCTACCCACTGCTGCCGAACGGCACTGCCGCGCAGGTGATTCCGCGCTTCGCCGAGATCGTCACCGACAGCACCGACCGATACGGCACCACCTTCCTGGCCGGTGATTCCGCGGGCGGCCAGATCGCCCTGTCGACCGCCCTGCACCTGCGCGACACCGCGCAGCTGAAAGTGCCACGCACAGTGCTGATCTCGCCCGCCCTCGACCTCACCCTGGAGAACCCGCAGATCGACGACGTCCTCCCGCTTGACCCCTGGCTCGGCCGCGCGGGCGGCCTGGTCTTCGGCGAGCTGTGGAGCGGCGAGCTCCCGATGAAGGACCCGATGGTGAGCCCGCTGTTCGGCGACTTCACCGGTCTCGGCCCGATCACCGTGTTCAGCGGCACCTACGACATCCTCAACCCGGACACCCGCCTGCTGGTGGACAAGGCGCGCGCCGCCGGCGTCGAGGTCGACTACGAGGAACGCGAGGGCCTGGTCCACGTCTACCCGCTGACTCCGAGCCGGGAGGGCGCGTCCGCCCGGCGCACGATCGTCTCGACCCTGCGCGCGCACCTGTAGCTCAGCGCTGGGAGAGGTGGTGGTCGAGCAGGATGGTCAGCTGCGTGACCGCCTGGTCGAACGGATGCGGCGACTTGAGTGCCCGGCTGTGCACGATGGTGCCCTCGATGGTGGTGAGCAGGAACCCGGCCAGTGAGACGGCGGTGGCCCGCTCGATGCCGGTCGCGACGATCCCGTCGGCCAGCCGCGCGGTCCATTCGGCGAAGGCCTGGCCCGCGATCGACTGCACCGCCGGATCGAGCTCGTCCAGCGCCGCGGCCATCATGAACGAGCCCGCGCTGTAATCGGACTTCTCCAGCGGCACGCGCCAGAAGGCGAGCAGGTCGGTGAGCCACTGGCGCGCCGACGGCGCGGTCTGCAGCGCGTCGGCCATGGCGCTGATGTGTGAGTACACCAGTCGCGAGACGATTCGCGCCGCCGTCTGCACCAGTTCGCCCTTGCCGGAAGGGAAGTGCTGGTACAGCGAATTGCGTGAGGTGTTGCTGCGCCTGAGCAGTTCACTCAGCGCGGCCGCGTGCACGCCGTGCTGCTGGACGGTACTGATGGTGTGTTCGATCAGTCGGGCGCGTGGTCCGGCTGCCATGCGATCTCCTCCAAACCCTTGATTGAACCGATCGGTCCATGCTAGACCTGTTCTGGATGAACCGATCGGTTCATATGGAGAGGATGCCATGCCCACCCCTATCGCCACCGCTGTTCCGGTCACACACACGGGAATTCTCGGTCTCGGCGTCTACCGTCCGCGTCGCGTCGTGCCCAACGCCGAGATCGTCGACCGGATCGACTCCTCGGACGAGTGGATCCGGACCCGCTCGGGCATCGCGGCCCGGCACTGGGCCGAACCCGACGAGACCATCGTCTCGATGAGCGTCGCCGCGGCCCGCGACGCGCTGGCCGCGGCCGGGGTGGGCGCCGAACAGGTCGACGCGGTCGTGCTCGCGACGTCCTCGCAGATGGTGCTCGGCCCGTCGGCCGGCGCGGTGGTGGCCACCGAACTCGGCATGCACGACACCGCCGCCTACGACATCTCCGCGGGATGCGCGGGCTTCTGCTACGCGCTGGCCGACGCGGCGAATCTGGTCCGCGCGGGACAGGCGCGCCACGTGCTCGTGATCGGCGTGGAGCGGTTGTCGGATCTGCTCGACACCAGCGACCGCAGCTGCGCGTTCATCTTCGCCGACGGCGCGGGCGCGGTGCTGGTCGGCGCGGCCGAGCAGGAGGGGATCGGCCCGGTCGCCTGGGGCTCGGACGGTAGCCGCACCTCGGCGATCAAGCAGGACAAGGACTTCCTGGAGTACTTCGCCGAGGTCGCCGCCGCGGAGGCCACCGGCGGCACGTCGGTGCGCCCCTACATCAGGATGAACGGCACCGAGGTCTTCCGCTGGGCCGTCACCTTCCTGGAGAAGGCATGCCGCGACGCGCTGGATCGCGCGGGCGTCGGCGCCGACGAGCTGGACGCCTTCGTCCCGCACCAGGCCAACATCCGCATCACCGATGCCCTGGTGCGCACCCTGCATCTGCCCGAGAAGGTCGCCATCGCGCGCGACATCGTCGACACCGGCAACACCAGTGCCGCCTCGATCCCGATGGCGATGGAACAGCTGCTGCGCTCCGGCGCGGCCCGTCCCGGCGACACCGCCCTGCTGCTCGGCTTCGGCGCGGGACTGGCCTACGCGGGCCAGGTCGTGCACCTGCCCCCGATCGGGTGAATTCCTAGGCGGCCGGCTGACCGGCCGCCGCCGGGGTGCGGTGCGCGGCCTGATCGGTGACCGGCACGGCGTAGGCGACCCCGTCGCGGATGCCGAATTCGAAGCGGCAGGGGAACAGGGAGGGCAGGCCGGTGGCGCGGAGGTCGAAGTTCGCCGCGAGGGTCTGCATCGCCCAGTTCTGCAGCGAATCCGGCAGCCGCAGGGTGGTCCCGTCGACGCAGGCCACGTAGGCGTGGGTCTGTTCGCCGTCGACGGGTAGTGGATTGCGCAGTCCGACTGCGCCGATGTCAAGAATTCGTCCGGCGTTGTGGGAAGAAGCGACGCTCGGCAAATCCAACTCGATGTCGTCCATGCTGGAAACCGTAGCGCAGCAACTATTCAGGGAACACCGAAATCGCGTGCCCTTGACGAACTTCGTCCACCGAGCCCCCGAGCGGGCTACTCGATCGCGAACCGCAGCAGCGCCTGCATGTCACCCTGCTTGATCTTGCCCTTGCGGTCGAGCACCTCGAGCTGCCACGATCCGCCGTTGCGGAACGCCCTGGCGATCGCGTTGGCGTTCTCGGCACCGAGCAGCGAGGGCCAGATGTCGGCGACCGGCTGGGTGTCACCGCCGGTGGCGTCGTAGATCTTGAACGAGACGTTGTTGGCCTTGATGAACGACGTGCCCTTCTTGAACGCGGCGGCGACGAACACGATCGAGTCGATGCCGGCGGGCACGTTGGCGAAGGTGACGTGCACGGTCTCGTCGTCGCCGCTGGCCGCGCCGGTCTGCTCGTCACCGCTGTGCAGCACCGAGCCGTTGCCGAGCGGGTCGAGGGAATCGAGTCCGGCGAAACGCACCGGATCGCCACCCTGCACCAGGATCGCAATCAGGTCCAGGTCGACGCCCTTCTTGCGGCGCGCGATCCCGAGCAGTCCACCGCTGGCCCCGGCCGAGGGATCCCAGCTCACCCCGACGCTCATCTTGGTGATCCCGGTCAGATCGGCGGCTTCGTCGTCCTTTTTGAGAGTTATCACCGTTTCAGGCTACCGGCTGCGCGGAGTGTGCTGCTGGACAGTGGGATTCACGGTGACGGCGCCGAGAGTGCTTGCGGGTCCCGGTATTCGGAATTCAGTCGATGGTGCGCACGTGATCGAGGATGGCGGCGCGGGCGGCCTGCCAGGCGCCCGACCGCGCGTCGGCGAATTCGCCGTGCCCGGTGTCGGGCAGGATCCGCAGCTCGGCGGAGGCGCCGGTGGCGTGCACCGCGTCGACATAGCGACGGCTCTGCGCCGGGGCCACCACCCGATCCCGGTCGCCGTGCAGGGCGGTGATCTCGGTCTCGACCGGCAGGTGGTGGATCGGGGAGGCGTAGCGATACCGCTCCGGCACCTGGCTGGGCCTGCCGCCGAGCAGATCGGTGACGAACCGGTCGCGCCCGTTGGTGACGGCGAAGTCCAGATCCAGCACGGCCGCCATGAGCGTGAGGCTGCGGATCCGCACCCCGCTGTGCTGATGGTGGTCCGGCGGCGGCCGGTGACCGGCCGCCCACGCGGCCAGCTGACCGCCCGCCGAGTGCCCGGCCACGTGCACGCGCTGCAGGTCGAGCAGGTTGCCCACCCGCGGCGCGACCGCGCTCAGCGCGTCGATGGCGTCCGCGACATCGGTGAGGGTCGTCGGCCAGCCGCCCTGGCCGTGCACCCGGCGGTATTCGATGTTCCACACCGCCACACCCTCGGCCGCGAGCCCGCGCGCGTGCGCGTCGAACTGGGCCAGGGTGCGGCTCTGCGTCCAGCCGCCGCCGTGGATCAGCACGACCACGGGCAGCCGGGTGTTCGAGGTCGACGGCAGGTAGAGGTCGCCGAAGGTGTCGGAGCTGTCGCCGTAGGGGATGCGCAGGGGCGACTGGGGGATCGAGGAGTCGGTCGCCGCGGTCAGTTCGGCCGGGGTGGCCAGATCGGTGACCCTGGCTCCGAGCGTCATCATGACGGCCACGAGAACGGCCACGATCGCACAGCGTTGTCGAGCTGTCACGGCGCGGCCCTTCTCTCGGCTCAGGTGATCGAGATCACCACCATCCGAGCAGTGGCTGGAGCTCGCGTCCGAGCGGTCCGGCCAGTGAACGGGAGTAGCTGGCGGTGAGGTGGTGCTCGTCGTGGTAAATGAGGATATTGCCCTCGGCCACCGAACACACGGAAGGCTCGCACACCGCGTCGGTCATGTCGACCGGAAAGATGCTCGGGAAGCGCGCCGCCGGTTCCAGCTGCGGGTTGACCGGGTTCAGCGCGTCCTCCCTGCGCATGCCGCAGCTGAGCCGGTCACCGCCGGCGGCCAGGCAGTCCGCGGCGTTGTAGCGCACCGTTCCGCGCCGCAGCCACGGCGTGTCACGGACGGCGATCACATTGAGCCCGCGTGCCGACAGCGCCGACCAGACGTCGAGGTACTCGTCGGGGGTCTCGTCGCCGCCGTCGTCGCGGGGACGGGTGCCGGTGGTGAAGACCCAGTCGGGCCGGTCGACGCCGAGCCGGTCGATCACCTGGGCCGACCAGTCCCGGCAGTCCGGGATCGACTCGCCCTTGTACATGGTGTCGTCGGCCAGCGTCAGCGGGCACCCCATCTTCAGGTACACCTCGATGCGGAACGCGTGCTGGTCGGCGAGCACCTCGAGCGCGGGCAGCCAGTGCTCGGCGTGTGAGCTGCCGACCAGGGCGAGCGTGCGGTCGGCCTCGGGGTCGCCATAGGTGCAGGTGATGACGTCGGCGGTGTCCCAGTCGGCGATGCAGCCGTCCTGGGTCGGCGGCGGCATGTCCGAGCCCGCCTCGAAGACGCTGGGCCGCATCGGCGCGGGCGGCGTGTAGAGGCCGGAGGCCAGCGCCTCGGCGCCGGGGTAGCGGTCGTGGTCGAGGGCGCCGACCGCCTCCGGCGGATTCACCCTGGCCACGGCGTACTGCCAGGCCGCGGTCGTGCCGACGACCGCGACCAGCAGCAGCACCACCGTGGTGGTGGCCAGGCGGCGCGGCAGCACGGCGGCGCGGCGGGTGCTGTCGCCGGAGGTGCGGGCGCGCACGCGCAGCGGCTCCTCTATCCAGCGGTGGGTCAGCCAGGCCAGCACGAGCGAGAGCGCGATCACCGCGCTGCCGCCGACCAGGCCGGCGTGCGGATTCCCGCGTTCGGCGAGGAAGAAGATCAGGATGGGCCAGTGCCACAGGTACAGCGGGTAGGCGATGTCACCGAGCCAGCGCATCACCGGGTGGGCGAGCAGCCGGTTCGGCTGCGACCAGTCGTCGGGCTGGAGCCCGGTGGCCGACAGGATCACCGCCGCGGTGGCGCAGACGGGGACAAGGGCCCACGGCCCGGGGAACAGGTTGGCGCCGTCGACGATCAGCCAGCCGCACGCCACGACGCCGAGGATCCCGAGCAGCGCCAGTGGCGCGCGCAGCAGCCGGGGCGTGCGCAGGTAGGGCGCGACGACGGCGAGCAGGGCACCGGCCAGCAGCTCCCATCCGCGCGCGAAGCTGTCGTAGTAGTTCCAGCCCTGCTGGGTCGCGGTGCCGTTGGCGGCGTAGAGGAACGAGACGATCCCGAAGCCGACCACCACCGCGCCGACGAGCGGGCGCACGAGCGTGTGTTGGGAGGTCTTGACACACAGCCAGGCCAGCCCGGCGATCACCAGCAGCGCCACCAGATAGAACTGGCCCTGCACCGACATCGACCACAGGTGCTGCAACGGGCTCACCGAGGGATCGGCGGCCAGGTAGTCCGACCAGGTCAGCGCGAGTTCCCAGTTCTGCAGGTAGAACAGCGAGGCCAGGGTCTGCGCGGAGATCGAGGACCACTGCGTGTAGGGCAACCAGATGATCGTGGCGACGACCACGGCCGCCGCGACCACCGCCATCGCGGGGACCAGCCGCCGCACGGTTCGGCGCCCCACCGAGGAGGCCCACGCGGTGTCCTGTCCCTCGGCCCGGCGCAGCAGCAATCCGGTGAAGAAGAAGCCGGAGAGGACGAGAAAGACGTCGACACCGCCGGACACGCGACCGAACCAGACGTGGAAGACCACGACGAGCCCGATCGCGAGTCCGCGTAACCCGTCGAGATCAGTGCGATAGACCGGAGCGGTCCGCTGTCCACGGCGGACCGTGGGGGTGCTGCGCGGTGGAGTCCAGAGCGTCGAGTTCAGTGGCTCGGACACGACGAGCCCCCGGGTACGCCGGAACGAAGTGAACCGGAGTTCCGGCATACGAGAGGTGTCGAGAACATGACAACTCTCCTATCACGGTGCGGACTCCGAGGTCCATTCAGCAGCGGTCGGTATGATTCTCGTCTCGGTGGCCCTGATGGCCGCCTCGACGCCGCCGACCCGATCGGCGAGCAGTCCGAGACCGCCCACCGCGCGAATCAGTGGATCGTCATCGCGGCCGCCGAGTGCTTGTTCGCGCAGGTAGGCGGCCTTGACGTCGGCCCATCGCTGGGCCTGCTCCGGGGTGAGCCGGTCGCGTAGTTCGGCGAGTGCGAGCAGGTTCGCTTCCGCACCCGCGGCGAGGGTCTGGGCCTCGCCACGATAGTGATCGTCGATCAATGCTTCCAGTTCGTCGTCGTTCAGCACCGACACGAGACGCCCGGTGAGCGCGTTCATGTCGCGGTAGGAACCCTGGAGCTGGAACGGTGGTTTGGTCCGGGAGTTGTCCGCCGTGGCGGCCGAGGCGATATAGGCCTTGTTCACCGCGAGGACGACACCGCGGACACGCAACACCATGCGCAGGACCGCCGTGATGTCGGACAACTCGGCGGCCGAGTAGGGATGGGTGAGCTGATCGGACTGGACGGACTCCTCACCGCGCGCCAGGCGCAGCAAAATCTCTAGGTCGCCCCGTTCGCGCGCCGACAGTGGCGCGAGCACGGGGTTCGTGGTCAGGGCGTTCTCGATATAGCTGAGCCCGAACAGCTCCTCACGCCCGGACAGCACGTCACCGAGGTTCCACACATCGGCGCGGTTGGCGAGCATGTCCGGAATGCGGAAGCGTTTGCCTTGCTCGGTGTACGGGTTACCCGCCATGCAGACCGCGAAACGTTTGCCACGCAAATCAAATGTGCGGGCCTGCCCGTCCCAGACGCCCTCGATCCGGCGCTGGGCGTCGCACAGTGAGATGAACTTCTGCAGCAACTCGGGCGAGGTGTGCTGGATGTCGTCGAGATAGAGCAGCACATTGTTGCCGAGTTCCAGCGCGAAGTTGATCTTCTCGACCTCTTGACGCGCGGTGGCGTTCGGCGCCGCCGCCGGGTCCAGCGAATGCACAGCATTGCCCAGCGCCGGTCCGTCGACCTTGACGAAGATCAGCCCGAGCCGGGCCGCCACGTACTCCATCAGCGTCGTCTTGCCGTAGCCCGGCGGCGAGATGAGCAACAGCAGACCGGACTGGACGGCATTGTCGGATTCGCCCGGCGTACCGAGCTGGCGGGCCAGGTTGTCGCCGATCAGCGGCAGGTAGACCTCGTCGAGCAGCCGGTTGCGGACGAAACCACTCATCACCGACGGCTTGAAGTCGTCCAGGCGCAGCCGTTCGCGTTGGGTGGCGAGCAGCTCGTTGCGCCGGCGCAGGTGCTTGCGGAAGGCCGGAACCTCGTCGGTGCGGAAGCGGTGTCCGCGCGCGGTGGTCTCGGCCAGTGCGAGCGTCAACCGGCCGCCGGTGATCCGCTGGTGTTCGCCGAGCAGGCCGTCGACGGTGGCGGTGAGCTCCGCGGCGCACTCGTACCGGTCCGTCTCGGGGCCGCACAGCTCGATCGCCACGGCCTCGGGCAGGTATTCCAGCTGTGCGCTGTCGCCGGTGGTGTCGACGAAGGCGCGCAGCCAGGTGGTGACGAGTTCGGTGCGCTGGGGCAGGTCGGTGTCGAGGGCCCGCACGTCCTGGGTGAACGCGGTGTAGGCGTCGGGATCGGCGGCGACGAGCCTGCGCCGGAACGCGTCGAGCAGGGCACGCGCGCCCGCCGCGGTGGTGAAGCCGGCGGGTTCGGTGGCGATCTCGTGGAACAGATACGCCCCGGCGAGCTGTGGATCGACGTCGGCGAGGCCGAGGTGCACGGCGAAGGCGTCGATCGCGGCGGTGAGCTCCGCGATCACCGCGGTCCGCGCGGTGGGGTCGCCGAAGATGCTCGCCGCGCGGGCGGTCGAGGTGATCCGGGTGGTCCACCGCGCGCGCTGCGCCGGGTCGTGCGGCTGCCAGTCGGCCGCGCCGAAATGCCACCACAGTTGCGCGGCCGCGCGGTCGCCGGGGCGGTAGCGCAGCAGTCCCGCGCCGTGGTGCAGGGTCAGCAGCGCGGTGAGGATCGCGGTGGCGTCGTGGTCGTGCACGCCGAGCTGGTAGCCCTCGTCGTAGCGCTGCCGGGCGATCGCGCGCACCTGCGCGTCGAGCTCGTTCGCCGCCACGGCCTCGTGCAGCGGGGTCGGCCCGGTCGTGGCCTCGGCCTCGGCCAGGATCGAGGTCGCCAGGTGCTCGGCCCGGTACATCCGCGGGGTCTCCGAGACCAGCAGCTGCGACCACAGCGCCGCGCTGTCGGCGTCGAACTCGCCCGCGGGCAGCGGCGCCCGGTAGTCGGTGCCGCTGATGCTGTAGACCAGCGAGCCCTCGTGCGGCACCAGCGCCAGGTCCCACTCGGCGGTGGTGACCGCGAACCGGTGCCTGCCGAGCCGGATCGTCTCGCCGCCGTCGGCGTAGAGATCGCGGCGGTCGCGCAGGACCCGGCCCGCCTCCTGCCGGACCACCTTGATCCGGCCGTCGAGTTCCTCGGCCGAGACCACCTCGCCGGCGGTGCGCAGTTCGGCGGTGGTCGCCCGCAGGCGGACCACCATCGGATCGGCGGCGAAGTAGGCGTTGATCTCCTCGAGCGAGGTCAGCGCGCTGCTGCGTCGCTCGATGCTCGACAGCATGCGCTGGGCGGAATCGAGCAGCCGCCGGGCACGCTGGGACCGCTCGTCGAGCAGGGTCTGGCGCCGGGTGGCGAAGGCCTCGTAGATGTCGTCGCGGGTGGCGGCGATGCGCTCGGCGAAGTCGTCGAACGCGCCGAACCTGGTTTCCAGGCTCTCCACGGTCAACAGCAGCTTGGCCACGTGGTCGTCGCAGGCCGCCGGGGTGTCGGCCATCGCCAGCGCGCTGGTGACGGCTTGCCCGAGCAGGGCGTATTCGGCGGCGAACTCGTCGCGGCCCTCGGCGGCGGCGAGGTCGGTGCGGCGGGCCTCCAGGGTCGCGCGGGCGCGGTTGACCGCGGCCAGCACGGTGGCGATGCGTTCCAGGATGCCGGTGCGCAGGGTCGCGTCGCCGACGTCGAGCCCGGTGACGACCTCGATGACGGTCTGCAGGTCGTCGGTCTGCGCGGTGAGGTTGGCGCGGATCGGTTCGGCCTCGGCCACCGTCGCGATGTCCCGCGCGCGCTCGAGAATCTGCTCGATGTCGGTGAGGTAGTCGTCGAAAGCCTCCGGCGCGGCGAGGAATTCGACGCACCGGCGACCGGTGTCGGCCAGTGCCTCGGCGACGGTGGTCGCGAGTTCGTCGAGCCGGTCGGTGTCGGTGTAGCGCATCTCGCGCAGGGTCTCCACCCGGCCCGCGGCGCGGTGCAGCGCGGTGAGTTCCTCGACCCAGCCCCGGGCTGTGGTGTGCGCGGTCCTGGCCCGGACGAGTCCGGCGATGTGTTCGCCCGCCGCCGCGACCGCGGCCAGCGCCTCCTCGGTGCGGGCGGTGACCTTCTCGAACTCGTCGACGACCTGTTCGGCGGTGCCGCGCACCGCCGTCAACGACTCGGCGAGCCCACCGAATTCGGCCTCGCCGAGCCAGTGGTGCAGATCGGCCGTGCGCACGCAGGCGGCGATGATCGCCTCGAACACATCGGTGGTCTCGGCCATGTCCTCGACCATGCGGGTCACCGACAGGCAGTCCGCCAGCGCGCGAACCAGTTCGGCGTTGCCGATCCTGGCCAGCGGTCCGGTGCCCGGCTGCTGGCGGGCCGCGTGGGTGTCGGAGACGAACGGCGTCTGCCACACCTGCATGGTGTGCACCCGCGTCGGTTCCTCCGACAGCGCGCGGAACACCACCATCGTGCCGTCGTCGAACAGCGAGTAGCCGTGGCAGGTGATCGGCGTGGCCACCTGCTTGCGAATCATGTTGTAGGGCAGCAGCAACGAGCGGCCCTCGGCGCGGGCGTGGAAGACGTAGAGCACGTCCTCGCCGTTGGGGGCACGCACGGTGCGCTCGTATTCCAGGTCGTCGACGGCGGTGTCGAAGGTCTTGTGCACGCCGGTCTCGAGGTAGTACCCGCCGGGGAAGACGATGCCTTGGTCCTCGGGCAGCAGCCGGCAGGACAGGCCGATCCCGTCCAGGCGCACCACCGTCCGGGTCCTGGTGTTGAAAACCAGGTGGCGCCAGTCGGTTTCGTTGTACGGGCGGATGCGCAGCAGGATCAGCGCGCCCACCTCGGCGTAGTGCACATCGGCGTCGGCCAGGCTCTGCAGCGGCTCGTCGACCGGTTCGGCGTAGATGCCGGTCCCGGTCTCGGTGTTGTTCTCCACCTTCACGGTGAGCGTGCCGCCGATGGTCTCGACGAACACCTTGCCCAGGATCGACAGGTGCGGATGACGACCCGCCACCTGGTCGTCGCGGGTGGTCTCGGTCCAGGCGAACTCGTGCGGAGACGGGAACACGTGATCGCGCTCGCCGCGGCTGTCGAGGTAGTCGACCGCGCCCGCGGAATCGACCCCCCAGCGCAGCACCTTGATGTCGTCGGTGCGCTGGCCGGTCTGGAAGACCGCCAGCATCCGCCCGTCGAGCCTGCGCAGCTGCAGCAGGCGGGTCTGGGTGTAGTACCGGTAGAGCTCGGCGAAATCGCGCCGGAATCGCGGATCGTCGAGCAGCCCGTCCGGTTCGGCGGCGGTGAAGCCGAATTCGCCGCCGTCGCGGTGGAACCGGTGCGCGGCGAACACGTCGCCGATCTCGGTCTCCGGCTTCAGGCCGAGGAAGACGTTGTAGCCGAACAGCATTCGCCCGTCACCGATGGCGACGATGTCGCGGGGCACGCAATTGTGCTCGGTGCGGATGTGTTCGGTGCCGATCAGCGAGAGTTCGATCCCGCCGAAGTCGGCGACCCTGCGGTCGTTGAGTTCCTCACAGCGCCTGGCCAATTCGCTCGCCTGCTCGTGCAGGCGAGTGCGCAGCACCTCGTAGGTGCCGCCGTCGAGGACGGCACCCGGGGCCGGGGCTGACGTGTCAGCCCCGGCTGTCGTGTCCTGGTGCCGCGGGTGCGGCGCGCTCACTTGTCCAGCAGCAGGTCGAGCGCGGCGGCTTCCTCGGCCTTGTTCGCCTCGGCGCCGTTACGGGCCAGCAGCGAGCCGACGACCGCGGTGGCCGCGGTCCCGGTGTCGGAGTGCAGCAGCTTGTCCAGGCCCTTGCCGAGCCCGATCGAGCCGACCAGGCGGTCGAGGAACATCGACTCGCCGCCGACGATGTCGATCTTGGCGTTGCCGAGACCGGTGGCCAGCACGTCGGCCTGGGCCTGGGCCACATCGCGGTGCGCCTGCACGGTCGCCAGCTCGATCTCCTTCTGCAGCTCCAGGCGCAGCCGGAATTCCTCGTGCTCGCGGGTCGCGTCGTCGAGCACGGCCATGGCCGCGGCCTTGTCGTGCAGGCCCTCGGCCTCGCCCTTGAGCTTGTCGCGCAACCCGTCGGCCTCGGCGAGGTTCTTCTCGCGCAGCACCGCGGCCTCGGCCCGGCCGACCTTCTCGATCGCGTCGGCCTCGCGCTCGCGCACCTGCGCCTGGCCCAGCCCCTCGGCGGCCGCTTCGGCCTGGGTGGCTTCGGCGAGCCGGATCTTGGCCTTGGCCTTCAGCTCCGCCGCCTCGACCTCGGCCTCGGCCAGCGTGATCGACTCCTTGGCGAGGAACTTCGAGGCAGCCTCGGCCGCCTCGGCGGCCTTGATGTCCTTGACCAGGTGCTCCTGGGCCTCGGCCTCGGCGCGGATGATGATGGCCTGGCGGTCGCGCTCGGCGGCCTCGGTCGCGCGCAGCCGGTTGATCTGCTCTTCCTGCTCGGCGACGGTCTTGTCGACCGCGACGCGCTCGCGCACCACCTCGGCCACGGTGCGGCGCTCGACCTCGACCTCGCGCTCGTTGGACATGTGCGCCAGCGAGACCGCGCGGTCCCGGTCGGCGACCTCGAGCAGCCGGTCCTTCTCGATGCGCTCGGACTCGATCGCGATCACCCGCTCGCGGTTCTTCTCCGCGACGGCGATCTCGCGATCCTTGTTCTGCGCCTGGATGCCGAGGGCTTCCTCGGTGCGCATGAAGGCGGTCTGCGCCTTGAGCCGCTCCTCGGCCTGCACCCGCAGGATCTCGGCTTCCTCCCGGGCGCGCAGGGTCTCGACCTCGCGGCGCTGCCGGTTCTCGGCGTCGGCCTGCTGGCGCTCGAGCTCGAGCACGGCCTCGCGCGCCTCCACGTTCTGGCGGGTGATCTCCTTCTCCTCGTGGCGGCGGAACTCGTTGGTGCGCACGTGCTCGATGGCGGTGAGCTCGGTGATCTTGCGGATGCCCTGCGCGTCGAGGATGTTCTGCGCGTCGAGCTGGATCAGCGGGGTCTGCTCGAGGTAGTCGATGGCGGCGTCTTCGAGGCTGTAGCCGTTGAGGTCGGTGCCGATGACGGCCATGATCCGGTCACGGAACTCGTTGCGGTGGGTGTAGAGGTCGACGAAGTCCAGGTGCTTGCCGACGGTCTTGAGCGCCTCGGAGAACTTGGCGCTGAACAGTTCCTGCAGCGTGGCCTGATCGCTGGCGCGTTCGGTGCCGATGGCCTGGGCCACCTTGATGACGTCCTCGACGGTCTTGTTGACCCGCACGAAGAAGGTGATCCTGATGTCGGCGCGGATGTTGTCGCGGCAGATCAGCCCGTCGCGGCCGACGCGGGCGATCTCGATGGTCTTCACCGAGATGTCCATGAACTCGGCCTTGTGCAGGACCGGGAGCACGACGGCGCCGGTGAAGGTCACATCGACCTTGCGCATCTTCGAGATGATCAGCGCGCGGCCCTGGCTGACCTTCTTGAACAGTCGGCTCACCAGGAACAGCACGGCGAGTACGGACAGCAGGATCACGGCGACGAGCACGCCGAATCCGATGGCGATGGTGGACATCAGTTCCCCTCCAGAGCGGCCACCCAGAACGTTCCGGTGGCCGGGTCGTAGTCGTAGACGACAGCGGAATCCCCTTGGGTCAGGGGAGCGGTCGCGGCATGCAGTGCGCTCTGCCGGACCTGGATGACGGCCGATGAGCCGTCGTCGGCGGTGAGTTCGGCCTGGCCGAATTCCTCGTCGACGCGACCGGTGCGCACCACGCACATCCGGCCGACGAAGTCTTGTAGTGACGGTGCGGGACCGTGCCGGAAGAAGCGCCGCAGCGGGATCACCACGAGCCGGGTGCCTGCCACGGCGGCGACGACGGCCACGAGCAGGACCGCGCACCCGGCGACGATCGCGGCGATTCCGGCCAGGCCGAGCGCGCCGATCGCGACGGTGCCGACCAGGCTGGCGAACCAGGACAGGGCGACCAGCCCGGTCACCGCGACCGTGACGGGTACACCGCTCAGGCCCAGTGCGTCGAAACCGCCGACCGTCGACCCGGATTCGCCGCCGTCGAACGCGTCGACCTCGGTGCCCCCCACGAGCACCACCAGCCAGTATCCGATGACGACGAGCAACGCGAAACTGAACAGTGCCGTCGGAAAGGACACGACGGCGGCGAGGAACTCACCCATGCGGCGGCGAGGTGGTCACCGACATTCCGAACGTGCGAGATCCGCCGTGTCGGCCGTCTTTTCGCGAACGGTGAATGGCATCGCGAATGCGCCCCATGAATTGCACGACAAATCTCCCCACGTCTGGCGACCCCGAAATGAATGAATTCGTTGATTGCCGACCGGAAGCCCGGATCGTGCAAGTGAATTCAGCTGCAGGATACCCGATGACGTGCGCGGATGCGCCGTGAATCAGACCGGATGGTGTGCGCAATCACAGACATGTGGGACGAATCGACCTGAGGTCGATCCGTCCCACTATACACGAATACTGTTTCGTCTCAGAATTTTCCGAAGTTCAGTCCGTGGTAGCGATCATCAATTACCGCCGTGATTCGGATTCGTACAGATGGTGCCCTCGCACGGAACCTCGCTGCCGTCACCGTTCGGGTTCGGCATTTCGTGCCCGCCGTTCTCCTCGGGATCGGGGCCAGCGCCGTGATTGGGGTTGGTGCAGATGGTGCCCTCGCAGGGAACCTGGCTGCCGTCACCGTTCGGGTTCGGCATCATCGACACCGTGGTCGGCGGTACCGGGATCGGCTGCTCGTTCGGGGTCGTGTGCTGCTCGTGCGGCGCGGTCTCGGTGGTTTCCGGCGCGGTGGTGGTCGTGGTGGTCGCCGGCGCCGTCGGGGAGTCGTCGGAGCATCCGGCGCCGAGTAGCGCCACTGCTGCGATCGCGACGATGAACGGGAAACGCCTCATAGGTCAACCCTTCTCGTGCTCGCTGCCGGTGATCGGCAAATGATCAGCGCCTTGGTGAATGATCGTCCTGCCATCTGTTCACCAGTGGATTCGATTCGGTTCTTCGGCTAACGGTCTGAATATAGACAACACAGCAAACACCCGGCGCGTGAATCGCTCGATCGGGACGGCTCAGGCGGCCTCGGTCCGGCGGGCCGCGCGCAGTGCGGTGCGCAATCCACCTCGGACACTGCCGGATTCGGCGCCGACGGCGAATTTGCGCTCCGAGGCGGTCTCGGGTGCGTCGTCGCTGGTGGCGGTGAGGAAGGCGTCGGGCAGGGCCAGCTTGTGGATGGTGCGCAGCGTCAGCAGGTATTGGCGGGGGAGCGGACCGGTGGTGTAGGGCAGGTCGTACTTGTCGCAGAGCGCGCGCACGCGCACCGCGATCTCGGCGTAGTGATTGCTGGGCAGATCGGGGAACAGGTGATGTTCGATCTGATGCGAGAGGTGACCGCTGAGGAAGGCGAGGACCGGACCGGCGTCGAAGTTCGCGGTGCCGAGCATCTGGCGCAGATACCACTGCGCGTGCGTCTCGTCCTCGATCGCCTCCGGGGTGAATTTCTCCGCGCCGTCGGGGAAGTGGCCGCAGAAGATCACCACGTACGCCCACAGGTTGCGCAGGGTGTTGGCCGCGACGGTGCCGGTGAGCGTGCGGCGCCACCGGCGGCCGCTGAGCAGGGGGAAGAGCAGGTAGTCCTTGGCGGTCTGCCTGCCGATCTTGCGGAGCAGCGCCCTGGTGTGCGCTTTCTTCCCGGCCGGGGTCGCCGCGCGTTCCTGTTCGGAATACAGCCCGTGCAGGGCGATGCCCCATTCGAAGGTGGCCGCGAGGAGCAGATTGTGCAGCGGCTGGATGAGCCGGCGCGGACTCCAGCGCTGATCGCGGGTCACCCGCAGCACGCCGAAGCCGACGTCGTCGTCCATGCCGACCACATTGGTGAACACGTGATGGCGGTAGTTGTGTGAATAGCGCCACTGCGACGAGACCCCGGCCATGTCCCATTCCCAAGTGCGCGAATGGATTTCGGGATCGTTCATCCAATCCCACTGGCCGTGCGACACGTTGTGCCCGATCTCCATGTTCTCGATGCTCTTGGCTGCGGCCAGCGCGGTGGTGCCGACCAGCCAGCCCAGTCGTGATCGGGTGCAGACGAGCACCAGCCGGGCGCTCGCGTCGAGTATCCGCTGGAAGGCGATGGTGCGGCGGATGTAGGTGGCGTCGGTGGTGCCGCGCCGGTCCTCGATCTCGCGGCGGATCGCGTCGAGTTCCGCGCCGAGCGCGTCGACATCGGCGTCGGTCAGGTGCGCGTAGACCGCGACTTCGGTGATGGCCATGCGGCAAATCCTCAGCTGGGCGTAGCTGTGCTGCTACGCCGTTAGTCTACGCTGTAGATAGACGGCATAGAGGCCGCTGGGGGCGGGCTAGCGCGTGGGATCGGGCAGGGTGGCGGTGAGGCCGGTGAGCAGGATGTCGAGGCCGCGTTCGAGTTCGGCGGCGCCGTCGTAGGCGGCCAGGGTCGGGGCCAGCGCGCGCAACAGCGGGAATTCGCCGATCGGCAGCCGGTGCAGGCCCAGGCGCAGGACCTCGTCGGATTCCTCGGGCCGCTCGACGATCTCCTGCAGTTCGTTGAGCACGTGGCCGTAGAGGAAGCCGAACAGCGCGCGGTAGACGTGCAGCGCGTCGGCGCCGGTGAAGCCCGCCGTGGTGAGCAGGCGCAGGACGCCTTCGAGCGGGCGGACCACCGCGGGCGGCCGCATCCCGAGCGGGGTGGACAGCGGCCGGGTCACCAGCAGCGGAACGACATTGGGGTGCGCGAGGGCCATCGCGCGGAACGCGCGGGCGACCGCGCGCAGCTGGGCGATCCAGTCGGGATCGTCGGCGTCGACGGTCAGCTGTTCGAAGACGAGTTCGGCCACGCCGTCGAGCACGGCGGCCTTGTTCGGCAGGTGCCGGTAGATCACCATCGGATCGCGCCCGACCGCCTCGGCGAGCCGCCGCATCGACAGCGCGTCGACACCGTCACGGTCGACGATCGTGAGCGCGGCGGCGAGCACCGATTCCCTGGTCACGGGTCCGCTGGGGCGTCCGAAGCGTGGTTCTGGCCGGTCTGTCGAACTTTCGGCCATCGGGGCACCTCCGTCTGCGTCGACTGGTGATCAGTGTAGGCCTACAGCGTTGACAAGGCGGTTGGTCCGGTGTGCCGATGGTCCGGGCCTTGGGGGTGGACCGGGCCATCGGCCTCGGGGTGGATGGTCAGCCGAGGAGGTTCCAGTCCTCCAGGCCTTGATACAACGGGACACTCTGCGCCAGCTTCGAGACCCGACCCCGCAGGGTTTCGGTATCGGAAGTGCCTGCCAGGGTCGCGGCGATGATGTCGGCGACCTCGGTGAACTCGCTGTCACCGAAGCCGCGGGTGGCCAGGGCGGCGGTGCCGATCCGCAGACCGGAGGTGACCATCGGGGGACGGGGGTCGAACGGGACCGCGTTGCGGTTGACCGTGATCCCGACCTCGTGGAGCAAGTCCTCGCCCTGCTGGCCGTCGAGTTCGGAGTTACGCAGATCGACCAGGACGAGGTGGACGTCGGTGCCGCCGGTCAACACCGAAACACCCTTGTCGGCGACATCGGCGCCGGTGAGGCGTTCGGCCAGGATCCGGGCACCGGCGAGGGTCCGTTGCTGGCGGTCGGTGAATTCGTCGGTCGCGGCGATCTTGAACGCCGCGGCCTTGGCCGCGATCACATGCATGAGCGGCCCGCCCTGCTGCCCGGGGAACACCGCACTGTTGAGCTTCTTGGCGAATTCCTGCTTGGCCAGAATCAACCCGGAGCGCGGGCCACCCAACGTTTTGTGGACGGTGGAGGACACGACATCGGCATACGGGACCGGGGAAGGATGCAGGCCCACGGCGACCAGGCCGGCGAAGTGGGCCATGTCGACCCACAGGTAGGCCCCGACCTCGTCGGCGATCTCCCGGAAGCGCGCGAAGTCCTGATGACGCGGGTAGGCCGACCAACCGGCCACGATGACCTTCGGTTTGGCTTTGATCGCGATGTCACGGACTTCGTCCATGTCGATGCGGTGGTCTTCTTTGGACACTCCGTAGGAGTGGACGTCGTAGAGCTTGCCCGAGAAGTTCAACCGCATGCCGTGGGTCAAATGCCCACCGTGGGCGAGGTCGAGACCCAACAACGTTTCGCCGGGGTTCATCAACGCCATGAGTACGGCGGCGTTGGCTTGGGCGCCGGAGTGGGGTTGGACGTTGGCGAATTCGGCGCCGAAGAGTTCTTTGGCGCGGTCACGGGCCAGGGTTTCGACGACGTCGACGGCTTCGCAGCCACCGTAGTAGCGGCGTCCGGGGTAGCCCTCGGCGTATTTGTTGGTCAGGACCGAGCCTTGGGCTTGCAGGACCGCGCGGGGGACGAAGTTCTCCGAGGCGATCATTTCGAGGGTGTCGCGTTCGCGGGCGAGTTCGCCTGCCATCGCGGCGGCCAACTCGGGATCAAGCTCGTCGAGGGACAGATCATTGACAGAGGTGCTGGAAACAACCACAGGTTCGAACTCCGTTGGCTAGCAAGGATGATCGCCGCCAGATCCGCGAGGCGACGGCCGCCGGATACGGCGTATCCGGCACAGCGGGCAGGTCTTCGGACTCACGGGCATCGACCCGGAATCCTCGGGTCGACCTACTGGCCGTCGCTTCCCGGACGTGCGCGTCCAGTGCCGATGACGGCGGTCGTTCCTGTTCACCGCTGCGGGACAGTCCCGGATTCCCACCGGGTTCCCTCTTTCGACGCTCGTGACGGATCGGGGGCTCCCGTAAACGTCGTCACCAGCGAACCAGCTGCGCGAACAGCATAGATGGGCAGCTCGGCGAGCGGAGAGCCCGGTCTCAGGCGAGGACCCGGGCCAGCGCCCGCCAGCGGCGGTGCCGGTGGCGGAACATCAGGTGGATGAAGGCGCGGGTCGCGAGGCCGTGCAGGCCGTCCTCGATCTCGATCTCGTCGGTGTAGCGGCAACTGTTCGGGCCGAGGGGTGCGAACGTCAGCCGGTGATTCCAGACGCGCAGCGGGCCGCCGTGCTCGTTGGTGTAGATCTCGAACTCGTCGAGCGAGACGATCCGCAGACGGTGGGTCCACAGCGGGACGATCCCGAACAGCCAGAGCCGGGCCGAACCCAGTGCGCCCGGTTCGATGTGCTCGGGAATGCTCATCCCCGGCACCCGCAGGTACGGCCGGACGACGTAGGCGAACAGTTCGGGTTTGGCGGCGAGCGAGCGGGCCAGCTCGGCGGAGATCGGCAGCTCGGTGGTCAGGCTCACCTTGGTCACGAGGTCGATGATGCCGGAGGCCACCGCGTCCGGCAATGCCCTCCCACGCCGCGATCGCGATCGCCGCTACGCGGTGCGCCGCAGGCAGCTACCGCGAGGCCCGTGCCGCGCGGTCGACCGGCGTGTACGGGATGTTGGCCGCGCGGTTCTGGTCGACCCGGATCGCGCGGCCCAGTTGCGGGAAGGCGCGCTGCGCGCACTCGTGGCGTTCGCAGATCTTGCAGCCCGCGCCGATCGGGACCGCGGTGGCCTCGTCGTGGATCGGCAGGCCGTGGGAGTAGACCAGCTTCTCGGCATAGGCCAGGTCGCACCCCAGTCCGATGGCGAAATCCCTTTTGGCGGAAAGGTATCCGGGCGCGCTCTCGTCGGTGGTGCGGGCCAGCCACAGGTACTTGCGGCCGTCGGGCATCTCGGCGATCTGCGTGCGGATCCGGCCCGGCGTGGTGAAGGCCTCGTGCACCACCCACAGCGGGCAGCTGCCACCGACCCGGGAGAAATGAAATGCGGTGGCCGACTGGCGTTTCGAGATATTGCCCGCTCGATCGGTGCGGACGAAGAAGAACGGCACCCCGCGCAGATTGGGCCGCTGCAGGGTGGACAGCCGGTGGCAGACGGTTTCGAAACCCACCTCGAACATGGCCGAGAGCAGATCGATGTCATAGCGCAATTCCTCGGCCGCATTGCGAAATCGCGTGTACGGCAGGATCAACGCGCCCGCGAAATAGTTGGCGAGGCCGACGCGCAACAGATCACGGGATTCGGCGGGCATCGTCTCCACCGAGGCGGCGAGCGCGTTGATGGTGTCGGCGTGGGTGAGGAAAGCCAACTGGGTGGCGAGCTGGAAGGCGCGCTGGCCGGGGGAGAGCCTGCGCGCCAGGATGATGTGCCGCGCGGCGGGATCGTAGATCCGTTTCGGGCCGGGATCGGTCGGCATGTCCGAGCGGATGGTGACGCTGATGCCGTGGCGCTCGTGCAGCAGCCGGGTCAATTGCAGATCGAGTCCGCCGACGGTGAGCCGATTGTCGACGAACATCTGCTCGGCCGCCCGGTCGAGTTCGGGGATGTGATTGCGCCGGTCGTAGAAGAAGTCGCGGACGTCCTCGTACGGCATCGCGGTGCCGGGTTCGACGGCCGAGCCCTCGATGTCGGCGGAGAACTGTTCGACCTGCTGGGTCGCGCCGCGCAGGCGCCGGTGCAGGCTCACCAGCAGCCGGGCCGCGCCGGGCACGCGGGACAGCAGATCCTCGAGCTCGGCATTGGTGATCGAGGCCGCTTCCGGGTCCTCGGCGAACACGTCCTGCAGGTCGGCCAGCAGCCGGGCGTCGGTGTCGGCGGCGAAGAATCCCATGTCCAGGTCGAAGGTGGCGTTCAGGCGCAGCAGCACCGGGACGGTGAGCGGGCGCTGGTCGTTCTCGAGCTGGTTGACGTAACTCACCGATAGCCCGAGGACCTTCGCCATCCCCGATTGGGACAGCTGCCGTTGTTCGCGCAGCGTGCGCAGCCGAGCGCCTGCGTACATCTTCTGCATGCCGCCAATGTATCAGCATCGCTTTTCACAACTTCCACAAATTTGCTGAATTCCGTCCACAACATTTGGCATTTGCGGTGTATTTCGCGGTGATCAGGGCGTGTGTAACGTGCGAATACAAGCGCATCAACAACCGCTCTGGGAGGCCTCGACCGTGAAGAACCACCTTGTCCGCACGCACCGCTCCGCCGAGGATTTCCCCCGGGAAGAACATCTCGCGTGGCGGATCGCCGAGGTTGCCGCCGATCCGGTCGCGGTGGCCGCGGAGACCGAGGAGATGATCGTCAACCGGATCATCGACAACGCGTCGGTGGCGGCGGCCTCGATCACCCGCCGCCCGGTGGCCAACGCCCGCGCCCAGGCCCAGGCCCACCCGTACGGCCCCGGCGCCGCCGTGTTCGGCGTGCCCGGCCGGTTCTCGCCGGAGTGGGCGGCCCTGGCCAACGGTGTCGCCGTGCGTGAGCTCGACTTCCACGACACCTTCCTGGCCGCCGAGTACTCGCACCCGGGCGACAACATCCCGTCGATCCTCGCGGTCGCCCAGCACACCGGTCGCGACGGTCGCGATCTGATCCGCGGTCTGGCCGCCGGCTACGAGATCCAGGTCGACCTGGTCCGCGCGATCTGCCTGCACGAGCACAAGATCGACCACGTCGCCCACCTCGGCCCCTCGGCCGCGGCAGGCATCGGCACCCTGCTCGGCCTCGACACCGAGACCATCTACCAGGCCATCGGCCAGGCCCTGCACACCACGACGGCCACCCGCCAGTCCCGCAAGGGCGAGATCTCGAGCTGGAAGGCCTACGCCCCCGCCTTCGCCGGGAAGATGGCGGTGGAAGCGGTCGACCGCGCGCTGCGTGGTGAGGGCGCGCCGTCGCCGATCTGGGAGGGCGAGGACGGTGTCATCGCCTGGCTGCTCGGCGGTCCGAAGGTGGAGTACTCGGTGCCGCTGCCCGGCCCCGGCGAGGCCAAGCGCGGCATCCTCGACACCTACACCAAGGAGCACTCGGCCGAGTACCAGAGCCAGGCCCCGATCGACCTGGCGTTCCGCCTGCGCGAGCGGATCGGCGATCTGGACCAGATCGCGACCGTCGTGCTGCACACCAGCCACCACACGCACTACGTGATCGGCACCGGCTCGAACGACCCGCAGAAGTTCGACCCCAAGGCTTCTCGCGAGACCCTCGATCACTCGATCATGTACATCTTCGCGGTCGCCCTGCAGGACGGCACCTGGCACCACGAGCGCTCCTACGCCCCCGAGCGCGCCCAGCGCCCGGACACCATCGAGCTGTGGAACAAGATCTCCACCGCCGAGGACCCGGAGTGGACCCGCCGCTACCACTCGACCGACCCGAACGAGAAGGCCTTCGGCGCCCGCGCCGAGGTCACGCTCAAGAGCGGCGAGGTGATCGTCGACGAGCTGGCCGTGGCCGACGCGCACCCGCTCGGCGCGCGCCCGTTCGCCCGCGAGCAGTACATCGCCAAGTTCCGCACCCTGGCCGATGGCGTCATCGAACCGGCCGAGCAGGACCGCTTCCTCGAGGTCGCCCAGCGCACCCCCGAGCTGTCCGCTGAGGAGCTGGGTCAGCTGAATTTCACCGTCTCCGACGAGGTGCTCGCCCGCACCCCGCAGCTGCCCAAGGGCCTGTTCTGATGACCGGCCTGCTGGCTTCGGCGACCTCGGCCGCCGACAAGCGTGCCGCGTTCCGGGCCGGACTCGCGTCCGACCGCATCCAGCGGTTCCCCGGCGCGTTCAACCCGCTGGTGGCCAAGCTGATCCAGGAGATCGGCTTCGAGGGCGTGTATGTCTCGGGCGCGGTGGTCTCGGCCGATCTGGCCCTGCCCGACATCGGTCTCACCACGTTGAGCGAGGTCACCGGGCGCGGTCAGCAGATCGCGCGGGTCACCGACCTGCCGGTGCTCATCGACGCCGACACCGGTTTCGGTGAGCCGATGAGCGCGGCCCGCACGGTCACCTTCCTCGAGGACGCCGGGATCGCCGGCGCGCACTTCGAGGACCAGGTGAATCCGAAGCGCTGCGGCCACCTCGACGGCAAGGCCGTCGTCCCCACCGGGGAGATGGTGCGCAGGCTGCGGGCGGCGGTGGCGGCGCGGCGCGATCCGAACTTCGTCATCTGCGCGCGCACCGACGCCGCCGGGATCGAGGGCATCGACGCGGCGATCGAACGGGCGCAGGCCTACGCCGAGGCGGGTGCGGACCTGATCTTCACCGAAGCGCTCTCCGAGGCAGCCGAATTCGAGAAGTTCCGGGCCGCGGTCTCGACCCCGCTGCTGGCGAACATGACCGAATTCGGCAAGTCCGAACTGATTCCGGCCGAGACCCTGGAATCCATCGGCTACAACGCGGTGATCTACCCGGTCTCCACCCTGCGGCTGGCGATGTTCGCCGCCGAAGCCGGGCTGCGCGAGATCTTCGAGCAGGGCACCCAGGCCGGTCTGCTCGACCGGATGCAGCATCGCAGCCGTCTCTACGAGTTGCTGCAGTACGAGCGCTACAACGAATTCGATTCCGACATCTTCAATTTCGCGCTGGGAAGGGATCAGTGATGACGGACATCGCCGTACCGACCATCTACAAGGGCCTCGCCGGGGTCGTCGTCGACACCACCGCGATCTCCAAGGTGGTTCCGGAGACCAACTCGCTGACCTATCGCGGCTACGCCGTGCAGGATCTGGCGGCGCACTGCAGCTTCGAGCAGGTGGCCTACCTGCTCTGGAACGGCGAGCTGCCCGATCACCGTGAGCTGGAACGGTTCTGCCAGCAGGAGCGGGCCTCCCGCCGGGCGGATCGCTCGCTGCTGTCGCTGGTGGCCAAGATGCCGGACAACTGCCACCCGATGGACATCGTCCGCACCGCGATCAGCTACCTCGGTGCCGAGGACCCGGCCGAGGACGACAACTCGGCGAAGGCCAACCGCGCCAAGTCCCTTCGGATGCTGGCCGTGTTGCCGACGATCGTGGCCGCCGACCACCGTCGTCGTCAGGGTCTGGACCCGATCGCGCCGCATTCGCACCTCGGGTACGCGGAGAACTTCCTGAACATGTGCTTCGGCACCATTCCCTCGCGGGAACTGGTGAAGGCGTTCGAGGTCTCGCTGATCCTCTACGCCGAGCACAGCTTCAACGCCTCGACTTTCGCGGCCAGGGTCGTCACCTCGACGCTGTCCGACATCTACAGCGCGGTCACCGCCGCCATCGGCGCGTTGAAGGGCCCGCTGCACGGCGGCGCCAACGAGGCCGTCATGCACGACATGCTCGAGATCGGCGATCCCGCCCTGGCCGAGCAGTGGTTGCGGAACAAGCTGGCGCACAAGGAAAAGGTGATGGGCTTCGGCCACCGGGTCTACAAGAACGGTGACTCCCGGGTGCCGACGATGAAGCAGGCGTTCCTCGACATCGCCGCCGCCACCGACGGTGACAAGTGGGTGCGGATGTACGAGATCCTCGAACGCACCATGGACGAGGCCACCGGCATCAAACCCAACCTCGATTTCCCGACCGGCCCGGCCTACTACCTGCTCGGCTTCGACATCGAGGTGTTCACCCCGATCTTCGTGATGAGCCGGATCACCGGCTGGACCGCGCACATCATCGAACAGGGTGAATCCAATGCGCTGATCCGTCCCCTGAGCGAATACGTCGGGGTGCCGCAGCGCGCGGTCGTGGCCTAGCTCGCAGCTCTCCAGTCATCGGCGGTCCGCACCAACCGTGCGGGCCGCCGCTTCGTTCCCGGCGCACCCTCGCTGACGCCCCGACTCGACAAGGTCGATATGTTCTCCCGAATCCTGGTAGCCAATCGTGGCGAGATCGCCATCCGTGCCTTCCGCGCCGCGTACGAACTCGGCGCGAGTACGGCGGCGGTGTTCCCGTACGAGGACCGCAATTCCCCGCACCGGCACAAGGCCGATCAGTCCTATCAGATCGGGGTGGAGGGTCATCCGGTCCGCGCGTATCTGTCCATCGAGGCGATCGTCGAGGCGGCGAAATCCGCGGGGGCGGACGCGATCTATCCGGGATACGGGTTCCTGTCGGAGAATCCGGATCTCGCGGCGGCCTGTGCTCGCGAGGGCATCACCTTCGTCGGGCCCACCGCCGAGGTGCTCGAGATGGCGGGTAACAAGGCGACCGCGATCGAGGCGGCGCGCGCTGCCGGGCTGCCGGTGTTGAAGTCCAGTGAACCCTCGGCCGATATCGAGGAACTGCTCGCGGCCTCGGCCGAGCTCGAGTACCCGATCTTCGTCAAGGCCGTCGCCGGTGGTGGTGGGCGCGGTATGCGCCGGGTCGCTACGCCCGAACTGTTGCGTGAGTCGATCGAGGCGGCCTCGCGGGAGGCGGAGTCGGCCTTCGGTGATCCCACCGTGTTTCTCGAGCAGGCGGTGGTGAATCCGCGTCATATCGAGGTGCAGATCCTGGCCGATCAATACGGCAATGTCATGCATCTGTTCGAGCGGGACTGCTCGCTGCAGCGCCGCCATCAGAAGGTGATCGAGCTGGCGCCCGCGCCGAATCTGGATCCCGCACTGCGGGAACGGATCTGCGCGGATGCGGTGGCTTTCGCTCGTCAGATCGGTTACATCAACGCGGGCACCGTGGAGTTCCTGCTCGACGAGCGTGGCAATCATGTCTTCATCGAGATGAATCCGCGCATTCAGGTGGAACACACGGTGACCGAGGAGATCACCGATGTGGACCTGGTGCAGTCACAGTTGCGGATCGCGGCGGGGGAGTCCCTGGCAGATCTGGGATTGAGTCAGGAGACGGTGACGATTCGCGGTGCGGCCCTGCAGTGCCGGATCACCACCGAGGACCCCGCCAATGGATTCCGGCCCGATACCGGCCGGATCACCGCGTATCGGACGCCGGGTGGTGCGGGCATCCGGCTCGACGGCGGGGCGACCGTCGGCGCGGAGATCGGGGCGCATTTCGATTCGCTGCTGGTCAAACTCACCAGCCGGGGCAAGGATTTCCCGGCGGCGGTGGCACGCGCCCAGCGGGCCGTCACGGAATTCCGTATTCGCGGACTGGCGACGAACATCCCGTTCCTGCAGGCGGTCCTTGATGATCCCGATTTTCGGGCCGGTCGGGTCGACACGTCGTTCATCGATGAGCGGCCGGGCCTGGTGACGCAGCGGGTCTCGGCCGATCGCGCGTCGAAGATTCTCGAGTATCTGGCGGATGTGACGGTCAACAAGCCGCATGGCGACCGGCCGACGACGGTGTACCCGCAGGACAAGCTGCCCGCGCTCGACCTGACGGTGCCGCCGGTGCCCGGGTCGCGGCAGCGGCTGCTGGCGCTCGGACCGGAGGGTTTCGCGCGTGCGCTGCGGGAGCAGAAGGCGCTAGCGGTCACCGACACGACCTTCCGTGACGCGCACCAGTCGCTGTTGGCGACGCGGGTGCGGACCAATGGTCTGCTCGGTGTGGCGGGGCATGTGGCCCGGTTGACGCCGGAGTTGTTGTCGATCGAGGCATGGGGCGGCGCGACTTACGATGTGGCGCTGCGGTTCCTGCACGAGGATCCGTGGGAGCGGTTGGCCGCGCTGCGTGAAGCGGTGCCGAACATCTGCTTGCAGATGCTGCTGCGGGGGCGCAATACGGTCGGCTACACGCCGTATCCGGAACAGGTCACGCGCGCTTTCGTTTCCGAGGCGACCGCGACCGGTATCGATATCTTCCGGATCTTCGATGCGCTCAACAATGTCGAGCAGATGCGGCCGGCGATCGAGGCGGTGCGGGAGACCGGCACGGCTGTCGCCGAGGTGGCGCTGAGTTATACCGGGGATCTGCTCGATCCGAACGAGTCGCTGTACACGCTGGATTACTACTTGAAGTTGGCGGAGCAGATCGTCGACGCGGGTGCGCATGTACTCGCGATCAAGGACATGGCGGGTCTGCTGCGTGCGCCGGCTGCGGCGAAACTGGTTACCGCGCTGCGGAGTAACTTCGATCTGCCGGTTCACGTGCACACCCATGACACTCCCGGTGGACAGCTGGCGACGTATCTGGCCGCGTGGCAGGCGGGCGCGGATGCTGTCGATGGGGCGAGTGCCGCGATGGCGGGGACGACGAGTCAGCCTGCGCTGTCGGCCATTGTCGCCGCTGCCGCGCACAGTGAGCAGGACACAGGTCTGAATTTGCAGAACGTGTGCGATCTGGAGCCGTATTGGGAGGCTTTGCGAAAGGTCTACGCGCCGTTCGAATCCGGTCTGCCCGCGCCGACCGGTCGGGTGTACACCCATGAGATTCCGGGTGGTCAGTTGTCGAATCTTCGGCAGCAGGCCATTGCCCTCGGGTTGGGGGATCGGTTCGAGGATGTCGAGGCGAAATACGCTGCTGCCGATCGGCTTCTGGGCCGTCTCATCAAGGTGACGCCTTCGTCGAAGGTTGTCGGTGACTTGGCTTTGGCCTTGGTGGGCAGTGGGGTCGATATCGAGGACTTCGCCGCCGACCCGGGCCGTTATGACATTCCCGATTCGGTGATCGGTTTCCTGCGTGGTGAACTCGGGACTCCGGCCGGTGGTTGGCCGGAACCGTTCCGTAGCAAGGCACTGGCGGGGCGGAACGAGCCCAAGCCCGATACCCCGCTGTCTCCGGCGGATCAGGCCGGTCTGGACGGTTCCTCTGAGGAGCGTCGTGACACGTTGAATCGTCTGCTGTTCCCGGGCCCGACTGCGGAGTTCCGTACTCATCGGGAGAAGTACGGCGACACGACGGGTCTGTCGGAGAATCAGTTCTTCTACGGTTTGCGTCGCGGCGAAGAACACCGCGTTCAGTTGGAGAAGGGCGTCACCCTGCTCATCGGTCTGGAAGCGATTTCCGAGCCGGATGAGAAGGGTATGCGCACGGTCATGTGCATCATGAACGGTCAGTTGCGGCCGATCGCGGTGCGTGATCGTTCGATCGCTTCGGAGGTTCCGGTCGCGGAGAAGGCCGACAAGAACAATGCGGGTCATATCGCCGCACCGTTCGCCGGAGTGGTGACTCTCGCTGTCGCCGAAGGAGATTCGGTCGCAGTGGGTGACACGGTGGGCACGATCGAGGCGATGAAGATGGAAGCGGCCATCACCGCGCCGCGCGCCGGTATCGTCGTACGGGTCGCCACGGCGAAGGTGCAGCAGGTCGAGGGCGGCGACCTACTAGTGGAACTGGGGGAGAGCCGATGACCGGTGATGAACGACCCGAAACGACCGGCCCGCGACCGACATCATTCATCTCCCGCACCCCCTCGGTCGCGCAGAGCCTGCGCGCCCACCCGGGCCGCGACGTGCCCTTCTCGGTCGAATGCAACCCGCCCCGCGATGCCAAGGGCGAGGCCAGACTGTGGCGCACGGTGCGCGAGTTCGAACGCATGCACCCCGCCTTCGTCTCCATGACCTACGGCGCCGGCGGCTCCACCAAGGACCGCACCGTCCGCATCACCGGCGAGTTGGCGACCGAGACCACCCTGCTCCCGGTCGCCCACCTCACCGCCGTCGGCCACAGCCTCGCCGAACTGCGTTCTCTGGTCGGCTCCTACGCCGACTCGGGCATCCGTAACCTGCTCGTCCTGCGCGGTGACCCGCCGGGCGACCCGCTCGGTGAGTGGCGCAAGCACCCGAGCGGTGTCGAATATGCCGACGAGCTGGTCCGGATCGTGCGCGACCTCGGCGATTTCCACGTAGGCGTGGCCTCGTTCCCCCAGGGGCACCACCGCTCACCCGACCTCGACCACGACACCCGCCACCTCGCCGCGAAACTGCGTGCGGGCGCGGAGTATTCGATCACCCAGATGTTCTTCGAGGTGGAGCACTACCTGCGCCTGCGCGACCGCGTCATCGCCATGGACCCGGTCGAGGGCGCCAAGCCGATCATCCCCGAACTCATGCCCATCACCTCCCTGCGCACCGTCCAGCGCGCCGAGGAACTCTGCGGCCGCGCCCTGCCGAGATCGGTGATGACCCGGCTGGAGAAGGCCGCGGGCACCGGCCCCGAGGAAGACCGCGCCGCCGTCCGCGCCGTCGGCATCGAGATCGCCACCGAGATCGCTCAGCGCCTCATCGACGAGGGCGCCCCCTGCCTGCACTTCATCACCCTCAACTTCGCCAAGGCCACCAGCGAAGTCCTCAGCAACCTCGGCTACGCCACCCACGCCGCCACCCCCGCCGTCGCCTGACTCACCTGGACCACTGATCACCAGGCGCCGGTGACGTGCGTTCTCGGCCGATACTCACCTGAGAGCGTGGTGATCAACCGTCCAACCCGCGCGGACGGGTAATTCGCTCGACGGCGCGTTGCGTCGTTGTTAGCGTGGGGGCATGCAAATGCTGTTCTTCCTCTGAGATTCCGGGCCCGCATCCGCGTCGGCGGATGGTTGACGGCCCCCTTCGATGTTCCGTCGCGCGCTCGGCGCGCGTTCATCGACCAGGGCGCATTCCCCTACCCGGTTGTGGGTGTGGCGTGCCCGGAGGAAGACATGACCAACCGAATTCGGCCTGCCCGTGCGCGGGCACAACTGACCTGTTCCAACATCCGCGTCCAGCGCGGCGAACGCACCGTGCTCGACGGCGTCGACCTGACGGTCTCGCCCGGATCGCGGTGGGCGATCGTCGGCGAGAACGGGCGCGGCAAGTCCACGCTGCTGCACGTGCTCGCCGGACTGCTCACCCCCGACGACGGCACGGTCGGGCGCGTCGGCACGCTGGCGCTGGCCACCCAGGAAATGCCCGACCACGACGACCGCACCGTCGGCGCGGTCATCGACGAGCACCTGGCCGCCGCCCGCGCCGCCATGTGCCGGCTCGACGAGGCCACCGCGGCGCTCGCCGACGGCAGTCCGGGCGCTGACGAGGACTACAGCGAAGCGCTCGACCTGGCCCAACTGCTCGACGCCTGGGACGCCGATCGTCGCGTCGACATCGCCCTCGACGGACTCGGCGCCGTCACCGACCGCGACCGGCCGCTGTCCACCCTCTCGGTGGGGCAGCGCTACCGGGTGCGGTTGGCGGTGCTGCTGGCCGCCGGGGACGATTTCCTACTGCTCGACGAGCCGACCAACCACCTCGACCGGGCCGCACTGGACTTCCTCACCGCCCGGCTGCGCGCCTTCGCGGGCGGTGTCGTGGTGGTGAGTCACGACCGCGCCCTGCTCACCGATGTCGCACAGTCGTTCCTCGACCTCGATCCCACCCGGGACGGCCGACCCCGCGTCTACGGCGGCGGCTACGCCGGATACGGCGACGGCCGCGCCGCCGAACACGCGCGCTGGGCCGAGGAATACGACCAGCAGCAGAGCGAACGCACCCGCCTGGCCCAGGACCTGTCGGCGGCCCAGAACCGCCTGGTCACCGGCTGGCGACCGGACAAGGGCACCGGCAAGCACTCCCGCGCGACTCGGGCGGGCTCGGTGGCGCGGGCCGTGCACCGCCGCCAGGACGAACTGGAACGGCACCGCCTCACCGCACCCACACCGCCGCAGCGGTTCACCATGCCGGAGCTGCCCGCACGGGCCGGGGTGACGGTGGTGCGCGCCGAGAACGTCACGGTGACAGGGCGATTGGCCGAACCGGTCGAGTTGTCGCTGGACTCGGGCGATCGCCTGGTGATCAGCGGGGCCAACGGTGCGGGCAAATCGACTCTGCTGAGCGTGCTGACCGGCGCGCTCGAGCCGACGACCGGACAGTTGCATCGCGCCCGCAAGGCGCGAATCCACCTGCTACAGCAGGAATCCCGCTGGCCACTGCGCCGCCGGGCCCGCGAGGTCTACGACACCCACCTCGCCGACCTGGTCACCGCCGGGCTGCTCGCCGAGGGTGACGTCGTCGGGTTGTCCACACTCGGCCTGCTGTCCTCGCGCGAGGCGAACAAGCCGATCGGTGACCTGTCCATGGGCCAGCAACGCCGCCTCGACCTCGCCTGCGCCCTGGCCGCCCGCCCACACGCCCTGCTTCTCGACGAGCCGACCAACCACCTTTCCATCACCCTGGTCGACGAGCTCACCGAGGCCCTGCACGCCACCGCGGCGGCGGTCATCGTGGCCACCCACGACCGGCAACTGGGGCGTGACCTGCGGGACTGGCCACGGCTCGAACTGGGGGTACGAACCGGGTCGACCGCGTAGCGCACGCCGAGCGCGCACTGTCATCCACGGCGGTCGCGAACTCGACCGATCGCACTGACAGTGCACGCTCGGCGTCGGCACCCCGTGGATCGGATCGCCGTCACCGAAGACGCCCACGTCAGGTTCCCCGGTCGGCCGGACTGTTCCGGTTGAGCAGCGGCGGTGCGGAATTCGTTGTGCCGCACCGCCGCCGCCTACGGGATCAGTTCAGGGTGCCAAGGCGCAGGAACACCGTCTCACCCGTGGCGTCGTCGAGACCGTCGTTGTCGGTGACGGCGTAGAGCTGGCCATTGCCCGCGACCGTCAGGCCCTCGACCTTCTCCTGCACCCAGCCGTTGGTCGCGCGCAGTTCGGGGAGCAGGTCGCGGACCTGGGTCTTGGCGAGCACGCTCGGCGCGGCGGTGCCGGTGACGCCCGCGTCCGTCGGGATCCGCACGCTGGTGACCGACTTCAGCACGGCGGCGGGACCGCTGAGCTTGTCGCGTTCGATCAGCAGCAGCGAATCACCGTCGACCACGATCTCGGAGATACCGATCCAGTCACCGGCGGCGTCGGTGGTCTCGAGCTGGTAGCCGTACCACTGCCACTCGCCCGACGCGGGCTCGTACTTACCGATGCGGGTGACGCCCTTCGGGTCACCCTTCAGCTCGCGTTGCAGCGCCACCCACACGACTTCGGTGTCACCGGAGCCCTGCACCGCGACGCCTTCCAGCCCCTGCGCGCCCAGGCCCGCGGCGATCTCGGCGGGCAGTGCGATCCGCTCCTCGATCGCACCGTCGGCGGAGACCCGGATCAGCTCGTTGCCGGGGCCGTCCTTGCCCTCGACGGCGAGGTAGAAGCCGCCGTCGGCGCGGGCGGTGAGACCTTCGATGTCGAGAGTCACCGGCTTGCCGTTCTCGGTGACCGGGATCTGACGGTCGATCACCGCGGGGACGACCGAGACGTCGACGCCGAGAATGCGGGCCGGGCCGTAGGCGATGTCCGAGGCGGTGAACAGCCGATCGGCATCGGCCGGGTCGGCGCTGAGCGCACCGAGCGCACCCCAGCCGATCGGCGCGCCATCGACGTCGGCGGACACGATCGACGGGAACTCCGGCGTCGCGGACTCGGCGAATTCGGTGCCGAAACCGAACATCGAGACCGTGCCGCGCACACCGGTTTCGGCGTCGTCGGTCTCCGAGGACACCGCGAGCAGATTGCGCGACGGGATCGGCAGAATGCCCTCCGGCCCCACTCCGGTCGCCAGCACCTGGCGGAACTTCGGCGCGGTCACCTCGGACACGTCGTACACCGCGACGAAATTGCTGCGCTCGGAGCCGACGAGCACCACCGGCTTGCCGTCCAGTTCGGTGACGGCGAGGCCCTCCGGCTCGGTGCCCTTCTTGTCGGCGCGCCCGTCGTTGAACAGGCCGACCCGCGACGCGAGCTGTTCGAAGGAGTTGCCCGCGTCCCAGACGACCGTGCCGGTCTTCGCGTCGAAGATGGTCCAGCCGCGGGTGCCACCGCGCCAGTCGCCCTCGTTCGCGGTGACCACGTAGTCGTCGCCGATCCAGCCGATCGCGTCCGGCTCGCGCGGCACATCCTCGATCGAACCGGTCGGATCGATCAGGCCGTCCTTCTCGGTGTCGATGCCGTCGACGGAGGTGGTGCCCGCGGAGAAGATCGTGCGCACGGTGGCGGTCGCGGCGTCGATGATCGCGATGCCGTTGTTCTCCTGCAGGGTGAGGGCGACCTCGCCACGGGAGTTGAAGCTGACGTACTCGGGCTCGAGGTCTTCGGGCGCGGTCAGTCCCGCCGAGCGGGCGGCGGCCTCGTCGAGGCGGACCGGGGTCGCGGCCCACTGCGGCACCGCGCCCGACAGGTCGATCAGCTGCACGAAACCCGTCGGCGGCTGCGGCAGGTCGCCTTCTTCACCGCCGGCCGGGGTGAAGGTCTCGTCGCGCTGGTTCTCCATCGCGATGGCCGCGTACTTGCCGTCGGCGCTGACCGCGATCGAGTCCGGCTGGCCGCCGAGATCGATGCTGTGCACGGTGGTGCGATCGCTGATCCGCACCACGTCGACGCGTCCGGACGGTGCGACGAAATCGCCGCCGCTGCTGTCGACGACCACCAGGACGTGCTCGCCGACGACGGCCACCGAGGTCGGCTGATCGTCGGCGTGGCCCGGCTGGGCCAGCGACAGCGAGCCGGCGCCCCGCGGGTTCTTCGGATCGCTCAGGTCGAGGAAGCCGATCCGCTGACCCATCGCGTCGGTGTAGATCAGGGTCTTGCCGTCCTCGGTGACCGCCGAGATCTCCGCGGAGGTCGGGGCCGCCGCGTCGGCCTCGGCGGGCCGGTTCTCGAAGACCGGGTAGGTGGCGAGCCGGTGGTAGCTGGTCGCCGCGTCACGTTCCCATCCCGCCGCTGCTGCCGGACCACTCTTGGACTCATCGGTCCCGCAGGCGACGGCGAGCACCGCCACCGTCGCGACCGCCGCACCCAGACGCCACTTACCCATTCCGGCCAAAACTCAACTCCTAGCGAACGAACTCCGCCCCACAGGTGGGGAACCCGGCGATCCTGGCCGAGCCGGGTAGCGGCCAGGTAGCCGTCGAATGAACCCGCGGCGCACGCGCGGTGCCGCGTCGGCCGATCAGCCGTGTACCGCCACGGCATCCACCTCGAACTTCATTCCGGGCAGGGCGAGCGAGGCGACGCCGAGCAGGGTCTGGGCCGGTGGCTTGTCGCCCCAGATCTCGGCGATCTTGGTGCCGAGGACGGTCAGCTTGTCCAGGTCGTGGTCGACGATGAACGTGCGCAACTGGGCCACATCGGCGTATCCGAGTCCCGCCGAGCGCAAGGCCGTGCCCAGATTCTCGAAGGCCCTGGCCACCTGGCCCGCGAAATCCTCGGTGGTGGTGTGCCCCTCGGCGTCCGAGTCGTACTGACCCGCGATCAGCACGAGTTCGCCGGACACCCTGGCGACGTGGCTGTACCCGAATCCGGTCGGATCGTGCAGCTCGGCCGGGTTGCTGATGTCCACTGTCATGTCGATCTCCTGTCGTTTCGCGAATGGTTCGCATCGAGGAGACGGCGGACGGGCGCCGAGTGTGACAAAGGTGTCGTCGGCCATGGCGGGCGGAGGGGCCACAGGTGCCCCGACCAGGGCGGGGACGATACTGGTGCGCAGGCGATCGCGGGCATCGCCGCGGTGTCGTGCAGTACTCCATCTGAACCTGGGATCACCGCATCCGTTCGACTCGGCCGGGTGCGCTTTCACGCGGTAGGAGAGGAACTCACATGAGCAGGATCCGAACGATCAGGGCGGTGGTCGTCGCCATCGGGTTGGGTGCCGGGATGCTCGGCGCGGTGGCGCCCGCGTCGGCCGCGCCGACCCCCACCGTGGTGCTGGTGCACGGCGCCTTCGCCGACACCACCAGCTGGGACGGCGTCGCCGCGAACCTGCGCGCGGACGGCTATCGCGTTGTCGTGCCGGACAATCCACTGCGCGGACCCGCCAACGACGCGGCCGCCGTCGAACGCGCGATCGCCGACATCGACGGCCCGATCGTGCTGGTCGGGCACTCCTACGGCGGCGCCGTGATCAGCAATGTCGACGACCCCGACGTGACCGCCCTGGTCTACATCGCCGCGTTCGCCCCCGCGCAGGGCGAACCCGCCCAGCTGTTGCTCGACCCGATCCGCTTCCCCGGCAGCCGCCTGCTGCCACCGGTCCTGCAACTGGCCGTCGTCGACGACCCGCAGGGCATCGACGGCAAGAGCCTCGACGGCTACGTCGACCCGGCGTCCTTCCACGAGGTGTTCGCCCCGGACGTCAGCGATGCCACCGCCGCCGACATGATCGCCCACCAGCGCTCCATCGCCGTCGCGGCGAACATCGAACCCTCCGGCCCCGCCGCCTGGACCCGGCTCCCCAGCTGGTACCTGGTTTCCGGCGAAGACCTGGTGATCCCGCCCGCGTCCCAGCGCTTCATGGCCGAACGCAGCGGCGCGACCACCACCGAGATCCCCGCCTCGCACGCGTCCCTGGTCTCCCGGCCCGAGGCCGTCGCCGCCGTCATCACCGCGGCGGCCACGAGCTGACCCTCCTCAGCGCGTCGAATGCCGAATCCAGACATTGGGTTCCACGTAGACGGCTGAGTCGTGCTCGACCACGCACCGGACCGGAGTCAGGGCCTTCGGGACCAGGACCGGGCCGGTGGTGTCGAAGGGCAGGCCGGTCCAGTCCCGCCATTCGGCCAGGGTTCCCGGAACGACCATCGACCGCGGCGCGACCTTGTCGATCACGCCGCCCGCCCGGACGTGCACCCGCAGCCACGGGTCGACCGGGAGGCCGTCCGACCTGGTCAGCCCGGCGTAGACGCCCATCGGCTGCTCGATGTCGGTCTTGCCGTTGGGGCGGACCGGGGCGACGAGTTCGTCGAAGCCGTGCCGGGCCGCGTTGTCCCGCAGTGCGGCGACGATCTCGGCGCTCAGGCCGGTGCCCTGCCTGCTCGGGTCGATGACGATCTCGATCGCGGACACCGTGTCGGGCACGTCACCGGCGATCCGCGTGCGGACGCCGCGCCGGATCGCCCCGTCCCAGCCGTCGTCGGGCAGTTCGTCGGCATCGAGCAGGAACGGGATCGAGTAGGCCTGGGCGACGACTTCGCCCGCTTCGTCCTGGCACACCAGGATGTAGTCGGCGAAGTCGTCGGTCATCGAGTAGTAGAGCGAGCCCATCGGGTCGTGGCGCATGAACTCCGGCCACGGGCTCGCCATCGCGTGGAAGGCATCGAGCAGGTCGGGGCGATCGGCGAGTACCGAGATCTTCAGCGGCATGGCTTCCACCGTGCCCGAGCGCCGGGTTTCCGTCGAGTGCTTTTGACACGTCGCAGGTCGCGCGATCATGTCGGTACCTGTCTCTAGTCTGTCGACATGGTCGGACCGGACTCGGCGCTACGCCGCCTGACGCGCGATGCGGGAAAACTCCTGCAGCCCTATGGATTCGACGGCGGCGAGGCCACCTGGGTGCACCTCGCGCCGGGTGGTGTCGCCTCGGTCCGGCGCACCAGGACCGTGCGCACCTGGACCGACGGCCACCAGGTCCTGCGCTTCGGCCTCGGCCTGGCCGCCACCCCCACCGCCTGGTGGGAATTCACCACCTGGCGCAACACCGCACTCGGCCTGCCACCCACCCCGCTCGAGCAGGCCACCGGCCCCGGCCTGATCGACGAACGCACCCTGCCCGCCGACCTGACCGACCCCTGGTCCCTCCGGGTCGACCAGACCCGAGCGGGCAACCCCGCCCGGCAATCCGACATCGACACCATCCGCGCCGACCTCCCCCGTCGCGTCCACGCCTATGCCCGCCGCGCCCTGCGCCTCCTCGAACCCGACGGCTACCTCCACGAGTTGCTCGACGATCCGAACCCCACCGTCGGCACCGCGGAGGCGATCGTCGTCCTGCTCGCCGACCACGGGCCGACCACCCAGCTCGACGAGGCGATCACGGGTCTGCGCGCCGCCCTGGCCGAGCTGGACGAATCGACCTACGCCGAGCAGGTCGTCGACTACGCCCGCCGTCGCGCCGCCCTCGTCTGAGACCCCAGCAGTAGGATTTCGATGACCACGAGCAGGAGGCCGAGGTGAACGAGACGACGGTGGCCGAGGTGAGGGCCGAGCTGGCCGCGCTCGACGATCCGAAGATCCGCGCCGTGAACGAGAAGCACGGCGACGATCACGGCGTGAATCTCACCGCCCTGCGCGCGGTCGCCAAGCGGTTGAAGATCCAGCCCGAACTCGCGCGCGAACTGTGGGCAACCGAGGACACCGCCGCCCGCCTCCTCTCGATCCTGATCTCTCGCCCGAAGGCCTTCGACGCCACCGAGCTCGACGCCATGCTGCGCGACTCCCGCACACCCAAGGTGCACGACTGGCTCGTGAACTACGTGGTCAAGAAGAACCCACACGTCGAACAGCTGCGCCTGGCCTGGTTCGCCGACCCCGACCCCGTCGTCGCCAGCGCAGGCTGGGCCCTGACCACCGACCGCGTCGCCAAGAAACCCGACGGCCTCGACCTCACCGCACTGCTCGACCTCATCGAGGCGCAAATGAAAGACGCCCCCGACCGCCTGCAATGGGCCATGAACCACTGCCTGGCCCAGATCGGCATCGAGCACCCCGACCACCGCACCCGCGCCATCGACATCGGCGAACGCCTGAAAGTCCTCGAGGACTACCCGACCCCACCGAACTGCACGTCCCCGTTCGCCCCGACCTGGATCGCGGAGATGGTGCGTCGCAAGGGCGCCTGACACCTGTGCCGATGCTGGGTTCGGTAGCGACCGAGCCGGGTGAGCTCACGAATTCGCGGTTCGCCCTGCTGATTCGGGTCTTTCTTCACTGCCGGCCGTCGCGTCATCGGCGAGGAGCAGGCGGATGATGTCGGCCCATTCGCGCAGGGTGGTGTTGACCGAGGTTTCGGAGGTGCGCAGGACGCGGGAGGCGACGGTGCCGCGGAGGACGGTGATGGTGAGGTTGCGGATGGTGGGGTAGCGGGGGTGGGCGACGATGTCGGGGCCGAACAGGTCGTCGACGACGCGGAACAGGTCGCGGCCCGCGGCGCGTTCGGCGCGTTCGAGGGCGGTGGACAGTTCGGGGTCGGTGCGGGCGGCGGCCCAGAGTTCGAGTTCGGCCTGGGCGGAGGGGCGGGTCATGGATTCGTAGAGGGCCGCCAGGGCTCGGTCGAGCGGGTCGGTGTCGGGGCCGAGGCGGTCGGCGGCGGCGCGGGCGGCCAGTTCGTTGCGGTGGACGAGGGTTTCGACCAGTGCCTTCGTCAGGTCGGCGACCGTGGGGAAGTGGTGCAGCAGCGCACCGCGGCTGAGACCGGCCGCGTCCTGGACCGCGACGGTGGTCAGCGCCGGGTAGCCGCGGCGGATCAGCAGGTCGATCGCCGTGTCGAGGATGCGGGCCCTGGTGGCCTGCCGCTGTGCTTCGCGTGCCGTCACTTGCGGCCTCTCTGGTGGGTCGACCGTGCGGCCGAGAATTTCACAGTCACTATTGACTGTCAATCGTCCGGTCCGTCATGCTCGGTCCATTCCCGGCCGATCCGAAGGGACCCATCGTGTCGAACAGCAGCAATCCCGGTGACCGCCCCGCGGCGTGGTACGAGAACTGGTCCGAGGGGCCCGATTCGCCGTGGCGGCACCGCCCTGACCCCGATTTCGACCACGAGTACTCCACGCTGACCTACGAGCGTGACGGCCGGATCGCACGGATCACCTTCAACCGGCCGGACCGGGGCAACGCGATCACCCCGCACACCCCGCGCGACCTCGCGCACGCGGTCGAACGCGCCGATCTCGATCCACGCGTGCACGTCATCCTGGTCGCCGGACGGGGCAAGGGGTTCTGCGGCGGCTACGATCTCGACCTGTTCGCCGAGCAGAGCTTCGGCGGTGCGGACGGCCCGGACGAGGTCGCCGGGACGGTGCTCGATCCGGTTGTCAACGCGGTCAACCACATTCCGCACAGCACCTGGGATCCGATGATCGACTACGCGATGATGAGCCGGTTCACCAAGGGATTCGCCAGCCTCCTGCACGCGAACAAACCGACCGTCGCCAAACTGCACGGCTTCGCCATCGCGGGCGGCACCGACATCGCCCTGCACGCCGACCAGATCATCTGCGCCGACGACACCAAGATCGGCTACCCGCCCACCCGCACCTGGGGCGTCCCGGCCGCGGGCCTGTGGGCGCATCGACTGGGTGACCAGCGCGCCAAACGACTGCTGTTCACCGGTGACTGCATCAGCGGCGCGCAGGCGGCCGAATGGGGTCTCGCGGTCGAGTCCTGCCCGGCCGAGGAACTCGACGAACGCACCGAGGAACTGGTGGCCCGGATCGCCCGGATGCCGGTCAACCAGTTGATGATGACCAAGCTGGCGCTCAACTCCGCGCTCAACACCCAGGGCGTCGCCAACTCGGCCATGATCAGCACCGTCTTCGACGGCGTCTCGCGCCACACCCGCGAGGGCTACGCGTTCCAGACGCGCGCGGCGACGGTCGGGTTCCGCGAGGCGGTGCGGGAGCGCGACGACCCCTACGGGGACCACAAACGCGCTCAGTTCGAACGCTGAGATCAGGGCAGCACGTTGGGAATCAGGTGCGGCGCCTGCTGGGCGACCACCGTCCCGAGGAACGCGCCGGCGTAATACCCGGCGTAGGTCCCGACCACGCCGCCGACGACGCCACCGGCGACCGCGCCGACCGGCACGCTCAGCCCACCGGTGGGCAGGGCCAGCGGGGTGGCAAGGGCCGTTCCGCCCGCGACGCCGAGGGCGACGCCGGTGATGCCGCCGATGACCTGGCCCGCTGTCGAGCCGAGGTAGGTGGCGTTCTCCTCCGGGCTCGCGATGGGCGCCGCGGCGGCCACCGGCTGGGCGGCCAGGGGCGCGCTGGACGCCGAGTAGGCGACCGGCTGGGCTACCGAGGGGTCGACGGATGCCGAGTAGGCGACGGGCTGGGCTACCGAGGTGGCGGCGCCGGACTCCCAGGGGCTGGAGATCGGCTGTGCCGCAAAGTATTCAGCCGAGGCGACGAATCCATCGGAGATCGGTGCCGCCGTCGCGGCGATCGCGTGCTCCGGCGGAATGACCGCGTGGTCGGGCGCGATGGCCTCGGGCGCACCGGCCTCGGGCGCATCGGGCGTCTGCGTGACGGTCTGCACCTGCGCGGCCTGCGCGGCACCAGGGCCGACGCCGAAGGCGATCGCCGCGGGCAGCGCCACCGCGACGGGAAGTCCCTGCAATGCCTTGCGACGCTTGCTCACTGCCCTGTGTCGTCCTGCCATCTGAAAGTCCTTCCCGAGTTCAGTCCGTCGCACGGCTCATCGCGGTCGGCGTGACGGGCGCTACCGCTTGTGACCGGCCTCGCTCGCCGACGCGATGGCTATGACGCCGGTCGGGCATTGACAAAGCCGGGGTCCGGGATGTCCAATTGATAGGACATCCAACTATTGGTCTCCCTGTCACCTGTGCGCTCGGCGTACCGACAGCAACGGAGTAGGACTGGCATGGTTCGCGAACTCACTCACTTCATCGGTGGTCAGCACGTCAAGGGCGCCTCGGGCGCGTTCGGTGATGTCTTCGATCCCAATATCGGCCAGGTGCAGGCCCGGGTGCCGCTGGCGAGTACCGCCGAGGTCGAGGCGGTGATCGCCAACGCGGCCGAGGCGCAGCTGGTGTGGGCGGCGTTCAATCCGCAGAAGCGGGCGCGGGTGCTGATGAAGTTCCTGAGCCTGGTCAACGACGAGATGGACAGCCTGGCCGCGTTGCTGTCGTCGGAGCACGGCAAGACCATCGCCGACGCCAAGGGCGACATCCAGCGCGGGCTCGAGGTGATCGAGTTCGCGATCGGCATCCCGCACCTGCTCAAGGGTGAGTACAGCGAGAGCGCGGGCACGGGTATCGACGTGTACTCCATGCGTCAGCCGCTCGGTGTGGTCGCCGGGATCACGCCGTTCAACTTCCCGGCGATGATCCCGCTGTGGAAGGCGGGCCCGGCGCTGGCCTGCGGCAACGCGTTCGTGCTCAAGCCGTCCGAGCGTGATCCGTCGGTGCCGTTGCGGCTGGCCGAGTTGTTCCTCGAGGCGGGTCTGCCGCCGGGGGTGTTCAACGTGGTCAACGGTGGCAAGGAAGCGGTCGACGCGATCCTGCACGATCCGCGGATCAAGGCCGTCGGGTTCGTGGGGTCGACCCCGATCGCGCAGTACATCTACGAGACCGCGACCGCCAACGGCAAGCGGGCGCAGTGTTTCGGTGGTGCGAAGAACCACGCGATCGTCATGCCCGATGCCGATCTCGACGATGTCGCCGATCAGCTCATCGGCGCGGGTTACGGGTCGGCAGGCGAGCGCTGCATGGCGATCTCGGTGGCGGTGCCGGTGGGGGAGGAGACCGCCGATCGGCTGGTCGCCAAGCTGACCGAGCGCGTCCACAAGCTCAATGTGGGCCGTTCCGATGACCCCGGCGCCGACTTCGGTCCGCTGGTCGGGCGGGACGGCGTGGACCGGGTCACCGATTATGTCCAGGTCGGCGTCGATGAGGGGGCCGAGCTGGTCGTGGACGGTCGCGGTCTGACCGTCGACGGTGCCGAGGACGGCTATTTCGTCGGCGCGACCCTGTTCGATCGGGTGACCGCCGACATGCGCGTCTACAAGGAGGAGATCTTCGGTCCGGTCGTGACCGTGGTCCGCGCCGCCGATTACGAAGAGGCGCTGCGGCTGGCCGACGAGCACGAGTACGGCAACGGCGTCGCGATCTTCACCCGTGACGGTGACACCGCGCGGGATTTCGCGGCCAGGGTGCAGGTGGGCATGGTCGGCATCAATGTGCCGATCCCGGTCCCGATCGCGTACTACACCTTCGGTGGCTGGAAGCGTTCGGGCTTCGGCGATCTGAATCAGCACGGCCCGGATTCGATCCGCTTCTACACCAAGACCAAGACGGTGACGCAGCGTTGGCCCGCGGGGCTGAAGGAGACCAACGCGTTCGTCATCCCGACGATGGACTGACCCGATGTTCACCCTCAACGACGACGAGCGCGCGATCGGTGAGACCGCGCGCCAGTTCGCCGACGAGTTCCTCGCGCCGAACGCGCTGGAATGGGATGAGCGCAAACACTTTCCGGTCGACGTCCTGCGCAAGGCGGGACCGGTCGGGTTCGGCGGCATCTGCGTCGGTGACGATGTCGGTGGCTCCGATCTGCGCAGGCTCGACGCGGTCCGGATCTTCGAACAGCTCGCCACGGGCTGCCCCTCGGTCGCGGCCTACATCTCGATCCACAACATGGCGACCTGGATGATCGACGAGTACGGCACCGATCAGCAGCGCCGCCGGTGGGTGCCCGGCATGGCGTCGATGGAACTGCTCGGCAGTTACGCGCTGACCGAGCCGGGCGTGGGTTCGGATGCGGCGGCCTTGACCACCAAGGCCGTGCGCGACGGTGACGATTACGTGCTCACCGGTGCCAAGCAGTTCATCTCCGGCGCGGGCGCCAATGACGTGTACGTGATGATGGTGCGCACGGGTGGCGAAGGGCCACGCGGCATTTCGGCGCTGATCGTGCCTGCCGACACCCCCGGTCTGTCGGTGGGGCCGAACGAGAAGAAGATGGGCTGGAACGCACAGCCCACCCGGCAGGTGATCCTGGAGGACGCGCGGGTCCCGGTGGCCAACCGGCTCGGCGCCGAGGGTGACGGATTCTCGATCGCGATGAACGGCCTCAACGCGGGTCGGCTCAATATCGCGGCGTGCTCGATCGGCGGCGCGCAGGCCGCCTTGGAGAAGACCGTCGCCTACCTCACCGAACGCCAGGCGTTCGGCCGATCCCTGATCCGCAACGACGCGCTGCGGTTCGACCTGGCCGACATGGCGACCGAGCTGGAAGCGGCCAGGACACTGCTGTGGCGGGCCGCCGCGGCGCTGGACGAGGGCGCGCCGGACAAGGTGGCCCTGTGCGCGATGGCCAAGCGATTCGCCACCGATGTGGGGTTCGAGGTGGCCAACAAGGCACTGCAATTGCACGGTGGCTACGGCTATCTGCACGAGTACGGTCTGGAGAAGATCGTGCGCGATCTACGGGTGCACCAGATCCTCGAGGGCACCAACGAAATCATGCGGGTGGTTGTCGCCCGCGCGCTGACAGGAGCGGCATGACCGACGAACCCGAGGTGTTGATCGAGCTGCGCGACGGGTTGGGCTCGATCACCCTGAATCGTCCCAAGGCGATCAACGCGCTGAATCACTCGATGACACTGGCCATCACCGACGCACTGCGGGCCTGGGCCGACGACGACGCGGTGCGCGCCGTCGTGCTCACCGGCGCCGGTGAGCGCGGGCTGTGCGCGGGTGGTGACATCGTGGCGATCCACGCCGACGCGAAAACCGGTACGGCGGGCGCCGATTCGCCGACCGGGCGGTTCTGGCGGGACGAGTACCTGCTCAACGCGCTGATCGGGAGTTACCCGAAGCCGTATGTGGTGATCATGGACGGCATCGTGATGGGTGGCGGGGTCGGCCTGTCCGCGCACGGCAGCCACCGCATCGTGACCGAGCGGTCCAAGATCGGGATGCCCGAGGTCGGCATCGGTTTCGTGCCCGATGTCGGTGGCACCTATCTGCTCTCGCGCGCGCCGGGTGAACTCGGTACCCACGTCGCGCTGACCACCGCACGGATGACCGCGGGTGACGCCATCGCCGCCGGCTTCGCCGACTACTACGTGCCCAGCGACGCCGTCCCGGAACTGCTCGACGCGCTGCGCTCCGCCGACGTCGACGAGGCCATCGCGAAGTTCGCCCAGGCGGCACCCGCCTCGGACCTGCTCGCCCAGCAGACCTGGATCGACGCCTGCTACAGCGCCGACACCGTCGAGGAGATCGCCGCCCGGCTCCAAGCCGACAGCGCGCCGAAGGCCGCCGACGCCGCCGGTGACCTGCTCGCGAAATCGCCTGTCTCGCTGAAGGTCACATTGCGGGCGCTGCGGGCCGCGCGTGAGCTGCCGAGTCTGGAAGCGGTACTCGACCAGGAGTACCGGGTCTCGATCGCCACCCTCGCCTCGCACGACCTGGTCGAGGGCATCCGCGCCCAGGTGATCGACAAGGACCGCAATCCCCAGTGGCGGCCCGCCACCCTCGCCGAGGTCACCGACGAGCAGGTCGCGGCCTATTTCGCCGAACTGGGCGCCAAGGAACTGGGTTCGACGACACCGGAGGTACGGCGATGACGAAGAAGATCGGTTTCCTCGGTCTCGGCCACATGGGCGCGCCCATGGCGGCCAACCTGGTCACGGCGGGCTATGACGTGCTCGCCTTCGACCCCGTGCCCGCCGCGCAGGAGCAGGCGCGGGCCGACGGCGCGACCGTGGTGGCCACCGCCGCCGAGGCGGCTGCCGACCGGGACGTGGTGATCACCATGCTGCCCAACGGCAAGCTCGTGCTCGACGTGTACGCCGAACTGCTGCCCGCCGCCGCACCGGGGACACTGTTCATCGACAGCTCCACCATCGACGTCGCCGATGCCAAAGCCGCTGCGGCACTGGCTGTCTCGGCTGGTCATCGCCCGTTGGACGCACCGGTCTCCGGTGGTGTCGCCGGGGCGACGGCGGGCACCCTCACCTTCATGGTCGGCGGTGCCGAGGACGACTTCGCCGACGCCGCCGAGGTGCTGAACGTACTGGGCGGCAAGGTGGTGCACTGCGGTGGCGCCGGCGTCGGGCAGGCCGCCAAGATCTGCAACAACATGCTGCTCGGGATCTCCATGATCGGCCTGTCGGAAGCGCTGGTGCTCGGTGAACGCCTCGGGCTGAGTCACCAGTCGTTCTTCGATGTGGTCTCCACCGCCTCGGGCCAGAGCTGGGCACTGACCAGCTACTGTCCGGTCCCCGGCCCGGTGCCCGCCAGCCCGGCCAACAACGACTACCAGCCCGGTTTCGCGACCGCGCTCATGTCGAAGGACCTGACCCTGGCCGCGAACGCCTTGCGCGCCAACGGTATCGACGGTCAACTCGGCGAACTCGCCGCGGCCATTTATCAGCAGTTCAATCAGACCGACGCCGGACGGGATTTCTCCGCGATCATCACCGCCATCCGGGACCGTTCCGAGTAATTCGACTATTCGGCGGCCGGACACATCCGTGTGTCCGGCCGCCGTTCCATTCGTCCAAGACCGGACGGCGTAATACGGCCTAACGTCGGATTCATGACAACAACACGTCCCACTTCCGATCGATCGGTCGACGACCAGCTCGTGGCGGTGCTCGACGAATGGATGGCGGCGATCGTCGCCAATGACGCGGACCGGATCGGTGCGTTCATGGCCGACGAATGGGTCATGGTCTCCGAGAACGGCGTCACCACGGCCGAACAGTTCCTGGCCTTCGTCCGGTCCGGCGACCTCACGCACTCTGCCATGCAACGGGTCGGCGACGCCAGAATCCGCCGCTACGGCGAGGTGGTCCTGCTGACCACGCGGGCCACCAACACCGCCCACTACCAGGGCACCCGCTTCGACGCCGACGAATGGACCACCGATGCGTTCACCGAGATCGACGGGCGATGGCAATGCCTGCTGACCCAGATCACCGCGGCGAAGCTCGGCTGAGAAAGACCCCCACACAGAACAGTCCCCGGTAGTCTCCATCGATGCCATGAGCCTCAGTCGTCGCTGGGTGCTCCGGTATTCGACTGGCTTGCCGGGGGCTTAGCCAGATCCTGGAAAATTGTCACTGGAGGCGATCGACGTCTCGGTCGTCAGCGTGGCCCTTTTCCGGTGTTCCGGTATCCATCCAGTCTTCTCCGGATTCTCGATCTGTCAATACCCATGGCCGAAGTTTTTCGCGCTTGCATTCGGTACGCAGGTACAGACTTACCGTCGATTCATGACGACATTGCCTGTTTCGGAGGACTGGGTGCCGGATGCGTGCACCCTGCCCACCGTGGCGCGACCGATCCGCGTGGCCGAATTCGACCGGTTCTTCGCCGAGTCCGTACGAACCGCGCACCGCACTTCCCCGACCCGGCTCGACCTGCGCCTGGCCGAGGATGCCGAAGCAGCCGCGCGTGACCTCGCGGCACGGGAGTCCGGCTGCTGCTCGTTCTTCACCTTCGACTTCGACACCACCGATACCGCGACGGTCATGCGGGTGGATGTCCCCGTCACCTATGTCGAGGTGCTCGATGCTTTCGCGGCCCGGGTCGACACCGCGATGGCCGCTGATTCGCGCCAGGGAGGAGACAGCCGTGGCTGACCGGAACCCCCGGCGCTGGCTGGCGTCGATCGGCGCGGGTGGACTGCTGTGCCTCGGCTGCTGCCTGGCGCCGATCCTGATCGCGGCCGGGGTGCTCGGCAGCGGGACGGTGCTGGTGACGGTGTCGTGGCTGGAACCGCTCGGGTTCGCCTTGATCGGGATCGGCGTGGTCGGGCTGATCTGGTCGCGCACACGGGTCCGGCGAACCGGATGTGCCACCGATTCGGACCGGTCTCCGTGCGCGGGCGCCGGGTGCGGGTGCGCTCCGGTGGCCGGATGAAGTTCACCCGGTTCGGGTGATGCCGCGGTTCCGCGCCGATGTGATGCTGCGGGGGCAGTCGGTCGGGTCGAGACCTGCCGTCGCGAATCGTTCCAATCCGCGTGGGAAGGGATCCGATGACCGTTCAGCAGGAGGCGTCAGCTGCTATCGCGGCCGCCAACGACAGCCTGGCGCAGGCCTTGCCGTTCAGCGACACCCAGGACTTCGCCGATGCCGAGCGGGGGTTCGTCGCCGCGCTCACACCGGGTGTCGTGCACAAAGCCGACGGTGAAGTGGCCTGGGACAGTGACGCTTTCGCCTTTCTCGACGGTGACTGCCCGCCCACGGTGAACCCGAGCCTGTGGCGCCAGTCGAAGCTGTGCGCCATGCAGGGGCTCTACGAGGTCACCGACGGCATCTATCAGATCCGCGGTCTCGACCTGTCGAACATGACGCTGGTCGAGGGCGAGCAGGGCGTGATCGTGATCGACCCGCTGATCTCGGCCGAGACCGCGGCCGCCGGGCTCGCGCTGTACCGGGAGAACCGTGGTGACCGGCCGGTGACGGGGGTGATCTATTCGCACTGCCACATCGACCACTTCGGCGGCGTCAAGGGCGTGACCACCGACGAAGACGTCACCGCGGGTCGCTGCCCGATCATCGCGCCGGTGGGGTTCACCGAGCACGCGGTCGAGGAGAACGTCTACGCCGGAACCGCGATGGCCCGCCGGTCCGCCTACATGTACGGCGCCGCGCTGCCGCGAGGGCCGCTGGGCGCGGTCGGCGCCGGACTCGGCCCGACGAACTCGACCGGCACGCCCACCTTGATCTCGCCGACCGTGCTCATCGACCACACCGGCCAGACCGTGACCGTCGACGGCGTCGAGATCGAGTTCCAGATGACGCCGGGCACCGAGGCCCCCGCGGAGATGAATTTCTTCTTCCCGAAGCAGCGGGCCCTGTGCATGGCCGAGAACGCCACCCACACCCTGCACAACCTGCTGACCCTGCGCGGTGCGCTGGTCCGCGACCCGCACGTGTGGGCGAAGTACCTCACCGAGGCGATCAATCGCTACGCCGCGCGCATCGATGTCGTCTTCGCCTCCCACCACTGGCCCACCTGGGGGACCGAACGGCTCACCGAGTACCTGTCGATCCAGCGCGATCTCTACGCGTACCTGCACGACCAGACCCTGCGGGCGCTCAACAAGGGCACCACCGGCATCGAGTTCGCCGAGGAAATCCAGCTGCCGCCCGCGATCGAGAACTCCTGGGGCACCCACGGCTACTACGGGTCGGTCAGCCACAACGTCAAGGCGATCTATCAGCGATACATGGGCTGGTTCGACGGCAACCCGGCCACGCTGTGGCAGCATCCGCCCGTCGCGTCGGCCATCCGGCACGTCGAGGCGATGGGCGGCGCCGACGAGGTGCTGGCCAAGGCGCGAAAGTCCTACGCCGACGGTGATTTCCGCTGGGCCGCGCAGCTGCTGAACTATGTGATCTTCGCCGAGCCGGACAATGCCGAAGCGAAGGCGCGGCAGGCCGACACGCTCGAACAGCTCGGCTACGGCGCCGAGAACGGCACCTGGCGCAACTTCTTCCTCATGGGCGCCTACGAATTGCGCCACGGCAACATCGGCACCCCGCTGGCCACCGCGTCGGCCGACATTTCCGCGGCGCTGTCGGTGGAGCAGGTCTTCGACGCGCTCGCCCTGCGGGTCGACGGCCCGCGCGCGTGGTCGGCGCTGATCACCATCGACTGGCGGATCACCGATACCGCCGTCGTGCATCGCACCCAGCTCCGCAACGGGGTGCTCGTGCACTTCGACGTCGACGGTGACCTCCCCGCACCGGACGCGACCTTCGTGCTCTCGGAACAGGATCTGCGCGCGGCCCTGCTGGGCGGCCGGTCGCTGAGCGAGATGATCGGCGCGGGCACGGTGTCGGTGGACGGCGACGCGGCCGCCCTCGCGGAGCTGGTCGGCTACCTGGACGCCCCCGACCCGGACTTCGCCATCGTGACCCCCTGAGTTCGCGCGGCGAAGGAGTCCGGCATGCGTAACCCATTCGCGGGCGAACGCATGACGAAGGCCGACGTCGTGGCCGGTGTGCCCGGCGCGATCGCGGGTGTCCCCGACGGGATGGCCTCCGGGCTGCTCGCCGGGGTCAGCCCGGTCCAGGGGCTGTACGCGAGCATGGCCGGGCGGTTCTTCGGCGGGTTCTCCACCAGCACGCGATTGATGGTGGTCACCACGACGAGCGCGTCCGCGCTGGCGGCGGGCTCGGCACTGAGCGAGATCTCGCCCGCCGACCGCTCGGCCGCGCTCGTGCTGCTGACCCTGTTCGCCGGGGTCGCGATGGTCGTCGCTGCGGCGCTGCGGCTGGGCCGCTACACCCGGTTCGTTTCGCATTCGGTGATGACCGGATTCCTGCTCGGAATCGCCGCCAACATCGTCTTCGGACAGCTGCCGAGCCTGCTCGGCGCGCCATCGGAGGGCTCGGTGGCGGGGATGAAGGCGCTGCACGTCGTGCTGCATCCCCGCCAGATCGACTGGCGATCAGCGGTGGTCGGCGTGCTCGCGATCGTGCTCATGGTCGCCGTGGCGCGGACCAGGTTCAAGACGGTGTCCTCGCTGGCGGGCCTGGTGGTGCCGACCGCGGTGGTGCTGGCGTTCGGCTGGGACGGGGTGGCGACGGTCGCCGACGCCGGTGACATCCCCACCGGGTTCCCGCTGCCGCACCTGCCGGATTTCAGCGTGCTGTCGCCGTCGTTGATCACGGGTGCGCTGGCGGTGACCGTCATCGTGCTGGTCCAGGGTGCCGGCGTCGCCGAATCGGCGCCCAATCCCGATGGTTCCCGCGGGCGGGTCGACCGCGATTTCACCGCGCAGGGCATCGGCAACATCTGCTCGGCGCTGTGGCGCGGGATGCCGGTCGGCGGCTCGGTCGGGCAGACCGCGATCAACACCGCCGCGGGCGGGCGGACCCGGTGGTCGGGGATGTGGTCGGGGCTGTGGATCCTGGTGATCCTCGTCGCGCTCACCGCGCTGGTCGGGAAGGTGCCGATGCCGACCCTGGCCGCCATCCTGATCGTGGCCGCGGTCGGCTCGATGAACCTCGATCGGGTGCTCGCGATCTGGAGCAGCGGCACCATCTCCCGGACCGCGCTCGGCGTCACCTTCGTGGCGACACTGCTGCTGCCGGTGACGGCCGCGGTCGGGGTGGGGGTAGGCATCTCGCTGCTGCTGCAACTGAACCAGGAGGCCATGGACCTGCGGGTGGTGCGGCTGCGGGTCCACGACGGCCACCTGGTCGAGGCGAAGCTGCCCGCGCGGCTCACCGACGACGAGATCGTGATCCTCGACGTGTACGGCAGCCTCTTCTACGCGGGCGCGCGCACCCTGCAGACCCAGCTGCCCGATCCGACCGGCGCCCGCGATCCGGTCGTCATCCTGCGGCTGCGCGGGCGAACGAGCGTCAGCGCCACCTTCCTGCATGTCATCACCGACTACGCCCGGCGCCTCGACGCGGTGGGCGGACGTCTGTACCTCAGCGGTGTCGACCCCCATGTCCGGGCGGTGTGGAGCGACGAGCTGCTCGCCGGGATGGGCGTGCGGATCGAGTTCTTCCCGGCCACCCGCACCCTCGGCGAGTCCACCCTGGCCGCCTACGCCGACGCCGAGATCCGCGTCGACCGACAACAGCACGGGAGTTGAGATGGCGTACCTGGTGCCCGCCGACCAGCGGCGAACGGTCGACGAGCTCACCGACAAGCTGGATCTGTCGGTCGGTTCGGTCACCGCCAAACGGTCGGCGTTCTGGATCATGCTGGTGCTGTCGGCCGTGATCGCGATCTCCGGCGTGATCGGGGACTCCACCGCCACGGTCATCGGCGCGATGATCGTCGCGCCGCTGTCGGTGCCGATCCTCGGCATCGCGCTCGGGGTGGTGACGGGCCGCGGACCACTGGTGGCACGCAGTCTGCTGCTGGTGGGGTGCGGGATCGTGGTGGTGGTCGCGCTGGGATTCCTGTTCGCGCAGCTGCTGCCGAATCCGGTCAATGTGCTGTCGAACGCGCAGGTGCTCGGCCGTACCTCGCCGAAGCTGATGGACCTGACCGCCGCGTTGGCCACCGGCCTGGTCGCGGCCGTCGCGATCACCCGTCGCGATGTCGGTGACGTGCTGCCCGGTGTGGCGATCGCGATCTCGCTGGTGCCGCCGCTGGGTGTGGTCGGGGTGTGCCTGGGTTCGCAGGCGCCCGCCCTCGCGCTGGGTGCCTTCGTCCTGTTCGCCTCCAATGTCGTGGCGATGATCCTCACCGCCACGATCGTGCTGGTCGTGGCGGGATACGCCGAGGCACCGGCCGGTCGCCGGACCAAGGCCTATCTGGTGTTGGGTGCGGCACTGATCCTGGTGGCGGTGCCGATGGTGCTCAACTCGCTGTCGACGCTGTGGGCCGGACAGATCGCCGACGCGACCCGCGACTGGCTGCGCGACGCACCGGGCGCGCAGGTCGTCGACGTGACCCTGCAGGGCGATACCGCGACGATCTCGGTCCTCGGTCCCGAACAGCTCCCACCGGTCGAGGAGCTCCAGCGGGCGGTGGACGATCTCGTGCCGTGGAATCCGGACGTCGTCATCGTCCACACCGTCGGCGCGCGGTTGCAGCGGGACCGCTGACATCGATCTCACCCGGAAGGTGTGACGCGCTCCGCCCGCTCGAGCCCTAGCGTCGCGGTACGGGCTCACCCGGGTCGAAAAGGAGCGCACATGAACGGCATCATCGTGGCCCTGGTCGGGGCACTGCTGTGTTTCTACGGCGTGCGGTCGGTACACCTGGGGATCCTGGCGATCGGGTTCGGACTCGGGTGGTTGATCGCGGACCTGTTCAACGCCACGTTCTGGTGGCTGCTGCTGATCGGGCTGATCGGCGCGGTGTCGTCGTGGGTGGTGACCTCGCTGGTCTTCCGGTTCGCGTCCTATTTCATCGGCGGGCTCACCGGCGCGATGATCGGCACGAAACTGGCCACCGTGCTCCAGCCCGGCGACAAGAACTGGGCACTGAGCATGATCGTGGCCCTCGCGGTCTGCGTGGCCGGTGCGTTCCTCGCCCAGAAGTTCCGCGCCCGCGCCCTGCTGTGGCTCACCTCCATCGGCGGCGCCAGCCTGGTGCTCAGCGGCGTCGCCCGCATGAGCGACTCCCTGGCCTTCCTGCGTTCCCCCGAACCCGGCTGGCAGCAGGTCACCGCCACCCTGGCCTGGATCGGCCTGTCGGTCCTCGGCTGGATCACCCAGCGTCACCTGTTCGCCGAACGCCTCGGCATCGAACACCTCGCCGGCGATGACGACGACAAGATCGATCAGCGCAAGCGCAACGGCGGCTGGCCGACCAAGTAGGCCGCGGCGCTCAGTCGGCGGTGTCGAGGAGCAGGTGTCGGCCGATGGCGGTCAGCAGCTGTTCGGCGCCGGGTAGCGCCCGCCCGCGCCGTGCGATCGCGATCTCGTTGACCAGCTGGATCGCCGCCTGGACGGTGATCTTGGCTTCGATCTCGGTCACCGCCGGATCGGCGATGCGGGCCAGATGGATCCATTCGGCGAGGTACTCGTGCTGGGCCGTACGCAGGCGGTGGCGCTCCGGCTCGGGGAGTTCGCCGCCTTCGGTGAGCAACAGGTGCACCAGGTTGGGCTGTTCGAACGCGAAGGCCACGTAGCCGGTGAACACCCGCGACAGGGTGGCGCCCGCGTCGTCGACGCCCGACAGCGCACGGGTCAGGTCCAACCGGAGCCATTCGTTGCCCCGCGACAGCGCCGCGACGAGGATCTCGGCCTTGTTGGCGAAATGGTTGTAGAGGCTGGGGCCGGCGATGCCGATCGCCTGGCCGATGTCGTCCATGCTGACATTCGAGAAGCCCTGCCGGGCGAACAACTCGGTCGCCGCCTCGAGCACGCTGTCGCGCCGCGACACCACGGGCCTGCGCGGCTGCCCACCGGACGGTCGCGCGTCGATCCGCGCCGGTATCGGCACCGTGAGGGCGGGTTCGATGAGCCGGGTGAGGGTGGTGACCATCCGGTTGCCGGGCAGCGTCGCGGTGTGGAACGAGATGCTGGTCGCGATGCCGAGCGCGCACACCGCGAGGAACTCCTGCTGGGGCCGCGTCACCTCCGGCCGCGCCGCGCCGATCAGATCCGCCAGGCGCGTCCGGCTCTCGTGCAGCGCGGAGCGGATCTCGCGGTGCGATTCGTCGCTGAGATACCGCGCCTCCCGCCACCAGATCACCCCCGCCCGGCGCTGCTCGACCGCGGTCCGGGCGATGGCCTGGGACAACTCGGCCACGCCCGGCCGGTCGAGCCGGTCGAGCGTGGCGCCCACCGCGGCGATCGACTCGGCGGTCACCGCCGCCAGCAGCTCCTGCTTGCCGCGGAAATGGCGGTACAGCGCGGACGGACCGATGGCGACCGCCGCGGCGATGTCGCTCATGCCGACGTTGGCGTACCCGACCCGATAGAACAGGTCGGTCGCCGCCGCCAGGATGAGCTGACGGCGGTTCGCCGGGCGGGTGCCCGGCGCCGGTCGCTCATCGGTGGTCGTCATCGATCAGGAAACTTGGTCGACTGCATCCTCCCAGTATGGTTTGCGAAGCTCGCGCTTGAGAATCTTGCCCGCCCCCGAGAGCGGCAGCGCCTCGACGAACTCGACACTGCGTGGCACCTTGTATCCGGCGATCAGGGTCTTGCAGTGCGCGCGCAGCTCCTCCTCGGTGACCGCCGCGCCCGGCTGCGCCACGAGCACCGCGTGCACCCGTTCACCCCAGCGCGAATCGGGGACGCCGATGACCGCGCAGGCCGCGACCGCCGGATGGGCGGCGAGGACGTTCTCCACCTCGGCCGAGTACACGTTCTCCCCGCCGGTGATGATCATGTCCTTCATCCGGTCGACGATGAACACATACCCCTCGGCGTCCATGTACCCGCCGTCGCCGGTGTGCATCCAGCCGTCGCGGATCGCCGCCGCGGTCTCGGCCGGGCGCTGCCAGTACCCGAGCATGACGTTGTCGCCCCGCACGACGATCTCGCCGACGGTCCCGCGGGGCACCTCGTTGTCGTCGGCGTCGACGACGCGGACCTCGGCATGCGGCGCCGCCCGACCGCCCGAGCGCAGGACTTCGGGCCGGTCGTGGTCGGCGGGGGAGAGCAGGGTGGCCACCGGCGACAGTTCGGTCATCCCGTAGGCCTGGGTGAAATCGGTGGCCGGGAACAGGCTCCGGGCCCGGGTGAGCAGTGCCTCCGAGATCGGGGATGCTCCGTAGAGGAGGCGTGCGAGGCTGCTCAGGTCGAAGTCCGCGGCGGTGGGATCGTCGACCAGCATCTGGATCATCGTCGGCACCAGCAGCGCGTCGGTGACGGCGTGGTCGGCGATGGCGCGCAGTGTGTCCGCGGGCGTGAACATCGGGATGATCACGTGCGTCGAGCCCGCCAGGTTCCCGATGGTCCACAGCGCGATGTCGGCCAGATGGAACATCGGCGCCGCGTGCAGCATCCGGCCCGCCCGGCCGACGACGTGCCCGGTCGCCAACGAGCCGAGTCCCGAGGTCACCAGGTTGTGGTGGCTGAGCATCACGCCCTTCGGATGGCCGGTCGTTCCGCCCGTGTAGAAGACGCCGAGCAGCGCGTCACCGCCGGTTCTGGTGTCCGGGACCGGTTCGGCGGCGGCCAGGAGTTCCTCGTAATCGAGTGTGTCCGGCGGTGTTTCGGCCTCGCTGAGGAAGATCACCGTGGCCAGCTCCGGGAACTGGGCGCGCAGCGCCGGGACGGCGGCGGCGAAGGCGTCGTCGACGAGCAGCACCCTGGTACCGGAATCGCGCAGCGAGTAGGCGATCTCGGTGGGCGACCACCGGATGTTGACCGGGTTGACGACCGCGCCGATCCACGGCACCCCGAACAGGTACTCGTGATACCGATCCGAATTCAGCGCGAGAATGCCGACGCGGTCACCCGCTGCCACCCCGAGCGCCCGCAGCGCGCCGCCCAACCGCGCGATCCGGTCGACGGATTCGGCCACGGTGCGGACCCGATCGCGATAGATCGTGGCAATGCGGTCGGGCTCCTGTTGCCGCGACCGATGCAGGGACTGGGTGAGGTACATCAGAAGTCGAATCCGCCGCCGCAGACCAGGGTCTGGGCGCTGACGTAGTCCGATTCCGGCGTGCACAGCAGGTAAACCGCACCCGCGGCCTCGGCCGGTGTGCCACCGCGACCGAGCGGGATCATCTGCTCCATGGCGGCCAGCAGGTTCGGATTCACACCGACCTTGATCTGCTTGCCCTCGACATCGATCGTGCCGCCGGAATCGGCCGGTGCCTCGGTGAGCCGGGTCTTGATCAGGCCGAAGGCCACGGTGTTCACGGTGACGTTGTAGCGACCCCATTCCTTGGCGAGGGTCTTGGTCAGGCCGATCACGCCCGCCTTGGCGGCCGAGTAGTTGGCCTGGCCGGCATTGCCGCCGGTCCCGGCGAGGGAGGAGATGTTGACGACCTTGCGACACGGCACCGGTGCGCCGTCCGCCTTGGCCTGCTTCACCAGCCCCGCGATCACCGGCTGCGCGGCGCGCAGGATCTTGAACGGCGCCTTGAGGTGCACGTCGAGGATGGCGTCCCACTGCTCGTCGGTCATCTTCTGGATCACCGAATCCCAGGTGAAACCGGCATTGTTGACGATGATGTCGAGCCCGCCGAACGAGTCCACGGCGGCCTGGACGAACTCCTCGGCGAACCCGTCGGCGGTGACACTGCCCGGCACCGCGACCGCGCGTGCCCCGAGTGCCTCGATCGCGGCGACGGTCTCCTTGGCCGGTTCGGCGTCGAGGTCGTTCACCACGACGGCCGCGCCCTCGGCGGCGAGTTTGAGCGCGATCTCACGCCCGATGCCACGCCCGGAACCGGAGACGATGGCGACCTTGTTGTCGAGCTTTCCCATGGTGTGTGCGTCCTTTCAGAGGGCGACGACGGCGGTGCCGGTGAGGGTGACGGTGCCGTCGGCGAGGGTGACGGTGAGATCGACGGTCGCGCGGCGCTCGCCGTCGACCTCCTCGATCGCGGTGACGATGCCGCGCGCGGTGGGCCGGGCCAGCACGGGCGTGATGGCGGCGAAACGCACGCCGTAGGAGCGGATCGCCGCGGGCGCGACCCACCCGGTGAGCAGGCGGCCCAGGTAGGCCATCGAGAGCATGCCGTGCGCGAACACGTCGTCGAGCCCGGCCGAGCGGGCCACGTCGATGTCGATGTGCATCGGGTTGTGATCGCCGGAGGCACCGGCGAACAGGGCGAGCGTCGTGCGGCTGATCGAGCCGATCTCGAGCGGCGGCAGTTCGGTGCCGACGGTGATACCTGTTGTCGCAGTGCTCATGCGCTCGCTCCACCCGGGTTGCGTACGACGATGACGGAGGTCAGATCGGCGACCGCGCTGCCGTCGGCCCTGGTCACCGTCGTCTCCTTCACGATGAACTGGAGGGCGCCGCCCTTCTTGCTGTAGACGTCGGTGACGCGCGGCGCCGCGGTGACGACATCGCCCGCGTGCGCCACTGAGTGGTAGGTGAACCGCTGCTCACCATGCAGCACGAATCGCAGGTCGATGCCGAGATCGGCGGCCCAGGCGAACGGGTCGGGATTCTCCAGTTCGATGGCGAACAGGAAGGTCGGCGGCACCGGCAGGGTCGCGTGCCCGGCGGCCTGTGCGGCGGTCTCGTCGAAGTAGATCGGGTTCGTCTCGCCGATCGCCTTGGCGAAGAACTTCAGCCTGCCCGCGTCGATGGTCAGTTCGGTGGACGGGAGTTGCCGTCCGATGACGGCGGGATCGAGGGTGGCGGTCATCGTCAGCTCACCTTCTCGTACAACGTGACCACGGCGGCGCCGCCGAGCCCGATGTTGTGCTGCAGCGCGAGATCCACCCCGTCGACCTGCCTGGCCTCGGCCTGCCCGCGCAGCTGCCACACCAGTTCCGCGCACTGGGCCAGGCCGGTCGCGCCGAGCGGGTGCCCCTTCGACAGCAGCCCGCCGGAGGGGTTGGTGACCACGCGACCGCCGTAGGTGTTGTCGCCGTCGGCGATGAACTTCTCGGCGGTGCCCTCCGGGGTCAGGCCGAGCGCTTCGTAGGTGAGCAGTTCGTTGGTGGTGAAGCAGTCGTGCAGTTCGACGACGCGAATGTCGGTGGGGGACACGCCCGCTGCCTCGTACACCTGGTCGGCGGCGGCCTTGGCCATGTCGTAGCCGACGATCTTCGTCATCGACGCGTCGGCGAAGGTGGAGGCGAAGTCGGTCGTCATCGCCTGCGCGGCGATCGCGACATCGGTGCGCAGGCCGTGCTTGCGCGCGTAGTCCTCGCTGACCAGTACCGCGGCCGCCGCGCCGCAGGTCGGTGGGCAGCACTGCAGGCGGGTCAGCGGGCCGTAGATCCGCGGCGAGTCGAGTACCTGCTCGACCGTGATCGGGTCGCGGAACACCGCGTACGGATTATTGGCCGCGTGGCGGCGCGCTTTCACCGAGATCTGGGCGAAGACCGCGGGATCCATCCCGTACTTCTCGGCGTACTCCCGGCCGGCGCCGCCGAAGTACTGGGCCGCGAACGGGGCGTCGTCGGTGCCCTGCACCGCGTGCACGACCTCGTCGAAACTCGCGAACGGCGAGGGCCGGTCGGCCCATTTCGTCCCGAGCGCACCACGTTCCATCTGCTCGAACCCGAGCGCGAGCACCACGTCGGCGACGCCGTGCTCGATCGCCTGCCGAGCCAGGAACAGCGCCGACGACCCGGTCGAACAGTTGTTGTTGACATTGACCACCGGGATCCCGGTGGTGCCCACCCGATACAGCGCCGCCTGCCCCGCCGTCGAATCGCCGTACACGTAGCCGACATACGCCTGCTGCGCCCCGGCGTAGTCCACCCCCGCGTCGGCGAGCGCACGGCGGACCGCTTGCTCGCCCATCAGGTCATAGGTCTGGGCGCGGCTCGGTGTCGTGAAGGGAATCATCCCCACACCCGCGACGAGTACTCGACTCACTACTGCCTCCTCGAAGCTAATTGCGATTCACATAGCAGAGCATAGGCTAAGTGAATCCGCAATAGTCCGAATTGGCGAGATCAACCGCCCAGTCAGCGTCATCGTCTCCAAAGGCGACAGGCTGCCCGCCGCGCCCAGCCCGATGCCGGTGAAGATCAGCAGCCCGATCGCGGACTGGCCGAGGTAGTTGGTCAGCGCGATCCGGCCCGCCGGGGCGAGCACCGAGCGGATCCAGGCGGTGCGTGGACTGTTGGCGTTGTATCGCCACGTGGGTTCCTGGCCCTCGGTCCCGCGCCGCGGATCGATGCGCCCGAGGAATACCGCGATGGACTGCGACAGTGGGCGCACGCCCTGCGCGCGGTCTGCGCCGAGCACCCCTGGATGCCGGAACTACCGATCGCCGGGCCGCCGCGCGGACCCCATACCCCCACCGGGTGGCAGCGACTTCACCTTCGGCCTCGAGCTCATCCTCAACGGCGTCGCCGCGGAGATCGCCGGTTCGTCGAGCTGGCCGGATCGCCCGCCGCGACCGGGGAATTCAGAGTCGACCGGCGACGAAATGGGCCGCGGCGATGGCGTACCAGGCGTAGTTGAGGTGGGCGTTCCAGTCGGTGCCGCCGGGATCGCACACGGGATCGTTGGTGTTGCAGACATCGTAGGTGCGATCGGCCAAGGGGCCGGTGATCGTCTTGCCGATACCGCGAATCGGGTTGCCGAACAACAGCACCGCGGCGATCCGAGGGTGCAGATGGGCAGGCAGGGTCGCCACGATCGGGCCGCCCACCTTGGCGCCCTCGCTGCTGATGCCGATCGCATTGGCCACCACATTGGCGCCCTGGGAGTACCCCACCAGGACGAAACGCTGGTTCGGGCAGGCAGCGGCCTGGTTCACGACGTGCTCCACCAGGTCGCGGTTGCCCGCTTGCACCGACACGGGTTGGTCTCGGTTGGCGGGGTAGTTCACCCGGTACGCGTCCGTCGGTCCTGGCAGCGCGATGTCGAGCGCCGTGTACACCGGGTTTCCGACCAGGGCTCCGAGGTGGTGCCCGCCCAGCCAACCGCCGGGTTCATCGGTACCGCGAGCCGAAACCACCTGGACGTCAGCGCAGCCCGTCGCGGACGCGGTCCCGGCACCGAGCACCGTGCCCGTCGCGACGCCCATGGTCAGGGCGACGGAAACAGCGGCCGACACCGCGGATCGGCGGATTCGTGAAATCCTCATGCGGAAAAAGTAGTTCGGTCCGACCGCTTTTCCGTGGATCCGAGCTGTGTGTCGGCTCCGCGCGTTCCGGGTGTAGATGAGGATCCCTCCCTGGGGTGATGACAGTGTGTGTGGGCCACCCGCAGACTTCCCATCGGACGTGTTCACGACGATGGATCCGGGTGGAGAAATGATGGCGAGAGCCGATGGACCGAGGGTGTCGCGAGTTCTCGTCGTGGCCGCGCTTGTCCTGCTGTGCTGGTGTGGGACGGCCGCTGTCGCGAACGCGGAAGCCGAGAATCCGGCACGCGCGGCCGCGGCCGCCATGGGCGAGCAGTTGCACCGAATCGGCAGTCCCCACGCGGCCTACGCGGTGCTCGACGGCGACACGGTCGTCACCGGTGCGGTCGGTGACGCCGACCAGGACACGCCGTTCGTGATCGGCTCGCTGAGCAAGTCGTTCACCGCGGTGGGGGTGCTGCGCGCGGTGGACGCCGGACTCGTCGACCTGGACCGGCCGGTGACGACCTATCTTCCCGAGTTCACCACCGCCGCGATCACCGTCGCCCAGCTGCTGCATCACACCAGCGGCCTGAGCACGGTGGACGGTGGCAGAGACCTGCTGAATCCCGAGCGAACCCTCGCCCAGCGGGTCGCGCTGGCCCGCGACTTCGAGCCGACGGCACTGCCGGGGGAGACGTTCCAATACTCCAATATCAACTACGCGATCCTCGGATTGTTGCTCGAGCGGGTCTCGGGAAAGACCTACCCCGAATACCTCAGCGACGAAGTGCTCACTCCGCTCGGCCTGTCGAGCACGATCCTCGACGCCGAGACCGCCCGCGCCGCCGGCCTGATCCCCGGCACCGTCTCGTTCTTCGGCCTCGCCCTGCCACGGACACAGAGTGTGTTCCCCGGCGCGCTGGCCGATGGCTACATCATCTCCACGGCCCGAGACCTGCTGTCGTACGCGAGATTTCACCTGGGTGACGGTCGGGGAGTCCTGTCGCCGGAGTCGATGGCGGCCCTGCACACGCCCGGAATCCGCCTGCCCGGCGATCCCGATCCGGTGTCGACCGGCTATGCGATGGGTTGGTACACCGGCGAATCCGAGTCCCACCCAGTGCTGCACCACGAGGGCGACAACTTCGGCTACCGCGCCGACATCGCCTTCTTCCCGGAACTCGGCCGCGCGATGGTCGTGCTGATGGCACGCAACGGCGAGTTGTCGATGGTCGGCACACCGATCAGCGCGGCTCTCCCCGCGCTCGCGGGTGGTCAGGCCCGACCGAGCAATGCGTACACGATGGCCAGCGTGCTCGTCATCGGGTTGGCTGTCGCGCTGATCGTGACGATCGCGTGGACGGTGCTGTCCTACCGACGCCGCTCCCGCAGCCGACGAACACCGAGCCGCACCCTGGCACCGGCGCTGATCCTGACCGGACTGGCACTCGGCGGCACAGCGCTGGCAGCGGCACTTCTGCTGGTCGGCGGACGGATATCGGCGCTGCCGCTCGCCTGGCTGAGCGCCCCCGACGTGACGTTGCTACTGATCGCCTGGCCCGTGGTCCTGATCGCTTCCGGGGCAACGGCTTCGGCCCAAGGTCGCATCCTGGGCCGGACGACCGCGACCCCAGCGGCTCAGCGGGAACTCGCTGGGGTCGACCAGGGCTGACCGAAGGACGGCGATCCCCTATGCGTGAGTCCGCGGACGACCTACTCGGCCGGCGCGGCGCTCGAGCCGGTGAGCAGCGCTTCGATGCCCTTGAGCAGGACGGCCGAGCCGGAGGCGGCGGGCTCGTCTTCGGCGACGGTCGCCGGGGTGGTCGGCGCCGCGCTGGAGCCGGTGAGCAGCGCTTCGATGCCCTTGAGGAGCACGGCCGAGCCGGAGGCGGCGGGCTCGTCTTCGGCGACGGTGGCCGGGGTGGTCGGCGCGGCGCTGGAGCCGGTCAGCAGGGCTTCGATGCCCTTGACCAGGACGGCCGAGCCCGATTCCGGCGCAGGCGGAGTGGTGTCGTCGGCGGCGGCGAAACCGGTGCCGCTCAGGATGATTCCTGCCGCGATAGCGGTGACGCCGAGGATACGCATCTTGCGCATGTGTGATCTCCCTGAAGTTTTTCTGCACCGCACCTGAATGGGCGGCGCGATATACATAGCAGATCGGGCCGGTTCGATGCGGTCGCGATGATTAACAACTGGGAAACCACCTCGTGTGGAGATGGGAACAGCCAACCCTACGACCTGCTGTTATGTCAGCCAAACGTGACCTGTGGCACATTATGGCCCCCGATGCGGCCCCCGTGCGCGGAATTCTGTCGAACCGCATACATTCCGAATTCCTCTTATCGAAGAGGTTTGTTGTCCACATCACATGCGCCACCCTGCTCGCATATGCTGTGCGCGGGTGATGCCCATGGCGAATAACGATATGCGCTGAATAGAAATCAAGCCGATCTCAACGGTTGCGGATCTATTTTGTCCACCGCCGATCGATGAACGAAAGATGAACGTGAATCACTCGAATCGGCTGTCCGGGGTGCCCGATGAACTGCGTCGGACCCTTGGCCTCACCGACGCGGTCGTGATCGGCCTCGGCGCGATGATCGGCGCCGGGATCTTCGCCGCCCTGGCGCCGGCGGCCCGGGCTGCGGGGTCGGGACTGCTGATCGGGCTCGCGGTGGCGGCCGTCGTCGCCTACTGCAACGCCACATCGTCGGCGCGGTTGGCCGCTCGATACCCCGCGTCGGGCGGCACGTATGTGTATGGCAGAGAACGCCTCGGCGAGTTCTGGGGGTATCTGGCGGGGTGGTGCTTCGTGATCGGCAAGACCGCGTCGTGTGCGGCGATGGCGTTGACCGTCGGCGCCTACGCGTGGCCCGCGTACTCCCGCGCGGTCGCGGTGGCCGCGGTCGTCGCACTGACCGCGGTGAACTATCGAGGGATCCAGAAGTCGGCGTGGTTGACCCGGGTCATCGTCGCGGCCGTGCTGGCGGTGCTCACCGGAGTGGTCGTCGCGGCGGTCACCTCCGAAACCGCCGATGTCGCTCGGCTGGAATTCGGTTCCGATGTCACAGTGACAGGAGTGTTGCAGGCGGCCGGGCTGTTGTTCTTCGCCTTCGCCGGCTACGCGCGCATCGCCACCCTGGGTGAGGAAGTGCGCGACCCCGCGCGCACCATCCGCCGGGCGATTCCGCTCGCACTCGGCATCACGGTGCTGGTGTACGCGGCGGTCGTGATCGCGGCCCTGCTGGTGCTCGGTGCGCGGGGGTTGGCCGAGGCGAACGCGCCGCTGACGGAGGTGGTGCGGGTGGCGGGGGTCGGCTGGCTGGAACCGGTGGTGCGGGTCGGTGCCGTCGTCGCCGCCCTCGGCTCGCTGCTCGCCTTGATCCTCGGTGTCTCCCGCACGACCTTGGCGATGGCGCGCGACCGTCATCTGCCCCATGCTCTCGCCGCGGTTCACCCCCGATTCGCGGTACCGCACCGCGCCGAGATCACGGTCGGCGTCATCGTCGCCGTCGCCGCCGCGACCACCGATCTGCGTGCCGCGATCGGATTCTCCTCGTTCGGCGTCCTGCTCTATTACGCCGTCGCCAACGCGGCCGCCTGGACCCTCACCCCGGCCGAGGGCAGGCCGGCCCGGGTGATCCCGGCCCTCGGACTGCTCGGCTGCCTGGCCCTCGCCTGCATGCTCCCGTGGACGTCCGTGCTGACCGGTTCAGCTGTCGTCGTCCTCGGCGCGGTGATATACCTCGCCCGCCGCCACTCCCGCACCCGCGATGCCGCACGGCCGTCAGCTGGGCGACCCGATTGAGGGGACGCAGTAGTCTCGCGAGACTCCGGCATCCGGAGTCGCGGCGGGTGCGTGCGATGGTCGATGAAGGAGCGAGTGGCAATGACGGAAATTCCGGATGCGGTTGTCGGTGGGCTCGGGTCGGCCGTGGTCGAGACGATGCGGTCGGTGCGCGCACGGATACCGGTGCCGCCCGCGGCGACGCTGGGCCGCCTGCGGCTGACGAGCGATGAACTCGGTGCTCATGCGGTCGCCGAGCGGGGGCTTCGCGCCGAGCTTTCGCTGCTCGGGCAGTTGCTGCCGGAACGGATCCTCGGCGCGCTCGAATTGCTGGTCGCCGAACTCGCCGTGCCGCGGATGCCCGAGGTCGGCGCCCTGCTGCCCGTGCGGGACGACGGTAGGCCGGTCATGTTCGGGTACGTCGCGGGCGGCGGTGAGACGACGACAGCGGTCGGCGAACTCGAGGCCTTCCGGCCCGGTGCGCTGGCCTTGGTCGTCGAGCTGTCCGCCCGGGTGAGCGAGCATCCCGACGTTGTCGCACAACTGGATTCGGCTGCCGTGTCCGATCCGACCGCCGTGCTCGACGAGACCACCGTGGCGGCAGCGCACGGCGCGGCCTACCTGTCGCTGGGTGTCGCGGTGGCGGCGATCGTGCTGCGGACACTCGACCAGGGCGACGATCCGGCGACGGTGATCGGCGCAGGCCTGATCGCAGCGTGTCCACTGTTGCGCGCGGCCCCGATGCCCGCTGCCTACGAAGCCGCGCGAATCGCGCAGGCCCGCAACGAGTATCTGTATCCGCGCCGGTCGGCGGGCAGCGTGCGGGCCCGCGACCATCGGTTCGCGCTGACCGAGTCGGAGTTTCCCGATGGCACCGAATTCGGGGACAACGGTCTGGTGACGGTCGCCGGGCCGGGCATCGCGGTGCGCACCGGAACCGCCGACGCGATCGTGTATGTGCAGGTCGAGGTGCTGGAAGTCCCGCCGGCGCAGGTCGACACGTCCGTCTGGGACGAGGTCGTCGACGTCACCTGGACCGCGACCCGCGGCTTGGCATCGGTACTCGGTGCGCCGCAGCACGCGGGCCAGGGCGCAGCCGGTTCGCTCGCGGAGCAGACGCCGCCGTGGCCGGGCACCTACCGCGTGCGGGTACACGCCACCGGCCGCGACCATGCCGATGGCCAGGAGTCCTACAAGCTGACGGTGTGGCAGTCATCCGACATCGACACCGTGGTGCACAAACGCACCGATCTGCTCGGTCACCGTCTGCGCGGCGAAGCCGAACCGCGTGTCGAGGCCAAGCCCGAGGACGCCTATCGCTGGGTGGCGAAGTCCGCGCTCGCCGAAGCCGCGACGATCACCGTTGTCGCCGCGCGGAATCCGGACACCGTTGTCCGCGCCTTCGGTGGCGACCCGGCCACGCCCGAGGCGATGGCGACGCTCGAGGGCCGTGCGATGGAGCACGGCGATCCCTGGCTCGCGGTCGCGCCGGTCGCGGACGGCGTGCTCGCGGTCGAGTACAACGGCTATCAGGGGAGCCACGCGCCGGAGCTGCGCGCGTTGTCGCGGGGCACCCGGGCCGCGTCGATGTACTGGAACATCAACGGCCTGACCCGGTTGTCGTTCGCCGCCGATGGCCGGATCGTCGCCGCCGGGGAACTCGGGGAGCCGTTTCCCGACCCGGTGCTCGAACCGATCCTGCGCGATCTGGATTTCGACGACTACCGGGACCAGATCGCCAAAGGGCTTGTCGCGGTGGAACGTTTCACCGGCATCGCCGTCACCGAGAACGATCTCGCGCGGGTGGAGTCCGCCGGCCTCGGCTTCGCCGTGATCCCGCTGCTCGGCGAGCTCTATCCGGTGCTGCGCCGACCCGACGGATCCCGCGTACAGCAGGGCTACGGCCCCTTGGACGCCGACACCGATCTGCTGGTCGAGCTGCCCGCCGAACGGCAGCGCGCGATGGCGTGGTGGGCCGTGCGCCGAGTCGCCGAACACGTGCGCCTGTCCGATGACCCCGATGTGGTCGCCAGCCTCGAAGCGCGAACCCTGACGCCGGAAGCCGAACTGCGCGCACGCGAATCGTTGCTCGGCGACCGCGCGAACCACGGGTTGTGGTCGGCGATGCACCATGCCACCAATCCCGACCCGCTGGCGGCGGTGATCGGTGCCCTCGAAGCCGCAGGCCGGGTCTGGGGACCGACCTACGCCGCCTTCGCCGACGAAGCCCGAAGTGCCCTCGCCGATTTCCGCCTGCCCGACTAGTGGTGCGGGCCGTTGATCGGCCACAGAAATATCGCCGAAATTATGTGATTTTTATGCCACAACAATTCTGGTGAAATATCCCAACCTGTTCCGGGCACGGTTCGGGGAAATTTTCCTGTGTGCGGCCATGGTGATTTGTTCGATGCCTTGGTGAGCTGTCCACACCTGAACTCGTATCGATGAACCGAGGTAATCGGCGGCTTACCTTCGGAGCGACTTACGAGTCGAATTCCCTTGACCTGTCCGGAAAGGCAGAAACCGCATGACCACAACCCGTGGCCGCCGACGCTCTGTATGTGCGGCAATAATCACGGGCGCCAGCGCACTCGCTGTCGCCCTCGCCGGGTCGGGGGCGACAGCCAGTCCGCCACCCGCCCCCACCGAACAAGCGCTGGCCGATCTGATCGCCTCGGGTCGTCAGGTGGCCGGTCCCAGCGGTAGCGCGGGCACCGGTTCGGCCTGTACCTCCGGCAGTGGTGCGGGTTCGGGGAACGGCTCCGGTGACTGCTACGGCGGTTCGGGTTCGAGCTCGGGTTCCTCGGGTGGCACCTCGACCGATACCGCGGGCGTCGGCCCGGCGCAGACCTCCTGGCTGGCGGCGTTCGCCTACGGCCTGGCCAACGGCGACGTGGCCCCGCCGGGTGCCAACGACTGGAACTGCAAGCCCACCGCCGAGCACCCCCGTCCGGTGGTGTTGCTGCACGGCACCTGGATGAACGCCTACAACGGCTACGCCTACATGGGGCAGCCGATCAAGGACGCCGGATACTGCACGTTCACCTTCAATTACGGGCGATCGAACATCGTCGAGGGCGGCGGTCTCGGTTCGTTCCTGCCCGGAGTGATGGGCACCGGCTACATTCAGGATTCGTCCAAGCAGGTCGCGGCATTCGTGGACAAGGTATTGGCCGCGACCGGCACCGACGAGGTCGATATCGTCGCCCATTCCCAGGGCGGTGCGCTGGCGAACTGGTACACCAAGTTCGACGGTGGTGCGGACAAGGTGAAGAACCTGGTCACCTTCGGTGCCACTCATCATGGCACCAGCCTCGACGGAATCGGCGCGCTGGGCCGCATGGTCAACAATGCCGGCATCGACATCCTGGGTTTCATCGAGATCTTCGTCGGCCATGCCGGTATCCAGCAGACCATCGGTTCGGACTTCGTCAACACCTTGAATGCCAACGGTGACACCGTCGCCGGTGTCGACTACACCGTGGTCGGCACCCGCTACGACGAGGTCACCAATCCCTATGACCTGACCTTCTTGAAGGCCGGCCCGGGGGCGACGGTCAACAACATCACCTTGCAGGAGGGTTGCGAACAGGACATCTCCGACCACCTGACGATGATGTACTCCCCGCGCTCGCTGTCGATCGTGCTGCGTGCCCTCGACCCGGTCGGCAGCCCGAACCTGGTGTGCGAGTTCAACCCCTGGCTGATCGGCGGTGGTGGTTCCCTGTAGATCGGACACCTGGTGTCACAGTGACGAGATGGTCGGGTGCGCCGCGGTTCAGCTTGCCGCGGCGCACCCGACTTCGTCAGTGGCGCATCTCGGCCAGCGCGTTCTCGAGTACCGAGGAGAGATCGCGGGATTCGAGATGACTCAGCGGCGCGGATCGCTCCGGATCGGTGGTGTAGTCGTTTTCGTTGACGCTCAGCAGGTATCGGCTGAAGCTGTGGCGCTGGCCGGTGACCATCGACACCAGCGCCGCGTCCAGTCGCGGCGTCCGGAACGGGATCGGGACGAGTAGTCGGCGCCGTCGCAGCTGCTGGGCGATGGCATGGATCAACTCCGCGTGGGTGGGTTCGCCGCAGGACAGAGCATCGAGGATACGGCCGGCCAGGTTCTCGTCGGTTGCCGCGGTGATCATCGCGGCGGCCACCGTGTCGGGGTCGCTGACCGCGACCCGGTTGTGCCGCCACGGCCCCAGCGGAATGACCGGAAAGCGTTGTACCAGCCGCGAATAGGGCAGCATGCCTCGGGAACCGGGCGCTGCCACCATCCCGGCCCGCACCACGGTGGTCCCGGCGATCCCGTCGAGCAGGATCTGTTCGACCGCGAGGCGATTGCGTTGGTAGGCAGGGGGATCAACGCCATCGGGCGGCGCCAGGGTGGTGAGGAATATGCAACGGGGCAGGTCGGCGGCCGTGGCGGCTTCCACGAACCGGCGCGCCGCGGTGGTGTCGCGGCGGTCGATATTTCTGTCGGCGGCGTCCAGGGCATGGACGAAGTAGAAGGCCACATCGATTCCGGTGAGAGCTTCGGTGAGCCCGTGTCCGGTGACGACATCGCCGCGCACGACCTCGTGCAAGCCGGTGATCGCGCGGTCGGGGTCGCGCACCAGTCCTCGGACCCAGTGGCCCTGTTGCACCAGCTGCCGCGTCAGGTGGCCACCGTTGTCTCCGCTGGCGCCGACGACGAGCGCCTTCATCACTGACCGTCTGCTCGTCATCGAAAGCTCCATCTGTCGCATAACTGCTGGTCGTCGCCGCGGTGAGACCTTCGAATCCAAGCTAACATAAGAAATTGAAGTGAGCTAGATGATTATGAAGTCTTGACAAGTATTCGATGCCTCGCGTGGTAGTTTCGGCCGCATGGTGCGACGTTCCTATGGGCAGTACTGCGGCCTCGCGCACGCTCTCGACGTCGTCGGAGAACGCTGGACGCTGCTGATCGTGCGGGAGCTGATGTCGGGCCCGAAGCGCTACTCCGACCTCGAAGGTGCCCTGGACGGCATCGGCACGAGCCTGCTCGCCACCCGGGTCAGACAGCTCGAATCCGACGGACTCCTGCGCCGCCGCCTCCTCGACCCACCCGTGAACGCGGTGGCCTACGAACTCACCGCCGGCGGACGAGAGCTGGCGCATGCGGTGATCCCCTTGGCGCTGTGGGGAGCTCGCTACTTCATGGGCGAGCAACGACCGCCGACCGAGCGCTTCCGCGCCGAGTGGGCACTGGTCTTCCTGGCCGACTCGTTCGAACCCGAGCAGCTGCGAAACATCAACGCCGAGTACGAATTCCACATAGAAGACACCACCGCCCGCCTACGCATCGCCGACGGCCATGCCGAAATCCTTACCGGCACAACCGAGGTTCCCCCCGCCGCGATCCTACGATCCGACGCCGCCACCACCGCCGCGATCGCAGGCGGACGCCTGACCCTCGCCGACGCGGTCGTCGAGGGACGAATCGTCGCCGAGGGTGATCCCGAACCGCTACAGACTCTCCTGACCTTGCTGGACACCCAGCTGAGGTCTTTGCGCGCACAGTCCGACCGCACCGAGAACGCTGACGATACGTCGATCTGACAGCGTGTTGCGGCGTCCGAGATCGCGTATCGAACTGCCTCACGTTATGGCCTGCCCACCCCTCGGATCACCATCAGTGGCCGTCGAGGACAGACGTGGCGAGATCGAGCAGTTCTGTCGGCCGCCTGGCCAACGCCGCCACGGGCAGCAGCGCATAGCGCCGTCAGCCAAGCACGCGCGACAGAACCTCGGCTGTCCATTCCACGTATTCGACGTGCGCACCATCCGGGTGTCGCGCGTACACCACCCGGCCCGTCGCCGACACGATCGGCCCGCTGGTGATCTCACCGCCGATCTCGGTGACGAACTGCGTCGCCGCGTCGAGATCGTCCACGATCACCGGCCCGACGGTGCCGCGATACCCGCTGACCGCATCCTCCGAGCCCGCGACGACGAGGAAGTCGCCGACGGCGGCGATCTCGGCTTGTTCGAACCGGAAGCGCAGATCCGCCGGAGCCCCGACAAGCCTTTCGTAGACCGGAAGCGCTCGATCGAGATCGGTGACGAACAGGCGGGCGTAGGTCTTGAGAATCTTCACCGGTCCGACGGTATGCGGTATGCGGCAGAGAAGTGCGTTCAGCTCGACTGTCTGGTCGAGCACAGCAGGATTCGCCTGTCGTCGGTGTGCTCGTGCGCCCGCAGTCGGTGATCGTCGAGCCACCGCAGCCCGAGAGCTTCGCGGCCGTGATATCTCTTCTTCGAAGAAAGTAGCCACCGTCATAGCACCCGCGCCGACAGTGAGCAGGGCCAGTGTGGAATGGAATGCCATGGCGTGCAACGGAAGCGCGAGTGAGTACATGAGAGTCCACGAAGGCCAGTCGAGCCCGGACGAAACGCACTGAATCGGTGTGATCGGACGTTCGACCGCGGCTGGCCGCCACCCCAGGTCCCCCGGTCGGGACTATTCGAGTCGGACCGGCGGCAACGCCCAGGTGGCGTCGGACTCGCCGAGTTCGTGACGGGGCACGCAGGCGCGGGCGAGCACCTCGAGAACGCGCTCCGGGTCACATCCGTACACGCCCGCTCCGAATGCGCTGTTGGCTTCGACGACTGCCCAACCGCGTCCTTCGATGAGGCCGACATCGATGACCACGGCTGGTGGGGCGGGTGCTACGGCAAGCAATTGCTCGACGCACGTCTCGGCGGCGGATCGCTCCTCGGCGGTCAGCGACCAATCGCCTTCTGTGTAGTTCCCCTCACGAAGGTAGGGCGAGCATGTCAGCACGCGACCGTGCAGGACGAAGCAGCGGATCTCCACCTGCCAGGCCACCGGCTCCGCCATGTATACCGGTGTGTCATCCGGGCACGCGGCGTCGGACGGGAGTCCCGCACCTGCGCGGTACAACTGGCCGGCGAAGCCCTTCCGTCCGTCGGCAGGTTTGACAAAGACGGGGCCCGGATGAGCCCGCGCCGCAGCCAGAGTCGACACCCACAGTTCACGACGCAGGAACCGCGAGGGTAGTCCGGGTAGCCAATCCGCTGGCACGTCGAGAAGTGCGAGGCCGAGTTGTCCGGCCACGGCTTCGGCGAACAGCATTTCGCCGTAGACGGCAGCCGGTCCCGTCACCATGTCCGGCGGTATACGCCATCCGGACAAACGCAGCACCTGCCAGCCGGCACGTCCGGCTGCCGCCCGTACGAGGATGGAATCGTCGGTGAAGCGAGGGGACAGGATCAAGGTCGGCACCGCCAGCACAGTAGGACAAGCGGTAGCGTCCAGCGACCGAATAGACCACGAGCGCAATTGGTGGTGGCCCGCTACGAACCTCGGGTGACTTCGTGCACATGGGCTTTGACGTAGGTACCGGCTGTGCGAGTGGTCTTTCCGCGGTGCCCGGCGAAAGCTCGTGCCACGGCGCCCTGTGATCGGGCATCCGTGCCGCCCCGTGATGCTCGGTTCGTGCGAGCTGTCGCCATCCCGTCGACAAGGTTCTTGTTAGCCGATCGGGGAACGGCGAATACCGATAGCGGGCCGTAGATGCGTTTCCTCAACCCGGTCAGCGGTGGAGTCAGGCTCGATCATCGCTGATCACTCCGTGTCAGCAACATGACCTGCCCGGTGCTCGGCTGATCAAAAGTGGCACAGCTGCCACCTGTGAAGCATGTTTACGCAGGCCACGGTCATACGTGGGTGCTCCTGGGTGTGCGAGCGCACTCGAACACTCCGAGGCCCTGATCTGGCCCGAAAGCCAGGAATCTGTGCGCGAGAGGGGACTTGAACCCCTACGTCCGTGGACACCAGAACCTAAATCTGGCGCGTCTGCCAATTTCGCCACTCGCGCTTGGATGTGTACGACCGTCCAAACTCTACCGGGCAGAAGCGGCTGGGCGAAGCGTTGGGGCGGCGTGGCGTACTGGTCGGTAACACGACCTGGGGTTATAACGATTCGGTAACCCTCAATGTGAGGGGCACTCATGTTTTGGAATCGGACAGTGGGCGCTCACCTGCGCGTTCAAACATGAGGCGGGGTCATGTTTCAGAATATTTTGGTACGGGTGTGCATAAATACCGGCGGGTAGCTGACGTCGGGGCGGGAAACGTGAGGCTTTCCTCATGATTTTGTGCGATCGTGGCTCCCAACAGGCCCGAGGGGCTGCCGGATACGTGTGCGCCCGTCGGTGGGCGGAGCGCCAGGAGAAGGAAGTCGAGCGTCTTGACGATCAACGAGAGCACCGAGATGGGCCGAGGGGCGACCGCGAAAGACGGTGGTCGTGCGCAGGCGCCGGGTGTCCGGGTGTCGCTGCTCGAGCAGCTGCACAACGGGGCGGGATACGCGTTGGCGTTCGGTGGGCAGGGTGCGCAGTGGCTGCGTGAGCTCGAGGAGATCGGCCGCGACAGCGCGCTCGAGCCCGAGCTGACCGCGCTCGTGCACGAGGCTGCCGCCCTCATCGAGCCGGTTGCGACACAGTTGCTGGTGGTCCGGCCCGGCGGCTTCGATCCGATGGGCTGGGTGCTCGAGAGCGAGCTGGACGAACCCGAAGAGCCGTCGTCGGCCCCGGCCGACTCGGTGCTGCGGTCGGCGCCGGTGTCGATGCCCGGTGTGCTGCTGGCTCAGCTCGCCGCCACGAAGGCGCTGCGGCTGCAGGGGCTCGACCTGGTCGAACATCCGCCGGTCGCCGTCGTCGGTCATTCGCAGGGCCTGTTCGCCGCCGCCGCGGTCGAGGCCGCCGGTGCGCGTGATGCCGAACTGCTCGCCATCGCCCAGCTCGTCGGCGCGGCCGCGGGTCTTGTCGCGCGCAGGCGCGGGCTGATGCCGGTGGGTGAGCGCTCGCCGATGGTCGCGGTCTCCAATGTCGATCCCGAGCAGCTGCGCGCGATCGTGGCCGAGGTCGCCGAGGGCGTGGATCCCGCGATCGCCGCCGTGGTCTCGATCCGCAACGGCCGCAAGCGTGTTGTGCTCTCGGGCGCCCCGGCGCAGATCGATCGGGTGCGCACGCGTTGCGCCCAGCTGCACGACGAGCAGACCAGGGAGCGGGAGAGCAAGGCGCGCGGTGGCGCGGTGTTCGCGCCCGTCTTCGAGGACATCGTCGTCGACGTGGCGTTCCATCATCCGGCGCTGGCCGAGACCGTCGACCTGGTCGCGGGCTGGGCCCGGCAGTGCGACCTCGACGCCGACTTCGCCGCCGCCCTCACTCAGCAGGTGCTGGTCGATCCGATCGACTGGGTCGCCACCGTGGACGGCGTCGTCGACGCGGGTGCGCAGTGGATTCTCGACCTCGGCCCCGGCGACCTGCTCTCGCGCGTGACGGGTGGTTCGCTCAAGGGCACCGGCGTCGGCGTGATCGCCGCCGCCACCCGCGCCGGGCAGCGCAGCCTGCTCACCCCGGGCGCGGCCCCCGAACCGTCCACCCCGTGGTCGGCCTTCGCGCCGAAGCCGGTGCGCCTGCCCAACGGCCGGATCGTCGTCGAGACCGCCTTCACCAAGCTCACCGGTCGCTCGCCCATCCTGCTCGCGGGCATGACGCCGACCACCGTCGACGCGAAAATCGTTGCCGCCGCGGCCAATGCGGGCCACTGGGCCGAGCTGGCCGGTGGCGGTCAGGTGACCGAGCAGATCTTCGCCGACCGGGTGGCCGAGCTGCGTCAGCTGCTGCAGCCCGGCCGCGCGGTGCAGTTCAACTCGCTGTTCCTCGACCCCTACCTGTGGAAGCTGCAGCTGGGCGGCAAGCGCCTGGTGCAGAAGGCTCGCGCGGCGGGCGCGCCGATCGACGGCGTGATCGTCACCGCGGGCATCCCCGAGCTCGACGAGGCCGTCGCGTTGATCGGCGAACTCGCCGAGGCGGGCATCAGCCACGTCGCGTTCAAGCCGGGCACCGTCGCCCAGATCCGCGCGGTGCTGCGCATCGCCGAGGAGGTCCCGGACTACCCGGTGATCATGCACATCGAGGGCGGCAAGGCCGGCGGTCACCACTCCTGGGAAGACCTCGACGACCTGCTGCTGGCCACCTACGCCCAGCTGCGCGGCCACGCGAACGTGGTGGTCTGCGTCGGCGGCGGCATCGGCACCCCCGAGCGCGCCACCGACTACCTGACCGGCACCTGGTCCACCGCGCACGGCTACCCGGAGATGCCGCTGGACGGTGTGCTCGTCGGCACCGCCGCCATGGCCACCCTCGAGGCGACCACCGCGCCCGAGGTGAAGCAGCTGCTCGTCGACACCCCCGGCACCCCCGACTGGGTCGGTGCGGGCACCGCCAGCGGCGGCATGGCCTCGGGCCGTAGCCAGCTCGGCGCCGACATCCACGAGATCGACAACGCCGCCTCGCGCACCGGCCGCCTGCTCGACGAGGTCGCCGGTGACGCCGAGGCCGTGGCGGCCCGCCGCGAGGAGATCATCGCCGCGCTCGACGCCACCGCCAAGCCCTACTTTGGCGATGTCGCCACCATGACCTACCAGCAGTGGCTGGAACGCTATGTCTCCCTTGCTGTCTCCAGCGACGTGCCGATCTCCTTCGACTGCGGCAGCGACATCGGCGACGCCATCCGCGACGCCACCCGCTCGGACTGGCTCGACATCAGCTGGCGCGACCGATTCGCGGAGATGATGCGGCGCACCGAATCCCGGCTGCACCCCGCCGACAGCGGCGAGATCCACACCTACTTCCCCGACGACGAGGCCTTCGAGCACCCGGTCGACGCGCTGTGCACGCTCAAGAAGTACTACCCGGCCGTCGCCGACACCGTGCTGCACCCGGCCGATGTGCCGTTCTTCGTCTCGCTGTGCAAGACCCCCGGCAAGCCGGTGAACTTCGTGCCCGTCGTCGACGCCGACGTGCGACGCTGGTGGCGCTCGGATTCGCTGTGGCAGGCCCATGATCCGCGCTACTCGGCCGATCAGGTGTGCATCATCCCCGGCACCGTCGCGGTCGCCGGCATCACCCGGGTCGACGAGCCGGTCGGCGAACTGCTCGACCGCTTCGAACAGGACACCGCCTACAGCCTGGTCCGCGCGGGCGTCGTCCCGGCGCCGGTGGACGCGCGCCGGGTCGCGGGGCTGGTGACCGGTCCGATCGACACCGTGCTCGCCGCCCCCGATGTGCAGTGGGCCGGACGCACCACCGTCAACCCGGTGCACCGCCTCGGCGATGTCACCGAGTGGATCGTCGAGCAGGGGAGCGCGGTGCACCGGATCACCGGTGCCACCCTCACCGAGATCAGCGGCCCCGAAGCCGAATTCAGCTACGTGGAGCTGGCCGTGCCGCTGCTCGGCCGGGATTCGGTGCAGATCCGGATCACCGTGCCGACCAGCGTGTACTCCGGTGGCGCTCCGGTGATCACCGAGGCCGACGCCGAGGCCGCCATGTCGGCGCTGCTCGGCGTGGCCGCCGGGCAGGAGCTGCCCGAGGTGAAAGCCGGTGCGGCGCACGTCAATCTGGCCTGGACGCCGGATCTGGTGGCCGATCACGCCGGGGTCACCGGTTCCGGTCTGCCCGATTCGCTGAGCACCCTCGGCCGTACCGCGCCCGATGTGCTGGTCGGCGCCTGCTGGCCCGCGGTGTTCGCGGTGCTCGGTGCGGCCCGCGCTTCGCACGGCGGTTCGGTGATCGAGGGCATGCTCGACCTGGTCCACCTGGACCACCAGATCGAGCTGCTGAACGAATTGCCCGCCGAGACCAGCATTCTCGTGGTTCGCGCCGAGAGTGGCGCGGTCGTCGACACCGAGATGGGCCGCGTCGTCGAGGTGACCGTGTCGGTCGGCCTGATCCTCGATCAGGGCCTCGCCCCCACCCCGCTGGCCCGGCTCGTCGAGCGCTTCGCCATCCGCGGCCGCAACGGTGCCGCCGAGCTCACCGATCCGCCGCGCGCGGCCGGTGCGGTCTCCGACGAGGCCACCGACACCCCGCGGCGCCGTCGTCGCGATGTCACCATGGCTGCCCCGCGCGCCATGCACGCCTTCGCCGCGGTCTCCGGTGACCACAACCCGATCCACACCTCCGAGGCCGCCGCCAAGCTGGCCGGTCTGGGCAGCCCGATCGTGCACGGCATGTGGCTCTCGGCCGCCGCCCAGCACGCCGTGGTCGCGGTGGATCCCGAAAGCTCCGTTCCCGCACGCACTCTCACCGCCTGGACCACCCGGTTCCTCGGCATGGTCCGCCCCGGCGCGACCGTGGACGTGCGGGTGGAGCGGATCGCGGTGGACGCGGGCAGCGAGATCGTCGAGGTCTCCTGCCGCGTCGACGGTGACCTGGTCATGACCGCGACCGGGCGCACCGCCGCCCCGAAGACCGTGTACGCCTTCCCGGGCCAGGGCATCCAGCGCAAGGGGATGGGGCTCGACGCGCTGACCCGCTCGAAGGCGGCCAAGCGCGTGTGGGAGCGTGCCGACGCGCACACCCGCGAGGCCCTCGGTTTCTCGATTCTGGCGGTGGTGCGCGACAACCCGACCTACCTCAAGGCGCGCGGCGTCGAGCATCGTCATCCCGACGGCGTGCTGCACCTGACCCAGTTCACCCAGGTCGCCATGGCCACCCTCGGTGTCGCCCAGGTCGCCGAGCTGCGCGAAGCCGGTGCCTTCGTCGAGGGCGCGATGCTGGCCGGGCACTCGGTCGGTGAGTACAACGCGCTGGCCGCCGTCGCCGGTGTGCTGCCGCTGGAAGCGGTGCTCGAGGTGGTGTTCCAGCGTGGTTCGGCCATGCACGAGCTGGTCCCGCGTGACGCGCAGGGCCGCAGTGACTACCGGATGGCCGCCATCCGGCCCTCGCAGATCGGACTGCCCGACGCGGAGGTCATCGACTTCGTCACCGGCATCGGCGCGGAGACCGGCGAATTCCTCGAGGTCGTGAACCTGAACCTGCGCGGCTCGCAGTACGCCATCGCGGGCACGGTCGCCGGGCTCGAGGCGCTGGAGACCGAGATCGACCGCCGCCGTGCCGAATTCGGTGGCAAGCGGGCGTTCATCCTGGTGCCCGGCATCGACGTGCCGTTCCACTCCTCGGTGCTGCGCGACGGCGTCCCGGAGTTCCGGCACAAGCTCGAGCAGCTGCTGCCCACCGAGGTGGACCCGGCGGTGCTCGTGGGCCGCTACATCCCGAACCTGGTGCCGCGCCCCTTCTCGCTGGAGCGCGAATTCCTCACCGAGATCGCCGAACTCGTGCCCTCCGAGCCGCTGCGCGCGGTGCTGGCCGAGTTCGACGCCTGGGCCGAGCGTGACGCCGAACTGTGCCGCGTGGTGCTGATCGAGCTGCTGGCCTGGCAGTTCGCCAGCCCGGTGCGCTGGATCGAGACCCAGGACCTGCTGTTCACCGATCCCGCGCACGGCGGCCTCGGCGTGGAGCGCTTCGTCGAGATCGGCCTCGGGGCCACCCCCACCGTGGCGAACCTGGCCTCGCAGACCCTCAAGCTGCCCGGCTTCGGCGGGGCGACGGTCGAGGTGGTCAATGTCGAGCGCGACGCCACGGTCGTCTACGCCACCGACACCGATCCCGCACCGGTCGACGACATCGAGGAGACCCCCGCCGAGACCACGGCGGCACCCGCTGCCGCGGCTCCCGTCGCCGCCGCCCCGGTCGCCACCGGCGGACCGCGCCCCGACGACATCGCCTTCACCGCCGCCGACGCCACCCGCGTGCTCATCGCGCTGTGGACCAAGCTGCGGATGGACCAGATCGGTCCGGTCGACACCATCGAGGGCCTCTGCGACGGTGTTTCGTCGCGGCGCAACCAGCTGCTCGTCGACCTCGGCGCGGAGCTCTCGCTCGGCGCCATCGACGGCGCGGCCGACGCCGACATGGGCGCCCTCGCGGCCACCGTCGAGCGCCTGGCCCGCACCTACAAGCCCTTCGGCTCGGTGCTCTCCGATGCCATCGGCGACCACCTGCGCAAGGTCTTCGGCCCCTCCGGCAAGCGGCCCGCCGCCATCGCCGACCGGGTCAAGAAGGTCTGGGAACTCGGCGACGGCTGGGCCAGCCACGTCACCGCCGAGGTCTCCCTCGGCACCCGCGAAGGCGCCAGCGTGCGCGGCGGTGACCTCGGCGGACTCGCCGGTGGCGCGCTCACCGACGCCGCCTCGGTCGACGCGGCCATCGACGCGGCCGTGCAGTCGGTCGCGGCTCGTCGCGGGGTCGCGGTCTCGCTGCCCTCGACCGGTGGCGGCTCCGGCGGCACCGTGGACGCGGCGGCCCTCGGCGAGTTCACCGAACAGATCACCGGACGCGACGGCGTGCTCGCCACCGCGGCCAGGGTCGTGCTCGAGCAGCTCGGCCTCAGCGAGCAGGTGAGCGCGCCCGAGGCGACGCCGGACACCCTCGTCGACCTCGTCTCCGCCGAACTCGGCGCCGACTGGCCGCGACTGGTCGCCCCCGCGTTCGACGCCCGCAAGGCCGTCCTCATCGACGACCGCTGGGCCACCGCCCGCGAGGACCTCGCGAAGATGTGGCTCGGCGACGACGCCACCACCGCCGAGCAGCCGGTCACCGGCTACCTCGGTGCCGGGGAAGCCGTTGCCGCACAGGCCAACTGGTGGCGTCAGCGGGCCATGCACGAGGCCCGCTCGGTGCTGGCCGGGATGTACGCCCGGATCGCCGAGGCCGCGCTCGACACCACCGAGCCCGGCCTGTGGTCCGACGACGTCGCCGTGATCACCGGCGCGAGCAAGGGTTCCATCGCCGCGGCGGTGACCGGCAAGCTGCTCGCCGGCGGTGCCACCGTGGTGGTGACCACCTCCGGTCTCAACGACGAGCGGCTGCGCTTCTACCGCTCGCTCTACCGCGACAACGCCCGTCACGGCGCGGCGCTGTGGGTGCTCCCGGCGAACATGGCCTCCTACCAGGATCTGGACGCCCTGATCGACTGGGTCGGCACCGAACAGGTCGACAACGCGGGCGGCGCCAAGATCAAGGTCAAGGACGCGATGACCCCGACGCTGCTGCTGCCGTTCGCGGCACCGCGCGTCGCCGGTGATCTCGCCGACGCCGGTGCCCGCGCCGAAATGGAGATGCGGGTCCTGCTGTGGTCGGTCGAGCGGCTGATCGGCGGCCTGTCCGCCCTCGGCGCCGATCACGATGTCGACGCGAAACTGCATGTGGTGCTGCCGGGTTCGCCCAACCGCGGCCTGTTCGGCGGCGACGGCGCCTACGGCGAGGCCAAGGCCGCGCTCGACGCCGTGGTCGCGAAGTGGCGCGCCGAGAAGTCCTGGGCCGCCCGGGTCACGCTGGTGCACGCGCTGATCGGCTGGGTGCGCGGCACCGGGCTGATGGGCCACAACGACCCGATGGTCGAGGCCGTCGAGGCGGCGGGCGTGCACACCTGGTCGACCACCGAGATGGCCGACGAGCTGCTCAAGTGGTGCACCTCGCGCGCCCGTCAGGTCACCGTCACCAGCCCGCAGCAGATCGACCTCACCGGCGGGCTCGCCCGCGCCAAGCTGGACCTGCCCGCACTGGCCAAGCAGGCCCAGGAAGCCGCTGCCGCGAGCGAAGAGGAAGTGGCCACCGCCGCGACCATCGCCGCGCTGCCCGCACCGCCGACCCTGAGTTCGGCACTGCCTGTGCCGGAATGGGGCGAGGTCACCGCCGACCTGCGCGACATGGTCGTCATCGTCGGCGCCGGTGAGCTCGGCCCGTACGGCTCCGCGCGCACCCGCTTCGAGATGGAGGTCGAAGACCAGCTCTCCGCCGCGGGCGTGCTCGAGCTGGCCTGGACCACCGGACTGGTCCGCTGGGAGAACGAGCCCAAGCCGGGCTGGTACGACACCGAATCCGGTGACTTCGTGCCGGAAGCCGAAGTGGCGCAGCGCTACCACGACACCGTCGTCGAACGCTGCGGTGTGCGCCGCTACGAGGACGACGGCGCCATGCTCGACAACGCCGGCCCGCTGCTCACCTCGGTCTTCCTCGACCAGGACCTGTCGTTCACCGTCGCCGGTGAGGCCGAGGCACGCGCCTTCCACAGCGCCGACCCCGAGCACACGGTGATCACCCCGGTCGAGGGTGCCGGCGACTGGACCGTCACCCGCAAGGCGGGCACCGAGATCCGGGTGCCGCGCAAGGCCAAGCTCTCCCGCGTGGTCGGCGGCCAGATCCCCACCGGCTGGGACCCCACGATCTGGGGTGTCTCCGCCGACATGGCGGCCTCGATCGACCGGGTCGCGCTGTGGAACATCGTCTGCACGGTCGACGCCTTCGTCAGCGCGGGCTTCAGCCCCGACGAGCTGATGAGCTGGGTGCACCCGAGCCTGGTGGCCAACACCCAGGGCACCGGCATGGGCGGCATGTCCTCGATGCGCTCGCTCTACGTCGACAACCTGCTCGGCGAACCGCGCCCGAACGACATCCTGCAGGAGGCGCTGCCCAACGTGGCGCTCGCGCATGTGGTGCAGGCCTACGTCGGCAGCTACGGCGCCATGGTGCATCCGGTCGCGGCCTGCGCCACGGCCGCGGTGTCGGTGGAGGAAGCCGTCGACAAGATCCGGCTCGGCAAGGCCGAGGTCGTGGTCGCCGGTGGTTTCGACGATCTCGGGATCGAGGGCATCGTCGGCTTCGGTGACATGTCGGCCACCGCCGACTCGGCGGCCATGCGCGCCAAGGGCATCAGCGACCGCTACTTCTCCCGCGCCAACGATCGCCGCCGCGGCGGCTTCGTGGAATCGCAGGGCGGCGGCACCGTGCTGCTGGCCCGCGGTGACGTGGCGGTGGAGATGGGCCTGCCGGTGCTCGGCGTGCTCGCCTTCGCCCAGTCCTTCGCCGACGGCGTGCACACCTCCATCCCGGCACCGGGTCTCGGCGCGCTGGGCGCGGGTCGCGGTGGCAGCGAATCGCGACTGGCGGCCGAACTGCGCAAGCTCGGCGTCGGTGCCGACGACATCGCGGTGATCTCCAAGCACGACACCTCCACCGCCGCCAACGATCCCAACGAGTCGGAACTGCACGAGCGGCTCGCCGGCGCGCTGGGCCGTACCGAGGGCGCACCGCTGTTCGTGGTCTCGCAGAAGAGCCTGACCGGCCACGCGAAGGGCGGCGCGGCGGCCTTCCAGCTCATCGGCCTGTGCCAGGTGCTGGAGAACGGGGTGATCCCGCCGAACCGGAGCCTGGACTGCGTCGACGAGAAGATGGCCGACTACCCGCACCTGGTGTGGGCGCGCGAGCCGCTGCGCTTCGGCGAGAAGTTCGCGCTCAAGGCGGGTCTGGTGACCTCGCTCGGCTTCGGGCACGTGTCCGGTCTGCTCGCGGTGGTCCACCCGCAGGCGTTCCTGGCCGCGATCGACCCGGCGGCGCGCGCGGAGTACCAGGAGCGGGCGCAGGCGCGTCAGCTCGCGGGCAGGCAGCGCTTCGCCGAGGCCATGTGCGGCGGCGCGGCGCTCTACGAGAAGCCGGCCGATCGTCGTCTCGGTGCCGAGGGCACGCCGACCAAGCAGATCCGTCAGCTCGAGGCCGACGTGCTGCTCTCGCCGACCGCCAGGCTCGACGGCGACGGTCGCTACCGGGCCGACGGATGGGGTTGCGGCGCAGGACAGCTCGGTTCCGCTCCGCACGCGAACGAAGCGTCGTAGGCTGCCGCTTTGTGACGATTCTCGGTATCGGCTTGGACCTGGTGACCATCTCCGAGTTCGCCGAACAGTTGCAACGGCCGGGTACGACCATGCTCAGGGAGAGCTTCACCGCTGGTGAACGCCGCTACTGCCAGAGCAAAGGCACCGACCCGGCCCGCAGCTACGCCGTCCGCTGGGCGGCGAAGGAGGCGGTGCTCAAGGCCTGGGCGACCTCGCGTTTCGCGCGCAGTCCCCAGATCGGCGACAACCCGTATCCGCTGATCGAGGTCGTCAACGACGCCTGGGGCAGGCCGAGCATCAAACTGCACGGCCTGGCCGCGGAGTTCCTGCCCCGGGTCCGCGTGCACCTGTCACTGACCCACGACGGCGACACCGCCGCGGCGATGGTGGTGCTGGAGGACCCGGGCGAACTCGCCGACCTCATCGAGGGACGCGTCAGCACCTGACAGGGGCGCCGGTCGTTCAACCACAGGTGCCCATCCGGCCATGGGGTGATGGATTCCGGCAAAGGTCACGTCATCGATGCCGGTATCCGGTGATTTCGTATCGAAGTGTGCGACAACTCTACGATCGAGAGCATGGCAGACGGTTCGGTGACCAGGCAGGACGGCTCCGCGCTGTCCGAGCCGGTCATCTCCGAGCAGGACCTGTCCATCATCGACGCGCTGCAAACCGCACCGCGGGCTCCGTGGTCGCGGGTCGCCTCGGCACTGGAGGTCGATGCCACCACCGCCGCGCGCCGCTGGGAGCGGTTGCGTGCCGACAACGCGGCCTGGCTCACGGCCTACCCCTCGGCGCGCGTCGTCACGGTCGGCTACATCGAAGTGCGCTGTCGACCGCGCGCCGTCGACGCGGTGAGCGCGGCGACAGCGCAACTGCCCTGGGTGTTCTGCGTCGACGAGACCGCCGGTGAATTCGATCTGCTGATCTCGGCGGGCGCCGCGGACCTGACGACGCTGGGCCGGTGGGTTCGCGAAGGGCTCGGTGGCCTCGACGGCGTCGAATCCCTGCGGATGCGGGTGGGTATCACCCTGTTCGGCGAGGGCGGGGACTGGCGGATGCGGGCATTGCCACCCGCGCAACGAGCCCAGCTGTCGACCCCGCGGCCGTCGAGCCGGACCGCGTTCGTGGTCAACGGGCTGCACCGGCTCTCCGCCGTGGACCAGGCCTTGCTGACGGCACTGCACGCCGACGCCCGGAAGGGTTTCGCCGCGCTCGGCGCGCAGATCGGCGTCAGCGAACACACCGCGCGGCGGCGACTGGAACGCATGCGGCGTGAGGGCGACATCGTGCTCCGCTGCGACTTCGCCTACGCGCTGGCCGGATTGTCGACGCTGGTGATCTACAGCATGGCCGCGCCACACGGCCGGCTCTCCGACATCGGCGCGGCGCTGGCCGCGCTCGAACAGGTGCGGTTGTGTGTGGCCGTCACCGGACGGCACGGGCTCATGGTGCACGCGTTGCTGCCCGGGCTCACCGGTATCGAACCGTTCGAAGAGCTGCTGGCCGACCGGTTTCCGGTCCTGGAGATTCGCGATCGGGCGGTCGTCCTGCGCTCGCCGAAGCGCATGGGATGGCTGCTCGACGAAAGCGGGCGCGCGGTCGATCGCGTCGCGCTGAGTCCGCCCAGCTGAGCTCGTACACCCGCGGCGCGTGACTCGTTGCCGAATCCTCCGTCCCCCCGGCGATGCCGTTCGCCCCATCAGGAAAAAGGAGCGCCGCCGTGTGCCTCGAATGCCGGTCGATTCCGTGGATGCACGGCAAGCAACTCTCCCGACGGGACGCGCTGAAGTTCACCGCCGCGCTCGCGGGTGCGCTGGGAACGAGTTCGCTCGCGGTGAGCGGTGCCGCGCAGGCGAGCCCGGCCACGCCCGCCCCGGCTCGGCAGGCGCTGATCGACGCCACCGTCGTCACCATGGACGCTGAGCGCCCCAGCGCCGCGGCGGTTCTCGTCGAAGGTGATCGCATCGTCCGGGTCGGCTCGGTGGACGAGATCCGCGCGGCCCTGCGCGAGCGCGGCGGCGGCCGGGAAACCGACCTCGGCGGGCGCACGCTGGCTCCGGGCTTCCTCGATCCGCACGGGCACTTCCTGCTGACCGGCATCAGTACCCTGACCGCGGACCTGTCCGCACCGCCGCTCGGCACGGTCGACTCCATCGAGCAGGTGCTCGCCCGGCTGCGCGAGCAGGCCGCGAAACCGGTGGTCGGCGGGAACTGGACCTGGGTGGTCGGCATGAAGTTCGACGACACCGCGATTCGCGAACAGCGCTTCCCGACGCTGGCCGAACTGGACGCGGTGGCGCCGGACCGGCCGCTGTTCCTGCTCCACATCTCGGCGCACCTGGCGATGGTCAACTCGGCGGGCCTGGCCGCGCTGGGAATCTCCCGCGACACCCCCGATCCCGCGGGCGGCGAGTACGGCCGGGCCGCCGACGGCACGCCGAACGGGCTGCTCCTCGAGTCCGCCGCTTCCACGACCTTGAACAAGGCGATACCGACCTTCGATCCGGCCGCGGTCCTGCGGGTCGTCGACGCCGCTGCGGACGGCTGCCTGTCGGCCGGGGTCACCACGGCCTGGGACGCCGCCGTCAGCCCCTTGCTGCTGACGGCCTATTCCGTCCTCGCCCAGGTGCCGTATCTGCGTGTGCGCCTTGGCCTCTGGATCGACGGCGAGCACGTTTCCGGTATTCGTGATGCCGTGGGCAAGGCGCCGAATCGAGCGCCGTGGCTGCAGACGATGGGGGTGAAGGGTTTCGCGGACGGTTCCATCCAGGGCTGGACGGCAGCACTGACCGAGCCCTATCACCGTTTCCCCGCCGCGGGCGCACCCGCCGGACCCAGCGGAAAGCTGCGCACCTCGGTCGAGGACCTGACCGAGCTCATCACCACCGCCTTCGACTGCGGTCTGCCCGCGGCCCTGCACGCCAACGGTGACGCGGCCGCCGACGCCGTCCTCGCCGCCACCCGCGCGGCGCGGACGCGCACCGGCGTCCCACTGCCCGTGCTCATGCAGCACTGCCAGGTGCTGCGCGAGGACCAGATCCAGGAGATGGCCGGTCTCGGGATCCACGCCTCGGTGTTCAGCCGTCACATCTACGTCTGGGGCGACCGGCACCGCGACATCTTCCTCGGCCCGCAGCGCGCCGCCCGCCTCGATCCCGCACGCAGCCTGATCGACGCGGGCGTCTCGGTCACCCTGCACAACGACTCGCCGGTGACCCCCTTGGACCCGCTGGCCACCATGCGCGACGCGGTCCAGCGCCGCACCGCCACCGGCGCGGTTCTCGGACCGGCGCAACGCCTCACCGCCGAGGAGGCACTGGCGGCCTACACCAGCGAAGCCGCTCGCCAACTGGGCTTCTCCGATCGCGGGATGCTCACCCCCGGCCGACTCGCCGATTTCACCGTCCTGAACCGAGATCCCCGCGGCACCGACCTCGCCGGCATCCAGGTGGAACAGACCTGGGTGGGTGGCGTGCACAGCTGGAGCCGCTGACGGGCTACTCCTGGGCGCTGCGCGATTCCTTTTCCGCGACAAGCAGGTACGCGACCATCAGGCGCTTGAGCTCCGAGACGGCGTCGGCGTTGGACTGCTCGTCCTGCACCGAGAAATTCAGCATCGAGTAGACGACGTGCACGAGCACCTCGGCCATCATGGTGCGCCGGGCGCGCGGGGTGCGCGGGGTCAGTGGTCGCAGCATCTGCGAGACGACCTCGGCGAACTCCTTCTCGTGCAGCGCGCCCGTGGCCCGGGTGGACGGGGTGGACTGCATGGCCAGCCACACCTCGCGGCGCGAGGGGTCGGTGGTCCACAGGTTGGCCAGGTGGTCGACGAACTGGTTCATGTGCCGTAACCAGTCCAGCGAGGGGACCTCGCCGTGGAAGTCGGCCAGCTCGCGCGAGACCGCGACCAGGTCCTGGCGATTGAGCTCGCAGACGATGACGTACTTGTTGGCGAAGAACTGGTAGAGGGTGCCGATCGGCACCTCGGCGCGCTGCGCGACCTCTTCACAGGTGAACGATTCGAAACCCACTTCGACCAGCAGTTCCCGGGAGGACTGCAGCAGCGCGTCGAACTTGCGCTTGCTGCGCTCCTGGGTGGGCCGCTTGCGCGGCATCAGCTCCTGCGGATCGTCCTGCAATTCCAGCGCAGGGTCCGGACGGCTCTTCGGGGACCGGGCCTGCGCGTGTACTTCCACCCATCCAGGCTAGCGGTATACACACAGCGGTGACACGGCCATACCGACAGCGTGTCAACAACTGGTCGAAATCCCACCCATCCGCACCGTGACCGGTGACGAATCATCAGATGAGCGTGCGTGCATCCGCACGCTTCTTCGCGGTGAAATCTCACCGTAATCGACCTATCGCGACGAGATGGGGGCGTTTTTCGGCATGACTGTGGCAGCGGAATCTGTGGTAACTCTCGGCGTCAGTACCGAGCGGGGTGCCGTGCACGCGGTCGCCTTCGCGGCGTCGGGCGGCACCCTCACCGATCGGATGCTCCTGCGGCGCACCGTGCGTGCGGGCGGGGACGGCAAGGCGGAGGTGGCCGCGGCGGTACACACCGCGCTGGACGCCCTGGCCGCCGAACTCGACGACGAGTACGAGATCGCCGGGGTGGCAGTGAGTTACCGCGATGCCGCCGAGCGTCGCGCGATCGTCACCGGCCTGGCCGAGACCCCGTGGCACACCGCCTCGCTGGTCTCCGCCAAGTCGGCGCACCTGTTCGTCGCCGGGGCGATGACCTGGCTCGACGAGTTCGACAATCTGCTGGTCTACGAGGCGGTTCCGGGCTACCAGGCGATGACGCTGCTCGACCCGGGCCGCCACCGCGTGCTCGCCGCCGCCGGACAGACCGGCGCACCCACCCCCGACGCGTTGCGCACCGGAGTGTCGGCGGCGTGGGATCAGTTCGAGGCCGCCTCGGTGCGACCCGGCGCCGTGGTGCTCATCGGCTCCTCCGCCGACGCGCCCGCGGTGCGCGAGGCGGTCGGCGGGTTCGGTGTTCCGGTGCTGCCGTGCCGGTTGGCGCCGTTCGCCCCGGCCGCGGGTGCCGCGCTGGTCGCGCTCGGTGACGCGATCGACGTGCCCGTCGCCGTCGCACCCCGGGCCGGTAAGCGCGGGACCGCGCTCGTCGCCGCGGCCGCGAGCGTGCTGGCGGGTGGACTCGTCGCGGGCGGTTCGTACGCGGTGCTGAACACCGGGACACCCGTGGTCGACAACACCGCGGTGTCCTCCGAACCCGGTGCCGCGCCCGCGAGTCCGGCGCCGCTGCCGACCATGCGCGAGGCCGCGGATTCCGGTTCGGCCCAGACCGGTTCGACCGGTGGCGTCGGGGGCGGGAGCGGCCTGCACGTGAGCCCCGCGGCCGAGCCGGGCGAGGTGTCGCCGTACGAGAACATGTCGCCGAACCCGCAGCTCGTCGACCCGAGCCGCTTCCCGCTGGACTACCCCACCCAGCTGTACGGCGATGCGCCGCAGGACGAACCGCTGCCGCTCGAGCCCGCACCCGTCGTGCCGGAGACCCCCGTGGTGGCGCCGTCGGTGCCGGGCACCGGCATTCCGCTGAGCATGCAGCCCGCGCAGGCGGTCGTGCCAGAGGGTGGCCTGTCGCAGTCCGCCGACTGAACGACGGACGGGCCGCGCGGTGATCCCGCGCGGCCCGCTGTTCGCCGTGGCTCAGGCGCTGGTCCGGTGCCGGAACAGCATCCGCGCCGCCAGATAGCCGACCAAGCCGATTCCGGCGCACCACAGCACCGCGAGCAGCGCGCTGTTGCCGATCGGCGTGCCCATCAGCAGCCCGCGCATGGTCTCGATGACCGGGGTCACCGGCTGATTGCGGGCGAAGGCGTGCAGCGCGGTCGGCATCGACTCGGCGGGAACGAACGCGCTGCTCACGTAGGGCAGGAACATGAACACGAAGGTGAAACCGTTGGCCGCCTGCGGGTTCCGGGCCAGCAGGCCCAGCGCCGCGGACAACCACGACAGCGCGAACACGAACATCGCCAGCAGGCCGAGCACGCCGAGCCAGCGCACCGGATCGGTGGTGGGACGGAAGCCGATCACCAACGCCACGCCGATCACGATGCCGGAGGTGATCAGATTGCGGAGCACGCTCTCGACGACATGCCCGGTGAGCACCGCCGAGCGGGCGATGGCCATGGTGCGGAACCGGTCGATGATGCCGTCGGCGACATCGGTGGACAGCGCGACCGCGGTGGTCGACGCGCCGAATCCCGCGCACAGCAGGATGATTCCGGGCACCACGTAGTCGATGTAGGCGCCGCGCCCGATGTCCATGGCGCCGCCGAAGACGTAGACGAACATCAGCAGGATGATCACCGGCAGCGCGATGGTCATGATCATCGTGTCGGGGCTGCGCAGCGTGTGGCGGATGTTGCGGTCGAGCATGGTGGCCGAGTCCTGTGCGGTGCGCACGGCTCGCAGGGCCGGGGACAGAGTGGTCATGGTGGGTCTCGTTTCCAGGTTCAGGCGACCGAGGCGGCGCTGCGGGGTTGACCGGTCAGGGCGAAGAAGACGTCGTCGAGGTCGGGGGTGTGCACGGTGAGCTGCTCGATCGCGATGCCGAGATCGCCGAAGCGGTCGAGCACCTGCTTCATCTCGGCCGCGCTGCCGTCGCCGGGGAGTTGCACGGTCAGCTGATCGGCATCGATGTGCGCGCCCGGTTCGTCGGCCACGGCTCGCGCGGCGGCGGTGAGCAGGCGATGGTCGGCGAAGCTGAGCTGGATGTGGCCGCCGGGGACCAGCCGTTTGAGTTCGGCCGCGGTGCCGTCGGCGACGATCCGCCCGCCGTCGAGCACGGCGATCCGGTCGGCCAGCTGATCGGCCTCCTCCAGGTACTGGGTGGTGAGGAAGATGCTGGTCCCGTCGGCCGCGAGTTCCCTGATCGCCGCCCACAGGTCGCGGCGGCTGCGCGGATCGAGCCCGGTGGTCGGCTCGTCGAGGAAGACGATGCGCGGCCTGCCCATCAGGCTCATGGCCAGATCCAGCCGCCGCCGCATGCCACCGGAGTAGTCGGCGACCGGTCGATCGGCGGCGTCGACGAGCTCGAATCGCTCGAGCAGTTCGGCGGTGCGCCGTCTGGTCTCGGCCGCGCCGAGGTGGAGCAATCGGCCGGTCATGCGCAGGTTCTCGGTGCCGGTGAGGATGGTGTCGACGGCGGCGTACTGGCCGGTCACGCCGATCAGGCCGCGGACGGTGTCACCGGCCTGGACGGGGTCGTGGCCGAGGACGCGTACCTGGCCGCCGTCGGGTCGGATCAGGGTGGCCAGGATGCGGACGAGGGTCGTCTTGCCCGCGCCGTTCGGGCCGAGCAGGGAGAAGACGGTGCCGGACTCGACCTCCAGGTCGAGATCGTCGAGGACGACGTGTGGCCCGTAGACCTTGCGCAATCGCTGGATGGTGAGGGCGGGCACGGGTGCCATGAGAGCTCCGATCTAAAACTGTTTATGTGGTAAACCTAGTTTATAGGTTAAACAGTTCTTTGGCGCAAGAGGGCGGCCCGCTAGAGTCGACGCGAGCGGAGGAGGAAGATGACGACGTCCAGTGACGAGGACCTGCCGAAAGCGGTCCAGCTGATGTGGGGCATGCAGGAATCCGGTGGCCGCGGGCCCAAGCGAGGGCTCACCCTCGACCAGATCCTCGATGCTGCGACCGAGGTGGCCGACGCGGAGGGGTTCGCGGCGCTGTCGATGAACCGGGTCGCGCGCCAACTCGGGTTCACCGCGATGTCGCTGTATCGCTACGTCGACAGCAAGGACACGCTGATCGACCTGCTGATGGATCGGGTGGTCGGGCCGCCGCCCGAGATCGCGCCCGGAATGCCGTGGCGGGTGGGACTGGAACAGTGGGCGTTCGCCGAGTTCGCGCGGATCGGCCGTCATTCGTGGTGGCTGGACATCCCGATGAGCCACGCGCCGATGGGCCCGAACAATATGGCGTGGCTGGAAACCGCGCTGCAGGTCCTGGCCGAGGTGGACGTGCCCGACCCGGTCAAGTTCCAGCTGGTGATGAACATGTCGATGTTCGTGGTGGGCAAACGGCGGTTCCTGCGCGACCTGCAGGAGGACGAGGGCGGCGACTTCGTCTCGGTGATGACCCAGGTGCTCGACCCGCAGCGCTTCCCCGCGGTCACGGCCGCCCTGTCCGCCTCGGCGTTCGACGATGACGACGTCGACTGGGAGCAGGCCGATTTCGCCTTCGGCCTGGCCCGTCTACTCGATGGTTACGAGGTCTTCATCGCCGGTTTCGGCGACTAGACCGACAGATCGCGGCGCAACTTCGCCACGTGCCCGGTGGCGCGCACGTTGTACTGGGCGAGTTCGATCTTGCCCTGCTCGTCGACCAGGAAGGTCGAGCGGATCACGCCGGTGACGGTCTTGCCGTACATCTTCTTCTCGCCGAAGGCACCCCACTCGGTGAGCACGGTGCGCTCGGGGTCCGACAGCAGCGGGAAGGTCAGGGCCTCGGCGTCGCGGAATTTGGCCAGCTTGGCGGGCTTGTCCGGTGAGATGCCGATGACCTCGAGGCCCGCGCCGCCGAGTTCGGCCAGATTGTCGCGGAAGTCGCAGGCCTGCTTGGTGCAGCCGGGCGTGCTGGCGGCCGGGTAGAAGTAGACGATCACCTTGCGGCCGCGATAGTCCGACAGCGACACGTCCTTGCCGTCGGCGTCGGGCAGCGTGAAATCGGGGGCGGTGTCTCCGGGGGAGAGGCGATGGTTGTCGGTCACCCTCGCACGGTAACCGACCGGGTGCGCGACGGGCATGGATAGACTCGTCCGCGAGCAGCAGACACATATGGAGGTGACGGTGGCCAAGGACGACACCGACCGGATCGAACGCGAGATCGAGATCGCGCGTGCCCGGTTGGCGACCACGCTCGACGAACTGGCGGTGCGCGCCGATCCACAGCGGATCGCGGACGACACCAAGGCGATCGTGGTCGCCAAGTTCAACGAGCCCAAGGTCAAATACACGCTGATCGGCGCGGGTGCCCTCGTGGCGGGCCTGGTCCTGATCAAGATCTTCCGCCGCTGAACCAGCAGGCCGGACACAAAAAACACCCGATGTGGCAACGAGTCACATCGGGTGTTCTTGTCTGAATTCGCTGTACCTACTGGGTGGGGCAGGCCAGGCCGTCGCCGTCCGGGTCCAGGTGGGGGGAGTAGCCCGGCTCGCCGCGGAACAGCGGGGCGCGGCCCGCGGCGCGCGCGTCGTCGCAGCTGGAGAACGCGCCGCCCGCGGAACCCGACTGAACCAGGTTCGCCGAACCGGTCGCACCCAGGATCGAGTCGAAGCTGGACGAGCCGGTGCCCGCGGAGCCCGTCACCGGGTTGGCATGGGCGGCGGGGGCGGCGAGCAGGGTGAGCCCTGCGGCCGCGACGGCGATGGTGATCCGGCGAACGTTCATGAATTCCTCTATGTCTGCAGCGGTTCGGATGTTGGCCCGGACACATCGGCCGGGCAGCCACGTCCACTGTTGTGACGGGGCTGCCCGTTGTCAACCGCGCGCGAGGAGCAATCGGACCCGGCGTCGGGTCGGCTATTCGCCCAGGCGACGTCCGGTCAGATGTTCGGCCGGAATGGTGCCCATGCGTCCGGCTTGGAAGTCTTCCATGGCCTGGATGATTTCCTCGCGGGTGTTCATCACGAACGGCCCGTACTGGACGACGGGTTCGCGCAACGGTGTGCCGCCGAGCAGGAGTACCTCGAGATCGCCGGTGCTGGAGTGCTGTTCGGTATCGGCGGTCAGCGTGATCGCGTCGCCCTTGCCGAAGACCACGAGCTGTCCCGCGCCGATCGGGCGGCGGTCGGTGCCGACGGTGCCGCTGCCGGACAGGACATAGGCCATGGCGGTGAAGTCTCGCGGCCACGGGGTTTCCAGCTGGGCGCCGGGTACGAGCGAGGCGTGGGCGTAGGCGATCGGGGTCTGGGTGGAACCGGGTCCGCTGAAGCCGCCGACCTCGCCCGCGATCAGGCGCACCAGCGCGCCGCCGTCGTGCGAGCTGACCAGGGTCAGTTCGCTGCTGCGCAGGTCCTGGTACTGCGGGGTGGCGAACTTCTTGGCGCGGGGCAGGTTCACCCACAGCTGGATGCCGTGGAAGGTGCCGCCGGAGATCACCAGTTTCTCCTCGGGCAGCTCGTCGTGCAGCATGCCCGAGCCCGCGGTCATCCACTGGGTGTCGCCCTCGGCGATGACGCCGCCGCCACCCTGGGAGTCGTGGTGGACCATCGTGCCGTCGAGCATGTAGGTGACGGTCTCGAAGCCGCGATGCGGATGCCACGGCGCACCTTTGGCCTCGTAGGGCTCGTAGGCGACCGGGCCCATCTGGTCGAGCAGGATGAACGGGTCGGCCGAGCGCAGGTCGACGCTGGGGAACGGGCGGGTCACCTCGAACCCGGCGCCTTCGCGCTGACGGTTGGCGGTGACGATCTGGCGCACTGGCCGCTGGGTCTCGGTGACGTCGGGCCGGGGCAGCCTCGGCAGAACCATGATGTCGTCGACGGTGATTGCGGGCATCGGACGCCTCCTCGTTGCTTTGGTTTCCATGTCAACCAAATGCGCACTAGGATCATTCCCGTGCCCCGATGGTTGTCCGAAGACGAGCAGCAGACCTGGCAGGCCTACATCCGCCTGCGGCAGCGGCTGGACGCGGCACTGTCCGCGGGACTGGCCGAACACGGACTGTCGATGGCCGACTACGAGCTGATGGTGCCGCTCTCGGCCGCGCCGAACGGGTGCTTGCGCGCCAAGGAACTCGCCGCCGAGGTGTGCTGGGACAAGTCCCGGCTGTCCAAGCAGTTGGCGCGGATGGCGACGCGTGGCCTCGTCGACCGCCGGCCCTCCGAAGACGACGCGCGCGGCATCGTCGTCTCGCTGACCGAGGCGGGACGAGCGGTCCTGGAACGCGCCGCGCCGGACCATGTCGCGCTGGTGCGAGAGTTGTTCGTGGACAGGCTGAGTCCGGAGGAGAGTGCCGCACTCCGGTCACTGGTGGACAAGGTCGTCGCCGAGACCGACCGGCGGACAGCCGCGCCGGGGAAGATCGATCTGCGTGGTTGAGGCGAGTACCGGGGGTGCGCGTCGGCCTTCTGCGCGCCATGGGCCGGTCCCGAGTCGCTTCGCTGAGTTAACGACCTCGTTCGAGACGGCGATGCACAGGTGAGCGGGTCGTAGCGTTCCAGGGCAGGGGTGGTCGGCATGGTTGGTACCGCACGGTTCATCGGTGTCGTCGGCGCGGCGTTCGCCCTGGTCCTCACCGGGTGTTCGGAGATGTCACCGTCCGCCGATCCGCCGTCGTCGACTCGGCCGGTCGCCCCGGAAACGGCTGCCGCGGCGACCGCCGGTCCCGGAGCGCCGGTCACCGAACCCGATTCGCCGGCGACCGCGGTGCCGAAAAGCCCGGTTACACCCATGATCGCGGCGCCGCCCAGCCCCGACGTGCCGCAGCCGGCACCGGCGACGACGGTCGTATCGCTGATCGCCGTCGACGCGGCCGGGCAGCCCAGCGACGGTTTCACTCTCACCAGTCCCGACCCTGTCGGCACCTTGAACTGCGACGGCTCCTACCCCAGCCGCTCGGCGAATACCGCGGGCATCTACCACTGCGGTGCCTCCGCCGATGCGGCCGACGTCTGCTGGGCGAGTCCCGACAACCTGCGCCTGCTGTGCGCCACCGATCCGTGGCAGCGCACCCTGCGCGTCTACTCCGCCGACCCGCCGCTGACCGGCATCGGCCGCACCGAGTCCCCTGAACCATGGGCACTCGAACTCGCCGACGGCCGCCAGTGCCGCATCCGCGTCGGCGGCGCGTGGGGTGGTCGCGCCGACGGCATGGTCGGTGCCTACTCGTGCACCGGCGGCGGCGACGTGGTCCTCCAGGCCGCGAACGCCCGCACCGCCATTGACACCTCGTCGAGCACCTGGCAGGTCGCCGTCGGCCCTCTCGGCTCCGGCTCCCCGGACTTCCCGCCGCCGGCGATCGTCGCGGTCCACACCGCCTACCTCGCCGCGGCCGCGAGCTGAGCCGGCAGCGCTTCGACTGTCGAGTCGCTCCTTGGTCGCGCCGCGGCGCTGCGGCGTCGAGTGGCTTCGCCAGTCACACCGCAGCACAGTCGGCCGACTCGCGGCTGTCGACCGGAGCCGGCTGTTGTCCGGCGTCACGTCGTAGCTACCAGTGACGTCACTGGCCCGGTAGGCGGCACCTCTGTCGGATCGTGCTGTCAGGGCGGCGCGATCACTGTCGACCCGAGGCGTTGGCTGCGTGGCGATCTTGTGGTCCGCGCAGCGGAAAATCCGGTCGGTCGCGGCACAGTCAGTCGAGCCGCACCGAAAGGTCTTGTCGCACCGGCGAACCTGCGCCGCAGTCGGCTCAGTTGTGTTTTCGGGACGCCGGCAGGAACTGTCGGGCATGGGCGATAGCCGCGCCCGTGTCGGGGAAGATGCTGTCGTCGCCGTCCTCGGGCAGGGCGCCGATGGTGGTGAGGCGTTGGCGGTGGTCCTCGCGTAAGCCCGACATCAGGACCGTGATGTGGCGGTGTTCGAGTTTGTGGATGGCGTCCTTGAGGACCAGGGCGCCGGTGGTGTCCAGAGCGGTGATGCGCGACATGCGCAGGATCACCACCTTGACGTCGGCGACCTCGGCCAGTTCGAGGAGGAAGCGGTGGGCGGCGGCGAAGAAGAGCGGCCCGTCGATGCGGTAGGCGACGATGTGGTCGCGCAGCAGGGCGTGTTCCTCGCCGAGGTGGTCGCTCTCGTCGAGCGGGACCTGTTGGAGGGTGGCCTCGCGGGCGATGGCGCGGACCGCGAGGACCAGGGCGAAGCCGATGCCGATGACGACGGCGGTGACCAGGTCGAAGGCGACGGTGACGAAGAAGGTGATCACCATGACGATCGCGTCGCCGCGGGAGGCGCGGGCGATGGCGGCCAGGGAGGCGGCTTCGACCATGCGCACGGTGGTCGCCAGGAGTACACCGGCGAGGGCGGCGATCGGGATGTCGGCGACGAGACCGGCTGCCAGATAGACGATTCCGGCGAGGATCACCGCGTGGGTGAGCGCGGCCAGCCGGGTGCGCGCGCCGGAGCGCACGTTCACCGCGGTCCGCGCGATCGCGCCGGTCGCGGGCACGCCACCGAACAGGGGCGCGGCGATATTGGCCAGACCCTGACCGAACAGCTCGCGATCGGGATTGTGTCGGGTGCCGACGGCCATGGCGTCGGCGGCGGTGGCCGAGAGCAGGGATTCGAGCGCGGCCAGCGCGGCGACTGCCAGCGCGGGCAGCAGCAGGGTGGTCACTTCGTCGAGCTGGACGAAACCCAGCGAGGGTGCGGGCAGCCCGACCGGGATCTCGCCGATCACGGCCAGATCCAGGGTGAAAATCCGGGACACGACGGTCGCCACGGCCACCGCGACCAAAGCGAACGGCAGTTTCGGCAGCCATCGACCGCCGATCAGAATCACCGCCGCCACCAGCAGGGCCGTCACCGGCGCCGTGAAGTGCGGTTCCTCGACGAACCGGCGCACGGCGTCGAAGGCCGACTGCCAGACCTTCTCGCCCTCGGCGCCGACCACCCCGAGCGCACCCGGAAACTGTTGCAGTGCAATCACTACCGCGATCCCGGCGGTGAACCCCTCGATCACCGGGGCCGGCATGAACCGCACCGCGCGCCCGACACCGGCGAAGGCCAGCGCGACCAGCATCAGCCCGGCCATCAACCCCACGGTCAGCACCCCGGCCGCGCCGTGCTCGGCCACGATCGGCACCAGCACCACGGTCATCGCGCCGGTCGGGCCCGACACCTGGAAGCGCGAGCCGCCGAACACCGCGGCCAGCGCACCGGCCACGATCGCGGTGGCCAGGCCGGCGGCGGCGCCGAGCCCGGAGCTGATGCCGAATCCCAGCGCCAGTGGCAAGGCCACCAGCGCCACGATCAGCCCCGACATCAGATCCGTGCCCGGCGCCCGGAAGGCGGGCTTCCACTCCGACCAAGTCGGTAGCAGCGCCCGCATGGTCAGCGGTTACCGAGCAGACGCAGCTTCAACGCGGCCAGCTGCTCGCGCAGCTCCTCCGGTAGCCGGTTGCCACCGATGCCGGCGAACCACTCGTCGATGGACCGCGTCTCGGTGACCCACTCGTCGGTGTCCACGGCCAGCGCCTGCTCGACCAGGACGCGATCGGCGTCGTCGAGGCCGGTCAGGTCGAGCGCCTCGGCGGTGGGGACGTAGCCGATCGGCGTCCACTCGGCCTCGGCGGTGCCGTCGAGGCGTTCGAGGGCCCACTTCAGCACGCGCACGTTGTCACCGAAGCCGGGCCACAGGAAGGTGCCGTCCTCGCCGCGGCGGAACCAGTTGACCTGGAAGATCTTCGGCAGCTTCGCGGTATCGGCCTGCGCGCCGAGCTTCAGCCAGTGCGCGAAGTAGTCGCCCACGTGGTAGCCGAGGAACGGCAGCATCGCCATCGGATCGCGGCGCACCACGCCGACCGCGCCCGCGGCCGCGGCGGTGGTCTCCGAGGACAGCACCGAAGCGGTGAACACCCCGTGCGCCCAGTCGAAGGTCTCGGCGACCAGCGGCACCGTGCTCGCCCGGCGACCGCCGAAGAAGATCGCCGAGATCGGCACACCGGTGGGGTCGTTCCACTCCGGCGCCACCGAGGGGCACTGCTCGATCGGTGTGCAGTAGCGCGAATTCGGATGTGCGGCAGGGGTTCCCGATTCGGGAGTCCAGTCGTTGCCGCGCCAGTCGGTCAGATGGGCGGGTGGCTGCTTGGTCAGGCCCTCCCACCACACGTCACCGTCGTCGGTGAGCGCGGTATTGGTGAAGATCGAATTGCCGCGGTCGATGGTGGCGATCGCGTTGGGGTTGGTGCGCGCGCCGGTGCCCGGTGCGACGCCGAAGAATCCGGCCTCGGGGTTGACCGCGTAGAGCCTGCCGTCGGCGCCGAAGCGCATCCAGGCGATGTCGTCGCCGATGGTCTCGGCCTGCCAGCCGGGCAGTGCCGGTTCCAGCATCGCGAGGTTGGTCTTGCCGCACGAGGACGGGAACGCTGCGGCCACGTAGTGCGTCTTGCCCTGCGGCGAGGTGAGTTTGAGGATCAGCATGTGCTCGGCCAGCCACCCCTCGTCACGACCGAGGACCGAGGCGATGCGCAGCGCGAAGCACTTCTTGCCGAGCAGGGCGTTGCCGCCGTAGCCGGAGCCGTAGCTCCAGATGGTGCGCGATTCGGGGAAGTGGGCGATGTATTTGGTGCGGTCGCACGGCCACGGCACATCGGCCTGACCCTCGTGCAGTGGTGCGCCGACCGAGTGCAGGCACTGCACGAACTCGGTGCCGGCGGTGAGCTTGTCCCATACCTGCGTACCGGAGCGGGTCATGATCTGCATCGACACGGCGACGTACGGCGAATCGGTGATCTGCACACCGAACTTCGGCTCGGCCGCGTCGAGCGGACCCATGCAGAAGGCGATCACGTAGAGCGTGCGCCCCGCCATCGCGCCGCGGTAGTGCTCGGTCATCAGGGTGCGCATGTCGACCGGGTCGACCCAGTTGTTGGTCGGGCCCGCGTCGGCGGCGTTCTCCGAGCAGATGAAGGTGCGGTCCTCGACCCGGGCGACGTCGTCGGGGTCGGAGACGCACCAGAAGGAGTTCGGTTTGCCGTCGAGCCGGACGAAGGTGCCCTTCTCGACGAGTTCGCCGGTCAGCCGGTCCCATTCCTCGGGGGACCCGTCGCACCAGACGATGCGCTCGGGTGCGGTCAGGTCGGCGATCTCGTCGACCCAGGCCAGGATGGCCGGGTGTGCGGTGGGAACCGTCGTCGGCGCGGAGCTCGCGGTCACGGATGTTCTCCTTGTCAACTTGCTAGGTGGCTAGTTTAGAAAGTATGCAACTAATGGGCGAGGAGTGGGTGAGCCAGCTCGACGGCCGGTGCTCAGGCGGTGTGGGCGACCGGCGGCTCGGCGGGGTTCTCCAGCAGTTCGGCCTGTCCCGCGACGACGCCGGTGAGGATCGCGCGAGCCACGATCAGCAGCTCTTTGACCCGCGGCGAGGTGAGTTCGTAGGTTACCGACAGTCCCTCGCGGCGTGCGGTCACCAACCCGGCCCGGCGCAGGATCGCGAGCTGCTGAGACAGGTTCGCCGCCTCGACACCGACCTCGGGAAGCATTTCCGAGACCGCGTGTTCACGCTCGCTGAGCAGTTCCAGCACCCGGATGCGGATGGGGTGGCCGAGGGTTTTGAAGAAGTCGGCCTTCATCTGGTACAGCGGCCTGCTCAATCCTGGCACCGTGGGAGACCCGCCTTCCGCGCGACCGGTATGGTGATTTCTAACTTTAGCAAACAGCTAACAGGAGAGACATTGCCCATCGCCACGCTCAACGGCATTCAGCTCGGCTACGACGAGACCGGATCGGGCCCGCTGGTCCTGCTGGTCATGGGCAGCGGAAGCCCCGGCCGCGTCTGGCGCACCTATCAGGTGCCCGCCCTGGTCAAGGCTGGATTCCGCGTCGCCACTGTCGACAATCGCGGGATCGCGCCGTCGGCGGAGTCGGCCGCGGGCATCACCATGCCCCAGCTCGTCGGTGACGCCGCCGCCCTCATCGAGCATCTCGGCGCACCCGCGCACGTGGTCGGCACCTCGATGGGCTCGCGGATCGTCGCCGAACTCGCCCTGGCCCGGCCGGACCTGCTCGGCAAGGCGGTCATGTTCGCCGCCACCGCGCGCCCGCATCCGGTGACGAGCACGCTCAACAAGGGTGAACAGGCCCTGTACGACAAGGGTATCCAGCTGCCGCCGGAGTACGCGGCCGCGATCAAGGCGATGCTCAACCTGTCCCCGCACACCCTGGCCGATCCGGCCAAGGCGCAGGAATGGCTCGACATCTTCGAATTCACCTCGGGCAAGGGCACTCCCGGCACGCGGGCCCAGCTCGGGCTCGACCGTTCGCAGGACCGTCGCGCGGCCTACGGCGCCATCACCGTGCCCAGCCTGGTGGTCGGCTTCGCCGACGATCAGATGGTGCCGCCGCGCTTCTGCCGTGAGGTCGCCGAGTCGATCCCCACCGCGCGCTACACCGAGATCGAACGCTGCGGGCACTACGGCTATCTCGAACGACCCGACGAGATCAACCGCGTGCTGATCGAATTCCTGTCCGCCGCCTAGGTTTCGAGGACCACGACCATGAGCGATTCGCTGCCTCCCTGTCCCGCGTGCTCGAGCGAGTACACCTATGAACTCGGTGCGCTGCTGGTGTGCCCCGAGTGTGCCAACGAATGGACGCCCGTCGCCGAGGAGGCGGGCGAGGACGTGATCCGTGACGCTGTCGGCAATGTGCTCGCCGACGGTGACACGGTCACGGTCGTCAAGACCCTCAAGGTGAAGGGCAGTCCCACCGGGATCAAGGCGGGCACCAAGGTGCGCAACATCCGGCTGGTGCAGGGCGTCGGGGATCACGACATCGACTGCAAGGTGGACGGAATCGGGCCGATGCAGCTGAAATCCAGTGTGGTGAAGAAGGTCTGAACCTACTGGACGGCCAGTGCCGTCGCGGCCACGGCGGCGATCGCGGTGGCGGCCGCGCTGAGGGCGGGGGAGTGCAGTTTCCACTGCTGCCAGTACAGCGGGACATCGATGTGGGAATCGCCGTCGATGTTCACCAGAGTGCCTGCCGCACGGTCGTTCTCGGTCTGCAGATCGGGCAGCATGCCCCACCCGAGGCCGAGGCGCACCGCGTCGGCGAAGCCGTGCGACGAGGGCACGTAGTGGCTCGGCGGGTCGACCTGACGACGGGTGCGGCGGCGTAACTGCCGGAACTGCAGATCGTCCTTGCGGTCGAAATGCACGACCGGCGCGCCGGTGTACGCGGCCGGGGTCGGGCCGTCCGGGAACCAGGTGCGGGCGAAGTCCGGGGTCGCCATCGGGCGGTAGCGCATCGCCCCTAGCGCGTCGACCTTGCAGCCACGCACCGGTGTCGCCGTCGCGGTGATCGCCGCCATCACCGTGCCGTCGCGCAGCAGGCGGGTGGTGTGTTCCTCGTCCTCGCGGTGCAGGTCGAAGTAGATCCCGGCGGGCACGCGGGCGAGTGCGGGCAGCACCCATGATTCGAGCGAGTCGGCGTTGACGGCGATCGGGATCCGGATCGGTCGGTCGGCGGGCCGGTCGGCGTCGCCGAGTTCGCGCGCGGTGTCGCCGGCGAGCAGGGCGACTTGGCGCGCGAGCCGCAGGACGGCGAGCCCGGATTCGGTGGCGCGCACCGGTTTCGATCGTTGCAGCAGGATGCGGCCCGCGGCGTCTTCCAGTGCCTTGATCCGCTGACTGATCGCCGACGGGGTCACGCTCAAGCGCCGCGCCGCCGCCTCGAACGTGCCTTCGGTGAGCACGGCGTCGAGCGCGCGCAGTTGGTCCAGTTGGAGATCCACATAAGCAACTCTAATGACTATGCAGAATAATTAGCTGGCCTTGTCTTCGGCGGACTTCTAGCGTCGACAGATGTGACGGCATCATCGGCGGCATTGGCCGCGCTCTCCGGATTGGGTTTCGGGCTCTCGCTCATCGTGGCGATCGGCGCGCAGAACGCCTTCGTCCTGCGCCAGGGCGTGCGTGGTCAGCATGTGTTGCCCGTCATCGCGGTGTGCGCGGTGTCGGACATCGTCCTGATCGCCGCCGGGGTGGCGGGGTTCGGCACGGTGGTCGAGTCGTTTCCCGCCGTGCTCACCGTCGCGCGCTACGCCGGGGCGGCGTTCCTGCTCGGCTATGCGCTGCTGGCCGCGCGCCGCGCGTTGGGTTCATCGACGCTGATCGCCGAGGCGGGCGCTTCGGTCGCCCTCGGCGCGTCCGTGCTGACCTGTCTGGCGCTGACCTGGCTCAACCCGCATGTGTATCTGGACACGGTGGTCCTGCTCGGCTCCTTCGCCAGCACCTACGCCGCGCCCGACCGCTGGTTCCTGGCCGCGGGGGCCATGCTGGCCAGCGTGGCGTGGTTCCTCGCGCTCGGCTACGGCGCCCGTCGGCTGGGACCGCTGTTCGCCCGTCCGGGTGCCTGGCGCGTGCTCGACTCCTTGATCGCGCTGGTCATGCTCGCGCTGGCACTCGGCCTGCTGTTCGCCTGATCCCGCCGTGGGAATGCGCCGTCAGGATTCTCCCGACCAGGGCTTCACGGGTTGTTTGACCCACAGCAGCTTCTCGTCCGCGTGCGTGCGCACCGCGGCGGCATGCCCGGGGTTGCGGGCGGCCCAGGCGTCCTTCTGATCGAGCAGGTCCGCGACGACCTGCCAGGTCTCGCCGGTGCTCGGCGGGTTGGTCTCGGCCGCGCGGGCCAGTTTGCGCAGCGTCGACGCGGGCAGGGCGAGCAGTTCGGCCCCGCTGATCTCGCGTGCCCACGCGTAGGCGGCCAGTCGACGGGCCTTGGCGACCCGGCTGGCCGTCGCCGCGTCGGAATGCGCGTGATCGGGTGCCTGATCGGCGCTGTCTGGCACCGGCCGATTCTACGACGAACGCCCGCGCTCCGGTCGGCGATGACCGGAGCGCGGGCGTTCGGACCCGTCAGGTGGCTCAGTACGCGCTGTTGACGTTGTCCATGGAGCCGTAGCGGTGCGCGGCGTAGTTGCAGGCCGCGACGATGTTGGAGACCGGGTTCCACACGTCGAAGGGGGTGCCCTCGACGTGGTAGGCGGCGAAGGTGGGGTCGATCACCTGGAGCAGGCCCTTGGAGGGGATGCCGTTGATCGCATTGATGTCCCAGAGGTTGATCGCCTGGGGGTTGCCGGTCGACTCGCGCATGATGTTGCGGTGGATGCCCTCGTAGCTGCCGGGGATGCCCTTGGCGGCCATGATGTCGAGCGCTTCGCTGATCCAGCCGTGCAGGTTGTCCTCGTAGGACTTCGGCGCGGGCTCGGGCATCGGGGCCGGGATGGCCTCGGCCTCGGGGGCCGGGGCGGCCTCCGGCGCGGGGGCGGGAAGGGCCTCGATGGCAGGGGCGGCGCCGACAGCGGCGATGCTGTCCGCCTGCTCGACGACAGTGGCGGCACGCGCCGGCACGCCATCGTCGGCGAAGGACACGGCCGAGGAAGCGGCCACGGCGACCAGGCCGATCGCGGCGACGGCCACGGTGAACGCCTCGCGGCGCGAGCGACGGCCGATAACGGTGCTGAGCTTGTCTTTGTCGATCATGTGCTTTTCTGTTCCTTCATCTCTGTCTGGCGATCCGGGCCCGGGTCGGGGCGCGGTGGATCGCGCAGCGCGCGCAGCGGCGCGGCGCCGGTCAGGCGATGTGTTGTTTCTGTCTGTATGGAATGTGCGTACGCTGTCGGGGTACGGACGCTCGATGGCGATCCGCCGCGTCGCACGGTGCTCCACAGCTGGCTGCGGGGAGACCACGCGCTGTTCGGTACTCGCGAAGGTTCGAACCTTGCTGACCAAACCGCAGGTCTGTTTTTGACCTGATTGCAGAATGGTCACGGTAGGTGAACGCAAGGTGAACGAAACCTGAACGGCAAACGCTGCCGATCTTGGTCGGTTCCCACCGCAGTTGCAGAATCGTTATGTACGCAGGGGGTTTGCCGCCGCCGTTACGGTGGCGCGCGTCACAGAAAAAGTTTGGCCAAATCAGGTTTCGCGAGTGTTTGCGCAGCTAGAAGGTGTCCGGATCGGGACTGGAGTGGCGCTGAGCGCGATTGTCCATGGCGGTCGGATAACGACGCTGTGACTGTTGGCCGACGCGCGGCACCGAGACGAAAAGACCGCATCCCGGCAGTTGCGTTAACTGCCGGGATGCGGTCTGCTGTGCGCCATCAGGGACTCGAACCCCGAACCCGCTGATTAAGAGTCAGCTGCTCTGCCAATTGAGCTAATGGCGCGTGTTTGCTCCGCTCTGCGGTGCGGAACAAACATTAACAGGCTCTGGGCCAGAAAGTGAAATCGGGCGTTGACCAGCGCGGATGCGAGTCCGTTCGCGTTGTTAACGGCGGGGGGCTCCAGACATATCTAACGATTGTGACTTGGTCGTGTCGCGGGGGCTTTCCCGTTGGTGGCGGCCGGGCGGGCTGGCAGAATGGCGGTCGACGATCTCGAACGCCCCCGCCGTGCGGATGGCTAGAGCGATCCGATCGGTGGGATCTGCGGCGCACTGTTACAGCACGGCGTCGGTACGGAAACGGGGTTGACATGGGTAAGAAGCGGGGGCGACCTCGGTCGCTGCGGACGATTGTTCCGGTGGTGCTGCTGGCGGTGTTCGCGCTGGGCGCGTCCGCCTGCTCGGCGGCGGAGGGCAGTGGGGTCGAGGTGGCGATCGATCGCAACCCGATCACCGAACTCATGAAGCCGAAGCTGGTCTCGGAGATCAAGGACGGCCAGGTCGGCGTCTCGCCGGGCATGCCGCTGGCCTTCGAGGTCGCGGACGGCAAGTTCACCGAGGTCGCGCTGACCAACCAGCAGGGCGGAACGGTCTCGGGCGCGCTGGCGGCCGACGGCCGGTCCTGGGCGACCACCGAGGTGCTCGGCTACGGCAAGACCTACCAGCTCACCGCGAAGGCCATCGGCCTCGGCGGGGCGAACTCCTCGACGCTGAGCTTCACCACCAGCTCCCCGAACAATCAGACCAAGCCGTACCTGCTGCCCGGTGAGGGTGACGTGGTCGGCATCGGTCAGCCGGTGGCGATCCAGTTCGACGAGAACATCCCCGACCGGCGCGCCGCCCAGGAAGCCATCAAGATCACCACCGAGCCCGCCGTCGAAGGCGCGTTCTACTGGGTCAACAACCGTGAGGTCCGTTGGCGCCCCGAGCATTTCTGGGCACCGGGCACCAAGGTGAGCATCGATGTGAACGTCTACGGCAAGGACCTCGGCAAGGGTCTGTTCGGCCAGGACAACATCACCTCGCACTTCACCATCGGTCACGCGCAGATCTTCACCGCCGACGACAACACCAAGCAGGTGGTGGTCGAGCGCAACGGTGAGGTGGTCATGACGATGCCGACCTCGATGGGCAAGGACAGCACGCCCACCGACAACGGCATCTACATCGTCGGCGACCGGTTCGACAAGATGGTCATGGACTCCTCGACCTACGGTGTCTCGGTCGACTCGCCGAACGGCTACCGCACCCCGGTCGACTACGCGACGCGCATCTCCTACAGCGGCATCTTCTTCCACTCGGCGCCGTGGTCGCTCGGCCAGCAGGGTTACTCCAACGCCAGCCACGGCTGCTTGAACCTGAGCCCGGCCAACGCGCGCTGGGTGTACGAGAACGCCCAGCGCGGGGACCCGACGATCGTGAAGAACACCGTCGGTGGCACCCTGTCCGGGGTCGATGGACTGGGTGACTGGAACATCCCGTGGGAGCAGTGGAAGGCGGGTAACGCCGACGCCCTCTGATCGGCGACGACAGCGAAAAACGAAGGGCCACCGGATGTCTCCGGTGGCCCTTCGCTCGTGTGCGGGTCGGTTCAGACCGGGGTCGGCAGGTCGCGACAGTCCATCATCGCCTCGCCGGCGACGGCGAGGGCGCTGCCGAGCGCCCCGCACAGGATGCGTCCGCCGAACAGCAGCCGGTCCAGGTTGGGCAGGCCGGCCGAACCGGTGCCGGAGGAGCCGGTGGTCTCGACGCCGGTGGTCGAGCCGCTCTGCGCCGAACCGGACTCGGGCAGTTCGCTCGGCAGGCCCACCTTGCCGGAGTTGGCGGGGGCGTCCGTCGTGAACGCGGTGAGGGGCAGTCCGGGCGATTCGGCGGCTGCGGCGGTGCCTGCGACCGGGCCTAGCACGAGGGCCGCCGCGAGGGCGGTGACGACGGTGGAACGCTTCATCAAGTGGTCTTTCCGGTCGAGCGCTGACGCGAATGACGAGATCTGCCCCACATCTGGGCAGCGGTCCAAAGTGTAGCGGTCGAACGTGAGCTTCGTCATGAAGCCGACATGTGCGGGCTAGGCGGTGGCGGCAAGGCCGGACCCCGGGCCGCCCAGTGCGGCGGTGATGCTGATGCCGAGGTCGCCGACGACGACCCGGCGGGCCCCGCAGCGGCAGCGCTGGTAGGCGATGAGGCCCTCGCTGGTCCGGTGGGCCGACTCGATCCGCCAGGTGTGCGTGGTGTGGCTGTTCATGCTTCGAGTCTGTTGTAATGGCATTGTGCATTACAACCATTACGGACGGGAGCCGGTGCGGCTGGGGGTCGGCCTGCTCAACGAGCCCTGCGCGAGCGCGGCGGACCTGGGTCGACGCTGTGCGGCCGCGGGGCTCGTCCTGCCCGGCCCGCCGACCGAGGCCGACCTGGCGTCGGTGACGGCGTTCCTGGCGCGCTGGCGGCGCGTGGTGGAGTGCGCGGACCGCCCCGGCCGCGCGGAGCTGCTCAACGCGCTGCTGGCCGACTACGCCTCGGCACCCCGGCTGACCGACCACGCGGGCGACGGCTGGCACCTTCACTTCCGCGACCCCGGCGTCGCGACCGACCGCCAGATCGCCGCCCTCATCACGGTCGGCACCGCCCTGCACCTGACCGGCCTCGGCATGGACCGCCTCGGCGCCTGCGCGGCCGATGGCTGCGCCCAGGTCTACGCCGACACCTCCCGCAACGGTCGGCAACGCTTCTGCAGCCCGGCCTGCGCGAACCGATCGGCCGTGCGCCGACATCGAGCGAGCCGCGCCACGGCCGGGTGAGATCGAGCGGGAACCTATCCGCGATTCCGTCGGCGACCCGGTGCGATCGCGGCCAGGCCGAAGATGAGCGCGGGCGCGCCGAGGACGAGCAGGCCGATCACCCAGAGGAAGTCCTTGCTCGCCTGCAGGCCGTCGCGATAGGCGTGCGCGCCGGTCAGGCTCAGATCGATCAGGACGGTGCGCGCCTCGACGGTCTCGCCGCTACGGACGTCCCACAGCTGCACCGTGCGTCCGTCGCCGACGATCGTGCCTGTGCCCTGGTGACTGCCGTTGCCGCCGAACGATCCGACGGACCCCCCGGTGACCTCGATCGTGACCGATTCCCCGAGGCCGGCCAGATACGCGAGCGCGTTCACCGGCTGGACCGCGGCGAAGAGCGCGCCCGCGCCGAAGACGAGCGCGCCGACAAGGAACAGGATGCGCTGGACCGGGCCCACGCCGGTGGTACGCGGTGGTGTCGTCATGTATCCCCCTGGATAGACCGCTGGCCGGGTCCTGATTGCTCAGGACCCGGCCAGCGGCTCTTCGGGTGACCGACGGGACTCGAACCCGCGACAGCCAGGATCACAACCTGGTGCTCTACCAACTGAACTACGGTCACCATCACCGGTGAATCACCGGCGCCGTAGATACTAGCGTGTTTTCCGGGTCAGACCCTAATCCGCTGGTCGGGGGCTCGATCCGGTGACATCCACGGCCTCGGTGACCGATTCGGCGGCGGCGGTGATCTCGGCGGTGGACGGGCCGGGCAGCGGGACGAACGCGGTGCGGCGGTAGTACTCGAGCTCGCGGATGGATTCCTTGATGTCGGCCAGGGCGCGGTGGGCCAGGCCCTTCTCCGGCTGGCCGAAGTAGATGCGCGGGTACCAGCGGCGGCACAGCTCCTTGATCGAGCTCACGTCGACCATCCGGTAGTGCAGGTGCGCGTCGAGCTCCGGCATGTCGCGGGCGATGAAACCGCGATCGGTGGCGATCGAGTTACCGCACAGCGGCACCGTGCGCGCGGTCGGCGCGTATTGCTTGAGGTAGTCCAGCACCTCGGCCTGAGCCTGTTCCAGGGTCACGGTCGAACGCCGGACCTCTTCGGTCAGACCGGATTTCGCGTGCATGTCGGCGACGACCGGCGGCATGCACGCCAGCGCCGCGTCGTCGGCGTGGATGACGATGTCGACACCGTCACCGAGAATGTTGAGGTCGCTGTCGGTTACGAGCGCGGCGATCTCGATCAGCTTGTCGCTGTCGAGACGGAGCCCCGTCATCTCGCAATCCATCCACACCAAGAGTTTGTCGGACACCTGAGTCACCCTAACGGTGTGTCGGCACGCCGGGGCGGCAGGTGCGTCGGGCGGGCGAGGCGGCCGGGTTGCGCGCCGACATCGCCGGATGGTCGCCACCCGGATGACCGGCGGGGATACAGTTTGCCTGAGGTTTTCCCCCAGACGTTTTCGAGCTTTTCTTGCGTACGGCAGTGTGACCAGACGGAGGACGCGCGAATGACCACCCCTCAGGAAAAGGCGGCAGCGGCACGCAAGGCGGCCGAGGAAGCGGCACGGGTCGCCGCCGAGGCGGCCGCGGCCGCCGAAGCCGCCGAACAGGAAGCCGCCGCCGCGAGCACCGAATCGGCCGACACCCCCGCGGCTTCGGGCGCGGCCGCCGAGATCGCGGCGGGCTACGCCTTCGACGGTCCCGCCCTGGAACTCGGCACGGTGATGGTCGACGGCACGACCGATCCCGCTGCCCGCGTGCGCATTCCGCTGCGGATGATGAACCGGCACGGACTCGTCGCCGGTGCCACGGGAACCGGAAAGACCAAGACGCTGCAGGGCATCGCCGAACATCTCTCGCGGGCCGGGGTTCCGGTGGTGATGGCCGACATCAAAGGCGACCTGTCGGGACTGAGCGAGCCGGGACAGGACAACGAGAAGATCCGGGCCCGCGCCACCGAGACCGGTGCCGCCGACTGGGCGCCGAGCGGATTCCCTACCGAATTCGTCTCGCTCGGCACCGGCGGTATCGGGGTGCCGATCCGGGCGACGATCACCTCGTTCGGGCCGATCCTGCTGGCGAAGGTGCTCGGCCTCAACGACACCCAGGAATCCACCCTCGGCCTCATCTTCCACTGGGCCGATCAGCGCGGCCTCGCCCTGCTGGATCTGAAGGATCTGCGCGCGGTGATCACCCACCTGACCAGCCCGGAGGGCAAGGAAGACCTCAAGGGCATCGGCGGGGTGTCGGCGCAGACGGCCGGGGTGATCCTGCGGTCGCTGGTGAACCTGGAGGCCGAGGGCGGCGACACCTTCTTCGGCGAACCGGAACTCGATCCGGCCGACCTGCTGCGCACCGCGGGCGGGCAGGGCGTGATCACGCTGTTCGAACTCGGTCAGCAGGCCGCGCGGCCGGTGCTGTTCTCCACCTTCCTGATGTGGGTGCTCGCCGATCTGTTCCAGACGCTGCCCGAGGTGGGCGATGTCGACAAGCCCAAGCTGGTGTTCATCTTCGACGAGGCGCACCTGCTGTTCGCCGAGGCGTCCAAGGCTTTCCTGCAGCAGGTCGAGCAGACGGTGAAGCTGATCCGGTCCAAGGGCGTCGGGGTGTTCTTCTGCACCCAGCTGCCCACCGACATCCCGAATCCGGTGCTCTCCCAACTCGGCGCCCGCGTCCAGCACGCGCTGCGCGCCTTCACCCCCGACGACCAGAAGGCGCTGTCGAAGACGGTGCGCACCTACCCGAAGTCGTCGGTGTACGACCTCGAGTCGGCGTTGACCTCGCTGGGCACCGGTGAGGCGGTCGTCACCGTGCTCTCGGAGAAGGGCGCGCCGACCCCGGTGGCCTGGACCAAGATCGCGCCGCCGCGCTCGCTGATGGACACCATCGGCGACGACGCGATCAAGTCCAAGGCGCTGTCGAGCGCGCTGCAGGGGAAATACGGTCAGAGCATCGACCGGGAATCGGCCTACGAGATGCTGCTGGCCCGGATGGCGGCCGCCGACCCGGCGCCCGAATCCGCACCGGCTCCCGGCCGCACACCGTCGCGGCCGGAACCTTCGGCGGCCGATCAGATCATGCAGAATCCGGCGGTCAAGAGCTTCCTGCGCTCGGCGGCGAGTGCGGCCGGGCGCGAGATCAGCCGGAGTCTGTTCGGGACGCGGAAGCGGCGGTGACTAGCTGCCCAGCTTCTTGTAGAACGCCCCGGCGATCGGTGCGGTGAACGAGCGCGGGCCGTAGTTGCCCGCCACGCTCATGCCCTTGGAGATCAGGCCGGGGACGATGCGCATCTTGTTGCGGGCCAGCGCGTCGATGGAGACCTTGGCGGTGTACTCGGAGGAGACCCAGAGGAAATCGGGGACCATCCGGTCGACGATGGACTCGTCCTCGGGGGCGGGGGTCTCGGTGCGCACCGGGCCCGGCGCCAGCAGGGTGACGTTGACGCCGCTGCCCTTGAGCTCGCCGCGCAGCGACTCGGAGAAGGTGTTGGCGAAGGCCTTCGACGCCGCGTAGGTGGCGTTGTTCGGGATCGGCATGTTGCCCGCGGCCGAGCCGCTGATCAGGATGCCGCCCGCTTTGCGCTCGATCATGCCCGGCAGCACGGCCAAGGTCAGATCGTGCACGGCGGTGGCATTGAGCTCCATCTGCGCGCGCTCGTAGGCGAAGTCGAGCTCGGCCACCGGGCCGAAGGTCGCGATGCCCGCGTTGTTGCACAGCACGGCGATGTCGCGCACCGCGAGCTCGTCGACCAGGCTGGCCCGCTGCGTCCGATCGGCCAGATCGACCGCGCGCACCTCGGCGGTGATCCCGTGCGCCAGCGTCAGCCGCTGGGCCAGCTCGGTCAGGACCTCACCGCGCCGGGCGACCAGGATCAGCGAATAGCCGCGACCGGCCAGCTCGGCGGCCAGCGCGGTACCGATGCCGGAGGACGCGCCGGTGACGACGGCACGATTGTCTGCAGTGGGGGAGGGCAAGCTCACACGGCGAGCTTAGGTGACGGTCCCGGCACGGGCGCACCTGGAACCGCGCGGGGCCTAGCATGAGCGTTCTCATGACACCGGACCCGTCCAGCCACTCCGCACCACCCACTGTGGCGCGACGCGACGAGGTCGGACGCGGCCATGGGCGACGATCGCGTGTTCGGCATGGGCGACGATCCACTGACCGCGCCGACCTGGCCCGCCCTCGCCGTCGACGAGCAGACTCGCATCATGACTGATGATCACGTGTTCGGGATGGGCGATGCTCCACTGGTCGAACCCACCTGGCCCACCCTCACCGAGGACGAGATCGCCCGCGCGGTGGCCGCCACCTGGGACGGGGTCGAGGTTGCCGCGGTCGAATGGCACAGCCCGCGACCACTGTCGTCGACGGTGGGGGTACGCGTGGCCGACGGTGAACAGCTCGTGGTCAAGCGCCTGCCCCTGCGGCTGCGGGATCGGGCGGCACTCGCCGAGGAGTACCGATTCATGGCGCACCTGCGGACTCGGGGGATTCCGGTGCCGGAGGTGCGAGCCGCGGTAGGCGACTGGGCACCCTCACGCGGCGGACTCTCGGAATTCGGTGGGTTCATTTACGAGGTGCATCGGGTGGGGGTGGGGGAGGATCGGTATCGGGAGGATTTCTCCTGGTCGCCCTATCGCGATGTCGGTGATGCGACGGGGGCGGGGACGATGTTGGCGCGATTGCACTTGGCGGCAGTGGGATTCGACGCGCCCGCGCGGTCGGCTCGGCCATTGGTGTCGAGTTCGCACGGCGACGATGTGGTGAGCGCGTTCGAATGGCACATCGCGCACCGGCCCGCGGTGGCACGGTTCCTCGGTGGTCGCGACTGGCGGGCCGAGATTCCTGATCTGCGCGTTGATCTCGATGGCGTCGAACCGCTGTGGACACATGGGGACTGGCACGCGACCAACCTGCTCTGGGACGGGCACGAGGTGAGTTCGGTGATCGATTTCGGGCTCGCCGACCGGACGACGGCGGTCTTCGACCTGGCCATCGCGATCGAACGTGCTGCGGTGGACTGGGTTTCGCTGCGCGATGGCGGCCCTGCGAATGTGCGGGAGGACCAGGTCACCGCGTTGATCCAGGGCTATCGTGCCGAGCGGTCGCTGTCTCGCGCCGAACAAACGCTGCTCCCGGCGATCCTCCCGCTGGCCCACATCGGCTACGAACTCTCCGAGATCGACTACTTCCGCACCGTCGCCGACGAGCCACGCAACGCCGAAATCGCCTACGAGGACTGGCTGCTCGGCCACCTGCGCTGGTACGAGACCCCCGCCGGACGAGACCTGCGCGACCTGGTCGCCGACCTGGCCACGAGCTAGCCAGAACACCGCCCCGCCCACCGGATGCGAAGCGGCGGACGGGGCGGTGCGGCGGTCGTCCGTCGCGTCGGACGACCGGGTTCGGGGGGTTAGAGGGACGCTGCCAGGCGGGTGCCCTGGGCGATGGCGCGCTTGGCGTCGAGTTCGGCGGCCAGGTCGGCGCCGCCGATGAGGTGCAGGTCCACGCCCGCGGCGCGCAGGGGCTCTTCGAGTTCGCGCACGGATTCCTGGCCCGCGCAGACGATCACGTTGTCGACCTCGATGACGCGGGGGTTCTCGTGCTTCTCGCCGAAGCTGATGTGCAGGCCCGCGTCGTCGATGCGGTCGTAGTTCACGCCGCCGACCTGTTCGACGCCCTTGGCCTTGAGCGCCGCGCGGTGCACCCAGCCGGAGGTCTTGCCGAGGTCCTTGCCGAACGGGGTCGACTTGCGTTGCAGCAGCACGACATCGCGGGCGGCGGGGGAGGGCTTGGGGGCCTTGAGCTGGCCGCGGGACTGCTCGTCCTCGGAGTCGACACCCCACTCCTCCTTCCACTCGTCGAGCTTGAGGGTGGGATGGCCCTCGACGGTGAGGTATTCGCTCACGTCGTAGCCGATGCCGCCCGCGCCGATCACCGCGACCTTCTTGCCGACCGGCTTCTCCTCCTTCACCAGCTCGGCATAGGAGAGCACCATCGGATGGTCGATGCCGGGAATGTTGGGGATGCGCGGGCGCACGCCGGTCGCCAGGATGACCGAGTCGTACCCACCGGCGATCAATTCCTCGGCGCTGACCCGCTTTTCGAGATGCAGGGCCACGCCGGTGAGTTCGATCCGGCGGCGGAAGTAGCGGATCGACTCGTCGAACTCCTCCTTGCCGGGGATGCGGCGGGCGATGTCGAACTGGCCGCCGATCTTGTCGTCGGCCTCGAACAGGTCGACGTGATGGCCGCGCTCGCCCAGGCTCACCGCCGCCGAGAGGCCGGCGGGACCGGCGCCGACCACCGCGAAGCGCTTGGCCCGCCGGGTCGGCAGCAGCTGCAGCGTGGTCTCGCTGCCCGCCCGCGGGTTGACCAGACACGACACCTTCTTGTTGCCGAAGGCGTGGTCGAGGCAGGCCTGGTTGCAGGCGATGCAGGTGTTGATCTCGTCGGCGCGGTCACCCTTGGCCTTGTTGGCCCACTCGGGATCGGCCAGCAGCGGACGGGCCAGCGAGATCAGCGCCGCGTCACCGCGGGTGAGGATCTCCTCGGCGATCTCGGGCATGTTGATCCGGTTCGACGCGCACACCGGGATGGACACCTTGCGGGCGACCTTGGCGGTGAACTCCACGAACGCCGCGCGCGGCACCGAGGTGACGATGGTGGGCACCCGCGCCTCGTGCCAGCCGATGTCGGTGTTGAGGATGTCGACACCGACCGCCTCCAATTCCTGTGCCAGCGCGATGATCTCGTCGAAGGTCTGGCCCTTCTCCACCAGCTCGGCCATCGACAGCCGGAACACGATGATGAAATCGGGGCCGACCGCCGCGCGGATGCGCCGGGCGATCTCCACCGGCAGCCTGCGCCGGTTCTCCGGCGTGCCACCCCACTTGTCGGTGCGCTTGTTCACCCGGGGCGCGAGGAACTGGTTGATGAAATAGCCCTCACCGCCCATGATCTCGCAGCCGTCGTAGCCGGCGAACTTGGCCAGCTTCGCGCAGCGGGCGTAGTCGTCGATGGTGTTCTCGACACCCTTGGACGAAAGGGCGCGTGGCTTGAACGGGTTGATCGCGGACTTGATCGCCGAGGCCGAAACACTGGTCGGCATATAGGAATACCGGCCCGCGTGCAGGATCTGGATGGCGATCTTGCCGCCCTCGGCGTGCACCGCCTTGGTGATGGTGCGGTGCCGGTAGGCCTCGGACTTGGTGGTGAGCTTGCCGCCGAAGGGCAGCAGCCAGCCGGTGCGGTTGGGCGCGTAGCCGCCGGTGATGATCAGGCCGACCCCGCCGCGGGCGCGTTCGGCGAAGTAGGCGGCCAGCTTGTTGGTGTCCCAGGCGCGGTCCTCGAGACCGGTGTGCATGGAACCCATGACCACTCGGTTGCGCAGGGTGGTGTGGCCGAGGTCGAGTGGCTCGAACAGATGGGGAAAGGAACTCATGGGCTGGGTTCACCTTTTCGCGGTCGCAGGGCCTGCAGTACTTCGTCGCACCATTCGACGTAGCCGGACTCCGTGCGGATACCTCCGCGCAGGACCAGATACTGGTGCAGCTCGGTGCCGGAGAGCTGGTCCGGTACCGGGAAGAATTTCTTTTCGCTGAGCTGGAACTCGTCGAGTCGCTGGGCGTGCTGGGCGCGGTGACGGGCCACTTCGGCGCAGATGGCGTCGATGTCGCCGTGCGCGGCGCCGCGGATCTTCACGCCGAGTTCGTCGCGGGAGGGCACCGAGGTGGTGGGTTCGGCGAGCCAGCGGGCCAGTTCGGCCTGCCCGGCCCGCGCCACCGAATACACCTTCTTGTCGGGCTTGCCCTGCTGGTTCACCGATTCGGCGGTCACCCAGCCGGAGTCCTCCATGCGCTTGAGGACCCGGTAGATCTGCTGATGGGTGGCACTCCAGAAGTAGCCGATCGACTTGTCGAACCGGCGAGCGAGTTCATAGCCCGACCCCGCCCGTTCGCTGAGCGAGACCAGCAGCGCGTGCTCCAGTGCCATGTGACGAGAGTATCCGGGACGGGCGGTACTATGCAACCAGGTTCATATGAAGGGTTGGCTTACCGAAAAACGTCGATGTGCGCTGCCGGAACCGTGAATGGCCGATACGCTTCGCCTCATGACCGAGGTGAACGCGGCCGATACCGTCGGTGAGGCGGCCGGACGCGGCCAGGTAGTGGCATGGGGACTGTGGGACTGGGGGTCATCGGCATTCCAGGCCGTCACGCTGACCTTCGTGTTCTCGGTGTATCTCACCGATTCGGTCGGCAAGGACCTGCCGGGTTCCATCTCGGCGAGTGCCTGGCTGGGCTGGGCGCTGGCCGGTGCGGGCCTGGTCGTCGCGCTCACGGCACCGGTCTGCGGGCAGTACTTCGATGCCGTCGGTTCGCGCAAGCGGGCCTTGGCGACGTTGACGGCGCTGGTCGTCGGCGCGATGTCGCTGATGTTCTTCGTCCACGACGACTACCACGACCTGTGGCTCGGCCTGGCGCTGCTGGCCTTCGCCGCGGCCGTCTTCGAGCTGGCCAGCGTGCCTTACAACGCCATGCTGCGGCAGGTCTCGACTCCGGCCACGGTCGGGCGGGTCTCCGGATTCGGCTGGGCGATGGGCTATTTCGGCGGCATCGCGCTGCTGCTCATCTGCTACGTGGGGTTCCTCGCCGGTGACGGCGACACCCGCGGCCTGTTCGGCATACCCACCGACCAGGGCCTCAATGTGCGACTGGCGATCGTGCTCGCGGCCGTCTGGTTCACGGTGTTCGCGCTGCCGGTGCTGTTCGCGGTCCCGGAGCTGCCGCGCACCGGTGCCGATCCCGGCGCGGCGCGGGTGGGATTCCTAGGTTCCTACCGGGTGCTGTGGCGTGATGTGCGCGAGCTGTGGAACACCGACCGGCACACCGTGTGGTTCCTGCTCGCGAGCGCGGTGTTCCGCGACGGGCTGGCCGGGGTGTTCACCTTCGGCGGGGTGCTCGCGGTACAGGTGTACGGATTCGCCACCGCCGACGTGCTGCTGTTCGGCATCGCCGCCAACGTGGTCGCGGGCGCGGCGGCCGTCGTAGCCGGGCGGTTCGACGACCGGCTCGGGCCCAAGCGGGTGATCGTGGCCTCGCTGGTCGGCATGATCCTGTGCGGATCGATGCTGCTCGTGGTGTCGGGCACGCTGATGTTCTGGATCTTCGGACTCGCGCTCACCGTCTTCGTCGGCCCGGCCCAGTCCTCGGCCCGCTCGTTCCTGGCACGCCTCGCCCCGCCCGGACGGGAGGGCCAGCTGTTCGGGCTGTACACCACGACCGGCCGCGCGGTCTCGTTCCTGGCACCCGCCCTGTTCGGCCTGTTCGTCTGGCTGTTCAGCAGCGACCGCGCGGGTATCGGCGGCCTCCTGGTCGTCCTGGTCGCCGGCCTGCTGGTCCTGCTCCCGGTCCGCGCACCGGCGAAGACAGTGTGACGCAACTGTGCGATATCACCGACACCACGACGTCAATTTTGTGTGAACACCCGTACTCTGATTCGAGTCAACCCCCCACGATGACCACCGCGACAACTGATCTCGCTCGCACATGGGTAACTCACCGGGCACGGGCTACCGAACCACCGAGCAACCCGCCGGCCGCCCACGCGGATCAGCACGCGCCTAGGTCTGGCCTGAATCTCGGGGAGGCGGACCAGCGTGCCAGCCGCCGATGCCGAGGGCGATCAGGCGCATCTGCATGACGGTCCGCTCGACGACCGCCGATTCCTCGCGCGGTGTCGACGCCACGAATGCGGCGATGCCGTCGGTGACCGTGTTGACCAGCAGGTCCGCGGCGATCTCCAGCTCGGTCGTGCTCCAGGCGTCGAGCGCGCGCAGCCGCGACAGGTCGGCGACGATCTCGCGCACGATCAACTGCATCTCCAGCGCGATCGCCTGACGCAGTGCGGCCGATCCGCCGTGACGTTCGCGGATGAGGAAGCCGAACAGCGCGCGCTTGACCCTGACCTGGTCGAAGACGAAGCGGACGGTATCGGCCAGATGCGCGTCCGGCTTGCGCCTGACCTCGCGCAACGCCAGCCGTAGCGCCGTGACGCCCTCGTCGACCAGGGTCGCGCCGAGGTCGTCGAGTGAGGCGAAGTGGCGGTAGAACGCGGTCGGCACGATCCCGGCCGAGCGCGCGATCTCGCGCAGGCTCAGCGCCGCGAACCCGCGGTCGGCGGCCAGCGCCAGGGTGCCCTCGAGGAGGGCCGCCCGGGTGTGCGCTTTGCGCTCGTTACGGGTTCCTGCCTGCTCAGTCACATCGGTGAGCATACATCCGTTCACCATAGTCGCTTCCCTGCTCATGTTGCCCGGCTCACATTATTGCCGGTTGACAGTGGGCCGGGTCCATCCGGCACACTGGTGAGTGTACAGGCGTGCACTGAAATTGTGGATCGCACGCCGACGGAACTTCCGCAGAGGGGCAACACATCATGGTGGGACTGATCGATCTGGTGCAGACGTTGACGACGCCGCACCCGCTGGACCGGTACCTGGAACTCGTCAGCCCCGCGCTGACCGCGCGGGAACTGCGCGCCGAGGTCACCCATGTGTCGCACGCGGTGCCGGGCTCGGTGACGCTCACGCTGCGGGCTTCGCGCCAGTGGCGTGGTCACGCCGCCGGTCAGTACGTGCAGATCGGTGTGTCGATCAACGGCGTTCGCCACACGCGCTGCTACTCGCCGATCGACCCGGAGAGTCGCGGCGACCGCTATATCCAGCTCACCGTCAAGGCGCATCCGGGCGGGCTGGTGTCGAACTACCTGCACGAGCACGCCAGGCCGGGCATGGTCGTGGACCTGGCGCCCGCCTCCGGTGTGTTCGCGCTGCCCGAGCGCCGTCCACAGAAGGTGCTGCTGGTCAGTGGCGGCAGCGGCATCACCCCGGTGCTGTCGATGCTGCGCACCCTCGACGCCGAGGGGCACACCGGCCAGGTGACCTTCCTGCACTACGCGCGCCAGCCCGAGATGGTGCCGCACCGCGCCGAACTGGCCGCGATCGCCAACCGCAGGCCCAACTTCCGCGTGGAGTATCGCTACCCGGTGGAGCCCGGCACCGTGGTGAACGGCGAAACCTCCACCGGCAGCGGATTCTTCGACTACGACGAGCTCGAGCGCGTGGCGCCCTGGTTCGCCGACGCGCAGACCTTCGTCTGTGGTCCGCCGCCGCTGATGAAGTCGGTGCAGACGATCTTCGAGGCCGAGGGTCTGCAGGATCGGGTGCACAGCGAGGAGTTCACCCTCACCACCGTCCCGGCCGACCCGGCCGAGGCCACCGGCACCGTCACCTTCTCCGGCAGCGCCGTCGCCGCCGAGAACACCGGAGCACCGCTGCTCGAACAGGCCGAAGCGGTGGGCCTGACCCCGGAATACGGCTGCCGCATGGGGATCTGCTTCTCCTGCACCGCCACCAAGGTCTCCGGGTGCACCCGCAATCTGCGCACCGGCGAGCTGGATGCCGATCCCGACAAGCAGATCCAGATCTGCGTGAACACCGCGGTCGGCGACGTCGACATCGCCCTCTAGACAACCGAATCCAACAAGGGGAGAGATAGCCATGACGATTCTCACTGAAGGCAAAGACGGCCCGATCATCCTGACCCCGGAGCAGGTCGAGGAGCTCGGCCAGGCGCTCGACGCGCTGCGCGCCCGCATCGACGCCGATCTGGGCGAGCGCGACCGCGACTACATCTACAAGATCATCAAGACCCAGCGCGGCCTCGAGATCGCCGGGCGCGGGCTGATGTACCTGGGCTTCCTGCCCCCGTTCTGGCTGGCCGGCGTCGCCGCGCTCGGTGTGTCGAAGATCCTCGACAACATGGAGATCGGCCACAACGTCATGCACGGCCAGTACGACTGGATGCGCGAGCGCGGCATCAACTCCCGCGAATTCGACTGGGACACCGTCTGCCCGGCGGACCAGTGGAAGCACTCGCACAACTACATGCACCACACCTACACCAACGTCCACGACATGGACCGCGACATCGGCTACGGCATCCTGCGCATCGACGAGGGCCAGAAGTGGAATCCGTACTACCTGGGCAACCCGGTGTACGCGTTCCTGCTGATGGTGCTGTTCGAGTGGGGCGTGATGCTGCACGACCTCGAGGCCGAGAACATCATCCAGGGCAAGCGCAAGTGGAGCGATCTCAAGCCGCTGCTCAAGGGCCAGGCCCGCAAGGCGAGCAGGCAGGTGCTCAAGGACTACGTGGTGTTCCCGGCGCTGACCGGCCCGCTGTTCTTCCACACCCTGGCCGGTAACGCCGCCGCCAACCTGGTGCGCAACCTGTGGACCTTCTCGATCATCTTCTGCGGGCACTTCCCGGCGGGCGTGCAGACCTTCACCAAGGAGGAGACCGAGGTCGAGACCCGCGGCGAGTGGTATGTCCGGCAGATGCTCGGCTCGGCCAACATCAAGGGCTCGCGGCTGTTCCACATCATGTCGGGCAACCTGTCGCACCAGATCGAGCACCACCTGTTCCCCGATATCCCGGCCAACCGGTACCCGGAGATGGCGCCCGAGGTGAAGGCGCTGGCCGAGAAGTACGGCCTGCCCTACAACACCGGTCGTTTCTCCAAGCAGATCGGCTCGGTCTGGGCCAAGATCTTCGCGCTCTCGGTGCCGGATCGCTTCGTGAAGAGGGCGCCCAAGCCCGGTGTTATCGTTATGCGTAATCGGAAGGCAACCGAAGTGGGCGTGTAAATGGTCGGCAAATTCGAAAGCAACAAGGATCTGGTCCAGGAATTGACGTCCTCCGGTGCCCAGCGGGTCGGCAATATCGCCGCCATCATCACCGGAACCGTCGGCGCGGTCGCCAAGGAGATCGGCGAGTTCATCACCGACGCGATCGAGATGAACGAGGCGGCCGCGGCGGCTCGGCGTGATGCCGCGGCGGACGCGCGGCGCCACTACGAGGAGGCCGTCGTCGAGGATGTCGTCATCGAGGACGTGACGACCACCCGCGACGACGATTCCTGGCCGGTGACCGAGCCGAAGGCCACCGCACCGGACCCGACCACCGAGCAGCGCTGATCACCACACCGGCAGCCGCCTGCGGCGTTCGGCGACATCGGTGATCAGGTCGCGGTAACCATCGGTCAACTCGGCAAGACGGCACCACTGCAGATGGGCGCGAGCCTCCCGCTGCCGTGGTGCCGTCGTCGTCATCGGGTCGCCGTCGAGCGCGTGCTTGGCGGCGACCCATTTCGCGGCCATCCGGTCGATCACCGCGCCCAGCGTCTCGGTGTGCAGGGAGGCACCCGACCGGTGGGCGATGTTGGTGGCGACCCAGGCGTCGATGCGGGCGATCAGCGCGGTGCGCTCGTCGTCGATGTCATCGATCAGGCGGCCCGATTCCGCGATCCGGCCGCTGGCCGCGCCGGGCTGGCGGGCCGTCTCCAGTGCTCTGCGCCTGCGGTCGTGGCAGCGGGCGAGTCCGCTGGCGGCGTCGAGCACGCGATGCCGGGCCGGATCGGGGTCGGCGGGTTCGAGAAAGGCCCGGAGCAGGGCCGAGGGTGGCGGCAGGTGCGTGTCATCCACACGATGGCCGGGATCGATGGTCATGTGCACGCCCCTGATAGCACTCACTGACAGATTCTGGATACGCCAGGGCCGAGGAGGATTCGGGGGAGGTGCACTCCCCGGCACCGGCGTAGCCCCGCCCGGGCGTCGACGAATATCCGCGACGCTGCGGCGAGGAAGACGACCCGGGGATTGATCGGGACCCTTTCAGGAAAGCGCGATCCGGCGTCACCGCGCAATAGTATGGTGTACGAAACCGGCGGTCGGCAGAAATTGTTATGCAGCGTTACGGTGATGTCTCCCCGTGACGTCCGCGCGGTAACCGCATGGCGCATTCACGGCAATCATTTCCCCGCTGTGTTCCGGCGTCGCCGCCGTATGCACTAACCTCGATAAACGTGCCCGCCTATGTGTCCTCGCCCGAGTTGACGTTCGGGTTCCTGTTCGCGCTGGAAGACCCGCAGCGAATCGCCGACGTCGTGCGTGACCTCATGGAGCGCCGGGCGGTCTCGGTGTTCCGGCTCGCGCGCCTGTCCGACGACGACGGGCCACCGGAGCGCTACGTGGTCAACTGGTCCGCCATCCCGCAGATCTCGATCACCACCAGCGCCCCCGACGAAGCCGACCTGCTCGCCCAGCGGATCATGCTGGTCAACGCCTTCCTCGGCGAGAACGGCGAGGTGCGCATGTACTCCGGAAATCCGCACGCGCCCAGCTGAACCCGCTCAGCGCGCCGACTCGTAGATCCGGCGCACCACGTCCTCGATGCCGGGCTCCTCGATCGACAGGTCACGCACCTGCGCGCGATCGGAGACCGCGGCGAGCAGCTGCGCCGCCGTGGTCTGCTCGGCGTCGAAGGCCAGCCGCTGCCGCATGCCGCCCGCATCGCTGGACAGCAGTTGCGCACCGCACGGCAGGTCGTCGAGATCCGGTGTGGGCGCGGCCAGGTCGACCACGAGTACCCGGCGCGCACCGACGGTGGCGCCGAGGCCGGTCAGTGAACCGTCGTAGACGAGTCGCCCGTGGTCGACGACCAGCACCCGGTCGCAGAGCCGCTCGATGTCGCCCATGTCGTGGGTGGTGAGCAGCAGCGTCGTGCCGCGTTCGATGCGCTCGGCGCGCAGGAATTCGCGCAGGCGCTGCTTGGACAGCACGTCGAGGCCGATCGTCGGCTCGTCCAGGATCACCAGCTCCGGTGAATGCAGCAGCGCGGCGGCCACTTCCGCGCGCATCCGCTGCCCGAGCGAGAGCTGGCGCACGGGCGTGTCCAGGGTGTCGGCCATCTCCAGCTGCTCGACCAGCTCGTGGGTCCGCTTGTCGGCGACATCGGGATCGAGCCGGTGGATCGCCGCCAGGATCGAAAACGACTCGTGCAGCGGCAGATCCCACCACAGCTGCGAACGCTGGCCGAACACCACGCCGATCCGGGAGGCCAGCTCCCTGCGCTGGCGCACCGGTTCGAGACCGCAGGTGCGCACGCTGCCGGTGGTCGGCACCAGGATGCCGGTGAGCATCTTGATCGTGGTCGACTTGCCCGCGCCGTTGGCGCCGATGTAGCCGACCGCGGAGCCGCGTTCGATCCGGAAACTCATCCGGTCGACCGCGGTGATCGTGGTGCGATGTCTGCGCCATCGGCCGGCATTCTTGCGGTAGACGGTGAACTGCCGGGTGAGGTCGTCGATGTCGATGATCGGTTCCGACGCGCTGAGTTCGTCCATCGCTATCCCCCTCCTCCCTGATAGTGCCTCGTACCGATCCGCCATGCCGCCAGCGCCAGCAGCCACACCCACAACGCCGCGACCGGCGTCAGCCACGCTGACCACGCCGGCAGCAACGGCGGTCCGGGCAGACCGAGCAGGGCGATGGTCGGCACGTACGCCGTGAACGCGACGGGAATCGCGAACCCGAACAACAGTTTCAGCGGTGTCGGGAACACCGAGGCCGGCTGCATCGCGGCGAAGGACCCGCCGTAGGTGAAGCTGTTGGTGAGCTCGGCACCGTCGATCAAGAAGAACTGTAGTCCCGCCGCGCATACGAAAAGGCCACAGAACAGCGCGATTCCGCTGAGCAGGGTGATCACGATCAAGGTAACCGGCGCGATGCCCCAGTCGATATCGTTGCTCCACAACCCGATCGACAGCACGATCACCGCGACAGCGGCGCGCGCGAGCCTGCGCAGCGAGATGTCACTGGTGACCAGTTGCAGCAGCAGTGGTTGCGGGCGCAGATGATAGGCGTCGAGCGTGCCCATCCTGATCATCATCGGGAGTGAGTCCAGGTGCCCGACCAGCACCTGGGCCAGCGCGAACGCGGTGTTGGACAGGCCGAACAGCAGCAGTGCCGCGTGCACGTCGAGGCCACCGAGTGTACCGACATTGTGGAAGATCACCCACACCTCGGCGAATTCGACCAGCCCGATCAGGAAGGCGCTGAACACCTCGGTGGCGAACGAAAGCCGGTACACCCGCTGTGCTTTCACACGCGAACGCAATACTGCGAGGTAGGGGGTGAACCAGTTCCCGGCCACTAATCGCCCGGACTCCGGTTCAACCACCCTGTACCTCCAGCCTGCGTTGTCCCGCTCGCAGCAACACCCTGCCGAGCAGTCCGATCACCAGGACCCAGAAGCCTTGTGCCGCAACGATGAGCAAAGCGTCGACGCCGCCGGCCCGCCCGGACAGCGTATCGATCGGGGCCTGCAGGATGGAAGGAAACGGCGTAGCTCTCGCGATGACACGCAGCCAGTCGGGGAACATGTGGACCGGTACGAAGAGCCCGGCGAGGAACGTGCCGACGATCTGGTACAGCACCCTGATCCCGCGAATCTCCACCACCCAGAACCCGATCAGCGCCACCGCGAACAGGCACAGGAACGACAGCGCCACCGCGAGCAGCACGCTGATCAGGCCGATCAGATAGTCCAGGGGTGTCGACGGCATCGACAAGCCGAAGGTGGCCGCGCCGATGATAATGCTCGGCACGCCGCGGGGCAGGAAGACACAGGCGGCCCGGCCCATGTCGGTGGCGAGGTAGCCGAGCTGGACGTCAACCGGACGCAGGAAGTCGATCGCGACATCACCGGATTTGATTCGCTCGACGAGATCGAGTGGCGGACCCATGAACTGGGTGGCCCCGAGCAGTGCCTGCGACAACCAGACGTAGGCGCCGATGGTCGCCTCGTCGTAGCCGCCGAAATCAGTGGACGCGCGGACCGCGGCGACCAGCACCGCCGCGCGGACGAACCCGAACACACAGTTGGTGAACAGTCCGGCGAACATCGCCAGCTTGTACTGCGCCTGCCGTTTGAACCCGGCGCGCGCGAGCTTCCAATACACTCCGGCGGTGCTCGGATCACGCCGACGGCACGACAGCCGACGCCACACGAGGGCAAGTCTTCCGACCCCCTCCGCATTGCCCCGCACAATCAGTCAACTCTAGGCCGCTCACCTGGAATCAGGACGAAAACGGCACGGATCACTGGTCCGTGGTGACCGGCGCGACAGACCGGTCAGCGGGCGCCGCTCAGTGCTCGGGGAACCCCAGGGCGAACAAGATCGCGATGGCTACCGAGCTGACCACGGAGATGGCGAGAATGATCCACATGAGGGGCAAGATTACCTGCCCTGGACCGCTGACTTCACAGCGGCATAGATTGGCGCCCGCCCGCCGAGGAGAGTGATGACGTCGTCCAGCCGCCGCACCCCGCCCAAGTTCGCGCGTCCGGAACCGGCCCCGGTGGTGTCGAGCCCCGTGATCGCGGCGTTGGCGCACCGGATCGAGGTCGAGGGTGTCGGCCCGGCGACGGCCGGGTTCTGGGCGGGGGCGGTGTCGCCGATCGTCGAACCGGTCGACGCGGTGCCGGGGGAGCGGGTGGTGACGTTCCTGTGGCGCGATGACGACGCGGAATCGGTGCTGCTGTTCGTCAACCGGATCACCGACGAGAGCGACCTCGACGCGAGCATGATGCGCCGCGTTCCCGGCACCGACATCTGGCACCTGTCGTATCGGATGGGCTCTGATTGGCGAGCCTCCTATGCGTTCCTGGTGCAGCGCGCCGGGCAGCGGGCGCCGTGGCTCGACGCGGACGATCACCTCGCGCTGCGCCGAGCGCTCGACTCCGGCGCCGCCGATCCACTCAACCCGCTCGACAGCCGGAACCAGGCGGGCACGCGGCTGTCGGTGGTCGAGCTGCCGGACGCGCCCGCTCAGCGATGGCTCGCGCCGCGCGCCGGAGTTCCGCGCGGGACGCTCACCCGGCGGGAGGGTCCCGGCGGCCGAGCTGTTCGGATCTACCGGCCCGCCGACTCCGCGCGGGCCACCTACCCGGTCGTGGTGTTCTTCGACGGCGAGGCGTGGACCGGCCCGCAGGACGTGCCGACCACGCTGGACAACCTCATCGACGACGGTCTGATCGAGCCCTGCTACGCGATCCTGATCGACTCCGGCGGCACCGACCGGCGCTGGGAGCTGCTCGGCGCGGACGGGGGTGTCGACCGGTGGCTCGCGACCGAACTGCTGCCGTGGGCGCGGCGGGAGTATCCGATCGGCCCGCATCGCGCGGATGTCACCGTGGTGGGGCAGAGCCTCGGCGGGGCGGGCGCGCTACTGGCGCTCGCGCGGTATCCGGCGGTGATCGGACAGGCGATCAGCCAGTCGGCCTCGGTGTGGCAGGACGAGGTGCCCGCCGCGATCCTCGGCGCGGATCTGCGTGGTACCAGGGCCTATGTGGAGGTCGGCGCGCAGGAATGGGTGCTCGTGCCCCTGCACCGGCCGCTGGTCGAGCGTCTCCGGGCGGCCGGTGCGGAGGTGGCGCACGTCGAATTCAACGGTGGCCATGACTACGCGTGCTGGCGCGGTGGCATCGCTGACGGTCTGCGCTGGCTGAACGACACGACTGGCACGGCGGATTCAGCCCGATAGTCGAAGAGTGCTGCCCGGCCACCTCGACCTCGCCGATCAGACGGCCAGTGGTGGTGTCGCGGACGCGGGCCGGTCGGGCGGTGTGTAGCTCCGCCATGCCGCGGCCAGGCGGCGCGTGGCCTCCGCCAGTGTGCCGGGATCGGCCACGAAGCTGATGCGGATGTGGTCGATGCTGCCGCCGGCGGCGTCGAGCCCGGCGCCGGGCAGGATCGCGACGCCATGGCGCAGGGCGCGCTGGGCGAACGAGGTGCCGTCCCCGTGGGGCAGCCGGATCCACAGAGTCTGACCGCCGGTCACCGAGGGGACCTCCCATTCGGGCAGGAGCCTGGCCAATTCGGCGACGAGAACATCGTGACTGTCCTTGCGCTGACGCGTGATTCGGTCACGAAGCGAATCCAGCTCACGCAGCATCCAGGCGGCCGCCAACTGCGCGGGGATGTTGCCGCCGAGATCGTGCACGGCGCGCAGCCGGGCCAACCGGGCGATCAGCGGGATCGGCGCCCGCACCCAGCCGACCCGCAGTCCGCCCCAGACGATCTTGCTGAGTGAACCGATGGAGATCACGGACGCGTCGTAGGCGGCCAACGGCGGTGGTGGCGGATCGGTGCCGGGGAAGCCGAGTTCGGCCAGCACTTCGTCATCGATCAGCGGTACCCCGGCTGTTCGGGCCGATTCGACCAGTCTTCTCCGGGCCAGTGCGGAAAGCACTGTGCCGGTGGGGTTCTGGTTGGTCGCGACCACGTAGGCCAGTGCGGCCGGGGTCACCGTGCCGAGGCCGACCGGGCCGGTCCGCGGTAGCGCGGCGACCTCGCGAAACGCCTCGAGCGCACCGGGATAGGTCGGCGCCTCCACCAGTACTCGATCACCGGGGCGCAGCAACGCGCGGGCGAGCAGCGACAGCGCCTGCTGTCCGCCGCCGGTGACGAGGATCTGCGCCGGATCGGTCGGCACGCCGCGAGCCAGGTACCGATCGGCGATCGCGGTGCGCAACAACGGATGTCCGGTCGGCCGATACCCGATGTCGCCGTCGGTCGCGGCGAGCTCGGGCAGGATGTGCTGATACGCCTGAACCACCTCGGGCGGCGGTGCCGACGGGGCGGCACAGGCCAGCGCGATGACATCGGCGTCCGGCTCGAGCAGCTGCAGGAAGGCCGGTGAGTGGGTGGTCGCCCTGACCTGGTGCGCGTCGGCACCCGCGATCCGGGTGCCGCTGCCCTGCCGCCGCACCACTCGTCCTTCCGCACCGAGCAGGTCGTAGGCGGCCACGACCGTACTTCGCCCCACCGCGAGTGCCTGCGCGAGCCTGCGATCCGGCGGCAACAGCGTGCCCGGCGTCAGCTCGCCGTCGTCGATCAACGTCCGCAGTCGCCCGGCGAGCAGCAGGTACATCGGCCCGCGGTCGGCGGACCAGCGACCGAGTCTGTCGGCCAGTTCAATTGGCTCCATAGGCAAACCAATTTACCCGGATTGGCTCTGGGTCCACGTCCCCTTCGTCGTGACGATGGAGGCATGACCAAGATCTCCATCACCGATGTCGTCGACAACCTGACCGGACCATGGCAACCGCGGGACCTGGCCACGGCCAACGACGCCGTGGTGCGCATCGCCCGCTTCCACGGTGCGTTCCCCTGGCACCACCACGACGAGGACGAACTGTTCCTGTGCTGGAACGGCACCTTCCGCATCGAGTTGCGGGACCGCGAGCCGGTGACGCTCGGTCCCGGCGACCTCTTCGTTGTCCCCCGCGGTGTCGAACATCGGCCGGTGGCCGAGGAACCGGCGCACGGAATCATGATCGAACGACCGGAAACCAGGCAGTACGGCAACTGAGGAACACCTTCGCGGCGCGGGTGCTCGCGGCCAGTTCCATGTCGTAAGGCCTTGGGCAGACGGCGTTTCGTGTCGGGCGTGGTTTCGGTAGCGTGGGCGGTCCGGCTGGAGAGCGGATCGGCAGGTGCCATTGACCATCGAACTGAGTGAGCGACGCGCGGCGGTGTTGTCGACACCTCCTCCGCCCCGGTGGATTCGGTGGGCGGCACACGCTGTTCCGCTGGTCGCGCTACCGTCCGCGCTGTGGCGGCTGGCCATGACCTTCGGTGTGCCGGTCGGATACAGCGACGAGGTGCTGCGGGTGGACTACGGCCTGCCGGGCATCGGCTATCTCGTCCTTCCGATGATCACCGTCCTCCAGGAGTTGGCCGCGCTGGCCACCCTTGGTCTGATCAGCCGGTGGGGACTGGTCGGGCCGCGCCGGCTGCCGTTCATCGGGAACAAGCCGGTCCCGCTCTGGGCGGCGGTGGGCCCCGCGGCCTTCGGCGCTGTGCTGATGACCGTGATCACCGTCAGTCAGTATCTGCTGTGGGATCGGGTCGATCAAGGCACGCTCACCGGCGTGCACCGCAGTGTGCTGGGGTGGTGCTACGCGCCGATGCTGCTGTGGGGCCCGCTCCTCGGCATCGTCACGGTGTCGTACTACCTCCGGCGGCGCTCGATATCCCCGCCGGTGGGCTGACGGCGGCCGCGGGCATGCCGATGCCCCGCCCCGAGTGACGGGACGGGGCCGGAGCTCAGACTGCGGCGAGGGCGCGGCGGCGGGGTTCTAGGGCGGCGGCGACCAGGTAGCTGCCGCCGCCCGCGAGGGCGAGGACCCAGTAGGGGCTCGCGCCGTCGAGGAACAGGGCGGCCGAGGAGGTGAGGGCCAGCCAGGCGCCGAGGGCGTATTGCAGGACGTCGCGGTAGGCGGCGCCGCCGGCCAGGTAGAGCAGTCCGACGACGAGGCCGGAGCCGGTCGGCCACAGCAGCATTTTCACATCGTCCTGTGCCAGTGCCGAACTCAGTGCGGTGATGACGAAGAACAGTGCGCCGAAACCAATCAGCCAGGATGCGGCGAGCAGATTGCCGACGACGGCGTCCTTGCCGGTGACGCCGCGCTGGGCTCGCATGGTGACGATGGTGGTGATGATCATCGCGGTCAGCAGTCCGGCGATGAGCAGTGCGCTCGGCAGGACGGACGGCAGTCGGAGGACGGGGTTGTCGCCGTGGGACAGGGCGTACGCGCCGTGCCCGAGCAACCAGGCCATCCCGAAACTCAGGTAGGACGGGCGGTTGTCGAGCAGGACTCGCAGGGCGGACGAACGGGTCTCGGTCGCGGAAAGGTGCTGGGACATCACGGATCTCCTAGTGGGTGGCGGGGGTCAGGCGACGATGACGACTTTGCCGACGACGGTGCGCGACTCTGCGAGTTCCATGGCGCGGGCGGCATCGGTCAGCGGGATACGGGCGGCGACCTGGGCGCGCAGGTCACCGCGGGCGGCGAGATCGAAGACCTTGCCCAGGTCTTCGATGACGCGGGCACGGAAACCGGCGCGGTCGCGCTTGCCCGCCCACAGATTGAAGAAGTGCGCATTGCGCTTGTTGGGCAACGCATTCCACAGCAGGAGCCGGCCGAGCAGCTTCAGCACCGGCAGACGCGAGTTGCCCTCGTCGTTCTTGGTGGCCGCGGTTCCGTAGGAGACCAGCGTGCCGCCCGGTGCGAGCAGTGCGAACGAGTCGTTGATCCCCGGGCCGCCGATGTGGTCGAAGACCGCGTCGACGCCATCGGGTGCCAGCGCCCTGACCTCGCTCGACACCTCGCCGCGGTAGTCGATCCAGGTCGCGCCGAGCGCCCGCACGGCGTCGGCGTTGCGCGCCGAGGCCGTCCCGATGACGCGAATTCCGTTGGCACGGGCCAACTGCACGAGTGTCGAGCCGACCCCACCGTTGGCGCCGTGCACCAGCACGGTCTGTCCCGGCCGTACCTTCGCGGTCCGGTAGAGCATCTGCCAGGCCGTGATCCCGTTGACGACGAAGGTTTCCGCCTCGGCGGCATCGAGGGCCGCGGGCACCGGGATCAGATCGGCCGCGTCGAGCACGGCGTGGCTGGCCCAGCCACCGATCTTGGTCAGCGCGGCGACCCGCGTGCCGACGAGCGCCGGGTCGACCTCGGCGCCGACGGCGGTGACGGTGCCGACCAGGTCGTAACCGGGCACGAAGGGGTAGGCGGGCTGGTCGTAGTACTTGCCGCGGCGCATCTGCTGCTCGGCGAACGAGACACCGCTCGCCTCGACCCGGACGAGTGCTTCCCCGGCGCCGGGGGCGGGCAGCTCGCGCTGGGTGACCAGCAGGCCGTCGGGTTCGACGCGGCCGGGCAGGACGATTTCGGTGGCGGTGGTGGACATGGCTACTCCTAGTGTGTGACTGGTCAATCACTTTGTGGGTCGAAAAAATGCCCCGCGAGGGGCATCGAGGGGTCAGTGGGGTTGTGGGTGGCGGATGCCCGCCGTGACGATCTGCGCCCAGGGGCTGTCGTTGCCGTCGAGGCCGAGGGTGGTGATCAGATGGCAGAGCTGCCCGAAGGCGATGAACCGCTGGACGTACTCGTCCGCGGCGCCCGATCGCTGTTTGGCGAGGTCGGTCACCCTGGCCAGGCCGTCCCGCAGCGCGGCGCCGATCTCCGGTACGTCCGCCACCGATTGGGCGTGGACCTGCAGCATGAGCAGGCTCTTGTCGCCGATGAGCTCGGCATACGCCCCGCCCATGTCGTAGAGGATCTGCTCGGGACTCTCACCGCTCGACCTGGCCGCGCCCGACGACATCGCCGCCACGATCCGGTCGAAGCACCGCTCGAGTGCGGCGACGAACAGCGCGACCTTGCCGGGGAACAGCTTGAACACATACGCGGGTGAGATCTGAGCCGCCGTCGCCACCGTGCTGATCGGCGTGCCGTGATAACCGGTCCTGGCGAACTCGATGATCGCGGCATCGACGACGGCATCGCGCCGAAGATCCGATCGGGAGAGGGTGACTCCGCTCTTGCTCATGTGAGTGACTGTACACTCACTCTTTTCGATCGGTCAACCGAGATCGTCGGGAACGATGCGGAGCTTGTGTGCGATACGGGCGAGAGCCTTCTGGTCGTTCGCGTTGAGCGAGTCGAGGACGATGCGGCGTACCGCGCGTAAGTGTGTGGGTGCCGCCCGGTGCACGATGTCGAAGCCGGCGTCGGTGAGTTCGGCGACGGTGTAGCGGCCGTCGGCCGGGTCGGGCATCCGGACGATCCAGCCGCGCTGTTCACAGCGTTTGGTGACGTTGGACAGGCGCGAGAGCGACCCGCTGGCGAGGAAGGCGAGCTCTCCCATCCGCAGCTTGCGCTCCGGTGCTTCCGAGAGATGACTGAGCACGAGGTACTCGAACAGGGTGAGGCCGTGCTCGCGGCGCAGCGGTGACTCCAGCTTGCCCGGCAGCAGCAGGACGAGCGAGATCAGCCCTGTCCACGCGGCCTTCTCCTGCTCGTCGAGCCACCGCAGTTCGCCATCGTCGTCTTGTTCGTCGGTGTCGCCCATGGGTCATCACTTTACGGTTGAAATAAATACCATCCAATGTCAGTTCATACGTGAAGTCATCCCACGGGGAACGCGCCCCACCGACAGGAATGGAAACACCATGAGCACCGTCACTTTCGGCATCGCACCGGGCTACGGCGAGAAGCTGCACGAGGCACTCGGCTACAGCGGGGCCGTCCGCGTCGACGACCGGGTCGAGATCTCCGGCCAGGCCGGCGTGGATGACGATCTGGTCATCCCCGACTCGCTGGAAGACGAGATCATCCGGGCTTTCGACAACGTGGAGCGCACGCTCGCCACGGTCGGCGCGACCTGGAAGGACGTCATCCACGTGAACTCCTACCACAAGGTCGCCCCGGGAGACGACGTCATCGGCGACGACCACAACAGGGTGATGGCCGAACAGTTCCGCCTGCGCCTCGGCGGCCGCGCACCGATCTGGACCGAAACCGGCGTGACAGTCCTCGGCCTGGCCGCGATGCGCGTGGAAATCCGCGTCACCGCCATCGTCGATTCCGGAAACTGAACATCCCCGCACGAAAATGCCGCCTCTGACCTGCTTGATCCGCAGGTCAGAGGCAGTTTTGCGCCCCGGTAGGACACTACTCGCCGCTATCGCACAGCGCAGTGTCCATGGCGGAGAGGGTGGCGGCCGCGGCGTCGGGGGTGGCGGGCAACTCGTTGAATGCCATGGTGACAGCGCGGTCTTTCGACGGCGCATAGCGGACGAGGGTACGAAAACCGGGGAGGCCTCCGGTGTGTCCCCAGGCGTCGATGCCGCACGACAGTCGTACCCGGTTGATCCCGAGTCCGTATTCGGCGTCCGGCTTGTCGGTGGGGATGGTGCGCATCAGTTCGTCGAGCTCGGGCTGGGGTAGGAGTTCGCCGGTGAGCAGGGCGGTGAGGAAGGTGTTCATATCCGCCCCGGTCGAGATCATGGCGCCTGCGGCGCCCGCCCAAGTGGTGTTCTGCTGGGTGATGTCCACCTGCGTTCCGTCCATGTCGGCGTACGCGATCGGGTGCGGGTCGGGGAGGGCGGTGTCGTCGGGACCGGGAAAGGACGTGCCGTGCAGGGCGAGTGGCTCGATGATCCTGCCGGTGATCTCCGCTGCGACAGATCGCCCGGTCACCTTCTGCACGATCATTCCGGCGAGCAGGAAGTTCGTGTTCGTGTACTGGAATTTCGTACCGGGCTCGAAGTAGGCGGGCAGGGCCAGTGCGATGGCGAGCTCTTCGTCGGAGGTGAATCGCTGCCAGCGATTGTGCACGGTTGGCGTGATCTGGCCTGGCTTGGGCGCATCGCCGTCGATCAGGTAGTCCGGAATCCCGCTGGTGTGCTGCAACAGGTTTCGCACGGTGATGCGGGTGCCGTCACTCCCGTTCCCGTGTACGACGCCCGGCAGATACCGCTCGATCGGTGCGTCCAGGTCGACCTTGCCCTCTGCGACCAGCTGCAGGACCACCGTCGACACGAACGTTTTGGTATTGCTGCCGATCCGATAGTGCGAGTTGTCCGGAAACGGTGTTCCGGCGGCTCGGTCACCGGCACCCGCTGATACCGACCATGTCCCACCCCTGTCCGTGACCACGGCTTGCGCCCCGGGAATTCCCTCTGCCACAGCCTGTTCCAAGGCTCGGGTGAGTGCCGCCGGGCCGCGCTCGTCGGTGTGCGGCGCGTTCGACGTGGATACCGCGCGCTCCCCGGAGGACTCGTCGGCCTGGCAGGCGGTCGCGACGAGCGCGGCGGCGACGAGAATCACTCCGACGGAACCGCGAATTGGCCTCGACGGCATCGAATGTCCTTCCACGAACCAACTTGTTAACGCTGTTACCATTTGCTCGCCGAGAGTAGTGATAACGTTGTTAACATGTCAAGGCAAGTGCGTAGGGTCACCAAGTCGGGACGCCCGGCCGGGCAGGCGGTCGCTGGTGAAACGATGGTGTCCGTCGCGTTGTCGCTGGTCGAAACCGTGGGACTGGAAGGGCTGACCATGCGTCGCCTGGCCGACGAAGCCGGAGTGCAGGCACCCGCCCTGTATCGGAGATTCGCGAGCAAACAGGACCTGCTCGACGCGATGGTCGAGCGGATCATCGGGGAAGCGCTCGCCGATCCCGCACTCCCGCACGAGGGCGATTGGGGACAACAGCTGGCGGCTCTGGCACACAGTCTGCGGCGAGCTCTGCTGGCCCACCGCGACAGCGCCCGCATCCTCAGCGGAAGCCTCACCGGCGAGCGAAATGTGTTGTCGTTCAACGAAGCCGCGCTGACCCCGCTCATCGATGCCGGATTTCCGCCGACCCGGGCGGCCTGGGGCGGCGACGTCGTCATGTCCTACACCATGGGACAGGTCCTCCGGCAACAGACCGCGCAGGACAGTGGGCTCACCGCAGCGGAGGGCGCGGCCCGAGTGCGACAGAACCTCGCGAAGGCACCCGAGATACGCCTCCCTGTCGATCTACCCCTGGAACAAATCGCCGATGTCGATGCCCGCTTCGAATACGGCCTGCACGTGATCATCACCGGCCTTGCCTACTCTCTCGCACATCCGGCGTGAGGTACTGCCCATGTGGGCATTCCATCGGCAGAGTTCCTAGGTGGTCGAGCGTTGTGCTTGGTGGTCGCTCCGCCTCTGACCCACTGATTTTGCAGGTCAGAGGCGGTTTTGCGCCCCCGGCAGGAATCGAACCTGCGACCTAGGGATTAGAAGGCCCTTGCTCTATCCAACTGAGCTACGGAGGCAGTCGCATTTACCTTGGCCGAACTCGGCCGTGGTGTCCAGCTCGGAAAGTATAGCGATCGACCAGATCAGGATCTGGGATCGGGAGCGACGCCCCATCGGGGCGGGCGCGGGCACGTCGAACTACCCTCGTTGGCATGTCGTTATCGCAGGACCCCTCCGCTGGACCCGCCGTCGACGGCGCGCCACCGGTGGAATCGGGTCGGACTGCGTCGGCGGGAAACGCTTCGTCGTTCGGTCTGCTCAGCGTTGTCGCGGGGGCGATGGCCGCGATGGTGGCTGCTCTCGTGGTCGGGTTGTCGGCGGCGCAGGCGCTCAGTCTGCTGGGTATACCCGATCCGGGGCCGTTGACAACATATGGATTGCCCGCGTTGCGCGCCGTCGCCGATCTGGCGGCGGCGGTGACCGTCGGCTCGCTGTTGTTCGCCGCGTTCCTGCTGCCGCCGCGCGACAGCGGGCTGCTCGAGGCGGGCGGGTATCGGGCGGTGCGCCGCGCCGGTGACGCCGCGCTGGTCTGGGCGGGGTGCGCGGTGCTGCTGGTGCCGTTGACCGTGTCGGATACGACCGGGCAGCCGGTGTCGGCCATGTGGCGGCCCGAGGTGCTCTGGCCGGTGATCGATCAGGTCGAGGGGGCCGGGGCCTGGCGCACGACCGCGCTGTTGGCGTTGATCGTGGCGATCGGATGCCGGCTCGCGCTGCGCTGGGGCTGGACGCCGCTGCTGCTGGCGGGCTCGCTGATCACCATGATGCCGCTGGCATTGACCGGGCATTCGTCCTCCGGCGGCTCGCATGACGTGGCGACCAACTCGCTGATCCTGCACATGGTTTCGGCCGCGGTATGGGTGGGCGGCCTGGTCGCGGTGCTGGCACACGCGCTGCGCGACGGCACCGACACCGATGTCGCGGCGCGGCGGTTCTCGATCGCGGCGACCGTCTCGATCGCCGTGATCGCGGTCAGCGGCGTGATCAACGCCTGGGTGCGGGTGCCGTTCTCGGACCTGTTCACCACCACCTACGGCAAGCTCGTGCTGGCCAAGGCGGCCGCGCTGCTGATCCTCGGCGCCCTCGGCTACCTGCAGCGACGGTCCGCGCTGCCCGCCCTCGCCGCCGACCCACGCGATCGCGGCGCGCTGATCCGCTTCGCCGGGGTGGAGATGCTGCTGTTCGCGGCCACCATCGGCCTGGCCGTGGGTCTCGGCCGCACCCCGCCACCGCCGCCGACCTCGATTCCGACGCCGGTCGAGGTGGAACTGGGCTACACCCTCGCCGGGCCGCCGACCGTGAGCCGGCTGCTGTTCGACTGGCGCTTCGACCTGATCTTCGGCACCTTGGCGATCGTGCTCGCCGTGCTGTACCTGCTCGGGGTCCGCCGGTTGCGCAAGCGCGGGGATGCCTGGCCGGTGGGTCGCACCATCGCCTGGCTCAGTGGCTGCCTGGTGTTGTTGCTCGCCACGTCCTCGGGCGTCGGCCGGTACTCGCCCGCCATGTTCAGTGTGCACATGGGCGCGCACATGGCGCTGTCGATGTTGGCGCCGATCCTGTTCGCGCTCGGTGGCGCGGTGACGTTGGCCCTGCGCGCCCTGCCGCCCGCCGGTCGCGGGGGCGTGCCGGGTCCGCGCGAGTGGATTCTGGCCGCCGTGCACAATCCGGTCTCGCGGTTCCTCACCCAGCCGGTGGTGGCCTCGGTGATCTTCGTCGCCGGGTTCTACGCGCTGTACCTGGGCGGGATCTTCGACGCCTATGTCGACTCGCACGCCGCCCACCTGATGATGAACACGCACTTCCTGCTCAGCGGCTACCTGTTCTACTGGGTGGTGATCGGGATCGATCCCAAGCCGCGCGAGGTGGCGCCGCTGACCAAGCTGGGGATGGTGTTCGGCACGCTGCCGTTCCACGCGTTCTTCGGCATCGCGCTGATGTCGATGACCACGGTCCTCGGCGGCTGGTTCTATCGCACGCTCGGCCTCGGCTGGAACATCGACCTGCTGGCCGACCAGCGCAACGGCGGCAGCTTCGCCTGGGCCAGCGGTGAGGTACCGCTGGTCGTGGTGATGCTGGCCCTGCTGATCCAGTGGTCGCGTAGCGACCGGCGGCTGGCCAAGCGCACCGACCGGGCCGCCGACCGCGACAACGACGCCGACCTGACCGCCTACAACGCGATGTACGCCGAGCTGGCGCGTCGCGACGGCGAGGTGCGCCGGTGAGCGGACCCGGTGTGCCGGTGGATGCGGAATCGACCGAGCGCGCCAGACCTCAGCGTGTGCTGCGCAGCGATGTGCGGGTGGCGCGGCGCCGGCTGGCCGGTCGGGTGCGCAAGACGCCGGTGTTCCACACCAGTGTCGACGGGCCGGACGGGCCGGTGCCGGTCTCGCTGAAACTGGAGTTCCTGCAGCACGGCGGCACCTTCAAGGTGCGCGGCGCGCTCAATGCCCTGCTCGCCGCCGACGAGGGCGCCGATCACGTGGTGGTCGCCTCCGGCGGCAATGCCGGGATCGCGGTGGCGCTGGCCGCCGCCCAGCTGGGCAAGGCGTGCACGGTGGTGGTGCCCGAGTCGGCGCCGCACACCAAGGTGGCCGCGATGTGGGCGCACGGTGCCGAGGTGCTGTGGCACGGAACCAGCTATTCCGAGGCGCAGCGGCGCGCGCTCACCCTGGCCACCGAACGCGGTGCCGAACACCTGCACGCCTACGACATGCCCGCCGTGGTGGCGGGTGCCGGGGTGATCGGCCTCGAGCTGGAGGAACAGGTGCGCGGGCGGCCGCCGGTGCTGGTCGCGGTCGGCGGCGGTGGCCTGATCGCCGGGCTCGGCGCGGCGCTGGGCAGGCGCAGGCAGATCATCGGCATCGAGTCCGAGCACACCCCGGTGCTCTCGGCCGCGCTCGCCGCGGGTGCGCCGGTCGACGTCAGCGCGCAGTCGCAGGTCACCGAACTGCTGTGCGCGACCCGGATCGGCGACATCGCCTTCGACATCGCCCAGCGGCAGCGGATGCCCGCGCTGTCGGTCGCCGACGACGCGATCGCCGCGGCCCGCGCGTATCTGTGGCGCGAATTCCGGGTCGTGGTCGAGCTGGAGGGGGCGGCGGCACTGGCCGCGGTGCAGAGCGGCGCGTACGTTCCGGAACCGGGCGTGCGGCCGATCGTCGTGCTGTGCGGGGCGAACACCGAGCTCCCCGTTCTCTGACACAGGCGATATCCACAACCGTCGAATCCATCCACAGATCCCGTTCGCGCTGCCCGAAGGCCGCTCCGCCAGGTCATTGTGGAGTGGTCAGAGCAGCGATCACCGAGCGGGGGAGTCAGAGATGTTCGAGGCACATACAACCGTGGTCGGAACCGTGGTCACGCATCCGGTGCGGCGTGATCTCGCCAACGGCGAGCAGATGGTGACCTTCCGGATGGCGAGCAACGCGCGCCGATTCGATCCCGGTGCGGGGGAGTGGATCGACAACGGAAATCTCTACCTCACCGTGAGCTGCTGGCGCAGGCTGGTGACGGGGGTCGACCGGTCGCTGCACCGCGGCGATCCGGTGATCGCCTACGGGCAATTGCGCTCGCACGAGTATCGCGGCAAGGACGGCGCCGAACGCCGGGATCTGGAGATGCGCGCGGTCGCGGTCGGGCCCGACCTGGGCCGATGCACCGCGACGGTGGTGCGCCGCTCGGACGGTCCGCGCACGGCGCCGCACGGAGTGGTCCGGAATATTTCCGACCGTCGCGGCGCTGCACAGCCCGAGGCGGCGCAGGACGTGGCCGAGTATGCGCCGCCCGTACTCACTGCCGTAGCCTCTACGACCGCGGCGGATTCCCTCCCGGCGCGATCGCCGGATGCGGTGCCGAGCACCACGACAACCGAGCAGGTCGACGCCTGAGGGTCGTCTCCGCGGCATCCGCCCCTTCCGCATTTCACCCCCGTTTCCCCCACCGATAGGCTTCCGCGTATGGCTGAGTTCATTTATCAGATGATCAAGGTTCGCAAGGCGCACGGCGACAAAGTCATCCTCGACGACGTGTACCTGAACTTCCTTCCCGGCGCCAAGATCGGTGTGGTCGGCCCGAACGGCGCGGGTAAGTCCAGCGTGCTCAAGATCATGGCGGGACTGGACCGGCCGAACAACGGTGAGGCGTTCCTCGCGCCGGGCGCCACGGTCGGCATCCTGCAGCAGGAGCCGCCGCTCAACGAGGAGAAGACCGTCCGCGGCAACGTGGAGGAGGGCCTCGGCGAGGTCAAGGTGAAGCTGGATCGCTTCAACGAGATCGCCGAACTGATGGCCACCGACTACTCCGACGAGCTCATGGACGAGATGGGCCGGCTGCAGGAGTTCCTCGACCACGCCGACGCGTGGGATGTCGACTCCCAGCTCGAGCAGGCCATGGACGCGCTGCGCTGCCCGCCGCCGGACGAGCCGGTCACCAACCTCTCCGGTGGTGAGCGTCGCCGCGTCGCGCTGTGCAAGCTGCTGCTGAGCAAGCCCGACCTGCTGCTGCTCGACGAGCCGACCAACCACCTCGACGCGGAGAGCGTGCTGTGGCTCGAGCAGCACCTGGCCGCCTACCCGGGCGCCGTGCTGGCCGTCACCCACGACCGGTACTTCCTCGACAACGTGGCCGAGTGGATCCTGGAGCTGGATCGCGGTCGCGCGATCGGCTACGAGGGCAACTACTCCACCTACCTGGAGAAGAAGGCGCAGCGGCTCGAGGTCCAGGGCAAGAAGGACCAGAAGCTGCAGAAGCGGCTCAAGGAGGAGCTGGCCTGGGTGCGCTCCGGCGCCAAGGCCCGCCAGGCCAAGAACAAGGCTCGCCTCGGCCGCTACGAGGAGATGGCCGCCGAGGCCGAGAAGCACCGCAAGTTGGACTTCGAGGAGATCCAGATCCCCGCGGGTCCGCGCCTGGGCGACGTCGTCGTCAACGTGTCGCACCTGGACAAGGGCTTCGGCGATCGTCAGCTGATCAAGGACCTGTCGTTCACGCTGCCGCGCAACGGCATCGTCGGCGTCATCGGCCCCAACGGTGTCGGTAAGACCACGCTGTTCAAGACCATCGTCGGGCTCGAGTCGGCCGACAGCGGTGAGGTGAAGGTCGGCGAGACCGTCAAGCTCAGCTACGTCGACCAGAACCGTGGCGGGATCGACCCGAACAAGAACGTCTGGCAGGTCGTCTCCGAAGGACTCGACTTCATCCAGGTCGGCAACCAGGAGATGCCCTCGCGCGCCTACGTCAGCGCGTTCGGCTTCAAGGGGCCGGACCAGCAGAAGCCGGCCGGTGTGCTCTCCGGTGGTGAGCGCAACCGCCTGAACCTGGCGCTGACCCTCAAGGAGGGTGGCAACCTGATCCTGCTCGACGAGCCGACCAACGACCTCGATGTCGAGACCCTGAGCTCGCTGGAGAACGCGCTCGAGCAGTTCCCCGGTTGCGCCGTGGTGATCTCCCATGATCGCTGGTTCCTCGACCGCACCTGCACCCACATCCTGGCGTGGGAGGGCGACAGCGACAACGACGCCAAGTGGTTCTGGTTCGAGGGCAACTTCGAGGCCTACGAGGCGAACAAGGTCGACCGGCTGGGCGCCGAAGCCGCACGCCCGCACCGGGTTACGCACCGCAAGCTGACCCGCGACTGACCTCGCGGAACGGCTCGACGGCCCGGCGGAACGATCGATGAACACGGTCGACCCGCCGGGCCGTCGGCGTTGTACGCGCCTGCTGTTCGGTGTTCATCGAACGTTCCACAAGTTACCGGCGCGGCAAGCCGAAATTCCCTGAGCGTGTCCGAGTACCCCCGACTAGTCTCGAATTCGCGTCACCTGTGTTGCGGAATCGAAGCGAACCGAATCCTTGGGAGTGGGCGAACGATGACGGTCTCGTCGGAAATGTCGAGCGCGGCGTGGGCCGCCGGGATGCCGCAGAGCTTGCGCGGTGATCTGGCGACACTCGAACAGGCGTACTTCCGACACGTCGACGCCGGTGACGTCGGCTCCCCGATCACCGGCATCACCCAGATCTTCCGCAACCACATGGACCTGGCCGCGGTGCGGCAGGCAGGCACGGCCCTGGTGCAGGTGTACCACCCCGACGACGGGTTGGGGATGGGCGCGGCGGTGCAGGTCGTCACCGACGACATGCCACTGCTGGTGGAATCGATCACCGCGGCGCTGGGCCGGATGCAGGTGAGCGTCACCGAGGTGATCCACCCGATCTTCGAGGTCACCCGCGACGAGGAGGGCAGGCTCACCGGCGCCGCCCCGCACGAGGTGGACGGCAACGGCCCGACGGGGCTCGCCGAATCGTGGATGCATCTGCAGCTGCACCCCTCCACCAGCCGGGCCCAGCTCGACCACATCGAACGCACGATGCCCGAGGTGGTCGCCGACGTCCGCCAGGTGATCGACGACACCGAGGCCATGGCCGAGGTACAGAGCTCGCTGGCCGATCAGCTCGACCGGGTGGCAGGCGCGGGTTCGGCACCGTTCCCCGCCGTCGACCTGGCCGACTGCGCCCAGCTGCTGCGCTGGCTGGCCGACGGCAACTTCACCCTGCTCGGCTACGCCCACTACCGCCGTGTGGTGGCCAATGGGCACACCGTGTCGACGGCGGTGCCCGGCACGAGTCTCGGTGTGCTCCGACCCGACATCGGCACCGATTTCCAGGTGCCGATCAACGGGGGCGACCGGCCGCTGCTGATGCTCACTCAGGGTCTGGTGCGCGCGACCGTGCACCGCTCGGTGTACCCGTACTTCGTCGGCGTCGCCGATGTGGACGAGGCGGGTGCCGTGGTGGGGGTGCACCTGTTCATCGGCGTGTTCACCGTCAGCGCGGTGCACGAGAACGTGCTCGACATCCCGGTGATCAACCGCAGGGTGCGCACCGCGATCGAGGCGGCCGGTTTCGAGAAGGAGTCGTTCTCCGGCCAGGCGATGCTCGAGGTGATCGAGTCCTTCCCGCGCACCGAGCTGTTCTCCGCCGACATCGAGACCATGCGCCGCACTGCGGTCGCGGTCCTCGGCGTCGGATTGCGCAGGCAGGTAAGGCTTTTCCTGCGCAGCGACGGCTACGGCCGCTTCGTGGCCTGCATGGTGTACCTGCCGCGCGATCGCTACACCACCGCGGTGCGGCTCGAGATGCAGGCGATCCTGGTCGCCGAGCTGGGCGGGGTCGACATCGACTACTCGGCGCGGGTGAGCGAAAGCGAGCTCGCCAGTGTGTATTTCACGGTGATGCTGCCCGCCGAGGGAACCGGCGCGGTCGCGCCCGACACCTCCGAGGAGAACCGCCTGCGCCTGCAGGCACTGCTGAACGCGGCCAGCCACACCTGGGACGATCGCATCGGCGAGGAGGTCGCGACCTCCACCGTGCTCGATCCCGCCGTGGTGAAACGCTATGCGGAGGCCTTCCCGGAGAGCTACAAACAGGACTTCGCACCGACGCACGCGCTGGCCGACATCGTGCGCCTGGAACGGCTCACCGAGGGCGGGATCGGTCAGCACCTGTATCGCAGGCCGGAGGCCGCGCCGGGCACGTGGCGCTTCAGCCTCTTCATCGCGGGCTCGAGTGTGTCGCTGAGCCAGGTGCTGCCGGTGCTGCAGAGCCTGGGTGTCGAGGTCGTCGACGAGCGGCCCTACCAGCTCGAACTCGACGGCGGCACCGAGCGCTGGATCTATGATTTCGGCCTGCAGGCCCGTCCCGAGCTGCTGCGCAACGCACTCGGCGGCGACCTCGACGCCGAACTGCTCGAGCTGCCGGGCCGCGCCGGCGGTCTGCGCGCCCGGTTCACCGAGGCCTTCGAGGCGGTCTGGTGCGACCGCGCCGAGGCCGACGGCCTCAACGAACTCGTGCTCCGCGCCGGACTGCCGTGGCGGTCGGTGGCGATCCTGCGGGCCTACGCGAAGTACTTGCAGCAGGCCGGTTTTCCGTACAGCCCGACCAATATCGCCCGCGTGCTGCTGGCGCATCCCGAGGTCGCGCGCGACTTCGTCGACCTGTTCGCCGCCCGGTTCGATCCGGCGACCGTCTCCGCCGAGACGGCCGCCGAGCTGGAGACCCGGGTGCGGGCCGGCATCGACGAGGTGGTCAGCATGGACGCCGACCGCATCCTGCGCGCCATGCTCGGCCTGATCAAGGCCACCCTGCGCACCAACAACTACGTCGTCGACGCCGAGGACCACCCGCGCGACTACCTGTCGCTGAAGGTGGAACCGCGCGAGATCGCCGAATTGCCCAAGCCGCGACCGCAATTCGAGATCTTCGTGTACTCACCGCGGGTCGAGGGCGTGCACCTGCGGTTCGGCTCGGTCGCGCGCGGCGGGCTGCGCTGGTCGGACCGGCTCGAGGACTTCCGCACCGAGATCCTCGGCCTGGTGAAGGCGCAGGCGGTCAAGAACGCGGTGATCGTGCCGGTCGGTGCCAAGGGTGGTTTCGTGGTGAAGCGGCCACCGGCCCCCACCGGTGATCCCGCGGTCGATCGGCAGGCGAGTGTGGCCGAGGGTATCGCCTGCTATCGCACCTTCATCTCCGGGCTGCTCGACGTCACCGACAACGTCGATCTCGCCACCGGCGCCGTGCTGCCGCCGGCGCGGGTGGTCCGCCGCGACGGCGACGACACCTACCTGGTGGTCGCCGCCGACAAGGGCACCGCCAGCTTCTCCGACATCGCCAACGACGTCGCCAAGCGCTACGGCTTCTGGCTCGGCGACGCGTTCGCCTCCGGCGGCTCGGCCGGCTACGACCACAAGGCGATGGGCATCACCGCCAGGGGTGCGTGGGAAGCGGTCAAACGCCACTTCCGCGAGATGGGCATCGACACCCAGAGCCAGGACTTCACCGTTGTCGGCGTCGGCGACATGAGCGGTGACGTGTTCGGCAACGGCATGCTGCTCTCGCGCCACATCCGGCTGGTCGCCGCGTTCGACCATCGCCACATCTTCCTCGACCCGAACCCCGACGCCGCCACCTCCTACGCCGAACGCGAGCGGCTGTTCGCGCTGCCGCGCTCCTCGTGGGCCGACTACGACCGCACCCTGATCAGCGCGGGTGGTGGCGTCTTCGACCGCACCGTGAAGTCGGTGCCGATCTCGCCGCAGGCGCGCATCGCCCTCGGCCTGCCCGACGCGGTGCAGGCGCTCTCGCCGCCCGAACTGGTGCGCGCGATCCTGCTCGCCCCGGCGCAACTGCTGTGGAACGGTGGCATCGGCACCTACGTGAAGGCGAGCACCGAGACCAACGCCGAGGTGGGCGACAAGTCCAACGACGCCGTGCGCGTCGACGGAAACCAGTTGCGGGTCCAGGTGATCGGCGAGGGTGGCAACCTCGGCGCCACCGCGCTCGGCCGGATCGAGTTCTGCCGGGCAGGCGGCAAGATGAACACCGACGCGCTGGACAATTCCGCGGGTGTCGACTGCTCCGACCACGAGGTCAACATCAAGGTCCTGCTCGACGGGGTGGTGAGTTCCGGCGCGCTGCCACAGGAGGAGCGCAATCCGCTGCTCGCCTCGATGACCGACGAGGTGGCCCGGATGGTGTTGCAGGACAACGTCGATCAGAACGTGCTCATCGGCATCGCGCGCACCGACGCGCCGCAGATGCTCACGGTGCACGGGCGCGTGATCTCCGATCTCGAACAGCGCCGTGGCCTGGACCGGGAGCTCGAGGCATTGCCCTCGAAGGCCGAGCTGGCCCGCCGCGCGGAGGAGGGAACCGGACTCGCCTCGCCGGAACTGGCCAATCTGCTCGCGCATGTGAAGCTCGGGCTCAAGGCCGATCTGCTCGAGACCGATCTGCCCGACAGCGTGCATTTCGCGGCCCGGCTGCCGCTGTACTTCCCGACGCCGCTGCGTGAACGGTTCGGCGCGGCGATCAAGAAGCATCGGCTGCGCCGCGAGATCGTCACCACGATGCTGGTCAACGAGGTCGTCGACTACGCGGGCATCACCTACGCGCACCGGCTCAACGAGGAGGTCGGCGCCAGCACCTCCGATACCGTGCGCGCGTTCGCGGCGGCCACCGAGATCTTCGAACTGCACGACGTGTGGGCGCGCATCCGCGGTGCCGATGCCCCCGCCGGGGTGTGTGACCTGCTGGAACTGGAGTCCAAGCGCACCCTGGACCGGGCCTCGCGCTGGCTGCTGAGCAACCGCCCGCAGCCGATCGCCGTCGGCGCCGAGATCAATCGCTACCACCGTCGGGTACAGGAACTGGCACCGCAGGTCCCCGGCTGGTTGCGCGGGCACCACGTCACCTCGCTCACCCAGGGTGCCGCCGAGCTGATCGCCCGCGGTGTGCCGACCGAGCTGGCGACCGAGGTGTTCGGGCTGCTCAGCCTGTTCCCGCTGCTCGACGTGGTCGACATCGCCGATATCGCCGACCGCGATGGCACCGAGGTGGGCGCGCTGTACTACGCGCTCAACGAGCATCTCAAGATCGACTGGCTGCTCGAGGCGGTCAGCCACCTCGAACGCGGTGACCGCTGGCACGCGCTGGCCCGGCTCGCGCTGCGTGACGACATGTACGGTTCGCTGCGCTCGCTCACCCTCGATGTGCTGTCCGCGGGTGACCCGGAGGAGACGGCCGACGAGAAAATTGCATACTGGGAGTCGAAGAACCAGTCCCGGCTGGGCCGTGCGCGCGCGGCACTGTCGGAATTGTTCGAGTCCGGGACCCACGACCTCGCCACACTGTCGGTCGCCGCGCGACAGGTGCGGAGCATGGTGAGCGGGGTGGGCGCCCAATCGGAGGTACCACGGTGACCAGTTCGCCGAACACGGTCGCACCCGCGGCGAATCTCGTCCTGCCGCAGCGATTCCATGCCAAGGTCGAGATCCGCTGGTCGGATATGGACGTGTTCCAGCACGTCAACCACGCACGGATGGTGACCCTGCTGGAAGAGGCCAGGATCCCGTGGCTGTTCGACGACGACAAGCCGACCGCCTCGATGGGACGACAGGGGTGTGTTCTGGTCGATCTGCACGTGAAGTACCGCGGGCAGCTGCGCCACGAGGACACCCCGCTCGACATCGCGATGTGGGTGAAGCAGTTGCGCGCGGTCGACTTCACCATCGGCTACGAGGTGCGGGCCAACGGCGCGGCCCCGGATTCGCCGCCCGCGGTCATGGCGACCACCCAGCTCGCCGCGTTCGACATCGAGACCCAGCGGCTGCGCAGGCTCAGCGACACCGAACGCGACTACCTGGCACTGTGGCGGGCCTGACTTCGTGAATTCGCAACAGCGGGTGCTGCACACACCCGATCCGGCCGAACGAGAGAACCTGGCCACCTTCCTCACCCGCGCGATCCGGCTCGATCCCGCCGCCGTCGTCCGCTTGCGCCGGCGGGGCTCCAGCCTCGTCTCCGCCTGGGTGGCAACAGGTTTCGAGACGCTGGCGGTGCGCACCGTGACCGCCGAGCTCGGCGTCGACGACGTGACCGTGGGCGCCGACGCGGTGCTCGCCGGTCTGCGCACCGGTCATCCGGTCGACCTCGGTTACTCGATGGACTCGGCTTGGCGCGGCGCACTCCCACCCGCCGACGGCTTCGTGCACATCGACGACGTACCGGCCCGCGCCCTGGTCGAACTGGCCGAGCGCGGCGCCGACGTGGCCCGCGAACACGGCACGAGCCACGGTCCGCCCGCCTCGCTGCTCGACCAGTCGGTCCTCACGGTCACCGGTGCCGGCGACCTCGAGGTCCAGGTGCCGATGCGCGTGGTCTTCGCCCTCACCGCCATGGACTTCATCCCGCACGCGGGGGAGAAGACGGAGTCGCGCCGCATCCAGCCCACCGAGCTGGTCCGCGTCCGCGCCACTCGCACCTGGTTACGCCTCGACGCCCGCTACGGCTCGGTTGCCCGTCGCCTCGGTGGATCGATTCCCCTGTCGCCCAGCTGAAATCGCCGCCCGGTGCGCGGGCGGGCCGTCACTTGGCGCTCGCGAACGCGACACTGGTGCCGAGCCCGATGATCATCACCCCACCGGCACTGCCCACGGCTTCCACGCGACGCGGCGACCGCGCGAACCATCCGCGGGCACCGGCCGCCACGATCGCCCACGTGCCGTCCGACAGCGTCTGGATGGCAAGGAAGATGCCGCCCAGGATCAGCAACTGCACGGGCAGCGGCCCCGCCTCCGGTACCGCGAACTGCGGCAGCACGGCGCCGAAGAACACCACGGTCTTGGGATTGGTCGCGCCCACGACGAACCCCTGTCCGAACACTCGTCGCCCGGACACCGCCGGTGCGGCCGCGTGCAAGGCGGCTGCCAGTTCCTTGCGATCACGAATAGCGGTGACGCCCAGGTAGATCAGGTAGAGGACACCGATGGTCTTGACGATCGTGAACAGGATCGTCGAAGTCATCAGAATCGCTCCCAGCCCCACGGCGACCGCGATCAAGGGCACTGTCGATCCGGCGACGGCGCCGAGCACCGACAGAATCGCGGGCCGTCGACCCAGCGTCAGCGCCCGTCCGATCGCGAACAGCACATTCGGGCCCGGGATCACGATGATGATGAATGCCGCGACGGCGAAGGCCGCCGCGTGCGAAAGGGGCACCATCGGCGAAACCTAGCAGGTCGTCGATCGACCAGGAAGCGTTCCGGCCGAACGAATTCGGGCCGGTTCGGGTGTACTACCGCCGTGGTCAGTGCAGACCGACGAGGCGCAGAACCGCGGTGGTGGCGGCCGCCGCGAGGACCGCGACGAGCAGTGGTGCGCGTCGCCAGGCGAGAACGCCGCCGACGGCGACACCGGCGGGGAGCGCGATGCCGAGCTCATCGGTACCGGTCGGCAGGGTAGCGGTCGCGACCAGGGCGGCCAGCAGGATCAGCGCACCGGTGTCGAGCAGGTGGATCGTGCGGGCCGACAGACGCAGGCGGTGACGCAACGCCGGACCGGTCCAGCGCAGTGCGTAGGTGCCCACGGCCAGCGCCAGCATGGCGGGCAGCAGATAGGGCGAACTCATGCGGTGACCCCGCGACCGATTCGCGTGCAGCCGAGCGGGAACGTCGAATCAGCCGACGTGCCACCCGTTGCCGATGCCGACGCGCAGCGCGCGATCACGCCGGCACCGGTTCGTCGATCTTCGCGGGCGGACGCAGGGCGAACACCAGCCCGCCGAGGGCGATCAGCACCGGTAGTCCGGCGGGCACGAACGGTGCGACGACCACCGCGAGCGTGGCACCGACCAGCACCGGCCGCAGGGTCGCCCGGTCGCGCAGGGCGGGCAGGATCAGGGCGAGCAGGATCACCGGGAACACCGCGTCGAGGCCCAGCGCCGAGGTGTCGGGGACCAGCGAGCCCAGTCCCGCACCGAGGGCGGCGCCCAGCGGCCAGCACAGGGCGACGCCGATGCCGCAGGCCCAGTAGGCGGCGCGTTGGCGGTCCTGGTCGCCGGGTGCGGTCGCGAAGGCCACGGATTCGTCGTTGAGGACGTGGATGCCGAGCGCCCGTCGCCAGCCGCGCCCGAACACCTCCGGCGCGGACAGGCCGTAGGGCAGGTGCCTGGCATTGAGCAGCAGACCGGCGACCACGGCCGCGAGCGGACTGCCACCGGCCGCGACGATGCCGAAGAAGAGCAGCTCCGACCCGCCGGCCAGCACCGTCACCGCCATCACGATCGGCATCCACACCGGGAACCCCGCCGCGATCGTGGAGGCACCGTAGGACACCCCGAACAGGCCGACGGCGAAGCACGCCGCGGCCACGGCGGCAGCGGTGCCCTTGTCGAGTGTTCGCCATATCGAACGCATGTTTCTCATAATGAACGCGCCGGGTGGGTAAAGTCAACGCGGTATCGCCAGCCCCCAGGAGGCGTTTGATGGACCGGCAGGACCCGGTCGCCGGACCACCCCAAGCGGTGATCGCGGCGTCGCTGCGGCGCGAACGCGCTCGCGCAGGCTTGTCGCTGACCGAGGTCGCCAGCCGCGCCGGGGTCGCGAAATCCACACTGTCGCAACTGGAATCGGGCACCGGCAATCCCAGCCTGGAAACCCTCTGGGCGCTGTGTGTCGCCCTGGAGATGCCGTTCTCCAAGCTGCTCGACCCGCCCCGCGCCAACGTGCAGGTGATCCGCGCCGATGAGGGTTCACCGGTGCCCGCGGCCGATGCGGACTATCGAGTGACTTTGCTCGCAGCGGGGCAATCGCACACCCGCTGCGACGTCTACCGCATCGCGGCCGAGCCCGGCCACACCCGTCGCTCGGACCCGCACAGCCCCGGCGTGGTCGAACACGTCGTGCTGGCGGCGGGCCACGCCATGGCGGGCCCGGCCGACGAGCCCGTCGAGATGCGCCCCGGCGACTACATCCGCTACCTGGGCGATCTACCGCACATCTTCGAGGCCCTCGAGCCGGGGACCTGGGCCACGATGGTCATCGAGAGCGCTTAGGCCGCGCCCTCCCCGAGGTACTGCAGCCAGAGCGGGTCCAGGTCGGTGGTGGTCGAGAGCAGGCGCCAGTGCGGGCCCTTGGGGGAGACCAGCGGGTGGCGCAGCGTCCAGCCGAGTTCGGACAGCATCTTGTCGGCTTTGCGGTGGTTGCAGGGGGCGCAGCTGGCGACGCAGTTCTCCCACGAGTGTTCGCCACCGCGACTGCGCGGGATGACGTGGTCGATGGTTTCGGCTTTGCCGCCGCAGTATCCGCAGCGATAGCGGTCGCGGTGCATGAGCGCGGCCCTGGTCATGGGCACCCGGGCGCGGTAGGGCACGCGCACGTAGGTGCGCAGCCGGATGACGGAGGGAATCGCCACGGCGGCGCCCGCGGAATGCAGGACCGGGGCTTGCGGATCGTCGTGGACCGCGTCGGCCTTGGCGCAGATCAGCAGAACGACAGCGCGGCGCGCGGACAGTGCGGTGAGCGGTTCGTAGGTGGCGTTGAGGAGGAGGACCCGGCGTTTGCGCCATGCGGCGACGTCGTGTTCTCCGGCGAGATGCAGCGGCGCGGGGTGATGCGGCAGGTCGTGATGACCGTGTGCGCCCGGATGGTGATCGGACAAGATGTGCAGCGGGATGGCCCCCGAGCCACGATTGTGGACTTCGGCGGGCTGGAGTTGTCGATGCGCGCGCGCCTCGTGTGAACGGGCGCTCGGTCGCTGCTTCATCTTGACCTCAATTTCATGATTGGCAGGATCATGTGGTATCTGGGGTCGATACTGCAACCCAGTTGACCATGGTTCTGCCGGTATTGCACGGCTATTTTTCAAACTTTCGGGTGAACTGTGGTTGAAGGGCGGCGCGTTCGTGACCGAGGTCTACCGCCCGGATCGCTCGCCGATCATCGGGGCACAATGGGGGATGTGACTTCAGGTGAGCAGACAACGACCTCGTTCTATGACGCGGTAGGCGGCGCCGAGACGTTCCGTCGCATCGTGTCGGTGTTCTATCGCGAGGTCGCTGCCGACGAGATCCTGCGACCACTGTATCCGGAGGAGGATCTGGTCCCGGCCGAACGCAGACTGCGGATGTTCCTCGAGCAGTACTGGGGCGGGCCGCGCACCTACTCCGAGGAGCGCGGGCACCCCCGGTTGCGGATGCGGCACCATCCGTTCGTCGTCGGGCCGCTGGAACGCGACGCGTGGATGCGGTGCATGCGGATCGCCGTCGGCGAGATCGAACCGTCGATCCTGGACGACGAACACCGCAAGGCCCTGCTCGACTACTTCCAAATGGCCGCTCATTCCCTCCAGAACGCGCCCGGCTGAAAAACGCCCAACCGAGTGGTACGGGTGCCCCACGTTCGCTGATGACCAGCAGGTGGCGGCCCCGTTTCCCCTCGATGCCGAGGTTTACCCCCACGTTTCGGCGCGGCGTGGCGAACGCTGGCGATTTGCCAGATTCGAAGAAAGTCACGCGGCAGGTGAATATCCCGGGCGAAATTTGGCAATATTGCCGGTGTGACACAGACACCTGCCTCGCCGGTGCCGGGGGAAACAAGCACCGATCCGTGGTGGAAGACCGCCGTGTTCTATCAGGTCTATCCGCGTTCGTTCGCCGACTCCGATGGTGACGGGGTGGGCGATCTGGGCGGCGTGCGCGAGAAGATCGGCTACCTGGAGCTACTCGGGGTCGACGCGCTGTGGATCTGTCCGGTCATGCGCTCGCCACAGGCCGACGGCGGTTACGACGTGTCCGACCCGCGCGACATCGACCCGCTGTTCGGCGGTCTGGCCGCGCTGGACGAGTTGATCGCCGAGGCGCACGATCGCGAGATCAAGGTCACCATGGATCTGGTGCCCAATCACACCAGCGTCGAACATGCCTGGTTCGCCGACGCGCTGGCGGCCGCGCCGGGCAGCCCCGAGCGGGCTCGCTACATCTTCCGTGACGGTCGCGGGCCCGATGGTGCCGAGCCGCCCAACAACTGGCCGAGCATCTTCGGCGGGCCCGCCTGGACCAGGGTCACCGAGGCCGACGGGTCGCCGGGGCAGTGGTATCTGCACATCTTCGCGCCCGAGCAGCCCGACCTGAACTGGGACAACCCCGAGGTCGCCGACGATTTCGAGAAGACGCTGCGGTTCTGGCTCGACCGCGGGGTCGACGGGTTCCGCATCGACGTCGCGCACGGCATGGCCAAGCCCGACGGCCTGCCCGACATGGCCAGGGTCGAGACGAAGATGCTGGTGCACGACGACGACGATCCGCGCTTCAACAATCCCGGCGTGCACGCCATCCACCGCCGCATCCGCACGGTCCTCGACGACTATCCGCACGCGGTGTCGATCGGCGAGGTGTGGGTCGACGACAACGTCCGCTTCGGCGAATACGTGCGCCCGGACGAGCTGCACCTGGCGTTCAACTTCCGCCTGGCCGAGACCCCCTTCACCGCCGACGGCGTGCGCGAGGCGATCACGCATTCCCTCGACGCGGTCGCCGCGGTGGCCGCGCCACCGACCTGGACGCTGTCCAATCACGACATCGAACGCGAGGTGACCCGCTACGGCGGCGGCAAGGCCGGGGTGGCACGGGCCAGGGCGATGCTGCTGGTCGAATTGGCGCTGCCCGGTGCGGTGTTCGTCTACAACGGCGCCGAACTGGGCCTGCCCAATGTCGACGACCTGCCCGAGGACGTGCTGCAGGACCCGGTGTGGGAGCGCACCGGGCACACCGAACGCGGTCGCGACGGCTGCCGGGTGCCGCTCCCGTGGGAGGGCGCGACGGCACCGTTCGGTTTCACCGCGGGGGAGAAGTCGTGGCTGCCGATCCCGGCCGACTGGGCCGATCGCACCGTGGAGGCCCAGCTCGAGACGCTGCACTCGACGCTGTCGCTGTACCGGCTCGCGATCGACCTGCGCGGCACGCGGCCGGAATTCGCCGGTGACCGGATCGAGTGGTACGGCAGTCCCGACGGGTGTCTGGCCTTCCGTCGACCAGGCGGGCTGATCTGCGTGCTGAACGCCTCCGACAGCCCGATCCAGCTGCCGCCGGGCGAGGTCCTGCTGACCAGCGCACCGGTCGCCGAGGACCGGCTGCCACCGAACGCGGCGGCCTGGTTGGTGTGACACGCGGGCGCGAAAGGGGCGGCCGGGGGATGAACTACTACACAGCATCGTCTACCGTTGGACCGTGAGCATTCTCGAGACAGTGCTGATCTTCGTCGGCATCCCGGCCGCGATCTACTTCGCGATCGCGGGTTTGTCCTATCTCGGTAAGCAGTTTCCCGGAGAGAAGCCGGCCCACTTCGCGCTCGGGCAGAAGTGGACCCACCCGCCGGTGCTCTGGAGCGCTACCGACGAGGTGACCGCTGCTGCCGGTCACCACACCGCCGAGCCGCATGGTGATCATGCGGCTCTCGAAGCCGCCGACGCGGCGCTGATCGGAGGCCGGGCAAGTGGCAAGTTCTAATTGGCCCGCGGTGGTCGAGGCCGACCTCCCGCACGGGTTCGCGCTGACCAGCAGCGGACGGGTGTCGGGCGTGCACGAGCCCGGCACGGTCTTCGACGAGGTGCCGTTCACCGATCGTGAGCGCATCGCCCTCGACAACGCGCTCACCGACGCGACCCGCGCGACGAAGGTTCGCTTCAACATCTACCTCGGCGATCTCGGCAACGATCCCTCGGCCGGTGCCGACGCGATCCTGCCGAACACCCCCGAGGCGGCCGATTCGGTGCTCATCGCCGTCTCCCCGAATCAGCAGGCGATCGAGGTGCGTTCCGGGGCGAACGTGGCCGAGCGGGCCAACGATCGCATCTGCCAGCTCGGCGTCACCGCCGCGCTGGCCTCGTTCCGGCAGGGCAACCTGATCGACGGTCTGATCTCGGCCGTCCGCGTGATGGCCGCCGCCATCGGCCGGTAGTTTTCCGCGGCTCAGCCGCTTCGCGTTCGGCGCGTCCACCCTTCCCTGGGTGGGCGCGCCGTTCGCGTTGGCGGGCAGAGTTTTCCACTTTCTTCCCGGATCGGGAATCAATCCGCTCGGTTCTAACCTTTAAAAGTTTGATGAGTGGTTACAGCTCGTCATCCCTTTCGAGAAAGCGAGAGCCGTTGTGAGTCAGATCCGCCACGCCACCGTCGAGATCCAGGGACAGTCGATCTTCTTCCGGGAGGCGGGTGATCCGGACAAGCCGACCCTGCTTCTGCTGCACGGGTTTCCGACCAGCTCGGCGATGTTCCGCACGCTGATCCCCGCGCTCGCCGACGAGTACCACGTGATCGCCCCGGACCACCTCGGCTTCGGGCAGTCGGCCATGCCGACCGTCGAGGAGTTCGACTACAGCTTCGACAACCTCACCGAGCTCACCCTGGGATTCCTCGACACCCTCGGTATCGAGCGGTTCGCCGTCTACATCCAGGACTACGGCGCCCCGATCGGCTTGCGCATCGCGGCAGCGCATCCCGAGCGGGTGCGCGCGATCATCACCCAGAGCGGCAATGCCTACCTGGAAGGCTTCACGCCGTTCTGGGACGTGCTGTTTGCCCATGCCGCCGATCGCGCCACCCATGAACCCGAGGTGCGCAAGCTGCTCGAACTCGACGCGACCACCTGGCAGTACACCCACGGTGTACCGGGGCCGCGGCGCTCGCTGATCAGTCCCGACACGTGGACTCTCGACCAGGCCTACCTGGATCGGCCGGGCAACAAGGAGATCCAGCTGCAGCTGTTCTTCGACTACAAGAACAATCTCGACGGTTACCCAACCTTCCAGAAGTACTTCGCCGAGCACCGGCCGCCGACGCTGATCGCCTGGGGTGAGCACGACGAGATCTTCGGCCCCGACGGCGCCCGCGCCTACCTGCGCGATCTGCCCGACGCCGAACTGCACCTGCTCGACACGGGCCACTTCGCCCTCGAGACGCACGGGCCGGAGATCGCCGCGCTGATCCGCGACTTCCTCGGCCGGGTCCTGTCCTGAGTGCGCCGGACGGCCGGGTGGCGCGCGCCCGGCCGTCCGGGGGTGTCGGGGAGATCGAGTAACCTGATCGGCGATCTATCGGCCGGAATGTCGGCCGTCGTCGTCTCGGGGGGAACATGCGGACAGGTATCGCTCGGGTGCTCGTGGTGGGCTGCCTCGTGCTCGGCGCCGCGGCGTGTGCCGAGGACGCGCCGGAGGCTCAATTCACCGCGGGTGCGCCGCGGGCCGAGTTCTACACGCCGCCAGTGGAATCCGTACCCGGTCCACACGGGTCGGTGATCACGACGCAGCCGCTGACCGGTTCGCAGGCGGTGCCGGGCGCGCGCAACTCGCTGGTGCTGTACCGATCCGTCGACGCGCACGGCAAGACCGTGGCGGTGTCGGGGACGCTCGCCGTGCCGGAAGGTACACCGCCCGAGGGTGGTTGGCCGTTGATCTCGTGGGCGCCCGGCACCAATGGTGTCGCCGATGTGTGCGCGCCGTCGCGCACCGAGGGCACCACGCCCAGCAGGGATGAGCAGGCACGCTGGATCGCCAAGGGCTACGCGGTGGCGCGGACCGACTACCAGGGCCTTGGTACTCCGGGCGAGCACGGCTATCTGATCGGCGACACCGAACAGCGCGCGATGGCCGATATCGCCACTGCCGCAAGGGAAATCGACTCCGCCGTCGGCTCGCGCTGGGTGGCGATGGGGCATTCCCAGGGTGGGCACGCGGCACTGTTCGCCGCCGGTGCCGCCGGGGCGTGGGCACCGGGTTCGGAACTGCTCGGCGCGGTCGCGCTGGCGCCCGCCTCGCACCTCGGTGAGCAGGTGCGGATGGCGAAGTGGGCGGTGTCGAATCCGCTCGGCAAGCTCGGCACGGGGGACGTCTCGGTGTATCTGCCGCTGCTGGTGCGTGGCGCGCAGACGGTCGGCGAGGTCGACCCGGCCCGGTTCCTCACCGATCGCGCGGTCGGGCTGCTGCCGGTGGTCGATTCCGAGTGCACGGCCGGGCTGCGGGACAAGGACAAGTGGGGTGGGCTCTCGCCCAGGGACGTGTTCACCAAGGACGGGGATCTGTCCGCTCTGCTGCGCGTCCTCGACGACAACGACCCCAGCGGATTGCGGTTCGACACTCCCGTGCTGGTCCTGCAGGGCCGCTCCGATCGCACCGTCCCGCTGCAATCCACCGATGCGATGGTGGCCCAGCAGCAGATGCGCGGTCAGTCCGTCGACTACCGCAAGTACGACGACGTCGACCACAGCGGCATCGTCGCGGCCGCCTTCGCCGACGCGCTCGGCTGGGTGGACACCCGCTTCGGCATCACGCGCTGAGCGACGCCTGCACGGCCCCGCGCACCGCCCACCCGAGCCCGATTACGCCGACAGCAGAAGAACCGAGTGGATCGCGCCCGCGGTCCCTACGCTCGGAGTATGGGCGAGCACAACGGGTTGCGGGTGATTCCGGGCGGGCGCGACGAGCGGCGGGCGCGGCCCGAGCCGCTGTGGCGGGAAGCGCTGGGCGAACGCCTGCGCGCCTTGCGGCTCGAACAGCGCGGCACCCTCGTCGACACCGCGGGCCGGGCCGGGATCTCCCCGCAGTATCTGTCCGAGGTCGAGCGCGGCCGCAAGGAGCCGTCGAGCGAGATGATCGCCGCGCTGGCCGGTGCGCTGGGCACCTCGGTGGGTGAGCTCGTCGCCGAGGTGGCCGAATCGATGCGGCGTCACGCGGCTGTTCCGGCGCGCGCGGTGGTGCTGGGCGGCGACCGCCGGATCGGCGCACCAGTGCGTCCCGCGAACGTCCCGACCATGTCCGTCCCGAACGCCGTGCTGCTGGCCGCCTGACGCGCTCCGCGTTCGCCGACGTCACCCCAGCCATTATCGACGCGGCAGTCATCCGGCAGGCGGGGGCCCCGGCCGCGCGCCGCTGTCCGCGGACGGCGCCACCTGATCGCGTCGCCTCCGCCGGTGCGCCGCGGACCGGCGGAGGTCGACCGCCCGCGCGGGTAGGCGGCGGCTGATTCGTGAGCCTGCGGTACCGACTCGGCGTGTCTCGCCGAGCGGCGAAAGATGGGCGGGTCAGCCGACCTGAACGGTCGCGATCAGTCGTCGCAGCAGGTCGACGATGGCGCTGACCGGGAGTTCGGGGTCGATCGCGCGTTGCACGCCCAGGCCGATGCCGAGCGAGAGCAGTTGCAGGGCGGCCTCGTCGGCGGACATCGGCAGCTCGACGCCCATGTCGTCGGCCTGCACCTGAACCAGGGACGCCAGCACCGCGGTCATCGTGCGCCTGCGGGCGGCCAGTTCGGCGCGGACCTCCGGCATATGCCTTGTGCTGGTGGCGAATTCGACTTCCAGTGCGGTCCACGCCATGTCGCCGATGTTCTCGTCGGCCCAGCGGGCGAAGCCGTCGATGCGCGCGGTCACGGTGTCGTGCGCCATCACCGCCTCGGTGAGCGATTGCGCGCGCTCGACGTGCACGACATCGATCACGGCCAGGCCCAGCTCGTGCTTGGTGGCGAAGTTGGAGTAGACCGCGCCCTTGGAGAAGCCCGCCTCGGCGGCCACCTTCTCCAGTGAGGTCACGTTGTAGCCCTCGGCCAGGAACAGTCGCTTGGCAGTCTCCACCAGTCGTTCACGGGTGAGAGCGTGCGACTCCTTGCGCGTCATCCTGGCCATATCCGGGAGTTTAGCAAAACGGGCTACCGTTAGAACTCGAATACCGTTAGTATCCGAGTTATGACTACACGACGTGGCGTAGCCATCGGATGCGGCGGCATCCTGGGTTTCGCCTGGACCGCTGTCGCCCTCGACGCCGTCGAACGCGCCCTGGGCTGGGACATCCGCACCGCCGAGGTCCTCATCGGCACCTCCGCGGGTGCGGAGATCGTCGCCGCCCTCGGCTCCGGTCGAACCCCGGCCGACCTGCTCGCCGCCCTCGACGGTGTCCCCGACGCCGATCCGGTACTCGCCCGGCACGTTGCCGTCGACCCCGGCAAGTTGCCCCCACTGCCCGCGCCCGCCCTGCCCGGCCTCGGCCTGATCGGCGCCGGCGTCCGTGCCGGGTCGGCCTACACCGCGCTGGCCGGACTCCTGCCTCGCGGCCGCGGCGACGCGACCTGGCTGCGCGAGTACGGCTCCGCGCTGGCGAACCCGGTCGGCTGGGTCGAGCACCCCAACACCTGGCTGGTCGCCGCCGACGCGGCTACCGGCGAGCGCGTCGCCTTCGGCGCGAATTCGTCGGTCCGCGCCGAATCCGCGGCGGTCGATCGCAGCGCGAGTGCCCGTGCGGTGCCTGGCGGTGCGGCGGTGTCCTCGGGTGCGTCGGCGGACGTGATGGGTCAGGGCGGGGTGGGGCCGAGGTCGGCCGAGGTCGCGTTGGGTGACGCCATCGCCGCGTCGTGGGCGATCCCCGGGTGGTTTCCGCCGGTGCGGATCGGCGGCCGAGACTACGTCGACGGTGGCGCGGTGTCGTCGGTGTCGGCCGATCTGCTCGTGCCGTTGGCACTCGACGAGGTGGTCGTGGTCGCGCCCATGACGTCGGAGGGTGGTGCGTCGGCGTCCGGCCTGGACCGGATCGAGCGTCTGTTGCGCGCCCAGATGACCCGCGGCCTCGATCGTGAGGTGGCCCGGTTGCGGGCCGCCGGAACCCGGGTGATCCGGGTCGAACCCGGTCCCGAAGACCTCGCCGTGATGGGCCCCAACTTCATGGATTCCGCCCGTCGCGCAAGCACTCTCATGACCGCCCGACGTACCGCGCCCGGTCGCGTCGCGGCGGCGATCGAAGCATCGAACCGAGGAGACAACGTATGAGCCCGCAGCACGAGGTGGTCGTGATCGGAGCCGGGATCTCCGGCATCTGTGCCGCCATCAAACTGGCCGAGGCGGGCGTCGACGACGTCGTGCTCGTGGACAAGGCCGAGACCTTCGGCGGCACCTGGCGCGCCAACACCTATCCGGGCTGCGCCTGCGATGTGCCCTCGGGCCTGTACTCGTTCTCCTTCGCCCCGAACAGCGAGTGGTCGCGGCTGTTCGCGACCCAGCCCGAGATCCTCGACTACGTCGACCGGATCGCCCGCGAGCACGGACTCGCCGAACGCACCCGCTTCGGCGTCGAAGTCACCGGCGCGCACTGGGACGACGACGCCCGCCTCTGGCGTCTCGTCACCAGCGAGGGCGAGCTGACCGCCCGCTTCGTGGTCTCGGCCGCGGGCCCGTGGAACGAGCCGCGCTTCCCCGACATTCCCGGCCTGGCCGAATTCCCCGGCGAGGTCTTCCATTCCGCGCGCTGGAACCACGATTACGACCTGCGCGGCAAGCGGGTCGCGGTGGTCGGCACCGGTGCCTCGGCCGTGCAGTTCGTCCCGGAGATCCAGCGCGAGGTCGCCGCGCTGCACCTGTTCCAGCGCACCGCGCAGTGGGTGCTGCCCAAGCTCGACCATCCGGTGCCCGGCATCGAGAAGCGGGTGATGCGACGGTTCCCGTTCGCGCACAAGGCTTTGCGGTCGGTGGAGTACGCGCTGATGGAGGGGCTCGGGGTGGCGTTCCGCAATCCTCGTCCGCTCATGCAGACGGTGCAGAAGGTGGGCTCGGCCTACCTGCGCGCGGTGGTCCGCGACCCGGAACTGCGGGCGAAGCTCACCCCGGACTATCTGCTGGGCTGCAAGCGAATCCTGTTCTCCAACAGCTATCTCCAGTCGCTGACCAAGCCCAATGTGGAGGTGCACGCCACCGCAGTCAGTGAGTTCCGTGGCAACACCGTGGTCGGCGCGGACGGGTCCACCGCGCAGGTCGACGCCGTCATCCTCGGCACCGGCTTCCACATCCTCGACACCCCGCTGGCCGACATCGTGCGCGGCGCCGACGGCCGGACCATGGCGCAACACTGGCAGGGCTCGCCCGAGGCCTACCTCGGCACCGTCACCACCGGCTTCCCGAACGCCTTCACCGTGCTCGGCCCCAGCCTGGGCACGGGCCATTCCTCGGCCTTCGCGATTCTCGAGGCGCAGGTGGCGTACCTGGTGTCGGCGATCGCGAGTGCCCGCCGCGAAGGCTGGGCGGTGCTCGACGTGCGGCCGCAGGTGCAGGCCGACTACGTCGATCAGGTGCAGGACGCACTGGCCGGAACCGTCTACAACGCGGGCGGCTGCCAGAGCTACTACCTGGATGCCAACGGCCGCAACAGTTTCAGCTGGCCCTGGTCCACCGGCGAGCTGACCCGCCGGGTGAGCGCCTTCGACGCCGCCGACTTCACCATCACCCGCGACGACCAGGTCGCGGTCCCAGCATGAGCCGGACCGCGGCGTCACCGTCGCAGCCGACCGACCGTCGACCCGAGACAGCCGGCGTGCGCACGCGCACACCTCGAAAGGACGCACCATGAGCTACCCCCGGATCGATCTGAACGGCGCGCTGATCGCCATCACCGGTGCCGCCCGCGGCATCGGCCTCGCCACCGCGCGGGACTTCATCGCGGCGGGCGCGCACGTCGCCCTCGGCGATCTCGACGAGGCACTGGCCGTGCAGGCCGCCGCCGAGCTCGGCGACCGTGCCATGGGCCACGCACTCGATGTCACCGACAAGGACTCCTACGCGAAGTTCCTCGAGGCGGCGACCCGCTGGCGTGGCCGACCGCTCGACGTGCTGGTGAACAACGCGGGCGTGATGCCCAACGGCCCGTTCCTCGAGCAGTCCGACCGGATCGACCAGCTCACCATGGACGTCAACGTCTACGGCGTCATCCACGGCATGCGCCTGGCCCTGCCCGGCATGGTCGAGCGCGGCTACGGCCACGTCGTGAACGTCGCCTCGCTGGCGGGCAAGTTCCCGATCAAGGGCCTGGCGGTCTACAACGCGAGCAAATTCGCCGTGGTCGGCCTGACCGCGGCGACCCGGCTCGAGATGGACGGCACCGGAGTCAGCGTGAGCGCCGTGCTGCCCTCGGCGGTGCACACCGAACTCAGCTCCGGCATCGACTACGGCATCCTGCCCGCCGTCGAACCCGAGGACATCGCCGCCGCGGTGGTGCGCTCGGTCAAGACCAGAGCCGCCGAAACCGCCGTCCCCGGCTACGTCGGCCTCGCCGCCAACGCCGCCGGCCTGGTTCCGGAACCGGTGATGCGCCTGCTGCGCAAGGCCGCCCACGACGACGCGGCCATCACCCGCGTCGACGACAACGTCCGCCGCGTCTACCTGGACCGCATCGAAAAGCAGTGACCCCCCGCCGATCACGGCACCGAGAGCGAACACCACTCGCGCACCAGTGAATTCGCCAGCCTCGACCACGACGACTCCAGGCATGGTGGCGCGGGTGTGGTCCCTACGGAACCCGCCATGCCCGAGTGTCGCGCTCTCGACCTGGACCGGTGATCACCAGGCGATGGTGGCGTTGGCTTCTCGGGCGATGTTTGCGTGAGAGCCTGGTGATCACCGGTCCAACAAGGCGGCGCGGGGGTCACTCGCGTTCGTGGAGGACCTGGTCGACGAGGCCGTAGTCGGGGGCGGTGTCGGCGGTGAAGACGCGGTCGCGGTCGGTGTCGCGGCGGAGGGTTTCCGGGGTCTGGCCGGTGTGTTTGGACAGGATGGCCTCGATGGCGGCGCGCATGCGGACGATCTCGTCGGCCTGGAGGATCAGGTCGGGGATGGTGCCCTGGCCGCGAGTCACGGGCTGGTGCAACACGATTCGGGTGTGCGGGAGCATGGACCGGTGGCCTGCGGCGCCACCGGCCAGCAGGACCGCGCCGACCGCGATGGCCTGGCCGACGCAGGTGGTGTGCACGGGCGCCTTGATGAAGCGCATGGTGTCGTAGACGGCGAGCATGGCGGACAGGTCACCGCCCTCGCAGTTGATGTAGAGGCTGATCGGCTGGCCCGGACTGTCCGATTCCAGGTGCAGCAGTTGCGCGATGAGCGCGTTGGCGACACCGGAATCGATGGGGGTGCCGAGATAGACGATGCGTTCGCTGAGCAGGTGTGAGTAGATGTCGGTGATCCGCTCACCACCGCGATGCTGGGACACGACGTTCGGGATGGTGTAACTGGTCATGGGGATGGTCCGCCTCTCGGAATCTTCTGGCCGGGCTCGTGATCAGTTGACGGTGTTCACGCGGTGATGCCGATGCGGTGGCGGTTCGGAACGACCTGGTCGAAGGATTCGACGATGTGGTCGATGAACCCGTATTCGAGCGCCTGGGTCGCGGTGAACCAGCGGTCGTGCAGCGAGTCCTCGTAGACGCGGTCGAAGGGCTGGCCGGTGTCTTCGGCGATGAGGCCGAGCACCGTGTCGACGGTGTAGCGCAGGTCGTCGGCCTGCACCTCCACCTCCACGGCACTACCGCCGATCCCCGCCGAACCCTGGTGCATGAGGATGCGGGCATGCGGGAGTGCGAAGCGCTTCCCCGGTGTGCCGGAGGACAGCAGGAATTGCCCGGCGCTGCAAGCCAATCCGAGTGCGAGGGTGGAAACGTCGCACGGAACGAGGCGCATCACGTCGCGGATCGCCAGCATCGAAGGGACCGAGCCGCCGGGGGAGTGGATCCACAGCGAGATCGGCGCCTCGGGACTCTGCGCGGCCAGTGTCAGCAACTGCGTGATGAGCAGCGTCCCGTTGTCGTCGTCGAGCGCCCCGTCGAGCACGAGGATCCGGCGGGCGAACAGCTGCTCCCGCGCCCGCCAGCTGAACATCGGAGTCTTGTCGTCATGTGCCATGCACCCACCGTGCCCCGCGCACACCACGATTCGCCCCCGATGCTGCTCTCAGCAGATCCGCTCACAGCAGCAGGCAACCCTGGCCCAGGCGGGGGGAATACGCGAGGACCCGGTGCGGATTGCACCGGGTCCTCGGGGGTGGCTACCTACTTGGCGTCGAATTCCCTTGCGCGCAAGGACCGTTCGATGCCCGCGCGGCCCTCGGAGACCAGGCGGTAGAGGGCGGGCGGGTGGTCACCGGCGAGGAATTCGTCGGCCTTGGCGACGGCGGCTTCGCTGATGGCCCAGTGCGGGTAGAGGCCGACGACGACGGTCTGGGCGACCTCGCTGGAGCGGCGTTCCCAGACGGCGGGGATCTCGGCGAAGTACTTGTCCACGTACGGGGCCAGCAGCTCGCCCTGACCGGCGGGGGCGAATCCGCCGACGATGGCGCGGGCGGTGATGTTGGGCACCGAGTCGTCGCCGATCACGGTGTCCCATGCCTTGGCCTTGACCTCGGCGATCGGGCGCGCGGTCGCCGCGGCCGCGGCCTGGCGCTTGCCCGCCGCGGTCGGGTCGCCCGCGAGCTCGGCGTCGATGGTCGGGGTGGCGAGGCCGTCGGCGTCGAGCAGGCCCGCGGCGGCCAGCGCGGTGACGATGCGCCAGCGCAGATCGGTGTCGACGGTGAGCCCGGTCAGCCCGGCCGCCGGATCGGCGGTGAGCAGCTTGGCCAGCACCTCGGTGTGCCGCGGTGCCAGCTTCGCCCCGGTCAGCGCGTTGACGAAGGCCAGCTGATGGTCCGAGCCCGCCTCGGCCGCGCGGGCCAGTTCGAGCAGCCGGTCGGCGAAATCGGGCCAGCCCCGCTGGTCGGCCCACTCCGGGTCGGCGTAGCTGCCGATCGCGGTGTTGGCCTGCATGAGCAGCCGCTGCACCACGCCGATCTCGGACTCCGCGCCGATCCCGCGCTGCACCAGCGCCACGAAATCGCGGGCCTTCATCTCGGCCTGACGGGTCATCTCCCAGGCGGCCGACCAGGCCAGCGTGCGCGGCAGCGAGTCGGCGATCTCACCGATGCGCTGCACGACCACGTCGAGGGAGTCGGGGTCGAGGCGCAGCGAACAGTAGGTGAGGTCGTCGTCGTTGACCAGCACCAGCTGACCGCGCTCCACCCCGACCAGCTCGGGCACCTCGGTGCGCCCGGTCGCGTCGAGATCGAGCTCCACGCGGTGGGTGCGCACGATCTTGTCGTCGCGCTCGTCGTAGACGCCGACCGCGATCCGGTGCACGCGGTACTCGCCCGCACCCGGCGCGGCGCCTTCCTGCACGACCGCGAAACTCTCGAAGGTGCCGTCGGGCGCGACGACGAAGTCCGGGCGCAGGATGTTGAGACCGGTGGTCTTGAGCCACTGCGCGCCCCAATCCGACAGGTCGCGGCCCGAGGCCTTCTCCAGCGCGCGCAGCAGATCGTCGAAAGTGGCGTTGCCGTAGGCATGTTCGGCGAAGTAGTCACGCAGACCGGCCAGGAACGGCTGGAGCCCCACATAGGCGACGAGCTGCTTGAGCACCGAAGCGCCCTTGGCGTAGGTGATGCCGTCGAAGTTCACCTCCACCGCGTGCAGATCGGGGATGTCGGCCGCGATCGGGTGGGTCGATGGCAGCTGGTCCTGGCGGTAGGCCCAGGACTTCTCCACATTCGCGAAAGTGGTCCAGGCGCTGGTGTATTCGGTGGCCTCGGCCTGGCACAGCACCGAGGCGAAGGTCGCGAACGACTCGTTGAGCCACAGGTCGTCCCACCACTTCATGGTGACCAGATCGCCGAACCACATGTGCGCCATCTCGTGCAGCACGGTCTCGGCGCGACGCTCGTAGGACGCCCGGGTCACCTTGGACCGGAAGACATAGTCCTCGAGGAAGGTGACCGCGCCCGCGTTCTCCATCGCGCCCGCGTTGAACTCCGGCACGAACAGCTGGTCGTACTTGCCGAAGGCGTAGGGCACGCCGAAGTTGTCGTGGTAGAAGGCGAAACCCTGCTTGGTCTCGGTGAACAGGCGCTCGGCGTCCATGTGCTCGGCGAGCGAGGCCCGGCAGAACAGGCCGAGCGGAATCTCGCCGTGGCCGTCGCTGAACGAGTCGGTCCACTTGGCGTACGGACCGGCGATCATCGCGACCAGGTAGGTGCTCATCTTCGGCGTGGTCGCGAAGGTGTGGCGCACGACCGCGCCCACCTTGTGCTCCTCGGCCGTCGCGCCGTTGGACACGACCCGCCAGTCCTCGGGCGCGGTGGCGACGATGTCGAAGGTGGCCTTGAGATCGGGCTGGTCGAAGCAGGCGAACATCCGCTTGGCGTCGGCGGTCTCGAACTGCGAGTACAGGTAGACGTTGTCGTCGGCCGGGTCGACGAAGCGGTGCAGGCCCTCACCGGTGTGCGAGTACTCGCAGTCGGCTTCGACGACCAGCTCGTTCTCGGCAGCCAGATCGGACAGCGCGATCCCGGTCGACTCGTCGTAGGCGCTCAGATCCAGCGGCGTGCCATTGAGCACGGCCGAGCGCACCCGCGGCGCGACCAGGTCGATGAAGGTGCTCGCGCCGGGGGTGGCGGTGAAGGTGACGGTCGTCTTCGACCCGAAGGTGTCCGAGACCTCCGAACCCGCGCCACGCGGCTGGTCGGTCAGGTCGAGTTCGATCCGGTAGTTCCGCACGGCCACCGTGGCCGCGCGTTCGACCGCCTGGTCGCGGGTGAGATTCGGGGCGGACATAGATCTCCTTCGTCGTCGACGAACACGGCACGGTGGTTCGGCGTCCACAATGCCACTTGCCGCCGACAGCCGCTCACGAGTTTCCGGTCACGGCACGATCGGCTCGCTGCCGACTCCACCCGCGGTGGCGCCGGTCCGTGCGGACGACGGCACCCGCCTGATCAGATCGCGGTGACGACCAGCTTTCCGAACGTGCGGTCGGTCTCACCCAGCGCGTGCGCCTTCGCCGCCTCGGCGAGCGGGAACACCCCGGCGATGGTCGGAGTGAGCGCACCGGAGGCGAGCAGGTCCGCGATCGCGCTCATCCCGGTGTGATCGGCCTCGACCAGCAGTGCGGCGAAGCGCACTCCCCGGCGTTCGGCTTCGGTGCGCAGTGCTTCGTCGGGGGTCGGTTTGATGGTGACCAGCAGACCGCCCGGCCGCAGGGTCGGCAGGGAGCGGCGGGAGTTCTCCGCGCCGAGCGTGTCGAGGACCACGTCCACGTCGGTGACCGCTTCGGCGAAGTCGACGGTCCGGTAGTCGATGAGTTCGTCGGCGCCGAGCGCTCGCAGGTGCTCGTGCTTGGCGGCACTGGCCGTCCCGATGACATACGCGCCGCGCGCTTTCGCGATCTGCACCGCCAGGTGTCCCACGCCACCGGCGGCCGCGTGGATCAGGACTCGCTGGCCCGCTTCGATTTTCGCGGTGTCGACCAGTGCCTGCCAGGCGGTGAGCGCGGCCAGGGGCGTCGCCCCGGCCCGGATGTGGTCGACATTGCCGGGTTTGCGGGCGAAGGCCCTGGCCGGTCCGACGACGTACTCGGCCGCGGAGCCGTGTCCGTGCGGATAGGGCAGCATGCCGAACACCTCGTCGCCGGGCGCGAACAGCGTGACGCCGAGCCCGACGGCCTCGACGACGCCGGAGACATCCCAGCCCAGCACGAACGGGGGATCGGGCAGGAACAGGCCGGGGAGCGCGCGGTGTTTCCAGTCGGTGGGATTGAGCCCGGCCGCGTGGACGCGGACGAGCAGCTGGCTCGGACCCGGTGTGGGAACGGGGAGTTCGATCTCGCGCAGGACCTCGGGTCCGCCGAGTACGTCCTGGCTGATGGCGCGCATGGTGTCGGTCATGGGGTCAACGGTGCCGGGTGCGCGCTGTCGCGGAAATGGCAGAAAAGACATGATCCGATAGGATCGTGCCATGCATCGTGTGGTGGTTCTGGCGCTCGACGGCGTCTACCCGTTCGAACTCGGTACGCCGCAGCGGATCTTCGGCCTGCTCGACGACCGCTACGAGGTGCTCACCTGTTCGGTGGACGGCCGGGAGGTCCAGACCTGCGCCGATTTCCGGATCACCGTCGAGCACGGGCCGGAGCTGTTGGCGACCGCCGACACCGTGGTCGTTCCCGCGTGCAATACGCGCGAGGCCGTCACCGGGCTGCACGAGGAGACCCGCGGCGCGCTCGCGCGGATCCGGCCGGGCACCCGGATCGTGTCGATCTGCACCGGCGCGTTCGTGCTGGCCGCGGCGGGCCTGCTCGACGGGCGCCCGGCGACCACGCACTGGCGGCTGTCCGAGTCCTTCCGCAGGCACTTTCCCCGGGTACGGCTCGACCCGGACGTCCTGTTCGTCGACGACGGCGACGTGCTGACCTCGGCGGGCGCCGCCGCCGGTGTCGACCTGTGCCTGCACATCGTGCGCGCAGACCATGGCAGCGCGGTGGCCAACCAGGTGGCCCGCCGCTGTGTTGTCCCGCCCTGGCGCGACGGCGGCCAGGCCCAGTACATCGACCAGCCCGTCCCCGATCCCGCACAGGCCAGCACCGCCGCGACCAGGCACTGGGCTCTGCAGCACCTCGAACTCCCGCTGACGATCACCGAACTCGCCGAACACGCGCGCATGAGCCCGCGCACCTTCGCCCGCCGCTTCGGCGACGAGGTCGGCATGAGTCCCGGGCGCTGGCTCATCCAGCAGCGAGTGGTCAGGGCGCGGCATCTGCTCGAGGCGAGCGAACTGTCGGTCGAGCAGATCGCCGGGCGCGTCGGCTTCGCCACCGGAACCTCACTGCGCCAGCACTTCCAGGTCGCCGTCGGGGTGGCCCCGCTGGCCTACCGCCGCACGTTCCGCTTCACCGGCGACGACCGCGCGAGCGCTTGATCGGCGCTGCCCTGGCCGAATACGCGAACACGTGCCCATGGTCTACGCCCGTACCAGGGTGTCGAGCAGATCTCGGGTCGGGGGAAGCTCGGCTCGCGACCGCTCCGCCGCCGGATGTGACCGGCTCCGCTTCGCGGTGACCAGGTGCGATTCGGCGCTCGGGCAGGTCGGTACAGTCATCGCATACGCAGCAGGTACAACCACCCTGGATTCGGAGGCTCGACGTTGAAGCATGTGCACGCCGGGAAAGTTCGTGACCTCTACGAGGACGGCGACACCCTGCTGCTCGTCGCGTCGGACCGGGTGTCGGTCTACGACGTCGTGCTGCCGACACCGATCCCGGGCAAGGGCGCGCTGCTGACCCAGCTGTCGAACTGGTGGTTCGAGTACTTCACCGACATCCCGAACCACGTGGTCTCCGCGACCGAGGTGCCCGCAGAATTCGCCGGGCGCGGGATCCGGGTCAAGCCGCTGAAGATGTTGCAGGTCGAGTGCATCGCGCGCGGCTACCTGACCGGGTCGGGGCTCAAGGAGTACGAGAAGTCCGGGACCGTGTCGGGGATCGCGCTGCCCGCGGGCCTGCGCGACGGTGACAAGCTGCCCGAGCCGATCTTCACCCCGTCCACCAAGGCCGCCGAGGGCCACGACGAGGCGATCAGCTTCGCCGAGGTGGTGCACCAGGAGGGCCGCGAGGTCGCCGAGAAGCTGCGCGATCTCACCCTCGAGATCTACTCGCGCGGTGCCGAGCACGCCGCGAAGGCGGGGGTGATCGTCGCCGACACGAAGGTCGAATTCGGTTGGGACGGTGACGTACTCACCCTCGGTGACGAGGTGCTCACCTCCGACTCCTCGCGCTTCTGGCCCGCCGACGAGTGGGAGCCGGGCCGCGCGCAGCGTTCCTTCGACAAGCAGTTCGTGCGCGACTGGTCGACCTCCACCGGCTGGAACAAGGAGTACCCGGGCCCGGAGATCCCCGCCGAGGTCGTCGAGGCGACCCGGCGCAAGTACGAAGAGGCCTACGAGCGCATCACCGGCAAGACCTGGGATGGCGTCAAGGCCTGAGGTCGCGAGCGCCCGTCAATGCACGGGCGCTTCGACACCTTTGACCTCGCAGATATGGCTCATGTGCGCAGCACCCCACGCGCCGAGTGTCTCCAGTGCCTCGTTGAGCGAGACGCCGAGTTCGGTGAGTGAGTACTCCACCTTCGGCGGCACCTGCGCGTAGACCTCGCGGTGCACGATCCCGTCGTGCTCGAGCTCGCGCAACTGCTGGATCAGCATCTTCTCGGTGACCCCCGGCACCAGCACCTTGAGTTCGCCGAAGCGCTGGGTGCCGGTGGACAGGGCCCACAGGATCAGCGCCTTCCACTTGCCGCCGACGACGTCGAGCGCGGCATCGATGCCACAGGAGTACGGACGCTCTCGCTGCTTCATGGTCGCCTTACTTACTTTTTAGTGAGTATTCGACTTCATAGTCGGTACTTGTCAAGTGTAGTGCAACCGGTGAGTCTGGGAGAGTGCCGCCGAACGGCGACGAGATGTCGAGCAAAGGGAATTCCGTGACAACACAGCAGATTTCGGTACTGGGACTCGGTGCGATGGGTACCGCGCTGGCGCGGGCGCTGCTGTCGGGCGGTCACGAGGTGACGGTCTGGAACCGCACCCCGGCGCGCGCCGAGCCGCTGGCCGCCGAGGGGGCGAAGGTCGCCGCGACCTCGGCCGAGGCGCTGTCCGCCGCCGACCTGGTGATCCTGTGCCTGTTCGATGACGTCTCGGTGCGCGAACACGTCGAACCCGCCGCCGACCGGCTGCGCGGCCGCACGGTGGTGAACCTGACCACCACCGCACCCGAGCAGGCGCGCGCACTCGGCCACTGGGCGGATGAGCACGAGGTGACGCTGATCGACGGAGGCATCATGGCCGTGCCGCCGATGATCGGTGGACCGGCGGCGTTCGTGCTCTACAGCGGCCCCGAGGCGGCGATCGAGCGCCACCGCGCGACACTCGAACTGTTCGGCCGGGTCGACTACGTGGGCGAGGATCTCGGCGCCGCCGCCATGTACGACCTCGCCATCCTCGGCGGCATGTACGCCATGTTCGCCGCGTTCCAGCAGGGCGGCCAGATGGTGCGCACCACCGGCGGCACCGCCGCCCACCTGGCGACACTGATGGCGCCGTTCCTCCAGGCGATGACCGAAGCGTTCGCGCACCAGGCCCCCGGGATCGACACTCCCGAGGACTTCGTCCCCGAACAGAGCGCCGAGTTCACCGCGGCCGCCATCGGCACCATCGACGCCGCGGCGACCGAGTCCGGTACGCCCACCGACCTCTACGCGACGCTGCGCCGAACGCTCACCGGGATGTGACGCGGAGTCGGTGCTGGGTCACTGTCGTCGCCGCGGTGACCGAGTCCCGGCGCGGCGACCGAGCTCGGCGGGCGGTGTTCACCGAGCGGCTCGTGACGCCGTTGTCGACGAGTCGCTCGAGTGCGCGGACATGTGTGCGGGGGTCCGGTTCAGGCGGCGACGCGATCCGCGGCGAGGAACTCCTCGACGAACGCCTCGGCCCTGGCGTCGAAAGCGCCGTAGTGGGCGGTGCGGGCCGCGCCGCTGATCGCCTCGCCGATCACGAGATTGCCCTCGGCGTCGAGGGTTTGCGGCGACTCCTCGGCATCGGGGAGCAGCCCGACCCTGGAGTCGCTGAAGCCGCAGTAGGTGGCGAGGCTGTCGTTGAGCTGGGCTTCCAGCAGTTGCTGCATGCCGGGCAGGATCTCGTCTTCGGCGGTCGCGCCGGCGAGACCGAGCCACAGGACCCGCTTGCCCGCGAGCCGGGGCTTGCTGCGGCCGTAGGCGAAACCGTAGTTCCAGACGCTGTCGATCCAGCCCTTGAGGATCGCGGGCACGCTCTGCCAGTAGACCGGGAAGACGACGACGACGATCTCGGCGGCCAGAATCCGCCGCATGTGCGCCTCGACCTGGGGGGAGTACTGCTTGTCGCGGTTGCCCCAGTCGGGCTGGTCGGCTTCGGTCATCCGCGGGTCGAAGTCCTCCCGGTGCAGGTCGAGCAGGTCGATCGTGTACCCGTCGGCGGTGAGCCGCGCGACGGCGCGTTCGGCGATGTGCGCCGACAGTGAATCGGCCCGGTGGTGGGCGAGGACGACGAGGGCGGTGCGGGTGTCGGCTCCGGTGGCGTCGGCGGTGTGCGCGGCGATGTCGGCGGTCTGCGGCACGGTGGGCTCCCTGATTCGGTGCGTGATGCGGGCGGTGCGCCCTGCCCTTTCAGTGAACCGTGGATTGTGTGGACGATCTATGGATGATCATCTGCAATGGATAGGAGTTCGTCTACTCTGGTTGTCATGGATCCATTGAGTTCGTTGCTGAGTGGCATTCGCGCCGATCGCTCGGTCCTGGCGCACGCGGTGTTGCGTGCCCCGTGGACCATCCACTTCGCCGACCGTGCCCCGCTGATCATGGTGACGGTGCTGCGCGGTGGCGGCACCGTCGTACTCCCCGACGGATCGCGCACGCGGCTGGCCACCGGTGACACCGCCCTCGTACAGGGTGGCGAGCCGTTCCAGCTGATCGACACCACCGGCCCCGCCGACTGCCCGCGCACCGATTACGAGCTCTCCTGTTTCGTGCCGGACGGGTTCGGGCCGGCCGATGCGGCCTGCGCGACACCGGAACTGATCGACATCATCCCCGAAACCGGTGCGCCAGAAGAGACTTCGCTGATCGTCGGCGCCTACCACGCCTCCGGCCGACGGCACGAGCGGCTGTTGCGCGCGCTCCCGCCGGTACTGGTGGTCGGCGGCGACGCCGACCTGTGCGCCTGGCTGGAGAAGGCCGCGACCGACGCCGCCCGGCACGGCGCCGGCTCGCAGGCGCTGATGGACCGGCTGCTGGACTGGGCGCTGGTCTGCAACCTGCGCACCTGGCTCGCCGAGCAGCAGGACTGCGCGCCCGCCTGGTACCGCGGCATGGCCGATCCGGTGGTCGGCCCCGCGCTGGAAGCCATTCACGACCGGCCGTTCCACCGCTGGACCGTCGCGAGCCTGGCCACCGAGGCGGCCGTCTCGCGGGCGCTGTTCGCCAAGCGGTTCACCGAGGTGATGGGCGAGCCGCCGCTGACCTATCTCACCGACTGGCGGATGGCCGAGGCCGAGGAACTACTCGCCGATCCCGCCCGCAGCGTCGCCCAGGTGGCGACCACCGTCGGTTATTCCGACGCGTTCGGATTCAGCGCCGCGTTCAAACGATCGCGGGGGAGCAGTCCCACCGAGTTCCGGGCGGCGCTCGTCTAGTTCCGCGGGGTCAGCAGCACCAGCGGGATCTCGCGGGTGGTCTCGTCCTGATACTCGCCGTAACCCGGATAGGCCGCGACGACCTGCGGCCACAGACTCGCGCGCTCCTCGGCCGTGGCGACCCGGGCGAGCATCGGCCGCCCGGGTTCGTTGCGCAGCGACACCTCGACCTCGGGCTGGTCGCGCAGGTTCAGGAACCAGGCCGGATGGGCCGGATTGCCGCCGCGGGAGGCCACGATCACCAGCGTGTCACCGTCGACGATCGGGGCGGTCAGCATGACCTTGCGTGGCTTGCCCGACTTGCGGCCGACGGTGGTGAGGTCGAGGGCGGTCATCCCGCTGTAGACGGCGCCGAGGCGTCCGCCGCTCACCTTCAACAGGGCGCGGTGCGCGAGATTCATGAACTTCAATTGCCGGTCGCTGTGCATACGGCGCAAGGTACTCCGATTCGCCCGACCGGACCGCGCGAGTCAGGTCAGGTGCTCGGTGAGGCGAATGAGGAAGGGACGCTGGCCTTTTCCGAGCTTGTCCGCGGCGGTGGCCGGGTCGAACCAGGCCGCACGATCGATCTCGGGGAAGGTCGCGGTCCGGCCCGAGCGGGGCGGCCACTGCATCTCGAAGGTGCCGGGGACGATCTCGGCCGGGTCGAGGTCGCCCTCGGCCGCCCACGCGGTGAGGATCTTGCGCCGGCCACCACTGCTGTAGCGCACCTCGCCCAGGTCGATCCACTCGCCCTCGGGTGCGGGCAGCCCGAGTTCCTCGGTGAACTCGCGCCGCGCGGCCTCGGGACCGGACTCCTCCTCGGGGACGTACTCGCCCTTGGGAATCGACCATGCCGAGGCATCCTTCTTCGCCCACAGCGGCCCGCCCATGTGCCCGAGCAGTACTTCGATCCCGGCCTCGGTTCGGCGGTAGACCAGCACGCCCGCGCTGTACACATCCGTCACCGCCGAGAGTCTGCCAGGTGACGGTGCTGGTGGCGGCCGCGGATCGAGGCGAGTCTGCGGGTGGAGGTGCGGGTGCTCGTAGCGGCCGCGGATCGAAGCGAGTGTGCTGGTGCTGGTGGCGGCCACAGATGGTGGCGAGGGTCCGAGCCGTTCGAGGGTGACGCCGACGACCGGATCACTCGGGCGAGCGCGTCGACGGGGCATTCGGTCGAGCGCGTCGACGGAGTCAGTCGAGTGCGTCGACGAATGCGCTGAGCAGGCGGGCGAATTCGTTGCGGTCAGTGGCGGGCCAGCCTGCCATCGCGCGATCGAAGGCGCCCTGACGACGTTGGTGCGCGCGGTCGAGCAACTCGCGGCCCTGCCCGGTGAGTTCGAGCAGCGAACGCCTGCCGTCGGACTGGTCGGCGACGCGACGCAGCAGGCCCGCGGTCACGGCGGAGGCGACGAGTTTGCTGGCCCGGGGTTGGTCGACGGCAAGGGCGGCGGCCACGGTCGACACGGTCGGCGCGGTGGCGTCCTCGACCACATCGAGCACGTCGAAAGCCTGTCCACTCGGTTCGCCTGCTCCCAGCGTGCGCCGCGTCTGGCGGCGCCGGATGGCGATCATCGCCTGTTCGATGCGCTCGACTTCGTCCACGGTGCCACCGTACCCTCGGACATATGAATGTACTATGACATGTAATTGTTGAACAGCATGTAGAGGTGAATGATGGCCGAGCCAAGAATGATCGGATACCAGGTCAAACGCCTGGACCAGCTGATCGAAGCGACCTTCGACCGCGCGACCGAGGCGGCCGGGATGTCCCGCCGGGAATGGCAGGTACTCAACACCATCGTCCGAGCGCCCGCGACGACCGCGGAGCTGTGGGACGCGCTGCGCCCGTTCTGGGACGACGAATCCGTCACCGATCCTCGGGCGCGGGGTGTCGGCCAGGGCGATCACCGTGTCGTTGACGTGCTGATCGATCGCGGTTGGATCGTGCGCGACGACCGCGAACGTCTCGTCCCCACCACCGTGGGTGCGGCGGCGCACGAGCACGCCGCGCGATCGGTGGGCGCCATTCGCCGACAGCTCGCGGACGGGATCACCGACACCGAATTCGCCGCGCTCACCGAAACTCTCGCGCGCATGATCGCCAACCTCGAATCGACGCACTGACGGCGTGGATGTCGACGGATTCGGCCCGAACACGGCGTCGAGTTGCCCGCGCGGAGGACGCGGCGAACGGTCGGAGTGATGTCGGCGTCAGCAGGGCGAATCGTCACCCTGACGAGTGATGGTGGTGCCGATCCGCTCGGCGCGCTGTCCGGGGCGAGCGCGACGCGCATTCCGGCGTCAGGATTGCCGCTCACCCGTCGGCGGCGAGGCACGCTCGAGGTGGTCACCCGGTCGAGTGGTCGCGTGCGAGGTGGTGGCGTCGAGGTGGTCACTCGGCTGACTCGCCGCGCGCAGCTTTGCGGCGCGCAACAGCAGGTAGTTGCGTTCGGGCGCACTCGCCGTCTGCTCGGCGGCCCGGCCGTACTCGGCGATGGCATCCGCCCGGTCGCCCGCCATCTCGTGCAGGTGGCCCCGGACCGCGGCGAGGCGGTGGGAGCGGGCGAGGGGTTCGGCGACGGTGTCGGTGAGGGCGAGACCGGCAGCCGGGCCGTGCACCATGGCGGTGGCGACCGCGCGATTGAGAGTGACCATCGGATTCGGGCCCAGGCGTTCGATCAACGTGTAGAGCTGCAAGATTCGGGCCCAGTCGGTGTCCTCGACCCGGGCCGCGTCCGCGTGTAGCCCCGCAATGGCGGCCTGGAGCAGATACGGGCCGGTGAGGCCGGCGGACATGGCCGCGGTGAGCAGGCGCAGGCCCTCGGTGATCTGCGCGCGATCCCAGCGCGAGCGGTCCTGCTCGGTGAGCGGGACGAGTTCGCCGTGCGGGCCCGAGCGGGCGGCACGCCGGGCGTCGGTGAGCAGCATGAGCGCGAGCAGGCCGCTCACCTCGGTGTTCCCGGGCAGCAGCGCGTGCAGGGCCCGGGTCAGGCGGATGGCCTCGGTGGACAGTTCGGCCCGGCGCAGGCCCGCGCCGGAACTGCTGGTGTGGCCCTCGGTGAAGATCACGTACAGCACCCGCAGCACCGCGCTCAGCCGGGTACTGTCCTCGGCGCCGTCGGCGAAGGGCCGGTCCGTTTCCGCGAGCCGTTTCTTGGTGCGCGAGATGCGCTGCGCCATGGTCGATTCCGGGACCAGGAACGCGGCCGCGATCTCACCGGTACTCAGGCCGCCGACCGCGCGCAGGGTCAGCGCGATCGCACCCGCGGGCGGCAGGTCGGGATGGCAGCACAGGAAATACAGGTCGAGGGTGTCGTCGCGATGCACCGCGTCGACGGGGACCTCCCGCACGAACACCGCGGTCTCCCTGCGCCGCCGCGCGACCTCGGCGCGCACCGCGTCGGCCATCCGGCGCTGCGCCACCTGGATCAGCCAGCCGCGCGGATTCGCGGGCGGTCCGTCGGTGTCCCACTGGGTCGACGCCGCCAGCAGCGCGTCCTGCACGGCGTCCTCGGCCAGGTCGAAATCGCCGAACCGGCGGACCAGCACACCGAGGACCTGCGGCGCGAGCGTGCGCAGCAGGTCCTCGGTGGTCGGTGCCCGATTCACTCGGCGGCGGGGGCGCTCATGATCTGACGCACCTCGATGTACTCACCGATCGGCTTGCCGCCGGGACCGGGCGCGGCCGAGGCCTGCGCGGCGATCTCGACGGCCCGTTCGGCGGAGTCGACGTCGACGATCCAGTACCCGGCCAGGAACTCCTTGGTCTCGGGGAAGGGGCCGTCGGTCACCACCGGCGCCGAGCGGCCGTCGCCGGACACGATCAGTGCCTGGTCCGGTCCGGCCAGACCCTGCGCGTCGACGAGTTCCCCCGCGGCGGCGAGCTGTTCGCCGAGGGTCCGCTGGAAATCGATGTGGGCGGCGATGTCCTCGGGCGCCCAGTCGGGCAGCGGGGTGTCGCAGTAGGCGGCCTTGCCGTAGGTCTTGACCAGCATGTACTTCATGAGATGTCTCCTCGATCCGGCGCGCCCCGATGGCGCGTTCGACAGATGGTCGGAGCCGACCCGTTGCCATCGACAGATCTCATGGTGTGAACTGGATCACAATTTGACGCTGGTATCCGCCAGCCGGTCCGGATCCACCGGTTCGCCGGCCAGGATCAGCTCCTTGATCCGGGTGGTCACGTCCCACACGTTGACGTTCATGCCCGCGCGCACCCGATTCTGCGGATCCAGCCAGAACGCCACGAACTCGTTGCCCGACTGGTCGCCGCGCACCACCACCCGCACATCGTCGTCGCGGCCGACATAGCCGGTGTACTCCATGCCGACGTCGTACTGATCGCTGAAGAAGTACGGAAGACGGTCGTAGACAGCCGGTTTGCCGAGCATCGTCAGCGCGGCCACCGCGGGCTGGTTCAGCGCCGTCGCCCAGTGCTCGACGCGGACCCGCCGGTTCAGCACCGGATGCTGCTGTTCGGCGATGTCGCCGACGGCGACCACATTCGGATCACTGGTGCCCAGGGCCGCGTCCACCAGCACGCCACCGTCGACCGCGAGTCCGGCCGCTTCCGCCGCCTCGGTATTGGGCTGGGCGCCCACCGCGATCAGCACCGCCTCGGCGGGCACGACGGTGCCGTCACCGAGCTGGACGCCCGTCGCGACGCCGTCGTCGGTGAGAATCACCTCGACCTTGGTGTTCAACCGCAGGTCGACGCCGTGCGAGCGATGCAGATCGGCGTAGTACGCGCCCATCTCCGGTCCGAGCGCCCCGACCAGCGGCAGCTCCGCCGCCTCGAGCACGGTGACCGCCACGTCCCGCGCTCTGGCCTGCGCGGCCACCTCGAGCCCGATCCAGCCCGCCCCGATGATCACCAGCTGACGCCCGGACCGCAGCACCTCCGCGAGCACATCGGAATCGCCGATGGTGCGCAGCGTGTAGACATTCGGCGCGTCGGCGCCGGGCAGCGGCAGTGTGCGCGGTCGGGAGCCGGTGGCCAGTGCGAGTTTGTCGTAGGACAGGGTGGAACCGTCGGGCAGCGTCACCGTCCGCGCGGCCGGATCGAAGGCCGTCGCCGTGGTGCCCAACCGCAGGTCGATATTGTGATCGCGGTACCAGGCCGCCTGGTCGACGGTGAAATCCGGCAGTTGCTGGGTGCCCGCCAGGTGCTGTTTGGACAGTGGTGGTCGCTCGTAGGGCAGCTCCTCCTCGGCGGCGAGCAGCGTGACGTGACCGTCGAAATCATTGGCACGCAAGGCCTCGGCGAGCTTGGCACCCCCGAGACCACCACCGATGACGACGAAATGCTGATTCGAGCTCATGAACGGACCCCTTCTCGCGGACGACCCGGACTCCTCGCTGCCTCGAGCCTAGTGCGCCGAACACCGGGGAGGGAACGATTCCGGCCCCGCCGCGGTTGCACCAACCGATGGGGCGTCCCCGGCCCCGCCGCCGCTGAACCGAGAGGAAGACCTGTGAGCGATCAGGCCACCAAGGACGTCGCCGATTTCTGGTTCGACCCGCTGTGCCCGTGGTGTTGGATCACCTCCCGCTGGATCCTGGAAGTGGCGCAGGTCCGCGACATCGAGGCGCGCTTCCACGTGATGAGTCTGTCGGTGCTCAACGAGGACAAGGACGATCTGCCGCAGCAGTACGTCGAACTGCTCGCCACCGGCTGGGGCCCGGTCCGGGTGGCCATCGCCGCCGCGCAGAAGTACGGCGACGAGATCCTCTCGCCGCTCTACACCGCGCTGGGCAGCCGGATCCACGATCGCCGGGCCGAGTACGAGCGCGAGTCCCGCCAGGAGTTCCTGGCCGCCATCATCGCCGACGCGCTCGCCGAGCTGAACCTGCCCGCCGAACTGGCCGAGGCCGCGACCAGCACCGACTACGACGAGGCGCTGCGCGCGAGCCATCACGCGGGGATGGACAAGGTCGGCCCCGATGTCGGCACGCCGACGATTCACGTCAACGGTGTCGCGTTCTTCGGACCCGTGCTCTCGCGCATCCCGCGCGGCGAGGACGCGGGCCGGGTCTGGGACGGGGTGGTGGCGCTGGCCTCCTACCCGCACTTCTTCGAACTCAAGCGCACCCGCACCGAGGACCCGGTCTTCGACTGACAACGAAAAAGGGGCGCCGGACCAACTGGTCCGGCGCCCCTTTTCGATCACACCGGTTTCGGCGGCAGCGCGCGCTGTCCCGTGTTCAACGGATAGCCGCCGGGCGGCGGGATCGCGCCGGGCCGCGGCGCGCTCGGCCGCCAGAACATCGGACCCGGCCTGCTGCGATCGCGCAGCGCCCACATCCGCCAGGTGAGCACCGGATGGCTGGACATGGCGTTGACCAGCCAGACGAACCCGCCCTTCTCCAGCGCGGCCCGGTCGGCCATCTCGTCGAAGCCGACCTCGGCGTTGAGGTACTTGCCCGCGGCCAGGGTCGCCATCGCGCCGGGCGCGCCCTGGTGCCGGTTGCAGAAGCCGTGATTGTCGGCGGTGTACTCCTGGGCGCGGATCAGCGAGGACCCGAGCACCGGCAGCCACGGCACGGCGAACATGCCGAGCTGGCGCCAATACGACACGTGACCGGCGGCGAGATGGCCGACCTCGTGGCCGATGATGAAGGCCAGCGCGTCGGGATCGCGCGCGGCGCCGCCGATCTCGAACAGGTCGCTGTAGACCACGACGAACCGGCGGAAACCGTGCCCGGAGGCGAAGGCGTTGATCTGGCCGTTGCCGAGCACCACATACGCGTCGGGCACCTTGCGCATCCCGAGCCGGGCGGCCGCCTCCTGCACCATCCGGTACCCCTCGGGGAACTGGGTGGGCGACATCTTCACCCCGTTGATCCGCTGGGTCGCGTAGTTCAGACCACGACCGGCCCACAGCAGGATCGGCGCGAACAACAGCAGCAGCACATACGGGCTGGTCAGCAGCGAACCCTCGGACACGGGCCGGCCCTGGTCGTCGAGGACCGGCTCGGCCACGAGTTCGACGAACAGGATCAGCAACGCGAGCAAGTACGCGACCGAGGTCACCATGATGACCACCACCAGCAGCGGGATCTCCCACGGATGCCGGGCGGGCATTCCGTACGGCGACAACCCGCGCGGCTGATGCTGCGGCGGCACCGGCGGGCCGCCGGGCGGGTAATAGCCGGGCGCGTACTGGCCCTGGGGGGCAGGCGGGTAGCCACCGGGGAACATCGGGGGATGGGCGCCGGTGTGCTGCTGGGTGGGAAAACCGCCGGTCGGCGCGCCCGGCTGGGCCCACGGCGAGTAGGCCGGATCGGCGGACTGGGGTGAGGTCGGCGGCTGCGCGGCCGGGGTGTCGGTGTCCTTGCGCAGTGACGGTTCCGCGGCCGCGGCTCCGTCCGATCGCTCCGGCGGTGGACCTGCCGAATGCGGGGAATGCGGTTCGTGCGGGTGCATGACACGACTCTAAGCGGGCCTGACACAATCGCAGCCATGCGCGTTTACCTGGGTGCCGACCATGCCGGTTTCGAACTGAAGAATCACGTCAAGGCTCACTTGCAGGAGGCCGGACACGAGGTCGTCGACTGTGGCGCCCTCGAATACGACGCTCTCGACGACTACCCCGCCTTCTGCATCGAGGCCGCGCGCCGCACCGTCGCCGACCCGGGCAGCCTGGGCCTGGTCTTCGGCGGCAGCGGCAACGGCGAGCAGATCGCCGCCAACAAGGTGCCCGGCGCGCGCTGCGCCCTGGCCTGGAGCGTCGAGACCGCCAAGCTGGCCCGCGAGCACAACAACGCCCAGCTGATCGGCATCGGCGGCCGCATGCACACCACCGAAGAGGCCCTCGCCATCGTCGACGCCTTCCTCGCCCAGGCCTGGTCGGAGGAGGCGCGCCACCAGCGTCGCATCGACATCCTCGCCGACTACGAGAAGTCCGGCGAGGCGCCCGCGGTTCCCGCGTACTGAGCACAGATGCCTGAGGGGCATACCCTCCACCGGATCGCCGCACTGCACGACAAGCGGTTCTCCGGTGGGGTGGTGCGGGTTTCGAGTCCGCAGGGCCGGTTCACCGAGGGTGCCGCGCTGGTGGACGGGCAGGTGCTCGAGCGGGCCGAGGCCGTCGGGAAGCACCTGCTGCACCACTACCGGTCCGGGCTGACGGTGCATGTGCATCTGGGGTTGTACGGGACCTTCAGTGAGGTCGAGTTGCCGATGGCGGCACCGGTCGGGCAGGTGCGGATGCGGATGCTCGGTGCCGCTACCGATTTCGGTACCGACCTGCGCGGGCCGACCGCCTGTGAGGTGCTGAACCCGGCCGAAGTGGACGCACTCGTCGCCCGGCTCGGTGCCGACCCGCTGCGCCCCGACGCCGATCACGAACGGGCGGGCGCGCGAATCCGGCGCTCCCGCAGGCCGATCGGCGCGCTGCTGATGGACCAGGCGCTGATCGCCGGAGTCGGCAATGTCTACCGCGCGGAAGTGCTGTTCCGGCACGGCATCTCGCCGTACCGGCCGGGAACCTCGATCAGCGCCGAGGAATGGGACGCGCTGTGGGCCGACCTCGTCGCGCTCATGCCGGTCGGCGTCGCCACCGGGCGGATGCACGTGGTGCGGCCCGAACACGACTCGGGCGCACCGTCTTACGCGAAGGACCGGCCGCGCACCTACGTCTACCGGCGTCAGGGTGAACCGTGCCGGGTGTGCTCGACGCCGGTCGCGCACGCGGTCCTGGACGGGCGAAACCTGTTCTGGTGCCCCACTTGTCAGCCGCGCTGACCGCGTAGAGCGTGTGCCATGATGGCCGCGTGGATTTTCTCGGGGGACGACCGGTCAGAACGGGCTATCACGGTGCCGAGGGCGATGCCCGGTATCCGTCACCGCGCAGGCTGCGCAACGCGCTCGCCAACATCATCGACGGATTGCTGATCTTCGTGGTCGTCGCGGCTGTCCTCGTGCCGGTTCTGCTGGTATGGGAAGACGCGTTTCTCGACCACAATCTGTTGATACTCGGGCTGACGGTCGCCGTGCTGGTGTCTGTCCTGATGGTCAACAGCGTGCTGCTGCCGAGTCTGATCGGCTCGACCCTCGGTCAGCTGGTGACCGGCTTGATCTGGATTCGTGGCGCGGACGCGAGCAGGCCGGGCACCAAGGAGATGTGGAGCGAGTACTTCGACCACCGCGGCGTTGTCCGGTTCGGTGGTGTGCACTCGAGCGCACCGCAGATCGTGGTGGTCCGGCGTCGCGATGTCGCCCCGCGCCCGTCGACCCCGAAAGCTGTTCGCGCCGAAGCAGCCGGCTACACCGAACACTGATGTGCGTCGGGAAGTGAGTTGAGTCGGACCGCGAGCATCCCTCTCGTGGTCCGACTCAACCGGCGACCGCGGTTCCCAGTTCCGGGTCGCCTGATTCGGCGAGGGCGAAACGCCGCCCGCCCGCCGATTTCGCCGAATACATCGCGCGGTCGGCGCGACGCAGCAGGTCGGTGAAATCGCACGTCTTTCCCGGCGGACAGAACGCGGTGCCGACACTGGCCGACACCGGCACCGGTCCCGCGCTCGACCACACCGGGTCGCGCAGGGCCGCGACCACGCGGTGCGCGAGGTCGCCGAGGGTGTCGCGGCGCGGATTGGCCGCCACCACGAATTCGTCACCACCGTAGCGGCAGATCACCGTGTCGGGCGGGCACACCTCGCGCAGGCGGTTGGCCAGTTCGACCAATACCTCGTCGCCGATCGCGTGTCCGTAGCCGTCGTTGATCTGTTTGAAGCGGTCGAGGTCGACCACGAGCACCCCGACCCCGCGGGTGGGGTCGGCGGCCATCGCACGTACTCGTTCCTGCAGCAGCGTGCGGTTGGCCAGATCGGTGAGCGCGTCGTGGGTGGCCTCGTGGCGCAAGCGGTGCTGCAGCGCGGCGATCTCCTGAACGCGCAGTGACACTTTCGCCGAGATGTTCTGTTCCTGTTGTGCGAGCGCGCGTTCCTGCAGCGCTTGCGCGTAGCTGTCGATGGCTTGACTCGCGACCAACGGCCACCGGGTGGCGACCAGCGAGCCCGGCACGCCGGACGGGAACCCGAGCAGCCAGCGGGTGGCGTGCGCGAGCATCCTGGTGCGTTCGAACGGCGCCTCGGCCAGCCGCGCGCCGAGCATGCGCGCCTGGGGCACCGGGAACGGTTCGGTTCTGGCCAGATGCAGCAGCCGCTCGACGATGTCGACGAGCACCGGCTCCAACTGGTGCGGCGCCGTGGAAGAGCCTGGTTCGGCGCATACCGCGCGGGCCCAGGCGCGGGCCATCGCGGCGACCGGTGGCTCGATGTGGACAGTCATCGAGATCACCGGCGGCGGGTGGCGAGGAGCTCGCCACCTCGATCGTTCGCACTGCTACGCGGTTGAGTCCACCGAGTTCGGTACACGCTCACCGCCCCCTTTCCAGATACCCCCGTCCGGCAAAAAGGATCCTAGCAAGCCACCCGAGACCGAAAAGTCGCGTTCTAGAACGCGTTGCAGTCTCTCGCGAATGGCGATCGGCTATGACATCGCTGCAGCGGCCCGGGCGTTACACACTTCCCGAAAAAACTTCGAGCCCGCCGAAATGCGCAGCGTGTTGCCCTGCTCCGGGTGGTGGGCGTTGCGTAGCCATGGGTTCCTCCTGGCACAGCGGGCGATTCGTGACGATGTGGCATCCACCGTCACGCGCTCTCCCATGGTGGCCTACTCGCCGCCCACATGCGAGGTTTTCAAGGAAAATTCTCCTATTTATTCCCCCGGTACCGCAGGCGCAGACCCCCACGAGTGCGCGTCCTTCATGGTGTCCCGGCGACGGGTTTCGGGGATAGGGTCGTTAGGCCCTAATCGGGCATGGCGCCCACCGCGGCAGCCGACGCTCTCGCCGGACGGAGCCGGGGGCGGATTGGCGTTTTTCGCGCGGGGTTCGGTACAGTCATGGCGCACACGACATCGTGGCGATCCCATCGATGTCGTATGCCTGCGGGTGTAGTTCAATGGTAGAACCTCAGCCTTCCAAGCTGATGGTGCGGGTTCGATTCCCGTCACCCGCTCAAACATGAATTCCCTCGACGGCTTTTCGCCCCGAGGCCTCGGGGTGTAGCGCAGCTTGGTAGCGCATCCGCTTTGGGAGCGGAGGGTCGCAGGTTCAAATCCTGTCACCCCGACCATCACCATTCGCCCAGCTCACGGTTGTGCTAGGAGATTCGATGTCCACCGAACGCAGGGTCGCGATCGTCACGGGTGCCGCGCGCGGTATCGGTGCGGCGGTGGCCACCAAGCTCGCCGCCGACGGATTCGCCGTCGCCGTACTGGATCTCGACGAAGCCGCCTGCGCGGACACCGTCGCCGGGATCGAGGCCGCGGGTGGGACCGCGCTCGCGGTCGGTGCCGATGTCTCCGACGAAGCGGCCGTCGCCGCCGCGGTGGACAAGATCGCCGCCGAACTCGGCGCGCCGACCGTGCTGGTCAACAACGCGGGCGTGCTGCGCGACAACCTGCTGTTCAAGATGTCGGTGGACGACTGGGACACCGTCCTGAACGTGCACCTGCGCGGTGCGTTCCTGATGTCGCGCGCGGTGCAGAAGTACATGGTCGAGGCGAAGTTCGGTCGCATCGTCAACCTGTCGAGCACCTCGGCACTGGGCAACCGCGGCCAGGCCAACTACTCCGCGGCCAAGGCGGGCATGCAGGGCTTCACCAAGACCCTCGCCTTCGAACTCGGCAAATTCGGCGTCACCGCCAACGCGATCGCCCCCGGCTTCATCGAAACCGAGATGACCGCGGCCACCGCGGCCCGGGTCGGCGTCGACTTCGAGGCATTCAAGGCCGCCGCGGCCGCGCAGATCCCGGTGAACCGGGTCGGCACACCCGACGACATCGCCAACACCGCAGCGTTCTTCGTGAGCGAGGGCGCCGGCTTCGTCTCGGGCCAGGTCATCTACGTGGCAGGCGGCCCGAAGGACTGACGCGACCGGCATTGCGTGCGAACGCCGTTCACCGGTCGACGGCTACCGCGCGGTCAGGCGCAGCCGAAGCGGAACCCGGCGTGCGCCTCGGTGCCTTCGGCGACGGTGCGGCGGACCGGATCGGTATCGGTCAGGCCGCACCCGCCGGGCACAGTCACCACCTCGGCCTCGTAGCACCCGGCGGGCAGCGACACCGTCGCGCTCCCGTCGGGCCCGCTGACCAGCGTGACGATCACTTCGTCGGAATCGCACGGGGTCACCGCGATATCGGCGCGATTGACCGGTAGCGGTTCGGATCCGGTGAAGGCGCGCACCGTCAATGTCCCCGTGCCCGGCGGCGCCGGATCGGCCGCCGCCACCCCGGCGACCGCCAGTGGGCAGAGCGCGGACAGGGCGAGCAACGTTCGGCGCATGAACCTCTCCTCAGCAGCGAGTCGGGTCGTCCGCTGGTGATGGTAGGCCCACTTCGTCGACTCATCGCACGTCACACCCTGGTTTCGCGTTGACAATTCGGTGACGATCGCCGGTGGCGTCGGCGGCTCAGCGGGTCGGGGTGATGCCCGCGCGTTCGCTCCAGACCTGTTCGGCGGGGACGGAGATCGTGGTCATCTCGGGGTAGCGGAGGGCGGAGAGGGTGCCGCCGAAGACGGCGCCGGTGTCTAGGCAGAGGGTGTTGTTGACCCAGCGGAGTTCGGTGACGGGGGTGTGGCCGTAGAGGACGGTGGCGCTGCCGCGGTAGTCCTGCGCCCAGTCGTAGCGGACGGGGAGACCGTGTCGATCGATTTCGCCGGTGGGGGCGCCGTAGAGGGCGAAGGCGCGGGCCCGGCTCGACGCGCTGCCGTGGAATTCTTCGGGCAGGCCCGCGTGGGCGGCCACGAGCCGGCCGCGGTCGAGGATCAGCTGGCTGGGTAGGGCGCGCAGGAAAGTGTGTGCGGCGGAACGGAATTCGATGTCGTCATCGGCGGCGAGCTGGTCCAGTGACTGGGCGAGGCCGTGGGCGATGCGCACATTGCGGCCGTCGAGAGCGCGGACCAGCTTGGACTCGTGATTGCCGGTGACGCACAGCGCGGTGCCCGCGGCGGACATGCCCATCACCAGGCGCAGCACACCGGGAGTGTCGGGGCCGCGATCGACCAGATCACCGAGGAACACCGCGATCCGCGCGTCGGGGTGGGTGGCACCGATCGGGCGCCCGCGCGCGTCGCGCTCGATCCGGTAGCCCAGCTCGCCCAGCAGGGTCTCCAGCTCGGCGCGGCAGCCGTGCACATCGCCGATCACGTCGAACGGACCGGTGAGGTCGCGGCGATCGCGTGGCGTGTTCTCGGCGTGGTGATATCGCTGGGTCATCCCCGTCATCGTCGTGCAGCACGCCACCGGGCCGCAACCGGGTATCGGCTCAATCGCCGGGGATCGCGGCCGACGGCCACACCCAGTCCGCCACGACCGGCATGTCCGCACCGTGCTCCCTGGTCCAGGTGCGGGCCCGCAGGCGGGCCTCGACCATGTCCTGGCGCAGCCCCGCCGCCCGCTCGCGCAGGCCGGGGACGCGATCGATCACATCGATGACCAGGTGGAACCGGTCCAGGTCGTTGAGCATGACCATGTCGAACGGAGTGGTGGTCGTGCCCTTCTCCTTGTATCCGCGCACATGCAGCTCGCCGTGATTGGTGCGGCGGTAGGTGAGCCGGTGCACCAGCCACGGGTAGCCGTGGAAGGCGAAGATCACCGGGCGGTCGCGGGTGAACAGGGAGTCGAACTCGGCGTCGGGCAGGCCGTGCGGATGTTCCTCGGCGGGCAGCAGGCGCATCAGGTCGACGACGTTGACCACGCGGATCCGCAGGTCGGGCAGGCGATCCCGCAGGATCGCGGTGGCGGCCAGCGTCTCCAGGGTGGGGACATCGCCCGCGCACGCCAGGACGACATCGGGGGTGGTGCCCGGCTCGTCGTTGTGGCAGGCCCACGGCCAGATGCCGACGCCCTTGGCGCAGTGCAGCGCCGCCTCCTCGACCGAAAGCCAGTCCGGCCCCGGCTGTTTGCCCGCGACGACCACATTGGCGTAGTGCAGCGAGCGCAGGCAGTGGTCGTAGGTCGACAACAGGGTGTTGGCGTCGGGCGGCAGGTACACGCGCACGATCTCGGGGCTCTTGTTGGCCACCACGTCGAGGAAACCGGGGTCCTGATGGGTGAAGCCGTTGTGGTCCTGGCGCCACACGTGCGAGGTGAGCAGGTAGTTCAGCGAGGGGATCTTGCGCCGCCAGGACACCTGCGCGCTGGCGTCGAGCCATTTGGCGTGCTGGTTGAACATGGCGTCGACGATGTGGATGAACGCCTCGTAGCAGGTGAAGACGCCGTGGCGGCCGGTCAGCAGATAGCCCTCGAGCAGACCCTGGCACATGTGCTCGGAGAGCACCTCCACGGCGCGACCGGTCGGGCTCAGCGCCACGTCCCACGGTCCGACCTCGGCCTGCCAGTCGCGGCCGGTGACCTCGAGGATGTCCTGCAATCGATTGCTGGCCAGTTCGTCGGGGGCCAGGGTGAGGAAATTGTGCGGATTGCGGGCGGTGACATCGCGCAGCCAGCCGCCGAGCACCCTGGTCGCCTCGTGCTGATTCGCGCCCGGCCGCTCGACCGGCACGCCGTGCTCGCGCCAGTCGGGCAGGTCGAGGTCGCGCACGAGCAGTCCGCCGTTGGCGACCGGATTGAGACTCATCGGGTGCTCGGGGACCTGATCACGCAGCAGCGCGACCGGTGCGCCGTGCTCGTCGAACAGCTCCTCCGGACGATAGGACCGCAGCCACTGTTCGAGTACCTCCCGGTGGCGCGGGTTGGTGCGCGCGGTCGGCAGCGGCACCTGGTGTGCCCGGAAGGTGCCCTCGACGCGTTCGCCGTCGACCACCGGGGGACAGGTCCAGCCCTTGGGGGTGTGCAGGACGATCATCGGCCAGCGCGGGCGGGTGGTCGCGCCGTCCTCGCGCGTGGCGCGCTGGAATTCCGCGATCCGATCGAGGCAAGTGTCCATGGCCGTGGCCATCGCCTGGTGCACCGGCGCGGGGTCGTCGCCGGAGACGATCAGCGGCTCGTAGCCGTACCCGCGCAGCAGTTCGACCAGTTCCGCCTCCGGGATGCGGGCGAAGATCGTGGGATTGGCGATCTTGTACTCGTTGAGCGCCAGGATGGGGATCACCGCGCCGTCGCGCCCCGCGTTGAGGAACTTGTTCGCGTGCCAGCTGCCCGCCAGCGGACCGGTCTCGGCCTCGCCGTCGCCGATCACGCAGAACACCGTGAGATCGGGATTGTCCAGGGCGGCGCCGTAGGCGTGCAGCAGGCTGTAGCCGAGTTCGCCGCCCTCGTGAAACGAGCCGGGCGTCTCGGGCGCGCAGTGACTCGGCACCCCGCCGGGGAAGGAGAACTGGTGGAACAGCCTGCGCATACCGTCGATGTCGCGGGGGATGTCGGGGTAGAGCAACGTGTAGGCGTCCTCGAGCCAGGCGCAGGCATTGGGGCCGGGGCCACCGTGGCCGGGACCGGCCACATAGACCGCGTTCAGCCCGCGCTGCCGGATCACCCGATTCGCGTGCGCCCACACCAGATTCAAGCCGGGCACCGTGCCGAAGTGGCCGAGCAGGCGCGGCTTGATGTCGTCGGGGCGCAGCGGTTCGCGCAGCAGCGGGTTGCGCATCAGATAGATCTGGCCGACCGCCAGGTAGTTCGACGCCCGCCACCAGGTGTCCACCGCGACCAGCTCGTCGCGGCCCAGTGGACCGGGGGCATCGGTGAGGACATAGGGCGTGGGGGCGATGGTCTCGCCGCTGCCGTCGCCCACGTTGTCGGCGGCGGTGTCGCCCTCGATATCGCTGGTCCTGGTCATCGCGGACTCCTCGCATACGGTGAGCTGCCGCGGCGCCGTCCGCGCCGCCGGGACCCGCCGGCGCCGATCGACCCTCGGCGGAACCGGTGGAGAAACGCACCGCCGAGCCTACCGTCGGTGCCGCGCCCGCCGTCGATTACTGTGCGGGCCATGCATTCTCTCGGCAGGATCTTCGGCATCGGACTCGTCGCGGCCGCCACCATCGCGACAGCGGCCTGCGGCTCCGACTCGGATTCCGGCGATGCGAGCACCACGACGGCCGGGGGCGCCACGGCGAGCACCGGTGTCGAATGCACCGCCGACGACGTGGTCGTCGACGGCGGCTACGGCGACGTCCCCACCATCACCATCCCCGACAGCTGCGACCCGCCGACCACCCTGATCACCAAGGACCTGGTGGCGGGCAACGGTCCGGGCGCGGCGGCCGGACAGCCGCTGACCATGAACTACGAGCTGGTCACCTGGTCGAACAAGGAGACCCTCGACAGCTCCTTCAAGCGCGGCACGCCCTTCCAGCTGACCCTCGGCGCCGGCCAGGTCATCGAGGGCTGGGACCAGGGTCTGCTCGGCGTCCAGCAGGGTGCGCGCAGGCTGCTGATCGTGCCGCCGGAGCTCGGCTACGGCGCGGGCGGCAACGGCGTCGCGCCGAACGAGACGCTCGTCTTCGTCACCGACGCGGTGCAGGTCGGCCGCTAGCGGCGGCCACAACCAACCGCCGATTGCACGACCGCCGAGGCGGTCAACTACCCTGGTCGGGATGCGTGCGCCGCACCGACTCATGGCGCGACGCCCCATGCGGGGACACCACCGAACTACGAACCAAGGAGCATGTCCGTGAAGAGCACCGTCGAGCAGCTGAGCCCGACCCGGGTCCGGATCAACGTCGAGGTGCCCTTCGAGGAGCTGAAGCCCGACTTCGACAAGGCGTACAAGGCACTGGCCCAGCAGGTCAAGATCCCCGGCTTCCGTCCCGGCAAGGCCCCGGCCAAGCTGATCGAGACCCGGGTCGGCCGTGGCGCCGTGCTCGAGCAGGTCGTCAACGACGCGCTGCCCGGCCGCTACGCCGAGGCCGTGCAGACCGCCGAGGTGAAGGTCATCGGCCAGCCCGAGATCGAGATCACCAAGATCGAGGACGGCGAGGAGCTCGCGTTCACCGCCGAGGTCGACGTGCGTCCCGAGATCGCCCTGCCCGACTACGCGGGCCTCGAGGTGACCGTCGATTCCTACACCATCGGCGACGCCGACATCGAGGACCAGCTCACCTCGCTGCGTCAGCGCTTCGGCACCCTGACCGGTGTCGAGCGCGCCGTGGCCGACGGCGACTTCGTCTCGATCGACCTGTCCGCCACCGTCGACGGCGAGGACGTCCCCGAGGCGGCCACCACCGGCCTGTCGCACGAGGTCGGTTCGGGCCAGCTGATCGAGGGGCTCGACGAGGCCGTCATCGGCCTGAAGGCGGGCGAGTCCAAGGACTTCACCTCCACCCTGGTCGCCGGCGATCACGCGGGCAAGGAAGCCGTGATCACCGTGACCGTGCAGTCGGTCAAGGAGCGCGAGCTGCCCGAGGCCGACGACGAGTTCGCCCAGCTGGCCAGCGAATTCGACACCATCGACGAGCTCAAGGAAGACCTGAAGGGTCGCGCCGAGCGCGTCAAGAAGGTCGAGCAGGCCGGTCAGATCCGTGACAAGGTGCTCGACACCCTGCTCGAGACCGTCGAGGTCCCGCTGCCCGAGGCCGTCGTCAAGGCCGAGGTCGACGCGGTGCTGCACGACGCCGTGCACGGCTTCGACCACGACGAGGCCAAGCTGGCCGAGGCGCTCGAGGCGCAGGGCTCCTCCCGCGAGGAGTTCGACAAGGACACCCAGGAAGCCGCCGAGAAGTCGGTGAAGACCCAGCTGCTGCTCGACGCCATCGCCGAGGCCGAGAACACCCAGGTCGGCCAGCAGGAGCTCACCGAGCGAATCCTGTTCCAGGCCCAGCGTTACGGCATGTCGCCGGAGCAGTTCATCCAGCAGGTGCAGCAGGCGGGCCAGCTCGGCGCGGTGTTCGCCGACGTGCGTCGCGGCAAGGCGCTGGCCGGTGTCGTCGGCCAGGTCAAGGTCACCGACTCCGAGGGCAATGTGGTCGACACCGCCGAAATGTTCGGTGACCCGGCCGATTCGGAGAACGAGCAGGTCGAGGCCGCCGCCGAGTAAATTCCGATGCCGGTGTGACCGGTTCCCCCCACGGGGTGATTGGATTGCGCTGTGAGCGAAGAAGGGCGGTACCGGGAGTTCGGTGCCGCCCTGCTTCGTTAGTGTTTGTGATGACGACGAACCGTATGGCCGTTAGCAATCGGTGAGAAGAGAAGGCAGGTATCCGTGACAAACAACCAGGCAGGGGTCATGACAGCCGCTACCGCTGGTCTCAACCTCAGTGATTCGGTGTACGAGCGGCTGCTGCGCGAGCGCATCATCTTCCTGGGCACCCAGGTCGACGACGACATCGCCAACAAGCTGTGCGCGCAGATCCTGCTTCTCGAGGCCGAGGATCCGACCAAGGACATCTCCCTCTACATCAACTCGCCCGGTGGTTCGGTCACCGCGGGCATGGCCATCTACGACACGATGCAGTTCGCCGAGTGCGACATCCGCACCGTCGCGATGGGTCTGGCCGCCTCGATGGGACAGTTCCTGCTCACCGCGGGCACCAAGGGCAAGCGTTTCGCGCTGCCGCACACCCGCGTCATGATGCACCAGCCCTCGGCGGGCATCGGTGGCTCGGCCGCCGACATCGCGATCATGGCCGAGCAGTTCGCCCACACCAAGCGAGAGCTCAACGAGCTGCAGTCGCTGCACACCGGCAAGTCGGTGGAGCAGGTGACCGAGGACGCGGACCGCGACCGCTGGTTCACGGCGAAGGAAGCCCTCGAATACGGCTTCATCGACCACGTGGTCACCCACGCGAACCAGGCGAAGTAGCGCAGGCGCGCCCCACACACTCGAGACAAGCTTGGAGACAAAGATGGCCAATCCGATCGACCCGCGCGGCCTCGGTGGCGTTGCCGCCGCGAACCCCCAGTCGCGCTACATCCTGCCGCAGTTCACCGAGCAGACGTCCTTCGGCGTCAAGACCTCGGACCCGTACAACAAGCTGTTCGAGGAGCGCATCATCTTCCTGGGCAACCAGGTCGACGACGTCTCGGCGAACGACATCATGGCGCAGCTGCTGGTGCTGGAGTCCCAGGACCCCGACCGCGACATCACCATGTACATCAACTCGCCCGGTGGCTCGTTCACCGCGCTGATGGCCATCTACGACACCATGCAGTACGTGCGCCCCGACGTGGTGACCGTCTGCCTCGGCCAGGCCGCCTCGGCCGCCGCGGTGCTGCTGGCCGCAGGCGCGCCCGGCAAGCGCGCCGCGCTGCCCAACGCGCGCATCCTGATCCACCAGCCGTCCTCGGGTGGCGTGCAGGGTCAGGTGTCCGACCTCGAGATCGCCGCGGCCGAGATCGAGCGGATGCGCCGCCTGATGGAGGTCACCATCTCGCGCCACACCGGCAAGTCCGAGGAGCAGGTCCGCAAGGACACCGACCGCGACAAGATCCTGACCGCCGAAGAGGCCAAGGAATACGGCATCGTCGACCAGGTCTTCGACTACCGGAAGCTCAGCGGTCAGAAGTGACACGCCCGGGCCCGTCGCCCGATCTGGGCGGCGGGCCCGTCTTTTTCCCGCGGGTCGGCTCACAATGGTGAGAACCCGCACAACCCTGAACAGAAACATGCGCGAGTTGTCGACCCTTCTCGCGCACACCAGGTACGGTCGACTCAGGGACCATTGCTCTGATTGACGGCACCGAAACGTATTTCCGGCCCAATCGGGGGACGACGGTCGCACTCGGACAAGGAAGTAGGGACCTACGAGATGGCGCGCATCGGAGACGGCGGCGATCTGCTGAAGTGCTCGTTCTGCGGAAAGAGCCAGAAGCAGGTCAAGAAGCTCATTGCGGGCCCCGGGGTCTATATCTGCGACGAGTGCATCGACCTGTGCAACGAGATCATCGAGGAAGAGCTGGCGGAGTCGAGCGAGGTCAAACTCGACGAGCTGCCCAAGCCTTCCGAGATCCGGGACTTCCTGGAGAACTACGTCATCGGCCAGGACACGGCCAAGCGCACGCTCGCGGTGGCGGTCTACAACCACTACAAGCGCATTCAGGCCGGTGACAAGGGCCGCGACAGCCGCGGCGAGGTCGTCGAGCTGATGAAGTCCAACATCCTGATGCTCGGCCCCACCGGCTGCGGCAAGACCTACCTCGCGCAGACGCTGGCCAAGATGCTGAACGTGCCGTTCGCCATCGCCGACGCCACCGCGCTCACCGAGGCGGGCTATGTCGGTGAGGATGTCGAGAACATCCTGCTGAAGCTGATCCAGGCCGCCGACTACGACGTCAAGCGCGCCGAGACCGGCATCATCTACATCGACGAGGTCGACAAGATCGCCCGCAAGAGCGAGAACCCCTCGATCACCCGCGATGTCTCGGGCGAGGGTGTGCAGCAGGCGCTGCTGAAGATCCTGGAGGGCACCCAGGCGAGTGTGCCGCCGCAGGGCGGTCGCAAGCACCCGCACCAGGAGTTCATCCAGATCGACACCACCAACGTGCTGTTCATCGTCGCGGGCGCGTTCGCGGGCCTGGAGAAGATCATCTCCGACCGCACCGGCCATCGCGGCATCGGCTTCGGCGCCGAGGTCCGCTCCAAGGCCGAGGTCGACACCGACGACCACTTCGCCGACGTGATGCCCGAGGACCTGATCAAGTTCGGTCTGATCCCCGAGTTCATCGGCCGCCTGCCGATCGTCGCCTCGGTGACGAACCTGGACAAGGAATCGCTGGTCAAGATCCTCTCCGAGCCGAAGAACGCACTGGTCAAGCAGTACGTTCGGCTGTTCGAGATGGACGGCGTCGACCTCGAGTTCACCCCGGACGCTCTCGAAGCGGTCGCCGACCAGGCGATCCTGCGCGGCACCGGCGCCCGTGGCCTGCGCGCCATCATGGAGGAAGTCCTGCTCCCGGTGATGTACGACATCCCCGGCCGCGACGACGTCGCCAAGGTGGTCGTCAACGGCGACACCGTCAGCGACAACGTCCTGCCGACCATCGTCCCCCGCAAGGCCCAGCGCACCGAGCGCCGCGAGAAGTCGGCGTAGCCACCCAGCAACCACGAAGCGCCCGCCGGATCCGATCCGGCGGGCGCTTCGCTGTGTGTGTGGTTCAGGTGTTGTTGGGGGCCAGATCACCCATGCGGGGCGCGGCCAGGAGATCGTCGGCGTCGTCGGCCGGGATCTCGGCCGAGGCGCGGGCGATGGCGGTGGCGTAGCGGGCGCTGGCGGCGTTGTGGATGAGCAGGGCCACGCCGATCATCACCGGGGCCACGGCGTGCACTGCCGCGTCGTACCAGTTGCCCGCGCTCAGGTGGGGGTAGGTGTTGAGGGCGATGGTGAGGGTGAGCAGGAACATCTCGGCGACCATCACCTGGGTGCGGTTGCCGATCACGCCCCACTCCGAGACGCGGGTGGTGCCGATCATGATGATGATCAGGCAGACGCTGATCATCGCCTCCAGGCCGAAGCTGGCCCAGTAGAGCGGGTCACTGGGGCCGCCGGGGGCGATGTTGTGCTGGACGTTCACCGCCGACCACAGCATGCCCGCGATCACGACGCCGGCCAGCGCGCGCAGCGACCAGGTGCGGTGCTGGTAGAGCGAGGCCAGCCGGGCGCGCGGATTGGATTCGCGGCGCTGGGCGGCGATCGCCTTGCGGGCCAGCATCAGGTCGGCCATCTCGGCCCGCTCGAGCTCCTCGGTGGTCTCGCGCAGCCGGTCGGCGTGGGTGGAGGCGGCCTTGATCTGCTTCCAGCGCTGATCGCGCTCGTAGGTGCGGATCTTCTCGGCTAGTTCGCGCTCGGCGCGCAGTTCGTCTTCCGAGAGCGCGTCGGTCAGTGCCGGGTCGGACTGGTAGCTGATCCGCCGCCTGGCTCGGTCGACCCGGTCGGGCAGCGAGACGACCTCGTCGTCGAGCGGGTGTTCCTCGCGCATCGCAACTCCAGTCAGCAAAAGTGTTCGCCGGGTCGCGTCATTCTTAGCGCATCGAGCGGCGGAGAGCACATCCGCGGGCCGTTTCACCCCCGACCCGCGGACGCCGGAAAACCTCTGGCGCACAACTGTGTAGCTGTCTCGAGCACCTTCACCGGATACGGTGACGACCGGATGACCGGTCGCGCCCGGGGTCGAGGAGCTTCGCTGATCCTCCGTGGTTCGCCGTTGAACCTTGATCCCGTGAAGTGCTTCTGCTGGTGTGTCGTCGCAGGTGGGTGCGGCGTTACGGCCGCGGAAAGTGGCCGGTGATTCGGCGCCGGGTGCCCATCGTGGCCACCATCCTTTCGTCCGTTTGGTCCGTCTTGCAGGGCGTTCACCCATTACGACGGGCCGGGCACGCAAAACTCATCGGCGTATCCTCGCGGTGTGTCGGACTGGTGCTGCCGATCCTGTGCTGTTTACTCGGTCCGTCAATCAGATGTTCGAGTGACGAGTGGAAGCGGAGGAGACATGGCACTGCCTACGATGACCGCCGAACAGCGCACCGAGGCGTTGGCCAAAGCGGCTGCCGTGCGCAAGGCGCGCTCGGAACTGATCGGCAAGGTGAAGGAGGGCAAGGTCACCGTCGCCGATCTGCTCAAGAAGGCCGACAGCGACGATCTGGTCAAGAAGACCAAGGTCGCTGCCGTGATCAAGGCGTTGCCGGGCGTTGGCCCGGTGAAGGCCGCCAAGCTGATGGATCAGGCCGAGATTCCCGAGGATCGCCGCATCGGCGGCCTCGGTGCTCGCCAGCGCGCGGCCCTGCTCGACGCCCTCGAGGCCTGAGCCGAATCGCGATCCGGCGCCCGTGGAACAGACCACGGGCGTCGGGATGGTCTGTGCCGCCGAGCCCGGATCAGACGCAGTAGGTGAGCAGGAAATCGTTGATGCGCAGGCGCCAGCCCGGCTGCAGTTCGATGGGCAGGGTGCCGACGCGCGACCAGCGCTCGCTGTCGGGGGCGGCGAAGAAGGTACCGGACGTGGCGGGGGCCTCCCGGACGAACACCTTGCCGCGGTCGGGCGCGACGAACGCGTGGACCCGGGAGACGAGCCGGTCGCGTTCGATCAGGATGGGGGTTGCCGCGGCGGCACGCACCGATTCGTCGCCGGAGGGGTTGCGGCCGAGCACATAGGACCGATCCAGGGGGTAGCTGAGCCCGTCCTCGGTGACGAGGGCGCCGCGCGGGCTGCTCGGACCGCTCTGCTGCGCCTTGCTCAGTGCGACGGGCCCGGACCGTTGCGCGGCATCGAGCGACTGTGACCAGGCCAGGGGAGCGTGGTTCGCGGGAGTACTGCGCTGACCGGTGCTGACGGTCGCGCCGTCGCCGGTGTCGGGACGAGCGCCCGCGCTCACCGTCTTGCTCTCCGGACCACTCTCCGGCCCGCCCTGTTCGGCTTCGGGCAGGTGGCCGGTGGCCGGACCGGGCGCCGGGAAGCCCGCGGTCGCGGGCAGCGAATCGTCTGGTGCGCTGGGTTCGCGCAGGGCACGAAAGCCGGTCGCTTCGGTCGGTGGGGGTTCGTCGGCGGTCTCGACGCGGCGCGGCGCCGGATTGCGGCGACGGCCGAGGGTGAGGACGAAACCGTTGCCGTTGACGATGCCCGCCCGCAGATCGGTGCGCGGATTGGCGCTGGTCGGGTCGGCCATCTCGGCGCCGACCGCGATCCGCCGGACCGGTTCGCGGATGATCTCGTCGACCCAGGTGAAGGCCCGGTCACCGGCCAGTCTGCGGTTGCCCTCGGCGCCGGAGATCTCGGCGATCACCGCGCCGCGCAACAGGATCAGCATGCCGTCGCCCGTCGGCGCCAGCACACCGAACGGCGGCGGGGCGGACGTGCCGCCGAAGACGACACCGGCCAGTCGCTGCGCCAGTGCCGCGCCGGGCGCCGAGGCCGCGGTGTTGTTGGCGACGGTCTCGACGGCGCCGAGGAGACGATCGGTGGACGGGGTCTCCCCCGCGAGATAGACGACCACGTCACCGAAACGGGCGACAATTCCCGTCCCCGGCACGATGGCCACGGTGGACGAATGCGCGTGCATCAACGCCTCCTTCTCGGACCGGCCTCTGCCAGCATAGATGGCCGGGCGCTCGGCGATAAGGGGACCGACGGTGCCGGGCGGCCCGCGGTATCGAATCCGCTGGTCAGGGAATCCCCTGGTACGCAACGGCGTCGGTGCCGGCCGGTGGACCGATGTGGTGAGCCGGTGGTGGGCGAACATCGGCGGGCAGATTCTCGAACATTGTTCGTGCCAAACGGCGTTCGACGGCTGCGTATCATCGGGGCATGAACGCCGCACCCGTCAGTCGCCGGGCCCGACCGGCGAAAGCCCCGTTGAGCCGCGACATCGTCATCGAGACCGGTCTGCGCATCCTCGACACCGAGGGCCTCGCCGCGCTCACCATGCGCCGCGTCGCGCAGGAACTCGACACCGGCGCCGCCTCGCTCTACGTCTACGTCGCCAATCGCGACGACCTGATGACCGGCATGCTCGACCACGTCCTCGCCGGGGTCCCCGCGCCGACCGGGGGCGATTGGCGGCAGCGACTCACCGCCCTGGTCGAGACGACCGTCGACGCACTGGCCCGCCACGAAGGCCTCGCCCTCGTCGCCTTCGGCCGCATCCCCGCCACCGAACACGCGCTCGGCCTGATCGAACAGCTGCTCGCCCTGCTGCGCGAAGGCGGACTCGATCCGGCCACCGCCACCTGGGCCGTCGACCTCGTCCACCTGCACATCACCGCCGAGGCCGCCGAGCAGGCCGCCTACAACACCAGGGGCGGCGCCGAGGCCGACCACCTCGCCGAGATCTCCCGGCGCTTCGCCGAACTGCCCGCCGAGCGGTATCCGACCATCGTCGCGCTGCGCTCGCACATGCTCGAGGGCGACGGTGACGAGCGCGCCCGCTGGGCCCTGCGCACCGTGCTCAACGGCATCCTCGCGACGCCGGTCGTCCGATGACGCGCACGTGTGCGGCGATCCGGCCCGCCACCGAGGACGAGATCGAACTCCTGCAGCGGATCGAGGAGCGTGCCGGGGCGCCGTTCGCTGGGATCGGCATGCACGCGGTGGCCGAGGACGAGCCGCCGCCGCGAGAGGTGTTGCGGGCCTTCATCGTCGAGGGGCGGGCGTGGGTGTGGTCCGATGCCGACGACCGGCCGGTCGGCTATCTGGTGTTGAGTCTGGTGGATGGTCAGGCTCATATCGACCAGGTCTCCGTCGATCCCGCGCATGCTGGTCAGCGGATCGGTAAGCGGTTGATCGACCATGCGGTGTGCTGGTCGAAAAGCCTCGGGTTGCGGGAGATCACCCTCACCACGTTCACCCAGGTGCCGTGGAACGGGCCGTACTACGAGCGACTCGGGTTCACCTATATCGCGGCCGCGGACGAGCCGCCGGGGCTGCGTGCGATCCGCGCGACGGAGTCGGCCAACGGGCTCGATGAATGGCCGCGGGCGTGTATGCGCGCGGATCTGGCCACGTGGGTTCTCGACTGAGGTGGTCGTGGTCAGCGGGGGATCGGGGTGTTGCGGGTGAAGGCGGCCTCGGCGGCGGGGAGGGCGGCTTCGCGGTCGGCGGGGATCAGGCCGATGCGGGTGCGGCGGTCCAGGAGGTCGTCGACGGTGAGGGCGGCTTCGTGGGTGATGGCGAAGTCGAATTCGGCGGCGGTGACGTCGATGCCGGGGGCTACGGGCTCGCGGAGGGCGGGGTCGGCGAGCCAGGCCGAGACGATGTGGGTCGCTTCGCTGCCGTAGCGCTCGATGAGGACGGTGGGGGCGTCGATGCGGTCGCGGGCCGCGCCGGTGACGGCGCCGACCAGGGGCAGGCGGGTGGTGCGGCAGTCGGCCGCGGGGAGGGCCGACCGGGCGACGGCGGCGTCGACGGCGTCCTGCGCCATCTGGCGGTAGGTGGTGAGTTTGCCGCCGACGATGGTGATCAGGCCGTCGGGTGCGGTGAGGACGGCGTGTTCGCGGGAGATGTCGGCGGTGCTGTCGTCGGCGGTCTGCAGCAGCGGGCGCAGGCCGGCGAAGCGGCCGCGGATGTCGGCGCGGGTCAGCGGTTCGCGCAGGGCGGTGTTGATGGTGTCGAGCAGGAAGTCGACCTCGGCCTCGGTGGGCTGCGGCTCGTCGGGGATCGGGCCGGGCGCGTCCTCGTCGGTCAGGCCCAGGTAGACGCGGCCGTGAGCGGCGGGCAGGGCGAAGACGAAGCGGCTGATGCTGCCGGGCACCGGCACCGTGAGGGCCGCGCTCAGGCCACCGAAGGCGGCGGCGTCGAACACCAGGTGGGTGCCGCGGCTCGGGCGCAGTTCGATGCTGTGGTCGAGCTCGCCCGCCCACACACCGGTCGCGTTGATCACCGCGCGGGCCCGCACCTGCAGGGTCTCACCGGTCAGGCCATCGCGCAGCTGGACCGAGTCACCGGTCGCGGTAACGGCTTCCATCCGGGTGAGCACGGTCGCGCCCTCGGCGGCGGCGGTGCGGGCCAGCGCGACGACCAGGCGCGCGTCGTCGACGAGCTGACCGTCCCACGCCTGCAGACCACCACGCAGCCCTTCGCGGCGCACGGTCGGGGCGAGGCGCAGCGCCTCGGCGGCCGCGACCCGGCGCGAGCGGGGCAGGGTGTCGGCCGAGGTGCGTGCCGCGATCCGCAACGCGTCACCGGCGGCGAAACCGGCACGGATCAGTGAACTCTGCGACCCCTTGATACCGGGCAGCAGCGGCACCAGCTGGGGGAGGGGACGCACCAGATGCGGTGCGGTGGTGCGCAACAGGATGCCGCGCTCGACCGCGCTCTCGTGCGCGATGCCGACGCGTCCGCTGGCCAGATAGCGCAGGCCGCCGTGCACCAGTTTCGAACTCCAGCGGCTGGTGCCGAACGCGAAGTCGTTGCGCTCGACCAGCAGGGTGCGCAGGCCGCGCGCGGCCGCGTCGAGGGCCGCGCCGGTGCCGGTCACGCCGCCGCCGATCACCACCACGTCGACCTCGGGACGATCACCGAGGGCGGTCAGTTCGGCCGTGCGTCGCGCCGCGTCGAGAGCGGGCGTGGAATCAGGAGTCATCGCAGTCCTTGTCGCGTAACGGGAGTAGGTAACCCTCGATCGCCCTCGACAACTCGGCATCGAATTCCGCACCGGCCAGCAGCGGCTCGACCGTGCCCGCCGACTGCACCGCCGACTGGGTGATGAGCAGCAGCATGGTGGCCATCTGCTCGGCGTCACCGGCCCGGATCGACCCGTCGTCGTGACCGAGCCGGATCGAGGCCGCGAACAGCTCGATCAGCGTGCGCTGATTGCGGCCCAGCCTGCCGAACACGTAGGTCAGCATGAGGTCGGTGTCGGTGCGGAAGATCTTGGCGAACACCGCGTTCGACCGGATCGCGCCCGCGCCCGCGACGATGCCGCGCACCAGTCGCTCCCGGCCCAGGCCCGTGTCGGGCATGGTCTCGGCGACGATCGTGCGAAGTTCGCGCACCAGCAGTTCCGCGATCAGCGACCCGGTGTCGGGCCAGCGCCGATAGACCGTCGGTCGGCTGACACCCGCGCGGCGCGCCACCTCGGTGAGCGTGGTGCGACGCACCCCGAAATCGACGACGCAGGCCCGCGTGGCATCGAGAATCGCCACGTCGGTGGACGAGAGTTGCTGTTCAGCGTGGGTAGCGAGGTCGATCATCGTGCTTCACCGCCGGTGTGGTCGCGGACGCGGTGCTGCCGCGCCGTGGTCGAGCTGGAACGCCCAAGGGTATCGAGCGGGCCAGCGGGGTTGCCGTCGTGAATTCGTGGCCGTGACATCCGACAGTGATTCGGAAGCCACTCGAGGACATATCGTAGTGGTTACTGCTTGACACTATATGTCAGAATGTAACGCATGGTCGAGACGCAACACGAAAAGTCCGGATCTGCCACCGCGGCGCCGAGTATGGTGTGGGACGCCTGGGGTGTCCCCGCCGGACATCAGCCCCTGTCGGCGCAGATCCGGGGCCTGCTCACGCAGGTGTTCGGAATCTCGGGCGAGCCGGTGGCGCGTCGCGACGAGGGCGACGTGCCGCTGCGCCCCTCGGTCCTCACCGCCGCCGACCGCGACGGCCTCGGTGCCCTCGTCGGCGCCGAGAACCTCAGCACCGCCGACGTCGACCGGCTCCGGCACGCGGGCGGCAAGAGCACCCCCGATCTGCTGCGCCGCCGCGAGACCGAGCCGCAGGACGCCCCCGACGCCGTCGTCTTCCCCGCCGATCACGCCCAGGTGCTCGCGCTGCTGCGGTACTGCGCCGAGCACGGCATCGCGGTCGTCCCCTTCGGCGGCGGCACCAGCGTGGTCGGCGGCGTCGACCCGGTCCGCGGGCAGTTCGCCACCGTCATCGCGCTCGATCTGCGCAGGCTCGACACGCTCACCGAGGTCGATCCGGTCAGCGGCACCGCGACCCTCGGCGCCGGACTCACCGGGCCGCAGGCCGAGGAACTGCTCGGCGCGCACGGCCTCTCGCTCGGGCACTTTCCGCAGAGTTTCGAATTCGCCAGCATCGGCGGGTTCGCCGCCACCCGCTCCTCGGGGCAGGCGTCGGCCGGTTACGGCCGATTCGACGACATGGTGGTGCGCCTGGCGGTCGCGACGCCACAGGGCAGCCTCGACCTCGGTCGTGCGCCCGCCTCGGCGGCCGGGCCCGACCTGCGCGAACTGTTCGTCGGCTCCGAGGGCACGCTCGGCATCATCACCTCGGTGACCGTGCGCGTGCATCCGGTGCCGGAAACCACTGCCTACCAGGCTTGGTCGTTCCCCGACTTCGCCACCGGCGCGGCCGCGCTGCGCGGCGTCGTGCAGACGGGCGCGGCGCCGACCGTGCTGCGCCTGTCCGACGAGGCCGAGACCGGACTGAACCTGGCCCGCTCCGGTGACGTCGGCGGCAACCCGGTCTCGGGCTGCCTGGCCATCACCACCTTCGAGGGCACCGCGGCCCATGTCGCCGCCCGCTCGGCCGAGGCACAGGCACTGCTGACCGCGGCCGGTGGCACCGCGCTCGGGGAGGCGCCCGCGCGCCAGTGGGAGCACGGCCGCTTCGCCGCGCCCTACCTGCGCGACGCGCTGCTCGACGTGGGCGTGCTGTGCGAGACGCTCGAAACCGCGACCAGCTGGGCGAATCTGGACAACCTGAAGACGAAGGTCACCGCCGCGCTCACCGACGCGCTCGGTGCCCAGGGCACCCCGGCGCTGGTCATGTGCCACATCTCGCACACCTACCCGAGCGGCGCCTCGCTGTACTTCACCGTGGTCGCCAAGCAGCTCGACGATCCGATCGCGCAGTGGCGCCTGGCCAAGACCGCGGTCGGCGACGCCATCGTGGCCGCGGGTGGCACCATCACCCATCATCACGCCGTCGGTGCCGACCATCGCCCGTGGATGGATGCCGAGGTCGGTGACCTCGGCGTCCGGGTACTGCGCGCGGTGAAACGCGAACTCGACCCCGCCGGGGTGCTCAATCCTGGAAAGCTGGTGCCGTGAGCGAACATTCGGTGCGGCGGGTGCTGGTCGTCACCAACCCGCATTCCGGGGCCGGACGGGGCGACGGCGTCGCCGAGGCCGTGCTGGACACGCTGTTGTCGCACGGCATCGAGGTGGCCGAGGTGCGTGCGCCGAGCGCGGCCGAATCGGTCGAAGAGGTCAGGGCGGCGGTGGCGAATCCGGCCAGGCGACCCGATGCCGTGGTCTGTGTCGGCGGTGACGGGCTGATGAACGTGCTGCTGGCGGCCGTCGCGCACAGTGGTGTACCGCTGGGCCTGGTGCCCGCGGGCACCGGCAACGACCTGGCCCGCGAGCTCGGCATCCCGACCGGCGATCCGCGCGCCGCCACCGAGATCGTGCTCCGCGGGCGTGCCCGCACCATCGACCTGGGCCGGATCGAATCGGCCTATGCGACACCGACCTGGTTCGCCACGGTCGTCGGCACCGGGTTCGACGCGCGAGTCACCCTGCGGGCCAACAAGATGCGCTACCCGCGCGGACCGCTGCGCTACACCGTCGCCGCGATCGCCGAACTGATGCGCGGCTACACCCTTCCGTTCACGATCGAGATGTCCGGCCTGGCGCCCGGCGCGCAGGACAACCCGCCCGGGGATCACACGGTGTTGCGCACCGACGCGGTGATGGCCCCGATCGGCAACACCCGCACCTACGGCGGCGGCATGCTGGTGTGCCCCGACGCCCTCGCCGACGACGGCTACCTCGACATCACCGTGGTCGGCGCGGTGTCGCGGCTGGAGATGGCGCGACTGCTGCCCGCGCTGTCGGCGGGCAAGCGCATCGACCATCCCTCCACCAAGCGCTACCGTGCCCGGCGCATCACCGTGAGCGCCGACGGCGGCTACGCCACGGCCGACGGGGAACCCGCCGGGATGCTGCCGGTCACCGTGCAGGCGATGCCAGGGGCGTTGACGGTCCTGGTGCCGTGAGCCGCTGACGCGCGATTGCATGGCGGCGTCCGCCGTCGGCTCGGCCCGCGGCTGGGCACGGCCTCGGCGGCGAGCCGGGTCAGTGGGCGGTGAAGGTGATGCGGGAGACGGTGCTCAGGGCCGGGCGGTCGATGATCACCGCGGAGGCCGAGGGCAGGGCGGCGGTCGACGCGTGGCCGGGTCCGCGGGCACCGAGGTCGCGCATCATGCGTTCCCAGCGGCGGACGTGGGCCGTGAAGGCCAGGCCGTTGACGAGTCGGCCCCGGGTGACCTGACCCACCCTGGCCTGCGTCGCGGGCACATCGATCAGCACCAGGTGCAGTTCACGTCCGCCCGCGCGGGTCCAGCGGGTGATCAGCGCGCGGCTCCAGGCGAAGGTGGCGCAGTCGTGGATGGCGACCGGGCCCTCGGTCTCGCGCAGGGTGTCGCGGATCGCGCGGTAGTGCGCCAGGTGCACCAGCGGCCGCCACAGCGCGTAGGGCAGGCGGCCGAAGCGGTGGCGTAGCCGGTTGCGGGTGTGGTTCGAGTCGAGTACCAGCGCACCGGCGGCGGAGCGCACCGGGCGGTCGGCGTCGGGACCGGCGGCGAAGAAGCGGTGTAGCGCAGTGGATTTGCCCGCGCCGGGCACGCCGGCGAAGACCAGCACGGTGGTGGCGGGATAGCGGAGTTCGTCGACTTCGGCCGCCCGGAGATCGACCAGGTCGACCGGGGCGATGATCCGCGGCTGGGCGGAGCGGGAAGTGAACGGGGGTGTGGAATCGAGCGGGGGCGTCACCCTCACCAGAATCCGGGAAAACGGACAATTCGGCAATCGGGGATTTCCCGGATTGTTTCCCGGACAGGCTTGTGGGACAACAACTTCCGCGTGTCGTCGGCGTGGCGTTGGGAGGTGTCACCATCGCGGCTGTTCATTCTGTTCAGTGAAGCTGAGAATTGCATATGGATTCGGTTGGCCGGGGGGAATGGCCGGTAGGATCACAGGTGTAGACGGAATCGTCGGTGTCCCTCATCCACCGACGATTCCGTCTCTGTTTTTGGAGCGCTGGCGCGCTCGAGTTCGCGCCCCCCGGCGGTCCCGACGATCAGGCACCGTTTCTTGCTCCTTCGTCGCCTACGAAACGGCGCCTGATCGTCGGGACGGGCGCGAACCGCCGCTGCGCGGCGATCCCTCCTCGAGGTCGGGATGTGCGGGGCCGGTAAAGCGGTGGGGTCGGGGTGGGTAAATCGCTTTGCCGGGGCCCCTTAGGATTGGGGCGTGACCAGCGCAGCCCCAGACAACTCGCGTAATCGTGCCGATGCCCTGCCCAAGAGCTGGAACCCCAGCGAGGTAGAGGCCGACCTGTACGAGGGCTGGGTAAACGCCGGATACTTCGCCGCCGACACCTCCTCGGCCAAGCCGCCGTACTCGATCGTGCTGCCGCCGCCGAACGTCACCGGCACGCTGCACATGGGGCACGCGCTCGACCACACCCTGATGGACCTGCTCACCCGCCGCAAGCGGATGCAGGGCTACGAGGTGCTGTGGCTGCCGGGCATGGACCACGCGGGCATCGCCACCCAGTCGGTGGTGGAGAAGCAGCTGGCCGCCGACGGCAAGACCAAGGAAGAGTTCGGCCGCGAGCTGTTCATCGACAAGGTGTGGGACTGGAAGCGCGAGTCCGGCGGTCAGATCCAGGGGCAGATGCGTCGCCTCGGTGACGGCGTGGACTGGAGCCGCGACCGGTTCACCATGGACGACGGCCTCTCCCGCGCGGTGCAGACCATCTTCAAGCGGCTCTACGACGCGGGGCTGATCTACCGCGCCGAGCGGCTGGTCAACTGGTCGCCGGTGCTGCAGACCGGCATCTCCGATCTCGAGGTGGACCACAAGGAGGTCGACGGCGAGCTCGTGAGCCTGCGTTACGGCTCGCTGAACGACGACGAACCGCACGTCATCGTGGCCACCACCCGGGTGGAGACCATGCTCGGCGACACCGCGGTGGCCGTGCACCCCGACGACGAGCGGTACAAGGCGCTCATCGGGTCCACCGTGTACCACCCGATCACCGGCCGCCAGATCCCGATCGTCGCCGACGACTACGTCGACCCGGAGTTCGGTTCCGGCGCGGTCAAGATCACCCCGGCGCACGACCCCAACGACTTCGAACTCGGCCTGCGCCACGGCCTGCCCATGCCGACGATCATGGACAAGAGCGGCCGGATCGCCGACAGCGGAACCGAATTCGACGGCATGGACCGCTTCGAGGCCCGCGTCAAGATCCGCGAGCGCCTCGACGCCGAAGGCCGCATCGTCGGCCGCAAGTACCCCTACAAGCACCAGGTCGGTCACTCGGAGCGCTCCGGCGAGCCGATCGAGCCGCGCCTGTCGATGCAGTGGTGGGTCAAGGTCGAGGCGCTGGCCAAGGCCGCCGGTGACGCGGTGCGCGAGGGCGACGTGAAGATCCACCCGGCCAGCCAGGAACCGCGCTGGTTCGACTGGGTCGACAACATGCACGACTGGACCATCTCGCGTCAGCTGTGGTGGGGCCACCGCATCCCGATCTGGTACGGCCCCGAGGGCGAGATCGTGTGCCTCGGCCCCGGCGAGGAAGCGCCGGAGGGCTGGGTACAGGACCCCGACGTGCTCGACACCTGGTTCTCCTCGGGCCTGTGGCCGTTCTCCACGATGGGCTGGCCCGACGCCACGCCCGAGCTGGCCAAGTTCTATCCGACCAGCGTCCTCGTCACCGGCTACGACATCCTCTTCTTCTGGGTGGCCAGGATGATGATGTTCGGCATGTACGTCAGCGACGACCCGGTGCTCACCGCCGGGAAGGGCAGCCAGAAGCAGGTGCCCTTCCAGGATGTGTTCCTGCACGGCCTGATCCGCGATCAGCACGGCAAGAAGATGTCGAAGTCGCGCGGCAACGGCATCGACCCGCTGGACTGGATCAACGCCTACGGCGCCGACGCGCTGCGCTTCACCCTGGCCCGCGGCGCCCAGCCCGGCGGTGACCTCTCCGTCGGCGAGGCGCACGCGCTGGCCTCGCGCAGCTTCGTCACCAAGCTGTTCAACGCCACCAAGTTCGCGCTGATGAACGGCGCGCGCACCGGCGAACTGCCCGCGCGCGAGACCCTCACCGACGCCGATCGCTGGATCGTCGACCGGCTCGACCAGGTCCGCGCCGAGGTCGACACCGCCTTCGACGCCTACGAGTTCGGCAAGGCCTGCGAGGCGCTCTACCACTTCGCCTGGGACGAACTGTGCGACTGGTACCTGGAGCTGTCGAAGGTGCAGTTCGCCGAGTCCGACGCGCGCGCCGAGAGCACCGCCGTGGTGCTGGGCACCGTGCTCGACGCGGTGCTGCGCCTGCTGCACCCGGTGATCCCGTTCGTCACCGAGACCCTGTGGAAGACCCTCACCGGCGGCGAATCCGTGGTGATCGCCCCGTGGCCGCAGGCCAGTGGCGTCGCCACCGACGAGGTCGCGGCCCAGCGGGTGGCCGACACCCAGCGCCTGATCACCGAGATCCGCCGGTTCCGCGGCGACCAGGGCCTGGCCGACAAGCAGAAGGTCAAGGCCAGGCTGGCCGGGCTCGACGCGGCCGGGCTCACCGGATTCGCCGGCTCGGTGGCCAATCTGGCCCGGCTCACCGAGCCGGGCGAGGACTTCGCCACCACCGCCGAGGTGGAGGTGCGCCTGTCCGGCGCGACGGTCACCGTGGAGCTCGACACCTCCGGCGCGATCGACCTCGACGCCGAGCGCCGCCGCCTGGAGAAGGACCTCGCGGTCGCGCAGAAGGACCTCGACCAGACCACGGCGAAACTGGCCAACGAGGCCTTCCTGGCCAAGGCGCCGCAGCCGGTCGTCGACAAGATCACCGGCCGCCGCGATGTGGCCGCCGCCGAAGTCACGCGCATCGGCGCCCGACTGGCGGAGCTGAGCGCCAAGTGAGCGACACCGGCGACCTCGGCCCCGGCGAACCCGAGGACGCTGACTTCGGCGGCAGCGACTACGAAGCGGCCCGGCTCGGTACCGGGCCCTCGCCGGTCGACCTCGCCGAGATGGCGCTGGTGGAGGCCGAACTCGACAAGCGCTGGCCGGAAACCAAGATCGAACCGTCGCTGACCAGGATCAGCACGCTGATGGACCTGCTCGGCACCCCCCAGCGCAACTACCCGGCCATCCACATCGCGGGCACCAACGGCAAGACCTCGGTGACCAGGATGATCGACGCCCTGCTCACCGCGTTGCACCGGCGCACCGGCCGGATCACCAGCCCGCACCTGCAGCTGGCCACCGAGCGGATCAGTATCGACAACACCCCGATCACCCCGGCCCGCTACGTGGAGACCTACCACGAGCTCGAGCCCTACCTGGCGATGATCGACCAGCAGTCCGCGGCGGCGGGCGGCCCGGCCATGAGCAAGTTCGAGGTGCTCACCGGCATGGCCTACGCCGCGTTCGCGGAGGCGCCGGTCGACGTGGCGGTCGTGGAAACCGGCATGGGCGGCACCTGGGACGCCACCAATGTGATCGACGCGCAGGTCGCGGTGATCACCCCGATCGGCCTCGACCACATGGACTACCTCGGCCCCGATCTGGAGTCGATCGCCAAGGAGAAGGCCGGGATCATCAAGCGCGCTCCCGAGGCGCTGATCCCGGTCGACACCGTGGCCGTCATCGCCGAGCAGGAGCCCGAGGTGATGGACGTGCTGCTGCGTCGCGCCGTCGAGGCCGACGCGGCGGTGGCCCGCGAGGGCGCGGAGTTCCGGCTGCTGGAACGCGCCGTCGCCGTCGGTGGACAGCTGCTGACCCTGCAGGGGCTCGGCGGCGTCTACGACGAGATCTTCCTGCCGCTGCACGGCGAACACCAGGCCCGCAACGCGGCGCTGGCGCTGGCCGCGGTGGAGGCGTTCTTCGGCGCCGGTGCCGAGCGTCAGCTCGACATCGAGGCCGTGCGCGCCGGTTTCGCCGGGGTGGCCAGTCCGGGCCGGATGGAACGGATGCGCAACGCGCCGACCATCTTCGTCGACGCCGCGCACAATCCGGCGGGCGCGCAGGCGCTCGCGAACACGCTCACCACCGAGTTCGACTTCCGCAAGCTGGTCGGCGTCGTCGCCGTGCTCGGCGACAAGGACGCCGGTGGCATCCTGGACGCGCTCGAGCCGGTCTTCGACGAGATCGTGGTCACCAGCAACGGGTCGCCGCGGGCCATGGACGTCGACGCGCTGGCCGACCTGGCCGTGCAGCGCTTCGGCGACGAACGGGTGATCACCGCCGACACCCTGCCCGACGCGCTGGAATCGGCGATCGCGCTGGCCGAGCAGGCGGGCGACGACGGCGACGTGATCTCCGGCGCGGGCGTGGTGGTCACCGGTTCGGTGGTCACCGCGGGCGCGGCGCGCGCCCTGTTCGGAAAGGGACCAGCATGACCGACGTACCCCCGCCCGCCACCGATCCGTGGAAGGGGCTGCGCGGCGTCATGGCGGGCACCCTGGTCCTCGAGGCCATCGTGGTGTTGCTGGCGCTGCCCGTGGTCGCCGATGTCGGCGGCGGCGTCACCTGGTTCTCCGGCACTTATCTCGTCGGGCTCGCGGTGGCGATGTTCCTCGGCGCGGGGGTGCAGGGCAAATCGTGGGCGATCCCGTTCAACCTCGGCCTGCAGGTCCTGCTGCTGGCGGGCGCGTTCATCCATCTGTCCATCGGCATCATCGGCCTGGTGTTCGTCGCGGTGTGGGCATTCATCCTGGCGCTGCGCGCGGACGTGCAGCGCCGCATGGACGCGGGACTGTTGCCGAGTCAGCGGATGAAGCGCACGGAGTCCTGAGCCGGGGCTTCGGGGGCCGATCGGCACAGTGCCGCGGGCGACGCTAGTGTTACCGCGTGACTGAGCAGACTTTGGTACTCATCAAGCCGGACGGTGTCTCCCGTGGCCTCGTCGGCGAGGTGCTCGCGCGCATCGAGCGCAAGGGCCTCACCATCAAGGCGCTGGAACTGAAGAACGTGTCCGCCGAGCTGGCCGGCGAGCACTACGCCGAGCACGCCGAACGGCCGTTCTTCGGCTCGCTGATCGAATTCATCACCTCCGGCCCCGTCGTGGCGGCCGTACTGGAGGGCCCGCGCGCGATCGCGGCGTTCCGTCAGCTCGCCGGCGGCACCGATCCGGTCGAGAAGGCCGTGCCCGGCACCATCCGCGGCGACTTCGGTCTGGAGACCCAGTACAACCTCGTCCACGGTTCCGACTCGCCCGAGTCCGCCAAGCGCGAGATCGCGCTCTGGTTCCCCGAATTCCCTGCTTGATCCCGCTGTCCTCGCTCGTCGCGTCCGGTGCGGACGCGGCGGGCTCGAGCGGCCGGGGTACGCGTGCGTTGCGCCGATGGCGATCCCCGCGCGACCCGTATGGGATACTGAGTACGGATGTGTTCGAAGCCGATGCCCCCGCTGCCCCGACCGGGCGGGCGGTGACAGCCTGTCGCGCAGGTACGTGACAGCGGCCCCGGACATGACCGGATGACACCGCGGTAGATGCCGATCATCGCTGCCACGGACGACCCTGTTGCTGGGGCCGACCGCCCAGGCACGCTGGATGAGCGCTCGACAGCGCGGCGTCACGCCGTACAGCCAGGCGCCGCGTGACCGGTTGGCCCGCCACACGAACGATCATGGTGCGACCGGAAGCGCGGGGCGAGACCAGATGACCCTCGTACCATCGGGTACGAGGTGCACGGACGATGCCCCCGCGTCGGCCGCGTCACTCCCGTACCGGGGAGGGACGCGCCCGGGGGCCCGAGGAGACTTCGTGGCCGAAAAAGAGCCGCTGGACACAACACAACAGGATGCCGATCAATTGCCGGAGCGAATTCGAGTTCATGCACTGGCCAAGCGGTTGGGAGTGACCAGCAAGCGCATCCTGGCCAAACTGGCCGAACTGGGAACCGAGGCGCGCAGCGTCCAATCGAATGTGGATCGCGCGGTCGCCGAGACCGTGCGCGACGCGATCGCCGCCGCTGACGCCGAATCCGGCGAATCCCCGGCCACCCCGTCGGCGGCGCCCGCCGCCACCCCATCCGCCGCCGAGCAACCGGCCGACTCGACCAGCGCGCCGTCGCTGTTCTCCGCGCCCGAGGTCGCGCGCACCGACGAGGTGTTCGCCGCGATGGCCGACGACGCGCACACCGGTCTGTTCACCCACCGGCCCACCGACGCCCCCGCGCCGGCCGAGCCGGTGACCTTCGAGGCGCCCGCCTTCACCGCGCCGCTGTTCCTGCCGCCGGACGCGACCGCCGCCGAGGAGACCCGCAAGCGCCGCCGCGCCGAGCGCACCCCCAAGCGGACCGAGGAGCCTGCCCCGGCACCGGTCGAGGAAGCCGTCGTCGCGCCCGAACCGGCCGAGGACGAGTCCGACACCGATCAGTCCGATGCCACCGATCAGTCCGGCGACAACGACGCCGACGGTCAGCCGCGTCGCCGTCGTCGTGGCCGTCGTGGCCGCGGTCGTGGCCGGGGCGAGCAGTCCGCCGACGGTGACGACACCGAGGGCGACGGCGAGTCCGACACCGAGACCGCCGACACCGACGACGACACCACCGCGTCGACCGAGGCGAGCACCGACGAGGCCGAGCAGGCCGACACCGATGCCGATGCCGACAGCGACGACGAGGACGGATCGCTGCCCGAGGGCGCGAGCCGTCGGCGTCGCCGTCGTCGCCGCCGCAAGGTCGGCGGGGATTCCGGCGATGCCGAGGCGGCCTCGGAGGACGATCCGCCCAACACCGTCGTGCACGAGCGCGAGCCGCGCAACAAGAGCCGCGGCCGCTCCTCCTCGGGTTCCTCCGACGAGGTGCAGGGCATCTCCGGTTCCACCCGGCTCGAGGCCAAGCGGCAGCGTCGGCGCGACGGCCGCGAGGCCGGGCGTCGTCGTCCGCCGATCCTGACCGAGTCGGAGTTCCTGGCCCGCCGCGAGGCGGTCGACCGGGTGATGGTCGTGCGCGAGAAGGCGTTCGATCCGGCCGAGCACGCGCCCGGTCACCAGACCACCACCCAGGTGGCGGTGCTCGAGGACAACATCCTCGTGGAGCACTTCGTCACCAGTTCCGGTCAGGCGTCGATGGTGGGCAATGTCTACCTCGGCCGGGTGCAGAACGTGCTGCCCAGCATGGAGGCCGCGTTCATCGACATCGGCCGCGGCCGCAACGGCGTGCTCTACGCCGGTGAGGTGAACTGGGAGGCCGCCGGGCTCGGCGGCAAGGAGCGCAAGATCGAGCAGGCGCTCAAGCCCGGCGATCAGGTGCTGGTGCAGGTGTCCAAGGACCCGGTGGGTCACAAGGGCGCCCGCCTGACCACCCAGATCAGCCTGGCCGGTCGCTTCCTGGTGTACGTGCCGGGCGGTACCTCCACCGGGATCAGCCGCAAGCTGCCCGACACCGAGCGCAAGCGGCTCAAGGAGATCCTGCGCGAGATCGTGCCCGCCGATGCCGGGGTGATCATCCGCACCGCCTCGGAGGGTGTGAGCGAGCCCGAGCTGGCTCGCGATGTCGAGCGGCTGCAGGCCACCTGGCGCACCATCGAAGAGGCCTCGAAGAGCTCCAAGGACTCCAACACACCCAAGGCGCTCTACGAAGAGCCCGACATGCTGGTCAAGGTCATCCGCGATCTGTTCAACGAGGACTTCGCCAAGCTCGTCATCGAGGGCGAGCGCGCGTGGAGCACCGTTGAGACCTACGTGCGCACCGTCGCGCCGGACCTGCTGCCGCGGGTGAACCGGCACGAGAACAACGGCGTGGACGTCTTCGGTAGCTATCGCATCGACGAGCAGCTGGCCAAGGCGCTCGACCGCAAGGTGTGGCTGCCCTCGGGCGGCACCCTGGTGATCGACCGCACCGAGGCGATGACCGTCGTCGACGTCAACACCGGCAAGTTCACCGGTTCGGGTTCGTCGAACCTGGAGGAGACGGTCACCAAGAACAACTTGGAGGCCGCCGAGGAGATCGTGCGCCAGATGCGGCTGCGCGACATCGGCGGCATGATCGTCGTCGACTTCATCGACATGGTGCTCGAGTCGAATCGCGACCTGGTGCTGCGTCGGCTCACCGAGGCGCTGGGCCGGGATCGCACCCGCCACCAGGTCTCGGAGGTCACCTCGCTGGGTCTGGTCCAGATGACCCGCAAGAAGCTGGGCACCGGCCTGGTCGAGGCGTTCTCCACCACCTGCGAGCACTGCCACGGACGCGGCATCATCGTGCACTCCTACCCGGTGGACGCCGGGTCCGGTGTCGAGGAGCCGCGTGCCAAGGAGGGCGGTTCGCGCCGTCGTCGTGGCAAGGACAAGGACCGGGACAAGGCGCCCGCCGCGGCCGCCGCCCCGGCGAGCAACGGCACCGCACCGGCCGCCGAGCACGAGGAGGAGGACATCGCGGTCAAGCGGGCCCATCCGGTCGCGCTCGCGATGGCCGCTCATCACGGTGACGACGGCGAGCCCACCGAGGAGGCGACGGCGCAGGCCGAACCCGCCGAGGAGACCGTCGCCGAGCCGACCAGGTCGCGGTCGCGTTCGCGGTCGCGTCGGGCCAGTCGCAGTGCCGCCGCGCAGGAGGCGGCGGAGAGCCCCGCGCTGACCGGGGTCATCGCGGCGGACGAGCCGGAGCCGGCCACCGAGGACACCGCCGTGGCGGCGACCACGGTCACCGAGCCCGCACCGGCCACCGAGGTGGCGCAGGCCGAGCCGGACGAGCAGCCCGAGCCCGAGCCGAAGGTCGAGCCCGCGCAGGCCGACGCGGAGCCGCAGGCCGCACCCGCCGCCGAGGAGCCCGCCGCACGGGCGCCCCGCAGGCGCCGGGTGGCCCGCTCGACCGCGGCCCCCGCACCGGACAGTGCGGGCGCGGTGTTCGTGCTGTCGGCGAACGAGCAGCCCGCCGCGGCGGTCGTCGACTTCGCCGCGGAGCCCGTGGTCGTCCCGGAACGCAAGCCGCGCCGTCGCGCGGTGGGTCGTCCCGCGGGCGCTCCGGCCGCCGAATCGAATTGACCCGGTGCCCCCGATTCGGCCCTGACCGGCCGAATTGGGGGAGGGGTTACCGTTCTGGTAACCTAGGTCGGTCGCTGCCCCGCGATTGGGCATCTGGCCGAGTGGCCGGGTGATACCGCAGGCAGCCAACGTTCTTCCCCCGCTCGTGCGGGGATGAGCCCAGAAATACGCGCCGCAGCTGCGGCGTGGACATGTGCAGGACCAACGTGAGTGGAGGAAGCCGACCGATGGCAGCGTACGCAATCGTCAAGACCGGCGGAAAGCAGTACAAGGTCGCGGTCGGTGACCTGGTGAAGGTCGAGAAGATCGAGGGCGCGCCGGGCACCGCCGTGACGCTGACCCCGGTTCTCGTCGTCGACGGCGCCGATCTGACCACCGACGCCGACAAGCTGGCCAAGATCTCCGTGGCCGCCGAGGTCGTCGATCAGACCAAGGGTCCCAAGATCCGGATCCACAAGTTCAAGAACAAGACCGGCTACCACAAGCGCCAGGGTCACCGTCAGCCGCTGACGGTCATCAAGGTCACCGGCATCAAGTAAGAATTCCCGAGGAGACGAAGCAATGGCACATAAGAAGGGTGCATCCAGCTCCCGGAACGGTCGTGATTCGAACGCCCAGCGCCTCGGCGTGAAGCGCTTCGGTGGCCAGAAGGTCAGCGCGGGCGAGATCCTCGTCCGTCAGCGCGGAACCCACTTCCACCCCGGCGTGAACGTCGGTCGTGGTGGCGACGACACCCTGTTCGCCCTCGCGGCGGGCGCGGTCGAGTTCGGCACCAAGCGTGGCCGCAAGACCGTCAACATCGTTGTCCCGGAGCCGGTCCAGGCCTGACCGCCTGGAGCATCAGCTCCCCACGGACACCAGAGCGGGTCAGGGTTTCTTCCCTGACCCGCTCTGTCGTGTTCGCCCACCCTTACCGAAAATGACCAGTCAGAAGGAGGAGGATCAACCCATGTCCAAATTCATCGACCGCGTCGTGCTGCATGTTCGTGCCGGTAGAGGTGGACACGGTTGCGCCTCGGTGCATCGTGAGAAGTTCAAGCCGCTCGGCGGGCCCGACGGCGGCAATGGCGGCAACGGCGGGGACGTGATCCTCGAAGTCGACGCCAATGTCCACACCCTGCTCGATTTCCATTTCCACCCCAACGCCAAGGCCGGTAACGGCAAGCCGGGCGAGGGCAGTAACCGCGAGGGCAAGAACGGCGCCGACCTGGTGCTGAAGGTGCCCGACGGCACCGTTGTCGTCGATGGCGAGGGCAAGGTCGTCGTCGATCTCGTCGGTATCGGCAACCGGTTCATCATCGCGCGCGGTGGCCGTGGCGGTCTCGGCAATGCCTCGCTGGCGTCCAAGGCGCGCAAGGCGCCCGGTTTCGCGCTGCTCGGGGAAGAGGGCGAAGAGCACGATCTCGTGCTCGAGCTGAAGTCCGTCGCCGATGTCGGCCTGGTCGGCTTCCCCTCGGCGGGCAAGTCGTCGCTGGTGTCGGTGCTGTCCGCCGCCAAGCCCAAGATCGCCGATTACCCGTTCACCACGCTCGTCCCGAACCTCGGCGTCGTGCTCTCCGGTGACACCACCTTCACCGTCGCCGACGTGCCCGGCCTGATCCCCGGGGCCAGCGACGGGCGCGGTCTCGGCCTGGACTTCCTGCGCCACCTGGAACGCTGCGCGGTGCTCGCCCACGTCGTCGACTGCGCGACGCTCGAGCCCGGCCGTGATCCGGTCTCCGATGTCGACGCCCTCGAAGCCGAACTCGCCGCCTACAAGCCCGCCCTGTCAGGTGACGAGAGCCTGGGCGACCTGGCCGACCGGCCGCGCGTGGTGATCCTCAACAAGACCGATGTGCCCGACGCGGCCGAACTGGCCGAGATGGTGTCGGCGGAATTCACCGAGCGTGGCTGGCCGGTGTTCGAGATCTCCGCGGTGAGCCGCGCCGGACTGCGCCCGCTGACCTTCGCGCTGGCCGACATGGTTCGCCAGTATCGCGAAGATCACCCCAAGGCCGCGCCCAAGCGCACCATCATCCGTCCGATCGCGACCGACGAGACCGGTTTCAGTGTCGTCGCCGATCCGCACGAGCCCGGTGGCTTCATCGTGCGCGGTACCCGCCCCGAGCGCTGGATCCGCCAGACCGATTTCAACAACGACGAGGCCGTGGGTTACCTGGCCGACCGGCTGGCTCGCCTCGGTGTCGAAACCGAGCTGGTCAAGCAGGGCGCCGAGCCGGGCTGCCCGGTCACCATCGGCGAGGTCACCTTCGAATGGGAGCCGCAGATCTCGGCGGGTGTCGACATGCAGCCCACCGGCCGCGGTACCGACCTCCGGCTGGAGAACAACGAGCGTGTCGGCGCGGCCGAGCGCAAGCTGGCCTCGCAGGCGCGGCGCGGTCTGCTCGACGAGGACGGCGAACGAAAGAAGTGATCAGGGGGTCGTGCCCGGCGAAATTCGCTGTCGGGCACGACCGATGGATCGGCATACTGCGGTTGGTCACCGGGTGAACCGGGGATCGTCGACATCGATCGTGGTGCAGGGAGTTGTGCGATGCAGGTGGGTTCGGAGCTGAGTGCGGGGCGCGCGGCGATCGTCTCGGCGCGCAGTGTCGTGGTGAAGATCGGTTCGTCGGCGCTGACCAGCCTCGAAGGCGGTCTGGACACCGACCGGCTCGATCTGCTGGCCGATGCCGTCGAGGCGCGGATGCGGGCGGGCTCGGACGTGGTCGTGGTGTCCTCCGGCGCGATCGGGGCCGGGATGGCGCCGCTCGGATTGTCGCGCAGGCCCAAGGATCTGGCGACCAAGCAGGCCGCCGCCAGCGTCGGTCAGCTGGCCCTGGCCCACGCCTGGGGCACCTCCTTCGCCCGCTACGACCGCACCGTCGGCCAGGTGCTGCTCTCGGCCGACGATTTCGCCCGGCGTGAGCATCACCGCAACGCCCAGCGCACCCTCGACCGGTTGCGTTCGCTCGGCGCGGTCGCCGTGGTCAACGAGAACGACACCGTGGCCACCGAGGAGATCCGCTTCGGCGACAACGACCGCCTCGCGGCCCTGGTCGCGCATCTGGTCGGCGCCGACGCGCTGATCCTGCTCTCGGATGTGGCCGGGCTCTACGACGGCGACCCGCGCAAGGGCGCGGCCACCTTCATTCCCGAGGTCCGCGGCAGTGCCGACCTCGACGGCGTCATCGCGGGCAGTGGCGGTGCGCTCGGCACCGGCGGCATGGCCTCCAAACTCTCCGCGGCCCGCCTCGCCGCCGACGCGGGCATCCCCGTCCTGCTGGCCGCCGCCGCCGACGCCGCGACCGCGCTGACCGACGGCACCGTCGGCACCGCTTTCGCCGCCCGCCCGGTCCGCCTGTCCGGCCGCAAGTTCTGGGTCCGCCACGCCGCCGACACCCGCGGCGCTGTCCTGCTCGACGCGGGCGCGGTCGACGCCGTCGCCGAACGCCGCTCCCTGCTCGCCGCGGGCATCACCGGCATCCGCGGCCGCTTCTTCGGCGGTGACGTCGTCGACCTGATCGACTCCGAGGACACGGTGATCGCCCGCGGCGTAATCGAATACGACAGCACCGAGGTCACCGCCATGCTCGGCCGCTCCACCACCGACCTCCCCGAGGGCATGCAGCGCCCGGTCATCCACGCAGACGACCTGGTCAAGGTCTGATCGCAGGGCAGTGCGGCCGACTGGCGAGCGCCGTGCGGACCTGCATACGCCACGCAGATAGGGCGTGCTCACTGCATCCGGTGTTCGGTGGTCGGATGAGCCGAGACCCTCGGCGCTCTGATTCAGATGCCCGTGGATCCGTCGATGCGTTCGCGGAGGAGATCGGCGTGACCGCAGTGGCGGGCGTACTCGGCGATCATGTGGGTGTAGATCCAGCGCAGACTGACCTGGCCGGTCATGAATGGTGTGGCTTCGTCGAGCGTTCGTGCCGCGCAGTTGCGGCGGGCGTGTTCGATCTCGCCGTGCCAGGTGGCCAGAGCGGTGGCGTACGAGGAGGTTTCGGACACCGTGAATCCGCCGTCGTGTCCGGAGGTGTCGGCACCCGGATCGTGAATCGGTGGCGCCGACTCACCGGCGAGCACCCTGCGGAACCAGTTGCGCTCGACTTCGGCCATGTGCTGGACCAGGCCCAACAGGGTCAGCGTCGACGGTGCCGCGGCGGCAGTACGCGGCTGCGCGTCGTCGAGTCCCCGGCACTTCATGGCGAGCGTTGTCCGGTAGAAGTCGAGCCATGCCTCCAGCGTGGTCCGCTCATCGGCGTTCAGCGGCGGCATCGGCCGTTCGGGTGTCGTCACGACACCGATGGTGCCAGCACGGACCGACATCGCCGCGAGCGCGCGGGCCGACAGATCTGCGGTGATCACACGACTTCAGGTCACACGCCTGGATCAGCCCATCGAGGCGACCTCCGCCAGCGCGGACCGACATCGCCCCGCGTGCGCGGCCCGGCCGACCTGCCCACGCTGATCACGCGACGTCAGGTCGCACGTCTGGATCAGCCCATCGAGGCGACCTCCGCCAGCACGGACCGACATCGCCCCGCGTGCGCGGCCCGGCCGACCGCCCACGCTGATCACGCGACGTCAGGTCGCACGTCTGGATCAGCCCATCGAGGCGAACGTCGTCGGCGCGACCCCGGTCATGATGGCGGGATGACGCCCGGCTGATCGAGGTCGGCGGGCGGTGGCGGTGGCGGGGGCGCGGTGGGTGACGGCTCCGCACCGGGGATCGGGCCGGTGACGCCTGGCTGGCCGCCCGGATCGGACATGTCGGGGCCGCCGGGAAAAAGTTGGGGCACTGGTGGATTCGGTGGTACGGGTGGTTCCGGCCGTGCCGGTGGCGCCGGCTGAACCGGTACTTCCGGCTGAACCGGTGGCGCCGGTGCTTCCGGTGTCGGTTGCTCGGACCTCGGCGCGGGCGGTTCCGGACTGGGTGCCGACGGCGGTTCCGTGGGCGCGGGTGGGGCCGGATCCTGTTGTTCCGGTGCGGGTTCCGCAGGCGAGGGTGCTGGCGCCTCGCTGGTGGGGGCGGGCGGCGCGGGGCTTTCGGAGGTCGGCGGCGCGGGAGCATCGCTCGATGGCGGGGCAGTTTCCGGTGCAGGAGTGTTCGGTGCCGGCGCGCCCGGGCTCGGTGGCATCGGAGCTTCGCTCGATGGCGGGGCGGTATCCGGTGCGGGACTGTTCGGTGCCGGCGCGTCCGGTATCGGAGCCTCGCTGGATGGCGCGGGTGTGGCGCGCGGTGGAGTGGTTCCCTGGTCTTGCGGCGCAGGAACTTCGGATGGCGGGGTGGCTTCCGGTGTGGGAGTGCCTGGTTGTGGCGTTGCGTCCCCGCCGGGCGGCGCAGGAGCTTCGCTGGAGGGTGCCGGCTGGGCTGGTTGTTGCCCAGGCGCAGGAGTTGTGCCCGGGCCTGATCCGTTCTCAGGCGCTCCGCCGTCCGGCGAATCGCCCTGTGGCGTACCGGGTTCGACAGCGGCCGAGCCGGGAGCCGGTGCGGCGGAACCATTTCCGTTCGATGACGAACCCGCCGGTGCCGCAGGCGATTCCGACCACTGGGTCCCCGGCTGACCGGGCGGGTCGGGCAGGGCGGGTACCGCGGTTCCGGCCAGCGAATACGCGGGTTTGTAGATCATGTTCATCGCCAGCACCGCCTCCTGGCGCAGCGCCTCGGCCGCCATCTGGGCATCGATGACGTGGGCGGCTTCGAGTAGGCGGGCGATGGTGCCGATCGGTCCGGAGTCGCCGGGCGCGACCACCGCCACCTTCACCGCCTCCGCCGCCGCGGCGACGCCGCCCAGCCGCGCGCCGACCTCGGCGAACACCGCCGCCAGCTCGTCGACGGACGCCGCGAACGCGCGGGTTCCTGCCTGGGCGGCCTCGGCGGCGGCGCCCGTCCACCCGCTCTCCTCGATCAACCGGTCGGCGCCGGACCTGGTCAGCGGCATGGAGGTGGTCAGGGTGGCGGCGGCCTCCAACCAGGTGAGCGAGGCGCCGAGGATCTCGCCCGCGTCGATCTGCTGGGTGCGGGCGTGGATCTGCTCGTGCGGCATGGATTCGAAATGCTCCATCGCACTGATGTAGGTGGGATCGGTTCCGCTCATCGGCGCCTCGGGTCGATCGCGCGCAGCGCGGCGGCGGCGGCGGCGTCGGCCTCCTCGTAGAGACCGGCGCTGAGCAGGAACGACTCCTTCATCCGGTAGGCCGCTTCGATGTAGTGATCGAGCAGCTCGGCCGCGTCGCGGGCCTTGTGCGCGAACCCGGCCTGTAACTGCTGGGCGGAGACGAAGCCGCCGAATCCGCCTGCCTCGGCGGCGGATTCGAGCTCGTGACGCAGCTGCGCGAGTCGATCGGCCTGCTGGTCGTAGAGTTCGGCGCAGCGGCGCGCGGCATCGGGATCGAACTCGAGTGTTCCCGCCGTGGCGGCACTGCGGAACCGGGAGATCTCGGCTCTGCTGCTCTCGATCGTCATCGCGTCTCCCCTCCAGATCATGCGTCGGAGTCCAGGTTAGCCGGACCTTCGGCTGTGCGAACTGTGCGCCGGTGCGAGCCTGCGCTGCAGTTGGGCGGCGAGCTGACCGGTCGACGCGGGCACCACGTGCACGGTCTCCCCGGCACGCAGCAGGTAGCGACCGTCGGCGGCGACGTCGATCCAGCTGTAGTGCACCGGGGCCGGTGGCGCGGTGCGGTCCAGCCCGAATTCGATGCGGATGTGGCCCTCGGCGGTGTGCGGTCGTCGCAGCAGTCGCTGGATGCGCGGCACGGCGGGATGGGTCGCCATGACGGTCTCCTCGTCGCGGACCGCCTCGGCCGCGGCCTCCCGCGCGGGTTCGCGTCCGGGCGGGGTGTCGGGCAGGCAGGCCGCGATCCGCGCGCCGATCCCCGCGCTGTGCCCGATCGAAACCGATACGCTGCCACCGTAATCGGGGCGGGGGCCGGGGGATTGCCGCACGATCACCGCGTGGTCGTAGACCGCGCAGGCCAGCAGCCGGATCTCGCTACCGGGCGTGTGCGCGCCCCCGACGAGCACGATCCTGGCGTGTGGTTCGGCGATGATCCGCAGGCAGGCGGCGAGATCGGGATCGCCGCCGCCGGGTAGTCGCTCGTCGAGGCCCGCGCGTAATCGGGCGGCCTCGTCCTCGGTGTGCGGAGACTCGAGCACCCGGATCGGGAAGGGCATCCGGTCCTGACCCGATTCCCGCCAGACGTGCGCGAATTCGTCAGCCGTGAAGGTCCAACCCATTGCCGATCCCATCCTTACCGAACCAGGACGAGGACAGCCTAACCGCCGTTTCGGATTCCGGCGCGCCGTTCCCGCCCGATGCGTCCGAATGGAATCTTCTTCCGGAAGCCGCCACCAGCGCTAGTAACCGCGGTCGGTGTCGATGATCGCGAGCAGCGGCTGCCCGGCCACGAACCGGGCGATGTTCGCGCCGACGTGATCGGCGAACGCGGCCAGGCGCAGCTGCGGGGGGTTCGAATCGTGCGGGGTGATGATGGCGTTGGGCAGGGTCCACAGGGGGTGTCCGTCGGGCAGCGGCTCGGGATCGGTGACGTCGAGTCCGGCGCCGCCGATCGCGCCGCCGGTCAGCGCGTCGACCAGCGCGTCGGTGTCGATCAGGCTGCCGCGCGCCACATTGATCACCCACGACGAGGGCTTGAGCCGCGCCAGCTCGTCCGCGCCGATGAGATGCCGGGTCTGGGCCGTCGCCGGAGCCGCCACCACCACGTGATCGGTGTGCGACCAGACCCGCCCGAGCTGATCGGCGGGCACGGTCTCCACCTCGTCGGGAATGCCGGGCCCGGTGACCCGCCGACCCGACCGGTTCACCGCGATCACGTGCGCGCCCAGCGGCGCCAGCATCGGGATCAGCGCGCGCCCGATCCCGCCCGCCCCCACGATCGTCACCGTCTTGCCGCGCAGCGACCCGACGTGCGGGAAGAACTCGCGCTGCTGCCAGGAGGTAGCCCGCAGATGCTCGGGCAGATAGCGCACACCGGCCAGCAGCAGCATCAGCGCGTGTTCAGCCACGCTGTGGGAGAACGCGCCCGCCGCGGAGGTGAACTCGATGTCGGGGTGAGCGGCGAAGACCCCGGCGGCGAAGAAGTCCTCGATCCCGGCGGCGGGCAGCTGCACCCAGCGCACCGACGGGGGGAGCGTGGCGGGGAAGTCGCCGGGCTTGCCGGTCCAGATCAGCGCCTCGGCGTCGGCGAGCTCACCGACCTTCGCGCCTGCGTCGACGACCGCCCGCTCGAGCAGGCGGGATGCGGCCTGGTCGGGACCGATCGCGATCGTGGTCGCGGATTCGGGCACGGGGTCCTCCTGGATTGATCGGTGATGCCGCGGGTGCGGGCCGGGCTGTGTGCTCGGCGCCGACGCCGCGTCGTCGTGGCGTCGAGCTCCGATTCTTCCCTCTCGTCGCCGACCGCGTCGGCCCACCCTCGCGTCTGCTCACGATTCGTCGAGATCGACCGGCTCGTCGACGCCGTGCCGATCGGCCAATTCCAGCAGCGCCGCGATGTCGAAGACGGCCTCGTCCATGCCGGCCTGCAGGTCACCGAGCTCGCGGTAGCGCGCGGGGACGGTCTCGATGGTGAAATCGCGCGGATGGATGTCGTCGATCTCGGTCCAGCGCACCGGGGTCGACACCGTCGCCGCGGGCACTCCGCGCACGGAGTAGGCGGCGGCGATGGTGTGATCGCGCGCGTTCTGGTTGTAGTCGACGAACAGCTGCGCCGGATCGCGGTCGCGCCGCCACCACTCGGTGGTCACGTCCTCGGGCGCTCGCCGCCGCACCTCCTGGGCGAAGGCGAGCGCGGCCCGGCGCACCTGGCTGAACCCGTATTCCGGCGCGATCCGGACGTAGACGTGCATTCCCGACCCACCGGAGGTCTTCGGCCAGCCGACAGCGCCGAGCTCGTCGAGCACCTCGTGCACCACCCCGGCGACCCGCTGCACCCGCGACCACGGGCAGTCCGGCATGGGGTCGAGGTCGATGCGCCACTCGTCGGGCGATTCGGTGTCGCTCGCGCGGGAGTTCCACGGATGGAACTCGACGGTGGACATCTGGACGGCCCAGATCACGTCGGCGAGTTCGTGGACGCACAGTTCGTCGGCGTGGCGGCCGTAGCGCGGGAAGTACACGCGCACGGTCGGGATCCAGTCCGGCGCGCCGGCGGGCAGCCGCTTCTGGTGGACCTTGCCGCCGGGCAGGCCCTTCGGGAACCGGTGCAGCATGCAGGGCCGGTCGCGCAGCGCGTTGACGATCCCGTCGCCCACGCTCAGGTAGTAGCGCGCCAGATCCAGCTTCGTCACGCCGAGCTCGGGAAAGTACACCCGGTCCGGATTGCTGACCCGCACCGTGTGCTCACCCACCGGCAGTTCGACAGCCGGAGTCGCAGACTTGGCCACCTGCGCAACGATAGTCGAGCGGGTCCGCCCCCTGCTGGTAGCGGACCCGATCGGCTACATCTCGTACACGCCGAAGGCCCGGTTCTGGATACACATCGGCATCACGTCGACCCGGGTCCAATTGAACTGGGCGGCCGCCTCCACCGCCGGCTGCTGGTCCATGCAGACCGAGACGGTGCCGGGCAGGGTCAGCGGGTTGAACACCGCGAGCGGGATGCCCGCGTGGATGTTGCTGTAGAGGCCGCCGCTGAAGCACAGCGGCGTGATCGCGATGCCGTGGCGGGCGCTTTCCCGGTCGGCGGCGGCCTGGGCGCCGGGGACCCCCGAGCAGTCGAGTGGGTTCTCCGGCAGGGCCTGGGCGGGGGTGGTGACGAGGGTGAATCCGGCCGCACAGCCCACGGCAACAGCCATCAGGGTTCGAGCAAACGTGGTCCTGGTCATAGCCGCATTGAAGCACTGGTGGCGCGTTGCACACACCATCGGCGCGGCGTGTCGAGCCGGGCTCAGCGTGGGACGGCCTCGAGGACGCAGTCCGGGGCCGCCGTCGCGACGGTTCTGGTGAGGGTGAATCCGCCGCGTGCGAGCAGGTCGCGGAACTGTGCCTCGGTGCGTTCGCGGCCCGCGGTGTTCACCAGCATCTCCAGGTCGATGACCTTGCCCGGGTGCGGACGGTGGTGACCGGGCAGGACCAATTCGATCACCAGCAGCACCGCGGCGGGGTCCATGGCGGCGCGCAGCGTCCGCAGGATCTGCACGGCCTGGTCCTCGGACCAGTCGTGCAGGACGTGTTTGAGCAGGTAGGCGTCACCACCGGTGGGCACCGACTCGAAGAACGAACCGGCCGTCGCCGTACAGCGCTGCGCCAGACCGGACGCGGTGAGGTCGGCGGCCAGCTCGTCCACCACGCTCGGCAGGTCGAACACGATGCCCGTCGCCGCCGGATTCCGGGTCAGGATCTCGAGGAGCAGGCTGCCACGTCCGCCGCCCACATCGACGAAGCTGCCGAACCGGCCGAAGTCGTAGGCGGCGAGCAGCGGTGCGACCGACAGTGTGCTGATACTGGTCATCGCCTTGTCGAACAGATCGCCGAGCTCCCGGTGTTCGGCGGCGTACTCGAAGAAGTCCGCGCCGTCGAGGTCGCGGCCGACCGAGCGGCCGGTGCGGACCGCGTCGGTGAGATGGGTCCAGTGGTTGCGATGGAACGGCGATCCGTAGAACAGGAACAGATCACGCAGGGTCACCTCGGCGTCGCGGCGCAGTGCCTGGCTCATCGCGGTGAGTGCGTACGCGCCGTCGCGGCGCTGGGCGAACACCCCGAAACTCACCAGCAGCCGCATCAACCTGTCCACGCCGTCCGCGTCGGCGCCGACCGCGCGGGCCAGCTCGGCGGGTCGACGTGGGCCCTCAACGAGCGCATCGGCGATGCCGAGTTCGGCGGCGGCGCTGATGGATTGGGAGAGGAATCCGGCGACCTGCATTTCGAGCAGGGCGAGATGACCGGGAACGAGCTTGCGGTGCAGGACGGTGAGTGCGTCACGTACCCGCTGGATCACCCTGATCACGGGCAGCGGGGGAATCCACGGTGCGGCGGACGCCATGACGACTCCATCGATTGACCGGTAGACCAGTGCGTAGGCACCGAGCGTACTGGATCACGGGGAAGGTGACAGTCGGCGCTGTGTGCTCCGCGCGGCGTCGCCACCGGGTCGGTGGATAACGCTCGACGCCGCCCGGGGCGGGCCGCCTCGGCCGATCGCGGTTCCGAGATCGCTTGTGCCCGTGGCGATGCGGGAGGTCGGGGATCGCGGACACAGTGCGGCGGGGCAACACGATCCACCGATCAGGTCGGTGTGGCCAGGGCGAAGGGGAGCACAGCGTCGGCACCGCTGCGGCGCAGGGCGTGTGCGGCGACGGTGAGGGTCCAACCGGTGTCGGTGCGGGCGTCGACGAGCAGGATCGGGCCCTCGACGGCGGTCAGGTCGGGAACCTCCCACGAGTCGAACAGCCCGGCGACCCGGTGCGCCGAGTTCGCGGCCGACACCGGTGGTCGGTCGGGCCTGGTGTGCAGGGTGCCCAGGTGCTCGAGGCGACCGATCTGGGCGAGCCGTCGCGACAGACTCTCGGTGAGCTGCGGGTGGCTGGGCGAGTCCATCGCCAGCACCGAGCGCGGGCGCTGCGCCCAGTCCCAATCGCGCAGCACCGCGATACACGCGTCGAAGACGGCGTCGGGTACGGGCGCGTCGGGTGCGTCGAGCAGGGCGCGCAGCCGCTGCCCCCAGCCGAGATCGGTGAGCCTGCCGAGTACTCGACCGGTCTCGGGGCCCTCGGAGATCTTGCCGGACAACGGAACTCCGAGCTTGGCCATGCCGCTGGGCCACTGTTTGCGCGGGGCGAGGTCGAGGCCTGGGCGGTCCAGGCGCGCGCGGGTGGCGCTGACGGCGGCCTCGTCGACGGTGGTGTCGGGACGGACGCCGGTGCAGTTGTCGCAGCGCCCGCAATCCGGCGTGGTGGCGTCGAGCGCGCCGAGGCCGGGGTCGTCGAGTTGGCGGCGCAGGAACGTCATCCGGCAGGAGCTGGTCGACTGGTAGTCGATCATCGCCTGCTGTTCGGCATCGCGCGCCGCGGCCAGCCGCTCGTAGCGTTCGGTGTCGTAGACCCACGGCTGCCCGGTGGACAACCAGCCGCCGCGCACCCGCCGCACCGCGCCGTCCACGTCGAGCACCTTGAGCACCATCTCGAGCCGCGACCGGTTCAGCTCGACCAGCGGTTCGAGCGCCACCGTCGACATCGGCCGGTCGGTGTCGAGCGCCGCGAGCACCGCGCGCACGATGTGCTCGCGCGGGAACGCCACCGAGGCGAAGTAACTCCAGATCCGTGCGTCCTCGGGTCCGGGCAGCAGCACCACCTCGGCCCGATCGGTGCCACGACCCGCACGGCCGACCTGCTGGTAGTAGGCGATCGGCGAGGACGGGGCGCCGACGTGCACGACGAACCCCAGATCGGGCTTGTCGAAACCCATCCCGAGTGCCGAGGTCGCGATCAGCGCCTTGACCTCGTTGTTCAGCAGCGCGCCTTCGAGTACTTCGCGTTCGGCCGGATCGGACTGCCCGGTGTAGGCGGCGACGGTGTGACCGTGGGAGTTCAGCACGTCGGCCAGGTCGTTGGCGGCGGCGACGGTGAGGCAGTAGATGATGCCCGAACCGGGGAGCCGATGGAGCTGCGCGCCGAGCCAGGCCGTGCGCTGCACCGCGTCCTCGAACCGCACCACCGACAGATGCAGCGACTCCCGGTCCAGGGTTCCGCGCAGGACCAGGGTGTCGGTGCCGATCTGCCCGGCGACATCGGTGACCACCCGGTCGTTGGCGGTGGCGGTGGTCGCCAGTACCGGCACGTCCGAACCGAGGTCGGCGATCAGGGTGCGGATGCGGCGGTAGTCGGGCCGGAAGTCGTGGCCCCAGTCCGAGACGCAGTGCGCCTCGTCGATGACGACCAGTCCGGCATCGGCGGCCAGCCGCGGCAGCACCTGATCGCGGAAGTCGGGGTTGTTCAACCGTTCCGGGCTCACCAGCAGCACGTCGACCGCGCCGTCGGCGACCCGCTGATGGATCTCGTCCCATTCGGTGACATTGCCCGAGTTGATCGTGGCCGCCACCACCCCGGCCCGTTCGGCCGCGGCCACCTGGTTGCGCATCAGCGCCAGCAGCGGCGACACGATCACCGTGGGCCCCCGCCCGGCGCCGCGCAGCAGCTTGGCCGCGATGAAGTACACCGCCGACTTGCCCCAGCCGGTCCGCTGCACCACCAGCGCCCGCCTGCGCCGCACCACCAGCGCCTCGATCGCCGTCCACTGGTCCTCCCGCAGCCGCGCGTCCGGTCCGGCGAGCTCTCGGAGCAGCTCCTCGGCGCGTTCGCGCAGGTCGGGAGCAGTCAGGTCGAGCACGTCGTTGCCTGCGGCTGAGGTCATGGTGGCCATGGTGCCAGCGCCCACCGACAGGTCCGATGGGCAGTACAGAACCCCGCCGCGGCCGCGCGGATGACGATCAGGGATTCGGGCGGCGAAAACCCGCCTGGGCGAGGACAATAGGGGAGATGCCGGATATCCGGTCGGGGAGCAGGAGACCAGCGATGGCGAACAGGTTCGATTCACCAGCGGGCTGGACTCCGCCGGGTTCGCAGTTCCAGTCCAGTTCCACGGTGTCACGCACCCTGATCGGCGCGTTCCTCGCCCTGGTGGTGACGCCGATCGGGATGGCGCTGGCGGCGCACGGCGCGCTGGCCACCAGTCGCTGGGTGATCCTGGGTGACGCCGCCGACCGATTCGGGTCCAGCCTGCAGGTCATCGGTGGCGCGCTGCTGCTCCTGCTGGTCAGCGCGCTGGCCGGCTACACCCCGGTCGCGACGATCCTGGCCGGACTGGTGTGGGGCGTGCTGCCCGGCCTGATCTACTTCGTCTCACCGGAGAGCATCTGGCGATTGGTGGGCGATCTGCCGCTGATGACCGACGAGCTGCACGTCGCGCTCAACGCGTGGATCACCAGCGGCTTCACCTTCGTCGCCGGGCTGCTGCTCGTCGGCGCGGGGGTGGCGGGCACCCTGCGCCGACGATGAGTCAGCCCTTCACGCACAGCACCTGACGCAGCGTCGCGACCACGTCGACCAGATCCGACTGCGCCGCGATCACCTCGTCGATGTCCTTGTACGCGGCCGGGATCTCGTCGACCACACCCGCGTCCTTGCGCGACTCCACGCCCTCGGTCTGGGCTACCAGATCCGCGACGGTGTACTGCTTCTTGGCCGCGGTCCGGCTCAGCCGCCGGCCCGCGCCGTGCGAGGCCGACTGGAACGAGGCCGGATTTCCCTTGCCCCGCACCACATACGAGCGCGTCCCCATCGATCCCGGGATCAGTGCGAGATCGCCCGCGCCCGCCCGCACCGCGCCCTTGCGGGTCACCAGCATCGGCACGTCGTCGATGATCTCCTCGGCCACGTAGTTGTGGTGACACGAGATCGGCTCCTCGAAACGCACCTCGCGGTCGGCGAACTCCTCGCGCACCGCCCGGCACACCAGCGCCAGCATCACCGCGCGATTGCGCGCGGCGTACTCCTGCGCCCAGGTCAGGTCACGCCGGTAGGCCGCCATCTCCGGTGTCCCGGCCAGGAACACGGCCAGATCACGATCGGGCAGCGACTGGTTGTGCGGCAGCGCCCGCGCCACCGCCATGTGCCGCTCGGCCAGTTCCTTGCCGATGTTGCGGGAGCCGGAGTGCAGCAGGATCCACACGGCGTCGTCCTGATCGAGGCAGACCTCGATGAAGTGGTTGCCGCCGCCGAGCGAGCCGATCTGCTTGTGCGCCTTGGACTCCAGCGACGACACACCGGGGTGCAGGTCGCCGAACGTGCGCCAGAACTGTTCCCAGCCCTTGGTCCGCGCCGACTGCCCGTGCGAACCGGCGTGCAGCGCGGTGACATTCACGGCATTGCGGTGCGCGTTGAACCCGACCGGCACGGCCTGCTCGATCCGCGAGCGCAACGACCGCAGGTCATCGGGCAGATCCGAGGCGGTCAACCCGGTCTTCACGCTCTCCATCCCACACCCGATGTCGACTCCGACCGCGGCGGGCGCGACCGCGTCCCGCATGGCGATGACCGAGCCCACCGTCGCGCCTTTGCCCAGGTGCACATCGGGCATCACGCGCAGTCCGTGCACCCATTCCAGGTCCGCGATATTGCGGAGCTGGCGCAGCGCCGACTGCTCGATCTCGTGCTCGTTGGCCCACATGAGCGTCTGCGCCCTGGTACCGCGCAGCTCGACGGGAAACATGATTCGGTCCTCTCCTGGATGAGTCACCAACGGTAGGGAACCGCGGAGGACGACGCATCCGAATATCGGCAGGGGCGGCTGCCGACGTGCGCCGCAACGTGGGGAAACGAGGCGCGGGAACAGTTTCCGAGGCCGGGCCGAACGGCCAGTGGGGGCGTTCGCCGAGCGCGAGTTCGTGCGGTCGATTCAGCTCAACGCGGCCGCGATCCGTGCGCGCTCGGGGATCGATGAACTGGCGCCCAGCGTGGTCGTGGCGACAGCACCGGCGGCGTTCGCCCAGTTCAGCGTGAATTCCGGGCCCCGGAACCAGGTCGCGACAAGTGCACCGGTGAACGCGTCGCCCGCGCCGGTCGTATCGACCACGTCCACAGCCAGCGCCGCGACGGACAGCTCGGTTCCATCGGTGCCGCGGTAGGTCGCCCCGTCACCGCCCAACGTGCGCACCACGTGCGCCACCTGCGTCAGCTCGGCCGAATACTGCTCGGACTCCAGGGAATTCACGATCGCGAGGTCGACGGCGGCCCACAGCTCGGCGGGGAGCGGATGGACCGGCGACGGGTTCAGCGCGACGATCGTGCCCGCCGCGCGGGCGTGCCGGGCGGCGGCGGTGACGGTTTCGATCGGGATCTCCAACTGGCACAGCAGGATGTCGGCCTCGGCGATCGCGGCGAGTTCCTCGCCGGTCAGGTCGCGCACTCGCCCGTTCGCGCCCGGCACCACGATGATGCTGTTCTCGCCGGTCGCGTCGACGACGATCGTGGCCACCCCGCTCGCCCCGTCGAGCACCCGCAGGAGTGTGGTGTCGACACCGGCGTCGGCCAGGGTGGCCCGCAGCGTGGCTCCGAAGGCATCGTCGCCGATCGCGCCGAGGAACCGCACCCGCGCGCCCGAGCGTGCCGCCGCGATCGCCTGGTTGGCGCCTTTGCCGCCGGGCACGGTCGTGAAGCCGGAACCGAGCACGGTCTCACCCGGTGTCGGCCGACGCTGCGTGCTCGTCACCAGATCCATGTTGATGCTGCCGAGGACAACGACGGCAGGTCCGGCGGAGTTGTCCATGGAGCCAACTTAGCGGCGCGGGCGTCCTTGCCGTCGTTTCCGGCGATCATCCGCTGGTGGCACTGTCGGGCCCGCCGATCACTGCCGCCGACGTGTCGGCCAGGACCTCGCCCCGCCGAGCCGACCCCGCGCGGTGTGGCCTGTGAGCAACCTCCGCGGCGGGCACAAACCCTGTGGACAACTCGATCCCGCCGCCGGTCGGGGCCGCTTTACAGTGTCCGGGTGGCGTCGAGCGGGGGAGCCGGACTGCGTACGCTGATACCCATGACGGTAGAAGTGACCCCCGAGCTCGACATCCGCGCCGCGGTGCACGACGCCGCCCGCAGGGCTCGCGTCGCGTCCCGTGTGCTGGCTCAGCTGACCACGGCGCAGAAGAACGAGGCCCTGCACGCGGCGGCCGATGCCCTGCTCGCCGCCGCCGATCGCGTCCTCGCGGCCAATGCCGCCGATATCGCGACCGCGCAGGCCGCCGGCACCGAGGAGAACCTGCTCGACCGGCTGCGCCTGACCAAGGCGCGCATCGACGGCATCGCCTCGGGTCTGCGCCAGGTCGCGGGCCTGCCCGATCCGGTCGGCGTGGTCGTGCGCGGTTCCACGCTGCCCAACGGGCTCGAGATCCGGCAGACGCGGGTGCCGCTGGGCGTGGTCGGCATGGTCTACGAGGCCCGCCCAAATGTCACCGTCGACGCGTTCGGCCTCGCGCTCAAGTCCGGCAACGCGGCCCTGCTGCGCGGCTCGTCCTCGGCGGCGAACTCCAATGCCGCCCTGGTCGAGGTGCTGCGCGAAGCCCTTGTCGCCCAGCAGATCCCGGCCGACGCGGTGCAACTGCTGCCCAGTCACGACCGTGCCAGCGTCACCCACCTGATCCAGGCTCGCGGCCTGGTCGACGTGGTGATCCCGCGCGGCGGTGCAGGCCTGATCAACGCCGTCGTGCGCGACGCGCAGGTGCCCACCATCGAGACCGGCACCGGCAACTGCCACGTCTACGTGCACGCCGCCGCCGATCTCGACATGGCAGAGGCCATCGTCCTCAACGCCAAGACCCGCCGTCCCAGCGTCTGCAACGCCGCCGAGACCGTGCTCATCGATGCCTCGGTCGCCGAGACCGCGCTGCCGCGCCTGAGCAAGGCGCTCGAGGACGCGGGCGTCACCATCCACGGCGACCTGCCCGGTCAGGTGCCCGCCACCGATGCCGACTGGGGTGAGGAGTACCTCACCATGGACATCGCGCTCAAGGTCGTCGACGGTATCGACGCCGCCGTCGAGCACATCAACACCTGGGGCACCGGCCACACCGAGGCCATCGTGACCGCCGATCTGGCCGCGGCCCGCGAGTTCACCAGCCGGGTCGACGCCGCGGCGGTCATGGTCAACGCGTCCACCGCGTTCACCGACGGCGAGCAGTTCGGCTTCGGCGCCGAGATCGGCATCTCCACCCAGAAGCTGCACGCCCGCGGCCCGATGGCACTGCCCGAACTCACCTCCACCAAGTGGATCGTGTGGGGCGACGGCCAGACTCGGCCGGTGTAGTCGTGACCCTGGTACAGGAACCGATCTTCAGCACCGTCGACGAGGTCGTCGACCGGCTCGCCGCCACCGGCTACCTCGCCGACAAGGCCACCGCCACCTCCGTCTTCCTCGCCGACCGGCTGGGTAAACCGCTGCTCATCGAGGGCCCGGCGGGGGTCGGCAAGACCGAGTTGTCGCGGGCCGTCGCCCAGGTCGCCGGGGCCGAACTGGTCCGGCTGCAGTGCTACGAGGGTGTCGACGAGGCCCGCGCGCTCTACGAGTGGAACCACGCCAAGCAGATCCTGCGGATCCAGGCGTCGAGCGAGAACGACTGGGCCGAAACCAAAGCCGATGTCTTCACCGAGGAGTTCCTGCTCTCGCGGCCGCTGCTCACCGCCATCCGCCGCACCGAGCCGACGGTCCTGCTGATCGACGAGACCGACAAGGCCGATGTCGAGATCGAGGGCCTGCTGCTCGAGGTGCTCAGCGATTTCGCGGTGACCGTGCCGGAGCTGGGCACCATCACCGCCACGCGCAAACCGTTCGTCGTGCTCACCTCGAACGCCACCCGCGAGCTGTCCGAGGCGCTCAAGCGGCGCTGCCTGTACCTGCACCTCGATTTCCCCGACGAGGAGCTCGAGCGCCGCATTCTGGCCAGCCGGGTGCCCGAGCTGTCCACCGCGGTGGCCGAGCAGCTGGTGCGGATCGTGCACGTACTGCGCGGAATGCAGCTCAAGAAGCTGCCCTCGGTGGCCGAATCGATCGACTGGGGCAACACCCTGCTCGCGCTCGGCGCCGAGGACCTCGACGACGCCACCGTGCGGGCCACGCTCGGGGTGGTGCTCAAACACCGCAGCGATCACCAGCGCGCGCTGGCCGAGCTGAAACTCGCCTGAACATGACCGCGCCCGCGCCGCACGGACTCGGCGGCCATGTCGCCGGGTTCGTCACGGCGTTGCGGGCCCGTGGTGTGCCGGTGGGGCCGTCGGAAACCGTCGACGCGGGCCGGGTGCTCACCGTCCTCGATCTGCTCGACCGGGAGGCCGTCCGCGAGGGCCTGGCCTGCGCGCTGCTGCGCCGTCCCACCCACCGCGCCACCTTCGACGGCCTGTTCGACCTGTGGTTCCCGGTCGCGGTGGGCGAGCGCAGTGCCGACGCACTCGATCTGCCCCGCACCCCCGAGGGTGAGATCGATCTGCCCGCCCTGCGCGAACAGCTCGCCGAACTGCTCGCCGGTCAGGACACCGACGCGCAGATCCAGCTGCTGGCCGGACAGGTGGTCGAGCAGCTCGGGCAGTACCAGTCCGCGCGCGGCCCCTCGTTCTCCGCCTATCAGGCGCTCAAGGATCTCGCGCCGCAGAGCTTGCTGGCGCGCGTGCTGGCGGGGCTCGCCCTGCCGCCGGATGCGAGCGAGCGCGATACCGAGGTCGCCCGCCGTGTCGCCAGGGAACGCATCGCCGGATTCCGGGCGAGCGTGGAAGCCGAGACCAACCGTCGGGTCGCCGAGCAGATCGGGCGCGAGCGCGTCGCCACCTACGGCGTCGCCCGCCAGGCCGAGGATGCCGACTTCCTGCGCGCCTCCGAACGCGAACTCGTCGAGCTGCGGCGCGGCACCCAGCGCCTGGCCCGCATCCTCGCCTCCCGACTGGCGGTGCGGCGCAGGCGCTCCCGCCGGGGCGAGATCGACCTGCGGAAGACACTGCGCGCCTCGATGTCGACCGGCGGCGTACCGATCGACCTGGTGAACCGCAAGCCACGCCCCGGCCGCCCGGAACTGGTGCTGCTGTGCGACATCTCGGGTTCGGTGGCCGGATTCAGCAACTTCACCCTGCTGCTGGTGAGCGCGCTGCGCGAGCAGTTCTCCCGGGTGCGCATCTTCGCCTTCGTCGACCGCACCGACGAGGTCACCGGCTTCTTCGAGCCGCACGCCGGGCTCGACGACGTGCTCACCAGGATCTTCACCGAATCACGCATCATCGATGCCGACGGCCACTCCGACTACGGCCAGGCACTGACCACCTTCGCCGACCATTTCGGCGAGGCCGTCACCAGCCGCAGTTCCCTGCTGATCCTCGGCGACGGCCGCACCAACTATCGCAATCCTCGGCTCGACACGCTGCGCGAGCTGGTCGGCACCGCCCGGCACGCGCACTGGCTCAATCCGGAGCCGAAAAACCTGTGGGGGACCGGTGATTCGGCCGCCCGCGACTACGGCGAGGTGATCGAGATGCACGAATGCCGCTCGGCCCGCCAGCTGACCGAGGTCGTCTCCCGGCTGTTGCCCGTGTGAAGGAGTTGGTGATGAGCGTGGACCCGTTGGCCTATTGCCTGGCCAAACCCGGTGCCCGGCAGGACGAACCGTGGGAGGGCGACATCGTCGCCAAGGTCGGCGACAAGATCTTCGCCTTCTTCGGTGACGGCACCGCGATCGGCCTCAAATGCGGTCGTGACCGCGCCGAAGCCGACGAACTCGTCCTCATCTACCCTGGCGACGTCAGCGCCTCCGCCTACATCGGGCGCTACGGCTGGAACAGCATCCGTCTCGACGGCGCGGTACCGCCCGACGAACTGTACGAGCTGATCGACGCCTCCTACGACGCGGTCGTCGCCAAACTCCCGAAGTCCAAGCGCCCCAAACCCTGACGACCATCAGCGGACGTTAAGCGAGTCACAGGGTCGCCCGACCAAGATCACCGCCATGCTGGCAGGGGCGTCGCGCGGCGACGAGTGGTTCGATCGCGGTGTTCGCGACGACGAGACCGTACACACGATCGCACGGTGGGCACGGTCTGCCCGGTGACCGGCCTGTTCGACGACGAGACTCCCCGCACCGCACCCGAGTCCGCCGACGCCGGTCCCACCACCGGGCTGGGCTGCGACCATGTCGGCGGCCCACTGCCGGGCGAGGCTGTGGCGTCCGGTTGCGCTGAGGCGAGTGCGAGCGGTTGTCCCTGTTCGGGCTCGGGTGCGCGGGCGGCGCGCAGGCTGGCCGAGCTCGCGGCCTTGCGGCTGATCGACGCGCCCGCCGCGGCCGAGGAGCAGTTGCGCCGGGCGCTGGTCGTCGGGGGCGGTGAGCTGGGTGGCCGGGAACTCGCGGTCCTGCACACCCAGCTCGTCACCGCGGTCGCCGCGCAGCCCGGCCGTGACCGGGACGTGGCACGGGCCGCGGCCACCGCCGCCGAGTGTTGGCAGCCGATCTCGGAGGCCGACTCGGTGCACCTCACGGTGGTCGCCGGCCGCGCCTGGCACCGGCTGGGCAGGCACGCCGAGGCGGTGGCCGCGCTCGACCGGCCCCTGCTCAACGCCGACATCGGCTACCCGCCCCCCGAGCTCGCACAGGTCCGAGCCGAGTTCGCCGAATCACTGATCCGGCTCGGCCGCTACCGCCAGGCCGCCTGGCAGTTCACCGAAGCGGCGCGACTGCTCGCCGGATCGTCGGCCGACCGGCACCGCCACGCCGACCTGGTGTGGTCGGCGGCCGTGACCCGGGAATGCTGCGGACAGGAAGCCGAGGCGCTGAGCGGCTACCTGCTCGCCGCGGACCTGTGGGGTGACCAGGACAAGATCGTGCCGCGGGCCCAGTGCCTGCGCGCGGCCGCCTGGCTGCAGCTGCGCGGGGAGCCGAACCAGGTCAGCGGGCGGTGGTGGGTCACCATCGAGGCCCTGCTCGCCGAACTGGACCACAGGGTCACCGCCGACCCCGCCGCTCACCTCGTCGAGGAGCTGGACCGCACCCGCGGCCAGTACACCCAGATGTGCGAACAGGCCTCGGGCGTGGGCGAGCAGGAAGAGGCCCCGCTGTACGCCGATCCGCTCGTGTGGTGGGAGTCCCATTAAGCTCGGTCCTCATGCACGAGACAGCTCGGCCGCGTCGCAAGCTCGGCGTGATGGGCGGCACCTTCGACCCGGTTCACCACGGCCACCTGGTCGCGGCGAGCGAGGTCGCGAACCGGTTCGAGCTCGACGAGGTCATCTTCGTCCCCACCGGGCAACCGTGGCAGAAGGTGAACAAGCAGGTCAGCCCCGCCGAGGACCGGTACCTGATGACGGTCATCGCGACCGCGTCCAATCCGCGGTTCTCGGTCAGCCGGGCCGACATCGAACGCAACAAGGTCACCTACACGGTCGACACCCTGCGCGAGATGCAGAGCGCGCATCCCGACGCCGAGCTGTACTTCATCACCGGTGCGGACGCGCTGGCCAACATCCTGACATGGCAGGATTGGACCGAACTGTTCGAACTGGCGAAGTTCGTCGGGGTGAGCCGACCGGGGTACGAGCTGAACACCGACCATCTCGAGGAACATCTGCGGGACCTTCCCGCCGATGCCGTGACGATGGTCGAGATCCCCGCGCTGGCCATCTCGTCGAGTGAATGCCGTCGCCGCGCCGCGGAGGGGCGGCCCGTCTGGTACCTCGTCCCTGATGGCGTGGTGCAGTACATATCGAAGCGGCACCTGTATGTGCCCGCAGGAACGGAAGGTGCATGACGTTGAGCGACACGAGCGAGGTTCTGACCTGTCAGGAGGAGGCGGCATGAGCGCTTCCGCCGAAGCAATCGACATGGCCAAGGTCGCCGCACTCGCGGCCGACGACAAGCTCGCCACCGACGTCGTCGTCCTCGACGTCTCCGAGCAGTTGGTGATCACCGACTGCTTCGTGATCGCGTCGGCGCCCAACGAGCGCCAGGTCAACGCGATCGTCGACAGCGTCGAGGAGAAGCTGCGCGAGGCCGGGCACAAGCCGGTCCGTCGCGAGGGTACCCGCGAGGGCCGCTGGGCGCTGCTCGACTACGTCGACATCGTCGTGCACATCCAGCACAACGACGAGCGCAATTTCTACGCGCTCGAGCGGCTGTGGCGTGACTGCCCGACGGTGCCGGTCGAGGGCATCGCCGCTCCCACGGCTCCGGCCGCCGACGACGACGCGCGGGCAGAGGACAGCAGCGAGTGAGCAAGTACGCCCATGTGCGCACGCTGATCCTGCTGCGGCACGGGCAGACCGAGTGGAACGCGGCCGACCGGATGCAGGGCCAGATCGATACCGACCTGACCGAGCTCGGCAGGCAGCAGGCCAAAGAGGCGGCGCGCGAACTCGTTTCGCGCAATGCCATCGCGGTACACGCCTCCGATCTGCGTCGCGCCAAGGAGACCGCGCAGGCGCTCGGCGACATCAGTGATCTGCCGATCGTCACCGACCCGCGACTACGCGAGACCAGCCTGGGCGACTGGGAGGGCCTGACCCATCTCGAGGTGGATGCCGACTACCCCGGCGCTCGGGTGCAGTGGCGGCTCGACGCCACCTACACACCACCCGGCGGGGAGAGCAAACTCGAAGTCGGCGCGCGGTCGCTGCCCGTGGTGCGCGAACTGTACAACGAGCGGCAGGATTGGCCCGGTCGGACTATCATCCTGGTGGCGCACGGCGGGCTGATCGCAGCTCTCACGGCCGCGTTGCTGGAACTGCCTCCGGAGAACTGGCCCGTCCTGGGTGGACTGGCCAACACGAGCTGGGTGCAGCTGTCCAGCCACGGCCCTGACATCGACCGACCCGGCTGGCGCCTCGATGTTTGGAACGCAGCGGCGAAGGTAGCTCCCGATGTCCTCTGAAGAGCCCGTCCGATCGGTACCGGACGAACTGTTCCAGCAGGTGACGGCCAAGGCCGGACGGCAATTGCCGGACGCCCTGTTCGGCCCGCCACCCGCTCGGCCCGCACGCCCCGAGCGTGAGGAGCCGATCCGTTCGGTACCGGACGAACTCTTCCAGCAGGTCACCGCGCGCAGCACCCGATCGCTGCCCGATGCCCTGTTCGGCCCACCCCCGGCCCCGGTCGAGCCCGAGACGACAGCCGCCGATGAGTCCGATACGGCGACAGACGATTCGGTGATCAAGGAAGCCGAAGAACCTCCTCCGTCCGAAACCGACGCCACGGTGGCCATCGCCGACACCGCGTCGAGTTCCGCTGTGCGGGACACGGATCGCGCTGTCACGGAGATCGCCGCACTGGGCGAAGATCGTGTTGCCGGTGCCAAGGACGCATCTGATGATGCGGAATCCGCAGGCGTGACAGCGGATTCCGACCGGACGACTGCGAGCACGACCGATGTGGCGGCTGCTGCTCCCGGTAGTGCCGATCCCGGCCGAACGGCTCCCTCCGGCACGAGCACGGTTGCCGGATCCGCCGTGGGCACAAGCGCTTCGGCTGCTTCGACCGAACCACGCCTGGCCGATCCGGCTTCGGCGCCCGGCGAGTCGTCGACCGCTGATGCCGACGGCATCGTCGAAACCGACTCCACCACTGCCGACTCCGCGCCGGTCACCAGCGCCGTGCACACGGCCACGGCCCCGACTGCCGCCGAGTCCACCGATCTCTCGGTGGCCGATGCCTCAACCGCGTCCGGTACCGCTTCTGCCGCCAGTGAATCCGCAACGTCCGTCCCCACCGTGGCGGTCAGTGGCGGACCGGCAGTAGCTGACCTTGCCGCCGCTGAAACGGACGGTCTCGCGACGGGCGGTCTTGCGTCGGCAGACACAGCTGCTACCGCGGTGGCTGCCGACTTCACTGCCGATACTCGCGCTGCTGTGCTCGAAACTTCTGCTGAGTCCAGTGCCACCGCTGCCAGTGCGCCGGTGACGGACGGATCGGCGGGCGCCGGAACTCCCGTCGCGTCTTCTGACGTCGATACGGCCACTGCCGTGGCTGTGGGTTCGGTTGTCGCCGAGCCGGTTGACGTTGGTTCTGTGACGGCACACGCTGTGCCGCAAGGTGATTCGCTGGCCGTTGCGGATTCCGTGCTGGTTCAAGAGGATGCCGCCGAACGGCCGGTCGAATCCGCCTCGCCGCGGCCGGTGTTGCTGGTGATCGCCGATTCGCTCGCCTACTACGGGCCCAAGGGTGGGCTGCCCGCGGATGATCCGCGGATCTGGCCGAACATGGTGGCCGCCGAACTGGATTGGGATGTCGAGCTGATCGCCCGGATCGGCTGGACCTGTCGGGACGCCTACTGGGCGCTGATCGGTGATCCCCGCGTGTGGGCCGCCGTACCGCGCGCCGGCGCCGTGGTCTTCGCTGTCGGCGGGATGGACACCCTGCCCTCGCCGCTGCCCACCGCCCTGCGGGAACTGATTCGCTACATCCGCCCGCCGCGGCTGCGCCGCGGTGTGCGCGCGTCCTACAACTGGCTGCAGCCGAAGCTGTCGAAACTCGGTCGGCCCGTTGCTCTTCCGCCCAGGGTGAGTGTGGACTACCTGGAGCAGTCGCGTGAAGCACTGGCGCACCTGCGTCCAGAGCTGCCGGTGGTGGCGGTGTTGCCGTCGGTGCACAAGTGCGATGCCTATGGCCGGGTGCACCGGGGCAGGGCGCGTGCGGTCAAGGCGCTGCAGGCCTGGTCGGGCAAGACGTCGGTCCCGCTGGTCGATCTCGGCGCCGCCGTACGCGATGACATCGAGTCGGGTTCGGCGAACCCGGACGGGATCCACTGGGGCTGGGCCGGGCACGCCGCCGTCGCGACGGCGATGACCAAGGCGCTGCAGGAGGTCCGGTAGTCCGTGACCGTTGTGGTGGTCACCGATTCGGCGTCCGGGCTCTCCGATGACCTCGTCGCCGAACTCGGTGTCGAAGTGGTGCCGTTGCACGTGCTGGTCGGCGACCGGGAGATCCGGGAGGGTCTCGATCCCGTCGAGATCGACTACGCGGCCGACTCCGTCACGACCTCGGCGGCCTCGCCGGGTGAACTGCGCGAAGCCTACGAACGTGCGCTGACCCACAGCGGCGGCGATGGCGTCGTTGCCGTGCACCTGTCGCGCACGCTGTCGGCGACGTGGGAGTCGGGCAGACAGGCGGTGCGCGACATGGGCGCCGAAGACCGGGTGCGCCTGGTCGATTCGCTCGGCGCGGGCTTGGCGACCGGACTGCCGGTGCTCGCGGCCGCGCGCCGGGCGCGCGCCGGTGAGGCGCTGGACGCGGTCTACGAGTGCGCGGTGGCGGCCGCCGCCCGGGCGCGCACCTTCATCCTGGTCAACCGCACCGAACAGCTGCGCAAGGGCGGCAGGCTGAGCAGCGCCGCCGCCTTCTTCGGCAGCGAACTGGTCACCAAGCCGCTGCTGCACCTGGTGGAGGGCAAACTCGAGCTGCGGGAGAAGGTCCGCACCCGCTCGCGGGCCTACACCAAACTCGTCGCCGCCGCGGTGGACGCCGCGGGTCGCGACGGCGCCGCCCTCGGCATCCAGCATCTGGGTGCGCCCGACGCCGCCGAGACCATCGCCGAGCAACTTCGCGAGCAGCTGCCCGAGGTGACCGAACTCCATGTCGGCGAATTCGGCCCGACACTGGGCGTGCACCTCGGCGTCGGCGCACTGGGTGTGGCCGTACTGCCCGGCGGGTGCTCCTGAGGGGTGCCGCTTCAGAATCGCGGTGAGGACAACCGGTCCGACCTGCCCGACCCGCTGTCTACCGTAGGAACCATGGCAGGCTCCACGACTCGACCGACTCCGCTTCCGGTGCGCGTGCACACCGTCGACTGGGACAATCCGGACGCCGAGACCTTGCGCGCGGAGATGGCCGCCGAAGTCGGACCGCGCTACGCCTATCTCGATCTCGCCGGGCGCGGTCTCGCCCCCAACGCCGTCGATACGGAGACCGTGCACCGGACCTTCGTGGCCTACGGTGACTCCGAGCCCGCGGGCCATGCCGCGCTGCGCTGGAACGACGGCGAACTGGAACTCAAGCGGATGTTCGTCCGGCCCGCCTACCGTGGCTCCGGGACCGCGACCGCGCTGCTGCGTGCGGCCGAGGACGCCGTCCGTGCGGCGGGTCTGCCGAGGATGATCCTGCAGACCGGGCATCTGCAGCCCGACGCCGTGCGTTTCTACGAGCGCAGCGGCTACCACCGGATTCCGCTGTTCGCGCCGTATCACGTGCTGCCCAAGTCGAACTGCTTCGCCAGGAACCTGGGCTGAGGGCCTGAGCACAAGGGCCTCTACGATGCCCCGATGACCGGATACGACGACTTCGACCATCCCGACACCGCGCACCTGCCTTCGCGCAGGCAACACATCCTCGCCGTGATCAGGGATTCGGTGCTCGCCAACGGCTATCCGCCGAGCGCGCGGGAGATCGCCGACGCGGTGGGCCTGCGCTCCACGTCCACGGTCTCCAAACATCTGAAGGCGTTGGAGGAAGACGGTTTCCTGCGCCGAGGTGCGTCGATGACCCGGCCCATCGACGTACGCCTGTTCCTGCGCGGTGCACCGGGTGCGTCGCCGGAGTCCTCGGTCTCCGTGCCCGTGGTCGGTGACATCGCCGCGGGCACTCCGATCCTGGCCGAACAGCACGCCGACGACGTCCTCACGCTGCCGCGGGAACTGGTCGGCCGCGGTGAGGTCTTCGGTCTCCGGGTGCGCGGTGACTCGATGATCGACGCCGCGATCTGCGACGGCGACCTCGTCGTCGTGCGCAGCCAGCACGAGGCGACCTCCGGTGACATCGTCGCCGCCATGATCGGCGAGGAGGCCACGGTCAAGGTGTACCGGCGGCGCAACGGCCACGTACAACTCGAACCGCGCAACCCTGCCTACTCCGTGATCGATGGCGACGAGGCTGTCATCCTGGGCAAGGTCGTCTCGGTGATGCGCCGGATCTGAGGCCTTCGCTTCTACGCCTGGCCGAACCAGTCCAGGGACTGACCGTGCGGCCCGGCGAAAGCCAGCGGTACCTCGTCGATCGCGAGCACCAATCGCGCCGTGTCCGGACCCCGTGCGGGCAACCGGTCGACGAGGCCGGGCAGGACGCCAGGGCCCTCCTGCGAGACCCAGTGGCAGGGGAGGTCGCGCACCGTGGTCCGGAACTCCGCCCGTGCCTGCGCGGGAAGGTAGTTCAGCACTGCGCTGTGGAAGACGACCACCGTGCTGTCGGGCGGCGCCGCGTGCACCAGTTCGGCGACCCGCTCGTTCAGATCGCCCGGCACCAGGTGCGGTGGTTCCGCCGCCGCGATCGCGCACGCCGCACGCAGGCGGGCAGCTCGCTCGTCCTGACCCGGCCAGACCAGGGCGGCCAGCCACTCCCGGTCGTCGGCATCGCTCGGGTCGAGCGGGTTCAGATCGATGCCGGCCCGATGCACGACGCGAGGCAGCCGGGTCGGAATCGGGACCGGACCGGTTGTGGCGCACGGCAACACCACGGGTGACCGCCCATCGGACGGATCCAGCGCCGAGCCGTCGTATCGATAGCTGTAGCGGTCCGGGTACAGACACAGTCCGGCCGAGGCGCCCACCTCGATGAGCGACAGGGGACCGGGCAGACGGGCCAACACCGGGAGCAGTGTCGCGGCTCGGCCCGCTTCGTTGGTCTGCGTTCGCCGGGCCAGCGCCGTCGCCGCGATGGCCGCCCAGTGCTCGATCAGGTGGTCGCGGAATTCCGGGTAGGACAGCGAGACTTCTCCGTGTACTCGTGCGGCGGCCAGGACCAGGTTGGGTTGCTGTTTGTCTGTGGGCAATTCGGTGATCAATGCCAGCACCGCCGGATCCTCGGCGATGTCGAGCGCCCGCTGGTGGTAGAGCGGGGAGTTGCCGCGAGCTTCGCGGTGTGCGAAGTCGCGGAATCGTTGTGCGAGCTGCATGGAACCATGCGTACTGCGAATCGGCCATGAGCGCACCGTATTCACTCGGACCGCGTGGATCTCTTGGCCGAGGCCGTTTTTCGCCGAGTTGTCCACAGGTTCGAAGTTATCCACAGGTTGGTTATCGCCCCTGGTCGGCGCCGGATTCACCGGATGGTGGCGTCGTAGCGTCGCTGCCATGTCACGACACGAGGAACACGAGCGGGTACGGCAGCGGCTGGGCGGCCTGGCGGTCAGCGAGCGGCCACGGCGCAGCGGTGGAACGCGGAGCGGTCCCGGAATCGGCGCGGCCACAGCCGATTCGCGTACCGGCGACCGCAGTCATTGGGATGACGAGGAACTCGCCCCGTCGTCCGGGCCGCCGGGGGAGGTGCGTACCCCGGGCTGGCTCGACGACGGCCGCGCCGACCGGCGGAATCGTTTCGTGCCCGAGCGTTTTCGGCAAGCCCGGCTCGATCCGGGACACAAGGGTGCGTTGGTGCTGGGCCTGGTCGGTGTGGTCGCGGTGCTGGTGACCGGGGTGATGGTCATGCGCGATCAGCCGATGGCGCAATCGGTCCCGCCGGTCCCTTCGGTGCGGGCCGAGAGCACTACTGTGCGGCCCGAGCCCGCCGTCGAGGTGGCGGCGGTGGCCGGTCTGGCGCCGAGTGCGAGCGCGGAGGTCGTCGTCAGCGTGGTGGGGTTGGTCGAGCGAGTCGGCCTGCACCGTTTGCCGGGTGGCTCGCGCGTCGCCGATGCCATCGAGATGGCGGGCGGCGTCCGCGAGGGTGCCGACCTGGCCGGGCTGAACCTGGCCCAGCGCCTGTCCGACGGAGACCAGGTCGTCGTCGGCGCGACCGGACCCAACTCGGGACCACCGGTGCTGGGCAGCGTCATGATCGGCGCCGCCGACCGCGCGCCGGGCACCGGGCCCAAAGCCACCGGCTCCACCGGCGCAACGTCTTCGACCGGAACCTCACGCGTCGATCTGAACACGGCGACCGAGGCCGAACTCGACGCACTGCCGGGCGTGGGTCCGGTGACGGCCAAGGCGATTCTGGCCTGGCGCACCACCAACGGTCGTTTCACCGATGTCGCCCAACTCGGCGAGGTCGACGGCATCGGTCCCGCCCGCCTGGCACGACTGCGCGACCTGGTGACGACGTGAATCATCCGGCCGAGCCGGATGATCCGGGAGCGATCGGCGACGCGGGTGACCACGTGAACCCCCCGGTCCTTCCGTGCACCGTCGGCAGTGCGAGCGGGCTGGTCGATCTGAGGGCGATAGCGGGCGGTCGCAAGGATCAGCTGGTCGATCCACAGGCGATGGTCGGTGCTCGCCGCGGGGTCGCACAGGTTGGTCGGCACCGCGGGCTCCAGTTCGCGGTGGTGCAGCCGAACTGTGCAGTGGGGGTGTGGGGATTCGGGTGTGACGACGTGACGCGCGGATGAGGGCGGCGACGCGTGGGGAGGTGGTGGCGGCGGAGCCGGAGTGGCAGGTACTCGACATGCGGCTGCTGCCCGCCGCGCTCGGGTGCTGGCTGGCGACGATCGCCGCGGTGACGCTCGGTTGGTTCGCGGGTCTGCTGCTCGCGGTCGGCGCCGTCGGGGTGGCGATCGGGCTGTGGGTGGTGCTGCTGTGGGCGATGGCGCACCGACGGGAGCGGTGGCGGGTCGTTGCCGTCACCGGGCTGGCGACCATGGTGCTCGCCGCGGGTTTCGGCGTGGCAGGCGCGTGGCGGGAACACCATGTGCAGACGCATCCGCTGCGGGAGTCGTTCGGGCGGTCGGTGACCGTGGTCGCGGTGGTCACCGATGATGCGAAGCCGATGCGCACCAGCGCTTTCGGTGGCCAGCGACGGTGGATCGTGCACGCGGGTCTGCGCGAATTCGGCGGCGGCACGATGCGGACGCATGCCGGCGGTGCGATCGTCGTGCTCGCCGAGGGAGCCGGTTGGGCCGAGCTGTCACCCGGTCAGGTGATCCGCTTCCGGGGCAAGGTGAGCGAACCGAATCGAGCGGACCTGACGATCGCCACCTTGCAGGCGGGCGCGGACTTCGAACGGATCGGTGACCCGCCCTGGTGGCAGCGATGGGCCACGTCCGTGCGCGCGGATCTGGCGGATGCGGCGGCGCAAGCGCTACCGCCCGCCGCGGCGGGATTGCTGCCCGCATTGGTCGTCGGCGACACCTCGGCACTGTCGGACGAGGTGCGCGACGCATTCGAAATAGCAGGCCTGCAACATCTTTGCGTGGTAAGTGGCGCGAACTTCACGATCCTGTTGACCGCGTTGCTCGCCCTGGCCCGGCTCGTCACGGCGGGGCCGCGGATCAGTGCCGGTGCGGCGGCCGGGGCGGTGGTGTTGTTCGTTGTTGTCGCTCGGCCCGATCCCAGTGTGCTGCGTGCGGCGGCGATGGGTTCGGTGACGGTGCTGGCGCTGCTCACCGGTCGCCGTAAACAGGCGTTACCCGCGCTGTGCGCTGCGGTGATCGGATTGCTCGCCGTGGCACCGCAATTGGCGGTGAGCGCTGGATTCGCGCTCTCGGTCATCGCCACGGCGGGGTTGATCCTGCTCGCCCCGAGTTGGGCGGACTGGTTGCGGGCGCGCGGGTGGTGGCGGGCACCGGCGGAGATCATCGCGGTGGCGGCGGGTGCCTTCGTCGTGACGCTACCGCTGATGGTGGCGCTGTCGGGACGGGTGAGTCTGGTGGCCGTCGCCGCGAACGCGCTCGTCGCGCCGGTGGTCGGGCTGATCACGGTGATCGGGGCGGTGGGTGCGGTCGTGGCCTGCCTGTGGGGTGGGGCCGCGGTGTGGGTGCTGTGGTGCGCGCGTCCGCCACTGTGGTGGTTGCTCGGGGTGGCCGACAGTGCCGCGGCGGTGCCGGGGGCCACGGTGTCGGTGGGCTCGGGTGTCACCGCGGGGTTGGTCGCCGCCGTGATCGTCATCGGTGTCGTGGCCGCGCTGCGCTGGTCGCGGACACGCAGACTGCTCGCTGTCGGTGTGTTGGGGATGGCGGTGGTGCTGGTGCCGGTGCGGCTGTTCCAACCTGGCTGGCCGCCGGACGGGTGGGTCCTGGCGATGTGCGACGTCGGGCAAGGTGACGGGCTGGCACTGTCGGTCGGCTCCGGCGCCGCAGTCGTCGTCGACACCGGTCCCGATCCGCGCCGCATGCGCCACTGCCTGGACCGCCTGCGGATCACCCGCATCTCGCTGCTCGTGCTCACCCACCCCCATGCCGACCACATCGCCGGACTGTCCGGCGCGATCCACGGGCGTACCGTCGACGCGATCGGCACCGCACCGGGTGAACTGCGCTCGGCGGACGACCGCAGTTGCCCCACGGGCGCGCAGAGAGACGGCCAGGCGGCCTCGCCCCGCCAACCGGGTGTCGTTCCGGTCGACTCGGCCGAGAGTCCGTCCCCGGCACCCTCCGCTGCCGCCGGGCCCGCAGGACCAGGCCATCGGCCCCCGCCCGGTCCGTCCGGAGCGCTGCCCCCGGATGGTCCGTTTACGTCGGATGGTCCGCTGTCGTCGGATGGTCCGCTGTCGTCGGATGGTCCGCTGTCACCGGATGGTCCGCCGTTGCCGGATGGTCCGCTGACGTCGGGTGGTCCGCTGACGTCGGGTGGACCGCTGACGTCGGGTGGTCCGCTTACGTCGGATGGGCCGGCGGTGTCTTCGGCGGGAATGGCGGCCTTGTGTTCTCCGTCTTCGGCGGGTGACCGGTCAGGCCAGGGCGCCGAAGTTGCTGCCGCCCATCGCGACCGGGACGGGCACGCCGGTGACTCCGGCGGAATCGAGCGGGTGACTGCGCTGGCTCGCGCGGCGCGCATTCCACTGCTCGAGCTCCACGCGGGGCATGTGATCCCCTTCGGCGCAGTGGAACTGACGGTTCTCTCGCCGAGCAGGATCGTGCCGTCGACCTTGCCGCAGGATGAAGCCAACGATCGCTCTCTGGTTCTGAAGGCCAGCACCCCGATCGGCACCATCCTGTTCACCGGCGACATCGAGGCCGGCGCCCAAACCAGCCTGCTGCGCACCAACGACGTCCGAGCCGACATCCTCAAGGTCCCCCATCACGGATCCCGAACCACCACCCCGGATTTCCTCCGCGCCGTCCACCCCCGCCTCGCCCTCATCAGCGCGGGCACCGACAACACTTTCGGCCACCCCCACCCCACCATCACCACCACCCTCACCGACCTGGGCGCGACCATCGCCCGCACCGACCGCGACGGCGACACCATCGTCCTCGGCGACCCCGCCAACCTACGAACCGTCACCACCCGCCGCCGCACCCCAACTCACCGCGCCGCCCGAACTCACCGCGCCGCCCGAACTCGCTGTGCCGCCCGAACTCGCTGTGTCGCCCGAACTCGCTGTGCCGACTGACCTCGCTGTGCCGACTGACCTCGCTGTGCCGACTGACCTCGCTGTGTCGCCCGAACTCGCTGTGCTGACTGACCTCGTCATGCCGAACCTGACCCGTCGATGCCCTACTCGCTGGCCCAAGCTGTCGTCGCTGTGCCCGCGTGCCTCGCCATGCCTGCTTGACCGTGCCATCGTGCCTTCACAGTGCCCGCCTGACCCTGCCCGCATGCCGTCGCCCTGCTCCCGGGTCGTCGCCACCGGGCCACCGTGCGAAGTTCGGCCACTCACTTGCCGTGCCCTGATCACGGCCGCCCGCGCCCGGACACTCTGCATGCCCGAGCGCGTGGCCGAGGCTGCCGACCCGATCGAACGTCCCGCGGCGAGTCGTATGCCGTCCGTCTGCTGTCGGGGGTCCTACGTAGGATCGGCTCGTGAGCGAACGCCCTGCGGTGCATCTGGTTCTCGGTGACGAGGAGTTGCTGGTCGAGCGTGCGGTGGCGCGGGTGACCGCGGAAGTGCGGGCGGGTGCGCCCGATCCGGAATCGGTGCCGGTGGACCGGTTGCGTGCCGGGGACGCGAGTACTGCCGAGCTGGCGGAACTGCTGAGCCCCTCGTTGTTCGCCGAGGATCGGGTGATCGTGCTCGAGTCGGCCGCGGAGGCGGGCAAGGACGCGGTGGCGGTGATCACCGAGGCGGCGGCGGACCCGCCCGATGGTGTGGTGCTGGTGGTGCTGCATTCGGGTGGTGGCCGGGCCAAGGCGTTGGCGCCCGCGCTGCAGAAGCGGGGTGCCGTCGTGCACGACTGCGCAAAACTCGGCAAGGGCGCGGAGCGGGCGGAATTCGTGCGCGCCGAGTTCCGCGCGGCCGGGGTCAAGGCATCGACCGAGGTGGTCCAGGTCCTGCTCGAATCCGTCGGTTCCGAACTGCGTGAGCTGGCCGCGGCCTGTTCACAGTTGGTGGCCGACACCGGTGGCAAGGTCGACGCGAACGCGGTGCGCCGCTACTACTCCGGCCGCGCCGAGGTCACCGGATTCGACGTCGCCGAACTCGCCGTCGCCGGCGACCGCCCGGCGGCCATGGAAGCCCTGCGCTGGGCCACCGACCGCGGTGTCCCACACGTCCTGCTGGCCGATGCCCTCGCCGATTCCGTGCACACGATCGCTCGCGTCGGCTCGGCAGGCCGCGGTGACCCCTTCAAACTCGCCCAGCAACTCGGCATGCCGCCCTGGAAGGTGAAGAAGGCCCAGGCCCAGGCCCGCGGCTGGAACCCCGCCACCATCGGCACCGCCCTCCAGGTCGTCGCCACCCTCAACGCCGACGTCAAGGGCGGCGCCGCCGACGCCACCTACGCCGTGGAACACGCCCTCTCCCGCATCCTCGACCTCCGCGCCGCAGGCTGACCGAGACCCGCCACCGAGAAACCGCTTGCCGCCGACACCGGAACCACCCACAGTGACGACGTGCCCCGCCTGATCCCCGAACTCATCTGCACCGACCTCCGAGCCGGCATCGCCTTCTACCAGCTGCTCGGATTCCGCATCGGCTACGAGCGTCCCACCGAACGCTTCGCCTACCTCGAACGAGACGGCGCCGCCCTCATGCTCGAACAGCCGACCGAGCACGACCGGCTCTACCCGCGCGCCCCGCTGACCCACCCCTACGGCCGAGGCATCAACCTCACCATCGACGTGGACGATGTCGACGCTCTCCACACAGCGATCACCGCGACCGGCGCCGAGCTCTACCTGCCGCTCGAAGAACGCTGGTATCCACGGGCCACCGACATCCTCGGCGTCCGCCAGTTCGCGGTGCAGGATCCGGACGGCTATCTGCTGCGCGTTTCTCAGGACCTCGGCACCCGTCCACGCTGACCGCTGGCCCGACACACCGGGTCGCCATGGAATCGGGATCGAATCGCGATGTGTGTTCGCTATCGCAGCTGGCAGAGTTGATCATGACATGGACGAGTCGATCGATAGCCGGAACGGGGAGCACGGGCGCGGTCGACGCGCTCGGGGGTCGGCGGGGCAGGTCGCCGGGCGGGTGGTCAAGGTTGTGGCGGCGGTGTTGTCGGCGGCGGTGGTGGTGGTCACCGCGTACGGGTGGTCCACGGCGGGCAGTTTCGACGCGGGATTTCTGCGGTCGTACGCGCTGGGGGAGGACGCGCCGCATTCGCTCGGTGGGGATCTGAACGTGCTGCTGATCGGCCTGGACACCCGGCGCGACCAGGACGGGAACGAGTTGCCGAAGGAGGTGCTCGACCAGCTGCACGCGGGGGACGGGGACGAGGGCGGATACAACGCCAATACCTTGATCCTGGTGCACATTCCGGCCGCGATGGACAAGATCGTCGCGGTGTCGATCCCGCGTGACAACTACGTTCCGGTCACCGGCATCCCCGGCTACACCCACGCCAAGATCAAGGAGACCTACGGGTTGAAGAAGGCCGCCGTGCAGGATCAGCTGATCGCACGCGGCGTCACCGACCAGCGCGAACTCGAGCAGGCGGGGCGCGAGGCGGGCCGTGCCTCGACCGTGGCCGCGGTGCGTGATCTGACGGGCGTGCCGATCGACCGGTTCGCCGAGGTCACCCTCGCGGGCTTCTACGATCTGGCCGCCGCGCTCGGCGGGGTGGAGGTGTGCCTGAACAATCCGGTGCGCGACACGGAGTACTCCGGCGCCGACTTCCCGGCGGGGCGTCAGCACCTGAATCCGGCGCAGTCACTGGCCTTCGTCCGGCAGCGGCACGGCCTGGAGAACGGCGATCTGGATCGGACCCATCGCCAGCAGGCCTTCCTGACCTCGGTGGCCCGGCAGCTGCACAGCGCGGGCACCCTGACCGATCCCGGCAAGCTCTCGGCGCTGATGACCGTGGCGCACCGCAACATCGTGCTGTCGGATGGCTGGAACATGACCGAGTTCGTCCGCACGCTCGGCAGCGCGGACGATCCGGAGGTCGAATTCCGCACCCTGCCGGTGGTCCGCTACGACGTGATCAACGGGCAGGACGTCAACATCGTCGACCGCGCCGCGATCCGCCGGGAGATCGCCGCCGCGTTCGGGATGCCGGTCCGGGCCTCGTCGACGACGCGAGCGAGCGTGCGCCGCACCGAACCACCGGCGGCCTGGTCGACCGAACAGACGACCGGCGCCTGGCGGACCAGCACGACCCCGCCGGTATCGGGCACGCCCGACGCGGGCACACCGGTCCGCAGCGACATCACCTCGGGCGAGATCCGCTGTGTGAACTGACCGGACTCACTCGCCGACGACGGCCAGCTGCTCCTCGTCTTCCTCGAGGTCCTCGTAGCGGCCCTCCCACTCGTCGTAGAGCGGGACCTCGTCCTCACGGGTGATGATCCACGCGGCGGTGTATCCACCGTCCTCGTCGGGGACCATCACGTTCTCGATCTTGATACCGATCCCGAGGATCTCCGCCGCGCGGATCACCTCGGCCAGGTCATCGCCTCGTACCACCGTCTGATTCGCGTACACCGTCAACATGCGCGGAATGGTAGCCGACGACAAAAGCCGCCGTGGTCATCGAGGCCACGGCGGCTGCGTACTACGGGGTACTGATTCAGATCTTGTTCAGGGCCAGCGCGAGCGCCGACTTCTTGTTGGCCGCCTGGTTGGCGTGGATGACGCCCTTGGAAGCGGCCTTGTCGAGCTTGCGGCTCGCGAACTGCAGCTGCGCGGCAGCCTTTTCCTTGTCACCGGCAGCGGCGGCTTCGCGGAAGGTGCGGATCGCGGTGCGCAGCGCGGACTTGACCGACTGGTTGCGCTTGCGCGCCGCCTCGTTGGTACGGATCCGCTTCATCTGGGACTTGATGTTGGCCACGCCTGTATCCTCTGGTTTCCTGTCGCTGGGTGGTTTGCCTTGAAAGCTCGTTGGGCGCGCGCCCACGATGCAGCAGATGGTGCTGAACTACGGGTAACACCGCGCCGAAGATCGAGGTTACCAGCTCGGCACCCCCCGGCGAAATCGGCCCTCGACCGCCCACCGCCCTTCGCCCGCGGCCGCCGCCGATTTCACCCGTTTCAGGTGATGCAAGAAATTTACCTGTGTCTCACACGACCCTGCTGCCGGGTGATGCACAGTTTTTCTCATGACCTCCACCACTGCGCCGAGTACGGCTCGATCTGCATCACCGGCGTTGGTGAGAACGAACGGGCACCCGGCAACCACGCACACCGGCCTGTTCGAGGGATACGGCCCCGGCCGCTTCGCCGACGCCTTCGACGAGATGTTCGACGCCTCGGGCAAGGTCAGGGCGCCCTACAAGGGCATCCACGCCGCGATGGCGGCCAACGACGTCGACGACCTGGCCAAACGCTCCGACGCCCTGGACCGCGCGTTCATCGACCAGGGCATCACCTTCTCGCTGTCGGGCCAGGAACGCCCGTTCCCGCTGGATCTGGTGCCACGGGTGATCGCGGCCGCCGAGTGGGCCAAGCTCGAACGCGGGATCAAACAGCGGGTCACCGCGCTGGAGCTGTTCCTGGCCGACGTCTACGGCGAGCAGAACATCCTGCGCGACCAGGTGATCCCCAAGCGGCTGGTCACCTCGTGTGAACACTTCCATCGCGAGGCCGCCGGACTCGTCCCGCCCAACGGGGTGCGCATCCACGTCTCCGGCATCGACCTGGTGCGTGACGAACGCGGTGACTTCCGCGTGCTCGAGGACAACCTGCGCTCGCCGTCGGGGGTCTCCTATGTGATGGAGAACCGGCGCACCATGGCCAGGGTCTTCCCCGACCTGTTCTCCTCGCACCGGGTGCGCGCGGTCGGTGACTACCCGGGGCATCTGTTACGCGCCCTGCGTGCCTCGGCCGCCCCGAACGAGGCCGACCCGACCGTGGTCGTGCTCACGCCCGGCGTGCACAACTCCGCCTACTTCGAACACTCGCTGCTGGCCAGGCAGATGGGTGTGGAGCTGGTCGAGGGCCGCGACCTGTTCTGCCGCGACAATGTCGTCTACATGCGCACGACGGCGGGCGAGCGCCAGGTCGACGTGATCTACCGCCGCATCGACGACACCTTCCTCGACCCCATGCACTTCCGTCCCGACTCGGTGCTCGGCGTCGCCGGGGTGCTCAATGCCGCCCGCGCGGGCAATGTCGTCATCTCCAGCGCGATCGGCAACGGCGTCGGCGACGACAAGCTCATCTACACCTATGTGCCGACGATCATCGAGTACTACCTGGGCGAGAAGCCGATCCTGCCGAATGTCGACACCTTCCGCTGCTGGCTCGACGAGGAACGCGAGGAAGTGCTCGACCGGGTCGGGGAACTGGTGATCAAGCCGGTCGAGGGGTCCGGCGGCTACGGCATCGTCATCGGTCCCGACGCGAGCCCGCGCGAGCTGGAGGCGATCAAACGCAAGGTCAAGGCCGATCCGCGGGGCTGGATCGCGCAGCCGGTGGTGCAGCTCTCGACGGTGCCGACCAAGATCGGCAACGATCTCGCGCCGCGGCACGTGGACCTGCGCCCGTTCGCGGTCAACGACGGCGAGGACATCTGGGTGCTGCCCGGCGGACTGACCAGGGTCGCGCTGCCGGAAGGCTCGCTGGTGGTGAACTCCAGCCAGGGCGGCGGCAGCAAGGACACCTGGGTGCTGGCCGGACGCTCGGGCACGGCCGAACGGGAACTGGCCGGACCGGAACTGGTGAGCGATCCGCCGCAGGCCGATTCGTTCGAGATCGGCCGCGAGCTCAGCGCACCGCAGGCCAATCAGCAACAGCAGCAACAACAACAGACGCAGCGGCTGATCGGGGAATAACACACATGCTTGCTCGAAACGCCGAATCCCTCTACTGGATCGGCCGATACGTCGAGCGCGCCGACGACACCGCGCGCATCCTGGACGTGGCCGTGCACCAACTGCTCGAAGACGCCACCGTCGACGCCGACCGAACCTCCCGCGTGCTGCTCAAGGTGCTCGGCATCGAACCGCCCGAGGGACTGCGCCTCGACGTCTGGTCGGTGACCGATCTGGTCGCCTTCAGCCACGACCACGGCGTCTCGATCAGCGACTCCATCGCCAAGGCGCGCGAAAACGCCCGTGGCGCCCGCGAAGTCACCTCCAGTGAGATGTGGGAGTGCATCAACGCCACCTACAACGGGCTCGCGACGGCCGAACGCGCCGCGCGCGGGCTCGGACCGCACGAGTTCTTCTCCTACGTCAAGGACCGCGCGGCGATGTTCACCGGCCTGACCGACTCGACCCTGAGCCGCGACGACGGCTACCGCTTCCTGCTGCTGGGCCGGTCCATCGAGCGCATCGACATGATGGTGCGCCTGTTGCTCTCGCGCGCCGGTGACCGCACCTCCTCGCCCGCCTGGGTGACGGTGCTGCGCTCGGCGGGCGCGCACGACACCTACCTGCGCACCCATCGTGGCGCGCTGGACGCGGCCAGGGTCGCGGAGTTCATCCTGATCGACCGGTTGTTCCCCCGTTCGGTGTTCCACACCCTGCGGGTGGCCGAGGCCTGCCTGACCGAACTGGACCAGCGGCCGGGCAGCCGGGTAGGCGCGCGGCACGAGGCGCAGCGGGTGCTCGGCCGGGCGCGCAGCGAACTCGAGTTCCTGCCGCCGGGAGTGTTGCTGGAAGACCTGCAGAACCGATTGCTCGCGCTGCAGAAGTGCTGCCGCGAGGTCAGTGAAGCCGTGTCACGTCAGTACTTCCACGCCGCCCCCTGGGTGGCGTGGACCGATGTGCGCAGCAGCCAGGACGGTCGCGTGCAGGTGGAGGGAGAGCTGTGAGCTGGCGGATCAGGGTGGTGCACACCACCGGGTATGTCTACGACGCGCCGGTGACGCGATCGTTCAACGAGGCCAGACTCACCCCGCGCGCGGACAGCAGACAGAACGTGATCCTCAATCGCGTCGAGACCGTGCCCGCCACCAGGGCCTACCGCTACACCGACTACTGGGGCACCGCGGTCACCGCCTTCGACCTGCACGCGCCGCACACCGAACTCGAGGTGACCGGGTCCTCGGTGGTGGAGACCGAACCGTTCTCCGAGCCGACCGAGGAACTGACCTGGGAGGAGTTGCGGGCCGGGCCGGTCGTCGACCGGTTCGACGAAATGCTCAGTCCCACCGCCTATGTGCCGCGCGATCGCAAGCTCGCGACGGTGGCCCGCCAGCTCTCGCGCGGCGAGCCGCCGGCCAAGGCGGTGGTGCGCGCGGCCGAGTGGGTGCACAAGGAGATGGACTACATCGCGGGCACGACCTCGGTGCACACCTCCGCGCTGCAGGCCTTCGCCGAGCGGCGCGGGGTCTGCCAGGACTACGCGCACCTGACGCTGGTGTTGTTGCGCAGCATGGGAATTCCCAGCCGCTACGTCTCGGGCTATCTGCATCCCAAGCCGAGCGCCGGGATCGGTGAGACGGTGGCAGGGCAGTCGCACGCCTGGATCGAGGCGTGGACGGGGCAGTGGTGGGGCTACGACCCGACCAACAATCTGGCCGTCAACGAACAGCACGTATCCGTCGGCGTCGGCCGTGATTACGCGGATGTTCCGCCGTTGAAAGGTGTTTTCTCCGGCGGTGGCTCGACAGACCTCGAAGTCGTTGTGGAGGTCACCCGCCTGGCGTAATGTCGCGTTCGCTCGTGCGGACCCCGCTCGTCGGCGGGGATCACTCCTCCCGGAAGAGGTCGCGGCCGATGCCCACTGCGCAGGAACTCGTCGAACCCGATGCCGTCTCCGAGCCGAAGAAGTGGGCCGCCGAAGCGCTCGGCACCTTCATCCTCGTGATCTGTGGTCTCGGCACGCTGGTGCTCGCCGGTGATCGGGTCGGCGCGTTGGGCGTCGCCTTCGCGTTCGGGCTCACGCTGCTGTTCCTGGTGTACGCGATCGGGCCGATCTCGGGCTGCCACGTGAACCCGGCGGTCACCCTCGGCCAGTTACTGCTCGGCCGGATCAGCGCGGTCGGCGCGGCCGGGTACGTGATCGCCCAGCTGATCGGCGCCTTCCTGGCGGGACTCGTGCTGTTCGCGCTCGCCAAGAACCTGCCCTCCTACGACCGGGCCGTCGACGGGCTCGGCGCCAACGGCTGGGGCGCGCACAGCCCCTCGGCGCTGACCGGCCCGCTGGGCGAGGTGGTTCTTCAGAACGGGTACGGCCTGGCGGCCACCATCATCATCGAGGTGATGCTGACCGCGCTGCTGGTGTTCGTGGTGCTGGCCTCCACCGACCAGATCTCCGACGTGCCGCTGGCGGGGCTCTCGATCGGTGTCACGCTCACGGTGATCTACCTGGTCTCGCTGCCGATCGACAACACCTCGGTCAACCCGGCGCGCAGCCTCGCGGTCGCGCCGTACCAGGACGGCGCGATGGCGCAGGTGTGGGCGTTCGTCGTGTTCCCGCTGATCGGTGGCGCATTGGGAGCGCTGGTGTACGGCCTGGTCTTCGGGCGCTCGCGCGACCCGCACAGCTAGGCCGTACTCCGGTCAGCTCCAGCTGTATTCGGCGACCAACCGGTGCGCGACCAGGTCGAAGGTCTTGCGCTCGACGATCGCGCCCTCGCGCCGGATGCCGTCCTCGGGCACGTCGAGCACCCGGTCCAGCCGCACCCAGCTGGCCCGGCCCGCGTTGTCCCACGGGCCCGAGCCGATGCCGACCCAGTTACGGTCGTGCGCGCGTTCGGGTTTCGACGACAGCATCAGGCCCAGCAGGGTCTTGCGGTCGCGCCCGACCACCAGGACCGGCCGGTCCTTGCCGTTGGTCGGGTCCTCCTCGAAGGGCACCCAGGTCCACACGATCTCCCCGGGATCGGCGCGCCCGTCCAGTTGCGGGCAGTAGACGATCTGCCGGGCACGGTGGGCGGTGGGGACGGGCGTGGACGCGGTCGGGCGCACGGCGACGGCCGGTCCGGGCTTGGTCGCCAGTGCCCCCACCAGCTTCTCCAGCAGCCGCGGTCCCTGCTTGCGCACGATCTTCGGGCCCTGCTCCTTGGCGATCACGCCGAGCTGCTTGCCGAGTGTGTTCCAACTGCTGGCCATCCTTGAAATATAACGGTGACTCGCGCTTCGGCGCACCGGTGACAGGGCGGCGGATCGGCGCATGGGACGATGGACCCAGTTCGCCGATACCCCTCGAGGAGTGGAGTGGCTTCCAGTTTTGCCGATACGACGTTCACCGATCCGTCCCGGATCCGGAACTTCTGCATCATCGCCCACATCGACCATGGCAAGTCGACCCTGGCCGATCGGATGTTGCAGCTGACCGGTGTGGTCGAGGAGCGGGCCATGCGCGCCCAGTACCTGGACCGGATGGACATCGAACGTGAGCGCGGCATCACGATCAAGGCGCAGAACGTGCGGTTGCCGTGGAACAGCGGCGGCGAGGACTACGTCCTGCACATGATCGACACTCCGGGCCACGTCGACTTCACCTACGAGGTCTCGCGGGCGCTCGAGGCGTGTGAGGGCGCGATCCTGCTGGTCGACGCCGCCCAGGGCATCGAGGCGCAGACGCTGGCCAACCTGTACCTGGCGATGGAACGCGACCTGGTGATCATCCCGGTCCTCAACAAGATCGACCTGCCCGCCGCCGACCCGGACCGCTACGCCGCCGAGATCTCCCACATCGTCGGGTGCGAGCCCGACGAGGTGCTGCGCGTGTCCGGCAAGACCGGCGTCGGCGTGGCCGAGCTGCTGCACAAGGTGATCGCCGAGGTCCCGCCGCCGGTCGGTGACTCCGATGCCCCGGCCAGGGCGTTGATCTTCGACTCGGTCTATGACACCTACCGCGGCGTGGTCACCTACGTGCGTGTGATCGACGGCAAGCTCACCCCGCGCCAGAAGATCAAGATGATGTCCACCGGCGCGCAGCACGAACTGCTCGAGATCGGCATCGTCTCGCCCGAGCCCAAGCCCACCCAGGGTCTCGGCGTCGGCGAGGTGGGCTACCTGATCACCGGTGTGAAGGACGTGCGGCAGTCCAAGGTCGGTGACACCGTCACCTCCGCCCGCGACGGCGCGACGACCGCGCTGGCCGGGTACCAGGAGCCGCGGCCGATGGTCTACTCCGGCCTGTACCCCGTCGACGGCTCCGACTATCCCGACCTGCGCGACGCACTGGACAAGCTGCAGCTCAACGACGCGGCCCTGACCTATGTGCCGGAGACCTCGGTGGCGCTGGGCTTCGGCTTCCGCTGCGGCTTCCTGGGCCTGCTGCACATGGAGATCACCCGCGAGCGGCTGCAACGCGAGTTCGGCCTCGACCTGATCTCGACCGCCCCCAACGTGATCTACCGCGTGGTGATGGAGGACGGCAGCGAGCACATCGTCACCAATCCGTCCTACTGGCCGGAGGGCAAGGCGCGCGAGATCTACGAGCCGGTCACCAAGTGCACGGTGATCGCGCCGAGCGAGTTCGTCGGCACGATCATGGAGCTGTGCCAGAGCAGGCGCGGTGAGCTGCTCGGCATGGACTACCTGTCCGAGACCCGCGTCGAGATGCGCTACACCCTGCCGATGGCCGAGATCATCTTCGACTTCTTCGACTCGCTCAAGTCGCGCACCCGCGGCTACGCCTCGCTCGATTACGAGGAGGCGGGCGAGCAGGAAGCCGCGCTGGTGAAGGTCGACATCCTGCTGCAGGGTGAGGCCGTCGACGCGTTCAGCGCCATCGTGCACAAGGACGCGGCCCAGGCCTACGGCCACAAGATGACGACCAAGCTGCGCGAGCTCATCCCGCGTCAGCAGTTCGAGGTGCCCATCCAGGCGGCGATCGGCTCGAAGATCATCGCGCGCGAGAACATCCGCGCCATCCGCAAGGACGTGCTCGCCAAGTGCTACGGCGGCGACATCAGCCGTAAGCGCAAGCTGCTGGAGAAGCAGAAGGAGGGCAAGAAGCGCATGAAGACCATCGGTCGCGTGGAAGTGCCCCAGGAAGCCTTCGTGGCGGCGCTGTCCTCGGATTCGGACAAGCCCAAGAAGTAGCTCGACCAGCTCATGCGCCGGTACCCACCGGCGCCTGAGTCAGGTGTACCCGCAGCCGAACGCCACCGAGCGGGCTGCGGTCGAGTTCGGCGGTGCCGGAATGCAATTCGGCCTGCTGACGCACCAGGGCCAGGCCCAGTCCCGAACCGGGGGAGCCGGGTCGTTTGGCGAAGCGTTCGAAAGCGGTGGGGGACAGGGAATCCGGTATGCCGGTGCCGTTGTCGTCGATGGTGATCTCGACCGCGTCCCCGGTGGCGAGCGCGGTGACCGCGACCTCGGTGGCGTGCCCGTGGAGCACGGCGTTGGCCACGGCGTTGGTGACGATCAGCATGATCCCGCCGGGCAGGCCGTGCATCGGGATCGGTTCGCTCGCGCTCAACGTGACCGCGACCTCGGGATGGGCGCGGCGCGCGTTCTGCACCGCGCGATCGAGGGTCTCGGACAACTCGAACGGCTCGAAGGCGCCCTGATCGGTGAGTTCGCCCACCGCGAGTCGCTCGAGATCGGTGAGGGTGCGCTCGATCTGGCGTTCGGCGGCGAGCACGTCGGCCAGCACCGCGCCGCGCTGCTCGGTGGGCAGGTCGGTCCCGGCGAGCACCTGGAGGTCGGTGCGCATGGCGGTGAGCGGGGTGCGGAGTTCGTGCGCGCAGACGGCGGCGAAATCGCGGGCACCGGCCAGCGCCTGCCTGGTCTCACCGTGCGCGGTGTCCAGGCGCGCCAGCATCCGGTTGATCGCGTCGGACAGTTCCTCGGCTTCGCGCGCGCCGCGCCCGGACAGCGGCGGCAACTCGTCGAGGGTGTCGATCTCGTGGGTGGCGTTGGCCAGCCTGCGCAGCGGGCGCGCGGCGAATCCGGCCAGCACCCAACCCAATCCGGCCGCGACGAGCACCCCGCCGACGCCGATACCGAGACCGATCAGCTGGCTGCGGGTGATCGCGGCCTCGACCAGATCGCGATCGGGATCGAGCCGGACCACCAGGCCCGGCGCGCCCTGCACCGGCGCGAGCGCGGTGTCGACCGGCTGCCCGGGAACCAGGATGGTGCGCGCCGGGTCCCGGATCGCCGGGGCCGGTGGTACCGAAAGCGGCACGGCGGGAACGTCATCGGTGCGCTCGGCCACCTGCACCCGCATCGTCGACACCGTCTGGTCGAACTGGCGCGAACCGGCCACCTTCAGCAGCGCGGCATAGGTGAGCCCGAGGGTGATCGCCACCAGCGCGGCCACCACCGCCGACACCACGGCGACCCGCATGCGCAGCGACCACGAACCACGCGCGCTCACGGCTGGTCCCGCAGCACGAAACCGACCCCGCGTACCGTGTGCACGACCCGCGCGACGCCATCGGCCTCGAGCTTGCGGCGCAGATACGAGACGAACACGTCGACCACGTTGGTGTCGGTGGCGAAGTCGTAGCCCCAGACCGCCGACAGGATCTGCTCGCGGCCGAGCACGATGCCCACGTTGCCGGCCAGCATCGCCAGGAGTTCGAACTCCCGCTTGGTGAGCTCGACCGCTCGCCCGCCCGAACGCACCCGATGGCCGGTGAGATCGATCACCACCTCGCCCACCTGCACCGTCCGGCCCGGCGGGGCGGCGGTCACCGGCCGACGCCGCAGCAGCGCGTGCAGCCGGGCGACGAGCTCGCCCAGGTCGAACGGTTTGGTGAGGTAGTCGTCGGCGCCGCGTTCCAGGGCCGCGATCCGGTCGGTCACCGCGCTGCGGGCGCTGAGCACGCAGATGGGGATGTCGTTGTCCATCGCCCGCAGGGCGGTGACCACGCCGACGCCGTCGAGCTCGGGCATGTTCACATCGAGCACCATGGCGTCGGGGGCCGCGGAACGCACCAGGGCGAGGGCTCGGGCGCCGTCACCGGCGGTGATGACGTCGAAGCCGGAGAGTTCCAGGCCGCGACGCAGTGACGCCAGCACGCGGACCTCGTCGTCGACGACCAAGATCTGCTGTCCGGTCATCTGCTCACCCTAGTGCGATCCATCGTCTGCGCTGCTCAGCGCGTGTGCGGCGGGAACACCGGCGCCGGGGCGCCCGGCGCCACGGGCTGGGCCGGGACCACGTCGGCCGGATCGAGCCGGGTGCACTCGGCGTCGTCGAGCGGCGAACCCGGCACCGCGGGGAGGACCTGGACGCCCTGCTCGATGGGTTGCGCGGGCCGGAACTGCGCGCCGGGTGCGGCGGGCACGGTGCGCTGGAGGCGGACCTGCGGCGGCGGTGCGTCACCCCCGGGCGCGGCGCAGACGATGATCGTGCGGTCGTGGCCGCCCTCGACGGAGGTGACGGTCGGCGTGGCCGCCGCGGTACCGGCGACAGTGCCGGTGATCACGGCGACCCCGCCGAGCAGAGCCACGGCGCGGGCACGGTGGTTGGCGAATACGGTCATGTGATGTCTCCTCGGAAATCGTGTCCGCCGACCCGCTCGGTCGGCGAAACCGACGCTAAGCAGCCGATCTTCACGCTCCGTTGAGCAATCGTTAGAGTTCTCTTGGGATCCGGCCCCCCTGATTCCACCGGCTCGCCGAAAGGTGTTGTTCGCCATAAGGTGAGTACCAACCGTTCTGATCGAAATGACAGTTCGGTGTTCCGGAAATAGTGTTGGATGAGCCTCACTTCCGCCTCGATCGTGGTGGGGTCCCACAGCGATGCGAGTGTTGGAGCCTGGATGACGCGTGATCTGCCTTTCGATGACGGTGCCGCACGCGCAGAAGGTCCCGACACGGCCTACAAGGTCGCCAACGGTGTCGCCAGGGTGGCCAGGGCAGGCGCCTATGTGACCGGCGGCGCACTCGTCGCCGCCAACGGCACCGCACCCGACCGCGAACAGGGCACCAGCAATGCCGACAGCCGCTACGCGGGCTGGTCGTCGCAGACGGTGCCCGCCGATCCGAGCCCGGACGCGCCGAGCCCGGTCGTCACCTTCCCCGACCTCGCCCACGAACCCGAGCCGTTCCCGGTGCAGCCGCACACCCCCTTCGGCGCCCATCCCGGCATCGAGGACGACCTGGCCATGGTCGGGCGCTCCGCCGAATCCGAGTGGCGTCCGGAGATCCCCGGCTCCGACGGTGAGCGCGACTTCCGGATCCCCGGCAGCGGCGACGACTCGACGGGCATCGGCATCCCCTCCTACCCGCAGCCGCCGGGTCTCGGCTTCGACGACTCGTTCGGCAGGCCCGGCGACCAGGACGGCGGCATCGGCCTGCCGGGTGGCGGCCACGGCGGGATCGGCATCCCCGGTTTCGACGGCTCGCCCGGGAACGGCATGGAGATCCCCGGTTTCGACGGTCTGCCCGGCCAGGGTGTCGGCATTCCCGGTTTCGGTGGGCTGCCCGGTCAGGGCATGGGCATTCCCGGCTTCGACGGCATCGGTCTGCCCGGCGCCACCAACCCCGGTGATCTGGCCGGACCCAACGCCCCCGACGGCCTGTTCAACGGCATCGGTGACGTCGGCGGATTCTTCGACGGCTTCGGCGCCATGGTGACCACCGACTGGCAGGTCGACGTGCACGCCGGCCTCGACGGTGTGTGGTTCACCTCGCAGATGAAGGTCGACGTCCAGGTCGGCCAGGTCGGCGATCAGCTCGACGACTACGGCAAGTGGCTCGGCGAGGGCCTGCGTGTCCCCGGCAGCACCGGCACCGGCCTGGAGACCGCGGGTCCCGGCGCCTCCGCGCCCACCGACTCCGGTCTCGGCACGCCCTCGTCCACCGGTCCGGGCCTGCCCGGCGCCGGTTCTCCCGCGGATGGTCCGAGTCTGCCGGGCTCGACCTCGGGTGCCCCTGGCCTGCCCGGTTCGTCCTCCTCGGGTGCCCCTGGCCTGCCGGGTTCCTCGTCGCCGAGCGCCCCGAGCCTGCCCGGTTCGTCCGCCCCGGGTCCGAGCTTGCCCGGTTCGTCCGCCCCCAGCCTGCCCGGTGCGACCGCGCCCGCCCCCGCGATCGCCGCGCCCGCCCCGATCGCCCCGGCTCCGGCCCCGGCGCCCGCCCCTGCTCCGGCTCCGGTCGCGCCCGCCCCGATCGCGCCCGCGCCCGCACCGGTGGCACCTGTCCCGGTCGCCGTCGCCCCGCCCGTGGTCGCCGCCACCCCGATGCAGACCACCATCCAGCCCGACGCCGCGACGACGCCGATCGCCAATGTGCTCGGCACCACCGGTGTCTCCCCGCTGACCGCGCCCGCCGCCGCGGTGCCCGGGCTGTTCGCACCGGCCACGCCGACGGAACCCGTTGTGCTGCCCGACCTTTCCGACGGCTCGACCACCCCGTCGACCCTGCCGGTCACCGTCCCGTCCACGGCACCCACCGTCGACATCACCACCCCGCCCACGGCGACCATGCCCGGCATGCCGACGGTGACCATGCCGTCGACGCCGGACGCGACCAGGCCGGAGCTCACGGTGCCGCCGACGGTCATCACCACGCCGTCCACCCCCGGCACCACGCCGGGTACCGGCGGCACGACGCCGAGCACCGGTGGCAGCACGCCCGGTACCGGCACCGACATCACCACCCCGGGCGGCACCGGCGGCGGCACGACCCAGCCGACCGCGCCGAGCACCCCCACCGTCGACGTCCCGACCGCGACGGCACCCCAGCCGACCGCCACCGTGGCACCCCAGCCGACGGTGACGATGCAGCCGACCGCCTCGGTCCCCACCCAGCAGCCCACGGTCCCGTCCGTCGACGCGCCCACCGTCGTCACCCCGCCGCCGGCGGTCACCGTGCCGACCACCCAGGCCCCGGTGAAACCGCCGGTCATCGAGACCAAGCCGATCGCCGCCGAGTTCGACCAGCACCACGGCGTCTACCATGGCGTGTCGGCCGGACTGTTCGATTCGGGGCTCGGTGGCGTCGATCCGGGAAGCGCTTTGTTTCCCGCCGAGCATCCTGGGTACGACTTCGTCTAGTCCCTGCGTCTCGGCCGGGTACATGCAAGGAGAGTGAGGACAGGTTTGTCTGCCGCAGCCGGACTGCAGGCCGCGACGGTGAAGCATCCGGATGTGATGGCCCCGGTCGTGTCGCTCGTCGACGAACTGCGGGAACTGGTTCGCTCGGGCGGCCGCGACGACCTCGATGCCCGGCTCGGCATGGTGCGAGCCCGGCTCAGCGACTCCCGCGTGCGCATGGTCGTCGTCGGTGAACCCCAGGCCGGGATGAGCACGCTGGTCAACAGCATGGTCGGCAGCCCGGTCAGCGCGACCGACGGCAAGCCCAGCGTCCCCGTGATCGTCGAATACGGTGCCGCGCCGAGCGCGACGCTGGTGAAATCCGCCCACGGCCGGGTTGAACGGGTGCCCGTCGACCCGCTCAACCCGGGACCGGCGCTGACCGCCCTCGGTGTGCTGCGCGCCGAATTCGCCGAGCCAAGCCCCTTGCTGGCCGACGGTCTCGTGGTGATGGACGCGCCGGGCCCCACCACACACGAGGGCGTGGCCTGGTCGATGATCGCGGCCGCCGACGTCGTCCTCTACGCCACCGACGCCGCCGCCGAACTGACCGAGACCCAGCTGGACTATCTGCGTCGCGTCGAGCAGGTGTGTCCCGCGGTGGTCTGCGTGCTCACCAAGATCGACCGCAACCCGCACTGGTCGCTGACCCAGCGGCGCAACCGCGCCCTGCTCGACGGCGCCGGGCTGAACTTCGCGGTCGCCCCGGTCTCGGCCCTGCTGCACCACCAGGCCGACCGGACCGGCGATCAGCAGCGCGACATCGAGTCCGGGGTACCCCAGCTCATCGATCACCTGCAGGAGTACGTGGTCGCCCAGGCCGACTCGGTCGCGATCGCGGCCGCGGTGCGCGACATCGCCCTGGTCACCGACCAGCTCACCACCACCTTGCGCGCCGAGGCCGACACCCTGCGCGATCCGCGCCGGCGCGCCGAGATCACCCAGCGCCTGGCCGCCGCTCGCGCCGAGGCCGATCAACTACGCCAGCGCACCGCCACCTGGCAGGTCACCCTGGTCGACGGTGGCGCCGAGCTCAACGCCGACATCGAACACGATCTGCGGCATCGGCTGCGCAGTCTGGTCCGCGAGGCCGAGACCGAGATCACGCGCACCGATCCCACGCGCAAGTGGACCGAATTCGGTACCGAACTCGACGCCCGGATCTGCGAGGTGGTCGAGGAGAACTTCGTGATGGCGCACTACCGTGCCGTCGAGCTGTCCGAACAGGTCGCCGCGAAGTTCCCGCCGCAGAACCGGACGCCGCCGCTGCCCGAACTGCGGCTGACCAACCCCGGTGAGGTGCTCGAGCCGGTGCAGTCGCTGGAGGCGCTGGAGAGCGCCAAGGCCAGCATCGGCCAGCAGGCCCTCTCGGCGCTGCGCGGGTCCTACGGCGGCATCCTGATGGTGGGTCTGGCCACCAGCCTGCTCAAGATGCCGCTGGTCAACATGTACTCCATCGGCGCGGGCGTGCTGCTGGGCCTCAACGCCCTGTGGGACGACCGCCGCAGCCGTAAACAGCGCAGGCAGGCCGAGGCCAAGGTCGCCGTCGCGCGGCTGGCCGACGACGTGATCTTCCAGGTGAGCAAGGAATCCCGCAACCGCCTGCGCACCCTGCAGCGCGTGCTGCGCGATCACTACACCGAGATCGCGGCCGAGGTCTCGCGCACCGCCGACGAGGCACTGCGCGCCGCCGAGGAGACCGGCCTGCGCTACGGCGGCCAGCGCGAACTGCGCATCACCGAGATCGACGCGGGCCTGCGCACCCTGGCCGACCTGCGGGAACGGGCCCAGCGGCTCACCTACTGAGCGCGCTCAGCTCGGCCGGTGCGACGGCGTGTGCGCGGGCTGGAACTGGCCGACCTCGCGGGAATCCTCGGCCCTGATCACGTGGGTGACCGCGTTGATCAGCGCCAGATGGGTGAACGCCTGCGGGAAGTTGCCCAGGTGCCTGCCGGTGCGCGGATCGATCTCCTCGGCGTAGAGGCGCAGCGGAGAGGCCAGGCCGAGCAGCCGCTCGCACAGGTGGGTGGCCCGTTCCAGCTCGCCGATCTCCACCAGCGCCGACACCAGCCAGAACGAGCAGATCGTGAAGGTGCCCTCCTCGCCGGCCAGCCCGTCGTCGGTGGTGTCGGTGTCGTAGCGCAGCACCAGCCCGTGCACGGTGAGGCGGTCGGCGATGGCCAGCACGGTCGCGCGCACGCGCGGATCGTCCGGCGGCAGGAACCGGGTCAGCACCACCAGCAGCAGCGAGGCGTCGAGGGTGCGGCCGCCGTAGGTCTGGGTGAACACGCCGTCGGCGTCGACCCCGTTGGCCAGGACGTCGGCGCGGATCTCCTCGGCGATCTCGAACCACCGCGCCGAGCGCTCGTCGCGGCCGTGCAGTTGTGCCAGCCGGGCGCCGCGATCCAGCGCCACCCAGCACATCACCTTCGACGAGGTGAACTGCTGCGGTTCGCCGCGGACCTCCCAGATGCCGCGATCGGGTTCGCGCCAGTGCTCGATCGCGGCGTGCACGGTGCGCTCGAGCATCGGCCACAGCGATTCCGGCACCTGCTGCCGGGACTTCATGTGCAGGTACATCGCGTCGAGCATGGTGCCCCAGATGTCGTGCTGGTCCTGGTTGTAGGCGGCGTTGCCGATGCGCACCGGTCGTGAGTCGTCGTAGCCGGACAGATTGGGCAGGGTCTCCTCGGTGATTCGGCGTTCGCCGCCGATGCCGTAGAGCACCTGCAGGGGGACGGCGTCACCGTTGTCGCCGGTGGTCGCGTCGTTGAGGAAGTTGAAGAAGTCGTCGGCCTCGCGGTCGAGGCCGAGGGTGTACAGGCCCCACAGCGCGAAGCTGGAATCCCGCACCCAGGTGTAGCGGTAGTCCCAGTTGCGTTCCCCGCCAGGTGTTTCCGGCAGCGAGGTGGTCGCGGCGGCCAGCAGCGCGCCGGTCGGGGCGTAGGTGAGGCCCTTCAGGGTGAGCGCACTGCGCTGCAGGTAGTTGCGCCACGGATGATCGGGGAAGTCGCCCAGGGTGATCCAGCGCCGCCAGCATTCCGCGGTCGCCCACATCTTCCCCGCCGCCTCGTCGAAGGTGGCCGGTGCGGGCAACTCCGACCAGGTCAGCGCGACGAACACCGAATCGCCCTCGCTCATCCTGGTCCGCGCCCGCGCCTCGCGCCCCTCCAGGCCCAGACGCAGGTCGGTGGTGAGCACCAGCGACGGCCCCGACTCGACGTCGTCGGTGCTGATCGCGGTCGCCTGCTCGTAGACCTTGCCGGTGTACTCCCAGTGCGCGCCGCCGCGGTGATAGTCGAAGGAGGGCTCGCAGCTCATCTCCAATTCGACTGTGCCGCTAACACATTTCACCGTCCGCAACAGGCAGTGCTCGGCATCCCAGTCCATCGGCGTGCGCCGGTGGGTCTTGGAGCGGGCGATGTTGTTGTGCCACGGACCGAGCACGAGCGCGTCGCGCACGATCAGCCAGCCGGTCGCGGTCTGCCAGGTGGTCTCCAGGATCATCCCGCCGGGCAGGTACCGCCGCGCGGCGGGCACCTGCGTGCCGTACGGCCCGATCCGGAAATGCCCGGCGCTGCGGTCGAGAATCGCGCCGAACACGCTGGGGGAGTCGGGGCGGGGCACACACATCCACTCGACCGCGCCGCTGCTGGCGATCAGGCAGCTGGTCTCGCAGTCGGACAGGAACGCGTAGTCGTCGATCGGCGGGAAGGCGCCGCGATGGCCGCTGGAGGACACCGGGCTCAGAATCGGCAGGCTGTCCGCGCTGGAAGGCTCCATACCCCATCATCAGGGCGGGGCGAGCCGGCGTCCAGCGCAGTCGGCCGATCCGCTGGTCGTGGCGCCGCGACACGGCTCGGCATCGGCCGGAGCGGGGCGTTCACGGCGACCGACTAGTCTGGTCGACGTGGAACGCATCGCAGGTTGGTGGGACGGCTTCGAACTCTGGGTGGCCGGACTGCCCTTCATCCCCCAGTTCCTCGTGGTGCTGGTCGGCATGGTTCCGATCAGCTTCGCCATCGCGTACCTGCTCGACCGCACCCTGCGCGCGATCTTCCGCGCGCTGGGGCGTGACGATCACGCCGACCTGCCTGCCGTGGCGCCGATCGCCGCGACCGTGCCCGCCCCCGTCGCCGCGCCCGTGCGGCCGACCGTGGGCAGCGGTGCCCGCTGATGCCACGTTCGCGCGTTCAGCTCGCTCTTGTCGCTCTGCTCGTCCTCGTCGTCATCGCGTGGTTCTTCACGAGATGAGCCAGGAAGACCGGTGCGGCTGACCCGCACCGGCGTCCCGCCTAGTTCTTGCGCCAGTCGTCGAAACGTTTGCCCAGGTCCGACACTGTGCGGCCCACTTCATGGCCGACGGTGTTGACGGCTGATCCCACGTCGCGGCCCAGGTCGCGGACGGTGCGGACGAACATGTCGTCGGACTGGTCGAAGGATTCGCGGTAGGTGCGGGCGGCTTCCTTGACCTCGTCGCTGATGCGGGCGTTGCGGTCGGAGTCGCGGCGGGGGTAGTTGCCGCCGAGGATCCGGTCGTACTCACCGGACTGGATCCAGCGGCGCAGTTCGGCGGCGCGCAGCACCGAGAACGGGTGCGACTGCAGTTCCAGGTTGAGCAGTTTGAGGACGCCGTCGCGCAGGTCGCCCGAGCGCAGGTAGTCGTCGGCCTGGTCGAGGAAGGCGCCATGGTTCATCTCGTGCAGCCAGGCCCCGCCCGCGGTCTTCATGTGCACGCGCACCGAGGCCTCGACGTCCTGGCAGCACAGCAGGCCCGCCCGGTCGCCGGACAGTTCGGACTTGCGGCTCCACTCCATCAGCGCGGCCACGATCGCGCGCAGCGCCCAGCCGCCGACCGGCATCCAGCCGACCGAGGCCGACAGCCGCATCAGGTGCATGAGCATCGTGCGGTACACCGCGTGCCCGGACAGGGCGTGGCCGAGCTCGTGGCCGACCACGAAGCGCAGTTCCTCGGTGTCCAGCAGTTCGAGCAGGCCGGTGGTGAGCACGATGAACGGCTTGTCCATACCGATGGTGAAGGCGTTCACCGACGGGTCCTGCAGAACGAACATCTCCGGGGTGCTCTTGGCGTCGAGCACGCCGACACAATCCGCGCGCAGCTCGTGCAGAGTGCGGAACTGTCGTTCGTCGACGCGCACCGCGGTCGCCAGATAGAGCAGCCGGTGCTGGCGCTCGCGCAGCAGTCCCGACAGTGCGCGCAGCACGGTGTCGAAGCCGCTGAGCGAGCGCAGGGTCACCAGCGCGGTGCGGTCGGCCGGGTGCTCCCAGGCGCGCGTGCTGATTTCCGGCAAACGAGTGCGGACGCGATCAGGTGCCGTGGTCATAGGATGAAATCCCCCCTCGATATGGAGTTCTCGTCGATTCGAATCATCATGTCGCAATCTGCTACAGTCTGCCTGTGTCGTCGAGTGTCGCCCCGCAGATCCGCCATGAATTGGCGTTGATCGCTGTCGGCAACCTCGCCGTCGCGGACATCCTCTGTCGATGATCGGCCACCGGACTCGTCTGCGCATTCCTGCCAAGTAGACTGGCGCGCGCTTTTCCTCTCGCAGTAGTAGTCCGTCACTCCGGGGGCCGTTCGGGCCCGAGTCGCGCCGACTGTCGTGCAGCCATCGCACGGCAGGTCTACCGATCGACAAGCATGATCCCTACCGCATCGAAAAATGTTGTGCGATAGGTCCTTTCCCGAAAGGTACACCCCGATGTCACGCACCACCTGGATCGGCTCGCGCCGTCGCGCCGCCGCCATCGCTCTCACTGCTGTCGCCGCGGTCGCCCTGACCGCCTGCGGCGGTGGCGCCAGCGATTCGACCGACGGCGATTCCGTGGCCGACGGCAGCGGGGGCACGCTGAACCTGTACGCCTACGCCGTGCCCAAGCCCGGGTTCGACAAGGTCATCCCCGAGTTCAACAAGACCGAGGCAGGCAAGGGAGTGCAGATCCAGCAGTCCTACGGTGCCTCGGGCGATCAGTCCCGCAAGGTGCGCGACGGCGCCGACGCCGACATCGTGAACTTCTCGGTGGAGCCCGACGTCACCCGCCTCGTCGATGCCGGACTCGTCGACGAGAGCTGGAACCAGGGCGCCGACAAGGGCCTGCCGTTCGGCTCGGTCGTGGTGCTGGTGACCCGCGAGGGCAACCCCAAGAACATCCAGAGCTGGGACGACCTGCTCAAGCCCGGTGTCGAGGTGGTGACCCCCAACCCGTTCAGCTCCGGCGCGGCCAAGTGGAACCTGCTGGCCCCCTACGCCGAGAAGTCCGAGGGCGGCAAGAACCCGCAGGCCGGTATCGACTACCTGAGCCAGCTGGTCACCCCCGAGCACATCAAGGTGCAACCGAAGTCCGGTCGCGAGGCCACCGAGACCTTCCTGCAGGGCACCGGTGACGTGCTGCTGAGCTACGAGAACGAGGCGCTGTTCATCCAGCGCGAGGGCAGCAAGGTCGATTTCGTCGTGCCGTCCACCACGTTCAAGATCGAGAACCCGGTCGCGGTCCTGAAGAACAGCAAGAACCTCGAGAAGGCCACCGCGTTCCGCGACTTCCTGTTCACCCCCGAGGGCCAGCGCGCCTGGGCCGAGGCCGGTTTCCGTCCGGTCGACCCGAAGGTGGCCGCCGACTTCGCCGACGACTTCCCGACCCCGGCCAAGGTCTGGACCATCGATGACCTCGGTGGCTGGAAGACCGTCGACAAGGAGCTGTTCACCCCGGACACCGGTTCGGTGGCTGTGATCTACGACGCGGCGACCAAGTGAGTCGTCGCCTTCGGGCACACGGGATACTCGAACTGTGACTGACAGTAATACTGCCAGTGCCGCCGGGACCGGGGTCACCCCCGGTCCCGGCGGTGCGGAAGAGAAGAAAGCACCGGCGTGGCGCTCGAGCCCGCTGTGGTCGCGCGTCACCGGATCGTCGGGCAACCTCGGCATCGCGGTGGCGGTGCTGTGGCTCAGCGTCATCGTGTTGCTGCCGCTGGCCGCGCTCACCGTGGCGTCCTTCGAACAGGGCATCAGCGGGTTCTGGAACGCGGTGACCGCGCCGGTCGCGCTGGCCTCGCTGAAGGTGACCATCCTGGTCTCGGTGGTCGTCGCGCTGATCAACGTGGTGATGGGCACGCTCATCGCCTGGGTGCTGGTCCGCGACGACTTCCCCGGCAAGGGCGTGGTGAACGCGCTCATCGACCTGCCGTTCGCGCTGCCGACCATCGTGGCCAGCATCGTGCTGCTCTCGCTCTACGGCCCGCAGAGCCCGATCGACATCCACCTCAACGCCACCAAGGCGGGTCTGGTGGTGGCGCTGGCGTTCGTGACGCTGCCGTTCGTGGTGCGCTCGGTGCAGCCGGTGCTGATCGAGCTCGACCGCGAGGTCGAGCAGGCCTCGCTGTCACTGGGCGCGAGCAACTGGACCACGTTCCGGCTCATCGTGCTGCCCGCGCTGACGCCCGCGATCCTCAGCGGCGGTGGCCTGGCCTTCGCCCGCGCCATCGGCGAGTTCGGTTCCGTGGTGCTGATCGGCGGCAACATCCCGCGCGACACCCAGGTGGCCTCCCAGTACATCCAGCAGCAGATCGAGATCGACCGCCCGCTCAACGCCGCCGCGGTGTCGGTGGCACTGCTGGCGATCTCGTTCCTGGTGCTGTTCACGCTGCGGGTCCTGGCCGAACGCAGCGCGCGCAAGGATCAGGACAGCTGATGACCGACAACGGTGTGGCGCGCGGACCGCGCGCCGAAGCGAGGGTGGGTACCCGATGAAACCGACAGCCGTGACGCGCATCTCGTTGCGCACCATCGCGCTGGGCTACCTGTTCATCCTGGTGGTGCTGCCGCTGTTCATCATCCTGTGGCGCACCTTCGAGAACGGGATCGGCGCGTTCATCGCCTCGATCACCACGCCCGCGGCGCAGTCGGCGTTCCAGCTGTCGCTGATCATCGTCGCGATCGTGGTCCCGATCAATGTGGTGTTCGGCGTGATCACCGCGCTCGCCCTGGTCCGCGGGAATTTCCCCGGGCGCAATTTCGTGCAGGGCATCGTCGACCTGCCGTTCGCGGTGTCCCCGGTCGTGGTCGGCGTCGCGCTGATCATGCTGTGGGGTGCCAACGGCTGGTTCGGCGGCATCGAGAACCTCGGCTTCAAGGTGATCTTCGGCCTGCCGGGCATGGTGATCGCCACCATCTTCGTGACGCTGCCGTTCGTGGTGCGCGAGGTGGAGCCGGTGCTGCACGAGATCGGCACCGAGCAGGAACAGGCGGCCGCCACCCTCGGCGCGTCCGGCTGGCAGACCTTCGTGCGCATCACCCTGCCCGCCATCCGGTGGGGCCTCGGCTACGGCATCGTGCTCACCGTCGCCCGCTCGCTCGGCGAGTTCGGCGCGGTCATCATGGTGTCGTCGGGCTTCGCGGGCGTCTCCCAGACGCTGACGCTGCTGGTGCACAGCCGCTACATCGATGACCACAACACCTTCGGCGCCTACAGCGCCGCGACGTTGCTGATGGGCATCGCCATCCTGACCCTTCTGTTGATGACTCTCTTCGAACGCAAGCGGGGCGACCAATGATCACCGTGACCGGTGCGAACAAGAACTACGGCACCTTCGCCGCCCTGGACGACGTGAGCCTGGACATCCCCTCCGGTGAGCTGACCGCGCTGCTCGGTCCGTCCGGCTCGGGCAAGTCGACCCTGCTGCGCGCGATCGCCGGCCTCGAGTCGCTGGATTCGGGCATCGTGCGGATCGCGGGCAACGACGTGACGCACGTGGCGCCGCAGAAGCGCGACATCGGCTTCGTGTTCCAGCACTACGCCGCGTTCAAGCACATGACCGTGCGCGACAACGTCGCCTTCGGCCTGAAGATCCGCAAGCGTCCCAAGGCCGAGATCGCCAAGCGCGTCGACGAACTGCTCGGCATCGTCGGCCTCGACGGCTTCCAGCACCGCTACCCGGCGCAGCTCTCGGGTGGTCAGCGCCAGCGCATGGCGCTGGCCCGCGCGCTGGCGGTGGATCCGCAGGTGCTGCTGCTCGACGAGCCGTTCGGCGCGCTCGACGCCAAGGTGCGCACCGATCTGCGCAAGTGGCTGCGCAGGCTGCACGACGAGGTTCACGTGACCACCGTGCTGGTCACCCACGACCAGGAGGAGGCGCTCGACGTCGCCGACCGGATCGCGGTGATGAACAAGGGCCGCATCGAGCAGGTCGGTACGCCCGAGGATGTCTACGATCGCCCGGCCAACGACTTCGTGATGTCGTTCCTCGGCGCGGTGGCCCGGCTCAACGGCCATCTGGTCCGTCCGCACGACATCCGCGTCGGCCGTGATCCGAGCATGGCGCTGGCCGAGCACGAGGGCACCGCGGATTCGGCCGGTGTCACCAGGGCGACCGTGGAGCGCATCGTGCGCCTGGGCTTCGAGGTGCGCCTCGAGTTGCGCAATGCCGCCACCGGTGACCAGTTCGCCGCGCAGGTGACCCGGGGCGATGCCGCGGCGTTGCGGCTGACCGAGGGCGAGACGGTCTACGCGCGCGCCACCCGCATCCCGGATCTGCCGACGAGCTGATTCGACCGCCACGACAGGGCCCCGCGACACGGTGTCGCGGGGCCCTGTCGGTGTTGTCGTGCTGTTCGCTGGACGTCCGCGCGCCGACCCGGTGTGCGGCATCGGCGCAGGGTAACCGGTACCGGCGGTCCGAAAAGCGACACGACGCGCTCGGCGCGAATCTATTTTTCCCGACTCGCCACGAGCCACCGGTGACTGTGTATGACCCAGCGTCACAGGTAGAAGCGTTTCTACTGGTGAGTAGCTTTTCTTCTCGGCTTTTCGACGCGCCGAACACGCGAATCCGCGCGGTTCCCGGAGTTGACGCGCCCCCTCATAGGTGTAACTATTGGAAACAGTAAACGTCCCTTGAGGAGAGGCAGTGACGACGATGTCTGCGCCCACCACCCCTGACGTCGATCCTGTAGTCGCCGAGGCTCAGGCGTACGCCGAGAAGTTGCTGATGCTTTCCGAAGCGTCGGTCGACCGCCACTTCGACCCGTTCGAAGACATCGACTGGGACAACCCGGACTTCGACCCGAACTGCAAGCCGGAGCGCTGGATCCTGGTCACCTCGGCCGACCCGATCGGTCGCCACCCCTGGTACCAGTCCCTGCCGCAGGACGTGAAGATCGAGATCGGCAAGGTCCGCCAGGCCAATGTGGCAAAGGTCGGCCTGCAGTTCGAGGCCATCCTGATCATCGGGATGATGCAGCACATCTTCAACCTGAAGAACAACGACCCGGAGTTCCGGTACTGCTCGCACGAGATGATCGAAGAGCACAACCACACTCTGATGTTCCAGGAGATGGTCAACCGCGTCGCCGACGTGCCGGGTATGAACCCGCTCGTGCGTCAGCTGCGCCACCTGGCCTCGCCCGGCGGTGCGCTGTTCCCGAACTTCTTCTTCATGGCCGTGCTCGCCGGCGAGGAGCCGATCGACCACATCCAGAAGGACATCCTGCGCTCGGGTGACGACATCCACCCGATCATGCGCGGCGTGATGGCGATCCACGTGGCCGAGGAAGCTCGCCACATCTCCTTCGCCCACGAGTTCCTGAAGAAGAACGTGCCCGCCCAGCGGCCGCTCAACAAGTTCGTGCTCTCGATCGCGATGCCGGTCATCATGTTCATCCTCGGCCGGGCGATCGCGACCCCGCCGAAGACCTTCTTCAAGCAGTTCGACATGCCGAAGGAAGTGCGCAAGGAGCTGTTCTACGGCTCCAAGGAGGCCAAGCAGGTCTTCGCCGACTACTTCATCGACGTGCGCGCGCTCGCCGAGGAGATCGGTCTGATGAACTCGGTGTCCAAGCGGGTCTGGAAGCTGCTCGGTATCGACGGCCCGTCCAGCCGCTACCGCTCGGAGCCCAAGCGCTCCGTCAAGCACGCAGTCGCCTGAGTCGGCGGTAGTCTTCCATGCCCTACGTCGTTACCCAGTCATGCTGTAGTGACGCCTCGTGCGTCTACGCGTGCCCGGTGAACTGTATTCATCCGACCCCGGATGAGCCGGACTTCCTCACCGCGGAGATGCTCTACGTGGATCCGGCGGCCTGTGTGGACTGTGGCGCCTGCGCCACGGCCTGCCCGGTCGACGCGATCACCTCGTCGAAGAAGCTGACCCACGAGCAGAAGCCCTTCATCGAGATCAACGCCGATTTCTACCGGGTCCAGCGGGACCGGCCGACGCTGGCCCGCCCGGTGATGCCCCCGGCGATCGACACCAAGCGCTCGCCGCTGCGGGTCGCGATCGTCGGGTCGGGCCCGTCGGCGATGTACGCCGCCGACGAGCTGCTGACCCAGCCCGGTGTCTCGGTCACGATGTTCGACCGGCTGCCGCAGGCCTACGGGCTGGCCCGGCTCGGCGTCGCGCCCGATCACAAGCGCACGCGCAAGGTCGCCGACCTGTTCGACGTGATGTCCAAGCAGGACGACTTCGGTACCTACCTCGATGTCGAGATCGGCAAGCACATCAGCCACGCCGATCTGCTCGAGCACTTCCACGGCGTGGTCTACGCCGTCGGCGCGTCCTCGGATCGCAAGCTGAACATCCCGGGCGAGGGTCTGCCGGGCAATGTCTCGGCCACCGACTTCGTGGCCTGGTACAACGGTCATCCCGAGCACGCCGAGGACACCTTCGATCTGGACCAGAAGCGGGTGGTGATCGTCGGCAACGGCAACGTCGCCCTCGATGTGGCCCGCATCCTGACCGTCGATCCGGCGACGCTGGCCGGTACCGACATCGCGCCGTACGCGCTGAAGGCCCTGCGCGAGAGCAAGATCGAAGAGGTCGTGATCCTGGGCCGTCGCGGTCCGGCCGAGTCGGCGTTCACGGTGCCCGAGTTCGTCGGCCTGCTGGCCGCCGACATCGACATCGCGATCGACGGCGAACTGCCCGAGATCACCCCGGAGCTGTCCTACAAGGTCGAGCAGAAGCTGCGCCTGCTGCACAGCGTCGCGACCCGGCCCTTCGGTGAGCGCAGGCGGATCGTGTTCCGCTACCTGTCCTCGCCGGTGGAGATCGTCGGCACCGAGACGGTGACCGGCGTGCGGGTCGAGCGCAACGAGCTGGTCGCCGATGCCGACGGTCGCGTCGGTGCGGTGGCGACCGGGGACATCGAGCTGTTGGAGGCAGGCGTCGTGCTGACCTCCGTCGGCTACCGCGGTGTGCCTACCGAGGGCCTGCCCTTCGACGACGCGCGCGGTGTGATCCCGAACGAGCGGGGCCGCGTGCTCACCGCCCCCGGCGGCGAGATCGTGCCCGGTACCTATGTGACCGGGTGGATCAAGCGTGGTCCGAGCGGGTTCATCGGCACCAACAAGTCCTGTGCGCAGGAGACGGTGGAGCAGCTCGCCGAGGATTTCAACACTGGCAAGCTGCGTGAGCCCGTGCGCGACGCGCAGGCGTTCGATCGTCTGGTGCGCGCTCGCCGCCCGCAAGCCCGCGCCGGTGGTGCGGCGGCACCGCAGGTGCGTCCGCTGCGGCGGCTGCTCGCGCGCAGCTGAATCGACGAACACCCGAAGGCCCGCCGCATCCGATGATGTGGCGGGCCTTCGGCATTGCGGTCACTGCGCGGTGAAGCCGCCGTCCACCGAGACCGCGGCACCGGTGACGAACGAGGCCTCGGTGCTGAGCAGGAACGCGCACAGCGCCGCGATCTCCTCGGGCTGGGCGATCCGCCCGATCGGGTGCAGTGCCGCGATCGCCGCCTCGCCCTCGGGTGTCGCGCCCATCGACGCGCGGAACGCCGGGGTCTCGACCGCGCCGGAGAGCAGCGCGTTGACCCGCACCCCCGCCGCCGCGGTCTCGAGCGCCACCGACTTGGTGAGCCCGACGACACCGTGCTTGGCCGCCACATACCCCGCGACCGAGGCCATTCCGACCACGCCGAGGTTGGAGGCGTTGTTGAGGATCGCGCCGCCGCCGGAGGCGGTGATCGCGGGCACCTGGTGCCGCAGGCCGTGGAAGACCCCGGTCAGGTTCAGGGCGAGATCGGCATGCCATGCGGCGGTGTCCATCTCGGCGACCGGGCCGAAGGCGTTGATCGCACCCGCGTTGTTGAAGGCCGCGTCGAGCCGGCCGAACGTGGTGAGCGCGCCCTGGGTGAGGCGTTCGACGTCGTCCTCGACGGTGACGTCGGTGGGGATGAACAGCGCGCGCCCGCCCGCGGCGCGGATCTGCTCGGCGACCTGCTCACCCTGATCCTTGCCCCGCGAGCCGAGCACGACGGCCCCGCCCTCGGCCGCGACCCGCAGCGCCACCGCCTTGCCGATGCCAGAACCGGCACCGGTGATGAGGACGACCTGGTCGGCGAAACGAGTGGACATGTGTATTCCCTTCTGTCCCTTGATGTTCGGAGACCCACCTGGCGTCTCTCCGTGCTTCGAGTCAACCGTCGCCGGCCGGTCTGCGCTGGCGGGTATCGGTCGTTGCATTGACGCATCATCTTTCGCGGTGCGAGCACCGATCGGCGGCAATGTATTTCGGCGAAAGTGAAATCTGATCAGCGGTAAATGAATTGATTACCGGTCGGTAAGTGCGCTGATTATGGCCAATAACAAACCGCAAGAATGTATTTATCGGTGGCTCAGGACGATTACTCGCTAGTAGCTGACTCTCGGAGTCTGCAGGTCGACCCGGCATCGTTCAGGGGACTGGACGATTGTCCGTATGCCTCGTTACCTGCGTGTATCCGCTAACAAGGGCCAAAGGTCACGTGTTTCGTATCAATCAGGCAGCAATTCGTTGATGAGGCAGTTAATCTGTGCGAGCTGTTTGGAAGACGACCGCGGCCACATGGTGCGCTCGCGTGCTGGACGTGGTCACGGTGCGTTGACGGGATAGCAAAAAACATGACCAGAGGTCTGGGCTTGAGTATCGGTACGGTCAATGCGATTTCGGCGGTCGTCGCCGAGGATCCGGCCAAACCGGCGGTGCGCACACGACGCACCGCACTCACATTCGACGAGGCGGGTCGGCCCCGCATCGGGGCGATCAACGAATTCGCCTCCGCCATCACCGATTTCGCGGACCTGAGCCGCGAACCGGAGCCGATCGTGATCGGCGGCAGGTTCTACTCGGCGACCAACCTGATCGCCGAGGTGGTCACCGGGCTGATCGAGCTGGCCGAACCGGCCGAAGGCGCCGTATTGACCTATCCGGCGGTGTATTCCGACAAGCAGGTCGCCCTGCTCGGGCAGGCGCTGCATCTGGCGGGCGCCGGTCAGGTGCTGCTGGTGCCGGAGCCGGTCGCCGCCGCGGAATGGCTCGAGCTCGAACAGGGCCCGCTGGCACCGGGTTTCGTGCTCGTCTACGACCTGGGCGCCAACAGTCTCGACCTCACGGTGCTGCGCGTGGGCCCCGACTGGCCGCACCATCCGATGATCGGCACACCCGTGCGCTCCACCGATTTCGGTGGCAAGCCGCTGGGGGAGATGGTCGCCCGCTACGCCGGTGAACCACGCTCGGCGCGCGCGACCCAGACGCTCACCTCGATGGTGAACATCGACGCACTGCGCGCCGAGCACATCCGCGACACCTTCCCGCTGGTCAGCAACAGCGTGGCCGCCGCGGGCCTGCGCCTGGCCGATCTGTCGCGGATCCTGGTCGTCGGCGGCGCCACGCGCGCGCCCGAGGTCACCCGGACCCTCGCCGAACTCGGCGTCCCGCTGGTCACCGTCGCCGATCCCGGCCAGGTGGTCGCCGCGGGCGCGGCGGGCCTGGCGGCGCGCACCTTCGCCCCCGAGCAGCAGAGCGGCGGCGCGGGTCCGCACGTCGCCGTGTTCTCCAGCGCGGCGGTGGTTTCCGCGCTGGCGATGTCGGCGATGACGGTGTTCGGCAGTCCCTTCGATCCCGGTCTCACCCCGGTGCTCGACCGGTTCCCCGCGCTGGGCGCGCCCGCCGACGCGCTGCTCTACGACATGAGCGCCGAGTTGGTCGCCGCCCGGACCGCCGGGCTGCTCGGCAGCATCGACCCGGTCACCGGGCGGGTCGTGGTCGCCGGCGCGGCCGCGGCTCGCACGGCCTACGAACGGTTCGTCGCCCCGGACCGCGCACCCACTTCCGCCAAGACCTTCGCCGGTGGCGAGCGCGGCGGTTCCAGCCGCCAGGGCATTCCCGACGACGAATGCCGCTCGCCGCTGGCCCGCACGACCTACGGCGATCCGGCCCGCTTCATCAACCCCCTGCCCTTCGAGAAGTCCGTGCATCCGCCGAACCGAGCGACCAACCCGGGGCCGCCGGACCTGCCCTCCGCGGGCCCGATCACTTCGCCCGGCACGAATCCCGGCGCGCCCTCGACTCCGGGCGAACCGTCGACTCCCGGTGGACCCTCGGTGCCCGGTCTTCCGTCGACGCCCGGGACGGAGACGCCCGGCGCCACGATTCCGGGGACCGGTCCGTCCACGCCGACCGACGGCACCGCGGTGCCCGGTATCGGCACACCCGCCGACAGCGGAGCCTCGGCGCCCGGTGGAACCGGCACGGGCACTGCGCCTTCCGGAGGCACGGAGTCCGGTGGCACAGCGCCGGGCGGTGGTACCGGTGGCGCCACCGACGGCGGATCGGGTGGTGGCTCGACCGGTGGGCCCGGCGGAACGGACGGATCCGGTGGTGCCTCCGGCGGTGGTGCGTCGGGTGGCGGTGCTTCCGGTGGTGGTGCGTCGGGTGGCGGTGCTTCCGGTGGTGGTGCGTCGGGTGGCGGATCCGATGGTGGTGCGTCCGGCGGTGGTGCTTCTGGCGGTGGCGGCGCGTCGGGTGGCGGTGCCTCCGGTGGCGGCGGATCCGACGGCGGCTCGTCCGGCGGAGGTGCTTCCGGTGGTGGCGGCGGTGCATCGGGCGGCGGTGGCGGTGCGTCGGGTGGTGGCGGTGGCGCGTCGGGCGGCGGCGCGTCCGGCGGCGGTGCGTCCGGTGGCGGTGCATCGGGCGGTGGTGCCTCTGGCGGTGGCGCATCCGGTGGCGGTGCTTCCAGCGGCGGCGCATTCGGCGGAAACTCCTCTGGCGGTAACTCTTCGGGCGGCGGCGCATCCTCCGGCGGCTCGACCGGTGGCTCCTCGTCGAACGGCACCTCAGGTGGCGGCTCGGGCGGCTCCTCGACCGGCGGCTCCGGCAGGGGCGGCTCCTCGAAGGGCGGCTCGTCCACGGGCGGCGATTCCTCCTCCGGCGGCTCGAAAGGCGGCGGCGGTGGCGGAGGTGGGGGCGGAGGCGGCGGCGGCCGACGCTGACCGAAAAGCACTCCTACGGCGACGGAGTCGCCATGCAGGCCGCCGCGGCCTGGCGATCTCCGCCGACCGATCGCGATGAAATCTGCTGCGCGACAACACCCGGCCAGACCTACCGGTCGCTGATGACTCTCATGGGGTGACCGGCGGGTTCGGTCATCGGTTCAGGCACCGTCTCGTGCGTCGTGGCGGGAGGTTTCGCCGGCGAGGCCGTGGTAGATGATCTCGCGCACCGTTCGAGTGAGCCGTTCGAAGGCGTCGGGTGCGGGGTCGCGGAGCTGATACATCGCGGCGGCGAGCAGCATGCCGTTGACGGCGCGGGCCGCGGCTTCCACGTCGAGATCGGCGCGGAAGTAGCCCGCGTCGACGCCGTGCTGGAGATAGCTGCTCTGGAGCGCGGCAGCGGAGTCGTAGAAGCCGAGGACGCGTTCGGCCATTTCGTCATCGATGGCCGCGGCTTGGAGCAGCAGGAACCGTGCGGCGCGCGGGTCGTCACTGAACACCCGGGTCAGTGTGTCGGTGATTCGCCCGGCTTGCGCGCGGTAGTCCGACAGGGTCGCGGGGGCCTCCGGCGGGAGTTCGGTCAATGCGGCGCTCAGGCGGGCCATCAGGTCGTCGAGGACCTGTTCGGCGATGTCGTGCTTGCTCTGGAAGTACAGGTAGAAGGTGCCCTGTGCGATGCCGACCCGCTTGGCGATGTCGGAGATGCCGGTGGCGTGGTACCCGCGTTCTCCGAAGCAGGCCAGGGCGGTGTCGAGGATCTCCCGTCGCGTTTCCTGCTTGCGTCGTTCGACGCGTGAGAGGGGCTGAGCCATGCCGGTGATCGTAGTCGAGCGCACCTCGGTGACCCATAAGTCATGAAATGAATATCCAGTCAGTTATTGACTGATTGTTCATTCTGGCGTTTCATGGAGGTCATGACACGCAACATCACCACCGGTTCTGCCACGGTCGCGGCTCGGGTCGCCGGGCTGAGGGAGCTGGCCGCGAACGACGCCCAGGCCGCGCAGGACGCCACACTGGGCTGGTTCGCGCGCCTCACCAGAGACTTCGGCAAGCCGGGGACCACGGCCGAGATCGAAGAACTGTTCGCGCTCGGCACACCGCCGCGGCCGGTGGGCCCCTCCCGCGGTCACCTGATCGGCTGGGGCGATTGGGCGGGCATCGACCCCGCCGGTCGTGTGCTCTTCACCGCCATCAAGGCGGTCTGTGAGCGATTCGATTCGTCCCGGTTCTGGCTCGGGAAGAAGTACAACCCGCAAGGCAACAGCACCAACCAGTTCACGGCCCTGTTCGCGAACGTCGCACGGTTCGTCCTGCCCGGCTTGCTGACGAAGGTCGGCGACGTCTACGAGGGCCTCGAGATGATCACCTACGTGGAGGGCGCGTATTCCTCGCCCGGCACGGACGCGTTGATCCTGGACTTCGCGCCGATCGAGTCGAATCCCAAGCTGGGCCGCAACATTCGCGACGAGGTCGTGGAGATCGTCCCCGGGGTCCACCTGGCCCGCAAGACCTGGAACAACGGCAAGGGCGGCTATCCGTTGATCGCGCACTGGTACGAGACCGTCGAGATCGTGCGGGGAGCCTGAGATGAAACCCGTGCGGCTCGCCGGAGTGAACGTCGCCGTCACCGGTGGCGCGAGAGGCATCGGCCTGGCCACTGCGAGAGCCTTTGCCGCCCAGGGCGCCACGGTCCATGTCGGCGACATCGACGAGGGCGCGGCGCACGCGGCAGCGGCCGAGATCGGCGGGAAGGGTTACGCCGTGGACGTCCGTTCGCGTGAGTCCTTCGCCGCGTTCCTCGCCGCGATCGACGGCCCACTGGACGTGCTGGTCAACAATGCCGGGATCATGCCGATGGGTCGCTTCGTCGACGAGGACGACCTGATCACCGACGCGATCCTCGACATCAACGTCAGGGGTGTGCTCATCGGTGCCAAACTCGCCCTGCGCGGCATGCTCGCCCGCGGGCACGGGCACATCGTCAATGTCGCCTCCTATCTCGGTGAGGTGCCGGCCGCCGGACTGGCCGGCTACTGCGCCTCCAAACACGCGGTGATCGGTTTCAGCGAATCGCTTCGCGACGAATTGCACGGGACCGGTGTCACCGTGACCGCGGTGCTGCCGTCGGCGGTGCGTACCGACCTGGTCGCCGGTGTGCGGCTCGGCGGGGTGCTGCCCACCGTCGAGCCCGAGCGCATCGCCGACGCGGTCGTGGCTTCCTGTCGACATCGCCGTACCCTCGTCGCCGTCCCGGGCTGGATGCGCGGCTACAAGATCGTCGCCGCGCTGCTGCCCGATCGAGTGCTCGCCGCGGTGCGTGGCGGCCTCACCCGCGATCGGGTGTTGCACAGCCTCGACAACACCGCCCGTAGCGCCTACGACGCCCGCGTGCGCCGCGACTCCGCCGACCTGCAGCGATGACTCTGCGCCGCACCATCATCGGATCACTGTGCGCGATCATGATCGCCCTCCCCGCGGCCGTACTCACGGTGCCAGCCGCCGCCGACCCGGTCCCCGCGTTCTATGACCAGCCCGCGCCACTGCCGCCGGGTGCTCCCGGCGACGTGATCCGCACCGAACCGGCGCCACTGACCCTGTCGGTACCGATCCCCACCGGTACCCTGCCCGGTACCGCGACCCGGATCATGTTCCACACCAGTGACACGCACGGGAGCCAGGCGGTGTCGACCGGGCTCGTACTGAAACCGGCTGCGGCATGGCAGGGCCCCGGGCCGCAGCCGCTCGTCGCCTACCTCAACGGTGTCCACGGACAGGGACGGCACTGCGCGCCGTCACTGCACATCCCTGGGTCGATCCGATACAGTCCGCCGCTGGGTGTCATGGCCGAGTACGAATTGCCGTTCCTGTACGCGCTATTGGCGCAAGGCTATGTCGTCGTCGTGCCCGATTACCCTGGCCTCGGTACCGAAGGCACCCCCTCGGCACTCAACCCCATCGCCGAGGCCCGCACGGCTCTGGACGCGGTCCGTGCCGCCCAGCGCCTCGGCGACCCCGCGATCCCGGCGGGTGGCCCGGTCGTGTTCACCGGATACTCGCAAGGCGGCAACGCGGCAGGCGGCGTCGCCGAGGAACTCACCGGCTACGCGCCCGAACTCGACGTCCTGGGGATCATCGCCGGTTCGGTGCCCACCGACCTGCGGGTTGTACTCGCCCGCGCCGAGGGCGAGGCACTGATCGCCGTGGCCGGATACGTGCTCAACACTGTGTCCGCCTACTCTCCTGAAGCGGCACAGGCGGTTGACCAGCTGCTCAGTCCCGCCGGACGTGCGCTGATGAACGACGCCGCCGGCCAATGTGCCACCGAAGCCATCCTCCGCTACGGATTTCAGCACTCCACCGCGTGGACCGCCGATGGGCGGCCGCTCTGGCAAAACCTCGACGAGAACCCGGTGACCCGCGACGTCGCCGATCGGCTGTCGCTCGGACACCGTGCTCCCCGAGTGCCGATCCTGTTGATCACCGGAGACAACGACGATGTCCCCGCGGAACCGGTCGCCGACCTGGCCGACCGCTGGTGCGCCCGCGGAACGACCGTCGCGTTGCATCGCACCGGGATTCCGGCCATCGCGCCCGGTGCGATCGTCGGCCACAGCCTGAACCTGCTCGCCGCGTTTCCCGGTGTCATGCTCGGCTGGATCCACGACCGCTTCGCCGGCGCCCCCGCGCCCAGCACCTGTGGCTGAACCCGGACGATGAGATGTTGTGGGCCCGTGGGTATCCGAGCGGGTCGAACGGCTGGTGAAATGGGGTGTGGGTGTCGGTGGGGGCGGGCACAATGGGGTGGTGGCCGGACTCGGGGGAGCGCCGAAACTGATTGCGCTCGATGTGGATGGGACCCTGTTGGCGACGGGGTCGGCGATCAGCGCGCGGGTCACCGCGGCGGTGCGGGCGGCGGTGGCGGCGGGGGCGCATGTGGTGGTGACCACCGGGCGCACGGTGCTCACCACCCGGCCGGTGCTCGGCGAACTGGGGCTCACCGAGGGGCACGCGTTGTGTTCCAACGGAGCCGTCCACGTCGACGTCGCCCGCGGTGAACCCGTTGCCGTGCAGTCCTTCGATCCCGGTCCCGCGGTGCTCGCCCTGCGCGCGCTGTTCCCGGAGATGGTCTTCGCCGCCGAACGGGTCGGCGTCGGCACCTGGGCGACCGGGCACGGTCCGGGGGAGTACTCGATCGGCGATTTCCAGCTCGTCGACCACCGGGTGCTGAGCAGTGCGCCGACGCCGCGGCTCAACGGCTGGTGGCCCAGCGGCACCGTCGAGGAGATGCTGAGCCTGCTCGCCTCGCTCGATGTTCCCGACGCATCCTGGGTCCACGGTGAATACGGGCCGTGGCTCACCGTTTCCCGCCGCGGCGTGTCGAAAGGCTGGGCGCTCGAACGCCTCCGGAGCGTGCTCGGCGTCGCGCCCGAGGAGACGCTGGCCATCGGCGATGGCTTCAACGACCGCGAAATGCTGCGCTGGGCCGCGCATTCCGTCGCGATGGCGAGCTCACCCGCCGATGTGCTCGCCCTCGCCGATGAGGTGACCGGCGATGTCGCCGAGGACGGGGTGGCCACCGTCCTCGAACGCTGGTTCACCGGCTGACCCTCAGGTCGTCGCGGCGAGCGGCGCCGTCATGGCGACGAAGTGCGGGTTGGTCATGATCCCGAGGACATTGCCGAACGGATCGAGCACCGCCGCGGTCGCGAACCCCGCCCCCTCGCCGCGCTCGGTGATCGGCTCGTACTCGGTGGCGCCGAGCTCGAGCAGCCGGGCATGGGTGGCCGCGAGGTCGTCGACCTGCCAGAACACCACTCCGCCACCACCCGGCGCGTTCTGCGCGCCCGCGGGCGCATAGGCCCGGTTGATGATGCCCAGCTCGGCTTGCAGCGGGCCGACCCGGAACTCGTAGTAGCCACCCGGCACCTCGTAATACGGTGCGATGCCGAGGAATTCGGTGTACCAGTCCTTGGCGGCGGTGAGGTCGTCGGCGTAGTAGGTGGTGGTGGCCATTCCGTTCAGCATGGGCTTCTCCCTGTGTCGTTCCTGGTGTCGACACTGACTTTGCCAGCCAAAGTGCGCATCGAATGAGCACTTTTTCCGGCAGAATCGTCGTGTATGCGAGCGGACAGATTGGTGGCCACCCTGCTGTTGATGCAGGCGCGCGGCCGGGTGACGGCAGCGCAGGTCGCCGCCGAACTAGAGGTGTCGGTGGCGACGGCCCGCCGCGATCTGGAGGCCTTGTCGGCGGCGGGCATCCCGGTGTACCCGCAGGCGGGCCGGGGTGGCGGCTGGTCGCTGATCGGCGGCGCCCGCACCGACCTGTCCGGTCTCACCGCGGGGGAGACCAGGGCCCTGTTCCTGCTGGCCGGGCCCGCGGCGCAGGCCGCTCCCGAGCTGAAATCCGCGCTGCGCAAGCTGGTTCGGGCACTGCCGCAGACCTTCCGCGCGGACGCGGCCGCCGCGGCCGACGCCGTGGTCGTCGACCCGGCCCGGTGGGGCCGGCCCGATCCCGAGCCGCCCGCGACGCTCGAAATCCTGCAGCGTGCGGTGGTGGATCGTCGCCGGGTGCGGATCGACTATCTGCGGTCGGGTCAGTGCACCACCCGGACCGTCGATCCCTGGGGGCTGGTGGAGAAGGAGACTGTCTGGTACCTGATCGCGGGCACCGATCGCGGCAGGCGCACCTTCCGCCTCGACCGGATCGTCGAGGTCGCGGTGCTGGACGACACCGCCGACCGGCCCGAGGATCTCGACCTCCAGCAGCAGTGGGCCGAGATCGTCACCCGGATGGAGCAGCGCCGGGCCGCCGTCGCCGCGACCGTCCTCGTCTCCGCCGCGCTCGCCCCGATCCTGGACGACCAGCAGGGCCGCAACTGCACCCTGCTCGGCCCGGCCGACGACGGCCGGGTGCGCGCGAGCATCACCGCCGATACGACGAAGATGCTCGCGCGCCAACTGGCGGGCTGGGCCGGGGATGTCGAGGTCGTCGAACCGGCCGAGGTCAGGGCCGAACTCGTCGCGCTCGGTACCGAGCTGGTGCGCGCCAACAGCTGAGTTCGGCAGCGGTTGGCGGCGGCCGCTGCCGAGCGCCTGTGCACGAGTCCCGCCCCGCGCCGATCAGGACGCGGCGATGCGCGCGCCCAGCGACTTGATCACCTCACTGGCCACGACCGCGTGCCCGCTGGTGGTGAAGTGGATGAGGTCGGCGCTCATCAACTCCGGCCGCGATCGCACCGGATGCTCCCAGAATTCGGTGAACACGGCGTCGTACTCGGTGGCGATCGCGCGGACGACGTCGTTGAGCGCGGCCATCTTCGGGCGCATGGGCCGCATCGGCGCCATCCGCTCGACATCCCATACATCGGCGACGGTGAAGACGGACAGTTGCGCGCCAGTGGCGGCCAGCGCCGCGCAGATCGTCGAGAGGTTCTCATACAACCGGTCGAGGTCGGCGCCCGGCTCGAACAGATCGTTGCCGCCGCAGTTGACGTGCACGAGATCCGGTGCGAATTCCAGGATCTCGGGGAGTTGCCGGTCGAGTACCTGGGTGCTGGTCGCGCCGATCCGGCCGGTGTTGCGATAGGTGATCGCGGGTTCGACCGCGGTGAGCGCGGCCGCGACCCGGTCCGCCCAGCCGGTGGGTGCGTAACCGGGACTCGGGTCACCGGTGCCCGCGGCGATGGAGTCGCCGAGCACCGCGAAGCGCCGCCACGGTGCTCCGGTGAGCAGGACGTGCGCCTGCCGCTCGGTCAGGATCAGCGGGTCGTCGGACTCGGTGTAGGTCGCCGCGGGGTGGTCGTCGGCGGACAGCGGGGTGGTGGAAGACATGTCGGTCTCCTGGGTCAGTCGGTGGAACGGGTGGGCAGGGCGAGCAGCAGGGCCACCGCGACGCCGATTCCGGCGCACACGGCGAACAGGGTGTGGAAGCCGCGCAGTGCGTCCTCGGCCGTCGCGGCGAAGATCGCCGCGAGTATCGCCACGCCGAGCGCGCCACCGACCTGTCGCACGGTGACGTTCATGCCGATTCCCGCCGCGAACTGTTGCGGTGGCACCGAACTCGCGGCCGCGGTGCCGAGCACGGTGATGACGAAGCCGATGCCGCCGCCACCGAGAATCCCGGCCGGAATCCAGGCCGACCAGAGCGCGGGCTCGTGGCCGAAGGCATCGGTACTCATCCACACCAGCGCCGCGGTGTACATCAGCGCGCCGAACACGCCGATCCAGCGCTGTCCGCGCGCGGACGTGATGCGCCCGGCGACGATCGAAGTGACCATCGCCGCGACCGCGCCGACGGTGAGTGCCGCAGCCGAGGCGAGTACCGAGTATTGCCAGATCGTGTGCAGGAACAGCGGTCCGGCGAGCAGCCAGGCGAACATCGTCGCGCCGAACAGGAACGCGCCCGCATTGGCGAGCGCGAAGCGGCGATCGCGCCACAGCGCCACCGGCACCGCGGGATTCGGTCGCCTCGCGGAACGGACCAGGGCGAACAGTGTCAGCGCGACACCGCCGAGCAGCAGGGCGAGCGTGCCGGGTGCGGTCCAGCCCCACGACTGCCCCTCGGTGACGGCGGCGACGAGTGCGCCGAGTCCGAGCGCGATGGCGACCGTGCCGAGCGCATCGGGCAGCGCGGTGTCGCGACCGCCGTTGCCCGCGTCCGGCAGCCGCAGTCCCGGCACGATCAGCGCGAGCGCGATCGGCACATTGATCAGGAAGACCGCCCGCCAACCGAATCCCTCGACGAGCGCACCACCCACCGCCGGGCCGACGACCGCGGCGAACCCGCCCGCCGCCGACCACGCGCCGATCGCGGTGCCGATCTTCGCGCGCGGGGTGACCGCGAGGAGCAGTCCGAGTGCGGCGGGCACCATGAACGCCGCCGTCATGCCCTGCAGGATCCGTCCGGCGATGAGCCATTCCGCGTTGGGCGCGAGCCCGCACAGCAACGAGGTCACGGCGAATCCGGTCAGCGCCAGGGCGAACAGGCGCTTGCGGCCGAGCACATCGGCGAGGCGCCCGGCCGGGGTGAGCAGGGCCGCGAAGGCGATCGCGTAGCCGCTGACGATCCAGGTCAGTGTGGCGGTGGCGGTGTCGGGAAAGCTCAGGGCGATCGTCGGGAACGCGATGTTGACGACGGAGAGGTCGAGGAACGCGATGAAGGCCGCGCCCGCGGCGACCGCGAGGGTGCGGCCCGCGGCGCCGGAATCGGTGGGTGGTTCGGCGAGCGAATCATCGGGTCGAGCGGAGACATCGGTCATGCGGAGTCCTTCGAGCTCAGAATAAGAACGTACGATCGTTCGTGCATAAAAGTACGACCGTTCGTTCGACTGCGCAAGAGGGGAGTGGAAGAATGGTGCGCATGACCCAGCTGACGGAACCGACCGATCAACGGCTGGCCAAGGGCGCCCGCGCCAGGGCGACCATTGCCCGCCGCGCCGCCGAACTCGCCTCCGTCGAAGGTCTCGACGGGCTCTCCATCGGGCGCCTCGCCACCGATCTCGGGCTGAGCAAGAGCGGCATCGCCACCCTGTTCGGCACGAAGGAGGCCCTACAGCTGGCCGCCGTGCAGGCCGGTCGCGACATCTTCGTGCAGCGGGTGATCGCGCCGAGCCTGGCAGTCCCGCGCGGCATCGACCGGATCCGCACCCTGCTCGACCGCTGGTTCGCCCACATCGACGAGCCACCCTTCCCCGGCGGCTGCTTCCGGGTGGCCACCCTCACCGAGTTCAGCAGCAAGACCGGCCCGGTCCGCGACGCCGTCGTCGCCGACCACGCCGAATGGCTCGGCTTTCTCGCCGCCGAGCTCACCAAGGCCCGCGAACTCGGCGCTCTGTCCGGGGTCGATCCCGACCTGCTCGCCTTCGAACTCGACGCCATCGTGAGCGCCGCCAATATCGCCCGCCAGACCGGTGATCCGTCCCGCGTGGATGCCGCGCGCATGATTGCCGCGCGACTGCTGTCCACTGCGCCGGCCACCGGCGAGTGAACCTTCTCGAAGGCGGGCTCGCCCGGACATGCGCACGGCGTCGTCACCTGTGATGGGTGGCGACGCCGTGATTCGATGACGTTCTGGGCTGGATGCGTGCGGTTCCGTGATCGGCTCTTCGGTGCTGAACGTGGAATCTGCGGACTCGCGTTCGGGACGTGTGCGTGGGTCGAGATCAGTGGTGGTGTGCGTGGGCGACGGTCTGCGGGGCGGTCAGGGTGAAGGCCGCGGTGCGGACGGTGTCCTCGTGGCGGAAGTCGAGGAACAGGCGGTAGGTGCCGGGGCCGGGCACGGCGGTGTGGAAGGTGATTTCGGGCCCGGCCGGGGTGATGCCGTCGCCGGGTTCGCCGTTGGGGTGGACGTGCACGTAGGCGAGGTCGCCCGCGCGCAGGATCACCAGGTGGCCGAAGGCGGCGAGGTAGGGCTGCAGATCCGTCACCGGCGCACCGTCTTTGCGGACGGTCAGCGTCAGCAGGTCGCCCTCGGCGCGTAGCTCGCCGTCGACGGTGACCTCGTAGCCGTCGACCTCGGCGGTCCGCCCGACGGCCGGAACCGGCTGTGGCGCATAGTGTCCGGCGATGGCCAGATCGGCACCCAGGGTGATTGTCCGGCCGAGGGCGCGCGGGGCGATATCGGTGAACACCCGGTAGGCGCCCGCTTCGGGCAGTTCCAGCCGGATCACCCAGGTCCCGTCCGCCTCGCGGCGCGGATGTACGTGCCAGAACCCGGTCAGCTCCCGCCGCGCCACGATCAGATGCAGCTCCCGATCGTGAATCGGGTCGAATTCGGTCACGGGAACCCCGTCCGGCCCGAGGATCCGGAACTGGAAATCGATCCCGCCCGGCTCGGCGATCGTCGTCTCGAGATCCAGGGTGTACCCGTCCTGCGTGATCAGCAGCCCACCGGGTCCACCCGCGTCATGTCCGGTATGACCACCGCTGTGCCCGGCGTGTTCGGCAGCGTCACCTGGGTGGCGCCCGGTGGGGTCGGCGGTACGGCGATTCGCGTGCCGCCCGTCGTGCTGGGGATCGTGGCCCGCGTGGCCACCGTCGTGCTCGGGAGTGTGACCCGCGTGATGCCCGGCGTGCTCGGCAGTGCGGTGTGCGCCTTGTCCGGCGTCACCACCGTGATTCCGGTGTGCGGCATGGTGATCGGCGTCGTTCGCCTGGTGCGGCGTGGCGTGTGCAGCGGTGGCGTGGTCGGCGTGGGCGTTGGTGGTCATCGTTTCGCCTCTCTCGGTGCGTTTGCGTTGACACGAACTATACCCCTGGGGGGTATGCCGAGAAGGGGTTGATTGTGTGAACTGAGTCACTGGGGGCATGGAGGTCTGACCGTGTCGCGCTGTTCAGCGAGAGAGGGGCATTCGGCACCACCTGATGGATTCCGGCTCGTGGGCGGCGCAGTGGCGGGATACGGAGACCGTCGATCTCAGGCGGACAGTTCGAGTTCCGCCGCGATCGTGCTGTCGTAGCGGGCCCAGATCACCTCGGTCAATGCGGGGTGGGCGCCGATGACGGCGGCGTGGACCAGGTCGGGTGCCGCCGTGAGGAGTCGATCGGTGAGCAGACCTGGTGCGAGGAACCAGGGTGCGACCACGATGTGTTCGGCGCCCCGTGCGCGGAGTCGGTCGATGGCCACTTCGATCCCGGGTTCGACTGTGGCGAAGCAGGTTTCGGTGCGAATGCCGGTCGCCGCCGACAGTCGTCGCGCGACGACCGCGGTACGGCGATTCGCTGCCGCGTTCCGCGAACCGACCGCGGCGACCGCGATGCCCAGCGATGCGGCGGGGCCGGCGAACCGGGGCGGCGTCCCGGTACGGGGGACGGCGAAGGAGGGCGCTGCGATCCCGGAGTGCGGCAGCGAGGTGTGCGGCTCTCGATCCTCCAGTGCGCCACCGGCATCGGGCCGAACGAGAACGCCGGTCGTCGCGGCGACGACCCGATCGGCCAGCGCCGCGACCAGGCGCGGGTCGGCGCCGAGCACGTCGGCCTGGGTCAGCCGCAGTCGCGGATGCCGTCGCGTCGCCTCGGCGAGCAGGGCGGGCAGATCGACCCTGGCGTGAAAGGCATTGCCGAGCAACAGCGGAACGACGATCACCGAGGTGTGCCCCTGTGCGGCGAGATCATCGGTGACCTGCTCCACCGACGGCGCGTTCAGGTCGAGAAAGGCCAGCCGGACCGTGAGGTCGGGGCGGGCGGCGGCCGCCTCGGCGACCACGGCCGCCATCGTCGCGGCCGAGCGCGGGTCGCGGCTGCCGTGGGCCACCGCGAGGAGTGCGGGCCCGCCACCGCCACGCGGCGCCATGGCGGCACCGCGCAGCGGGGCGAGTACACGCGTCATCAGACCGCGGCACCGACCTCGACCGAGGTCAGCACATCGCCGACCAGACCGGCCGCGAGGGTGTTGCCACCCGCGGGGTCGATCAGCAGGAACGAACCGGTGTGCCGGTTGGTGCGGTAGTCGTCGGCCGGGATCGGCTCGGCCAGCCGCAGCGAGACCCGCCCGATGTCGTTGAGCTCGAGCGACTCCGGGTTCGGCACGGCGGCCAGCGCCTGCTCGTCGAAGCGCTCGACCAGCGCGCCGACGATGGCCTGGGTGGTCTTGGCGCCGTGCTTGAGCAGCAGCCGCGCGCCGGGGCGCAGCGCCTTGTCGCCGAGCCAGCAGACGGTCGCGTCGAAGGTGTCGACCGGCTCGGGCGCGTCGGCGACCGAGGCGATGATGTCACCGCGCGAGATGTCGACCTCGTCGGCGAGGATCAGCGTCACGCTGCGGCCCACCTGGGCGACCGCGAGTTCACCGTCGGGGGTGTCGATGCGCTCGACGGTGGTGCGCTTGCCCGAGGGCAGGACCACGATCTCGTCGCCGGGGGAGACCGAACCGGCCGCGATCTGGCCCGCGTAGCCGCGGTAGTCGGGGTACTCGGCGGTGCGCGGGCGGATCACGTACTGCACGGGGAAGCGCAGGCCGAGCGCGTGCTCGCCGGTCGAATCCGCGTCCACCGGAACCGATTCCAGGTGCTCGATCAGCGAGGGCCCGTCGTAGTACGGGGTGCTGTCGGAGCGGCTGGCGATGTTGTCGCCGTGCAGCGCGGAGACCGGGATCTCCAGCACGTCCTCGTCGGCCCAGCCCAGCGTCGAGGTGAGCGTGTTGAACTCGGCGGAGATCTCGGCGAACACCGTCGCCGGATCCTCGACCAGGTCGATCTTGTTCACAGCCAGCACCAGCTTCGGCACACCGAGCAGCGCCAGCACGGCGGCATGACGACGGGTCTGCTCGATGACGCCCTTGCGCGCGTCGACCAGCAGGATCACCAGCTGCGCGGTGGACGCGCCGGAGACGGTGTTGCGGGTGTACTGCACGTGGCCCGGAGTGTCGGCGAGCACGAAAGACCGCTTCGGCGTGGCGAAGTAGCGGTAGGCCACGTCGATGGTGATGCCCTGCTCACGCTCGGCGCGCAGACCGTCGACCAGCAGCGACAGGTCCGGCGTGGACAGCCCCTTGTCGACCGAGGCGCGGGTGACGGCATCGATCTGATCGGCCAGCACGGACTTGGTGTCGTAGAGCAGCCGTCCGACCAAGGTGGACTTGCCGTCGTCGACAGAACCGGCGGTGGCCAGCCTCAATAGGTCGGACATATCAGAAATAACCCTCTCGCTTGCGGTCTTCCATCGCGGCTTCCGACACTCGGTCGTCGCCACGGGTCGCTCCGCGTTCGGTCAGTCGGGACGCGGCGACCTCGGCCAGGATGGCCTCGTTGTCGGCGGCGTCGGAGATGATGGCGCCGGTGGTGGAACCGTCGCCGACGGTGCGGTAGCGCACCGACCGGGTCTCGAGCGCTTCACCCTCGGCGGGGCCGCCCCACACGCCGGGCGTCATCCACATGCCGTCGCGCTGGTACACCGGGCGCTCGTGGGCGTAGTAGATGCTGGCCAGGTCGATGTCCTCGCGGGCGATGTAGCGCCAGATGTCGAGCTCGGTCCAGTTGCTCAGCGGGAACACCCGCACGTGCTCACCCGGCGCGTGCTTGCCGTTGTAGAGGTTCCACAGCTCGGGACGCTGACGCTTGGGGTCCCACTGGCCGAAGGCGTTGCGCAGCGAGAAGATCCGCTCCTTGGCGCGCGAGCGCTCCTCGTCGCGGCGGCCGCCGCCGAACACCGCGTCGAAACGGTGCTCGGTGATGGCGTCGAGCAGCGGCACGGTCTGCAGCGGGTTGCGGATGCCGTCGGGACGCTCGGTGAGCCTGCCGTCGGCCAGGTACTCCTCGACCGAGGCGACGTGCAGGCGCAGGCCGTACTTCTCGACCACCTTGTCGCGGAACTCGAGCACCTCGTCGAGGTTGTGCCCGGTGTCGACGTGCAGCAGCGCGAACGGCAGCGGCGCCGGCCAGAAGGCCTTGAGCGCCAAGTGCAGCAGCACGGTGGAGTCCTTGCCGCCGGAGAACAGGATCACCGGGCGCTCGAACTCGCCCGCGACCTCACGGAAGATGTGGATCGCCTCGGATTCCAGCGCCGCGAGGGTGTCGAACTCGGTCAGGCCGAGCTCGCGTTCGGTGGTGTGGGTACTCACAGGCTCACTCCCAGTGGTGGTGACGGTCATGATTGGTGCAATCCGCATTCGGTCTTGGCCTGCCCGGCCCAGCGGCCGCTGCGCGGATCGGACCCCGGTTCGGGCTTGCGCGTGCACGGCGCGCAGCCGATGGACGGGTAACCCTCCTCCACCAGGGGATTGACGAGAATGCCGTTGGCCGCGATGTAGGCCGCCATCTCGTCGTCGGACCACGGCGCGATCGGGTTGATCTTCACCAGTCCGAAGGCTTCGTCGAACGAGATCAGCGGCGCGTTGGCGCGGGTGGGGGCCTCCACCCGGCGGATGCCGGTGATCCACGCGTTGTACCCGGACAACGACGTCTTGAGGGGAACAACCTTGCGCAACCGGCAGCACTCGGCGGCGTCCCGGGCGAACAGGTCCTTGCCGAGCAGGTCGTCCTGCTCGGCGACACTGTGCTCGGGGCGCACGTTCACCACGTTCACGCCGTACACGGCCTCGACCGCGTCCCTGGTGCCCATGGTCTCGGCGAAGTGGTAGCCGGTGTCGAGGAAGAGCACGTCGACACCGGGCCGGGTCTGCGCGGCCAGGTGCACCAGCACGCCGTCCTGCATGTTCGACGCCACGATGTAGTTGCCGCCGAAGTGCTGGTCGGTCCAGGCGATCAGCTCGGCCGCCGAGGCGTCGGGGCCGAGGTCGGCCGCGCCCTGCTCGGCCAGTGCGCGCAGTTCGTCTTCGGCCAGCTTCGCCGCGAGATTCGTTGTCACAGTGGAGTTCTCCTCTTCGACTTATCGCAGGTCGGCCTCGTCGGCGCGAACCGCCCACACCGCGAAGCGTTCCCCGGACTCCCGGTTCTTGACGAAGTTGCGGACCACGCGCTCGATGTAGTCGCCGAGCTCGACGCTGGTGACCTTGTGCTGACGCAGCTTGCGACCGAACCCGCTGTCCAGGCCGAGGCTGCCGCCCAGGTGAACCTGGAACCCCTCGACCTGATTCCCGGAGCCGTCGTCGACCAGCTGCCCCTTGAAGCCGATGTCGGCGATCTGGGACCGGCCGCACGAGTTCGGGCAGCCGTTGATGTTGATCGTGATCGGCACGTCGAGCTCGGCGTTGATGTCGGCCAGCCGCTGCTCGAGCTCGGGCGCCAGCACCTGCGAGCGCTTACGGGTCTCGACGAAGGAGAGCTTGCAGAACTCGATACCGCTGCAGGCGAGCAGGTTCCGGCGCCAGATCGAGGGACGCGCCTGCAGGCCGAGCGGTTCCAGCTCGTCGATCAGCGCGTCGACCTGGTCGTCGGCGATGTCGAGGACGATCAGCTTCTGGTACGGGGTGAACCGGATCCGGTCGGAACCGTACTTCTCGGCGGCATCGGCGACCTTGCTCAGGATGGTGCCCGAGACGCGACCGGCGATGGGGGAGAAGCCGACGGCGTTGAGGCCGTTGCGCAGCTTCTGCACGCCGACGTGGTCGATCGGCTTGGCGGGCTGCTCCGGCGCGGGACCGTCGATCAGCTTGCGCTTGAGGTACTCGTCCTCGAGCACCTGGCGGAACTTCTCGATGCCCCAGTCCTTGATCAGGAACTTCAGGCGCGCCTTGGTGCGCAGGCGACGGTAACCGTAGTCGCGGTAGAGCGAGACCACGGCCTCCCACACATCGGGCACCTCGTCGAGCGGCACCCACGCGCCGACCCGCTTGGCCAGCATCGGGTTGGTCGACAGGCCGCCACCGACCCACAGGTCGAGGCCGGGACCGTGCTCGGGGTGGTTCACGCCGACGAAGGCGATGTCGTTGATCTCGTGCACCACGTCCTGCTGGCCCGAGATCGCGGTCTTGAACTTGCGGGGAAGGTTGGAGTACTCCTTCTTCCCGATGTAGCGCTTGACGATCTCGTCGATCGCCGGAGTCGGGTCGATGATCTCGTCGAGCGACTCACTGGCCAGCGGCGAGCCGAGGATCACGCGGGGGCAGTCGCCGCAGGCCTCGGTGGTGTGCAGGCCCACCGATTCCAGTCGCCGCCAGATCTCGGGGACGTTCTCGACCTCGATCCAGTGGTACTGCACGTTCTCGCGGTCGGACAGGTCGGCGGTGTCGCGGCCGAATTCGGTGGAGATGCCACCGATGGTGCGCAGCTGGGCCGCGCTGAGCGCGCCCGCGTCGCAGCGCACCCGCATCATGAAGTACTTGGCCTCGAGGATATCGATGTTGTCGTCATCGGTCCAGGTGCCGTCGTAGCCCTCTTCGCGCTGGGTGTAGAGACCCCACCAGCGGAAGCGGCCGCGCAGGTCGGCCTTGTCGATCGAGTCGAAGCCGCCCTTGGCGTAGATGTTCTCGATCCTGGCCCGCACGTTGAGCGGGTTGTCGTCCTTCTTGGACTGCTCGTTCGGGTTGAGCGGCTCGCGGTAGCCGAGCGCCCACTGGCCTTCGGACCGGCGGCGGACCGGCTTGCCCGTGCGCGCGCGCGGCGCGACGGGTGCTTCGGTGCGTGGCCGATCGGGCCGGACGCGGCGCTCGGTGGCCGGGCGCTCTGGACGGGCCTGCGCCGTCGACTGGTCGGTCGAACCGGCGTCGGTGCTCGACGTCATAGGGGGTCGCTCCTGCGGGGGTGGTGGTACATCCGTGCTGAAGGCGCGAGGGGCTGGCTCGCGTCAGGTGGTCAGCGGGCCGATGAGAGTCGAAGACACCGGGGGATACCCGGGCGTGGAAGCCGCTGCGCTACCGGTGGGAACCGGGCCGACAACAGGCACTGCAGACGCGCAGGAAGTCGACGTGGCGACGGGCCACGAGTCGTACTCCGGTTGCGTGCATGGAGCCTATTGTGCCATGTCAGCCGGGTCGTTCCGACCGCAGGGAGATATTTCCCGCACTTTCGAGGGAAATTCCCTGGATGCTCGTCCAGTTCTGTGATGTGGGTCATAAGTGGCACCGGGAAAGCATCCGATGATGCGTCGAATTCCCTTGTCGTGCGGTGGCGCACTCGGTGGTTGACCTCGACTGCTGTTGAGGTTGCACGGTGGTGAGATGAGCAACGAAGTCACCATCGCAGGACACACTCCCACCGACCTCGAGACCGAGATCGCCGCCATTCACGCGGTCGTCGCGACGGTCGCGCACGCCCAGGCGAACGAACTCGTCGACGAGTTCGTCGGCATCTTCCGCGAGGACGCGATCTGGACGACCGGCCACGGCAGGAAGCTCTTCGGCCGCGACGCGATCGGGGAGTTCACCGCGCAGGTCCTGCCCGGCGGCTCGCCCAGCGGTCGCGTCGCCTACGAAGTCGAGCATGTCCTGTTCCTGCGCCCCGACGTCGCCGCGGTCAAGGTGCGCCAGCTCCACTATCCGCTCGGCGACGAGCTCGACGGCGAGGGGGCACCGTTGTACGTCATGACCAAGGAGGACGGCCGCTGGCTGCTGGCTGCCAATCAGAACACGCCTGTCGTCAGCTGACCTCGACCCGTGGGTGTCGGCCGGGGTCGCGCGGGAGCGGGCGACGGGGCGCGGCAGACTGGAGTGGTGACTCTCAGTGCTGCCTCCGGAGCTGCTCGCGCGATCCCGGCCGATGCCGATCGGCCGGTGCTGCGCGATTTCGGTGACGGCGCGTTCGGGGTGTACGTGCACGTGCCGTTCTGCGCGACGCGCTGCGGATACTGCGATTTCAACACCTATACGGCGGGCGAGCTGGGGACCTCGGCCTCGCCGCAGTCCTGGCTCGAGGCGCTGCGCGGTGAGCTCGCGACCGCCGCGGTCGAGTTCGGTGCCCTGCCGAGTGCGACACCGGCGGTGTCCACGATCTTCGTCGGTGGCGGGACGCCCTCGCTGCTCGGCGGGGACGGCCTGGCCGCGGTGCTCGACGCGGTGCGGGCGAACTTCACGCTGGCCGCCGGGGCCGAGGTGACCACCGAGTCCAACCCGGAGTCCACCTCGCCGGAATTCTTCGAGCGGATCCGCTCGGCCGGGTACACGCGGGTCTCGCTGGGCATGCAGTCCGCCGCGCAGCACGTGCTGCGGGTGCTCGACCGCACACACACCCCCGGTCGCGCGGTCGCCGCCGCGAAGGAGGCGAGGGCCGCCGGATTCGAGCACGTGAACCTCGATCTCATCTACGGCACACCCGGTGAGACCGATGCCGATCTGGACACGAGCCTGGACGCGGTGCTGGCCGCCGGTGTCGATCATGTCTCCGCCTACTCCCTGATCGTCGAGGACGGCACAGCGCTGGCGCGCAAGGTCCGTCGTGGTGAACTGCCCGCACCCGACGACGACGTGCTCGCCGCCCGCTACGAGCGCATCGATGCCCGCCTCGGCGAGGCGGGTCTGTCCTGGTACGAGGTCTCCAACTGGGCCGCCGACGAGGACGCCCGCTGCCGCCACAACCTCGGCTACTGGGACGGCGGCGACTGGCTCGGCGCGGGCCCCGGCGCCCACAGCCACGTCGGTGGTGTCCGCTGGTGGAACGTCAAGCACCCCGCCCGCTACGCCGACCGCGTCGCCCTCGGCGGCCTGCCCGCCGCGGGCTGGGAAGCCCTCACCGACGACGAGCGCTACACCGAGCACCTCATGCTCACCGTCCGCCTCCGCACCGGCCTGCCGGTCACCGATCTGGCGCCGACGGCCCGTCCGGCCCTCGACCGCGTCCTCGCCGATGGCCTCGCCCACCTCAGCGACGGCAATCTCGTCCTCACCGACCGCGGCCGCCTGCTGGCCGACGGCATCGTGCGCGATCTCCTGGACTGATCCGGTCTCGTTCGTCCGGTTTCGAGGTAGTGCGGACAGCGCGTCGGTGACTTCGTCGTGACCGGAATTCGTGCTTCTCGATCGCCCCGTGACCGATCGGTGATCACCCGGTCATCGTCACTAACCGTCGCGATGCACACCAGGTGCGGCGGGGTCCACGGCAGGGTGGCCGAAGGCGGTTTTCGGCGGGTTAGGGGCCGAAGATAACGATTGGGGGCGTAGGCTTCGAGACGATCCTAGGGAGCTAAATGTCCACCGAACGGCACATCACCCTCGTCCACGAGCAGAGCGAATTCGCGGAAGCGCGCTCCGCCGAGAAGGCAGCGACCGCACATCAGTGCGCGGTCGCCGCGCGGACGGTCGCGTCCCATTCCAATGATGCGGAAGATTGCGTATCGCTGTTGGCGATGCTCGGCCTCGATGCCCTCGCGGGCAAACAGGTCGGCGCCGCCCATTCGGCCGCCAGGGGCTGACTCGGCATCGGCCGTCCCGCCGGGGCGGCCAGTGCCGACGGTTTCCTCGACTCGCTGACATCGCCGTCACCGTCGAGTCGCCGGTGAGTGCTGCTCGCCGGACAGGAAGTCGTCCTCCGCACCGATCACCCCGCCGGCGATCGCCGGTCGCGGGTCACCGAGCAGTGCCTCGGTGTTCGCCTCGGTGATCAAGTAGTCCGGGAGCCTGCGCTCGGTGTCCTCGCTCGACGACAGCGGGGCCACCGGTCCTGTGCAGGGGAAGAAGCGCTCGGACGTCCGGGTCGTGGTGATCCCATACGGCCGATCCGCGCCGATCACCGGACCCGCCGCGCCCGGCAGGCTGCGCCCGGAACCCGGACCGAGCGGTGCATGACGCGCCGGCTGTTGGAAGCGCGGGCCACCGGTCGGCGCGCGATCACCTGCGCCCTGCGCCGATCTCGCGGGGCGTGTGCCACCGAAATACGGGTTGGCCGACAGACTCCGGCTCGGCGACATCGCCCCGTCGACCTGCCCGATCGTTCCCTGCGGCGCCGAGACGATTCCTGTGCCGCCCGCTGACGGCATGGCGACCGGTGCGCTGGTGACCACCGTCGACGACGTGACCACCCTGCCGTCCTCCGGCCCTGTCACAGCACCCAACTCCGCCGCAGCCGGGCGCGAAGCATCCGCCGCAGATGTGTCGGGATCCTCGGTGCCACCCGGACTTCGCTGTCCTCGGGCCGACGTCTCGCCGACGCCCACGGCCGACGCATCGGAACCACCCCCGACGACCTCGTCGCTCGCCGACGACCGAGCTCCCACATCGATCTCGAAATCCGGCCGCCCCGCGGACCCGACGAGCAACCCGCGATCACCCATCTCCACGGTCGAATCGGCCAGTGAACTCGGCAACGGCAGCACCGGAATGCGCCCGTCCAACTCGCCGAACGGAACGACATACCGCTCATACATCGCCGATCGCGCCGAGTCCTGTGCCGCCGAATCGGCCCGGTACTCCGCCGCACCGCGCATCGCCCACATCGATGCCTCCCCTTCGGTGACGGCCTGCGCCGGAATCGCGTACTTGGTGGCCACGATCGCCTCCGCCGCCGCCCTGACCACCTCGGGCAGCTCATCGAGCGCCACACTCAGTTCCCGCGCCTGCGTGAGATACACATCGACCGCCGCGGCCGATGCTGAAGCGCCCACGCCCGACCACGCCGCGGCGAGCGATTCACCCATCGCGCGTTCGAACGCCACGATCCCCTCCGCCCACCACCGCGCGATCAGCGCGAACTTGTCCGCTTGCGCATGGGCATCGGTCACCTCGAGCGGCTCGAACGCCGCCGTGATCTCCCGGTGCCGCCAATTCCAGGTGTTCTCACCGCCGCCGGGAATGCCCGGTGGCTCGTGCACGGCCATCACCGTTGCCACCCGATCGGCAGATCACGGTGCCCCACAGCGGATTCCGCCGAGCCGAGTCGATCGGCCCACTCCTCGTCGGCGCGCACCAACTGATCCAGGGCGATCCGATGCGCCCGCCGAACATCGTCGACGACGCGTGCGTGTGCCGCCATCACCGTGTCGACGCTGTTCCCCGGCTCGGCCGCCTTGGCCCGTAATCGCGACACCAGTGTGGACCCGGAGATCAACCGGGCATCGCCCTCACCCAGCCCCCAGTGGGCCTGCCCGCCGATTTCCCCCGCCGCCGCCCGGATCCGCGCGATCACATCGAGGAATTCCCCACACGCGCGGTCGATCGCGGCGAACGCCACCGGGTTCAGCGCCACCGCCGTACCTGTGTCCCGCCCATGACTCAGCCCACCCTGCCGCACCACAGATCCCTCCCCGCACGTCGAAGACAATCGAAAAATGCTGGTAATGCCCCTGATTCAGCACCGAAGCTACGTCGGTGTCCACCCGCCGACAAGACCCGATCAGCCGCCTGTGGATAACCCCGGCCTGTGGAGAACTTCGCACCGCGCGCCGCTCGCGACACCCGTGTGGCCCGGCGATGCCGAAGCAGACAATTAGACTGGACAACGAGACGCTCCGAGCGTCCGCGTGCGAGTCTGTGCGGCAGCGGCACACGCGGGCCGATGACGTACCCGGCACGAGCGAGGAGGTGGGGTCGATGGCGTCGAGCACCGAAGATCGGCGTTTCGAGGTCCTGCGAGCGATCGTCGCGGACTACGTCGCCACCAAGGAACCGATCGGCTCCAAGTCGCTCGTGGAACGGCACCACCTCGGCGTTTCCAGCGCCACCATCCGCAACGACATGGCGGTGCTCGAGGCCGAGGGCTACATCACCCAGCCGCACACGAGCTCGGGCCGCATCCCCACCGACAAGGGCTATCGCGAGTTCGTCGACCGGATCGCCGAGGTGAAGCCGCTCTCGGGCGCCGAGCGGCGCGCGATCATGGAGTTCCTCGAATCCGGCGTCGACCTCGACGACGTCCTGCGCCGCGGCGTCCGCCTGCTGGCCCAGCTCACCAGGCAGGTCGCGGTCGTGCAGTACCCCACGGTGTCGGCCTCGATCGTGCGCCACATCGAGGTCGTTGCGCTCAATCCGGCCCGCCTGCTGCTGGTGGTGATCACCGACACCGGCCGGGTCGACCAGCGCATCGTCGATCTGGGCGCGGTGATCTCCGACGACGATCTCGCCGCCGTGCGCGGTCTGCTCGGCGGCGCGATGGACGGCAAACTGCTCTCGGTGGCCAGCGCGTCGGTGGCGGGGCTGCCCGAACGCGCACCGGCCAAGATCCGCGACGTGCTGGTCCGCGTCTCGACGGTGCTGGTCGAGACGCTGGTGGAGCATCCAGAGGAGCGCCTCGTCCTCGGCGGCACCGCCAACCTCACCCGCAATGTCGCCGACTTCGGGTTCCCCGGCTCCCTGCGCACGGTGCTGGAAGCGCTCGAAGAACAGGTCATCGTGCTGAAACTGCTCGCCGCGGCGCAGCAGCCCGGCCAGGTGATGGTGCAGATCGGCGAGGAGACCCAGGTCGAGCAGATGCGTGGCACCTCGGTGGTGTCCACCGGCTACGGCGCGGCGGGCGCGGTGCTCGGCGGCATGGGCGTGCTCGGGCCGACCAGGATGGACTATCCGGGAACCATGGCGTCGGTGGCGACCGTGGCCCGCTACATCGGCGAAGTGCTCGCCGAAAGGTGACGCCAGCTCGGGAACGACCCCACCCACACTGTTAAGGTCGATACTTCGGCCGGTAAAGTTGAGTGGATTCGACTAAGGGCGCGCGGCGCTCTGCTGGACCACAGCGACCAAGGACTAGAGAACTCACAGTGGCACGGGATTACTACGGACTGCTCGGCGTCGGCAAGAACGCCACCGACCAGGAGCTGAAGCGCGCTTACCGCAAGCTGGCCCGCGAACTGCACCCCGACGTGAACCCCGACGAGGCGGCGCAGGCCAGGTTCAAGGAAGTCTCCACCGCCTACGAGGTGCTGACCGACCCGGAGAAGCGCCGGATCGTCGATCTCGGTGGTGACCCGCTCGAAAACGGCGGTGGCGGTGCCGGATTCAACGGCGCGGGCTTCGGCGGCCTCGGCGATGTGTTCGAAGCGTTCTTCGGTGGCATGAGCGGCCAGCCCGGTGGGGCGCGCAAGCCGCGCGGTCGCGTGCAGCCCGGCGCCGACTCGCTGATCCGCACCCGGCTGAGCCTGGCCGAATGCGCGGTCGGGGTCACCAAGCACCTCACCGTCGACACCGCGATCCTCTGCGACATCTGCGTGGGCTCGGGCACCAACGGCAATTCCAAGCCGGTGCGCTGTGAGACCTGTGACGGCGCGGGCGAGGTGCAGTCGGTACAGCGCTCGTTCCTCGGCCAGGTGCTCACCTCGCGCCCCTGCCCGACCTGCCGCGGCGCCGGCGAGACCATCCCCGATCCTTGCCACAAGTGCGGTGGCGACGGCCGCGTGCGCGCGCGCCGCGAGATCGCCGCGCCCATCCCGGCCGGTGTCGCCAACGGCATGCGGGTGCGCCTGGCCGCCCAGGGCGAGGTCGGCCCCGGCGGCGGGCACGCCGGTGACCTCTACGTCGAGGTCGTCGAGCAGCCGCACGACACCTTCGTCCGCGACGGCGACGATCTGCACTGCACCGTCCGGGTCCCGATGGTCGACGCGATCCTCGGCACCACCGTGGTCGTCGACACCATTCTCGACGGCCCGACCGAGCTCACCATCGCTGCGGGTACCCAGCCCGGCGAGGTCATCCAGCTGCGGGCACACGGCATGCCGCGGCTGCGTTCGGGTGCGCGCGGCGATCTGCTCGCCCACCTCGACATCGTGGTGCCGACCAAGCTCGACGGCAAGCAGACCGATCTGCTGCGCAAGTTCAAGGGCATGCGCGATCGGGACCGTGCCGAGGTGATGTCGGCGCAGTCCGAGCACAACAGCGGCCTGTTCGCCCGGCTGCGCGCCTCCTTCAGCGGCCGCTGAGGTGGCCGCGACAGTCTTCTATCTGGACGAGGTGCCCGAACCCGGCGCCGTCGCCGTGCTCGACGGTCCCGAGGGCCGCCATGCCGCGACCGTGCGCCGGATCCGGATCGGTGAATCGATCACCCTGTCCGACGGGCACGGTGTGCTCGCCGACTCGGAGGTCGTCGCGGCGCAGAAGGACCGGCTCGAGCTGGCGGTCGGTGACCGCCGCGTCGAGGAGCCGGTGTTCCCGCCAGTGACCGTGGTGCAGGCACTGCCCAAGTCGGACCGTTCCGAGCTGGCCGTCGAGCTGATGACCGAGGCGGGCGTCGATCTGATCGTCCCGTGGCAGGCCGCGCGCTGTGTCGCGAACTGGGAAGCCAAGGCCGCCAAGGGCATCGAGAAGTGGCGCGCCACCGCGCGCGCGGCCGCCCGGCAGTCCCGGCGCGCCTACATTCCCGAGATCGCCGAGCTGCATCGCACCCGCGACCTGCTCGACCTGGTGCGCAAGGCCACCGCCGACGGCGTGATCGTCGCCGCGCTGCACGAATCCGGCACCGGCAAGTTCACCGAGCTGCCGGTGGGCGAAGCCGCCGAGGTGATCTTGATCGTCGGTCCGGAGGGCGGTCTCGACGACACCGAGGTGGCCGCGCTGGCCGAGGCGGGCGCGCACATCGTGCTGCTCGGGCCGACCGTGCTGCGGACCTCCACCGCCGCCGCGGTCGCGCTGGGTGCGCTCGGCGCGCTCACCGACCGCTGGTAGCCACCGCCACGATCCGCCTGACCTGCGAGCACGGTCGTGCTGTCGGGCGCCGTTATATCGCTGGGCCGTGTCGGTGCCGCGCGTTAAACTGAGGTCATCGAACACACAGTCGAGACCGGAAGCAGGCCATAGCCACTTTTGAAGAATCCAGGCGAGATCGGCGACCCCACCAACCCCGTATCAGGCATCGGCGCAGGCGGAACCAATGCGGGTCCCGCGGCGCGAACAGTGCGTTCCAGCATCGAACTCGCCCCGGAGTCTGTTTTCCCCTTCCTCGGCTCGGCCGACCAGAACCTTCGTCAGCTGGAGAAACTGCTCCCGGCCGACATCCATGTCCGCGGCAACACCGTCACCATCACCGGTAAGGCGGGTGATGTGGCGCTGGCCGAGCGCGTCATCGAGCAGCTCGTGGCGCTGACCGGCCGCAACCGGGTGATCACGCCCGAGGCGGTGCGCCACACCGTGTCCATGCTCACCGACGACGGCGTCTCCGAATCGCCCGCCGAGGTGCTGAGCCTGGACATCCTGTCGCGGCGCGGCAAGACCATCCGGCCCAAGACGCTGAACCAGAAGCGCTATGTCGACGCGATCGACGTCAACACCATCGTGTTCGGCATCGGCCCCGCGGGCACCGGCAAGACCTACCTGGCCATGGCCAAGGCGGTGCAGGCCCTGCAGGCCAAGCAGGTCACCCGCATCATCCTGACCAGGCCCGCGGTCGAGGCGGGCGAGCGGCTCGGCTTCCTGCCCGGCACGCTCAACGACAAGATCGACCCGTACCTGCGTCCGCTCTACGACGCGCTGCACGACATGATGGACCCCGAGGCCATCCCCAAGCTGCTGGCTTCCGGTGTCATCGAGGTCGCGCCGCTGGCGTACATGCGTGGCCGCAGCCTCAACGACTCGTTCATCATTCTCGACGAGGCGCAGAACACCACCGCCGAGCAGATGAAGATGTTCCTGACCCGCCTCGGCTTCGGCTCGAAGATGGTGGTCACCGGTGACATCTCGCAGGTCGACCTGCCGCACGGGCAGCGCTCGGGTCTGCGCGCGGCCGCGGAGATCCTCACCGATATCGACGACATCCACTTCTCGGAGCTCACCAGCGCCGATGTGGTGCGCCACCGGTTGGTCTCCGACATCGTCGACGCCTACGACCGCTTCGAGGCCGAGCCCCGTCCGGTGCCGGGCCCGCACTACCCGGGCAACCGGGCCCAACGCCGGGCGGCCGGTCGCGCCGAGCGCCGGTAACCGGCGCCACGCTGGAACGATGCCGCTCCGTGCCCGGCACGGAGCGGCCCGTACCCTGAACAGGTGAGCATCGAGATCGCCAACGAATCGGGCATGGACGTTCCCGAAGAAGACCTGGTCAGCGTGGCACGTTTCGTGATCGGCCGGATGGATGTGCATCCGGCCGCCGAACTGTCGATGGTGCTCGTCGATCTCGACACCATGGCCGACCTGCACGTGCGCTGGATGGATCTGCCCGGCCCCACCGATGTGATGTCGTTCCCGATGGACGAGCTCGAGCCGGGCGGCCGCCCCGACAGCCCCGAGCCCGGTCCCTCGATGCTCGGTGACATCGTGCTGTGCCCGGAGTTCGCGATGGGCCAGGCCCAGAAGGCCGACCATTCGCTCGACCACGAGCTGGCCCTGCTGACCGTGCACGGCGTGCTCCATCTGCTCGGCTACGACCATGCCGAGCCGGAGGAGGAGAAGGAGATGTTCGCGCTGCAGGCCCAGCTGCTCGAGGAGTGGTACGTGAGCCTGCGCGAGGAACAGCGCCGTGTCGAACTGGCCGAGCGCGACGCGCGACTGCTCGGCAAGGCGGGGTTCACCGCACCGGGTGACGCACTGGGCCCGGCGTGACCTCACTGATCCTGATCGTGCTCGCGATCCTGTTGATCGGGATCGGCGGCGTGTTCGCCGGGGTGGACTCGGCGCTGAACACGGTCTCGCGGGCCCGCCTGGACGACATGGTCCGCGAGGACCGTTCCGGCGCCGCGCGGCTGCGCACCATCATCGACGACCGCCCGCGGTACGTGAATCTCATGGTGCTGCTGCGCATTCTGTGCGAGATCACCGCGACCGTGCTGTTGGCCGCCGCGACCCTGGACCTGTGGAACGAGCGCACCGCCCTGGTGGTCACGGCCGCGCTGATGGTGGTGGTGTCCTACGTCGTGATCGGCGTCGGCCCGCGCACCCTCGGGCGCCAGCACGCCTACTCGATCGCGCTGGCCGCCGCTGTGCCGGTGCAGCTCATCGGCGCGGTGCTCGGCCCGGTGAGCAGGTTGCTGATCCTGCTCGGCAACGCCATCACTCCCGGCCGCGGTTTCCGCAACGGCCCGTTCGCCTCCGAGATCGAACTGCGCGAGGTGGTCGACATGGCCCGCGAGCGCGGTGTCGTCGCCGACGACGAACGCCGGATGATCCAGTCCGTGTTCGAACTCGGTGACACCGCCGCCCGCGCGGTGATGGTGCCGCGCACCGAGATGGTCTGGATCGAGGACGACAAGACCGCGGCCCAGGCGATGTCGCTGGCGGTGCGCTCCGGGCACTCCCGGATCCCGGTGATCGGCGAGAACGTCGATGACGTGCTCGGCGTGGTCTACCTCAAAGACCTGGTGCCCTATGCCGATCGCAGCCGCAAGGTGTCGGTGCGCGAGGTGATGCGCCCCGCGGTGTTCATCCCCGACTCCAAGCCGCTCGACGCCCTGCTCGACGAGATGCAGCGGCGCCGCAACCACATGGCACTGCTGGTCGACGAGTACGGCGGCATCGCCGGTCTGGTGACCATCGAGGACGTACTGGAGGAGATCGTCGGCGAGATCGCCGACGAGTACGACACCGACGAGACCCCGCCGGTGGAGGACCTGGGCGACGGCCGCTACCGGGTCTCGTCGCGGGTGTCGGTGGAGGATCTCGGCGAGCTGTACGGACTCGAGATCGAGGACGAGGACGTCGACACGGTGGGTGGTCTGCTGGCCCACGAACTCGGCCGCGTGCCGCTGCCCGGCTCGAAGGTGACCGTGCACGGGCTGGTCCTGCGTGGTGAGGGCGGCGCCGACGCGCGTGGCCGCATGCGGGTGAACACCGTGCTGGTGCGCCGGGCGGCCGACAAGGACAAGAAGAAGACCGACAAGCAGTCGCGCACCGACGCCGATCTGGTGGCTGCGACCGGTCCCGACGACAACGGAGAAGCCGATGAGTGAACTGGACGCCGAGGACAACAAACTGCTGGTGCTGGCGCGCGGCGCGCTGGGCCGCACCGGTGGCGTGAGCGGCGCCGCGGTGCGCGACACCGACGGCCGCACCTACGCCGCGGGCGAGGTCGCGCTCACCGCGTTGTCGCTGACCGCGCTGCAGGCCGCCGTGGCCGCCGCGATCTCCAGTGGGGCAGAGGGTTTCGAGGCGGCGGTCGTCGTCGGCGGTGACGCCGACGACGCCGGGATCGAGGCGGTGCGCGAGGTCTCGCCCTCGGCGGCGGTGATCCGCACCGACCGCACCGGCGCCGTGCTGAACGAGGTGCACGGTGGCTGAGCCCGGCAAGGACACCGAATTCCGGTCCGGCTTCGTCTGTTTCGTCGGCCGCCCGAACACCGGCAAGTCGACGCTGACCAACGCCCTGGTCGGCGCCAAGATCGCGATCACCTCCTCGCGCCCGCAGACCACCCGCCACACCATCCGCGGCATCGTGCACCGCGACCACGCCCAGCTGATCCTGGTCGACACCCCCGGCCTGCACCGCCCGCGCACCCTGCTCGGGCAGCGCCTCAACGACCTGGTGCGCGACACCTACTCCGAGGTCGACGTGATCGCGCTGTGCATCCCGGCCGACGAGAAGATCGGCCCCGGTGACCGCTGGATCGTCGAGCAGATCAAGCTGATGGCGCCCAAGACGAAGGTGCTCGGCGTGGTCACCAAGATCGACAAGGTGGGCCGCGACGAGATCGCCCACCAGCTGATGGCGCTGTCGAAGCTGCTCGGCCCGGAGTCCGAGGTCGTTCCGGTCTCGGCCGTGAAGGGCGAACAGGTCGAGGTGCTCGTCGACGTGATCGCCTCGCTCATGCCCGAGGGCCCGGCGTTCTATCCCGACGGCGAGATCACCGACGAGCCCGAGGAAACCCTGATGGCCGAGCTGATCCGCGAGGCCGCGCTCGAGGGCGTGCGCGATGAGCTGCCGCACTCGCTGGCCGTGGTCATCGAGGAGATCGAGCCCTACGAGGCCAACGAGGACATGCTCGAGGTGCATGCCCTGCTCTATGTCGAGCGGCCCAGCCAGAAGGCGATCATCATCGGCAAGAGCGGTGCCCGCCTCAAGGAGGTCGGCACCAACGCCCGCAAGCAGATCGAGCACATCCTCGGCACCCGGATCTACCTGAACCTGCACGTGAAGGTCGCCAAGGACTGGCAGCGGGATCCGAAACAGCTGGGGAAGCTGGGCTTTTGATCGTTTGAGCGTCGGTCCTTCGGGGTATCGTTCGGCGAACGCACCGGCTCGGCCGGTGCGCGCGCTGATCGTTTCCGGGGGAGGCCGTCGACATGTCCGAGAGCAACGATGTCGGCAAGTTGCTGGAGTTGTTGCGGGCGCTGGAGATTCCCGACACCAAGCCACGCGTCCTGCGGGCGCTGCTGCGCCGGCGGCGCACTCTGCCGCGGCCGATCGTCGAGATCGTCGGTGTGCAGGGGCACCCCGCGCTGGTCGCCGATCTCTACAGCTGGCTGGGCGAATCCGGCGGCAGGCGGGCGACCCCGCGCGTCAAGGTCGATCTGCGTTCGCCGGATCTGCCGCCCACCGCGCTCACCCCTGACCTCAACGCCTTCAACGCGGGACCGCACGCCAACGACCAGGAGATCCCTGGGCACTGTCTGCCGATCATCCAGCACCTGGTGGCCGGTTTCGCCGCCGACGACACCGCGATGGGCGCGATCAAGTTCCCGCGCTACCGCACCGCCGACTGGCTGACCAGGCAGCGCGTCACCAGCGACGAGTCCGAGGCGCCCGACGAACTGCGCCGCCGGTTGCCGAAGCTGCTGCGCAGTGGCACACCCGCCAGTCACTCCGACACCGCCGAAGGCGTTGCGGGCGACACGATCTCGCGGGTCGTGTTCGGTGTCCTCGCGCTGTGGCCGGTGCTGCGACTGTGGCTGTGGGTCTCCGGGCGCATTCCCGGCATGTCGAAGGTGACCAGGTGGTTCCTGCACCAGCGCTATCTCGCGCCCGAATTGTCGGGCAGTTTCCTGGGTTTCGCGTCCCGGCTGACCGCCTCGCACCGCGTCGACGAGAACGAGGAGCAGGTTGCCAAACTCCTGGTGCACGCGTTCCTCGAAGACCTGCGCGATGCCTACCGGCGCAGGATCTGGCGACCGTCGAGCTGGCGGCGCACCGCCTACCCGGTGGCGCTGTTCGGTGGGCTCGCCGAGGGCAGCGACGGCGCGCGCATCCTCACCTGGATCAACGAGATCCGCAACGAGACGGGGCTTTTCGATCCGCTGGTCGTGCTGGCCTTCCGTGAGCAGGGCCCGCATCGCGAGGTCGGCGAGCTCTCCCAGATCAGCGACCTGCGCCCGCTGCGCACCCTGGAGAGCCTGGCCGACGCGCCGACCCAGCAACCGCCCGACCCACTGCAGACCTGGGTGCGCGAGATCGACAACCGGCGCACCCACCGCCAGGCCGACGCCTGGTTCCTGCCCCTGCGCGCGCTGCTGCCCGCTGACACCCCGCCCGGCGTCGGCGACCCCCGGTTCCGCGGGATGGCCCTGCCGCCCGCCCCGCCGCTGGCCGCGCGCAGCTGGTTCGTCGGCCTGTGCGTGCTGATCCCGATCGCGCTGGCCGCCGCCGCCACGCTGGTGTACTTCCCGCCGATACGCGGCATCGCGTGTTCGCACTGGCCGTGGACCGACGGCGTCTCGGTGAGTCAGCGCGACGGTGAATGCGTCGGCTACAGCGACAACGCCAGGCAGACCTTCACCGATGATCCCGAGTTGTCGACCATGCAGCGAGAGGTGTTCCGGCTCAACGCGGCCGCCGCGCGGGCACGCGAGGACAACCCGAACCGGCCGCTGGTCTCGCTGGTGTACTTCGCCGGTCTGAGCTATGTCGACACCAATGTGCGCTACCCGCACGCCCAGGTCGAGGAGCTGGCCGGGCTCGCGGTCCAGCAGCGCCGGGCCCTGTTTGCCTCCGACGAGTCGGAACCGTTGCTGCGCGTCATCGTGGCCAACGGCGGCTCGGACATGCGCCACGCCCGCTGGGTGGTCGACAACCCGCTGCGCGAGCTGGTGGCCGAGGACCCCAGCGTGCTCGGCGTCGTCGGCATCGACCGCAGCAACGACCAGACCCGCCAGGCGATCACCCGGCTCGGCGAACTCGGTGTGCCCGCGGTGGCGACGACGCTGTCCGCCGACGGCCTCGACCAGGCCTCACCGCTGTATTTCCAGGCGGCGCCCAGCAATACGGTGCAGGCCCGGCTGGTCGCCGACTACGTCCAGGGCGCGCGGGAACCGGGCGGCGCGCCCCGCTACGACGAAGTCGTGATCTATCACCCGGAGACCGAGGACGACCTGTATGTGACCAGCCTGGTCGAGGATCTACGGGCCGAGCTGACCGAACGCGGTGTCGTCCAGCGGAGTTGGAGCTGGCGCGAACAGCAGGAGCTCTACCGTTTTCCCGCCCCGTGCGAGACCGAGGGCTTCGACCGCCGCACCCTGCTGTTCTTCGCCGGCCGCAACGACGACTTCCCGACCTTCGCCAAGTCGGTCAGCCGCGGCTGCCTCAGCGGCGCGGGTCCGGCGATCCTCGGCAACGACGCGGTCACCCGGCTGATCACCGACCAGCGCGCGACCGCCGCGCTGCCCGCCAACCTGACCGTGCGCTACGTCGCGAAGGCGGCCCCGGTGATGCTCGGCGGCGCCGACTGCGTGCGCGGCGTCGGCAAACTCGGCGATCAGCCGGTGCCCTTCGAACACGAACAGCTCTGCGCCGAACTGGCCGGGCTGATCGAGGACCTGCGCGGCTACCCCGAACTCACCGACTACCGCCCGAGCTGGGCCGGCGATCGCACCGGCCTCGCCTTCGACGTGAGCGGCCTGTTCCTCCAGGCCGTGCGCAGCAGCCGCGGCGTACTCGGCGACCTGCCCCCGAATCGAACCGCGATCGCAGTGCAATTGCGCGAGAGCGACTATCGCGGCGTCACCGGCACCCTCGGCTTCTCCACCCGCCGCGTCGCCGACGGCTCCTCGATCGCGGTACTGGTCACCACCGCCGTCGGCTCCGCGGGCCCACAACGCTGCCTGCTGATGTTCCCCCGCCAGTCCGGTCAGGACGGGTGTCCGGCGGGCACCAAGAGCGATATCGAAGGCTGGGTCGAACCGAGTCGATGAGTGGGCTCACCACCACGGCGTCGGCCGGTCCCGCTCCCAGCGCCGTTCCGATTCCAGCTGGGCGGCCAGGGCGATCAGCATCGGCTCGGTGTTGGCGGTGCCCATCAGCTGGGCGCCGATCGGCAGGCCGGTCTCGGTGAACCCGGCGGGCACGTTCACGCTCGGCCAGCCGAGTACGTTCCACGGCCAGGTGTAGGGGCAGGCGCCGGTGATCAGGTTGTTGGTGGCGCCGACGCCGATGCCGTCGATCTCCTCGGCGATCGGCGGGGGAGTGGCGGTGGTCGGGGCGAGTACGAGGTCGTAGTCGTCGAAGAACGAGCCGATCCGCCGGTGCAGCAACGGTTCCACGCGCCGGGCTGCGGCGAGGGCGGGACCGCCGAGTACCCGGCCGAGGCGGGAGTTGGCCGTGGTGCGCGGGTCGACGACCGCCTCCGGCATCGCGCGATGCACCCGGTGGATCCCCGCCATCGAGCGCGGCAGGAACGAGGCGCCGATCATGAGTCCGTAGTGCAGGTCGGCCACCGTGACGGTGTGGCCGAGCGCGCGCAGCGTCGTCGCCAGCCCGTGGACGGCCGCCGCGATCTCCGGGTCGAGGGCGGTCTTGGTCGCGGTGAACGGAATGCGCAGGGAGAGCGCGATCCTGAGCTTGCCCGGATCGCGGCAGACGGCGGCGCTCGCGTCGATCGGCGCCGGGGTGTGCAGGTCACCGCTGTGAGGTCCGGCGGCGAGGTCGAGCAGCAGGGCGGCGTCGCGCACGGTGCGCGCGAGCGGCCCGTTGACGGTGAGCCCGTAGAACGCCTCGGCGTGCGGCCAGGTGGAGATGCGCCCGCGCTGCGGTTTGATCCCGACGAGATTGTTCCAGGATGCGGGGATGCGCACCGAGCCCGCGCCGTCGGAACCCAGTGCGGCAGGCACCAATCCGGCCGCGACCGCCGCCGCCGAACCACCCGAGGAACCGCCGGGCGTGCGAGTGCGATCCCAGGGGTTGCGGGAGTGCCCGAAGGCCGCGCCATTGGTGAAGGGCAGCTGCCCGAGTTCGCAGGTGTTGGCCTTGCCCACGATCACCGCACCGGCGGCGCGCAGCCTGCGCACCGATTCGGCGTCCTCGGTCTTGGGCGTGAATTCCCCGCCACAGCCGAAAGCGGTGATCTCCCCGGCGATGTCGGTGTCGTCCTTGACCGCGATCGGCACGCCGAGCAGCGGGAGTCGCGTGCCGGCGGCCCGTCGCGCGTCGGCGTCGGCGGCTTCCCGGAGCGCGGCCTCGCGGCGGATGACCCGGAACGCGTTGAGCGTCGGCTGGGAAGCCTCGATCCGGTCGAGCGCGTCGGTGACCGCCGCGACCGAGGTGATGGTGCCGTCGGCGATCGCGGTGGACAGTTCGGTGAGGCCGAGGTCGGCCGGGGAGGTCGGCGCGACGCGGTCGGGCACGGACATGTGAGCTCCGTCTCTGCAGGTGGTTGGCTCGACGGTAACGCGGAGCTGGTCACTCGTCCACATACCCTGGGTGGATTTTCTCGGCTATAGACATACATACGGCATGTATGTAACAGTGAAGGTGCCCACATCCGAACAGGGGAGGACCCCATGGGAATCAGCTCAGCACTCGGCCCGGCCCGCGAAGTACGCCTGTCGGCGGGCCGCGTCCGCTATCACGAGACCGGCAGCGGCACGCCGGTGGTCTTCGTACACGGCCTGCTGGTCAACGCCGACCTGTGGCGCGAGGTGGTCCCCGCGCTCGCCGCCGCCGGACACCGCTGCCTCGCTCCCGACTGGCCGCTCGGCGCGCATTCGATCCCGCTGCCCGACGCCGACCTCACCCCCACCGGCCTCGCCGACCTCATCGCCGAGTTCCTCGATGTCCTCGACCTCACCGAGGTCACCATCGTCGCCAACGACACCGGCGGCGCGCTCACCCAGCTGCTGATGACCCGCCGACCCGAGCGGATCGCCCGCGTGGTGCTGGCCGCCGTCGACTGCTACGAGGTGTTCCCGCCCGCACCGTTCGCGGCGGTGATGCCCGCGGCCGGGTTTCCCGGTGTCCTGCGCGCTGCCCTGGCCTCGATGCGTTGGCGGCCCATCCGGCAATCCCGGCTCGGCTTCGGCTGGGTCGTCAAACATCCACTGCCGCAGGAGATCATGGACTCCTACCTGCTGCCCGCGCGGCGTTCGGCCGCCATCCGCGCCGACCTGCGGCGCTTCGCGGTCGGGGTCGACAATCGGGACACGCTGGCCGCCGCCGAGAAATTCGGCTCGGTCGAGATCCCCGTGCTGGTCGTCTGGCCGACCGAGGACAAGCTGTTCCCGATGGAGCTGGCCCACCGCCTCGTCCACGACCTGCCCCGCGCGACGCTGAAGACCGTCGAGGACTCCTACACTCTCCTGCCCGAGGACCGCCCGGAGTTGCTCGCCGAACTGATCGTGGAGTTCACTCGGCTGCATGCAGCGCCGTAGTCAGGAGGACCGCTCCCGCACCACCCGAGCCGCGCTCGAGCAGGCAGGCCGCAGCCTGTTCGCCGAGCGCGGCTTCGCCGGTACCTCCGCCGAACAACTGGTCGCGGCCGCCGGGGTCACCCGTGGCGCGCTGCACCACCACTACGGCGACAAGCGTGGCCTGTTCCTGGCCGTGCTCGAACAGGTCGAGACCGAGGCCACCACCGAGATCGCGGCCGCGGTCGCCGCCGTCGACCCCGACGACGTGATCGCGGGCATGACCGCCGGACTGGCCCGCTTCCTCGACATCTGCGGCCGCCCGGAAATGCTGCGCATCGTCCTGATGGACGCCCCGACCGTCCTGGGCTGGCCCGCCTTCCGCGACTTCGAATCCCGCCACGGCCTCGGCCTGATCACCGCCCAGCTCCAGCGCGCCATCGACGCCGGGCTGGTCGCCGCCGCCCCGGTTCCGGTGCTGGCGCAACTACTGCTCAGCGCCATCACCGAAGCCTCGTTGATCGTCGCCCACGCCGACGATCCCGACCGCGCCCGCCTGGAAACCCAGCAGTCGCTGCTGCTGCTCATCACCGGCCTGCTCCGGCAGACCTGACCGGCCCACCGTGCGCCGGTGGATTCGTCGCCGTGCGGCATCGTTGCCCGTCTCCTTCGGCCGCTCGATTCGGCCGCGCGTCGCGGCCGGACCGGTGGCATCGGCCTCGGCGGACAGCACGCGCAGGCGAACGAGGACGGCGGCGATCAGACGGTGACCCGGCGGTTGGTCGACGCGGTGATCGGCGCGTGACGTCGTGTCCGTGGGTCCGGTGTCGGGCCGACGTGGAAGACTGTGCGCGTGCGGTTGTATCGGGACGAGGCGGTGGTGGTCCGTCAGCACAAGCTGGGCGAGGCCGATCGCATCGTCACGCTGCTGACCAGGCAACACGGGCTGGTCCGCGCGGTGGCCAAGGGGGTGCGCCGCACCAAATCCAGGTTCGGGGCGCGGCTGGAGCCGTTCGCCTACATCGACGTGCAGCTGCATCCGGGCCGCACCCTCGACGTGGTCACCCAGGTCACCACGGTCGAGGCCTTCGCCGCCGACATCATCGACGACTACGGCCGCTACACCACGGCCTGCGCGATCCTCGAGACCGCCGAGCGCCTCGCCGGTGAGGAACGCGCGCCCGCGCCGAAACTGCACTCCCTCACCGCGAGCGCGCTGCGTGCCATCGCCGCCAAACAGCGCCCACACGAACTGATCCTCGACGCCTACCTGCTGCGCGCCATGGGCTTCGCCGGGTGGGCGCCCGCCCTGGACGAATGCGCCCGCTGCGCCACCCCGGGCCCGCACCGCGCCTTCCACGTGGCGGCGGGCGGCGCGGTCTGCGTGCACTGCCGTCCACCGGGCGCGAGTACCCCGGCCACGGGGGTGCTCGATCTGCTCGTCGCCCTGCTGAAGGGGGAGTGGGCCTACATCGACGGCGTTCCGGACAACATTCGCCGCCAAGCCAGCGGCCTGGTCGCGGCCCACCTGCAATGGCATCTGGAACGTCAGCTGCGCACCCTGCCGCTGATCGAGCGCACCGGCGCCGACACCGCCACCGCGAATCGGCCCGGCGCCGCCGTCGCAGGCCGTGCGGGCTGAGATCGCCCACGAGTACCGCGACCGCGGCCGAGCACTGATGTCGCGCGTCGGACGCAGCTGATCGCCGCACCGCGCGATCGTGTCGGCCACCGGCCCGCCGACCGCAACGGCGGAGCCCGTGCGGACCGCACCCGGCGATCAGGCAGGATGGAGGCCGTGATCCTGCGTCGTGACTCTTCCACCGCGAGCAAGCCGGGTGGCGGCACCCGCACCGTGCGCCCGCCGTCCCCGCATCCCTCCGGCGCGCGTCCGCCCGAGATCCCGCCGGAACTGGTGCCCAATCACGTCGCGCTGGTGATGGACGGCAACGGTCGCTGGGCCCAGGAACGCGGTCTGCCGCGCACCGCCGGACACGAACGCGGCGAGGCCGTGCTCATGGACTCCGTCGAGGGCTGTATCGAGATCGGCGTCAAGTGGCTGTCGGCCTACGCCTTCTCCACCGAGAACTGGCGGCGCAGCCCCGACGAGGTCCGCTTCCTGATGGGCTTCAACCGCGACGTGATCCGCCGCCGTCGCGACGAGATGCACGAGATGGGTGTGCGGGTGCGCTGGGCCGGGCGCCGACCGCGCCTGTGGCGCAGCGTGATCAAGGAACTCGAGATCGCCGAGGAACTGACCCGCGACAACGACGTGATGACGCTGACCATGTGCGTCAACTACGGCGGTCGCGCCGAGATCGCCGACGCCGCACGCGAAATCGCGCGCCGGGTGGCGGCGGGCGAGATCGACCCGGAGAAGGTCGACGAGGCCACCGTCGCCCGCTACCTCGACGAACCCGACATGCCCGATGTGGACCTGTTCCTGCGGCCGTCGGGCGAGTTCCGCAGTTCGAACTTCCTCATCTGGCAGTCCGCGTATGCCGAATTCGTCTACCAGGACACGCTTTTCCCCGATTTCGATCGGCGTAACCTGTGGGACGCGTGCCTGGAATACGCCAAGCGCGATCGCCGCTTCGGTGGCGCCAAATGAGCGACGGAGCCGACATGGACGCTGTGGTCACCCCGGAACTCGACCTGCAGGCGCGCACCGGCGCCTGCCTGCAGATGCAGGACATCGACATCCGGGTCGACGCCGACGGCTCACTCGGCTTCGAATACGACGGCGCCCTGTGCTCGATCCGCGCCGTCACCCTCGCGCCCGGCCTCACCGTGCTGTCGCTGACCAGCGTGCTGGCCTGGGACCGGCCGTTGAAGCCGCAGCTGCACAAGCGGGTCGCCGAGCGCAACAACGAGATCCAGTTCGGCTCGGTCACCCTGATCGCGCGCGGCAAACTGGGCGATGTGATCCTGCGCTACACCTTCCCCGCCGAAGGACTCGACGATCAGGCGCTGACCACCATGCTGCTGCTGGCACTGTCCGGCGCGAGCCGGGCCAGGCAGGGTCTGCTCGCCGCCTGACCCGCCCGGGGATCAGCTCGCGGGCTTCCAGGTGATCTTGCCGCCCTGGAAATCCTGGGCCTTGCCGCCCTGGTAGTCGTACTCGTCGCTGGTCGGGTACCCGTAGCGACCGGATTCGCCGCCCGCGCGGATCCAGTCGGCCTGGATGCTGCCCCACACCGCGTGCGCGCCGGTCTTCGGCGACCAGTAGATGGCGCCGGTCGGGAACAGGGTGAACTGTCCGTCGCCCTTGCCCGCCGCGGACACATCGGTGAGCGGGAAGCCCAGCGGGCTCGACTCCCAGCCGAGCTCGCCCCACTTGTCCCGGATCGGGCCGCTGATCTGGTGCGCGCCGGTGCCGACGGACCAGTAGATCGAGCCCTGCTGGAAGTGGTTGAACCGGCCCGTGCCCGCCGGCGTCGACTGCTCGCGGGTGACCGGGTAGCCGAGCTTGCCCGACTCGTTGCCCAGCTCGGCGAACTTGTCGCGGATCTGCCCGGCGACGGTGTTGGCATTGGTGTCGGGGTGCCAGTAGATGGCGGCGTTGTTGGCGAAGGTCTGGTACTTGCCACCGGCCGCCGCATCGGCTTCGGGGGAGGTGGGCTCGCCGAGCGCGGGGCCGCCCGCCTGGTCGTATTCGACCTCGATGGCGCCGCCGACGTCGAAGCCGCCGATCATGCGGGCGTGGGCGGTACCGGCGGTGGTCGCCAGCAGGGCGGCGGCGAGTGCCGCGGTCACCAGCGCGGCGGGCCGAAGGGGTTGACGGTGCAGTGCCACGGGAAACTCCTGGTCTGATCGATGTTCGAGGTCCCGGCACACGCTCCCCGCGGCGGGCCGCACCCGAACCTACCCCGTCGGCGCCGGTCTCAACAGTGAGCTTTCTTACTCTCCGATGATCGACCCCGGGCCGTTGTGCGCGGTCCCAGGCGGCGTGACCGGCAGCATCAGTTCGATGCCGCGGGCGAAATCGTCCGGGGTGACGTCACCGAGCAGCAGGTGCTGCAGGATGAAGCCGGGCATCAGGCCGAGCAGCATCTTGGCCAGGGCGTCGGCATCGGCGTCGGCCGGGATCCAGCCCAGGTCGCGGATCCGGAGCACGTATTCGCGCCACAGCGCGCGCACCCCGGCGGCGGCCTCGAGCACCGGGGCGGCGGCCTCGGGCTGCACGGTCGCCAGGGCCCAGGCCTGTGGCGCCAGACGCAGCAGGCCGTTCGGACCGCTGCGCGCGAGCACCTCGGTGGTCATTCCCCGGATCACCTCGGCGGGGACCGGAGGGGGGTCGGCGCGGATGATCTCGGCCAACCGATTGCGCAGCGGCAGCATCGTCCGGCCGAGCAGCGCCCCGATGATCTCGTCCTTGCTGGTGAAGTACCGGTAGACCGCCCCCGCGGACAGGCCCGACTCGGTGAACACGTCCTGCATCGAGGTTTCGTGGAAGCCCTTGCGCGCGAAACACCGCAGCGCGGCCTCGAGAATCTGCTCTCGACGGCGTTCCAGGTGCTCGGCGGAGACTCGGGGCATGACTCAAAATAAAACGAATGTCCGTTCTTGACAAGCTGGGTTCGGTGCTGTCACCGTGGAACCCATATAAAAGAACGAACATTCGCTTTAGAGGAGAAGCCGCCATGACGAGCATCCAGCGCGCCATCGCTCTCGGCCTCGCGGCCACCGTTCTGCAGGCACTGATGCTGGTCGCGTTCGCCTGGCCCGCCGTCAACCTGGCCCCGCGCGATCTGCCCATCGCGGTCGCGGGCCCACAGTCGGCGCAGGTGACCCAGCGTCTGCACGAGACCAGTCCCGGTGCCTTCGAGATCAGCACCCTCACCGATGCCGAGGCGGCGCGCACCGCGCTGACCGACCAGGAGATCTACGGCGCGATCGTCACCGGCGAGGGCGCGCCGCGGGTCATGATCGCCTCGGCCGCCTCACCCGCGGTCGCCCAGCAGCTCACCGCGCTGGCCCAGCAGTTCAGCGGCGCTCCCGCGGCGGTCGAGGATGTGGTCGCCACCGCCCCCGACGATCCCCGCGGCGCGGGATTCGGTTCCATGGTGTTGCCACTGGTGATGGCGGGCATCGCCGCGGGCGTGCTGCTCACCCTGCTCGTGCCCGCGCTGGGCGCTCGTCTCGCCGGACTGCTCACCTTCGGTATCGCCGGTGGCCTGCTGAGCACCTTGGTGTTCCACAGCTGGCTCTCGATCGTCCCCGGCGGATTCCTCGAGCTCGCCGCCATCGCGGGCCTGGCCGGCTTCTCCGTCGCCGCGGCCATCGTCGGGCTCGCCGCTGTCCTCGGCCGCGCGGGAATCGGCCTCGGCGCACTCACCATGCTGCTGGTCGGCAACCCGTTCTCCGCCGCCACCTCGGCACCGGAACTCCTGCCCCAGCCGTGGGGCACCCTCGGTCAGCTCTGCCCGCCCGGCGCGGCGGCCTCCTTGCTGCGCTCGGTCGCCTACTTCGACGGTGCGGGCGCCGCGCGACCGCTGACCGTGCTGCTGATCTGGGCGGCGGGCGGTGTCGCGCTGCTCGGCGTCGGCGCGGTGCGCGCACGCAGGTCACCGGGCCAGATCGTCGAGCCCGATCGGGCGACTGTCGCGGCTTGAGCATGTCTACTCCGCTGCGCAGGGCGCGGTCGAACTCACTGCGAAACGGCGTTGTGCGGGGTTGGCGCCGTAGCTCGATGCGCTCACCGTGAACCCCCGCTGATCGGTGTAGGACCGGTTCTCCGGCTGGTCCCCGGGGATCGGGTCGGCATCGCGGACGAAGCCGTGCGCGGTCAGTGCCTCGAGGTTCGCCAGCACGCGGTCGACGAACTCCGGCGACGGATCGACCTGTGTCCGTTCGTAGATCGGCGTCCACGGTGGGCCGACGGCGCGCAACGAGTTCGCGTCGGTGCGGCAGCCGTGCGACACGTCGACATCCCCGTTGGCCACGGAGATCGACTCGGGCCACACCAGGGTGAAGTTCCGCGCCACCAGCGGAATCGCCTCGGCCACGGTCACTCCGGAGGAATCCCTGATCTCCTGCTCGGTGGGCCCTTCGTCGACGAGCGACCCGCAGGAGGCCGCCACCACGGCGACGAGTGCGACGACGACCGGTCCGATCCTCATCGCACCGCCACCCGAGGGCCGAGCTCGGGATTGTCGGTGATGCGCGGATCGGCGTACGGGTCGACGTCGAAGAGCGCGCCCGCGGACGCCGCCTTGCCCGCGTCGAACGCCTCCTTGGCGCCGTTGCCGTTGTCGCCGAGACCCACATCGATCCACGGGGTCTCGATCCCGCGCTCGACATATCCGGTGACCGCACCGCCGGAGATCACCCCGACGATATTGCCGAAGGCGGTCGATTTCGGGTCGTCCCAATACTTTCCGTGTCCGTCGGGTCCGAACACCACCTCGCCCACCCGGTGCCCGCCGAGCGCGGTGCCGTAGAAGCCGGTGTCGAGACGGGTCACGCCGGGCACCTCGTCCGGGTCGCCGCCGAGCTCGGCCGAGGCGTGCGGATTGCCGGGTACCCGGATCCCGCCCGGAATCGACAGTCCCGCTTCGGGATAGGACTGCACCACGCCGATCAGATCACCGGGCGCGGTCATCGAATAGCGCTGCACCGCCGGGTTCGGATTGTTCCAGCCGGTGTCGAACACCCCGGTCCCCGCCGAGGACGCGTGCAGCACCCGATCGGCACGCAGACCCAACTGCTCCGCGGAACCGACGATCGACCCACCGTAGGAATGCCCTACATACGACACCGGCGTGCCCGGCGCACCGGCGGCGACCTCCCGATCGATCTCGCGCCCGAACTCGACCAGTCGCGGCGCCATCTCGGCCGCGAAGCGCGGGCTCGGCGCCCCATCGGACAGGCTGGTGAGACTCTGCGGGAAATCGCCCTCCATGTAGAGGAAGACCGGCCCACCGGTCTGATCGGCGATGTTCCACGCGGCAACGTGATTGGACCCCGACCCGTTCAGATTGGTACTCGTCCCCGGCACGTACACCCCGACTCCCGCTGCGCCCGAATCCATTTCGCCGAGCAGCTCGATCATCCGCCCGTTGCCCTCGGTGCTGAACGCGACGAACTTGCGGTCCACCATGTCCTGGTACGGCGTCGCGCCCGCCCCGGTCGCCGCCGGTGTCGTGCCGAGTTCGCCCACCCCGGCGGGGTTCGGAATCGGAGCCAGCATGGCCTCGAGCTGCTTGATCCGGGAATCGTCGCGGTCGGGCTTCTGCTTCTCGGCGGTGAGCGCGTTGCGGATGGCGATCTCGTTGGCCTCGATCCGCCGGGCGAACGGGACCCCGTTCAGATTGCCCAGCTTCTCCGGCGCGGCGATCACCAGCTGTCGCTGCGCCAGTGGACTCAACGTCGCGAAGAAGTCGGCCCGATCATCCTCCGACATCGACGCGAGCCGAATCGCCACGGCATCGGGGTCGCGGAGCGTGCCATCGGGCAGCGTGATGTCGGGCTGACCGTCACGCATCGCGGCGAGATCGGCCAGCGACTCACCGAGGCGGGCACCGAAGAGATCGTCGAGGCGCTCGATCTCGTCCAGTCCACTGTGCAGGTTGAGCTGGAAGACCCCGGCCTCGCCCGCCTTCTCGGGATCGGGATGGGTCACCCCGCCATCGGGGGCGACCGCGAAGCCGCCGCCGAGCGCGAGGTTCTTCTGGTCCAGCACATAGGTTCTCGCGTGCCGTAGGCCGCGATGAGCATCGTCGGCGTCATCGGCCACCCGCAGCAGGACCGCGCGTACCTCGTACCCGTGATCGACTTCGGCGTCGATGCGCCGGGTCGCCGCGTCCTTGGTCCGGCCGTGCCAGCCGCCCGCCGCCGAGGCCGCGCGCGAGCAGTCTTCGACCGAGGTCGACAGGGTGTCGGCATTGGCGCGGGCGGCCTCGGCGGCGCGCTGCAGGCCGTCGAGATTCCAGCCGTCGAGCTGGGTGATCGTGGGCCGCATCAGCGGTCGCTCAGCTTGTCGATCGCACCGGCGATCTCGGTGTCCTTGGCTTGTATGTCGGCCGCGAACCGGTCCACCAGATCGGCCAGCGTGGCGTATCGATCCGCGATCGAGGTCATGGCCTGCTCGGCAGGCTCGGCCAGCGCGCGCACGGTGGTGAGCACCGCGCTGCCGTCACCGGTCACTTCCGACATCGTCGACCAGGCCAGCCCGCCGACCTCGTCCCCCTCCTGGCGCCACGTCCCGGCCATGACCGTCAACTGCTCGGGCTCCACACCCAGCGTCGTACTCACGAATTCCCCTCCTCCGGTGCCGAGTCGGCCGAGGGCCGTCGGTACCCACCGCGCGGATCGGTCTCTTCGTGAAGGTTGGACGGGGCAGGCGAAGCGAGGGTTCCGTTATGTGATGTGAGTCACATGTCAGACGGAGGCGGATTCGTCCTCGGGCGCGTCGGTGCGGGCGCGCACGCAGTCGCGGCAGGTACCGAAGATCTCGAGGGTGTGGCTCACCTCGGTGAAGCCGTGCTCGCCCGCGATGGACTCGGCCCACGCCTCGACCGTGGGGCCCTCGACCTCGACGGTGCGGCCGCACTGCCGGCAGACCAGGTGATGGTGGTGTCCGCTCGAGCACTGCCGGTAGACCGATTCGCCGGAGTCGGTGCGCAAGACGTCGACCATGCCCGCGTCGGCCAGCGACTGCAGGGTGCGATACACGGTGGTCAGGCCGATGCCCTCGCCGCGTTTGCGCAGTTCGTCGTGCAGTTCCTGGGCCGAGCGGAATTCGTCGATATCGCCGAGCAGGGCCGAGATCGCGCTGCGCTGGCGGGTGCTGCGCACGCCGACCTGCTTGCCGGAGAGATTGTCTGCCAACGGATTACCCTTCCTCGGCATGGGCGACGGCATCGACGACGATGTGCGCCAGATGATCGTCGACGAGTTCGTAGAGCACCTCGCGACCCGAGCGTTCGCCATGCACGACCCCCGCCGATTTGAGAATGCGCAGATGCTGGCTGACCAACGGCTGTGTCACCCCGAGCGCGTCGACCAGCTCGTGCACGCAACGCGGTGACTCGCGCAGCTGCAGCACGATCGCGATCCGCACGGGCGCGGCCAGTGCGCGCAGCAGCTCGCCCGCGTCCTCCAGCACCTGGCGTGCGGGCACGGCGGCGGGGGCGGGGGAGTGGTAGGGATTGTGCGGGTGCGCGGGCACGGCCTCGGTGGTCATGAACCAACTCCTTAATGGAAACAGATTCCATTTTGATATGCATGGGTGCGCATGTCAAATGGCGCGCCGGACGGGGACGGTCGGCTGCTGCAATCTCGCTGGACACGTCCCGATACGCTGGACCCACTGACGTACGGTATGCCGACCCGGCATACCTGCGATTCCGACTCGCAGTGGATGGAGAAATCTCGCGTGGCACCCAAGTCGAAGGTGGACACCGTTGCCAACCTCGCCAAGCGCCGGGGTCTGGTCTACCCGTGCGGTGAGATCTACGGAGGCACCAAGTCGGCGTGGGACTACGGTCCGCTGGGCGTCGAGCTGAAGGACAACATCAAGCGGCAGTGGTGGCGCACCATGGTCACCAGCCGTGAGGATGTCGTCGGCCTCGACTCCTCGGTGATCCTGCCGCGTCAGGTCTGGGAGGCCTCCGGCCACGTCGAGACCTTCTCCGACCCGCTGGTCGAATCGCTGCACACGCACAAGCGCTACCGCGCCGATCATCTCCTGGAAGCCTACGAGGAGAAGCACGGCCGTCCGCCTGCCAACGGCCTGGCCGACATCAACGATCCCGAGACCGGCCAGCCCGGCAAGTGGACCGAGCCGAAGAACTTCTCCGGCCTGCTCAAGACCTTCCTCGGCCCGGTCGACGACGAAGAGGGCCTGCACTACCTGCGCCCCGAGACCGCGCAGGGCATCTTCGTCAACTACAAGAACGTCGAGACCACCGCGCGCAAGAAGCCGCCGTTCGGCATCGCCCAGATCGGCAAGAGCTTCCGCAACGAGATCACCCCCGGCAACTTCATCTTCCGCACCCGCGAGTTCGAGCAGATGGAGATGGAGTTCTTCGTCAAGCCCGGCGAAGACGCCGAGTGGCACAAGTACTGGATCGACACCCGCCTGGCCTGGTACACCGACCTCGGCATCGATCCGGAGAACCTGCGCCTGTTCGAGCATCCCAAGGAAAAGCTGTCGCACTACTCGGCCGGCACCACCGACATCGAGTACCGCTTCCGCTTCCAGGGCAGCGAATGGGGCGAGCTCGAGGGCATCGCCAACCGCACCGACTACGACCTCAAGACGCACTCGAAGCACTCCGGCACCGACCTGAGCTTCTTCGACCAGGCCTCCGGTGAGCGCTACACCCCCTACGTCATCGAGCCCGCGGCCGGTCTGACCCGGTCGCTGATGGCGTTCCTGGTCGACGCCTACGCCGAGGACGAGGCCCCCAACGCCAAGGGCGGCGTCGACGTGCGCACGGTCCTTCGCCTCGATCGCCGCCTCGCGCCGGTCAAGGCCGCGGTGCTGCCGCTGTCGCGCAACGCCGACCTGACCCCCAAGGCCAAGGACCTCGCCGCCCAGCTGCGCCGCAACTGGAACATCGACTTCGACGACGCGGGCGCCATCGGCCGCCGCTACCGCCGCCAGGACGAGATCGGCACCCCGTTCTGCATCACCGTCGACTTCGACACCCTCGACGACCAGGCCGTGACGGTCCGCGAACGCGACTCCATGGCCCAGGAACGCATCGCCCTCGACCAGGTCGAGTCCTACCTCGCCGCCCGCCTCATCGGCGCGTAATCCCCACCCGAGAAGCCCGCACCCCACCAGGGTGCGGGCTTCTCGCGTTGGACGATTGATCACCAGGCTCTGGTGTGAGTATCGCCCGAGTAGCCAATGCCACCAGAGCCTGTTGATCTTGATCGACGGGGGCGCGGGGTGCAGGTGATCACAGTGCGTACCTGACGGTTTGCGTTGGGGAGGGGTGTGCCTCACTCTTTCCGTTGTGCTGTGGGATTCGGAAGATGTCGTGCGGGTGCTGGCTCCGTCGGAGCAGCGATTCGTGCGGCACGCGACCTTCACCGGGCGGTCGGTGACCGTGCGCGGTGAGCTCGACGCGGCGGCGCTCGGGGCGGCGTTCGCGGCGTTGCAGCGGGCCTTTCCGATTCTGGTGTGCCGGATCGTCGAGGACGACGAGGGCCGGGGAATCCTGCTGCGGCCCGGGCACATCGAGCCCGTCGGCGCGTGGGTCAGTTTCGGCGATCCCGACGAGGTCAGGATTCCGGCGGAGTCGATGGCGCCCAACGCCCAGCTCGGCTACCTGGATGTGGTCCTCGCCGAGGAGGACCGGGCGCGGGTCACGTTGTTCGTGCACCACAGCGTCGCCGATGCCGCGCACTGCGTGGAACTGTTCACGCGGCTGTGGGGCTACTACACCGATCATGTGGAGACCGGCACGATCGCGGCGGGTGCGCGGGAGTATCCGGAGTCGTTGGAAGCGTTGCTGGCGCGGCGGGGGGTTGTCCGCGGACCGCGGTCGGGACTGGAGTCGGTGACCCGGCCGCTGGTCGTCGCCGACGAGACACCGGCCACCGAACCGGCCCCGCCCGTGCTGTCCCGGCCCGACCGGATCCGGCTCGACCCGACCGAGACGGCGCGCGTGCTCGAGCAGGCCCGCACGTATGCGGTGAGCGTCAACGGACTGGTCACCGCCGCAGCGCTGCACGCCTTCGCCATGCTGACCGGCGCGGACCGGGTCGGTTGCGTCTATCCGGTCGACCTGCGCAGGCGCCTCGACCCACCGGTCGCGCCGGAAGCGGGCACCAACCTGGCCGGTCTGGCCGCCTTCACCGCCGACCGCGACGACACCGCCGACCTCGTCGCGCTCGCCCGCAAGATCGGCACCGGCCTCCACGACGACCTCGCCACCGGCGTCATCGAACAGTCCGTCCTGCACTTCCCGGACTTCTTCGGCCCCACCCGAATCCACTCGACCGCGGGCCACATCGCCCTCACCAACACCGGCACCGTCCCCACCTTCCGCGCCCCCACCGGCGTGATCCTCGACGACTACGAGATCGTCTACCTCGCCGCCCACCCCCGCCCCTCGACGGGCGCCGCCGCGGCGGTCACCATCCTCGCCTACACCTACCTCGGCACCCTCACCATCGCGGCCCTGGGTGGCAAAGCCGCGGAACTCCTCCCTGCGGTGGCCGCCGAGCTGACCTGGCAACCCGCCGACAAGGCGGCCGCGACCGCCTGACCTCGGTCCGGGTCGGGCATTCGCGGACCGCGACACGTGCCGTCGCGGGGGTCTTCTCGCCCCAGGACAACGACGGACACGTGGAGGGTCGCGGGAGGTAGGCGGCGACTACCGCGGAGCGAGGGGCTCTTGCAGTTCGGTGACCCAGCCGTCGGGGTCGGGCGTCCACTCCAAGGTGACCTCCCGGACCGGCGCACCGGTGCGATACCCGTTGTCCTCCACCCACCGACCCAGCGCCTGCCACGCCGCGCCGATCCCGGCGACGTTCCCGTGGTGGACGGTGGTCGCCGCCTGCTCCACCGCGGGCAGGTCGACGATCGAGAACCCCGGTGCCGCTGCGGGTTCCACGTTCACCGGGACGCAGGCGTGGATCTCCACGGTGCCGTCCTCGCGCGGTTCGTAATAGGCGGTTCCCGGTCCCACGATCGAGATCCCGGCTTGTGCCAGCCGATCGCACAGCCCCTCGAACAGCGGCTGGATCACCGGACTGATCGCCGACGGCTCGAAACCCGCGGCCACCCCGGTCGATTCGGCCACCCGCACCGCGGGCAAAGACTTGAGCACCACATCCTGATCGGGCATGACGCCCTCCTTCTCGATGATGCGGAGTCTCGCCTCGACCTCGGTCAACCGCGAACGGTCGTCCGCGATCCGCTGCTCCAGCTCGGCCCGGCGCAACGTGAGCATGCCCCGCAGGGCGACCACGTCGGGCCCCGGCTCGAGCATCCGGCCCACCTGTTCCAAGGTGAACCCGAGCTCTTTGAGCGCGACGATCCGGTTGAGCCGAGCCAACTGCGCAGCCGTGTAGAACCGATACCCGGTGGCCGGGTCGACCCTGGCCGGGCGCAGCAGGCCCACCGCGTCGTAGTGGCGCAGCATGCGCACTGACACCTGACCGTGTCTGGCGAAATCTCCGATACTGAACATGACGCCCTCCGGTGTACGGCCTCACACGGTGTGAGGGTCAAGCGCTCAGAAGCGCCCACCCCGGCTGACCCGCCGCGATCCCGACGACCCGCCGTAGGACCCCGGCCGGTATCCGCCACCACCGCCGCGCCCCCGCGGCCCGCTGTTCATCGAGCCACGCAGGAAACTGTCGAGCAGGATGCCACCCAGCACCGCACCGGTCTGGGCATTGCCACCCGCGAAGGGCCGCTGCTGGCTCTCCCACGCCCGCACGCTCGCCTGCGCCTGCTGCATCGCCCGCCCGCCGAGATCGGCGGCGGTCTGCGCGCTGTTCAGCGCACGCTGCGGATCGGTGCCGACGAGTCCGCGCGCCTCGTCGAGATGCCGCTGTGCCTCGGAGAGCCGGGTCCGCGCCTCGGCGTCGACGCCGCCGCGGCGGGTGCTGATGAACGACGACGCCGCATCGATGCGCCCGGCCGCGTCGGTGAGCGTGCGGTCGAGCCGCCGCCGCAGATCCTCCACGGCCAGTTTGCGATCCGAGGCCGCCGCGATCGCCCGATCGAGATCGGCATCGGCGCTGACCGTGTCGTGGAACGCGCCGAGCGGGTCGAGCTCGGCGGCCTCGGCAGCCGCCTGCACGGTGATCTTGGCCGCCGCGACCGCCAGCTCCAGATCGCGACCGCCGAATTCGGTGAGCTGCGCGGCAACGGTGAGGTCGTTGCGCAGTTCGTCGAGCGCGGCGGGCAGGCCGTCGCGGGCCTGCTGGATATTGGTCGCCGCCTGGTCGACCGCGTCGAGCAGGGTACGCGCCTGACCGATCGCCCCCTCGGCCGCGCGGATGGCCGCCACCGCGCCACCCTGTCGTCCGACCGGCTGGGTGAGCGCGGCCCGCGCGGTGTCGATATTGGCCTCGGCGAAGCTGATTCGCTCTCGCGCCATCTGCACGTTGTCGCGCACCGGCGCGATCACCGAGCTCGGATAGGTCGAATTCAGCCGCGCCAGTTCGGCTTCGGAGCCCGGCGTGCGCGCGGTCAGCTCAACGACGGCCTGGGTGAGCCCGTTCAGCCGGGCGGGCGCGTCGATGAGCAGATCGCGCATGGCGTCGAAATCGGCCACCTGGGCGTCGAGTTCGCGATCGGCCTTCCCCGCGGTGGTGATCAGGTCCAGCAGCATGGCGCGCTGCTGGTCGGGGGTCTCGGGGATGTCGTCGTCGAGCTGCTGACGGATCGTGAACGCCTTGGCGGTGGCCGCGCGGGCGCCGTCGAGCGCGGTGCGGAACGGGGTCACCGCGGTCTCGCCGAATTCGCCGGTCGCCAAGGCCAATTCCTCGGTGCTGGTGCGCACGGCGTCATCGATCTCGACGAGGCGTTCGCGCGAGAGCTCGTGCAGGGTCGGCAGCGACAGCGCGGCCAGCGCCGCCGAATCGGTCGGGTCGACCTCCCGCGCGCTGACGAGTTCGGCGCGCTCCCGGCCGCGGCGGCGGACGCGCGAGAACAGGATCAGCCCGCCGACGACCACCACGACGAGGAGCAAGAGCAGCCCGACCGCTCGCAGCGACACCCCGCCGCCGCTGATCGCAGAGCCGATGCCGTCGGCGGTCGCGATCGCCGCCTGTGCCCACTGCTGGTCGCGCAGTTCGGGTTCCACCGTGCGGCTCAGCAGCGAATCCAGCTCGCTGTCGGTGACACCGTCGGGCAGGTCGCCGTGCAGCCAGTAGCCGCGATCGTCGACGGCCACGGCCAGCAGCAGGTCCCGGTCGCTGAAACCGGACAGGTCGGCGGTGCGGGCGGCCCAGTCGCGCGGGGCCATCGAGGCGAAGTCGCGCACGTAGTTGACCCACAGCTTCACCTGGTGGTCGCGGTAGAGCGCGTCGACGGCCTCGTTCACCCGTGCCTCGTCGGCGGCGCTGAGCACGTCCGCGGAGTCGACCACCTGCGGGCCCATTCGCGCGGGCGGTTCGGCGGTGGCGCTCGGCGCGCACAGCAGGCTCAGTGCGGCGACCACGACGGCGACCAGACCGGCCGACACACGCACCGGCACCGATCGCGGGGCCGGATTCTTCCTCGACTGCGGCATGGGTCGAATCTAGTGGGCGCCCGGCGAGTCTGCGAGTGTCGGCGTCTGCTTCTACGATCGGCGCATGGTCACAGTCGATCGCCACTACACCGGCCACGTCACCCCCGGCGCGGGCGCCGCGCAGCGCGAGGTCCCCGGCGCCCGCATCGTCAAGATGTCGGTCGGCCCGATGGACAACAACACCTACCTGGTGCAGAGCACGGCCACCGGCGCCGCCGTCCTGATCGACGCCGCCAACGACGCCGCCCGCATCATCGAGCTGACCAGCCAGGAAACGCCCGGCCAGGTCGAACTCATCGTCACCACCCACCAGCACCCCGACCACTGGCAGGCCCTCGCCGAGGTCACCAAGTCACTCGGCGCCCCCACCACGGCCCACCCCCTGGACGCGGACCCCCTCCCCGTCACCCCCGACCGCCTCCTCGCCGACGGCGACACGATCGAAGTCGGCGACCTGACCTTCGACATCATCCACCTGCGCGGCCACACCCCCGGCTCCATCGCCCTGGCCCTCGTCGACGGCGACGGCCGCACCCACCTGTTCACCGGCGACTCCCTGTTCCCGGGGGGTCTTGGGCGGACAACAAACCCTACCGACTTCGCGAGTCTGTTTGACGATGTGACCAGCAAGCTCTTCGAACGGTACGTCGACGGTACTGTTGTCTACCCAGGGCATGGTGACGACACGACGCTAGGGGCCGAGCGGTCTCACCTGGGTGTGTGGCGTGACCGAGGTTGGTAGCAGCGTGGAGCTTCGAGCGGAGTATCCTCCTCACCACAAAGCAGTATCTTCGATCGTTTCGCGTTCACAGCTGTGGGGACATGCGGTCCGGGATCTACCGAGAAGCGAGTACGCCTGGCGGCTAGTGATCCTGGGCAGTAGTGCCTTCGACGTACAACAGAGCTGTGCTGAACGTGAAGACGCCAGGGTGGACTGTAGCTCTGCGCCACCTATTCTGCGGCATTGCAAATCAGCAGAATCGGGAAATTTTCCAACGCCACATGTGTCAAGTGTCGCGTGATGTGTGTGTGTGAGGCAGGATAGGCGTGTGACTACACAATCGCTGGCACTCATAAGTGCCGAAGTGAAGCGCGTGCTCGGAGAATATGACCACTATGTCAGCTTCGCTGCCGACGACCAATATGTTATTGTATACGGTCCCAATGGTGTCGGCAAGACGAAGTTTCTAGAGATCATTCATCATTCTTCGCGCTTTAATGGTAGCGCCCTCGTTAATCTTCCCTTTGAATCTGCAATACTTCGGTACACCGATGGTACGGAACTCAATGTATCTCGTAACGAGTCCCGTACGCAGAGAGGTGACGACGAAGGTCGTCAGGTCCGATACTCCGTGACTTTTACAGTACATCGCAAAGGTTCGCGCCCGTCGGTGTGGGAGTATTTTTCCGATGAGGACTTCGATGAATGGCTTATCGGCAACACCTCGTGGCGGCCATTCAATGAGGATCTCTGGGAAGATCGGTCGGATGGCGAATTGGCTTCTCTGACGGAACTTGTGAATCGTTACCAACAGCAAGGGCGTTTGACGACTCGAATTCCTCCTGATATTCGCGAATTCCGCGAGAAGACTCCTAGCTTTTTGATCGAGACTCAGCGGCTTAGGATTGAAAACTATACCGACAGAAGAGCGGCTGCAGCATGGCGTGCCCACCATTCTCGGCATGCAAAGCCGTCGTCTAAGATCACGGAGCAAGCGCAGAAGATGCAAGCGCTTGTAAACGCTGCTCAAACCGAGCACTCGCAGCTTACTCAGCAGTTGGACCGAACATTTCCTAATCGCGTATTGGAGCATTCCCGTGATGTTTCGATGCCAGAGGACGAAGTTCGAGCTCGATACGATAAGCAGAACAAGTTCAGAAGTCGACTGGCGCGTGTCGTTTCTGTTCCCCTAGTGGGGGAACTGTCGCTGCCTGGGCGCCCTCTTGTCGAATGGGAAGTGCAGTTGTTGAATCTGTATCTCATCGATGCGGATAAGAAGTTGGCGCCGTTTGGGGCTTTGCTTCGGAAGATTGAGCTTCTTGAAAAGATCATCAATTCCCGACTGATGAATAAGCGGCTCAGGATAACTGCAAAAGCAGGGATTGAGGTATTACATGCGGGAACAAACGGAGAGATAGCGCTCGACTCGTTGTCGTCCGGGGAGCAACATGAGATCATTCTCATGTTCGATCTCCTCTTCAATGTTCCCGAGGGCGCTCTAGTTCTGATTGACGAGCCGGAGATATCCCTTCATGTTGTTTGGCAGCTCGCCTTCATTCCTGACGTGCAGAAGATCGCTGAACTTGCTGGATTTAGAATGATAGTGGCAACTCATTCACCGCAGATCATCAATGATGACTGGGAGCGGGCTATCCGTCTGGGCCCACCGGAGGTCCAGTTTCTGTGAGGGAATCTCTCAATCGAAATACTCTTTTCAACACCATAGCGATGGCCCTGCAGGAGAGCAATTCCTACGCCCTTGTTGTTGAAGGAGATGACGATGTTCTCTTGTTGAAGCGTCACAAGAGCGATGCGGTGTACATATTTCAGCCCAAAGGTGGGCGACCAGGTGTTCTAGAGCTGGCTGCGTTGGTAGAGGATCGCCGCTTGAAACGGGTTATATTCCTTGTAGACGCCGACTATGATCACCTATTAAATCCGGTTGGCGTCTATCCTGATAATGTTGTCCTGTCGGGATCTCATGATATTTTCATGGACATCGCCTACAGTGATTCGAATTCTTTGGAGTGGGTTATAGAGGTGCTGGCCAGGCATTCCCAGAGAAAAACTGGTGCTAATCTGTCTGCCGCGTCCCTGAGGGCTGACGCGATGCTCCTCGCGGCGAGAGTTTCGCTATTTAGAATCATCAATGAGCGGCACGGATTGCAATTGACATTTAGGGATTTTCCGTACGGGAAGCTGCAGACATTAAGTCCTCCGCTAGAGTCTATTGCAACAATACTTATTTCCCGATCTGAAACTCAAATGACAGTTGAGGACCTGGTCCTACTTGTAGATGACGAGGTGCAACAGATGTCTGCGCGTCACGAGATTTCTATTGGTGATCATGATTTCTTCGGTTCTCTCGCGCGCGTTATGGAACTTTCGGGTATTAAAGGAGTGTCGAGCAGGGCGATACTTGGTGGATTTATGTCAGCGGTAAGCTGCGCATCGATCTCTGGAACCGGCTGGTTCTCCACAATTAATGGCATGTCTCGGAGAGGAGGGGTGAGCATATTTCGCTGCCCATGCGATTTGGGAACTGCAGACAACCCCGAGGGAGGTTGAAGCGACTATCACCCTCCACGTCAGATTCTCTACCGTGGCGCTGGCACACGAGGTGCAGGGCTAACGTGGTAGGGGATGCTATCGGATCAGCGCGCGCTTGGGCTCGTGCTGAGAAGCTCAAGTCAATTACCTATCGCGTCTGGGCTAGGCACAATGGTGCGATGACTACCTTCGTGTTGTCCCCGGATCGTCGCCACCAACTAGCCACGCTGCTTGCAGACGAGGTGAGGTTGCAGGCGGAGTATCCAAAGGTTGCCGAGTACCTTGATACTGCAGCCAGCCTAGCTGGCGGTCCCGATCCTGAGCAGGAGCGGCTGCTCGACCTGCGGATGCTGCACTTCCTCGCAGGGGGTGAGAGCGCAAACCCGTACTGGGCGATCGTGGAGCCGATCGTCGGCGCCGGGGCGGAGGGCTGTCGTCGGATACCCGGCGCCGGCGCGGGAGGCAGCGCTCGACTTGGGTACGCGCAGACCGTGTTGCAGGAAACGTACGCATACGCAGTTCCGTCGCCTGGCACACTCGACTGGATCGCGACAGTCGCCGGTGGCCGAGGAGTCTGTGAAGTCGGTGCCGGGCGCGGGTACTGGGCGGCCATGCTCGCGGGCGGCGGAATCGACGTGGTGGCATTCGATTCCGAACCGCCGGAGGTCGTGGCGAATCCGTCATTCCCCAACGCGCCCGGTCGTCGAGCGACGTGGCACCCGGTCGCGGGACTGTCGGAGCTCGAACAGGGGTGGGAGTCGCAGCAGCTCGGCAACCGTGTGTTGTTCCTGTGCTGGCCGCCGGGATGGGAAGACCCGATGTCAGCCGAAACGCTGCGGAACTACGTTGCCGCGGGCGGCGATCGGGTGATCTACATCGGGGAGCCCAAGGGGGGAAAAACCGGTTCGGACGAGTTCTTCGACGAACTCGCTGCCGGGTGGTCTCTCGTCTCGTCGGACGATTCGTTCGTGTCCTGGTGGAACCTGGACGACGTCGCACAGTATTGGCAGTTGCGCTGACGGCGTACGACGTGGCCGGGCGTTGTCGCTATCGGTGTGTCGCTCGATAGCAGGTACATTCTCTGCGTATACACAGGCGGTTTGCCTGTGGTTCAGGACCGAGAGGGGTACCGATGCCGGAGCCGAAGTATGTGGTGATCGCGAACAAGTACGCCGCGGACATCCGGAAGGGGGTGATACCCCCGAATGTGTGGCTACCCAGCCTGGCGGAGATCGCGCGCGAAAACGGGGTGTCGGAGATCGTTGCTCGGAAGGCGATCGGTCAGCTTCGTCGGTGGGGGCTGGTCAAGACGGTCGAACGCCGCGGGACGCTGGTCCTTGCGCAGTCCGACGACACCAGGATCTCGCCCGAGCGGCAGATGGAGAGCCCCGAGACGACCTACAACACCGAATCCGCCGGCGGCGACGAGGTGGCGATCGACCGCGAGATTCGTGAGATCGCGGCCGACCAGGAGCTGGCCGAGACGTTCGGTCTCGAGGTCGGCGCGACGCTGGTTCACGTGATCACTCGCGCGACGGAGGGCGGGCGACCGATTTCGATCTCCGACACCTTCCATCTGCCGGGGCAGTCCCCGCCGGAAGCCGATTTCCTCGAGGAGGAGCTATCGGAGCGAGCGCCCGCTGGTAGCCACGCGGATTGGCTCGGTGTGCCGGTCGGCGAACCGATCATGACGATCAAGCAGCGGTACCTCACCGCCGGTGATCGGCTGCTCATGATCTCCGATGTGTCCTACATTCCCGGTCGCTACCGCGCCTTCTCGTTCCGGATGGCGCTGAGCCGAGAGTGATCCACCGCCGGGTTTCCCGGCGCCCTTGTCAAGAGCCCTGATCAGTCCGCTGATCAGGGCTTTTTGCTGCCCGGAGCAGGTTGCGTATACGCAGTGCTTGTGCGTATACGCAGCTGCGTATACGGTCTTGTGTATACACAAACCGAGCAAGCAGAAGGAGTTGCAGAGATGCACACAGGGGACAGTTCGAGGACGACTCCCGATCTGATCGGGTTGCGAGATGCTGGCCTGCTCGCAGGCGGCGTGCACCCGACCACCGTTCGTCGGTGGACCAAGGCGGGTCTGCTCCAGGCGTTCCAGGTCGGCCCGCGGCTGATCAAGGTCGACCGCAACCAGGTGCTGGCGCTCACTCGCCCGCTGGCCGAGGACGGTGCCAAATGAGTGCACCGGTTCGTCAGCAGCGCAAGGTTGGTGGTCCGGCATTCGCTGGACGATCGCAGGCAGCCGCGTGCGCTGGAAGCGTGAATGAAGACGATGGCCGCCGCGCTCCGCGAAACGTGACCCTCGCACCGGACGTGTGCGACTACCTGGACGAGATCGTTGCCCAGGCGCCCCCTATGTCACCGCAGGCACGAGCCAAGCTCGCTGCGCTGCTGGGCCGTTCGGCTCGGAGGGCAGCCTAATGCGGGCCCGGACATTCGCGACCGCGGTCGCACTGCTATCGATCGGATCTCTGGCGCTGATCGCGCCGGATGCCCTCGGATTCATCCTGATGCTCGTTGGCGCCGTGTGGTTGTGGCGGGCGTCGAAGCGATCGGGGATCCGGCGATGAGCGCCGAGCACGGCCAGGAGCCGTTCTACGACCCGGAAGATCTGCTGGACGAGCTGGATTCGATCATCGCGGCGCAGGCGATCTTGCAGAGGCGCACGGTCGCGTTGCAGGCCCGCTACGCAGCGTTGGAGCCGTACGCGGACCGATTCGATGAAATCGACCCGGAACGTGACTGGATTCCGCGCACTTTCGGCAGCGTGAACGTCGAGTCGACCGCGCGGGGCCTGGGCTACGCAGCCGGTCCGGCAGCAAGCTTCGCTGACTGGCTTGGGCACACCCGCGACAGCGCATCGAAGATTCGCGTGTACCCGCATCCGGACCGCGAGCAGACCGACCGCGAGTTCAGCAACGCGATTGCGGATGCGATCACCCGCAACGCCGACCGGGACGGCGTCGAGCGATGAACGGGCAGGGGAGTGGCGCCCCGCGGTACCGCAGCCGGATCGACGATCGTGACCAGGTTGGTCGCAGTGCCCTGCAGTCGATGGGTGGTCCAGAGTTCGCCGGTGTCGGCGCTGTATACGCCCCGCTGAACCATCTTCCCGCGGGTCTGCGGTTGCTCGCGCTGGCGGTGCTGGTGGTCGTCGGAATGGTCGGCTGCTCGGTCGCGTGGGTTGACCAGCAGTCCTACGTCGAGTCGCCGAACATCTGCCGGGCGCACGAGGTAGAGCGCACCGATTGTGTGCACGTCGAGCGGGTGCCGCACGGGCAGGTGCCGCGATGAGTGAGCCGATTCCGACCTACGAGTGGCGGACCGCGCCCGCGCATTTGCGGACCCGGCGCCAGTTGGCTGCTGAGGGTTTGCGCCCGAACGGCCAGGACATCGCTGGCCGGATCGTCCGCTCGCGGGGCAGTCGTAAGGAACCGCTGGTGGCGCACCTTTTCGACGTCGAGAAGGCCGCGCCGAAGCGTGAGCCGAGCGAGGCGCAGCGGCGGGCGCTGGCGAAGGCCACCCGCGAGCACCAGCTCCGGGCGGCAGAACGCCGAGGCGTGGACCGCGCCGAGTTCGACGAGCCGAGTGCCGGGGATCCCGGACCGGCGTGGACCGCGCCGACCAGTGCACTCGCGAGCTACTCGCCCTCGGGCAACGCCGTGGCCGCAGCGCTGGCACGAACTACCGAGCGAGAAGGGATGGAGAGATGAGCTTTCGGCTCTCACCGCGCGATATGGCCGGTCTCACGATCCTGGCCGAGATGTACGGCGCACCAATGGATGTGGTCGGCGAGATGCTGGGCGTGAGTAGTTCCCGGACCTATCGCATCGTGGCGAAGTGGTCGGCGGCCGGGATGATCAGCGATCGGCGACCGCGGCCGGTGCTCGGTCCGGCGTGGATCTTCCCGACGAAGTCGACGGCCGAGGCACTGCTGCATCGGCCGGTGCGCTACTGGGTGCCCACGCCGAAGATGGCCGCGCACACCAAAGCCGTGTTCCAGCTGCGTCTGGCGCTGACCGGGATGGACCTGGACCGGTGGATCTCGGAACGCACGCTGCGCGCCGAGGTCGGGATGGTGAAGGCCGGGCAGGCCCGCCCGCACATCCACGACGGCCGTTTCTACAACCCTGCCGGGGATCTGTGGGCGGTCGAGGTCGAGCTGACACCGAAAAGCATTGCCGCAGCGCGTAGTGCGGTGGTGCAGGCGGTGCGGACCGCGCAGCAGGCCGGATGTGTCGGCCTGACCTACTACTGCCGCGGTGAGGCGGTCAAGACGGTGATCCGGACCGCCGCGAACGGCATGGACACCGACAGCGGGCCGCGGCTGCGGCTGGTGGATCTGGACGGGTTTCTGGCCAAGCAGAAGGCCGATTCGTCCTCTCCCGACCTGCGACCCGGGCTCCGGGTGATCGCGGGCGGCGCCGCTGATCACGAAAACACCCAGGTCACAGACCGAACCGAGAACGGAAAGGCGGTGTCGCAATGAGCTGCACCCCGATGATCACCCCGGCTGATTGCGCGCCGTACGCGCCGACGCCGGTCCTGTCCGCCCAGCCGACCCCGGCGAACTCGCCGGAGATCCATGTCGAGCCGACGATGCCGCCGGTCGGCCTGGACACCGACCCGATCGGCTGGATCCCGAACCTGAGCGAGATCTCCCTCGACGGTGTCGCCGATGGCGCGCTGCTGATGGCGGCGTGCGTGGTGGCGGTGCTGGTCATGGTCGCGTTGATCCTGGTCCCGGCGACCGCGCTGGCGTGGCAGCCGACCAAGTTGCGCAACTGGATGATCGGCAGTCTGCTGGCGATGCCGGGCGCCGCGGCGTTGTGGGCGTGGGATGTGCTGGCGCCGGGCACCATGGCGACCGAGGCGTCGCGCCAGTTCATGGACGGCCAGTACGCGGCCGGCCTTTTGGGCATGGCCGTGGTGCTGGTGCCGGTGGCGTGGATGACCGCGACCATCGCCCACGCCAACCGTCGTGTGCAGCTGGCCACGGTCGGGTTGAAGTCCCCGGCCCGCACCGAGCGGGCGCTGTGGGCCCAGGCCCAGCGCGAGCAGCGTGCCGCGGCGCGCCTGTCGCGGCGGCGTCTGCCCTTCACCTCCGGCTACTGGAGCCCGCAGCTGGTGATCGGGCGCCAGTCGTCGCAGACGGATCAGGCTCCGCCCAAGAGCATGTTCCGGATGCTGCTGGGCCGCACCGAGACTCGGCTGCTGTTGCCGTGGATCAACGTGGCTGAGCACATGACCACCGTCGCGTCGAGCGGCTCGGGCAAGACCACCCTGATGCTGCGCGTTTTGGTGTCCTGGTTCGTCACCACGTGGACCCGGCACCGGCAGTGGTGGCGTGCCGACCGGCCCGGTCGCCCGCTGGTGATCATCGTCGATTGCAACGGCGGTCCCGAGAGCCGCAAGGTCGCGGTCCGGATGCGCAAGTGGTTCGCCGCGCTCGGTGTCCGTCCGGAGCGCTTCGGCACCTTCCCCGACGATGTGTCGCTGGGGATGTGGCCGCGGGCCGACTTCGATGCGAAGACGCCCGAGGAGCAGCAGGCGATCGTGCAGGATCTGCGGTCGATCCTGTCGGCGATGATCTCCGGCGGCAGCACGCCGAGCACCGACACTGAACGCTACTTCCACGAGATCCGCGAGACGCTGATCCACCTGATCGTCGACGCCCCGGCGCGGGTCGAGTCGATCAACGGCGAGGTGACGCCGATCGGGCACAACCCGCCGCGCAGCTGGCTGGACTTCCTGTCGCGGTTCAACGTCGAACGCCTGTCGAAGCTGTGGGGCGGTGAGGCCGGGGCGAACCCGTGGCCCGGTGTCCCCGGAATCGACATGGAGATCGCGTCGACGATCGACGGCAAGCAGCCGGTCATCAACTCCGCCCGCGCCGAGTTCGCGAACCTGTACCGCTCGCTCGGGTCGGCGTTCGACGGCGACAAGGAGCTCACCGACTTCGACGTCATCTACATCGTGTTGGAGGGCGTGAAGACCCCCGACCGGGCGCGCAGCCAGTTCGGTGCGCTGGGAACGATGTTCGAGCAGCTCGCCGACAAGCAGCACGGCCGTACCTCGCTGATGGTGGTCGACGAGTTCTCCGCGGTGTCGGACGGCAAGACCCGCGCGGTCAAGTGGGTCGAGCGCCTGCGTAAGGCCGGGATCGGGTCGTGGTGGATCGCGCAGTCCTGGCAGGGCCTGGGCCACGACGACGACAACCGCACCGCGCTGGTGTCGGCGGCATCGGGTGGTTCGCTGCTGGGCCGCTCCACCGACCCGGAGACCCTGGCCAAGATCTACGGCACCCGCCCCAAGTTCGAACTGTCGCGGAAGTTGATCAGCGGCAACGCCGCCGGTGACGAGGGCAACGTGCAGTCCGGTGATCAGTTCCTGGTCCCGCCGAACCGCCTGCGGGCCATGCAGAAGGGCGACGTGGTCCAGGTCGCCGGTGGGCGTGCCCGCTGGGGCCGCGTGTCTCCCCTCGACGACGCCGAACTTTCCCGGATCCGGCCGCTGCCGGGCCTCAACAAGTTCACCGGCCCGGCCGAGGACCCCGAGCCCGGTGATCTCGCGCCGGTGATCGACATGTCCAAGCGCCGCAGCGCCTGAAAAGCCAGCAGGACAAGGAGTCACGACCATGGCAATCCCCAATCCGCTACCGGATCCCGAAGACGACGGCGAGGCCATCGGCGGGCGCAGCGCCGCGGCGAAGGCCCGCGAGCAGGCGGTGCTCGACCAGCTCGCCGCCGACATGACCGGCACCACCGCCGAGAAGCTGGCCGCCCAGCTGACCCCGGTCGTCCCCGACGGCGGACAGGTCGGGCGAACCGTCAAACCGCACGTCGACCGGGCGACGAAGGCCCGTGACTGGACCCGGATCTGGGGCCCGGCCATCGCCGGTACCGCCGTCGCGGGCACCGCGGTGACGGTGCTGCCCCTGCCCGGCCCACTGGCGCTCTACGTGCTGGCCATCGCGGCGTTCGGGTGGTGGCACTGCGCCGGTCGCCCCGGCGCGATCGAGACCGCCCAGATGGCCTACTACGCCGCCGCCGATGCCGGGTCCTGGATCCGGCGCCACGTCGAGGCCCTGGCCCAGCGTCGGGCCCACTACGAGACCCGCCGTACTTCGTCGAACCCCAACAAGAAGGAAAAGTGATGTCCAACAACATGATTCGGTCGGCCGTAGTCGGTGTGCTCGCCGGTGTCGCCGTCGTCGCGGCGGTGGCCGCGGTCGATGCCAGGCAGGCCCGGCGCGCACAGGTCCAGTTCCGTGCGCTCACGCAGGTCGATCCGGAACTGGCCGCCCTCGATGCCGAGATCGCCGCTCGACACGCTCAAGACGTCGCCGAACTGCGCGCTGACCATGCCGCCGCGCTGGCGTTGTTCCGGGCCGATCTGCTGTTCGCGGTCGATCCGAAGTCCATCGCGGGCCCGGCGGATCTGTCGGCTGCCCAGCTGCTTGACCAGATCAAGGTGGTCAAGGCCCAGCTGTTGGACGTGCGGATCGGGGCCCGCATCGACGGCGAACCGGAGGCCGCGCCGCGGGAGACCGAGCTCGCCACCCAGCTGCGGGCCCTCAACGCCGAATTCGACGGCCGCCGGTTCGCGAGCGTGTACCACCGCGATCCGGTGCCGGTGCTCGACGAGCGCCGCTACGAGCTCGCCTACCGCGAAGTCCATGACGGCCGCGAATGGCCCCACAACACCGAGTACGCCGAGGTCCAGACCCTCGACGACCGCGTCGCCGTCGACGCGGCGCTACTCCACCGCTCCCACTGACCACCTTCACGAATTAACCACTCACACAAGGAGATTCAATGTTCACACTTCACGACAGTCACAGCAGCAACCAGGGCGATGGCCCCGCGGTCGAGGACGAGCTGACCCGCAGCACCGGCAAGGCGCTCGGGGCGATCATGGCCGCGGCGCGGGCCTGGATCCACAACCAGCGCGGCCGTAGCGGTGGTAAGGCCGGGGCGGGTGTGCCCAAGCTGACGCGTAAGGAACGCAAGGAGCTGGCCGAGGCGATCCGGATCCAGGTCGGCGAGCAGAAGATCGCCGCGGCTTGGTACTCCAAGCGGGTCGGTGACTACCAGTCCGAGGTCCTGGCCGCCAACGCCCGCCGCCGCGAGCCCGGCTACACCAACGCCGATGCCGATCGCGACGACGAGCGGCTGGCCGGAATCCGGTACCGGATCGAGTCCACCCTGCACGAGACGCCGGCGTTGTCGTTGGAGCGGCGCGGGCAGGTGGTCCAGGCCCTCGATGGCGTCGGCAGCAGTTCCAGCCGCCCCTACGGCGCGGTGTTCAAGCCGATGACCCCCGAGCAGCAGCACACCGCACGGTTGGCGGCGGTGCACTCCGAGCAGTGGGTGATCGATCGGCGCCAGGAAAACCAGCGCATTCTCACCGCCCAGCAGGAACGCGAACGCGCCGCGGCCGATCAGCGTGCGGAGATGCGGGAGCCGCGGGCGTGGGACGAGCTCAACGCCGAGCAGCAGTCGATGGTGCAGCGGCTGCGGCGCGCGCACTTGGGTGTCGACGTCAACGGTCGTCGTCTGGATCCCGATGTCGCCGAGGTCGCGCAGGAGAACTCGATCAAGGTCGCCCGCGCGTCCGGTCTGACCCGGCGCGAGGTCGGCGCGGAGCTGGGCTACCTGGCCGAGAACACCGCCTACATCGGGTCCTACGGCGACGACCAGCACAAAGCGCAGGGTTTCTACCCCTCGCGGGAGCAGGCGCTGGCCGAGATGAAGAAGGCGATGACCCGCAATCCGGTCCTGGCCGAGAACAACGTGTGGGCCTCGGTCACGGCCCGCCCCGACGGGATCGCGGCCCGTGACGTGGAGCGGCGTTCGGCGTTCGGCGAGCGGGGCGAGGTGATCGCGAGTGTCGGGCGGTGGTCGCGGGATCGGGAGCCGGAGTACACCGGCGCCGACACCCCGTACGAGGTGGCGGTGGCGCGGATCGAGCCGGGCACCGGCAAGGTGCTCCACAGCGAGATCTCCACGCTGGGTAGCGAGGTGGCCGCGCTCGACTACGCCCACCGCGGTGTGATGAGTGCCGGACCCTCGGTGGCGCGGACGCGGGTGGAGGTCACCGACCCGCGGTTTCCGGAGTCGCCGTACTACACCGATTACGGCCTGCCGAAGACGGTGTCGGACCGGTTGGCCGACGAGCGTGTCGCGGTCCGTGAGCACCTGCTGGGCGAGTCCGAGGCCACCCGCGAGCTCCTGGACAACGAGCACCACAGCTTGCGTCAGCGCCACAGTCTGTCGATCGAGCACAACGGTGAGCTCACCGACTCCAACGCCGAGCTCACCCGGCGGTTGTCGGCGATGACCGCCGAGCGGGACCAGGCCCTGGCCGAGCGTGATTCGTTCCGTGGTCAGCGGGACGAGGCGGTGGCCAAGCTCGCCGAGCGCACCCCGGCCGAGAAGCGGTTCGGCAGCCCGGAACGTCAGGCAGCCGAAGCCGGACGGAGCGCGCTGGCCGACTACGCGCCCGGCAACGCGGTCACCGCCGCGGTCGAGCGCACCACCGAGCGAGACGGGGCGCAGCGATGAGCCGCGAGGACGAGCTCGACGACCCGTACATCGCGCGCTACGCCGAGCGGATCGACGACGACCGAGAAGTGCTGTGGCGAGCCGACTTCGCCCGCGCGCAGGACTACTACGACCGCGGCTACGACGAGGACCCTGCCTTGCTGCCGGAAGCCCGCGCGATCGACGCCCTGTGGTCCTCAGACCCCGAGGTCGGACCGGCCTGGCGCGAGATCACCGAGATCCACGACGCCTGGATCCAGGCGCCCGAGGCGATGAAGCGGGCGCACGAAGTGTTCATGCCGGGCGGAGTGCAGCCGCCCGACATGAACGACACCCGGTGGTCATCGCACATGCAAGCACGCGAGATGACCGGCCACGGCGCCTGGCCCGGCCACGAACCCACCTATTCCACAAGCAGTTCCGAAAGGCACGAACCGATGAACGACACTACCTACAACACCTCGGCTGACAACTTCGCCACCGAGTCCGACACCGAGATACTGATGCGCTCGGACTTCACTCACTGGGCTTCGATCAGTGACGGCCGTGATCCCACGGACTACGACCCCGCCGATGACCTCGACCGTGACGAATACAGCTCGACCTGGAACAACCACGGCGACGACAACTGGTTCGACGCCTGGTCGACTCTCTCCGAGGCCTACGGGCACTACCAGCTTGATGGCGTCGAGGCCGCCGACGCCCGCCGCGCGGAGCTGGGCGACACCCTCCACCCGGTCGAGGCCCGCAGCTGGGACCAAGCACGCGATCTGACCGTCAACGGCATCGCCCGCGATGACCTGGGATTGGTCACCAGCCAGTACACCGATCGCCTGACCTACGAACGGGCCGACGAGATCCGCGCCGCCCAACCGACGACGGCTGACAGGGCCCGACAGTTGGAGGCAGAGCGTGCCGCTGACGACCAGGCCACGTGGTTCGAATTCGACTCCGGTGCGGCGGGCAGAAACCCTACGGAGCGCGTGCCACGCGACCACACCACGGAAGTCATCGAAGGGGCCGAGTCGAGTTCGACCCCCTATCGGCACAGCGTCGATGGGCTCCCGTCGATCGACGCCTCCCGCAACAACCCGGCGTGCCCCGTCCCGCAATTCGGTAACTCGGTGGCAGCCCGCACCAGCGCCCTGGCCGACTACCAGGGGCGCGGCAACGCCATCGCCGCGGCGATGGACCGCCAGACCGAGCGGGCAGGAGTCGAACGGTGAGCGCGGCGGCCGAGTCAACGATGCCCGCGACGGCCACCGCCGTCGTCGAGCAGGACCAGGCCGGCCTCGCCCCCGTGATCGCGCTGCGCCCGATGCAGCGGCCCGAGATCGCCACCGAGCAGACCGATCTGCTGGCCCGGATCTCCGAGCTGGAGCAGCAGGTCGCCGATCTGCAGGACCGTAACCGAGAGTTGGCCAGCGATCTGGACAACGCCCTGGATCAGCTGTCCGGGCACGCCTTGCACGACGAGCAGGAGCGCCTGGTGCACACCCTGACGTGGAGCCCGTGGGCCGCGTCGATGAATCGAGAGGGGTACGAACGATGACCCGTACAGCCGCTGTACAGCCCGTCCACAGTCCGTCTACCCGGCGGATGGACGCCGCCGAACTGACCGCGCTGGCGATGACGATCGTGATCGGACTCGGCGCGTTCGTGTGGTCGTTCGCGGCGCTGACCGAGTTGTCGGTCATGGCCGGAATCGACCCGCGTCTAGCGTGGGTCGGCCCGATCTTCGTCGATGGAGCCATTGTCCAGTCCGCTGTCGCCCTGGTTTCGCTGCAACGACGGGCCCGCCAGGGGGTCGCGATCCCCGCGGCGACGAAGTGGTTCTTCTGGACCGAGCTGTTCGCCGCCGAACTGATCTCGGTGGTCGGAAATGGTCTCCACGCTGCGGAATCAGGGCAGCGGATCCTGCCCGCAGCCATCGCGGCAGGCGTGGCGGGCGCGGCTCCGCTGTTCGGTTTGGCCGCCACGCACGGCTTGTCGGCGCTGATCGAGGTCCCGCGCGCTCCCGAGCTGCCCCAAGCCGCGCCCGAGTTCGGTCCGGCACGACTGGACAGCGATTCGACACCGGTAGACGCGGTGTGGCCAGCACTGGACACCGACCGGACAGCGCTGGACAGCGGGTCGACACCGGTTGTCGAGGCCCTGGACACCGCGCCGGAGCCGGAGTCGGTCGCCGACCGTGACGCCGAGATCTTGCGCCGCCGCGCGGCAGGGGAGTCCACCCGCACTATCGGCGCCGCGGTTGGTCTGTCGCACTCCCGCGTCGCCCAGATCATCGCCGCCGCCGAGGCCGACGACGACACGGGGGAGGTACTGAGCCTGGTTCGCTGACCGATCGCTACCGGGGCAGGTGACGAGCCTGCCCCGGGTTCTCAACCCACCTCCAGAACACACTCCACACGAACAAAGGACACATCATGACCAACGCATTGACCGACCTGGACCAGATCAACGCCGAGCTGATGACCGGCGGCGCCCGTAACCCGTTCGGCCGCGACGTCGCTCCCGGCGACGGAGTGAGCGGCGAGATCATCGCCGTGGTCCGCCGCCACCGCCACAACGGCAAGGGCCAGCCGCTGTTCTGGGTCAACCGCAAGCCGCAGGTCACCGCGGCCGGAGATCCGGTGATCGACTCGCAGCTGATCGTCGAGATCGACGAGCCCGCCGACGACCAGGACGACGGCCTGCGCGCGGTCACGATGGACCGCGACGTCCAGCGCGCGATCCGCGCCGGACTCCGCCGTGCCCGCGCCAACGGCGTCGCGATCGGCGGACGGCTCGACGGCCTGCTGTTCGTCGGCCCCGCCGAGGGCGGCAACGGCCGCGTCTACGACCTGGGCAGCTACACCCCGCCCGCGTAGCTCGAGACAGCACCACCAGGAGCCCCTGGCCCGTGATCGGGTCGGGGGCTCCGTCGCGTTCCGGCCCGCTCGGCTCGAGATGTACTGCCGCACGAGCTTCGCTCGCTTGCCTCCAAGGATCTGCCTGCCGCGGTTCGGTGGTTGGGCGGGTTCCCCAACTGTTCCCCTGGCCCTTCCTCCGAAGGCTTCACGAGCACGGACGGTGGGTTGCTCAAGGGTGGCCGCAGGCCATCGGCGAAGCCGACGCGACGAAGGAGCGCCCTTGAACTGCCCGCCGTCCGTGCTCACGCTGTCACGCCGAGGAAGGGCGATAGTCTCGAGGTCTCGGCGAACCGGTATTCGATCTTGGTGTGGATCGAAGGCGCGAAAACCACGCGACTATCTGGCGAATATCTAGCACTGGTGCGGTGCTAGATATTCGCACTCTCAACCACCATCCCATCCATCCCGTGAGCTGGGCGTAAAGGCGGGATTTCTGCTCACTCCCCACCCCCACCCAGTTCGACATCTCATCACCCACTGCGTGTCCAATGAGATGTCGAACTGGGTGGGGGTGGGGAGCAATCAGAAATCAAAGAACAAAGAAGAGATGGATGGGATGGTGGTTGAGAGAAAAAGAAGTGGTTGGGTTGGGAGTACATCGGTGGGTTTGCGAGTGGGTTGCGTTGGGAGTCGGTGACGGTGGTGGCGTCGGGTGCGTGTGGCTGCGGTCTAGAGCCGCGGCTGTTGGTGGTGGGTGTGGTGGTGTAGCGCGTGTGCTGGTGGGTGGGTGGTACGCGAGTTGCGTCGCTACTCGGCTGCGCCGGTGCGCGCCGAGCTCGGGAGCGGGTATCGCGACCTGGCGGTCGCGCGGTTCTTCGCGGGACGTGGTGTTTGTCCCTCGCGGCGTGGCCTGATCTGAGGGCTATCACGCAGACCTCGGGCATCAAGGGCGCTACGCGTCGGCAAGCCGATGGCCTGCGGCCACCCTTGACGCCCGATGCCTACGCGATGGGCAGCCCTCAGGCCACACCGAGAGGGACAAACACCACACGGACCAGCCGCCGCTCAGAACCGGAGATCACGGCCAGGGCCGTGGAAGGGCATCCCGCTCGCCGCGGAGGCAGGCCGCCCAAGAGTGCGGGTTACGAAGCGCCTGCTTGGTCAGTCTGCCGCGGCTTTCCCGCAGCAATCTTTGAGCAGCGAGTCCAGTTAACAGGTGGCGATTCTCCGACCTTCATTGCGAGAAGTTCGCGAATTCGCCGCGACTACCGCGCACGCCAATCTGTCTATTTGTGCTGGTCAGCTTCGTAGTGAAGCGTACCGAAACCCATAGGCGGAGATCATGGTTGGCTCTCGGACGCATTCCAGTCGATCCGGACATACTGCGGTTTGAAGCCCGGTCCACCTCGAGCAGGGAGGAGCGTCACGCGGACGTCCAGTGCTTGAAGAACCGCAATTCGCTGCGTGACAGCAAGACTGTCCCAAACTTCGCGCGCATCACCAGCGGTGATCTCCGAAACGAGCGTGCTATCCAATCCTGCTGTAGCTCGGCTCGCGTCTGCCTCGGCGGCTGACAGTTCGGGCTTCAGCTTTGCGGTGATTCGTGCGAGCTGCTGGGCGTCGATTTCGCCGTCTGCGAAGGCATCTGCGGCGCTGTCCAGCCGGGATCGGATCGCATCGACGCGGATGCGAGCGTCCCGACCTGCGGTGTCGTCGCTGCTCACGAAGAGGTCTCGCGCGTCCTCGCGTGCCAGTCGGGCACAGATCACCGAGGCAACGAATTCGTCGACCCACTCGACTCGTCGTCCGACACAGCCCTGCGGCGTGTCGCAGCAGTACAAGATGTGTGGGCCCCCTCGATTGACGACACGCAGGATCGACCCGCACTTTCCGCAGCGGCCGATACCGAAACTGAGGAGGTGACGTCGGGCGCCTCCTTTAGTTGTCACCCGGGACGGGTCGGTCAGTAGCGCTGTCACCCGGTCATGGGTATCTCGGTCGACGATCGCGGGCCATGCTGCTGGATACTCCTGTCCTCGGTGCGTCCGGATCGCGACATTCATCTTGCGCAGAGCCAGCTTGCGCACTGTCGACGACATCCACTTTCCCTTCCCCGAGGGTGTGGGGACGCCTGAGGCGTTCAGTTCTCGGACAACGTGATTCATCGACAGGCCGGCCAAGAGGTCGGCCACGATGCCCCTGACCACGTCGGCGGCGATGGGATCTTCGACGTCTTCCCAGCTGATCATGTTGCCTGCGGAATCTCGTTGGTAGACACGCGTCCATCCGTATGCGTGTGAACCATTCGCCCGGCCTTCCTCGGCACGCTGCTTGGCGGCGCGGGCAATTCGTTCGCTTTTGATCTCGGACTCCGCGGAGTCGAACTCGCCAAGGATGCCCGCGTACATACGTCCGGCTGCCGAGGTCAGGTCGATATCGGACCCCTTGACCAGGGCGATTCCGACTCTGGCCTTCGCGAGGACCTCGATCGCGTGCGCTCGCTCCTTTCGGTTACGCCAGAGCCTTGACAGGCCGTAGGCGACGATGAAGTCGAACTCGCCACGAACTGCGGCTTCGAGCATCGCGTCGTAGTTCTGCCGATATCGAGCGCCCAGCACCGAGACATCGTTGTCGATATAGGTACCGACAACGTCCCACCCCCGGGCCTTGGCGAGCTGCTCAGAGTCCTCTCGCTGGCGCGTCACGCCCCGCTCAGTGCTGCGCGGGTCCTCCGAGATACGGCAGTAGATCGCGGCTTTGATGATGGCCATGGCTCATCTTATCTGCTACCGACCTTTGCTATTCCCCGGCGGCATCGGCAAAACCCACACCCCCACCGACTTCGACACCCTCCTCACCGACGTCACCACCAAGCTCTTCGACCGCTACCCCGACGACACCGTCGTCTACCCGGGCCACGGCGACGACACCACCCTCGGCACCGACCGCCCCCACTTGGTGGAGTGGCGCGAACGCGGCTGGTGAGCGCGGACGCCCTGGCGAGGAGTTCACCGGACCGGAATCCGGTGGTGACCGCTGGCCGCATCAGCGGTCGGGGCGACCTGGCAGACTGATCAGGATGAAGTCGGGTTTCTCGCGAACGCCAGCACCTGCGGCGAATGCCCGGCCCCGTCGCGGGCTCGTGTCGTCGGTGTCGGTGTGGATGGTTCGGTTGATCGTCGGCGCGGTGCTGATGGGGTTGGTGCTGGTCATCGGGACCGCGGTCCGGGTGTGGCAGGTCGCCCGGATCGACGACTACACGCCCGCCGACGCGATCGTCGTGCTCGGCGCCGCCCAGTACTCGGGAACGCCGTCGTCGGTGTTCGAGGCGCGGCTGTACCAGGCGGGGCGGCTCTACGAGGCCGGGGTGGCGCCGATGGTGATCACCGTCGGCGGCAAGCAAGAGGGCGACCTCTACACCGAGGCCGCCTCGGGCAAGCGCTACCTGGAGAACGCGGGCGTGCCCAGCGACCACATCCTCGCCGTGGAAACCGGCTCCGACACCCTGCGCAGCATCGAAGCCGTCGCCGACGCCATGGGCGCACGTGGGATGTCATCGGCCGTACTCGTCTCTGATCCGTGGCATTCACTGCGGACCCGCACGATGGCTCGCGACGCCGGTCTGCGCGCGTGGACCGCACCCACCCGCACCGGTCCGGCCGTCTACACGAGGGAGTCGCAGTTCCACGGCATCGCCCGCGAAACCGGCGCGCTGCTGTGGTATCAGCTCACCCACTTCTCGGCAGACTTCTCTTACACGGCGGGACAGTGAGATCCGATGACCGACAGCTACACCCCGCACGACCGGGAGCGCATGGTTCACGAACCGGGCAAGACCGCGTGGCCGGGCGCCGCCGACCGTGGTCACCGCAGTGAGTTCTCCCGCGACCGCGCCCGCGTCCTGCACTCGGCCGCCTTGCGCCGCCTGGCCGACAAGACCCAGGTCATGGGCCCGCGCGAGGGCGACACCCCGCGCACCCGCCTCACCCATTCGCTCGAGGTGGCCCAGATCGGGCGCAGCATCGCCGACGGCGTCGGCGCCGACCCCGACCTCGTCGATCTGGCCGGGCTCGCCCACGACATCGGCCACCCGCCCTACGGCCACAACGGCGAACGCGCCCTCGACGAATTCGCCGACGAGTACGGCGGTTTCGAGGGCAACGCGCAGAACCTGCGCATCCTGACCCGCCTCGAACCCAAGGTCCTCGACCCGGCGGGGGGCAGCGCCGGACTCAACATCACCCGCGCCGCCCTCGACGCCACCATCAAATACCCTTGGGGCAGAAGCGGTTCCGGCACCAAGTTCGGCGCCTACGACGACGACCTCGAACGCCTGGCCTGGGTCCGCAAGGACGCACCCGAACGCGTCCAGAGCCTGGAATGCCAGATCATGGACTGGTCCGACGACGTCGCCTACTCGGTGCACGACGTGGAGGACGGCGTGATCGTCGGCCGCATCGACCTGCGCGCCCTGGCCGACCCCGCCGAACAGGCCGCCCTCGCCGAGCAGGGCCACGGTCAGCATCCCGACCAGTCGATCGAGGCGCTCGCCGCCGCCGCGCAGCGCCTGTCCGAACTCGACGTCGTGGCCGACGCGGTGGACTACGACGGCACCTTCGCCGCCTCGGTGGCGCTGAAGCGACTCACCAGCGAACTGGTCGGCAGGTTCGCGACCGCCGCCATCGCGGCCACCCACGAGCGCTACGGACCCGGCCCCCTCATCCGCTACGAGGCGGATCTGATCGTGCCGCCGATCGTGGCCGCCGAGGTCGCCGTCCTCAAGACCGTCGCCCTGCGCTACGTCCGCTCCGACCTCGGCCACCTCGCCCGCCAGCAGACCCAGCGCGACCGCGTCCAGGCTGTCGCCGACCGCCTGCTCACCACCGCGCCCGCCCACCTCGACGACCAGATGCTGCCCTGGTGGAACGCCGCCACCGACGACACCGCCCGCGTGCGCGTGGTGATCGACCAGATCGCCTCCTACACCGAGAGCCGCTTCGAGCGCGTCGCCGCCTCGCTGGACTGCCGCTGAGCCCGACCGACTAGACTTCCCACGTGGCCGGACGAATCCCAGATCGCGATATCGCGGCGATCCGTGACCGGGTCCGGATCGAAGACGTCGTCGGTGAGTACGTGGCGCTCAAGCGCGCGGGCGCCGACTCCATCAAGGGCCTGTGCCCGTTCCACGACGAGAAGTCGCCGTCGTTCCACGTGCGCCCCAACCACGGCCTCTTCCACTGCTTCGGCTGTGGTGAGGGTGGTGACGTCTACAAGTTCCTGCAGCAGATCGAGCACATCGGTTTCGTCGAGGCCGTCGAGCAGATGGCCGACCGCATCGGCTACCAGATCAACTACGAGGGTGGTGGCACCTCGGTCCAGCGCGACCGCGGCACCCGCTCGCGTCTGGTCGCCGCCAATGCCGCCGCGCACGAGTTCTACGTGGCGCAGCTGCGCGAACCCGAGGCCGAGGCCGCCCGCGCCTACTTGACCGAGCGAAACTTCGACGGCGCCGCCGCCCAGCAGTTCGGCTGCGGCTATGCGCCCGGCGGCTGGGACGTGCTCACCAAGCACCTGCTCCGCAAGGGTTTCGAATTCAAGGAACTGGAAGCGGCCGGCCTGTCCAAGCAGGGCAAACGCGGCCCGATCGACCGGTTCCACCGCCGCCTGCTCTGGCCGATCCGCAACCTGGGCGGCGAGGTGATCGGCTTCGGCGCGCGCAAGCTCTTCGACGACGACACCATGCCCGGCAAGTACGTGAACACCCCGGAGACCTTGCTGTACAAGAAGTCTCAGGTGCTGTTCGGTCTCGACCACGCCAAGCGCGAGATCGCCAAGGGCCATCAGGCCGTGGTCGTCGAGGGCTACACCGACGTCATGGCCATGCACCTGGCCGGGGTCAAGACCGCCGTCGCCTCCTGCGGCACCGCCTTCGGCGAGGAGCACCTCCAGGTGCTGCGCAGGCTGCTGATGGACGACAACTTCTGGCGCGGCGAGATCATCTACACCTTCGACGGCGACGCCGCCGGACAGGCCGCCGCCCTGAAGGCCTTCAGCGGCGATCAGCGCCTGGCCGGCCAGACCTACATCGCCGTCGCTCCCGACGGGCAGGACCCGTGCGAGCTGCGTCAGCACTCCGGTGACGCTGCCGTCCGCGACCTGGTCGCGCGCCGAACCCCCCTCTACGAGTTCGTGATTCGCGGCCTGCTCGCCGAACACAACCTCGACGATGTCGAAGGCCGTGTCGAGGCGTTGCGCCGCACCGTGCCCGTGGTCGCCCAGATCAAGGACAACGCCACCCGCAAGGGCTACGCGACCAAACTGGCAGGCTGGGTCGGCTGGGACGACATCCAGCTCGTCGTGCGCCGCGTCGGCGAGGAAGCCCGCAAGAACCGCTCCGGCCCGAACGGCAAGCCCGCGCCCGGCGGAAAGACCGGTGCCGCACCGGTTTCCGCTCCTCGCGCCGACGAGGGCTCCTCGGTCCGCCCCGCCCCGAACGATCCGGTACTGCTGGCTCAGCGCCAAACCCTCAGTGCCGCACTGCAATACCCCGGCATCGCCGGTGTCGCCTTCGACGCCATCGACACCGCCGCCTTCACCCACCCCGCCTACGTGGCGGTACGGATCATGATCGCCCAGGCGGGCGGCACGGCCTCCGGACTCGGCGGCGCCGAATGGGTGGCCGCCGTCGCCGACCACACCGACGACCTGATGATCCGCGCCCTGGTCTCCGAACTGGCCAACGAGCAACTACCGGTGCGCTCCCAGAACGACACCCCGCGCTTCATCACCGGCATCCTCGCCCGCACCCAGGAAGCCTGGGTCGGCCGCCAGATCGCCGAGCTCAAATCCAAGCTGCAGCGCCTCTCCGCCAGCGAGGAGCCCGACACCTACATGACCCTGTTCGGTGACCTGGTGGCGCTGGAGCAGTACCGCAAGAGCCTCGCCGCCCAGGCCATGGGCAACGAGGGCTACGCGGCGGGCGCCTGAATCAGCGGCGCAGCTGGTTGTGTGGCACGAGCACCGTGGTCCGCTCGTCCAACGGCTCCATCGGCTCGAGCTTCTGCTGCGTGCTCAACTTGTCCGACAGCTTCTGCCGACCCACCGACACCAGCTTCTTCGTCACCGGGCTCCCCGCAACCGCCCGCGTCGCCGCACTGATCTGCTCATAGCGCGCCCGCCCGGCCTTGGTGCCCAGCACATACCCGGCCGCTACGCCGATGATCAACCGCAGCATCTGATGGAGCTCCTCCCACGTTCGTGTGCCGCCCCATCCTGCCCCAACCGCCCCACCCGTGTCGATCCGCCCACCGTTCGTCGACACATCGTTATACGCCACATGTCCGCAGGTAGCAGCCCGATTTGGGAACCCACAACCCCATGCGCTAAAGTTTCATCTCGGTCAGCCCGCCAAGGCAGACCGCCTGAGTCTACCGACCCAGGGCATTCCCCTATAGCTCAATTGGCAGAGCAGCCGACTGTTAATCGGCAGGTTTCTGGTTCGAGTCCAGATGGGGGAGCACAAAGAGCCCTCCACCAGCAATAGCTGGTGGAGGGCCTTCTTGTTTCCGGATACGCAGGCCAAATCGACTACTTTCCGACTACAAACGACGGACTACTTTCCGTTCGTGAACTGGTAGAGAGCCTTCCTGGCATCCGGTCCCATGGTCCGACGTTCGAGGTAGTGTTGCTCGGTCGTGGCCAGTTGGCATGCAGACAATTGAGCCTGCGCCTCAGCGCTCCGCGGTTGTGACGAACCACCGTCGCGACAGTCGGTCGGAGGCCGCGAGGAGTGACCCAGCCCAGTTCCTCGGGAAGCGCGGCGCGCAGCGATCGACGCATGCTCGCCAAGCTCATCAGCCCGCCGTCACGGTTGGCAAACACCGGGCTGTCAGGTCCGGCCGCATCGCCGAACAGGATAGTCAGGGCCTCTACCGCGAGCCTGGGCAGGATCACCGTGTGTGCGGGGGCGCGTCCTTTGCGCTCGTCATGTCGGTGCAGTGCCTCACCCTTGACCGCGCCGTGGTCGATCATGGTCCCGGTGATCGTCATCGTCGGCGGATCGGCCAGCAGATCGACATCAGACCAGCGCAGCGACAGCACCTCATTCGGCCGGCATCCGGTCGAGACGAGCACGTCGACAAACTCCGGGAGCTGGCGACCTGGCCGAGGGCCGAACTCCTTCTCACGATCACGATGCGCGTACCGCCTTGCGCAGCTTCGTGAACTCGTCGGAGGCGAGGGTGTGAGCCCTGGATTGCTTCCCGCCCGTCCGGCTGGTCTCCCGAATCGGGTTCAACGGCAAACGTCGTATTGGACTGCCAGGGCGAACATTCCGAGCAGCACCACCCGGAACGTCTTGGCGTTCGACTTCGAGCGCGCCGCGATCTTGCCGAGGTGCGTCTCGGCGCGGCTGGTGGGCAACTCCCGGATGCGCAGCGCGCCGAGTTGCTTGTGTCCATGACGCTTCCACGCCTGTTGATATACGTCGCGCGATTGAGGCTTGAGCTCGGTTTGGTCGCGAGCCAGATCGGGAACAGATCGCTCAGGGTTGTACGGTCAGTGATCACGTCATCGGTGAGAGGTGTAGTGCAGGCGGTGAGCTAGCCACAGTATGCGCACACCAACCCAGCACAGGGCCAAATCGCGCAACCCCGGTCAGCTAGCCTGACCAGCCCCAGAGCGAAGGTTGCCCAACTCGATGAGGGCAGGACTTCCGTCGTTGGAGTTGGACCCCCAGCCCATTCCGTGGACATCCTCCCCAGGGCCTGCTACCGCCGCACGCCGCTGGATTTCCCGGAACCCGGCCTCACGCGATGCGTCGAACTCATCCTGGTGTGCAATGACCCATACGGCGCCACCAGTCGCCAGTGAGATTCGACCAACATCACCAATGGTGTTGTTCACTGTCAGTGGCTCCCGGTCGGGCGCGCCGATCAAGACAATGAACCGAAGTGATTGTCCTGGCCCAGGAGTTGGAAACCATCGCACCTTGTTCAGTTTTGGCTCGGCGAAGTGCTCGACAAGCGAGCAGTGGGGAACTGTGATCGTTGCTCCAAGCCTCCACCCAGGGGCGCACTCGTCAGTGTGTTCCCATCGTGAGAAGACACGATCCTCGCCCGCTGGAAGTCGAACCGCTGCCGCCTCCTTGCTCAGTGCCATACGCCACCGTGCTGGATGCAGACTCAGCTTCAGATCCTTCATCCCCATCCGCTGGGAGACGTAAACATCACCTGCCTTCCGGCCTACCACGGCCCACGACCGCGAGCGGGGCCCTTCTGGACTACCGACAGCCCATCGGATCGTTCCGCTGCCGTCGTATTCCTGCACCTCGGGAGGAGTAAGCACGCCTATTAGGTTATCCTCCTGACATGGCCACTTGGCCACGGTTCAGGGCGGTGGGCGCCACTCACGGATAAGGTCGGTCGGCTTGCGACCCGTCTACTATTTTCGACTACAAACGTCCGGTGATTCGGGCATACAACGCCAGACATCGACACAGGATGCCGCCGCCTACCACGTCGATCGCGGGGAATCTCGTCGCTGACCCGTTAGTCGAGGTCGTCCCACGACCATTGCTCAGTAGGAATATGTTCAGTCTGAAGCTCCCGACCGAATCGGAACTTTTCTCTCAAATCGGGTGAAGTGTCCAAGAATAGCTCGAACATACCCGCTGCCGACAACTGCGCGGCAAACTTCCACACTTGCTCGCGTTCTCCGGCAGCCCACAAACGGTTCAGTTGTGAACTCACTTCCGCCTCGATAGAGGACGTGGCGGTGGGATCATGATCCGATATGGCCGGGAATTGCTCATGCTCCTCGACGAAGTTCTCAGAGTGGGTTGCTGCTGGGTGTGCTGCGATGAAGTCCTCGATCGAAGTAGGGGGACCAACCCGGTCAGCTAAGGCCTGCATCTGCGCCTGTGCTCCGATTTGGCGCAACCGGTGCAGCAGTTCGCCCACTTTGGCAGGGTCGTCAACGGGGGACTGGATGGCGGCCCGATCAGCGAGAACTTGTACCTGTTCGTGGGCCTCGGCCAACCAAAGCCGGTGGAGCAGTTCACCCACCGCGGCAGGGTCATCGACGGACACATCGGTGGCAGTGCGATGCGCGAGAACGTGTATTTGCTTGTGCGCTTTGGACTCCCACATCCACTCCACGAGTGATCCCACTGCGGCCGGGTTGTCGACGGGCACGTGGTCGGCAGCGCGATCTGCGAGAAGCTGCACTTGCGCATCTGCCCCTGCCTCTCGCAACCGATCCAACAGAAAGCCGACTGCAGACGGCTTATCGAGCGGAACGTCTGCGGCGATCCGGTCTGCGAGAACCTGTATCTGGGTGTGCGCGCCAACATCACCCAACCGAGCCAACAGAAAGCCCACCGTTGACAATCGATCGAGAGGAAGGAGAGCGGCGGCCCTGTCTGCGAGAACCAGCATCTGAATGGACGCACCGGTCTGCTGCAACCGCAGCACCAGGTATGCCACCTCGACCGGGCGGTCGAGGGGAAGCTGGGCGGCGGCCCGGTCGGCAAGACGCTGTATCTGGGCGTGCGCGCCGATCGCCCAAAGCCGCTCTACCATAAACCCCACATCGGCCGGGCTGTCGAGGACGATATGTGCAATGGCCCAATCGGCCGGTCGACGATCATCAGGGAACAGGGCGCTCAGTCGGACTATCAGATTGAGCGCGGCGACGGCATGGCCGCGGCCAGCGGCGTTCTTCCAAAGTTGGGCCGCGACACGGTAGAGGCCGCGGTCCCATCCGGCGTGCGCGAGATGGTGCTGGTAGTGGGGGGCGGCGTGGGCGGCGATGGCTTCCCAGAATCCAATCGGCGGAGTCAGCAGAGCGCGGATACGTCGGCCATGCTGGTCGAGGTAGTCGGCTAGCTGATACACCGGCTGCCCTGAACTGCCAGTGATCCTGCCTTCGCGTCCTCGCCGGGTGCGCGAGTTCAACGGCCGCTCGCGGATTGGGGTTATGGGCCCGCGCGCGCCTTTGCACGAGCGACCGATCTCGGCCAAGGCGGCTTCGAACCAGTTGTCTTCCAGGGAATCCCAGATGATGTCATCGATGTAGCCGACAGCCATGTCGCGCAGCAAGGTGAACGGCAAGATATTGGGGTGGCCCATCCGCACCGCGTCCATCGCTGCCTCGATCACCGCACGTTCTGTCGTACTCGCCTGCTTGGTGTAGAAGTGGATCAGTTCCGGTCCTCCGGCCAGGTATTGGGTGATCTTGCCGTTCTCTGCCCGTTCGAACGCCATCGCCAGACGCCGGTCCTCAACGGTGGCGTCGCGCATGGCATCCAGATCGCCGCCGGTGAAGTTCGCGGGCACGGTGATCACGGACGGCTCAACCAGCTTGCGGGTTGCCGAACCAGGGTCGGCACACAGGGCGTCGTAGTGCTCGTGCCACAAGCTGCCGAGGATCAGAATCGGTGCCCGGCGGGTATCAGCAAGCACCGCGTGCAGTTGTTCGGCGAGGCGCCCACGTTCCTGATCGCCCGCGGGAAGGAAGTAACGCTGGGTTTCGTTGATCCACACCACGGTGCGCGGCCCGACCCTGTCCAGCTGCTCGGCTAGATCCTCTCGGTGATAGGGCGATGGGTGCCACAACCGCCATCCGCGGCGGGCGCGCAGAGGTTCCAACGCCTGCCAGAGTGCGCGGGTTTTCCCAGTGGACGAATCGCCGAGCAGCACCGCGATCCCGCTCCGATCTGACAGCGCCTGATCGACGACTTCGGCAAGCTGATCGTCGTGGGCGCGACGCACATACGGCGGCAACACCTCCACGGTGGAATCGGCATCAGAATCGGCAACCGTGATCGGTTCGTGTACTTCCAGCGCGAACGGGTCGCGTACCTCGTCCAGCGCGGTCCCCAGCCGGCTGCGGGTGTCGGTGTCGGCGCGAGCACGCGCGGCCTTCCAATCGTTCAGCTCGTCGTCGGTGATGCCCCAGGCTCGTAGAACCGGGGATAGGTTGGCCCACTGGGGCATGGTTTTTCCGTTGACCCAGTCGTTGATCGTGTTGTGTGCGGTGGTGACTCCCTGGTGGCTCGCCAGTTTCAGATAGCTGATCCCCGCGCTGGCATGGAGCTCACCCAATGCCTTCCGTAGGTCTTCACGTGTATGGATGTCGTGCGGCGCGGCCATCAGTGTTCTCCTCGATCGATCCGGCCGGAGTTCGGTTTCGTTCGTTGGTCCGTGCTCATCTGGGCCTGCATCCTGGGGCTTGGCAGGACTTCGCTGCGCCGGATGCACCGAATTCTCTTCTGGAACAACGCTTACCAGAATGAACGCCACTGATGTCATTGGCCTTGTTGCCCTGATCGTGCTCATCCTGCAGAACGTCACCCTGATCCCAGGCGCCGTCGCCAACTTGCTGCGCGCGTGTCTGCCAGTCATTGACGCCGCCCGCGACCTGTTTACGGCGATCGAAAACCCTTGCGCCCCGACGCCTGGCACTGACTGGGACGACGACAACGACACCGATCCGTCGTAGGTGGAACCACGGCTTCCACCCTCTGGTCTCGGCTCGACTCTTCGTCGGGCTGAGACCGTTTCGCGCGCCACGTGGAGATCCAGGGTGTGTGTGCTGTGCCGACGCTGTCACCTAGCTCGCCCACCGTTGGTGGTCCCGCGCTGGACACCGGCAGCTTGCGATCGGATCTGATGGAGTTGGCCGGGCAGGTTCCAACCTGATCTCGCGTCTGGGAATAGCACGGATGGTAGGACCACCGTGGACCTGTCGTCCGATCTGAAGGCAGACGCTCTCGCGTCGCCAGTACTGGAACGATCGTTTCGAGTCTGAAACCTGGCCCGACGCTCCTGGTCAGGTGAGCTACGAGGTCACAGTGAGAGAGCTGTCAGCCGTTGGGAAGGTGGGTCGTTCAGTCGCAGCCGTGTGTGGTGGGCGACGAAGGCCAGTAGATGGATGAGGGCGTGGTCGGCGGTGGGGGTGCTGCCTGTGTGGCCCTTGCCTGCGATCACGTCGAGGAGGATGGGGCCGCCTCGGCCGTGTTGGAGGGCGGCGGTCATCTTGTAGGAGTGGATGGCTGGGACTCGGGTGTCGTTGTCGCCGGTGGTGATCAGGGTCGGTGGCCATCGGCGGTCGGGGTGGATGGTGGCGTTGTAATAGGGCGAATAGTTCAGTAGCGCAAGGAAAGTCGTGGGGTCGGCGGGGGAGCCGTATTCTTCGCGCCAGGCGGGGCCGAGGCCCCAGAGTTCGTAGCGGAGCATGTCGAGGGGCGCGTTGGCGCAGACGACGGCGGCGTAGTGGGTGGGGCGCTGGACCATGGCGCCCGCGGCCATGAGGCCGCCGTTGCTGCCGCCGAGGAGGGCGAGGGAATCGGGGCGGGTCCAGCCGGAGTCGAGTAGCCAGTCGGCGGCGGCGTGTAGGTCGGTGAAGGCGGTGGGCTTGTTGGCGCCCATACCTGCCCGGTGCCAGCGGCGGCCGCGTTCGCCGCCGCCGCGCACACCCGCGACCGCGACCGCACCGCCCGCGCGTACCCAGATCAGCAGGTCCGGTTGGTAGGTGGGACGGAAGGTGATGCCGAAGCCGCCGTAGCAGGTCAGGAGGGTGGGGCGGGGAATCCGAGGGCCTTCGGGGGTCAGGATCGTGATCGGTACCTCGGTGCCGTCATCTGAACGGTAAGTCGTTCGTGTGACGGTGATTCCGGGCAGAACGGGCGTGGGTGACTCGGCAGGGGTGGCTCGGCCCGAACGAAGGTCCAGGCGGTGTCGGCCGAGTGGTCGGAGCCAGTCGGTGTATCCGAGGGCGAGTACGCCCGGTTCGTCGGTGGGCCCGACGGCGGTGATGGTGCCCGCGCCGGGGAGCTCGGCGTCGCGTAGCCAGGCGCCGGATTCGGCGTCGTGGACGGACAGTTCGGCGTATCCGTCCCTGGTCCGCAGAATCAGTAGGTGGTCGTCGGCGAGGGTGAACCCGGCCAGCACCGCCGTCTCGTCGGCGGGCACCAGCACTCGCCACGGTCCCCAGCCTCCGCGGGGCGACGGGTCGGCGACGAGCAGCCGCCCGAGTTCGTGCTTCGCGGTCGAGATCGCCATGGCACGACCCCGCGCGTCGATCGCGACACCCGCCGAGGACAGCCCGCCGAGGGAAAGGGGTCGCGGTGCGTCGACCCGGACCACGTCGGCGATCGACACGCGGGTGGTGCGGCTGGTGCCGGATCGGGCCGTGATGACGAGCCAGCGGTCCTGCCAGAGGTCCAGGTGGAAGCGGCCCACCGGGTCGTCGTCACCGGTGAGGAGGTCGTCGGCGCCGGTCGCCACATGGTGCCGGTAGACGCCGCTGCCGCGTTGATCGCCGTGGCGGCGCACATAGAAGTAGTCGCCGGCATCGGCACGCCAGGCGACCGGTGCGTACCGGGTGAGCGCGCAAGTGCGCAGTACCGCACCCGTTTCGGCGCAGACGAGCAGGAGCGGCGTGGCGTACTCGGACCCGCCGGTGCTGGTCTGCACGGCGACGAACCGGCCGTCCGGCGAAGGATCCCAACGGTGGAGGACGCTCGCGTGATCGAGGTCGGTGGCTCCGATCAGTGCCCGCCAGTGCCCGCCATCGTCGACCTCGAGGCGCCAGGGTCCCGCGCGGCGCACCCGGAACCGGCGATTGCCGCCGGATCGGACTGGTGAGTTGTCGCGCTCCGAAACAACTGTGTCGCGCAATAGTTCCCACAACCTCGCCTGGCCGGGCAGTGCGTCGAGGTGGGTATCGGTGCGTTGCCGCTGCGCGGCCAGCCACGTCACGGCCGCTGGATCATCAGGGTTCTCGAGCCACCGATGTGGATCCGGAATTTGCTTGCCGTGCAGGGTATCCCACGTGTCGGACGCGTGTGCGGCGTTCATCGCACCGGCTCCGGGACCGGCTCGGCGACATCTTTGCGCGGTGCTCTAGTGCGCCCCGCGATCAGCAGGAAGACGACAGACGCGACGAGGTCGATCGCCACGAACACCCAGATCCCGGTGCGCGCATCGAATCGCTCACCGAGCACCCCACCGACTACCGCACCGAGCAGATGTGCCGCCGTCGTCCCGGTGGCGAGCAGCGCGCCCACCCGCGCGAAGTATCCGTCGCCGACGCCCTCGCCCATCACCGTCACCAGCGCGATGTTCAGCACCGCGCCGAAGAACATCGGCACCGCGGCGCCGAGGCAGGCGGCTGGCAGCACCACCGCGACCGGCCCCGCGGCCAGCGGCAGCGCGGCGGTGCCGAGGGCGCCCCCGAGGACCGCTACCGCCAGCACGCGCCGGGCGGGGACGGCCCTGGCGTGTACGCGGGTCGCCACCAGCGCCCCCGCGGCGGAGAAGAGCATCGCCACCACGGCGGGTATCCCGTAGACCGCGACCGGGAGGGCGACCACATCGAGCAGGAAGACCGCGCGCAACGCGGCGACACCACCCGAGGCCGCCCCGCCGACCAGCAGATACAGCGCGAGCGCCACCAACAGCCGATGACCGCGCAAAGCCCTGACACCGTCGAGGAATTCACGCCCGAACCCGCGGCGGGGTTCCACCGGCCGCCGGTCGGGCGCGGCGATCCGGGTGAGGAAATAGGCGCTGAACAGGTAGCTGATCGCGTCGCCCGCGAACATCACCGCCGCGCCGAGCGCCGCGATCACCGGCCCCGCCACCGACGCGCCGACCGCCCGCGACACCATGGTGGTGGACTGCAACCCCGCCCTGGCGCGCCCGAGGTCGGTGATCCCGAGCGTGCTCAGATGGCCGAAGTAGAGGCCCTCGATCACCACCCTGACCACACCGAGCACGATCGAGAGCGTGGCAAGACCCGCCACCGTCAGCACACCGGCGAACATCGCCGCCGCACAGCACGACACCGCCACGGCGGCAAGGAGGTCGGCGGCCAGCAGCAGCCTGCGCGGCCTGCGCACCCGGTCGAGCAGGACGCTCGCGGCGGGGCCGAGCAGAAGAGGCGGGATCATCCCGCAGGCCACGACGAGCGACACCTCGCGCGGACCCGCGCCGAGCCCGACGACCGCGACCACGGAAACCGCGGTCCCGGTGAGTGTGCTGCCGAACGTGGAGGCCGCCTGCGCGACCCGGTACCGGCGCAGATCCGCGTCGGGGGAGGCCGCGGTGCTCATGATGTCACCGCATTCCGGAGTTCCATGGATCTTTCCTCGGGTCGATATCGCGTGGACCGGTGGTGCCGGCGCGGGGTCCTGATCGGCGCGTCGTCGCCGGTGGTGGGGTCGGAGGTGGGCTCACCTCCTACCTGGCTGTTCGTGCGCGGTGGCGCGGAAACGACTTCGCCGGGTACGGGGACAGCCCCGCACCCGGCGACTCGTCGGACTACAGCACCTCCTCGTCGACGCAGTGATGGCCGCTGTAGGAGCTGGCCGGTGCGTCGTCGGCGATGTCGGCGTCGGACTGGATCTGGAGCTTGAGCACGTGGCTCATGGGGTTCACCCCCTCTCTTCGAATGGTCGGGTTCAGAGCACCTCGTCGTCAGCGATGCAGTGGTGCTCGCTCACGGAGCTGATGGGCGCGTCGTCGGCGATGTCGGCGTCGGACTGGATCTGGAGCCGGAGCACGTGGGTCATGGTGTTCACCTCCTCCCGCCGTGCGTGTCGGGGGCGGTTCAGAGCATCTCGTCGTCGGCGACGCAGTGGTGCTCGCTCACGGAGCTCTGCGGGGCGTCGTAGCCCAGCTCCGCATCGGTCTGCAGCTGCAGCTTGAGGATCTTGATCACGGGATTCACCTCCTCTCAGGGTGTTTCGGGTTCGGTCTGCCGGTCACCGCAGTGCGCGGGCCAGGCAGTGGTCGAGGGTGAACAGTGGGTCGGCGACGCCGTGCGTGGCGTGGTGCAGGCCCAGCAGGATGCCCGCGGAGCCGGACGCCAGATCGGCACTGAGCCGCTGTCCGCGCCCGCCGAGCCAGCGCACGCCGGTTTCGTCGGCGATCGCGTGTTTGAACAGGGCGGTCGGGCGAGCGGGCGGGTCCGGCAGGAAGTTCTCGTGCGGGAAGCGGGTGGCCACGTCGGCGTGTGTGAGCGCGAGACCGGCCTGGCCCTGGAACAGCCCGGGACCGGCGGTGAACCGGATGCCGACGGGACGAACGCAGGTGCGCAGCAGCTCGAGCAGGTCGGGGTCGGGAGTGTGGGCGAGGTAGCGCGTGAGCACGTGGACGTATCCGGCGCTGCCGGATCCCAGGTAGGGCATGTTGCGCCGGTCGGTAGCGGAGACTCGAAAACCCAAGGCGTCCACCGGCATCGGTTCGGCGTGGACGAGTTCCTCGCGCAGCAGTCGCAGTCCGCGTTCGAACGGTTCGCCGTCTCCGGTGAATCGCGAGAGGTAATACAGCGCCAATGCGATGCCGGGCCGCCCGTGGACGAGTCCGGAGGGGTGGTCCTTGCCGAGCAGCGGGATCAGTTCGTCGCCGTCGGGCAGCGCGGTCAGTAGTTGGTGCGCCTGGTCGAGATGGTCTGGATCGTCGGTGCGGTGGAAGAACGACAGGTGCGTCATCGCGACACCCGCGGCACCGGTGCCCCAGCCGGCGGACTCTGTCGTGAGCCGGTGGGCCGTGGCCTCGGCGAGCAGCGTCATCGCCGCATCGCGCTCGCCGAGATCATCGAGCACCCAGGCGATTCCGGCATTGCCGAACAGCAGCCCCGGCCCGGTGGCGCGGCGGTGGCGTAGCGCGTCGGTGCGAAGTCGTTCGACCACCTCCGGGTCGATCTCGCGGCCCGCCACCCGCAGGGCGTGCAGCACGCCCGCGGTGCCGTAGGCCACGCACTGGGTGTTGGTCCGATGCCCTTCCGGCGCAGTCGGATACACACGGCGAGGGTTGCCGAGATCGGCCATGCGCTCGAGCGAGGCAGCCGTGCGGTCACGCAGCCAGCGCACTGCGTCCAGGGGCGCGGCGCGCACCTCGGCGGCCGAAGGCAGCCACCGTGTGTCGGGCGCGGTCCGGCAACGTTCGACGCGAGCCCACAAATCAGCTGGCGGCGGGCACAATTCAGCCAGATCGGCAGCGAGGTGATCCAGCGTCTCAGGGCTGCGCCGGACCGCCTCGTGCAGGGGGAAGACCAGGAACTGTGCGAGCGCGGCGAGCGCGTAGTCGTCGACGCGCAGCGGATCGGTCTTCGCCCGCGCACCCGGCGCCCGGCACCCCGGCGGTTCGAAGCCGGGTGTGCCGAGCAGACCGAGGGGGTGATCGGCGGGCTGGGTCGCTTCGAAATCGATGAGCCGCACCGAATCGTCGTCGGCGACAAGAGCGTTGCCCGGCGAGAGATCCACGAAGGCGTAGCCGAGCTCGTGCAGAATGTGCAGCTGCGCGGTGAGCTGATCGAGAATCCGGGTGCAGCGCCGGTAGTAGTCGGTGAAGGCCGCGCGCGGCGCTCCGGCGTGGACGAGCGGAGAGTGCGCGACCATCCATTCGCGCAGCGTGCGGCCCGGCACGAACTCGGTGACGAGGAACGTGTGCTCCCATTCGGTGAACAGTTCGAACGGCTCCGGCGCGAGGCCGGGTGCGATGGCGTGCAGAGCGCGCAACGTCAGGTATTCGCGTTCCAGGCGCGTGCGGGCATCCTCGTCACCCGCGTAACCGTTGTGCGCGCGAGCCTCTTTCACGAAGACGGTGGTGCCGTCCGCGCGACGGGCCCGGTAGGTGCCGCCCGCGTTGCTCGGATACAGAGCGCTCTCGAAGGTGTAGCCGTGGAAGCTCACCTCGTCGTCGCCATCGGGCTCCGGCGGCGGAGCGAACGGGTCGGTGAGTCCCTCGGGCAGCAGGAATTCGGGGCGACGATCGTCGGGCACCTCGGTGCCGTCGAGAGCCAGCATGGTCGGCAACCGGGTGCCGTCCGGCTGGAGCCGGTGCCGCGCGCGGAAGGCGCCGTAGCGGTAGGAAACACACTGCGAGGAACCGAATCTGCGGTCGGTCAGCACGTACGGACCTGCCACACCGGACAATTCGCGCTCCAGACGCTCGAGCAGCGCGTAGGCGAGCTGCGGTGTCGGCGGGTAGATCGCGCAGAACTTGCCGCTCTGCACGCGGCTGCCGTGCTTGGCGTGCAGCCAGAGGAAGTACTGCCTACCGGTGAGATGCTTGAACGCGACACCCAGCTCCGCACAGACGGCGCTCACCACGTCGAGTACCTGCTGCGCGGAACCCAGCGCACTCGAGACGTGCACCTTCCAGCCCTGTGCCGGCAGCTCCGCGCCTGGCGGCGACCAGTGCGTCCACACCTCGAATTCGCGGCGGGTCCAGCCGGTCGGCGGGTGCGTCGGGTTGTAGCGCCTGCCCGGATCGGTCAGCTCGAAGGGCTCGTAGTAGTCGGGGTCAGCGAAGGTGAACGCCGCGTCCTGAAGCATTGCGGTACCGCCCTTCTCGGGTCCGGCCTGGTCGGCGGGGGATCGAATGGATCAAGAATGGCCGGGCAGTGCCCTCGCGCGAATCGGCGCACCGCGGTGTTCCGCACCTACCACGTGGCGACGAGAAGGCTCATCGGCCCGTCGTAGCAGCGTGATTCGTGGGACACTGCTGGCCATGGCGAGGCGCAGTACGGTCGTGGTCCACGAGGTGGGCGAGGGTGGGGCCACCGGGGAGTTCCTCGGCGCGGGCACCCTGCTCGAATCGGCGTTCGTGCTGGTCGACCCACCGCTGAACGAGGTGCTGGCCGACGGGTCGCAGGCGTTGCGGGTGGGGGTGTTCTCGGCCGAGAAGGACATCGCCGAGATCATCGACGTCGCGCAGATCCGGGTGGTCCCCGGTGCGCCCGAGCTGGTGTTGCTCCAGCTCGCCGTGGAATCGCTGGCGCCCGCGCGTGGGGTGCCGCTGGCGCTGCGCGAGGACCCGTTGGGCATCGAGCCGTTCCTCGAACCCTCGGTCGGGGAAATCGTCGACGGGTTGCGGGTGGTGCTCGGCGAGGCGCCGCCGCCGGAACTGCCGCAGTTCCCGGTGGAGGATCCGATTCGGTGGATCTTCCGGCTCTTCGGGGGTGGGTGAGGGCGGCGCGAACAGTCGCCCGACCGGCTCGAATCGTGGGAAACTGCTGCGCATGACGCGGTGGATGGCGGTGGGCCGAGGCCGGCTGCGCCGTGCCGCCGGGACGGGTCCGGATCATGCCGACGCCGCCGGGTCGCCGCGAATGCTCGGCCGGGTGGCCGATGTGGCGCTCGTGCTGATCGTCGGAGCCGTCGATCTGGTGTTTCTCGGCGCGGACCGCCATCTCGTCTGTGGCGGCATGCTCCCGGTGTGGGTCGCGCCGGTCTGCGCGGTGATGCTGTGCGCGACGCTGCTCCTGCGCCACCGGTACTCGCTGAGCGTGTGGGCCGTGGCGCTGCTGTACAGCGGCGTGAACCTTGTTATCCCGCAATACTATCCGTTCGCCTACCTGCTCGTGGCGACCTACGCGGTCGCGAGCTGGGCCAATGCGGTCACCGCGCGATGGGTGTTGGTGGCCTCGGCGCTGCCGCTCGGCTTGTTCAGCTACCGGTTCGCGGAATCGGCACCGCCGCAATCCCAATTGCGCGATTTCCTGGCCGCCGCGGCCGCGTGGGGGATCATCCTGTCGATCGCCTGGGGACTCGGCAGAATGGCGCACGCCCGCGAGCAACACGCCCGCGCCGAGCGAGAACAACTCGCTCGGGCGGCCGAGCAGGCGCTGGCCGCCCAGCGACTCCGACTCGCGCACGAGTTGCACGACAGCGTCACCGGCGCGGTCGCGGGGATGATCCTGCACGCCGGCGCCGCACGGGCGCTGACGAACGGCGCGGACCCCCGGGTGGGCCAGGCGCTGGAGGTCATCGAACACGCGGGCGCGCAGGCGATGCGGGAACTGCACTCCATGCTCGGGTTGCTGCGCACGCCCGAGGCATCGGTCGCCGTCCGGTTCGCCGAGGTGGAGCGGCTGCTCGACACCGCGCGCCGGGCGGGACTGGACGTGCACCTCGACGTCACGGGCGACATACGGCCGCTGACCCCCGACGCCGACCTCGCCGCGTACCGGGTGATGCAGGAGGCGCTGACCAACGTCACCAAGCACGCGGGCCGCGGGGCCCGGGTGGACATCGATGTCGTCTGGGCCGAAGGCACACTTGATCTCACCGTGCGCAGTTCCGGCGGGTTGCCGACGTCAGCGTCCGGGCTGTCGTCGGGGACGGGCCTGCGCGGGCTCCGCGAGCGGCTCGACGCGCTGGGCGGGGAACTCAGCTCCGGACCGGAACAGGACGGCTGGTGCGTACACGCCACCCTGCCCGCCCACACATCGATAGGGGTGTCGTGACGATCACCGTGCTGGTCGCCGAGGACGAGGCGCTGGTGCGTGCGGGCTGTGTCCTGCTGCTCGGCACCGCCCCCGACATCGAAGTGGTGGGCGAGGTCGGCGACGGCTCGGCCGCGATCGACGCGGTGAAAACCCTTGCACCCCAGGTGGTTCTGATGGACCTGCGAATGCCCGTCCTGGACGGGATCGGCGCGACGCGAGCGATCACCGCCGACCCCGGCGCACCCGCGGTCCTGGTGCTCACCACCTTCGACGAGGACTCCGCCGTCCAGGAGGCCCTCGCCGCCGGCGCGAGCGGCTTCCTGCTCAAACACGCCGCCCCCGCCGACCTTGTCGCCGCCGTCCGGCGCTGCGCCGCGGGTGACGGCTGGCTCGACCCCGCCATCGTCGGCGGTGTCCTCGGCGCCCTGCGTCGCGCCGGTCCTCGCACGGTGAGTGCACCCACGCTGCTCGCGACCTTGACCGCCCGGGAGCGAGAAGTGCTGGTACTCATGGCACTCGGACGTTCCAACGCCGAGATCAGCGCCGAACTGTTCATCAGCGAGGCGACCACCCGCACCCACGTCGCCCATGTGATCACCAAGACCGGTTCCCGCGATCGAACCCAGGCCGTCGTCCTCGCGTATCAGAGCGGGCTGATGCGGTGACCTCGGCCGAACCGGCGGACGCGGCCCTGCGTCAAGCGAGCTGTTCGAGTTCGGCCAGGGATTCCTCCAGCCCGAGGAGGAGACGCTGCAGGTGGGGGACGGCGCGGCGGCAGCCGACGATGCCGAAGTGCATGGCGCCACCGGAGCTGATGGTGGTGATGTTGACGGCTTGGCCGTCGAGCGGGATCGACGCGGGGTAGAAGGCTTCGAGCCGGACGCCGTTCCAGTACTTCGGCTTCTCGTCGCCGGGGACATTCGAGATGACGATGTTGAACGGTGGTCGGCCGTTGTCGTGCCGCCAGGGCAGCGACGGCAACGCCAGACCGGCCACGTTCACCGCCGACAGACCCAGCACCTGCAGCGGAGTCAGCCGGGACATGGTCGATTTCGTTCGGACCATCGACTCGCGGATGCGCGCCAGGCGGGTGTGCGGGTCGGGTTCGTCGGTGCCGAGATCACACAGTGCCGCGCCGACCGAATTGCCGCCCTCGGCGGACCCCGTCTCGGACCCGCGCAGCGACACCGGGACCATCGCGATCAGCGGGCGCTCGGGCAGCACGTCCTCGGCCAGCAGATATCGGCGCAGAGCACCAGCGCACATGGCGAGGACCAGATCGTTCAACGTGACGCCGGTCGTCGCCGTGACAGCCCGCAACCGAGCCAGCGGCCACGACTGCGCGGCGAACCGCCGGCCGCCGCTGATCGGCACGTTGAACATGGTGTGCGGCGCGCGAAACGGCAGTGGGCCCGGCGCTCGCCGAGTGAGCTCGAGCGTTCCCGAGATCGCCTCCGGCACCGAACCGACGGTCCGCGAGATCGACCGCACCGCGCCGGTCAGATCGGACAATCCCGTCGACTTCTGCTGCCTGCGTTGCCTTTCCGCCCGCCACGGTGGTCGACAGTCACGGGCCACCGAATCCGATGCCAAAGTGCGCTGCCAGGTCCGCACAGCCGCGACGCCGTCCATCAGCGCGTGATGTGTCTTGGCGTACATGGCCACGCGTCCATCGGCCAGCCCCTCGATCACGTACACCTCCCACAGCGGCCGGTGCCGGTCCAGCAGCGAACCGTGCAGCATCGACACGAGTTCGAGCAGCTCCCGCACGCGTCCGGGCGCGGGCAGCGACAGCAGCCGCACGTGGAAGTCGAGTTCGACATCGTCGTCGAGGTCCCACTGCAGTAGGGAGAACGCCCCGAGCGAACGCCCCGGCCGCCGCCGGAACACCGGCGCCACCGTGCCATCGCCGCGCACCAGGTCCTCGTACAGCGACCGCGCGAAATCCTCGGCACCATCGGTCTTCTCGAACAGCGCCAGCCCACCGACATGCATCGGATGCTCACGCGACTCCATCGCCAGGAACATCGCGTCCATCGGGGGCATGTAGACCATGGTGATCCTTCCCTGGCTGCCGACTTGATCTTCCCACCCTCGCGGGAGCCACCGCAGCAGTTCGTGCTCATGGTGTGTGTCGGGGGTGTTCGTCATGATGGTCGGGTGGTGTCCAGTGAGCGTGTCGGTGTCGTCGACTACGACCCGTCTTGGCCTGTGGTTGCGGCAGAGGCGATTTCGGAGCTGCGCGTCCTGTGGCCTGACGTGGTGAGCGAGGTCGAACACATCGGTTCGACCGCGGTGCCTGGTTTGGCGGCGAAACCTGTCATCGACCTCATGGCCGCAGCCGTCGATCTGTTCGAAGTGCAACTGCGAGAGACCGAACTCGCCACCTTGGGGTACCACCGTCACCGCAACGGCATGAACGACAGGGCGTTGTACATCCGGACTCACGCGGGTGCTCGCACCCATATCCTGCATGTCGTCGACCTCGCGAGTTGGCCGCATCGAAATCAGCGACTCCTGCGCGACTACCTGCGTGAACACCCCCGAGACGCCGCTCGCTATGCCGAGCTGAAACGGCGAATCGTCGCCGATGGCATCCCACCGCAAGACTATGCACGCGCCAAGACAACGCTCATCCAGGAACTTACCGATCGGGCACGCGCCGAGCAGGGGCTACCACCGATCCCGGTCTGGGAGAAGTGACCGAGGCATCGGTGGGCTTCCTCTCGCCCGCCGCCCTCTGTTCGGTCCTTGCGGCGGTCGCGCTGAGCGCCGGCTGTACCTCGGTATCTGGTGCCGACGCGATGGAAGAGATGCGGTCGTGCGGTGGTGTGCTGTTCCCGAATACTGCGGAGGCTGTCTTCAGTAAGGGTGATCTGTATTTCGGTGGTGACAGGCTGATCGAGGTGGTTGCGGACATCCCGACGGCAGATGTCGAAGAGTTTTCGGCCCAATCGGGATTCGGTACTTTTCGTCCAGGGGTTCCCAGCGCATGGAAGGCGACGTTCTGGAGCGAGTCCGGCCTCGGTGAGGTGCTGCAGGAGGATTCGGAGAATGCGCACTTCAGCGAGTCGTCGCTGACTCCGGCGAGGTGGGTCGTCTTGCATTCGCCCGACCGGGAGCATGTTCGGGTGTTCGTTCGCACCATGTGCTGAATCGGGTCGGCCGCAATCGATTTCGACGACGCCTGCTGGCGATCAGACGGTGGCGCCGGTGACGACCTGGGCCAAGAGGTGTTGTTTCAGTTTTGGCCAGGGTTGGTGGAGGGGTTCGGCGCCGGGGATGGCGGCGATGATGGCGGTGCCGCGGACGGTGGCCAGGATGATGTCGAGGGTGTCGTCGAAGTCGGGGTGGGCGGCGAAGGTGGGAAGCATGGTGTGGGCGATTGCGCGGATCGCGTGCATGCCCTGGGTGAGGGCACTGTTGACCTGGACGGCGATCTCCGGGTCGGTGCGGGCGACGTTGAACAGCTCGAAGACCGCGGGGGTGATGGGGAGGTTGTGGATCTCCCAGACGCGGTCGAGGAGGGCGGCGGCGCGCTCGACTTCGTCGTCGGCGTCGATGGGTTCGGCGTTCGCGTCGGCGACCAGCTGTTCGACCAGGCGGATCATGGCGGCGTCGACCAGATCGGCCTTGGTACGGAAGTAGTGCTGCTGGGCGCCCTGGCTCACGCCGGCGCGTTCGGCGACCGCGCGCGTCGAGGTTCCCGCGTACCCCACTTCGACCAGGCTGTCGATCGTCGCGTCGAGCAGCGCGGTGACGGTGGCTGCGCGGCGGTCGGCCTGCCGTCGGTGCGGTTTCACCAGCGCATGGTAGCAATCCGGGAAAATTACCAGTCGTATGACTTGTATGTCAGTTGACTGGTAACTATGGTTGCGGCAGTCGCTCATCGAGGAGTTGGTATGCGGAATCTGCGGAACAAGGTGTGAGCGGTAATGGCTCTCGAAATACCTGTTCAACTCCGGTAACGTGAATATTCCGACTGTTTTCGGATCGTGTGGTCCGGGGGCGGTTTGTCAATGGTGACATGTGAGGTTCTTATGCGTGGAGCATCGTCTCGTCCGGTGCTGTCGCACACCGCGATCCGCGGTAGTGCCGCGCCCCAGTTCAAGGATGCTGTCGAGCGGTTCGGGCGGTTGTTCGAGGGTGGGCGTGGTGGGGGTGCGCTGGCGGTTTACCTGCACGGTCGGCGGGTTGTCGATGTGTGGACCGGGTGTGCGGACGCGGCGGGGGAGGTGGCGTGGGGGGAGAACACGGGGGCCTTGTCGTATTCGACGTCCAAGGGTGTGACCTCGACGGTGTTGCATGTGCTGGCCGGGCGGGGGCTCGTGGACTATCGGGCGCCGGTGGCGGAGTACTGGCCGGAGTTCGGGGCCAATGGGAAGGCCGGCATCACTGTCGCGGAGGCGATGAGTCATCGGGCGGGGCTGTCGCGGATCGGGGTGTTCGCGCGCAATGCCGACGAGCTCGCTGATCATCAGCTGATCGAGGAGCGGCTCGCCGCGGCGGCGCCGGATCGGTTCCGTGGCTTTCCGGCCTATCACGCGATTTCCTACGGCACGCTCATCGCCGGGATTGCCAGGGCGGTGACCGGCAAGAGCATGGGCGAGCTGTATCGGACGGAATTGGCCGAACCGCTCGGTATCGATGGACTGCATCTCGGAACGCCGGGACCGGGGTCGGCCACGACGGTCGCGGGAACCCACGGGTCGACGACTCCGCTCGGAATTCCCCAGGCCGACATGATGATTCGGCTGGCAGCCCGCACGCCGGTGCCCGGCGCGGGTTTCCTGCGCTCGATCTACACCGAGGGCATCGATCGGCTGGCACTCGGCAGCGAGCCCGCCATCCTGCGCGGTGAACTGCCCGGGGCGAACGGCGTGTTCACCGCGCGCTCGCTGGCCGCGGTCTACAACACGATCGCCACCGAGTCGCCGTTGCTCTCGCGGGGCCGGGTGCGCGCGATGGCGCGGTTGCAGTCGGTGCTGCCCGACCGGAATCTGCTGTTGCCGATGGGCTGGCGGCTCGGCTATCACTCGTGGCCGGTGCTCGGTGCGCCGAATGCGTTCGGGCACATCGGGTTTGCCGGATCCGGTGGCTGGGTGGATCCGGCCTCGGGGCTCGCGGTCGGGTTCGTGCACAACTGGGCGCCGGAAGCGCTCTCGCTGCCGCGTGATCAGTTCGTGCTGCTCGGTCTGCTGACCGCGGTGGTTCGCGGGGCGGGCGCGGAAGCCGGCGATCCGGTCGAGCTGCCGGTGGCGGTCTGAGCGACGAGCGTCCCCACGCGGATCCTCGTACAGTGACAGGAACCGCCGCGTTCCGGAAGGGATGCGGTGCAGCCGTGTGGAATTCGGCGCGCAGGCGCCCGCGCGGCTGTGATCGGACACCGGGGCCGAGGGCGGTTCCGGTCAGGAAGGACCCGAGATGACCGTCAACGCCGACGTCTTCGATGACTCCGCGCCGGTGGAGCCGCTGCGGTTCGGCCACCCCGGCCAACCGCGCCGTCCCGAGGACGACCCGTTCCACACCCCGCCGCGCGGCTGGGAGTCGACGGCACCCGGCGCGATTCTGCACACCCGACCGGTCACCATCGCGGCCTTCGGCCTGGTCCGGCAGTCGTTCACCGCGTGGCAACTGCTCTACCGCACCACCGATCTCGACGATCGGCCCGACACGACGGTGGTCACCGTGCTGGTGCCCGAGGGCGGCGTCGTCCGTCCCGAGCGGGTGCTCAGCTTTCAGTGCGCCATCGACGCGGTGTCCTCGCAGTGCTTTCCCTCCTACGCGTTACGGCAGGGGGCGCGTGCCCTCGGTGCGGTGCCGCAGTTCGAGATCTTCCTGATCGGGGCCGCGCTCGACCGGGGCTGGATCGTGGCCGTGCCCGATCACGAGGGGATGCTCGGGGTGTTCGGGGCGCCGCGCGAACCGGGGTATCGCTCGCTCGACGGGATCAGGGCCACCCTGGGTTTCGACGAACTCGGCCTCGACCCGGCCACACCGGTCGGGCTGTTCGGCTACTCCGGCGGCGGCATGGCCACCTCGTGGACCGCCGAGATGGCGAGCACGTACGCGCCGGAGCTGACCATCGTCGGCGCGGCGGCCGGATCACCGGTCGGCGACCCCGCCTCGACGTTCCTCCGGCTCAACGGCTCGGTGTTCTCCGGCCTGCCCGGCATGGTCGTGGCCGGATTGCGCCGCGTCTCGCCCGCCCTCGATGCCGCCCTCAGCGACGCCACCCCGGACGCGGCGCGGCGCCTGACGGATCTGACCGAACGGACCACCGTCGGCGCGGTGCTGCGCGCCCCACGGATGGACTGGGACACCATGACCACCAAGCCGCTGGCCGATGTGCTGGCCGAACCGGAGATCGTGGAGCTCATGCGGAGCCTGCAGCTGGGCCTGCACACCCCGAGCATGCCGATGCTCGTCGTGCAGAGCGTCGCCGATCCGCTGATCTCGGTGGACGATGTGGACGGCCAGGTGCAGCGCTACCGGACCGCGGGCGCGCATGTCACCTACCTGCGGGATCGTCTCAGCGAGCACATCACCCTGGCGGTGTTCGCCGCGCCGCTGATGTTCGACTGGCTCGACGACCGCTTCGCCGGCCGCCCGCTGCCCGCGTCGGAGACGAGCACCGTCACCACCGTCCTGGCCCGCCGCGGCACCATGCCCGGCCTGTGGCGCTTCCTGCGGGTCTGCCTGCGCATGCTCGGCGGGCGAGGGGTGTCCGCCTGAGTTCAGGTGGGCCGACTCCGGCGGCGAGCGGCGCCCTCCCACCAGCCGATCCCGGCGAAGATCACGAAACCCGCTGTGCCGAGAACGATCAGCATGATCGCGGCACTGTCGGTGACGAGGAACAGCGCGGCCACGGCGCTCGCGAGGGTGAAACCGACTGCGCCACAGGAGTAGAGCAGCGAGAAGCCGACCGACCAGGCGTGAGGGGGCAGCGCGTCCATGACCGCCAGCCCGCGGGCCGTGTTCGCGGGCGCTTGGAACAGACCGGCCAGCGCGACCAGAGCGACTGTGGCAGCGGGAGAGTGCGCGAGACCGGTGGCGACCGCGACGACGGTGAACAGGCCGGCGAAGATCAGCGTGTGCGTCTCCGGGTGACCGGGCCAGCGCCGTAGGCCGTAGGTGAAACTGCCCGCGATGCTGGCGACCGCCAGGCCCGAGAGCGCCAGCCCGGCCCACAGCGGCGGACCGTCGCGTTGTTCCAGGATGCTCGGCAGGGTCACCTCGAGCACGGCTTCGATCATCAGGATCACCGTCACCACGACCAGCGCGGGCCAGATCAACCCCACGATGGTCATGGTCGGGACCTTCTCCGCGGGTGGTGAACCGCTGTCCTCGGCGGCGAGCGTATCGGGCAGCCTGGCGGCCGCCGCCACCGCGAACAGCAGGCCACCGCTGACGATCAGCAGCGGCGCGTCCGGCGTCCACGACACTGCCACGGCGGCGGCCAGCGCCGGACCGGCGACCTGGCACACCTGGTTCACGATCGTGTCGAGCGCCAACGCGCTGTGGCCCGACTCGGGGACGGTGTTGACCAGCAGGGTCCGTAGTCCACCGAACGTGCCGCTGGCGACCCCGCCGCCCACGGCCGCGAGGAGCGCGGCGACCACCGGCAGACCCATCGACAGGGCGCGCACCACCCCGACCAGCGCCACCGCCTCGACGACGCTGACCAGCGCGAGTTCCCTTCGCAGCGGGCGACGTTGGAACCGTGCGCCCATCACCGGTGCGCCGATGGCCTCGCCCGCGGCATAGGCGCCCGCGAGGACGGCACCCCACGCGTAGGAGCCGGTGTGGGCCTTCGCGGCGAAGACCACCGCGAGCGGCACCGTGCACACCGCGAGGCGGGTGGCGACCGTCGCGAGCAGCCACCACCGGATCCGGGTGTGGGTCAGTAGCGGTCCGTACGCGACCATGACGCCTCCCTGCCGGACGTCCCGCCACGGCCGGCTCCTGTCACGATCCCACACCGGCCACTCATTCCGCCGGGGCTACCTGGCGAAACCTGTTGGCCGGCACGGTGGTTGAGTAGCCGATCAGGTGGCTGCGCCGGTGTCGTCGGTGGCGACGAAAGATGCTGTGGTGGGGGACTATCGGCGACTTCCTTGGTTGCGTACCGAGCCCCCGCCGCTGCACTTGTATGTAACCTTTGGTTACAGGAAGTTGACGTGGGGTGTCAGAGGAATAGGAGTCGTCGATGCGCGTACTGGTACTGGGTGGGGCCGGCGAGATCGGCCGGGCGGCGGCGCGGATGCTCGTCGCGCACGAGGACGTCGAGCAGGTGGTGATCGCCGACCTGTCCGAGTCCAACGCGCGGGCGGTCGCCGGGGAACTCGGGGCGGTGGCGCGGCAGATCGACGTCACCGACCACGACCGGTTGGTGGCGCTGGTCCGCGAGCACGACATCGTGGTCAACACCGTCGGCCCGTACTTCCGGTTCGGGCCCGGCATCCTGTCCGCCGTCATCGAGGCCGGGCGCGACTACGTCGATGTCTGTGACGACCCGGCACCGACCGCGACCATGCTCGCCATGCACGAGCAGGCCGTGGCCAACGGGGTCACCGCGGTGATCGGCATGGGCGCCAGTCCCGGTGTCGCGAATCTGCTTGCCCGCCAGGCGATCAGCGGACTCGACCGGGCCGAGGGCGTGGTCACCGGCTGGAACCTGTTGATGGCTCAGCCCGCCCAGCGGTCCTGGCAGCCGAGCGCGGCGATCGTGCACGGCATCGAGCAGGTGAGCACGCCGATCCCGGTGATTCGCGGCAACGAGCAGGTGCGTGAGAAGCCGCTGGCGAAGACGACCATCGACTACCCGGGGATCGGCTCGGGGACCGGCTGGACGTTCGGTCATCCCGAACCCGTGACCCTGTTCCACACCTACCCCCACCTCGTCGACTGCGTGAATCTCGCGGTCGCCCCGCCCCATGTCATCGGCCCGCTCACCGCGCTCGGCACGGCCGTGCGCTCTGGATTCCTCTCCCGTGCCCGCGCCGCGTCGGTCGCCGCGGTCGTCGAGAACCTGCTGCCCGGCTCCCCGCTCGCGGCGCTCGACAACGGTGCCCTGCCGCCGCTGTTCGCGACCGCCACCGGAACCCTCGACGGCGAACCCGCCACCATCGGCTGCGCACTGGGCCAGTTCCCCGGCCTGAACATGGCCGAGGCCACCGGAATCCCGTTGGCGGTCGGCACCCTCCTCAACCCGAGACAACCCGGCGTCCACCCGCCCGAAGCCGTCTTCGACCCCGACGAGTTCTTCCGCGCCCTCGCCCCCCACTGCCTGGGCAACCCCCGCCCCGAGTCGATGGTCGTCACCACCAACAGCCAGTGGACCCCCGAACGCAACGCCCGAGCCCTCGACACCGGCTCCCTCGTGACCGCCCTCCTGCGCCGCAAGGGTTGACCAAGATCATCACGCTCTGGTGGCGTTCGGCTCTCGGGCGATGCCGCCACCAGAGCGTGGTGATCAACCGTCCAGCTCAGTGACCGCGGGCGATCCAGTCGGCCAGGGCGGGGCGTTCGGTGCCGATGGTGGTGGTGTCGCCGTGGCCGGTGTGGACGACGGTGTCGTCGGGGAGGGCGAAGAGGCGGTCGCGGATGGAGTCGATGATGGTGTCGAAATCGGAGAAGGAGCGGCCGGTGGCGCCGGGGCCGCCCGCGAAGAGGGTGTCGCCGGTGAGCAGGGCCGACAGGTCGGGGATGTGCAGGGAGACCGAGCCGGGGGAGTGGCCGGGGGTGTGGATGAGGTCGATGTCGGTGCCCGCCACCGTGATTCGGGTGGTGTCGGCGAGGGAGCGGTAGTCGGTGTCGGGGTGGGTCATCCGCCACAGGGGCTCGTCGCCGGGGTGCAGCAGGATGGGGGCGTCGAAGCGGTCGGCGAGGGCGGGGGCGACGGTGACGTGGTCGTTGTGGCCGTGGGTGCACAGGATCGCGGTGACCGTGCGGTTGCCGACGGCCGCGGCGATGGCGTCGGCGTCGTGGGCGGCGTCGACGACGAGTACCTCGGCGTCGTCACCGATCAGCCAGACATTGTTGTCGACGTCCCAGGTGCCCCCGTCGAGGCTGAAGGTGCCCGAGGTGACGACGCGTTCGATGCGCGGGCTCACCACACCACCACCGAGCGCAGCACCTTGCCCTCGCCCATGGCGGCGAAGGACTGCTCGACCTCGTCGATGCCGATGCGCTCGGTGACGAACCGGTCCAATGGCAGCCGGCCCTGCCGGTAGAGGTCGATCAGCGTCGGGAAGTCGCGTTCGGGCAGGCAGTCGCCGTACCAGGAGGACTTCAGCGAGCCGCCGTGGGAGAACAGGTCGATCAGCGGCATGTCGAGGGTCATGTCCGGGGTCGGGACGCCGACCAGAACGACGGTGCCGGCGAGATCGCGGCCGTAGAAGGCCTGCTTCCAGGTCTCGGGACGGCCGACCGCGTCGATCACCACATCGGCGCCGAAGTCGCCGGTGAGCTCCTTGATCCGCTCGACCACGTCCTCGACGGTGGCATTGATCGTGTGGGTGGCGCCGAAGTCCTTGGCCCACTCCAGCTTTCGCGGATCACGGTCGATCGCGATGATCGTGCCCGCGCCGGCGAGGGCCGCGCCCGCGATGGCGGCGTCACCGACTCCACCGCAGCCGATCACCGCGACGCTGTCCCCGCGCGAGACCGCGCCGGTGTTGACCGCCGCGCCGATCCCGGCCATCACACCGCAGCCGAGCAGGCCGGCCACGGCGGGATCGGTGTCGGGAGCGACCCTGGTGCACTGCTTCTCGTGCACGAGCGTCTTGTCGGCGAAGGCGCCGACGCCGAGGGCAGGGGTGAGCGGGGTGCCGTCGGTGAGCGTCATCGGGGTGCTGGCGTTGTGGGTGTCGAAGCAGTACCAGGGGCGACCACGGCGACAGGCGCGGCACTCGCCGCAGACCGCGCGCCAGTTGAGCACGACGAAATCGCCGGTGGCCACATGGGTGACGGCGGAACCGACCGACTCGACCACACCGGCGGCCTCGTGGCCGAGCAGGAACGGGAACTCGTCGTTGATCCCGCCCTCGCGATAGTGCAGGTCGGTGTGGCAGACCCCGCAGGCCTGGACGCGGACCACCACATCGTGCGGTCCCGGATCGGGGATCACGATGTCGACGGTTTCGACCGGGGCATCCTTGGCTCGGGCGATGACTCCGCGGACGGTGTCGGGCATGCGGACCTCCTGTGGGTTGGCGTGGTCTGCGCTCAACGCTAGCGGGGCCGCCCGGTGGATCAGTCCGGGATGGGTGGGATCTCGCCTGTCGGGGTGCCGAGTTCGTCGCGGACGTGGTGTTCGACGAGCAGGGGAACGAAGTCGCGGACGTGCACCTTCTCGAAGTGGGCGTAGGTGTGGCGGACGATGTCGGCGATCTCGGCGGGGGCGATGGTCGGGTACCGGATGGTCAACCGTTCGATGACCTCGTCGAGTTGCTGGTTCTCGTGAGTAGTCATATTTCAGGGTTACCCCGGGAGGCGCGGCGGTCAACCGGGTCGGGCATAGATGGTGTCGATCGCGGTGATCGGCACTGCGTCCTGGACGGTGCTCGCCTCGGTGGGCACGGTGGATGGTGACCAAGAGGAGATCTGTATGAATCCGGCTCGACCGACCGTTCGTGGTGCCCGCGCCGCCGTGCTCGTGCTCGCGGTACTCGCGATGGGTGCCTGCTCCGCCGACCCGGAATCCGCCGAGGCTCCCCAAACCTCCGCGGCATCGCAGGACCCGGCGACCGGGGCGTCGCAGGACCCGACCGCGACCGAGGCGCCTGTCACGTCTCGTGCCCCCGCTGCCGACGGCGCGCAGGGCCCCGCGGCCCAGACCCCACGGCAGCTGGACCACAGCCTCGACGGCGAGCTGTTCACCGCCGCCACCGACAACGACATCACCCGCGTCCAGGACCTGATCGCCCGTGGAGCCGACCTGGAATCACGCGGCGACGACGGCCGCACGCCACTGGTCGCCGCCACCAAGAACCGCGCGACCGAAGCCGCGCTGGCTCTCATCGAGGCGGGCGCCGACGTCAACGCCAAGGACGACATCCAGGACTCGGCCTACCTCTACGCAGGGGCCGAGGGCTTCGACGAGATCCTCGAAGCCACCCTGCGCCACGGCGCGGACCTGCGCAGCGTCAACCGATTCGGCGGCACCGCCCTCATCCCCGCCAGCGAACACGCCCACGTGAGCACCGTGCGCATGCTGATCGCCGCCGGGGTGGACGTCAACCACGTCAACACCCCGCAATGGACCGCCCTCCAGGAAGCGATCGTCTACGGCGACGGCTCCCGGCCCTACCAGGAGACGGTGCAGGCCCTCCTCGACGCGGGCGCCGACCCCCAGATCCGCGACGCGAACGGCCGCACCGCCCTGCAGAACGCCGAACGCCTCGGCCAGGACGCCATCGTCGCGCTGCTGCGCCGGTGACCTTGCTGCTCGTCGGGTCGCCTACCGGGTGTCGCGACGGCGATGCTCGGCTCGCACCAGTTCGGTGAAAGCTGTTGCGGCGGCGCTGCGGTGGGAGTCGGTGGCGTGGAGCAGGGTGACTGTGCGACGAGACATGCTGGGCTGCAACGGCACTCGCAGGAGCTGGGGGTGAGTGTCGGTGACTGCCTCGGGAAGGATGGTGAGCAGGTCCGATTCCGAGACCGCTTCGAGGAGTACCTGGATCGAGTCGAGCTGTAGGGCGATTCGTGGGGTCACGCCGTGTTCGTCGAGATAGGTGTCGACGTGGTGACGGGTGGCGAAGGACGGGTTGAGCAGGGCCAGGTCGTGGGTGGCCAGGTCCTGTGGGGACAGCGCGGCGGGTGGTGACGGATACGCAGCGGCGCCGAGTACTGCGGCGAGGGTCTCGTCGTAGAGCGCCTCGGCGGTGATGCCGGGCAGGCGGGGCGGGGCGAAGCCGATGCCGAGGTCGACGCGGTCGTCGAGCAGGCCGGATTCGATGGTGTCCTGGGCGGATTCGCCGAACTCGACCGTGATGCCCGGGTAGCGCTCGCGGAAGCGCGCGATGAGCGGGCCGACGAGATACGGGGTGAAGGTGGGGGGCGCGGCGAAGCGGAGCACGCCGCGACTGAGATCGGTGACATCGTGCACGGACCGCTGCGCCGCGGCGATCTCGTCGAGGGCGCGGCGCGCGTGCGCGAGGTAGGCCGCCCCGGCGTCGGTGAGCCGAACGGTGCGGCCCGCACGGTCGAGCAGGACCGCGCCCACCGCGCGTTCGAGCTGCTTGACCTGGTGCGACAGCGTCGGCTGGGACACGTGCAGTTCCTCGGCCGCGCGGGTGAAACTGCCGTGCTCGGCGACGGCGGCCAGATAGCGGATGTGCCGGAGTTCGGGCGTCACGGCCCGAGCGTACGCAGGCCGTGCGCCGCGAAGGACTACCCTCGGCGGCATGCCCGCGGACGAGTTGTTCCTGGAACCGATGATCGGCCGCCCGGCGGGCAAGATCGGCTACTTCACCAGCCGATCCGGCTTCGACCACTTCGCCGAGACCTACCGCGCGGGACTGGCGTTGTTGCCGAGACCCGATGCGATGGCCGCCGTTCCGACCTCGTTCGGGCCGGTGCGCGCCTACCGGTTCGGCCCCGGCGGTGACACGCCGGTGGTGCTGCTGTCCGGTCGCCAGGCCTGCACGCCGATGTGGCGGGGCAATCTGCCGGGGCTGGCGGCGCGACACACGGTCTGGTCGGTGGACAGTATCGGTGAGCCGGGCGCCAGCACCCAGGTCCGCGAACTGACCGACGGCGCCGATCAGGCGACCTGGGTCGACGAAACCCTCGCGGGACTCGGTCTGCCGCGCGCCCATCTGCTCGGTGTCAGCATCGGCGCGAACCTGGCCGTGCAGACCGCACTGCACCGCCCCGATCGCCTCGCCTCGATCACCCTGCTCGATCCGGCCAACACTTTCGCGCGGCTGAGCTGGAAGATGATCGTCGTCTCGCTGGGCAGCGTCGTACCGGGCATGCCCGCGGCGGTCCGCAACCGGCTGCTGAGCTGGATATCCGGTGGCGCACAGGCCGATTCGGCGCCGGAAGGCCAGCTCATCGCCGCCGGGATGAAGTACTACCGGGGCGCCCAGCCGCTGCTGCCACGCCCCACCGAGGACCAGTTGCGTGCGATCACCGTGCCGACGCTCGCCCTGCTCGCCGGCCGCAGCATCGTCCACGACGCCGACCGGGCCGCCGCCACCGCCCGCCTGATCCCGGGCGCCCAGGTGGAGGTGTGGCCGCAGGCCTCGCACGCGATCAACGGCGAGTACCCGGATCGGATCGCCGAGCGGTTCGCCGAGTTCGTCGACGGGATCGGTTAGCCCGGTTCGCCGGTCGAACCGATGCGGGTCAGCACGGCACCCACCACCAGGCAGGCGCTGTCGACGACCTCGGTCAGCGGTTCCCGGTAGCCGGAGAGCACCCATTTCTGGGCGATGATCAAGATCGCGCCGACCAGCCCGAGCATCAGCATCCGCACGCTGACGGAGGGGTGTTCGGTCAGGTCCAGATGCGGGGTGATCAGGGCAAGGCAGATGTCGACCAGCGCGTCGAGGACGTCGTGATAGGCGTGGTCGACGGCGGGACTCACCCCGAGGATCTCGAAGAAGGCGATCCGTGGGACCCGCGGATCGTCGGCGATGAGCTGGAAGTAGGCCGTGAGGGCCACCCGCACCCGGGTGTCGAGATCGGCTTCGACATCACCCATCCCGACGTGGATGGCCTCGAGCATGCGCGCGGTGACTTCCCGGTACACCTCGAGCAGGAGATCCTCACTGTCGGTGAAGGATTCGTAGAAATACCGCTTGCCGACCCCGGCCGTGCCGCAGATCGTGGTGACCGTGGTGGCACGGTAGCCCTCGGTGCCGAACGCCTCGGTGGCGGCCTCGATCAGCCGGGCGCGTCGTTCCTGTTGACGCTGCCCGGGCGCCGCGCCCCGGTACCTGCGGCCGTCGTCGTCGAGCTCGGGGGCGTTCACGCTGCCAATTCTCGCAGTGCCGCGTGGGGGCCGGTGTGGCGGCTGGTGGTTGTCGGCCGTGATGGAGAACATGTTCTTGCCATACCGCGTGACCCAGGCTACGTTACTTTCCGGTACGGGAACGTCGTGGTTCCCGATGGTGGAGGGCTGAGACCGAAGCATGATCAAACATCGAGGGCGACTGGCCGCGCTGGTCGCATCTGTCGTCGTGTTCGCGGGTGCTGTCGCATCGGCCCCGGTCGGGCAGGCCTCACCGGCCGCCGAGGGGCTCGACGCGCAGTTCGTCGCCACCCACAACGGACCGCAGCAGTACCCGAATGTTTTCATCGAGTGGGACGTGCCGATCACGATGAGTGACGGAACGGTATTGAAAGCCAACATCTATCACCCGGCGGGCGCCGATGGTCAGCCGATCAGCGAGCCGACGCCGACGATCGTCAACATGACGCCCTACACCAAGCTGGTCACCAACATCGCCGACTCGGCACTGTCGGTGCCCGGCCTGTCGGACGTGCTGATGCCGGTGCTGCAGAACCTCGATTTCTCCGCGTTCGGCTACAGCAGCCTCAGCGACATGATGAACGCGCTGCCCGGCGGTGCGGGACGCACGTTCGGCGTCGATCGCAACCTCATCCGCGGCGGGTACACGCAGGTCGTCGTCGACGTGCGCGGCACGGGCTTCTCGCAGGGCACCTGGCAGGTGTTCGGTGAACGCGAGCAGCTCGACGGTGTCGAGGTCGTCGACTGGGCGGCCGACCAGGGCTGGTCGAACGGCAAGATCGGCATGAGCGGCATCTCCTACTCGGGGATCAACCAGCTGCACACCGCGCAGCGGCAGCCCGAGGCGCTCAAGGCGATCTTCCCGATCGTGCCCGGCAGCGACTTGATCCGCGATGTCGCCGCCCCTGGTGGCGCGCTCGGCATCGGCTTCATCCCGGCCTGGCTGCTGGCCGTCGACGGCGCGAAACTGCTGCCCGACATGGTCTCGATCCTGACCGGCAGGTTCGACTGGACCTGGCTGGCCGACCGCGTCAGCGATCCGTTCACCTTCTTCAATGTGCTCATCGCCGCGCTCACCACCCCGAGCATCGACCAGGTCCCGCCGGAGCTGAACGCGGTCCTCGACGACGAGAGCGCGCTGCGGACCGCGTGGGTCGGCAAGCCCGATCAGGTCAAGGTGCCGACGTTCATCTACGGCGGCTGGCACGACATCTTCACCTACTCCTCGCCGCGCATCTACAACGCCGTCGACGTGCCCGCCGAGCAGAAGAAGCTCGTCATGGGCAACGTCTACCACGTGACCGTGAGCTCGGGGCTGGGTCAGCCCGGCGCGCCCGCCCCGCTGGAATCGCTGCAGCGCGCGTGGTTCGACAAGTGGCTCAAGGGCATCGACAACGGCATCGACCGCTACGACCCGGTCACCCTGTGGCAGCAGGGCAGCGAGCAGTGGACCACCGATGTCGCGTTCCCGCGGCCGGGCATGCAGCACCGGCGGCTGTACCTCGACCCCGCCTCCTCCGGGACCGCGCCGGGCGCCAGGTTCGACGGCAGTCTGGTCACCGCACCCGGTGGGGCGCAGCGGGTCTCGGTCGATCCGAGTCTGGCCACCATCTGCTCGCGCGATGCCGCGCAGGGCACGGCGGGCCTGGTTCCCCTCCCGGACATCTGCATCAAGGACGCCCGGATCAGTGAGGGCGCCGCGCTGACCTTCACCACCGCCCCGGTGAACCAGCCGACCCGCATCTCCGGTTCCATCGCCGCGCACCTGAACACCGTCCTCGACACCACCGACGGCTACTGGACGGTGACCGTGAACGACGTCGCCCCCGACGGCCGCTCGACGGTCTGGTCGCAGGGCCAGCTGATGGCCTCGTTGCGCACCGTCGACGAAGCCAACTCCACGCGCTCACCCAACGGCGACTACACCGATCCGTACCCGTACCTCACCCTGGACACCCGCCAGCCGGTCGTCCCGGGCGAACCGACGACGGTCGACATCGGCATCAGGGCCACCGACGGTGTCCTGCAGCCGGGCCACCGCCTCCGCGTCGACATCTTCGCGGGCAACTTCCCCAGCGGAATCCCGCTGCGCCCGTTGCTCAACGAGAGCGGCCTGCGCACCCAGCACCTGGAACTCGACCCGTCCCGCCCGAGCTGGATCAACGTCCCCATGGACACCGACCCCGGCTGGTGACCCCGGCTCACCCGGCCTCGGACAGCCGGTCGAGGTCGGGAACCCGGGTCACCGTCGCGGGGAGGTGGGCGAAGGTGGTGGCGTCGCGGACGGCGGCGTCACCGTGGTCGTTGGCACGAGTCATCTCTCAGTTCGCGGCGCGCAGGAGTGGGGCGAGTTCGTCGGCGTAGAAGTCGAGGAAGGCGTCCATGTCCGGGCCCGCGTTCATCAGGACGACGCGGTCGTAGCCCGCGTCGGTGTACTCGCGCACTGCCTTCACATAGCGGTGCGGGTCGTTGCCGCAGACGAAGCCGTCGAGCATGTCCTCGATTCGGACGGTGGTCGTGGCGGCGGCGAAGTTGACCGGGTTGGGTAGCTCGCTCATCACCTTCCAGCCGCCGACCGACCACCGGTTCGTCGACAGTGCCGCCTCGGCGCCCTCCTCCTCGGTGGGCGCGAACGCCACACCCAGTTCGGCATAGCGCGGTCCCTGCCCGCCTGCCTGCCGATAGGCCTGCACGAGTTCGGGTTTCGGCTCGGTGGCGAACAGGCCGTCGCCGAGTTCGGCGGCGATCACCGCCGCGTTCGGCCCACCCGCGGCCACCGCGATGTCGGGCAGGGTCTCGGGGAGATCGAACACCCGGGCGTCCGACAGCGACAGGTATCGCCCGTCGTAGCTGCGATATCCGCCGCGCCAGAGCAGCCGGATGATCTCGAGGGCTTCGCGCAGCATCCGCTGCCGCACCCGCACCGGCGGGAACTCCGCGCCGGTGATGTGCTCGTTGAGCCGCTCACCCGAGCCGATGCCCAGGGTGAACCGCCCGTCGGAGACCAGTGCGGTGGTGGCGGCGGCCTGCGCGATGATCGCCGGGTGATAGCGGATGATCGGGCAGGTCACGCCGGTGGCGAGGCCGATCCGCTCGGTGCGCGCGGCGATGGTGCCGAGGACGGTCCAGGCGAACGGTGAGTGGCCCTGATTGTCCAGCCAGGGGTGGAAGTGGTCGCTCATCTCGACGAAATCGAAGCCGACGGCTTCGGCCCGAACCGCTTGTCGCACCAGCTCGTTCGGGCCGAACGCCTCGGCCGCCAATTTGAATCCGATCTGCATGGCGGGCCTTTCGCGGTGCTCAGTCGCGGCCGAGGGCGTGGGCGAGTTCCTGCTTGTTCATCTTCGAGCGGCCGTCGATGTTGCGCCGCCGGGCCTCGTCGTAGAGCTGGTCGCGGGTCAGGCCGCGCGGGCCCTTGCGGTGCGCGCGCTGACCACCGCGGCGCGCGGGCGAGGTATCGGTGCGGGAGAGCTTGCTGGATGTCGCGGCTTCGCCCTGCTGGGCCCGGGTCTTGTTCACCGTGCGCGCGGCGATCTCCTCGGCGCGCTTCTCGCTGGTGCCGCGCTCGAGCTCCGACTTCTTGATGTCCTTGTACTGGCGTTCCCGCTTGGCGCTCCACGCTTGCTGCGGCACGACTGCCTCCTCGGATCGGGTGGACGTTCGGTGTGCGCCTACCCGGGGATGGTCGGCGGAAACAGGGCCGCCCCGATTGGTGGCGGCACCCGCCGCGGATCTGGCAACGACCCGGCAATCGAATTCCTGGCACACTGGCGTGGTGAGCGCGGTCTTGCGGGCACGGAGCGGTGAACTGGCAGCGGGTGTGTGGCGGTGGATCCGCAGCGCGCCGGGCACCTACCTGTGGCTGACCGCGCTGGCGGTGACCACGGTGATCATCGCCCGGCTCCCGCCCGAGGACGCGCGGGTCTGGCTCGGTCACCGCTCGACCAACCTGCACCACCTCGGCGAGGATCCGCTGCGGGTGCTGGTTGGTAGCGCGTTCTGGACCGACGGCGGCGGCTGGTTCGCCTACGCGGCGCTGTTCACGATCTTCCACGCCAACGCCGAACGCTGGCTCGGCACGCTGCGCTGGCTGGTGGTGGCGATCCTCGCCCACGTCGGGGCCACCTATCTGAGCCAGGGCGTGCTGCTGTGGGCGATCCGCAACGACGAGGCGCCCGAGCGGGCGATGTACACCCTCGATGTCGGCGTGAGCTACGCGCTGGCCGGGGTCGCCGCGGTGCTGGTCTATCGGCTGGTGTCGCCGTGGCGGTGGCTGTATCTGGTGGGCGTCCTCGCGGTCGTCGTCCCGCCTGTCTTCCTCGACCGGACCTTCACCGACCTCGGTCACGCGGGCGCCGCGGCCATCGGCTTCGCCTGTTACCCGTTGACGCGGGGACGCGACGCACCCTGGGATCCGGCGGTTCCGCTGCGCCGTCTGGTCCGGCGGAGATCGATCCGCTGACCACACCGATCGGCCCGATACGCTGAACCAAGTGATCTTGCTGGCGGTCGGCGTCGTTCTGCTCGGAGTGTTCGTGCTGCGTTTCCGGGGAGACCGGCGCCGGTTCGGCAACGGGGTCCTGTTGTTGCTCGGAATCCTGTGCGCCGGTGGACCACTCGTCGCCTCGGGGGTCACCGTGACCGGCGCGGCTCCGGTCCAGATCGCGATCGTGCTCGTCATCGCCTATCTCGGGTTCCTGCTGGTCGCCTTCCTGCTCTACGCACTGGTCTACGCGTGGACCACCCACACCGAGGACGCCGCCGCCATCGTCGTGCACGGCGCCGGTCTGCGGGGCGACCGGGTACCGCCGCTACTGGCGAGCAGACTGGACCGAGCACTGGACCGGTGGCGCGCCGAGAGCGTCCGCGGACCCGCGCCGCTGCTGGTGGTCAGCGGTGGCAAGGGCTCCGGCGAGCGCATCGCCGAAGCGGACGCGATGGGCAGCTACCTCGAAGAGCGCGGCGTGCCGGCCGAAGCGGTGCTGCGCGAGGACCGATCGACCACCACCCGCGAGAACCTCCTGTTCAGCAAGCAGCTGCTGGCCCAGCGCGGCATCGAGCACGACATCGTGTTGGTGACCAGCAACTTCCATGTGCTCAGGACCGCGATCCTGGCCCGCGCGGTCGGCCTCGACGCCCAGGCGATCGGTGCGCCGACCTCGCGCCTCTACCTGCCGTTCGCGCTGCTCCGCGAGTACGTCGGGGTGCTGGCCGAGCACAAATGGCTCCATCTCACCGCCTGCGTGGCCCTGGCGGTGGCGGCGTTCGCCGGGTGACGGCGGGCAAAACCGCACCAAAATAGGTGTTACCTCAAATACTACATAGATGTATCATTGCCCTACCGCAGAACACGGCGCACCGTTGCGCCGCAGCGCTCGCAGGAGCTCTGCGCGGGAGGACGAGGAGTACCGATGAAGTTACTTCGCCGGGCCGCTCGGCGACCGGACACCGATCCGGGTCAGGTCGCGCTGCAGGCTCGCAATGTGACCTTCGACTGGTCGGACGTGGCTCTGCACTGGATGCCCGCCGAGCCGGTGGCCAGTCATCTGATCAGTGCGCTGAACATGCTCCTGCCCGAGGGCGAGCGCATGTTCTGCGCGACCTATCGGGAAGCGCTGCCCTACGTCAAGGACGAGAAGCTGCGCGAGGACATGCTCGGTTTCATCGGGCAGGAATCGATGCACGCGAGCACCCACGAGAAGGTGCTCGGCGAGGTGTTCGCCGCGCACGGCATCGAGCCGGGACCGTATCTGCGGCAGATGGAGTATCTGTTCCGCAAGACGCTGGGTCCGCGCGGCGGCGACGATCACGCCGCCCGCCAGATGCTGGTGGAACGGCTCGCCTTCATCGCCTGCCTCGAGCACTTCTTCGCCTGGCTCGGTGACTGGGTCCTCAACGCCGACCTGGAGAAGTTCGGCGCCGACCCGCGCATGGCCGATCTGTTCCGCTGGCACGGCGCCGAGGAGGTCGAGCATCGCAATGTCGCCCACGACGTGGCGGTGTACTTCGGCGTCGGCTACGTACGCCGGTGCGCGTCGATGGTCCTGGTGTTCCCGATCTTCCTCTCGCTGGTCGTGCGCGGGACCAGGTTCCTCGTCCAGCAGGATCCGGCGCTGCCCGATCACGGCTATCTGCGCCTGCTCACCAAGGTGTTCGGCGCCATGTGGCGGGGTGCGCTGCCCGGTGTGCCGTCGCTGCTGATCAGCGCGCTGTCGACGTTCCAGCCCGGCTACGACCCCGGCAATGTCGGCTCGACGGCCCAGGCCGTCGCCTACCTGGCCAAGTCACCGGCGGCGCGCGCGGCGGCTTCGTGACCACCCGCGACTTCCCCGCCGATCTCTACGGCAAGCACCGCCACGATCCGGGGATCAGGGTCCTCGACGCGATCGCGACCACCCGGCTGCGGTGGAGCGCGCTGGTCAATCGCGGTGACCTGCGTCGGCTGCGCGCCGACGACCGCCGGTTCCCGGTGGTGGTGACCGAACGGCGGATCGAGGCCCACGACCAGGACGTGGTGAGCCTGCGCCTGGAAGCCCCGGACGGTCGTGTCCTGCCGCGCTGGCGTCCCGGCGCGCACCTGGATCTGGAACTGCCGTCGGGCCGGTTGCGGCAGTATTCGCTGTGCGGTGACCCCGCCGACGAGCGTGCCTACCGCGTCGCCGTGCGCCGGATCCCCGACGGGGGCGGCGGCTCGACCGAGGTGCACGACGAACTGCCGGTGGGCAGCCGGTTCGTGGTGCGCGGGCCGCGCAACGCGTTCCCGTTCGCCGTGCCCGGCCACGGGTCACCCGCCCAGCGCCTGCACTTCGTCGCCGGTGGTATCGGGATCACCCCGATCCTGCCGATGGCCCGGCTCGCGCATCGGCTCGGCGTGCCGTGGACGCTGGTCTACAGCGGCCGCAGCCGCGACACCATCCCGTTCCTGGCCGAGATCGAGGGTTTCGGCGCGCACGTGGTGGTGCGCACCGACGACGAACACGGCCTGCCCGACGCGGCGGCGCTGCTGCCCGGCGTCGGCCCCGGCACCGCCGTCTACGCCTGCGGGCCGACCCCGATGACCTCGGCCATCGTCGCCGCCGTGCGCACGATGCCCGAGGTGGAACTGCACTACGAACGGTTCTCCCCGCCGCCGATCGTCGACGGCACCGCCTTCGAGATCGAATTCGCCTCCACCGGCGAGGTGGTGACGGTGCCGGCCGACCGCACCGTGCTCGACACCATTCTCGAGTCGCGTCCCGATCAGCCCTACTCGTGCAGGCAGGGTTTCTGCCGCACCTGTGTGGTGCGGGTGCGCTCGGGCGAACCAGACCATCGCGAGACCGTGCTCTCCGATGCCGACCATGCCGCCGGTGAGCTGCTCGCCTGCGTATCCCGTTCCCACGGTGAGCGATTGGTGCTCGACCTGTGAGTTCGATTCCGGGACAAGGAGTCCGAAAGACCATGACGATCGACAGCCCCCAGGTCGCGAACGAGCGCGTCGTCCGTAGCGGCGAGTTCGACATCGCGGTGTACGAATACGGAAATCCCGCCGCCGACACCATCGTGCTCGTGCACGGCTGGCCCGACACCCATCACCTGTGGGACACGGTGATCCCGCTGCTGTCGGAGCGCTTCCACGTGGTCGCCTACGACACCCGCGGCCACGGCGCCTCCACCCGCACCCAGCGCACCGCCGACTTCCGCCTCGACGAACTGGCCCGTGACTTCTACGCCGTCCTCGACGCCGTGAGCCCCGATCGTCCCGTGCACGTGCTCGCCCACGACTGGGGTTCGGTGCAGGTCTGGGAGGCGGTGTGCGAACCGCAGGCCGCCGAGCGGGTCGCTTCGTTCACCTCGGTCTCGGGCCCCAACCTCGATCACCTGGCCAGCTGGGTCCGCGATCGTCTGTCGCGGCCCACACCGCGCAATGTGTGGCAGCCGGTGACCCAGCTGCTGTCCTCGGCCTACACCTTCTTCTTCATGACCCCGGTGTTGCCGCGCGTCACCTTCGGCGCCATCGGCACCGAAAAGGTGTGGCAGCGCGCTGTTTCCCTGATGAACGACACTCCGGCCGCCAACGTCAAGCTCGGTCCGACCTTCCGTCGCGACATGGTCGACGGCCTGCTCATCTACCGCGCCAACATCGTCGAGCGCATGCTCTCCCCGCGCGAGCGGCGCACCGAAGTGCCGGTGCAGCTGATCGTCGCCGGGCGCGATGTCGCCGTGCGGCCCGCCGGCTACGACGACTCGGGCAAGTGGACCGACCGGCTGTGGCGCCGCGACGTGCCCGCCGGGCACTGGATGCCGTTCTCGCATCCGGAACTCCTCGCCACCGCGACCACCGAACTGATCGATGCCCTCGACGGCGCCGGTGTAGCGCGCGGCCTGGCCAGGGCCGAAGTCGGCCGCACCCGAAGGGAATTCGACGACAACCTGGTGGTCGTCACCGGCGCGGGCAGCGGTATCGGCCGCGAGACCGCGCTCGCGTTCGCGCGCCTGGGCGCGGAGCTGGTGGTCTCCGATGTCAACGAGCTCGCCGCCAAGCAGACCGCGGAGCTGGTGGCCGCCGAAGGTGGTGTGGCGCATTCCTATTCGCTCGACGTGTCGAGCGAGGAGGCGGTGCGCGCGCACGCCGAGGCCGTGATCGCGGCGCACGGGGTGCCCGACATCCTGATCAACAATGCCGGGGTCGGCCAGGCCGGTAGCTTCCTCGACACCACGTCCGAGGAGTTCGACCGGGTCCTGCGGATCAACCTGGGCGGTGTGGTCAACGGCTGCCGTGCCTTCGGCACCGCCATGGCCGAGCGCGGCCTGGGCGGGCACATCGTGAACCTGGCCAGCATGGCCGCCTACAGCCCGCAGCGCGACATGGCCGCCTACGCCACCAGCAAGTCGGCGGTGTTCATGTTCTCCGACTGCCTGCGGGCCGAACTGGCCGATCGTGGCATCTCGGTCTCGACCGTGTGCCCCGGCATCGTGCACACCAATATTGTTGCCACCACGCGTATCTCGGGCGTCTCCGCCGAGGAGGAGGTGGCCGCGCAGCAGAAGTTCGACAAGCTGTACCAGCGGCGCGGTTACACCCCCGACAAGGTCGCCACCCAGATCGTGAAGGCGGTGCGCACCGGCCGCGACATCGTCCCGGTGACGCCGGAATCGTGGCTGCAGTACCGGATCAACCGGATCGCCCCCGGCGCGGTGCGTTTCGCCGCCCGGCGGATGAAGCTGGTCTAGGCGGCGTTCCGGCTTTCCCGGAGCGCGAGGGCGCGAGCGATCGCGATCGTGAGGCCGACCACTGCCGTCGTCGCGACCACGGCGAGCAGGGTCGGCCACACGTGCGACAGCAAGCGGAAGGAGACGCCCCGGCCGCCGGTGACCAGCTCGAGCATCCGGGTGAAGCAGACGAAGATCACCGCCGGGCACAGGTAGACGAGCACACCGAATGTCTTGCTCAGCCGGGACTTTCGGTGCGCGGCCCAGCTTCGCGATCGCCGGATCTGCCGAGCACCGGCGGCGACCACGGCCACTCCTGCTGCCAGCACTGTCACATCAGCGATGAACGCGAGCGGAAGACGAGTGCCCCGCGGGGATTCGCCCAGTGCCAGCGCGATGAGGTCTTCCATGATCGCTTCGGTATCGGATTCGAGCGCGACCCGGCTGTTGGACAGCACCGCGATCCCGACCCCGCTGTCGGGCAGCAGCACCATGGTCGCCGTGGAGGTGAACGACGACGCGCTGTGGGAGATCTGCCGCGGCTGTCCTGGTGGATTGTCCCAGCCGAGTGCGTAGTGCCCATCCGGCGCGCTGGGCCGGTGCAGTTCCGATATTCCTGCCGGAGAGAGGATTTCGCGCGAGGTGTCGCCGAGGTTGAGCAGCATCCATCGCGCGAGATCGTCGGCCGTGGACACCATCCCGGCCGACCCGGCAACGAAACGATCCGGCTCCGAACGTGGCCAGGTGATCCCGAGAAACCGGTTGTGGCCGTCGACGAGGCCGGGGACCGCATCGCGCCAATTGTCCACCGCTACTGTTGAATTCATACCCAGCGACCCGAGTATCCGGCTGTCCAGATAGGTTGCGAACGGTAGTCCGCTCACCACCTCCACCAGTCGCGCGGCCACCCAGTAGTTGGGGTTGTGGTACATGTGCTGCTCGCCCGGGTCGGCAGCCAATTCGGCTTCGCTCGCGCTCGCGACGGCTGCCCGCAACGACTCCGGTTGGCGCAGTTCACCCTCGGGGAAGGTGGTGTCCGACATTCCGGAGCTGTGGTCGAGGAGGTTGCGCAGCGTGATCCGATCGGCTCGCGGATCCGCCGACGCGAACTCCGGGAGATGCTGGACCACCGGATCGTCGAGCGCGACCGCCCCCGCCTCGACCAGTTGCAGCACCGCCAGCGCGGTGAACGACTTCGACAGCGAGGCGATGCGCATCGGGCTCGACCCGCTGACTGGCGCACCGTCGGCGTCATGACCGTAGCCGCCGGTGTGCAGCACGTGCCCCTTCTCGACCACCGCCACGGCGACGCCCGGCAGCCGGGTGGGACCGAGGTTCGCCTCGACCACCTCGGCGATCGCCACGCTGTCGAGCCTGGACGCATCGGCCGGTGGCGCGAAAACGACAAGACCGAACGCGATGGCGACCACGGCCGCGGTGAGCCGCACGATCATTGACACTCCTGTGAACTGTCGACTCCGGCGCACCGCGACTTCCAGCACGGCAACGACACCGAGCGTAGGGAGAACTCCCGCGGCGCCACATTGATGATTTCCGCAGTAATTTCCGAGGGTCGCCGCAGTACCATGCGAGGCTCACGCCAGGCGCAATTGCTCCTCCACGGCAGCGACGTGCCGGGCGTCGAGGCCCCACGGCTGGTCGACACCGACCTGCCGGTCCAGGTCCCACAGCACGCACTGCTCGTCGGGTCGCGCCACCATCGACCAGGCGACCACCGTGCGGCCGAGCTGTTCGGCCATCGACCCGTGTCCGGCCGTGTCGCCCACCCCCTCCGGGTGGTGGTGCAGGAATCGGCCGTAGGCGCGGGCACAGAAGTCGGCGTAGAGCCGGGTGCACAGGATGAGGCCGTGCCAGGCCTCGTCGACCGCGTGCGAGGGCATGCCGATCACCTGATCGTCGCGCAGGGCCGCGCCGCAGCAGCGCAACCATTGGCGCAGACCGGTTTCCACGAGTTCGCGGGGTTGCCAGGGGCAGGTCTTGAAGATCGCCTCGGGGAGGCGCAGTTCGGCCACGGCGCGGTCGACCCGGGTGAGGTCGACCGCGCGGGGGCCGAATCGGGGGATCGAGAGCGCCATGAATTCACTGTAAGGCCCCTGGGTGACGAGCTGCCGTCGGTCCGCGCGGCGGTTAGCCTGACAGGTATGGTGTCGCTGCTCGTGGTCTTTCTCGTGTTGTTCGCCGTGTTCGTTCCGGTGCTCATCGGGGTCATCGTGGTGCTGGTCCGCCGGTCGAACCGGTCGCGTGGCGGTGGGTACGACGGAAGCGGGCACGGTGGGGGAGCCTGGGTGGCGGGGACGGCCGGAACCTACCTCTACGTCGACGGCGCCTCGGGGCATGATCACGGTGATCGGGGCGGGAGCGGTGGGTCCGATGGTGGCAGTGGTATCGGCTGTGGTGGGGGTGGCTCCAGCAGCAGCAGTAGCTGCGGTGGTGGCGGCGGTTGCGGTGGCGGGTCCTGATGGTGTGATCCAGGTCGCAGCAGCCTTGACCTGAACTGGAGTTCAGGTTTCATGCTTGACGCGTCCGTGAACACCATGAAGGAGTCGTCGCGATGCGTGCAGTACAGGTCAAAGAGTTCGGTGGTCCCGAAGTACTCGAGGTGCTGGAAGTAGCTGCGCCGCAACCGGGTCCGGGTGAGGTGGTCGTCGATGTCGAGGTCGCCGACGTCATGTTCCTCGACACCCGGCTGCGCGGCGGCTGGGGGCAGGACTTCTTCCCGCTGACCCTGCCGTACGTGCCCGGTGGGGCGATCGCCGGTGTCGTCAGCGCGCTCGGCGCCGAGGTCGATGCGCAGTGGCTGGGTAAGCGGGTCGTCACCCAGACCGCGTCCAGTGGCATCGGTGGCGGCGTGCCCACCGGTGGCTACGCCGAGCAGTCATTGGCCAAGGCGGCCACCCTCGTCGAGATCGCCGAGGGCGTGACCACGCAGCAGGCCGTCGCGCTGGCCCACGACGGCCGTACCGCGCTCGCCGTGTTCGATTCGGCTGCCGTGCGACCCGACTCCTGGGTGCTGGTCACGGCGGCGGCGGGTGGCCTCGGCACGCTGCTCATCCAGCTGTCGGTCGCGGCGGGCGCCAAGGTTGTCGCCGCGGCTCGCGGTACGGAAAAGCTCGCGCTCGCAACGCGATTGGGTGCCGACGCCGTCGTCGACTACTCTGTCGACGGCTGGGACGAGCGGGTTCGTGAGCTCACCGGTGGTGGCGCGAACGTCGTGTTCGATGGTGCGGGTGGTGGTATCGGCGCGCTGGGGTTGGCGGTGACCGCCGACAACGGTGTCTTCCTCGGATACGGCTCCGCCGCAGGAGAGTTCGGCACCGGTGACGCGGAGGCCGCTGGTGTGCGTGGTGTCACAGTGATCGATCTGTTCGCTGCCGTCGGCAAGGTGACCGACTGGCTGGCCATCGCCCGGCGTGCCCAGGCGGAGGTGGCCGCCGGAAGGTTGGAAGTTGTTGTGGGACAGACCTTCCCGCTCGACCAGGTCGAACGCGCCCATGCGGCGATCGAGGACCGCTCGGCACTGGGTCGTACCGTCTTGACGGTTGGCGCGACATTGTAACTTATTATGCGCTACAACGGAATACACGATAAGTTCATTCTGTGCAGGGACTCATAGTCGTCGCGGTCATCGCCGCGGTTCTGTTGTTGGTCGCCCTCGTGATCAAGGTGGCCAGCAACCCAGGGGGATCCATCGACCGTCGCGTCCGCGAAGAACGCGTGCCGCGGCAGCGTGAGAAGGTCGAAAACTCTTAGCTACCAACCGGATTCGGTGAGGTACCAGGACGGTGATCGGTCACCGCGTCAGCACCACGACGACGCGGTACCGATCGCCGTAGACTGCGTTCCCCAACACCCCTGGCCCCGGCAGTGCGATCGCCCGAATTCCCGGACAACCACCTTCCCGGCCGACCTCCGCCAACCCCTCCGATCCGCCCCCCGAACACCCCATTCCCCGGCTCGCCGAGTGGTCAACGCCGCACCCCACCGGGTACGATCCCACTCGCCCGCGGGTGCACCGCGGCCCTGGGGCGGTAGCTCAGTCGGTTAGAGCCGCGGACTCATAATCCGCTGGTCGTGGGTTCGAGCCCCACCCGCCCCACCTTCCCGCTCCGAACTGCGGACATGGTGGATCGCGTACGCGTGACCAGCGGATTATGAGTCCGCGTCGTACTTGTGGCGCGCGGCCTCGACCTTGGGGAGGTTGTCGGCGGCCCATTCGCCGAGGGTTGCGAAGACCGGGGCCAGGCTGCGGCCCAGTTCGCTGATCTCGTATTCGACTCGGGGTGGCATTTCGGGGTGGTAGGTGCGGAGTACCAGGCCGTCGCGTTCCAGTTGGCGGAGGCGCTGGGTGAGGACCTTCGAGGTGATGCCGCCGATGCGGCGTTCGAGCTCGCCGAAGCGTTGCCTGCCGAAATTGTCCAGGCTCCACAGGATCGGGGTGGTCCAGCGGCTGAAGACGATGTCGACGACGGGGGTGACCGGGCAGGCGAGTTCCGGGGCGGCGTTGCTGTCCAACATCACTGTTACTTTCTTCTAGGTACCTACTTACTTTACGATGCTAGCGTCGCGACGTCGGGAAATTCAAGACGGAGGAGTGGCTCATGATCGTGGTGACGGGTGCGACCGGGAACATCGGACGGACATTGGTGCAGGTGCTCGTGGATGCGGGCGAACAGGTGACGGCGATCTCGCGGGGGATCACGGAGTCGGACGTCCCCGCGGGGGTACGCCCGGTGCGGGTCGACCTGTTGGACCTGGAGAGTCTCGGGCCCGCCCTCGCCGGTGCCGACGCGCTGTTCCTGCTGATCACCGGGGACTGGTTGACCGCCAGCGGAGACCTGAGCGGAATCCTCGATGCGGCACGTGCCGGCGGGATTCGGCGGATCGTCTTCTTGTCCTCCCAGGGTGTTTCGACGGGGCGGCACCCCTCGGACCTGGAGGAGGTGATCGAACAATCGGGCCTGGAATGGACCATACTGCGGCCGGGTGGCTTCGCCTCCAACGCTTTTCAGTGGATCGAGTCCGTCCGCGCAGAACGGACCATTGCCGCACCGTTCGGCGATGTCGCGCTACCGGTCATCGACCCGGTGGACATCGCCGAGGTCGCCGCCGCGGTGCTGCGTGAGCCGGGCCATGGCGGCCACATCTATGACCTGACCGGACCCGCGGCGATCTCGCCCCGGGAGCAGGCCGAGGCGATCGCGGACGCTTTGGCCGAGCCGGTGCGGTTCGTCGAGTTGACCCGGGAGCAGGCACGCACGCAGATGCTGGGATTCATGCCCGAACCGGTCGTGGAATCGACCCTGGCCATCCTGGGCGAACCGTCCGGCGAGCAAGAGGTGAGCCCGGACGTCGAGAAGATCCTCGGCCGAGCACCGGGAACATTCGCCCAGTGGGTGGCACGCAACGTCGCCGCGTTCAGATAGGACGGCCGGTGGCAGACTCGTGTGATGACAGGGGCCAGGAGTGACCGCCATCGGAGGATGTCGGCACTGCTGGCTTCGCTCGGCGACGATGATCTCGCCGAGCTCGTGACGACGGGCCGGTCCCAGAGCGTGGGTGTGGGTGGGGGTTCGGCGGTTGTCGACGTCGACGGCGTGCCGGTGTTCGCCAAGCGCGTTCCGCTGACCGAGCGGGAACTGGCCCATCCGGGTTCCACCGCGAATCTGTTCGATCTGCCGGTGTTCTGTCAGTACGGCATCGGTGGCCCTGGCTTCAACGCGTGGCGTGAGCTGGCCGCGAACATCATCGTCACCGAGGGTGTCCTGACTGGTCGGGCGCGGTCATTTCCGATGCTGTACCACTGGCGAGTGCTGCCGGGCCGGGCACCGATCGCCGCCGACCACGCCGATATCGATGCGGTGGTGGCCGCTCACGGAGGCCATCCAGCCGTGCGTGCTCGCCTCGAGGCGCTGGCCGCCGCGCCATCGAGCCTGGTGTTGCTGTGCGAATACATCCCGTACTCGATGTCGGACTGGCTGCGCGAGGATCCTGCAGGCAAGGCCGCCGTTGTCGCACAGCAGCTTTCGGAGATCGTCGCTTTCCTCGACGAGTGGGAGCTGCTGCACATGGACGGACATTTCGGCAATCTCCGCAGCGATGGGGAGCGGATCCATCTCAGCGACTTCGGGCTGGCCACCTCGGCGCGTTTCGACTTGTCGCCCGCCGAGCGCGAGTTCGTCGAACAGCACGCCACGCACGACGCCGACTACGCCGCCATGCGGCTGGTCAATTGGCTGGTGACCGATGTCTGTGGCGTGCCGATGCCGGCCAGTGGCGGCCCGGTCGCCCGCAACGCGTACGTCGAGCGGTGCGCCGCCGGCCGCATTCCGGACGACGTGTCGCCGGGCGTGGCCGCGATCCTGATCCGGCACGCACCCGCCGCCGCGAAGACGAACGCCTTCTACTGGAAGTTGTTCGGCGGCGACATCCATGCGGAATACGTTCCTGCGCTGGATGGATGACCGGCGATCGAGTAGGCGACGTGGAGGTCGACCCGATCGCCGATCGCTGGCCCGCGCTCGGCGCGTCCGCCGCGCTCGTCGCGTTCGTGACGGCCGGACTCGTCCACTATGTGCTGAGCATCCGCCTCGGCGCCGAAACCTCTTCGAAGGAGATCACTGCATGACCGCCGCGACCGACATCGACCGCGCCCTGCTCGACACCGCCGTCGCGATCGCTCGCCGCTCCCGCGAGCACGGCAACCACCCCTTCGGCGCGTTGCTCGCCGGACCCGACGGCGTGGTGTTGCTGGAGGCGGAGAACACCGTCACCACCGGCCGCGACGCGACCGGTCACGCCGAGACGAACCTGGTCCGGTTGTCCACTGCCACTTACGATCCTGGCTTCTTGCGCACCTGCACGCTCTACACCAGCACCGAACCCTGCGCTATGTGCGCGGGCGCGATCTACTGGGCGGGCATCGGCCGCGTCGCCTACGCCCTCGGCGAGGACGAACTGCTCGCCCTGACCGGCGCGAATCCGGAGAACCCGACCATGGCCCTGCCGTGCCGCACGGTCTTCGCCGCGGGGCAGCGTGAGCTCCCGGTCCTCGGGCCGGTCGACCTGCCTGCGGCGCGCGCCGTCCACGCGGATTTCTGGACCTGATCGGTCCGGTCGGGTCTTGCCGACTGCGCGATCGGCGCCGCCGGTGTGGCTGTGCGGACTAGGCTGGCCAGGCTCCCACCGGGACGTGAATGGGCGCGGCCGGTGCGGACGATGACCCGGTCCTGAGCCAGGGAATCGGGATGCGCCGCAACCGTGGAGAGGAAGCGTGCAGATGGTCGAAAGATCTACTCCAGCAGCCGGTATCACGTGTGGTGGGCGATCGTGACGGACGGGCGGCTGGTCGCGGGGATCGACTCGTCTACGCAGAGCACCAAGGTGGTGCTCGTGGAGGCGGAGACGGGGCGGGTGGTGGATCGGGGGCAGGCGCCGCATCCGGAGGGGACCGCGGTGGATCCGGGATGTTGGTGGCGTGCGCTGGAAGAGGCGGTGACGGGACGGTTCGGGGACGATCCGCGTGGGGGAGCTGAGCTGGGGATGCTCGGTCGGGCGTCGGCGATCTCGGTGAGTGCGCAGCAGCACGGGATGATCGCGATCGATGCGGGCGGGGCGCCGGTGCATGACGCGCTGCTGTGGAATGACATGCGGTCGGCGCCGCAGGCACGTCGTCTTCGCGACGAGTTCGGTCCGGACTGGTGGGCGAGCACCATCGGTACCGTTCCCGTGCCGTCCTTCACCGCGACCAAGCTCGCCTGGCTGGCCGAGAACCATCCCGACCTTGCCGCGCGGACCGCCGCGGTGCTGCTGCCGCACGACTGGCTGTCCTGGCGGTTGCGCTCGTGCGACGGGGCGCCGAGCACCGACCGCAGCGATGCTTCGGGTACCGGCTATTACTCCGTGCCGGAGGAGCGCTACCGGACCGACATCGTCGAACGCGTCCTCGGCCATGTGCCGGAATTGCCCGAGGTGCTCGGGCCCGCGCAGGTCGCGGGTGCCACGCACACCGGGATCCCGGTGGCCGCCGGGTGTGGTGACAATGCCGGTGCCGCACTGGGATTGGGCGTGCGGGAGGGCGGTGTGATCATCAGCATCGGCACCAGCGGAACGGTGTTCTCCACGACCACACACCCGGTGTCCGACCCGACCGGCGCGGTGGCCGGCTTCGCGGACGCGACCGGCCGCAACCTCCCCCTGCTCGCCACCATCAATGCCGCCAGGGTGCTCGCGGCCACCGCGGCGATGCTCGGCGTCGACCTCACCGAATTCGACCGCCTCGCCCAGACCGGGGCGCCCGATGCCGCCGGGCTCACGCTGATCCCGTATCTCGACGGCGAACGGACTCCGGATCTGCCGGATGCGACCGGCGCCCTCGTCGGAATCACCCGCGCCAACATGACGTCCGAGAACATCGCCCGCGCCGCCGTCCTCGGCGTGCTCGAGACCCTGCGCGACGCCCAGGACAGCCTGCGCGCCATCGGCATCCCGATCGAACACGCACTCCTGATCGGTGGAGGCGCCCGCTCCTCGGCCCTGCGCCACGCGGCCGCCGAGGTCTTCGAGATGCCCGTCCTCGTCCCGGCCCCCGAGGAGTACGTCGCCCTCGGCGCGGCCCGTCAGGCCGCTTGGGCACTGCACGGCGGCACCGAACCGCCCGCTTGGGCAACGCGAATAGATGCCACGATAGAGCCCGAGGGCGCTGGCTGGGCCGCCGACGTCCGCGGCCGATTCGTCACCGCCCGCCGCTCGCTCTACGGGGTCTGAGGAACCAAGGCCTGGCACGCACGCGTAATGCCGCGCACCCGACTCACTGCGGGAACTGGCTGATCCGGGTGTTCTGGAAGGTGGTGAAAAGCCAGGTTCCTGTGTGGCGCACCGCGACTCGGGTTTGGACGGACCGGGCATCGGGTGGCGCGGTCGCGCCCGGGGGCATGGGGCGATCGCCCACGGTGATCAGCACCGCGACATTCGGTGCCGGGAAGCGCAGCGCGGTGGCTTCGGGTTCGGCCATGCGGGTGCCCTTCATGAACCCGTCGAAGCCCTCCTGCATGACGGTGGCGAGTTCGGTCCGGCCACGGATGCGTTCCCCGATTACCGATACGAAATCGGCGTCGGGGGTGAACGTGGCGGCGAAGGCGGGGCCGTCACCTGCAGCCCAGGCATCCATCTGCGCGCGCAGCAGGGCGAGGATGGCAGTTTCGTCAGTCACGACGTCACCGGTCCCCGGCGACGCAGGCCCGCGAACTCGAGGGCGGCGAAACTCGCGACGAACGTTGCGCCCGCGAGCAGGAAGACCCGGCCCCAATTCGTCAGCGGAATCAGGTTGATGGCAGCGAGTTCGACCATGAGCACCGCTGACAGCGCGTTGACCGCGACGACGACGGCAGCCAGGCGAGACGGTGGCCGCGGGTGGCGCGCGATGAGCAGCAGTGCGGCGGCGCCGCCCAGCATGCCGACGCCGAAGGGGATCGACCAGGAGGTCGGCAATCCGAGCGGATCGCGCAATAACGGGGCCGTGGCCAGCAGAAAAGCGCCGAAGACGCCGGTGCTCCAGCCGTCTACCCGCAACGCGGTGAGCAGGCCGGTGCCCGATTCGAAGGTGGTCATCGTGGTCATGACATAGACGTTGCCAGCGGCCGGTCATCGTCTCAATGACCTCCGAGGTCATGGCACCCGGCCGCGCCGGACCGTGATGGATCGGCCCAACATCTACCGCCTGGCCCTGCACCCCGGCCCGCCCGCTGACATCAAGGCAGGTTGTCCGAGCAGGCGGCGATGGCGGCGTCGAGCGCGGTTCGGTCGGGTGGGTCGGCGCCGGGGCGGGCGACGGTGAGGGCCGAGGTCAGGGTCGCGGTTCGGAGGATGTGGGTGAGGGTGTCGGTGCTGATGGTGGACAGCGTGGCTCGGTGCTGGGCGCCGAGCAGATCGGCTGACCAGAGGGCGTCGATCAGTCCAGCGGTGAAGGCATCGCCGGCGCCGACGGTGTCGACGACCTCGACCGGGTGAGCGGGGATCGAAGTGATGCCCGTGGCACATACAGCGAACGCGCCGCGGGCGCCCGTGGTCACCGCGACCAGCGACGGTCCGGTGGCGAGCCAGTCGCGGGCGATCTGTTCCGGGGTGCGCGAGGGGTCGATCCAGTGCAGGTCCTCGTCGCTGACCTTGACGACGTCGCTGAGGGAGACGAGGTGTTCGACGCGTTGGTGTGCGGCCGGGTCGTCGCCGATGATCGAGGGGCGGATGTTCGGGTCGTAGGTGATCGTCGCGGTGGGACGCCCTGCTCGCAGGATCTCGGTGACGGCGAGGCAGCCGGGTTCGAGGAGGGCGGCGATGGATCCGGTGTGGATCACCTGTGCGCCAACAGATTCCGTGGTTGCGGGGAGGTCCCACAACAGGTCGAACTCGTACTCGGCGGAGCCGTCGGCGCCGAGGGTGGCCACCGCGGTCGAGGTGCGTGTGGCAGCTTCGCCCGGTAGCAGGCGGATGCCGGAGTCGGTGAGGTACCGGGCGATGCGTTCGCCGTGGGGGTCGGCGCCGAGCCGGGTGCGGAAGGCGACGTCGCGGCCCAGGCGGGCCAAACCCACGGCGACATTGAGGGGACTGCCGCCGACGTGTTCGGCGCGAGTTCGTCCGTCGCGCACCACGATGTCGATCAGGGCTTCGCCGATGACGAGAGCTCCGTTGTCGTCGGTCATGCCGTCTCCTTGTCGAGCAACCACGCCAGCGTCGCGCAGGCACCGTGGTGGTGGAGCGAATTCAGCGCGTGCACATAGGCTTCGGTGAAGCGGGGGTCGGATCCCAGGTCGCCGAAGAGTGCGGTGTTGTCGATGAAGGCTGTCGGGTCGGTGCGCTGGGTGCGGGCCAGGGGGATGAGCTGGTCGGCCAGTTGGTCGACGACCTCGATCGGGTCGCCCTGCTCGTCGATTCCTTCGGCGTAGCGGGCCCACGCGGCGACGGTGGCCGCGGCCAGGCGGATCGAGCCGCCACTGGCCAGATTGGCGCGGATGACCGGCAGCAACCACTGGGGTATGCGGTCCGAGGACCAGGCGCACAGCCGGGCGATGGTGTCGGCGATACCGGGATTGGCGAAGCGCCGCAGCAGGGTTCGCCGGTATTCGGTGAGATCGATACCGGGGACCGGGAGCAGAGTGGGTGTGGCCTCGAATTCCATGTAGGCGTCGAGGAATTCGGCGAACAGGGGGTCGACCGCCGCGTCGTGGACGAGCCGGTACCCGGCGAGATAGGCGAAGTAGCACAGACTCTGGTGCCCGGCGTTCAGCAGTCGCAGTTTCATCAGCTCGTAGGGGGTGACGTCGTCGACCAGCAGCACCCCCGCGGCATCGAGCGGCGGACGGCCGTCGGCGAAATCGTCCTCCAGTACCCAGGCCGTATACGGCTCGGCCACCACCGGCCAGCGGTCGTCGACGCCGAATTCGCCTGCGACCGCGTCGATCACGCTCTCGGTGGTGACCGGGGTGATCCGGTCGACCATCGAACTCGGGAACCGGACCTCTGCCTCGATCCACGCGGCCAGTTCCGGATCCACGCGCTCGGCGTGCCGGATCAGCGCGCGCCGGGCCACGGCACCGTTGTTCTCGATGTTGTCGCACGACATCACCGTCGGCGCGGGCACTCCACGCGCCCGCCGCCGCGCCAATGCCTCGGTGAGCAGGCCGAAAACACTGATCTCGGTGTCGGGGGAGTCCGCCTCGTAGCCGCCCTCGGTGATCGTCAGCGAGACGATCCGGGTGGTCGGGGCGGCGAGGATCTCGAGCACCGATTCCGGGTCGTCGGGCGCGTAGCGGTAGTCGACCAGCGAACCGATGATCCGGGCCGACCGGGTGCCGTCGGGATGCTCGACGAGCAGGGTGTAGAGACCGTCCTGCGCGGTGAGCGCCTCGGCCATCCGGCGATCGCCGGGCAGCACGCCCACCCCGCAGATGCCCCACTCCCGTGCGCGGCCCTGGTTCATCAGTTCGTCGAGATAGGCCGCCTGGTGGGCGCGATGGAAACCGCCGACGCCGAAATGCACGATGCCGACACCGATTTCGGTCCGGTCGTAGGTCGGCTTGGGCAGGTCGAACGCGGGCAGGGTCGTCGCATCGAGTTTCATGACACCGTCACCACCGATTTCACGGTACCCGCGACACGATCCGAGTCGAGCGCCTCGGCCACCCGCTCGAAGGGGAAGCGGGCGGTCACCAATTCGTCGAGATCGATGCGGCCGGAGTTGACGAGCGCGATGGCCGTCGGCCAGGTGTGGGAATAGCGGAAGACGCCGGTGAGAGTGAGTTCTCGATTCTGGATCAGCTGGGTCGGCAGTTCCATCGTCGCCGGGCCGGAGCCGACGAGTACGACCGTGCCAGCGGGCCGCACCGCCGTGATCCCGGCCGTCACCGCCGCCACCGCACCGGAGGCATCAATGAAGGCGTCGACGCGCAGGTCGGTGTGGTCGGTGCCGGGTTCGGACACCGTGGTCGCCCCGTTCTCCATGGCGCGACTACGCCGCAGCGGATCAGGATCGCTCACCACGATCTCCACAGCTCCGCAGGCGCGCGCCACCTGGGCGGTGAGCAACCCGATCGGACCCGCACCGGCGATCAAAACCCTTGCACCGACGCCGATTCCGGCCTTGCGCACAGCGGCCAGACCCACAGACAGTGGCTCGCACAGCGCAGCGGCCTCGTCGGAGACGGTGTCGGGCACCGGATGGGCAAAGGTCGCGCCGATGGTGACGTAATCGCAGAAGGCACCGTCGACCGGCGGGGTGCCGAAGAACCGCATCCGGGGGCACAGGTGATAGTCGCCGCGCTGCGTCTCGGCGCTGCCGGGATCGGGCCGCTGCGGCTCGATCGAGACGCGCTCGCCGATCCGGCCCGCCTCGACGCCCGCGCCGACGGCGACGATCGTCCCCGCGGCCTCGTGGCCGAGCACCAGGGGTGACTCGACGACGAAATCGCCGATCCGGCCGTGCCGGAAGTAGTGCGTGTCGGACCCGCACACGCCCACCGAGGACACCCGGACCAGCACATCACCCGGTCCGGGCGCGGGTACCGGGCGCTCCTCGATCTCGATCCGGCCCGGTGCGACCAGGACCGCCGCCCGCATCCGCGCGCCGGGCGAAAGTGTTGTGTGCGTCACAGTCGCCATGTTAGCCTATTGAGCATCTACTCACACCACTGAGCACATGCTCACGCTGGATTGCTCGACGGAGGTTGACGGTGACAGAGGTGGCGGTCCCGGTGACCGACGGCGAGACCGGCGGAGCGAGCGCCGACGAGCTGCGTCTGGCGCTGCGCGCCGCGACCATGTACTACCTCGACGGCCTCACCCAGGCCGAGATCGCCACCCGCCTCGGTGTTTCCCGCCCCACCGCGGGCCGCTTGGTGGCGCGGGCCAAGGCCAACGGCCTGGTGCGGATCGAAGTGGTCGTCCCGCCCGCCCTGCGCGACGATCTGCACGCCGACGAAGAGCGCGAACTCGAACGACGTTTCGGCCTCGCCGAGGCGGTCGTCGTGGCCGGACAGCCCGTCGAACTGCCCGGTGATCCCGCGGCCTACACCGGGATCGGGCGCGCGGCGGCCGCCCTGCTGCTGCGCCGGCTCGCGCCCACCGATGTCCTCGGCATCACCTGGGGTCCCGAACAGGCCGCCGTCGCCTCGGCGCTGACCTCCGGGGTCGCCACCTGCCGGACGGTGGTGCAACTCGACGGCGCGATCACCACCGGCGACTACCAGACCGGCACCGAATTCATCCTCGGGCGCTGCGCGCAACTGCTGCAGGCCGAGATCGTCCGGCTGCCCGCGCCGCTGTACGCCGATCCGGCCACCGTCGCCTCGCTGTACGCCGATTCGATGCTCTCGCGCACCCTCGACACCGGCGCGACCGCCGACGCGATGCTGTTCGGCGTCGGCCCGGCCTCCACCGCGACCACCCTGTTCGAAGGCAGCTTCCTCGACGCCGGAACCCTCGACGACCTCATCGCCGACGGCGCCGTCGGCGAGATCGGCGGGCGCTTCTTCGACCTCGACGGCCGCGCCGTGGACAGCGGTCTGCAGGAACGCACGATCTCGGCTCCGCTGGAACGGATCCGGGCCTGCGAGAAGTCGATCCTGATCTCCGCCGGTGCGGGCAGGCATCGCGCCGTCCTCGGCGCGCTGCGCGGTGGACTGGCCAAGCTGCTCGTCTGCGACATCGACTGCGCTCGTTATCTGTTGCAACAGTAAGGAATACCGATGGTGAAAACACGACGACGTGTCCGACACCGTTTCGCGAGTTGCCTCGCCGCCGCGGCACTCCTGGCGACCGCCGGCTGCGCGGGAGCCGGATCGCTGGGGGCGGGCGATCGCACGGTCACCATCGCCATGGTGTCCAACTCGCAGATGACCGACGCCCGCGCCCTCGCCGCCCGGTTCGAAGCGGAGAATCCCGGCACCGAGCTACGGTTCGTCACCCTCTCCGAGAACCAGGCGCGCGCCAAGATCACCGCCTCGACGGCCATGGGCGGTGGCGAGTTCGACGTGGTGATGATCAGCAACTACGAGACCCCGCAGTGGGCCGAGAACGGTTGGCTGGTCAACCTTTCCGACTACATCGATCGCACGCCCGGCTACGACGAGACGGATTTCATTCCCACCCTGCGTGATTCGCTGTCGTACGAGGGCGACATGTATTCGGTGCCGTTCTACGGCGAATCGTCGTTCCTGATGTACCGGAAGGACCTGTTCGAACAGGCGGGTATCACGATGCCGCGCGAACCCACCTGGCAGCAGGTCGCCGACGCCGCCGAACAACTCGACGGGCCGGGCATGTCCGGCATCTGCCTGCGCGGCAAGCCGGGCTGGGGTGAGGTGCTCGCGCCGTTGAACACGGTGATCAACACCTTCGGCGGACGCTGGTTCGACGAGAACTGGAACGCCCAGCTGACCAGTCCCGAAACCCGCCGTGCCGTGCAGTTCTACGTCGACCTGGTACGCGAGCACGGCCAATCCGGCGCGGCGACCAGCGGATTCAACGAGTGCGCGACGCAATTCGGCCAGGGCCGCACCGCGATGTGGTACGACGCGACCTCGGCGGTGTCGGTGCTCGAGGACCCGGGTTCCTCGACGGTGGCGGGCAAGATCGGCTACGCCATGGCGCCGAAGGTCGACAAGGCCAAGCCCGGCTGGCTCTACACCTGGTCGCTCGGCATCCCGCACAGCAGCGACAAGCCCGACGCGGCCTGGCAGTTCATCTCCTGGATGACGAACAAGGACTACATCGAGCTGGTCGGCAGCGAACTCGGCTGGGAGCGGGTGCCACCGGGCAGCCGCCTGTCGACCTACCAGATCCCGGAGTACCGGGAGCGCTCGGCGACCTACGGCGAGCTGACGGTGGAATCCATCTCCGGTGCGACACCGAAACAGCCCACCGTGCAACCGGTTCCGTACACCGGCGTGCAGTTCGTGGCGATTCCGGAGTTCCAGGATCTCGGCACCAGGGTCAGTCAGCAGATCAGCGCCGCCATCGCGGGCCAGAAGTCGGTCGACGCCGCGCTCGAACAGGCCCAGGACTACGCACAGGCCGTCGGCCGCACCTACCAGGAGGCGTCATGACCGCCATCGCCCCGGACACCCCGCAGGAACGCCGTCCGCTCACCCAGGCGCAGCGGGTGGACCGGATCCGGAAGACCAAGGGCGCCAACATCTCCCGCGCCGAGGGGTGGCGCCGCCGCGGACCGCTGCTGCCCGCGCTGATCTTCATGATCGTGGTCACCCAGATCCCGTTCCTGTTCACGCTCTACTACTCGACGCTGTCGTGGAACCTGGTGCGGCCCGGCTCCAGCCATTTCGTCGGGCTACGCAACTATCTCGACGTCGTCGTCGACAGCACGTTCTGGCAGGTGGCCGTCAACACGGTGGTCCTCATCGTCGGCACCGTGCTGATCTCGGTGGTCCTCGGGCTGCTGCTGGCCTTGCTGCTCGACCGGGCGTTCCTCGGCCGCGGCATCGTGCGAACCCTGCTCATCACCCCGTTCCTGGTGACGCCGGTGGCCGGTGCGCTGCTGTGGAAGACGGCGATGCTCGACCCGGTGTTCGGCATCGTGAACTTCGTCCTCTCCCCGTTCGGCGTGGGCGAGATCGACTGGGTCAGCAGGTATCCGCTGGCCGCGGTGATGATCAACCTGGTGTGGCAGTGGACGCCGTTCATGATGCTGCTGATCCTGGCCGGGCTGCAATCGATGCCGCGCGACATCCTCGAGGCGGGCCGCGTCGACGGCGGCAACGCCTTCCAGCTGTTCCGAGAACTGACCCTGCCGCATCTGCGCCGGTTCATCGAACTGGGCACCGTGCTCGGGGCGATCTACCTGGTCAACACCTTCGACGCCATCTACATGATCACCCAGGGCGGACCCGGCACCGCCAGTTCGAATCTGCCGTTCTACATCTACCAGCGCGCGTTCCTCGGCTTCGACATCGGCCAGGCGGCCGCGATGGGCGTCATCGTCGTGGTGTTCACCATCGTGATCGCCAACTTCGCGCTGCGGTTGATCTTCAAGACGTTCACCGGCAAGGAAGAGGCAGCCTGATGAGCACCACCACCGCAGGGCGCGCACGTAAGGTCAAGCGCCGCAAGTTCGAAGCATGGGGCGTGCTCGCCTGGATCGCCGGGCTCGGCTTCTTCTTCCCGGTCTTCTGGATGGTGCTCACCGCCTTCAAACAGGAGGTCGACGCCTACACCGACACCCCGAAGCTGATCTTCACCCCGACCCTGGACGGCTTCCGCGCCGTCTTCGACCAGGGCGTCGGCACCGGCCTGCTGAATTCACTGTTCGCGACCGGCATCTCGACGCTGCTGGTGCTGGCACTCGGGGTACCCGCGGCCTTCGCGCTGTCGCTGCGCCCGGTCGCCAAGACCCGCGACGCGCTGTTCTTCTTCATCAGCACCAAGATGCTGCCGATCGTCGCCGCGATCGTCCCGCTGTATGTGATCGTGTCCAATATCGGCCTGCTGGACAACATCTGGGCGTTGATCGTGCTCTACACCGCGATGAACCTGCCGATCGCGATCTGGATGATGCGCTCGTTCTTCCTCGAAGTGCCCGGCGAACTGCTCGAGGCGGCCAGTCTCGACGGCGCGAGCCTGTGGCGCTCGGTGCGCGAAGTGATTCTCCCGCTGGTCTCGCCGGGCATCGCGGCGACCGCGCTGATCTGCGTCATCTTCTCCTGGAACGAATTCTTCTTCGCCGTCAGCCTCACCGCCGTGCGCGCGCAGACGATGCCGGTGTTCATGGTCGGCTTCATCGCCGGTGAGGGCCTGTACTGGGCCAAACTGTGCGCCGCGGCCACCATGGCGGCCCTGCCGGTGGTGCTGGCCGGGTGGCTGGCACAGAACAAACTCGTCCGCGGCCTGTCCTTCGGCGCCATCAAGTAGTCCCGTTTTCCCGGAAGGCATTTCAGTCATGGCAACCATCAATTACCGCAACGCCTCCTGCATCTACGAGGGCTCCGACCGGCTCGCGGTGGACGGGCTCGATCTCGACATCGCCGACGGTGAATTCGTCGTCCTGGTCGGCCCTTCCGGCTCCGGCAAGAGCACCGCGCTGCGGATGCTGGCCGGGCTCGAGGACATCGACGAGGGCACCATCGAGATCGGCGGCAAGGACATGGTCGGGGTCGCGCCCAAGGACCGCGACATCGCGATGGTGTTCCAGAACTACGCGCTGTACCCGAACAAGACCGTCGCCGAGAACATGGGCTTCGCGCTGAAACTGCGCGGTGTCGCGACCGAGGAACGCCGGGCCAAGGTCGAGGAGGCCGCGCGCCTGCTCGACCTCACCGACTTCCTCGACCGCAAACCCGCGAAACTGTCCGGCGGACAACGTCAGCGCGTCGCGATGGGCCGGGCGATCGTGCGCGAGCCCAAGGTGTTCTGCATGGACGAACCGCTGTCGAATCTCGACGCGAAACTGCGCGTGCAGACCAGAACCCAGATCGCGGCGCTGCAACGCCGGCTCGGCACGACGACCGTCTACGTCACCCACGACCAGGTCGAGGCGATGACCATGGGCGACCGGGTCGCGGTCCTGCGCGACGGCGGCCTGCAGCAGTTCGCCACGCCCAGCGAGCTCTACGACCGGCCCGCCAATGCCTTCGTGGCCGGGTTCATCGGCTCACCGGCGATGAATCTGCTGACGGTCCCGATCACCACCGACGGCGTCCGCGTCGGCCCGACGGCGACCGTCGAGCTCGACCGCGCGCAACTGGGCCTGCTGCACGAGGCGGGCCTGACCGAGGTCACCGTCGGCATCCGCCCCGAACACCTGGAACTCACCACCGAGGACACCGGCATCGAGATCGTCATCGACCTGATCGAAGACCTCGGCAGCGAGGCCTACATCCACGGACATCCCGCACCCGGCGTCGAACTGGTCGCCCGCTCGCTGCCCCGCATCCCGGCGAAACTGGCCGACACCGTGCGGCTGCGCAAACGTCCCGACGCCACGGTTCACCTGTTCGACCCGGCATCCGGCGCCCGGATCGGCTAGGGCGCCAGTGCCTTGCGCAGGGTGCGCAGGCAGTTCTGCAGGGTCAGGTGCCGCGACATGCCGGAGTCGTCGTTGACCGAGATCCACGCGATGTAGGCGAAGGACCAGATCAGGTTCTCGATCCAGCGGGTGTCGAGTTCGGCATCGAGTTCACCGGCCTCGCGGCCGCGATCGATGGCGGCGCGCAGTTCCCGCTCGGTGGGGTTGTCCTCCCAGCCCGACCAGGTGGTGAACACCGGATTGTCCAGCGCCAGCATCATCTGCAGACCGGCCAGCTCGAAGAGCTCGACGCAGAGCCGTTCGAGGGCCTCGAGGGTGGAGCCCTCGTCCAGGCGGGCCCGGGCCTGGGCGGCGGTCAGCTTGTCGCGGGTGTCGGTGGCGATGGCCACGATCAGATCGTTGCGCTCGGGGAAATATCGGTGCACGGTCGTGCGGCCGACCCCGGCCTCGGCGGCCACATCGGCGAGCGAGGCGGACAAGTCCCTGGTGAGGACCCGCACCGCGGCATCGAGGATCGTGCGCCGGGTCCGTTCCTGCGCGGGAGTGCTGACGCTCATGTCGGTATGGTAACCGGGTTCTCCGAAAAAGAACTACATTGACCATAATGGAACATCTGTGTTCCACTGGATGGCATGAGCGCTGTCGAGACGACACAGAGATTCCCCCGGTTGCGGCTGCTGTGGTCCTTCGCCCGGCCGTACCCGGGACCGCTCGCGCTCGGTCTGATGTGCGCGCTGGCCGGGTCGGCGATGGGACTGGCGACGCCGCTGGTCACCAAGTGGATCCTGGACTCGCTCGGCGCGGGCACCGGACTGGCCGGACCGGTCTTCGCGCTGCTCGCGCTGACCGTGGTCGGCATCGGTTTCGGCTACTGGCAGTGGACGTTGCTCGGCACGCTCGGTGAACGGGTCGTGCTCAGCGCGCGGGAACGAATGGTGCGGCGATTCCTCACCGCGACCATCCCGGCCGCGACCCGTCGTCCGGCGGGGGAGATGGTCACCCGCGTGACCTCCGATACCGTGCTGCTGCGCGAGGCCGCGACCTCCTCGATCATCGGCCTGATCAACGGCACGGTCATGCTGGCCGGATCACTGATCCTGATGGCCGTGCTCGATCTGACGCTGTTCTCCACCACGGTCGTCGCCGTCGTGGTCGTCGCGGTGCTGTTCGCCACGCTGATGCCCGCGATCGCCAAGGCGCAGACGCAGGCCCAGGCGCACGTGGGGCAACTCGGCGGCACGCTCGAGGGCGCGCTGCGGGCCCTGCGCACCGTCAAGGCCAGCGGTGCCGAGCGGCGCCAGGCCGAGCAGATCATGACCGATGCCAGGGAATCGGCGCGGCACAGCGTGATCGCGGTGCGCCGCGAGGCGATGGCGTGGTCGGTCTCCTGGACCGGCGTGCAGCTGGCGATCATCGCGATCCTCGCGGTCGGCGCCTGGCGGGTCGGCGAGGATCTGATGACGGTCTCCACGCTCATCGCCTTCCTGCTGTACGCGTTCGGGCTGATGTCGCCGATCGGCGAACTCACCCAGAACGTCACCGCCATGCAGGCCGGTATCGCCGCCGCCGAGCGCATTCGCGAGGTCGAGGCGATGCCGGTGGAGCCGCACACCGCGGCCGCCCCGCGCGGTCCGGCCGGACCCGCGAACGGGCCGGTGCTCGAGCTGCGCGGTGTGACCGCGAGCTACGGACCCGACCGCGCGGCCGCCGTGACAGCGCTGGACCTGGCGATCCCGCGCCGCGGCCACACCGCGATCGTCGGACCCTCCGGTGCGGGCAAGACGACGGTGCTCTCGCTGGTCCTGCGGTTCCTCGAGCCCCAGGACGGGGAGGTGCTGCTCGACGGCCGCCCCTACCGCGAGTACACCCACGCCGAGATCCGGGAACGGCTCGCCTACGTCGAACAGGACACCCCGGTGGTGCCGGGCACCATCGGCGACAACATCCGCTACGCCCGCCCGGACGCCACCGACGACGAGGTCCGCCGGGTCCTCGCCACCGTGCACCTGTCCGACCGGGTCGACTCGCTCGACGAACCACTGTCCCCGACCACCGTCTCCGGCGGCGAGCGTCAGCGCATCGCCCTGGCCCGCGCGCTGCTGCGCCGCCCCGACGTGCTGCTGCTCGACGAGGCGACCGCCCAGCTCGACGGGGTCACCGAGGCGACCGTGCACGACTGCGTGCGCGGCATGGCCGAGCACGGCGCGGTGGTGACCATCGCGCACCGGCTGTCCACGATCCTGGACGCGGACACGATCATCGTGATGGAGGACGGCCGGATCCGCGCGGCGGGGGATCACCGGAGCCTGCTCGCCACCGACGAGCTCTACTCGAACCTCGTCGAATCCATGCGCCTGACCGATCCGGTCGGCTGAATCCGGTTCTCGCCCAGCGGCACTCGGCGATGACATTTGTCATCGCCGAGGCGTGCGGAACTCATCGACAATCGGTGATCGCGCGTACTACTGGTCAGCGCCCGAATCGCGGACCGTAGAAGGTATGAGAAACACGCAACCCGACATCATCACCGCCCGGGGGCTGCGCCGGACCTACGGTCGCGGCGACACGGCCTTCGAAGCGGTCAAAGGGGTGGACCTCGACATCGCCGAGGGGGAGGTCTTCGCGTTGCTCGGCACCAACGGCGCGGGCAAGACCTCGACGCTGGACATGCTGGAGGGACTCGTCGCGCCCTCGGCCGGCCGGGTCGAGGTGTTCGGACTCGATCCGCTGCGCGACCGCGCCGAGGTGCGGCCACGGCTCGGCATCATGCTGCAGTCCGGTGGGCTGCCCGCCGAACTGACCGTCGCCGAGACGCTGGAGATGTGGCGCGGGACGTGCACCAACCCGACCACCGCCGATGTCGTCCTGGCCAAGGTCGGGCTGTCGGACCGGGCGGGCGTGCGGGTCGGCTCGCTCTCCGGCGGTGAGCAGCGACGCGTCGACATGGCGTGCGCGCTGCTCGGACAGCCCCGGTTGCTGTTCCTCGACGAGCCGACCACCGGCCTCGACCCGGAGAGCCGCCGTGGCACCTGGAAACTCCTGTCCGATCTCAAGGCGGCCGGGGTGACGATGGTGCTCACCACCCACTACCTCGACGAGGCCGAAGCGCTCGCCGACCGGATCGCGATCATGCACAAGGGCACCATCGCGCGCAACGGCACCCTGCGCGAACTCGTCGACGACCACCCCGCGCGGATCGCCTTCGACCATCCCGGTCTGCCGATCCCCCCGCTGGCAGGCGCCCGGATCGACGCGCAGGCCACCGTCACCATCAGCACCAACGACCTGCAGGGACACCTCTTCGAGCTGCTCGCCTGGGCCCGCGAGGCCGGGGTGAAGCTGACCGGGCTCGAGGCGCGCGCCGCCTCGCTGGAATCGGTCTTCCTCGACATCGCCGGCGGCGACCGCGAAGGTGACACCGCCGAACTGATCGGAGCCCAACGATGACCACCGCCACCCCCGCGGCCGGCTTCCGCCGCCGCCCACTCGCCTCCCTCGGCAAGGCCGAGTACCTCCAGTTCCGGCGCAACAAGACCCTGGTCTACACCGCGACGGTCTTCCCGGTCGGCATCGCGCTGTTCGTGTACTTCGTCGGCCGCCGCGACGGCGGGTCGACACCGGCCATCGCGGCCGTGACCTTCGAGATGCTCGCGGTGATGGCCCTGCTGTTCGTGCAGTACTACTCGGTGCTGTCGATGGTCACCACCCGCCGCGGTGAGGGCGTGCTCAAACGGCTGCGCACCGGCGAGGCCACCGACTGGCAGATCCAGACCGCGCCGACGATCCCCGGCGTGGTGGTGACCTTCACCTGCACCGCCGTCGTCGCGGCGATCGTGTACGGCACCGGCACCCCGGCGCCCGTGAACCCCTTCGCGATGGTGCTCGCCCTGCTCGGCGGCATCGTGCTGTTCTCGCTGCTCGCCCTGGCGACCAGCGCGGTCACCAAGAACGCCGAGGCCGCGCAGGTCACCTCCCTGCCGGTGATGACCCTGGCGATGTTCGGGATGGCCTTCATCCGCGACTTCCTGCCCGATCCGCTGGCCGCGGTGGCCGATTGGACGCCGTTCGCCGCCGTCTCCGACCTGATCTTCCTCGGTGCGGCAGGCAACCTCGCGGGCAGCACGGACGACGCGGCACTGAGCTTCGCCGACACCGTCACCGAATCCGCCCGCCCGTTTGCGACACTGGCGATATGGATCGTCGCGGCGCTCGTGCTGACCCGCAAGAGTTTCCGCTGGGACGACCGCGGATGAGCCGGCTGGTCACGTGGTGGCGTGCGCTGTCGGGCCCGGCCAAGTTCCGGCTCTACACCCGGTGCACCTTCCACGTGGCCATCGTCGCGGTGGTCGGCGGGATGGTCGCCGCCGCCGCGTCGCCGTGGTCGATGGCGGTGATCGTGTTCGCCGGACTGATCACCATCGCCGCGGTGGACGGCCAACCCGAACTGGCCACCTTCCCCACCGTGGTGTCGCGCCGGTGGACGGGCACGGCGCTCATCGTGACACTGTCGGTGCTGTGGCTGGTCGCCGCGGTGGTGGTCCGGGTGGCCGACGACAAGGCGATCACCGACGACGCGCGCACGGTCGGCCTGTTCGCCACCGTGCTGGCCGCGCTGGCCATCGTGCCCTTCCACCGGTACCGGTGGCGGCTGCTGCTCGTCATCAGCCTGGCCACCGGCCTGGCCTTCGGCGAGTCCTTGATGGTCGGATTGCTGCTCGCGGTGGGGGCCGCCGCCACCGGATACCTCGTCGCCGGAACGACTCTGCTCACGGTGTGGGGACTGCGGGTCGTCGACGAACTCGAACACGCGAAACGGGTGGAAGCCGAATTGCAGGTCGCCGAGGAACGGTTGCGATTCGCGCGCGACCTGCACGATGTGGTCGGCCGCGGCTTCTCGGCGATCGCGGTGAAGAGCGAACTCGCGGCGGCCCTGTCGCGGGCCGGGGACACCGAGCGCGCGACCGCGGAGATGGACGAGGTCAAAACGCTCGCGGTGGAATCGATGGGGCAGATGCGCACGCTGGTGCGCGGCTACCGCAACATCGACCTGCGGGGCGAGGTGGCGGGGGCGCGGTCGCTGCTGTCGGCGGTGCGCTGCCGGCTCGTCGTCGAGGGCGACGCCGCGAAGGTGCCGCAGCGCAATCACGAGGTCGCCGCGTGGGTGGTGCGCGAGGGAACGACCAACATCGTGGAACACTCGTCGGCGACCACCGCGACACTGACGCTCGGCGCGGCGGGAATGTCGCTGCGCAACAACGCACCCCACGGCGCGACCGGTGAGCGCTCCGGGCTGCGGGGCCTGGCCGAACGGCTCGCCGCCGTCGGCGCCACCCTCGACGTCACCGCGTCCGCCGACGAATTCATCCTCGAGATCCATTGGGAGAAGACATGATTCCCGTTCTCCTCGCCGACGACGAGACGCTCATCCGCGCCGCACTGGCGACCATGCTCGGCCTGGAGGCCGATCTTGAGGTGGTGGCGCACGTCGGTTCCGGGGAGGAGCTGCTCGCCCTGTGGCGCCGTCGCGCCGAGGCGGGCGAACCGGTCGCGGTGGCCGTGATCGACCTGCAGATGCCGGGGATCGACGGCATCGACACCGCGGTCGAACTGCAGCGCATCACCCCCGGCGCGGGCACGCTGATCGTCACCAGCCACGGTCGCCCCGGCTATCTGAAGCGGGCGCTGTCGGCCGGGGTGCGCGGCTTCCTGCCCAAGACCACCTCGGCGGCCACCCTCGCGGAGGTGATCCGCACGGTCCACAACGGTGGCCGCTACGTCGATCCCGAGCTGGCGGCCGAGGCGATCAGCGCCGGTGACACCGTCCTCACCGCCCGCGAGGCCGATGTGCTCGAGTTCGCCGCCGACGGCTCCTCCGTCGAGGACATTGCCAAACGCGCCCACCTGTCGCCGGGCACCACCCGCAACTACCTGTCCTCGGCGATGAGCAAACTGGGTGTCTCCAACCGCTACGAAGCCGCGCTCAAAGCCCGGGAGAAGGGCTGGATCTAGGCGGGCGCACGGTCTTGGAGGATGGGCGATACGTCCGTATAGTGCTGCTTAGCCTATCCTAAGGAGCCGTTCGGTGACCCACTCTCGGGCCAAGTCCATCCTGCTCACACCTGCCGCGGGCATCCTGCTGCTGACCGCCTGTGGCGGCGCCGACGAACCCGCCGCCGAGGCGGTACCGAGCGCGCAGAACGAGGAATCGGGCGCCTACACCCCGGGCGAGTACCAGGCCGAGGGCAGCTACCAGACCCCGGGCGGAACCCAGAAGGTCGGCGTCACCGTGACTCTCGCGGCCGACGGCACCGTCGACGCGGTCCGGGTCGACCCGCGCGGCACCGGCGGATCGCTGGCGCTGCAGGCGCGCTTCGCGGGCGGCATCGCCAACGAGGTGGTCGGCAAGAAGATCGACGAACTCAACGTCACGAAGGTCTCCGGATCCTCGCTGACCAGTGGCGGATTCAATGCCGCGATCGAGTCGATCAAGAATGAGGCCGCTGCCTGAGCAGTGGCGGTTCGAGGCCATCGGCACCGGTTGGCAGATCGATACCGCCGCCGCCCTCGGCGCAGCCGACCGTGCGGCGGTCCAGACCTGCCTCGACGATTTCGATCGCCGATGGTCGCGCTTTCGCGACGACGGTGACATCGTCACCCTGCGCACGGGCGTGCCGGTCGACCTCGGCCCGGACGCGCCACCGTTGTTCGCCCTCTACGACCGTCTGTACGAGCTCACCGCCGGGGCGGTCAACCCGCTGATCGGCGGCGGACTCGAAATCCTCGGCTACGACGCGAAGTATCGGTTGCGGCCGAGCGGTGCGCCGACCGCCGCGCCGCAGTGGACGCTCGCGCGTCGCGAAGGCGCGGTCCTCACCGTGCCCTCGGGTGCGGTGCTCGACATCGGCGCGGTCGGCAAGGGCTATCTGGTCGACCTCGTGGCCGCGGTGCTCGCCGATCGCGGGCACCGCAGCGTCATCGACGCCGGTGGGGACCTGCTCAACGCCTCGGACGATCCCGTGCGCGTCGCCCTGGAACATCCGAACGACGCGACCATGGCGGTCGGCGTGCTGGAGCTGGCGCCGGGCCGCGCGCTGTGCGGGTCCGCGGTGAACCGCCGGGCCTGGGGCGAGGGCCTCCATCACGTGCTCGACGCCAGGACCGGCCGCCCGATCACCGGGGCCATGGCCACCTGGGCGGTCGCCGACAGCGCCGCCGTCGCCGATGCCGCCGCCACAGCGGCCTTTTTCGTGAGCCCGTCGCGGCTCACCGACGACCCCGCGTGGCCGCGTACCGAGGTCGTCGTGATCGACCGGACCGGTTCGGCGTCCGCGGCATTCACCGGAGAGGTATTCGCATGATCCGCAGTCTGCTCGGCAAGGTCACGATGTATCGGCTCGTGACGGTGGTGCTCGCCGGGCTCGCCGTCATCGCGCTGATCCAGGCGCTGACCGGCCTGCTCGACCCGACGATCTTCGTCCCGCTCGACATGCTGGCCACCGCGGCTGTCCTGATCGGCACCTCGGTGGTGGCCAGTGTGGTGCTGGCCCGGATCTGGCGGCGCCGGGCCCACGTCGAATCGGCGGTGATCACCGCGCTGCTGCTGTGGTTCCTCTACTGGCCCACCGGCGAACCGGGCGAACTCGCCTGGCTCGGCCTGGTGGCGGTGCTGGCCAACGCCTCGAAGTATCTGCTGGCCTGGCGGGGCAGGCACGTGTTCAATCCGGTGGCCGCCGGTGTGGTGGCCGCGCTGCTGCTCGGCGAGTTGCTCGGCGGTGACACGTTGCGGCCCATGACGATCTGGTGGGCGGCCAGCGAGACCCTGGCGCCGTTCGTGCTGCTCGGCGCGCTCGCCGTCCTCTACCGCACTGGCCTGCTGACCATGGCGGCGACCTTCGCGGTCCCGGCCGCGGTGCTGACCTATTGGGGCGCGGCCACGTTCTATCCCGACAGCGCCTCGGTGCTCGAATACGTCGTGTACTCCACGCCGATCGTGTTCTTCGCCGGATTCATGCTCAGCGAACCGTTCACCCTGGCGCCGCGCCGCCATCAGCAGCTGATCCTGGCCGTCGTGGCCGCGCTGCTGTTCGCCTGGCCGCTGTACTCGCAGCGGCTCTTCGACGAGGCCGTGGTGCTCGGACCGTTCGACAGCACCTACGAACTGGCCCTGCTCGTGGTCAATCTGATCGCCTTCGGGCTCGGGCAGCGGCGCGGGATCCGGCTGGAACTGCGTGATCGCAAGGACTTCGGCGACGGGGTGCACGAGCTGTCGTTCGAACCGGTGCGGCCGGTGCGTCATCACGCGGGGCAGTATCTCGAACTCGAGGTTCCGCACTCGGCGGATCGGCGGGGGACCCGGCGGGTGTTCACCATCGCCTCGGCGCCGGGCAGCGAAACCGTGGATGTCGCGGTGCGGGTGCCGGAGAACTCGTCGAGCTACAAGCGGGCGCTGCTGGATCTGCGCCCCGGCGACCGGGTCACCGCCACCGCCGTGCGCGGCGATTTCGTGCTGCCGCGCGCCAATCGCCCGGTCGCGCTGGTCGCCGGTGGCATCGGCGTGACCCCGTTCCTGAGTCAGCTGCGCGCGGGCCACCCGCACGACGCCGTCCTGATCTACGGAGCACCGTCCCCGCAGGTGCCCTACCGCGACGAACTCCTCGCCGCGGGCACCCCCGTCGTCGTGGTCTGCCCGGAACCCCCGCACGACCTGCCCGACCAGTGGCGCCACATCACCGCCGACGCCGTCACCGACGACATCCTCCGCGCCGCCGTCCCCGACCTGTCCACCCGCCGCATCTACATCTCCGGCCCACCCCGCATGGTCTCGGCCCTGGCCGCCCGCTTCCGCCGCCACCGCCCCGGCATCCGCACCGACCACTTCACCGGCTACTGAGCGGAGGCGGCGTGGATGCCCTTATGGTGTGGGGCATTACGGCCGAGCCGGGCCGGGAGATGAGGGAGTCGCGGTGGTCGCTGGGCTGGTGAAGGGGCAGAACGCTGGTCTCGTGGTGGGGGAGGTGGTGCTGTCGGTTCGGGGTGGTATCGGGGCCGATCTGTCGGCGCTGCTGGTGACCGAGGCGGGCAAGGTCAGGTCGGACGCGGACTTCGTGTTCTTCAATCAGCCGCAGGCGCCCGGGGTGCGGCTCGAGGGTGCGGGGCTGGCGATCTCGCTGGGGGCGGTGCCGGGGGAGATCGCGCAGATTCGGGCGGTGATCACGGCCGCGGCGGAGGGGGAGACGTTCGGCGCGCACGCGGCTCCGGTCGCGTCGGTGGCCGATCGTGCCGGAAATGTGCTGCACGAGTATGTGATCGACGGGCTCGATCGGGAGTCGGTGGTGATCGCGCTCGAGTTGTATCGGCGGGGTGAGCAGTGGAAGGTGCGGGCGGTCGGGCAGGGGTACGCGGGTGGGTTCGCGGATCTGGTCACCGATCACGGGGTCAGCGTCGACGACGAGCCGGAAGGTGTTGCGACGCCGGGAGTCGTAGCTTCGGCGGGAGTCGCCGCCTCGCCGGGAGTTGATGGCGCGCCGGGAATTGGTGCCGTGCCGGAGGTACGGACCGTGCCGGGGGAGGCGGCGCTGTCGTTCGAGAAGCGCCAGAAGCTGGACCTGCGCAAGCGCGAGGTCGCCAAGATCCTCATCGACAAGAGCGCCTTCGGCGTGCGGGCGCGGGTGGTGCTGGTGATCGACAAGACCGGCAGCATGCACAAGCTCTACCGCGGCGGCACCGTGCACCGGGTGGTCGAGCGGATGATCCCGGTCGCCACCCAGCTCGACGACGACGGTTCCCTCGAGGCCTACCTCTACGCGCTGCACTGCGCGAAGCTGCCCGACATCACCGTCGCCCACGGCGAACAGTGGGCCCAGACCTTCCTGCACCTGACCGGCACCCACCAGGGCATCGACTACGACCGGCTCGGCGGCCGCAACGACGAACTGCCGGTGATGCGCGCCGTCATCGACACCCTCGCGAGCACCGCCGAACCCACCCTGGTGCTGTTCTTCACCGACGGCGGCTTCGCGAAGAAACGCGAGATCGCCGCGCTGATGCGCGAGGCCAGCGCCCTGCCCGCGTTCTGGCAGTTCATCGGCCTCGGCACCTCGAACTTCGGCGTCCTGCGCACCCTCGACGAACTCGACGGCCGCGTCGTCGACAACGCGGGCTTCTTCGCCCTCGACGACATCGACCGCATCGACGACGCCGAGCTCTACCGCCGCCTGCTCGGCGAGTTCCCGGACTGGCTGCGCGCCGCCCGCGCGGCGGGCATCGTCCGGCCGTAGCGGCCCGTCGGCGCCTCGGCGCGGGAAAACCGGTTGCTGCCGCGGCCGGGGAATCATTAGCGTGTCTACCGTTTGTTCATCGACAAGCTGAAAGGACACCTCCATGGATCCCATCACCGAACGCGACATCAGGTCGTCGTTCGTGAACTGTTCGAAAGGCGACGCCAAGCGGCTGAACGTCCCCCGTGACCTGGCCGATCGGCCCTGGGACGATCTCGACTTCCTCGGCTGGACCGACCCGTCGTACGCGGGGCGGTGCTATGTCTCGGTGCCGCGTGACGGCGAACTGGTCAGTGTCGCGCTGCGGCACGAGACGGGGAGCTCGGGCAAGACCCAGATGTGCACGATCTGCCTGACCACGCACTCCGGTGGCGGCGTCTCGCTGATGAGCGCGAGCAAGGCGGGCGAATCGGGTCGCAAGGGCAATACGGTCGGCAGCTACATGTGCACCGATCTGGCCTGCTCGCTGTATGCCCGCAACAAGAAGAAGCCCGCGATGGGCAGCCGCTACCGCGAGGACCTGACGCCGGAGGAGAAGGCGCAGCGGGTGCGCGAGAACATGTTCGCCTTCCTGGACCGCCTCTACACCTAGACCGGCCTCGCCATGACGGCTGACAGACAGGAGGTAGATGCCATGCGCCGACACTCGACGCCACGCATCCCCGACGACCCGGGTTCTGCACGACCACACCAGAACTCGGGTCGTACCGTTCCTCGCCGGTCGAGGCGGCCCGGGCATCCGGACCGGCTACGAGCGGACAGGAATCAGAGCACCGCGTTCATGATGGTGCCCGCACTGGTGGCCACCGCGCCGCCGATCATGGCGCCGGCGACCATCTTCGGCGACTCCAAGCCACCACCGGTCCACTTCTCCCAGGCGAACCGGCCGCCCGCGTAGGTGATCGCGGTCACACCGGAGAGCAGGATGAACCAGGTGAAGTAGCGGACCAGCTGCAGGATCTTGTCCGAGACCGGCGGCGCTTCCGGTGTCGGATTGCCGAACTGCGCCAAGGTATCGGTGACGGTGGCCAGAATCATGGGTTCTCACTCGGTAACTCGGGGGAACGGCGAAGAACTGCACTGGCGATGTTATCCGGTCGGATCGGTGGTCGCAGCCGCCCACCTCGACCGGACCGATCGGTTTTGTTGGTGCGCCGGGGCTGTGCGCCCGTATCCTGGACTCGTTCGAATACGACAGTGCGGGAACGCAGTTCGCATCATGCGATAGGGGAGCAGGCTATGAGCATCATTCTGACGTCGATGGCCGACACCGTCACGACGTTCGCGCAGGTCAGCAACCCTACGCCGCAGGCGCCGCCGCTGTCGGACAAGATCATGCAGATGGTTCAGTACCTGACCTGGTTCATGATCCTGTCCGGTGTGCTCGCCATCACGGTCGCCGGCGGAAAGTTCGCCTGGGAGAAGTGGAGCGGCAGCTCGATGGAATCGCCGAAGATGATCGCGGGCGCCATGATCGGCGGCGTGGTGGCCACCAGCGGCGGCACCATCATGAACGCCATCCTGGGCTAGGTCGGATGCGAGCGACTCACCCCGTGCCGGAGTGAGTCGCTCGCCCTTGCTCAGACCAGCAGGCCTTCCCGGTCACGGGAATCACCCGGCTGTGGTGTCTCCCGCAAGCCGAAACGGTCGTGCAGCTTGCGCAGTGGGCGTGGTGCCCACCAGTTCGCCCTGCCCGCCAACCGCATCAGCGCCGGGACGAGCACCCCGCGCACCAGGGTGGCGTCGATGGCGACGGTGATCGCCATGCCGATCCCCAGCTGCTGCAGGAACACCACGTCACTGGTGCTGTACACCGCGAACGAGGCGGCCAGGATCAAGGCGGCCGCGGTCACCAGTGGCGCCGAACGCGCGACGCCGCGCGGAATGGAGCCGATCGGGTCGCCGGTGCGGTCGTAGTCCTGCTTGATGCGGGCGAGCAGGAAGACCTCGTAGTCCATCGACAGGCCGTAGGCGATGCAGAACATGAGGATCGGAATGCTCGGCTCGATGCTGCCGGTGGGGGCGAAGCCGAGAACATCGGCCAGTGCGCCGTTCTGGAAGCCCCACACCAGCACGCCGAACATCATCGTCATCGACAGCATGTTGAGCACCGCCGCCTTGAGTGGGGCGAGCACGCTGCCCGTCATCAGGAACAGCACCGCGTAAGTGACCACCATGATCAGCAGCGCGACCAGGGGCAGGCGTGCGCTGATGCCGTCGCGATAGTCGGTCAGCTCGGCCGGATAGCCGCCGACGGCGGTCTCGAACGGGGCGGGCGTCGCCCGGATCTCCGCCACCAGGCCGGTCGGATCGGACTGGAGGCGATCGCCGGTCGGCACGACCCGCAGCCAGGTCGCGTCGCCGTTCGACATCGCCGTCGCGGGCTGCCCCGGCACCGCGGCACCGTCGACGAACGACCCCGCCGCCGAATCCACCCGGAACACACCGGGAACCGACGACAGGCTCGCCGCGTACCCCGCCACCGCGCCCGGATCGGATTGGCGGACCAGCACCTGCAGCGCGTCGGCCTCCTCGGTCTCGAAATCCGCGCGGATCGTGTCGTACATCGAGCGCACGGGGTAGTCGCCGCCGAGCACGCGGTCATCGGGTGCGCCGAAGTTCACGCCGAGCGCCGGTGCGCCCAGCGCGAGCAGCACGAGCAGGGCCGCGCCACCGGTGAGTACCGGCCTGCGGATGACGGTTTCGGCGGTGCGGAACCAGAACCCGCCCGCGGGATCGCCCGCGGGCCGTGACGGCAGGGCACGGTGCCCGAGCAGGCGCAGTGCGGCGGGCAGGATCACGGTCGCGCCGAGCACCGAGACCGCGGCGACGGCGATGCCCGCGTAGGCGAACGAGGACAGGAACGGAAAACCGAAGGCCAGCAGTACGGCCAGGCTCGCGCCCACGGTGACCGCGCTGAACACGATCGTGCGACCTGCCCCGGCGACAGCGCGCCGCACCGCCGCCTCGACCTCGGCGCCCGCGGTGAGCTCCTCCCGGAACCGGTAGATCATGAACAGCCCGTAGTCGACGCCGAGGCCGATGCCCATGACCAGGGCGATGTTCGCGGCGAAGGTGGAGATCTCGGTGAACGAGGTGGCCACGCGCAGCAGGGCCAGGGTGCCGACCACGCAGAAGATGCCGATGCCGAGCGTCACCAGGGCCAGCGCCCATCGCCGCAGGACCGCCCACAACAGCAGCAGTACCAGTGGCAGCACGATCAGTTCGGCCCGCAGGAAATCGGCCGAGGCCTGCGCGGCGACATCGCGGAACACCTCGTCGCCGCCGCCGAGGGTCAGGCGCACCGTGGGGTCGACCTCGGTGAGCAATTGGGTCTCGATGGCGGGCAGCACCACGCGCCGGACATGGTCGGCGTCACCGGGGACCACGGCCAGGATCAGCGCGTGGCGCAGGTCCGTGCTGGCCAGGGTCTCGGGCGCGTCGGGCTGCCAGAACGAGCGGACCTCGACCACGTCGGGGAAATCGGCGAGTTCCTCGGTGAGCGCGGTACCGATCGCGGCGACCCGGTCGGTGCGCACGTCACCGTCGGTCGCGGTCACCAGGATCGCGACGTTGGGGCTTCCGGTCGCGAAGTTCTCGATGAGATCCCCGCGCACCAGCGACGATTCGGAACCCTCCCGTTCGAAGCGGTTCAACGCGAAGCTGTCGAGCGCACCGCCCGCGAGCACGACGAACAGGCCGAACACGGCCAGTGCCATGGCTAATACGGTGCGAGAGCGACGAGTGAGGATTGATCCGAGCACGGCGGCCCCTCTGTTAGTCTGCGAAATATGCGAGTGAGCGCTCGCATTGGAGGATACGAGTACTTGCTCGTATTTTCAAGAGGAGGAACATGGCCGAGGTGCGCCGTCAGGAACGGGGCCGTCGCCGCATCGAGGACATCCTGCGTGCGGCCGCGGCGGTTTTCGCCGAACGCGGATACGAGGGGACCACCACGAACGCGGTCGCGGCCGAGGCCGGGATCTCGCCCGGCTCGCTGTATCAGTACTTCCGCAACAAGGACGAGATCGCCGCCGCGCTGGCCGAGTTCTACCGCGACCAGCTCGTCTCACTCGGCGCGGGCGTGCCCCACGAATCCGAGGGCCTCGACTTCGACGCCCTGCTCACCCGGGTGCTCGGCACCCTGGTGGAGTTCAACATCGCCCACCCCGGATTCAAGGCCCTGTTCGCGCGCACCGACATGCCGTCGACCCTGCGCGCCGCCGTCGCGCCCGCCTACGGTGCGCTGCACCTGCGCTTCGAAGCCCTGATCGGCGCGGCGTTCCCCGAACTCGAGCCCGAGGACCGGCTGCGCGCGACCACCGTCGCCATCCAGCTCGTGCGCGGGATGATGCCGCTGATCGTCGAGGCCGACGAGACCCAGCGCCAGGCACTCGTCGAGGAACTCCGGCTGGTCCTGCGCTCCTACCTGCTCTCGCGCGCGGGCCGCCCGACCGCCTAGATCCGGGCGCCCTTGGCGCGATTGCAGGCCCGGCACAGGATCTGCAGGTTCGTCATGCTCGTCGCCCCGCCGCGGCTGAGCGGGATGATGTGGTCGAACTCCAGGTAGTGGCCGTCGCCGCATTCCACGCAGCGGCCACCGTCGCGCTGCCACACCTGGGCCTTCACATCCTGGGGGATGGAGCGGGTGTCGCGCTGGCCCGGCGTCAGCACCAGGCGTTTCGACACCCGCAGCGCGCCTTCCAGCGCGGCCGCCACATAGTCGGGATCGGTGACGCCGAAGGTCGCGCCGCCGCGCGCCGAGGTCGCCGCGAGCACCACGGTGCCGTGCTCGGGATGCACCGAGACCACCCGGTTCCACGGCAATTCGATGCCGGTGCCGTCGCCGACGAAGCGCAGCTTCTTGGTGCTGGCGATCAACCTGCCCTCGGTGTTGCGCGGTCCGCGCGCGAGCGACCGGACGTGGACGGCGGGCAGGTCGAGGTGGACTCGCTCGTCCGGGTCGAGATGCAGGCCAGGGGTGTCGACGGTGGGGAGTTCGCCGCCGCGTAGCCGGGACAGGGTGCGGCCGCGGTGCATGCGGCGGCGCAGATCGTCGACGATGCCGCCTCCGAGCGCCAATTCGCTGACGACGTGCTCGAACGCCTCGAGTTCCTCGGCGAACACCTCGCCGTCGGCGAACGCGAAGGCGACCATCCGCTCGACGTGGGTCACGCCGACGTCGTGCAGGACCGCGCGCCCGCGCTGCTCATCGATGCGCTGGAAGCGCAGGGCGGCCCACAACTCGATCCACTCCATCGACTGGGTGCCCGGCCCGGTCATGACCCGGATGGCCCGGTTGCGCCAGTGCGTGAGGAACTCCTCGATCTCGGCCGTGCAGCTCTTGCACTGGGAGTGCCCGCCGAAGAACCTGCGCCGCAACGGATTACCGCAGCGGCCGCAGTGGGCGCGGTGATCGTGGATGTGCGGGCGCGTGCTGGTGGTCCACTCGTCGCCGTCCCACCAGCGCAGCTGGCCCGGTGCGTCCGGGTCGGGATGCCAGTCGGCCAGGTCCGGGTCGGGTGGGGGTGGGGGTGGCACGTCGATCACGCGGCGGGTGAGTGCTGGGGGGCGTGGGGTCGGCCGACCTGCGTGCGACGGTGACATGCGGCCGTCGGGTGACGCCGAGGTACGCCCGTTGTGCGGCGGTGGTGTGTGGTCGCCGGGTGATGAGGTGTGGTCGTTGGGGGACGGCGATGTGCGCCCGTTGTGCGGCGGTGGGGTGTGGCCGTCGGGTGGAGTTGATGTGTGGCTGTTGTGGAATGGCGACGTGTGGTCGTCGGATGACGGCGATGGGTGCCCGATGCTCGACCGGGATGCGTCCTTATCCAGTGACCGCGACGCCGAGTCGGTGGTTCGCCCAGCGCCCTGGTTGGCATCGGGCCGCTCGGGCGTCGAGGTGTCGTGGCGGGTGGCCGTGGCGGTGAGTCGCGTGCGATCCCGGGTGTCGGCGAAGCCGGGCGAGGACGATCGCGTCGATGAACGCTCGGTGTGGATCGACTCGGGCAGGTCGGGATGCCCGGCGACCGATTCGTCCACGGTGACACCGAACTCCGTGGCCAGCCCGGCCAATCCACCGGCCCAGCCCTGGCCGATCGCGCGGAACCGCCACTGGCCGTCGCGGCGATAGAACTCGCCGAACATCATCGCCTGGACGTCTTCGATGCCGTCGACCGCGAAGGTGGCGATCGGGCCGTCGGCGGCGTGGACGGTCAAGGTGAACTCGGTCAGCTCGTCGAAGGTGGCGTCGTCGATCGAGGCGCTGATCACGATGCGTGCGACTTCGGGCTCGGTTCGTGGGAGCGACACGCTCAGCCGGGCCGTTCCGAGCGCGGGCTGTTGATCGAGGGTGACCGCTTGCGAGACATGCCTCGGGGCGTTGAAGAACACGAAGTCACCGTCGCCGCGGACCAGGCCCGACTCGGTGACCAGCAGTGCGTGCACGTCGACGGCGTGTGTCGACTCCCATGAAAGGACCACGGCGAGAAGCGATGTCGGGACCGGTGCGTGCGCGCCCTTGCGTAGTTCCATGGTGTTCGCATGATGTCATGAGGCACTGACAGGGTTTGTTGGAGTGCTGGGGTGTGGGGGTCTGCCGGGGGAACGGTGGTTCGGGGATGTCGGCAGTCGGGGATGGGTGGGTCTTGTGGGGGAGGTGTGGTTGTTGGTGGCTGACTTGGGGTTTTGGTGACACGAGGTGGTATACGGGCTGTGTTTGTTGGAGCGCTGGCGCGCTCGAGTTCGCGGCCCCGGAGGGGCCGCCGGTCAGGCACCGCGGCTTGCTCCTTCGTCGCGTACGCCGCGGCGCCGGGCCG
>NZ_JBHVVA010000004.1:615149-624196 GCF_042883805.1 Nocardia sp. NPDC058176 | reverse complement strand
GGTTAGGCGCCGCGGCGTACGCGACGAAGGAGCAAGCCGCGGCGCCTAACCGGCGGCCCCTCCGGGGCCGCGACTCGAGCGCGCCAGCGCTCCAATAACACAGCGTTCACAGCCCGGGCGTGTAAATCCCAGATCTCAAGCCCCAACCAAACTATCGATAACCGAGAAAAACATCCCCAACCCATCATCACTGGGCCCAGTCAAAGCCTCAGTCGCATGCTCCGGATGCGGCATCAACCCCACAACCCGCCCATTGGCAGAAGCGATCCCAGCGATCCCCCGCTGCGACCCATTCGGGTTGTCACTCGCGTACCGGAACACCACGCGACCTTCCCCCTCGAGCTCGTCGAGCACCTCGGAAGAAGCCTGATAACGCCCCTCCCCCGACTTCAACGGCACCAAAATCTGCGCCCCCGCCTCATACCGAGACGTCCACGCCGTACCAGTGGCCTCAACCTTCAACCACTCATCCCGGCAGATGAAGTGCAGCCCCTCATTACGAGTCAATGCCCCAGGCAACAGCCCGGCTTCACACAGCACCTGGAACCCATTGCAGATCCCGAGCACCGGCAGCCCCTGCCCCGCCTGGCGAACAACCTCACCCATCACCGGCGCGAACCGCGCGATGGCACCGCAGCGCAGGTAATCGCCATAGGAGAAACCACCGGGCACGATGACCGCGTCGACACCCTTGATGTCGGCGTCGGCGTGCCACAGGCTCACAGCCTCGGCACCAGCCAACCGCACCGCACGGGCCGCGTCGACATCATCGAGCGTGCCCGGAAACGTAATTACGCCGATGCGTGCACTCACGAGACCCGAACGACCTTCCAGTCCTCGATCACGGTGTTGGCAAGCAGCGCCTCGGCGATCTGCTCGAGCTCGGCGTCGGAGACACTCTCGTCCACCTCGAGCTCGAATCGCTTGCCCTGCCGCACATCCGAGATTCCAGCGAATCCCAGACGCGGGAGCGCGCCGACCACGGCCTGTCCCTGGGGGTCCAGGATCTCGGCCTTCGGCATGACCTCGACCACGACTCGTGCCACGCGTTGCTCCTCATGTGGTGTGGGGGGTTACCTCAGAAATCCTAGTTGACCCGGCCGTCGTGCCCGCCTTCCGGGGTCGTGGCGGCTGTGTTCGACGGCGCCGACCCCCGAGGGCCCTCCGTGGCCACACTCCGCTCCCGCCTCCGGGCCCGCCGGCTATAGCATCGGGACATGCGCATCGCCCACTTCGGCCATTCCTGCATCCTCGTGGAGCTCAACGGCGCGAAGGTGCTGTTCGATCCCGGTACGTTCGCGCACGGTTTCGAGGGCATCACCGGGCTGGACGCGATCGCGGTGACCCACCAGCACCCCGACCACATCGACCCGAACCGGATCGAGGCGCTGATCGAGGCCAATCCCACCGCCCGGCTGCTCTCCGATCCGCAGACCGCCCAGCAGCGCGCGGAGGGCTGGGAGCCGGTTTCCGCGGGCCAGGTGCTCGAGCTGGGGGAACTACAGATCACCGGCGGTGGCGGGCGGCACGCGGTGATCCATCCGGAGATCCCGGTGGTCGACAACACCGTCTTCCAGCTCGGCACCGCCGCCGACCCCGCCCAGCTGGTCCATCCCGGCGATTCGCTGTGGGTGCCGCCGGTGCCGGTGGGTGTGCTCGCCATTCCGGCGGCGGCTCCGTGGATGCGGATCTGGGACGCCGTCGACTACCTGCGCGCGGTCAATCCCCGCACCGCGATCCCCATCCACCACGGCATCATCGACCCCTCGGCCCAGGGCATCTTCTTCGGCCGCCTCAGCGAGATGGCCCCGGCGGGCACCGAGTTCCGGGTGATCGAACCCGAGGACCACGACCAGTTCTGAGTCAGCGGTAGCTGGTCAGGAACAGCGCCTCGGCCAGCGCCATGTGCTCGATCTCGCTCGGGTCAACGCTCTCGTTCGGCGCGTGGATCAGGCATTTGGGCTCCTCCACGCCGATCAGCATGATCTCGGCTTTCGGGTAGGTCTCGGCGAAGACATTGCACAGCGGGATCGAGCCGCCCTGTCCCTCTGTGGTGACCTCGCGACCGTAGGCGGTCGCCATCGCCGTGGCCAGCGCGTCGCGGGCGGGGCCGTGTTCGGCGGCGACGAACGGGTTGCCGAGCGATTCGAGTTCGATGTCGAGCTGGGCGTTCCACGGCAGGTGCGCGCGCAGGTGCCGCTCGAGCAGTTCGTGGGCGTGCTCGGGCGCGGTGCCCGGCGGGATGCGCAGGTTGAGCCTGGCCCTGGTGCTGGGCTGGATCGCGGCCGAGGACCCGACGACGGCGGGGACGTCCATGCCGAGCACCGTCAGCGCGGGCCGCGCCCACAGCATGTCCGAGACACTGCCGCCGCCGATCAGGTCGACGCCGTCGAGCACCTCGGCATCGGCACGAAAGTCGGCGGGCGGGTACTGCGCGCCGGTCCAGGCCTGATCGTTGGTGAGACCGTCGATCGTGGTGTTGCCCTCGGCATCACGCAGCGAGGCCAGCAGCTGGATCATCGCGGCGAGCGCGTCGGGCGCCGGTCCACCGAACATGCCCGAATGCATCGGTCCCGCGAGGGTTTTCACCGTGATCACCACGTTCACGAAGCCGCGCAGGGTCTGGGTGAAGGTGGGCACGCCGACGGCGAAGTTGCCGCAGTCGGCGACCAGGATCGCATCGGCGGCGAGCAGGTCGGGATTGGCGACGACGAACTTCTCCAGCCCGCCGGTGCCCTGTTCCTCCGAACCCTCGGAGACCACCTTGATCCCGATCGGGAAGTCGGGCCCGATGGCGCGCAGGGCCGTCAGGTGGGTGACGATGTTGCCCTTGCAGTCGGCGGCGCCGCGCCCGTACCAGCGGCCGTCCTTCTCGGTCAGCGTCCAGACCGGGGTGTGCCAGGCGTCGTCGCCGAGCGGGGGCTGCACGTCGTAGTGGCAGTACAGCAGCACCGTCGGCGCGCCGGGCGGTGCGGGCTTGGACGCGATGACGGCGTTGCTGCCATCGGGCGTCTCGTGCAGGCCCACCTCGGTCAGGCCCGCCGCGGCGAACGCGTCGGCGACCCACCGCGCGGTCTGCGCGCAGCCCTCAGCGGGGAACTGTCGTGGGTCGGCCACGGATTTGAACGAAACCAGTTGGGTGAGATCGGATTTCGCCTGAGCCATCAGGCCGGACACCCGCGCGCGCAGGTCTGCTTCGGTGGTCATCGAGTCCCGCCTCTACTTCGTCGTGTCGTCGAGTTTCAGTGTGCCGAGATGGTCGAGATAAGCAGGCAGGCGGTCGGGACAGTAGACGGCCAGCGCCTGCGCGACGGCCTCGGCGCTGTCGTTGGAACCGATGACCGGCCGCTGGCCCGGCCCGGCCGCGCCATTGCTGATGGCGGCCTGGTATCTCGCCTTGATCAGCGGCGAATCCGGGTCCTGGCAGACCGCGCCGCCGTCCTCACCGAGCGAGTTGGCGATGATCCGCGGATCCGGCGCCGGGAGACCGGCGGCGACCAGATTGTCGTGCAGCTGTTCGGCTTTGGCCTGGGCCTGCGCGTCGTGGCGGATCTCGCTGAAGGTGAACAACCCGATCAGGGCGAACACCACGAGCAGCGCGCCCGCGGTGAAATAGATCCAGCGGCGCTTGCGGTCGGGCGCGTCTCCGGTCGTCATACCTTCTCTCCCTCCGGGACGTCGAGTTTCCAGCTGTCCCTGCGGTTTCGGTAGAACAGGTACGGAATCAACAGGCCGACGACGCTCATCCCACCGCCGACGATCAGCACATAGATCAGCGGGCTGCCCGCGCCGAACTGCGAGGGCGGCACGAAACCGATCGTGAACGCGGCCACCGAGGACACCGCGCCGAGCCCGCACAGCGCGTACAGCGCGGGCGCGCGATAGCCGCGGGGATGGTCGGGCTGGTTCTTGCGGAGTCTGGCCGCCGCCGCGAACATCAGCACGTACATGATCAGATACACCTGCGTGGTGATCACCGACAGAATCCAGTACGCGCTGGAGACATTCGGGATGAACGCGTAGAGCAGGGCGATCAAGGTGGTGAACACGCCCTGGGCCACCAGCATGTTCTGCTGGACGCCGTGCTTGTTGAGCCTGGTCAGGATGGGCGGCAGATAGCCTTCGCTGCGCCCGATCAGCAACAGCCCCTTGGACGGTCCGGCCAGCCAGGTGAGCATGCCGCCCAGTGCCGCGGCCACCAGCGCGATGCCGACGATCGGGGTGAGGAAGCCGATCCCGAAGTGGCTGAAGAACCCGTCGAAGGCCTGCATCACGCCCGCGGTGAGACTCAGGCTGGCCGCGGGCACCACCCAGCTGATCGCCAGCGCGGGCAGGATGAAGATCACCAGCACCAGGCCGACGGCGAGGAACATCGCCTTCGGGAATTCCCTGCCGGGATTGCGCAGCGACGACACGTGCACCGCGTTCATCTCCATGCCCGCGTAGGACAGGAAGTTGTTGACGATCAGCACCAGACTCGCCAACCCCGCCCACGCCGGCAGCAGATGACTCGAATCCATCGGCGCCGCAGACGCATTGCCCTGCGCGAGAAAGACCAACCCGAGCACGACGAGCACCGTGCCGGGAATCAAGGTACCGATGATCAGCCCCATGCTCGACAATCCCGCCACCGTCTTGGTGCCGTGCGAGGACACGTAGACACCGGCCCAATAGATGGTGATGATCACGATCGCCACATACACGCCGTTCGAGGCGAGTGAGGGATGAATGATGTAGGCGAAAGTGCTTGCCACATAAGCCAACAGACTCGGATAGTAGAAAATGGTCATGGCGAACTGGCACCACACGGCCAGAAAGCCCAGTGGTTTGTTCAGCCCGTCACCGACCCATTTGTAGACACCGCCCTGCCAGCCCGAGGCCAGTTCCGCGGCGACCAGTGAGGTCGGCATCAGGAACAGGATCGCGGGAATGATGTAGAGGAATACGCAGGCGAGCCCGTAGACGGCCATGGTCGGCGCGGATCGCAGACTGGCCACCGAACTCGTGGTCATCAGCGCCAAGGTCACCCAGGACAGATATTTGGTCGTCGTCGCGACCTTGGTCGCGGAGCCGGTCATCAGCGCTGCCTCCTGCTGTGTCTGCACAACTAGCGGAAACCCCTGGATCAACTGCTCACGAATAGTAACCGCCGAGCATCCTCGGGAAAGGCGCGAAACAAGCGCATATGGGACAGAAACGTTGCAGAATGCTCGTGGAGCAATCAGCTGGCAGCGCACCACTGACGAGTGGAGGTTCCGTGGCCGACAATCCCGATCCGCACGACCTTTTCAGCCTTCCCGGTTTCGCCCGTCCGGCCCCACACGGCGGTTTTCCCGCCCACGAGCTCTTCCCCGATGTCGCCTACGAGATCGTGCACGACGAATTGCTCCTCGACGGCGTCGCCCGAATGAACCTGGCCACCTTCTGCACCACCTGGATCGACGACAACGCCCACCGGTTGATGGCCGAATCGACCGACAAGAACATCGTCGACAAGGACGAGTACCCGCAGACCGCCGAGCTCGAGCAACGCTGCGTGCGCATGCTGGCCGACCTGTGGCATGCCCCCGATCCGGCGAGCACCCTCGGCACCTCGACCACCGGGTCGAGTGAGGCCGCGATGCTCGGCGGGCTCGCGGCGAAGTTCCGCTGGCGGGCGCGCGGCGGCACCGGCACGCCGAACCTGGTGTGTGGTCCGGTGCAGGTCTGCTGGGAGAAGTTCGCCCGCTACTTCGACGTGGAACTGCGCCAGGTGCCGTTGCGCGGCGACCGCTACACCCTGCACCCCGACGACCTGCCCAGATATTGCGACGACAACACCATCGCTGTCGTACCCACCTTCGGCCAGACCTTCACCGGCCTGTTCGAGGACGTCGCCGCGATCAGCGCCGGACTCGACCAGCTGCACGCCGCGGGCGGCCCCGACATCCCGATCCACGTCGACGCCGCCAGCGGCGGTTTCCTCGCCCCCTTCACCGCACCGGATCTGGTGTGGGACTTCCGGTTACCGCGGGTGAAGTCGATCAACGCCTCCGGCCACAAGACCGGCCTCGCGCCGCTCGGCGTCGGCTGGGCGATCTGGCGCGAGGCCACCGATCTGCCGCGGGAGCTGATCTTCGATGTCGACTATCTCGGCGGCCACATGCCGACGTTCAATCTCAACTTCTCCCGCCCCGGCGGCCAGGCCATCACCCAGTACTACGAGTTCATCCGGCTCGGCCGGGTGGGCTACACCCGGGTCCAGTCGGCGATCTACCTGGTGGCCGGGCATTTCGCGAAGGGACTCGAAGAACTCGGCCCGTTCGAGCTGATCCATGCCGGTCGACCGGACCACGGCATCGCCGCGGTGTCGTGGCGTCTGGCCGCCGATCCCGAGTACAGCCTCTACGACCTGTCCAACCACCTGCGCTCCCGTGGCTGGCTGATCGCCGCGTACCCGCTGCCCGCCGACCGCCAGGACGAGACCATCATGCGCGCGGTCTTCCGCCACGGCTTCACCCTCGACATGGTCGACCTGCTGCTCGCCGACATCCGCCGCGGCGTCGACCAACTCACCCACAACCCCCACCGCACCCCGCTCACCCGCGCCGAGGTCGGCGGCTTCACCCACGACGCCACCCCGGCGGTCCCCGACCAACCCCACTAGCCCTGCGCGAGAACCGATGTGGCGAGGAGCCACCGCCGCGCACCCTGATCGCCGATGTGTGCGCGGCGGTGGCGGTCAGGCGGCTCGGATGGCCGGGAAGGGCTCCCACCGGTACACGTCGCTGCGCGCGCCGTGGTAGCGCGCGAGGTCGACGGCGTCGAGCATGGCCTGGCGCGGGCCGGAACGCTGGAGCTGGGCGGCCGAGATGGCCAGGCGCAGCACCCCGCCGCGACGCGCCGTGCGGGCCGCGCCCATGACCAGGGCCAGGCACCACCACGGTTCGGCGCGGAAGCCCTCACCGATGCCGTACACCCGGGCCCGCTGTGCCACATCGCGTTCCAGGTCGATCATGGTGGTGAGACCGAGCGCGAGCCGGAAGCCGACTTCGGGCAGCGCGGCCAGCGCGCCGGTCGAGGCGTCCCAGCGGGGCGCGGCGAACAGCCTGGTCCGCAGTCCAACCTGCTCCATCACCCGGTCGGCGGCCTTGAGCCGCAGGGTGGCCTCGTGCCGGGGCAGGTTCGCGAACTCCGCCCGGCGGGACTTGGTGGCGGCCTGGTCGTACCCGTGCAGGACGATGGCGTCGCCCACGTGCCGCCTGCCGCGCAACCAGGATTGCGTAGCCGGGTCGTCGGCCAGCCGGTACTTGCCCTTCAAGCGCGGCGCGACGAGCAGCGAGAGCCGCACGTCGCGCTGATCCATCTCCGCCGCGAACTCGATCGCGGCGTCACGGGTGGTGTCCCTGATCCCCGATACGGAAACGATCAGCTCGGCGTTCATGCCTCCACGGTGACAGCCGGAGGTGACACCCGCGTGCTGCGCCGATGACGCCCCGACGAACGCCTCACCATTTCTGCCAGTGCAGTACCTGTTCGCGCGGCACCCGTACCGCGGGCTTGAAATCGGTGCCGATCGTGAAGGCCAGCGGCAGGAACGCGGCCAGCATCACCTTGTCGTAGGGCACGCCGAGGACCGCGGCCAGTTCGCGTTCCAGCGGCGCCTGCGCGGTGGTCCACACCGTGCCGAGGCCGCGGGCGCGCGCGGCGAGCATGAAGCTCCACACCGAGGGCAGGATCGAGCCCCAGGTCCCGGCCTGGATCTCGACCGAGGCGCGGTCGGTGCGGCCCTCGACGGCCGGGATCACGAAGGCCGGGACGCGGTGGATGTTGTCGGCCAGGTAGCGCAGTCCGTCGAAAACCTTTGCGGTGGAACGGGGGGCGACGTTCATCCGCTCCATGTCGCGGCCGGTCAGCGGCGCCGCCTCGCCGAGGACGAGCGCGCGGCGGAAGATGTCGGCCAGCTCGCGTCGGCGCGGGGCGTCGGTGACGACGAGGAAGTGCCAGCGCTGCCGATTGCGGCCGGTGGGCGCCTGGGTGGCCAGGTCGACGCACTCCTCGATGAGCGAGCGCGGCACCGGCCGGTCGAAGTCGAGCCGTTTGCGCACCGCGCGGGTGGTGGACAGCAGCTGGTCAGGGGTGAGATCGAGGGTCATCGGAACTCCTGGGTGCGGGGATCGTCTGACACCGAACAATCTGTGCTCAGACGATTATGACCGTAGAGCGCCAACCGTCTGCCGTCAAACAATCTGTCCACAGATGATTTAATGGGGGTCTCGACCAGAGGAGTCGCATGCCGCCCAAACCGACCTACTTCCCCCAGCTCGCCGCCGAACGCCCCGACATCGCCCTGTGCCGCGCCTCGGCGACCGTCGCCCGCGCGGCCGAAGCGCACGCGAACACCCAGGGCCTCGGCGTCGGCCAGCACCTCGTGCTGAAAATGCTCGCCGAGGTCGGCCCCTGCTCCCAGCAGGCCCTCGCCGAGGAACTGCGCATCGACCGCAGCGTGATGGTCACCGTCTGTGACGACCTCGAACGGTCGGGATACGTACGGCGCGAACGCAATCCACTCGACCGCCGCTCCTACGCCGTCACCCTCACCGAGGCCGGCCGCGACCGCCTCACCACCGCCGAGGCCACCACCCCCACCTTCCTCGACAAAACCTTCGCCGCCCTCACCCCCACCGAACGCACCCAGCTCACCACCCTCCTCACCAAACTCCTCACCCCCCGCGACCTGGACCACTGATCACCAGGCTCTGGTGGCAACGCCTTCTCGGCCGATCCTTACCTCAGAGCCTGGTGATCGTGCGTCCAGGTCGCGGAGGGTCAGCGGAGGCCGGTGCAGCGAGAGGGCGGACCGGCGCGTCCGACCCGGCGGCGCGCAGCGCGGCGGCATTCAGCCCAGCGGCGTCCGGCCGCATTCGGCCCGGCGGCGTTCAGCCCAGCAGCGTTCAGCCTGGCAGCGTCCGGCCTGGCGGCGTTCAGCCCGGCAGCGTTCAGCCTGGCAGCGTCCGGCCTGGCGGCGTCCGGCCCGGCGGCGTCCGGCCCGGCGGCGTCCGGCCCGG
>NZ_JBHVVA010000004.1:0-615050 GCF_042883805.1 Nocardia sp. NPDC058176 | reverse complement strand
GCAGCGTCCGGCCCGGCAGCGTCCGGCCCGGCAGCGTCCGGCCCGGCAGCGTCCGGCCCGGCAGCGTCCGGCCCGGCAGCGTCCGGCCCGGCAGCGTCCGGCCCGGCAGCCTCCGGCCCGGCAGCGTTCAGCCCGGCAGCGTCCGGCCTGGCAGCGTCCGGCCTGGCAGCGTTCAGCCCGGCAGCGTTCAGCCCGGTGGGCTCGGCGCCCGCGGGATGGATGGCGCGCGGATTGGCCGTCGCTGTGCCGCCGTGTGTGGCGTCGCGGGACGAGAAGGAGGCCCGCGCGTTCGGGGGGTCAGCGGCCGCGCTGCGGCTTCGGCGCCGGGGAGACGAGGAGTGGGCCGGCGCGTTTGGTGCGGTGGCGGATCAGGGTGGTGTCGACGCGGGTGATGCCGGGGAGGGCGGCGAGGTCGTGGGTGAGGAAGTCGTGCAAGTCTGCCACCGTGGGCAATTCGACGATCGCGAAGATCGTCCAGGAGCCCGTGATCGTGGCCGCGAACGCGACGCCGGGGTGGCCGCGGAGTGCGTCGATCACCTCGCGGAGTCCGGCGGGTGCCACCGCCAGCCACACCAGCGCTTCCTCGCGATAGCCGAACAGCGCGGGATCGATCTCGACCTCGAAGTCGAGCACCCCCGCCGCCCGCCAGGTCGCGAGCTTGCGCCGCACGGTCGGCTCCGACCACCCGGTCCGGGCAGCCAGCCGGTGCAGTTCGGCCCGCCCGTCGACGGCGAGCTCGGCGGCGAGCAGGGCATCCTGATCGGTCCAGTCAGGCCGAGGCGCCGCTGCCGAACCTCGCGCGGGTCCGCTGTCGAACTCACGAGCGGCAGCGGCGATCGGCGCCGAGAACTCTGGATCGGCCACGTCCGCACCTACCGCGGTGCCGCCAGCGAGGGTCGAATCCGACTGTTGCGCAGGTGGATCCGGCTTCGTCGCAACCGCCGCCATCCGCTCCGCATCGGACACCGGGTCCGACAGTGGCAAAGTCGACCCCAGCGGGACCGCGCGATCCTCCCCCTCGACCTCGAGCAGCGAGCCGGTCCCGATCGAATCCCGCAGTGGCACAGTCGACCCCGACGACGAGAAGGCGCGATCCTCCCGCTCGGCCACGAGCAGCGAGCCGGTCCCGGCCGAACCCCGCAGTGGCACAGTCGACCCCGACGACGAGAAGGCGCGATCTTCCCGCTCGGCTGCGAACGGCGAGCCGGTCTCGACCGAATCCGACCGTGGCACAGCCGACCCCCGTGGGACCGCGCGATCCTCCCGCTCGGCCCGGAGCAGCGAGCCGGGCTCGACCGGGTTCGGTCTCGAGGTGGACAGTTCCGCCTGCTCGGTGGCGGTCAGGGCGTTCGTGCGGCCCGGCCAGCCTTCGGTGCCCGCGACGAAGCGGAGGATGGTGCTCACCGTCAGGTCGCGGATGTCGGGGAGGCGGCTGAGGGCGGCGGTGAGGTCCGTGCCGGTGGGGGTGGCGAAGATGCAGGTGAGGTTGGGGCCGTCGCCGGTCAGGGCCACCCAGGAGGTGTCGGGGCGGCGGGACAGGGCGGCGGCGAGGTGCTCCTCGGTGCCGGGGGCGCAGCGGATCAGGACGACCGAGTCGACGAGGCCGGCGCGGGCGCTGTCGACGCGGCCGACGACGCGCAGTACGAGTCGGGAACGCAGGCGCTGGTAGCGGCGGGCGATCGTGCGTTCGGAGACGCCGAGGACATCGGCGATGCGCCGGAAGGGGGCGCGACCGTCGATCTGCAAGGCGTGGATCAGGCGCCGATCGAGCTCATCGAGGTCGACGGATTCCATCACGTGCGGACCCCCGGATGTCGGATTCGGAAAACCTCAGCCGATTTTAGCGTCTGATCCCGCATCGGCGCCCTGATGCTGGGACCAGTCCCCCACACGAAGGAGCTCGGAAATGCTGACCGTTCTGCCCATCCGCTACGTCGCCGATGTCGAGGCGACCCGCGCCTTCTACGCGGGCCTCGGCCTCACCTTCCGCCCCGAACTCAGCGTCCCGGTGTGGGCGCATCTGGAGGCGGGCGCGGGCGCACTCGGCATCCACGACGCATCGGTGTCCAAAGGCCGCCCGCCCGGCACCACCGAACTGAACCTGGCTACCGACGAGCCGCTCGAAGACATCGCCGCACGCCTGACCGCCGCCGGCTACGCCCTCACCCTGCACGACGAGGACTTCGGCCGCAGCCTGCGCGTCACCGACCCTGACGGCGTCGTGGTGCAGATCCAGCAGCTGATCATCGAGACCATGCTCGACTCCGCCGAAGCCGTCGCCGCCAAGGCCTGAGCACTGCCGACGGCGGCCACCTGGCGAGGTGCGCCGCCGACGGCCGGGCGTCAGGGCAGCCCACCCCACCAACAGCACAGCGTTCCTACAAGAACGCCCCGTCCGGCGCGAGCACGGTCGGGCGTCGAGGCAGCCCACCTCGCCAACACGGCGCCCGCGAGCACGGCAGCTCACCTTCGCCGACACCGCAGACCTCCGGCAATCACAATCCCGGAGTCGGGGCACCGATCAGGCGTCGGCCAAGCCCACCTTGTCGAGCACCCACGCGTACTCGAAGCCGACTTCCTTCCACTTCTCGTAGCGCCCGCTCACCCCACCGTGACCCGCGCTCATCTCCGTCTTCAACAGCACCTCGTTGTCACCGGCCTTGGTGTCGCGCAGCTTGGCGACCCACTTGGCCGGCTCCACGTAGAGCACGCGGGTGTCGTTGAGGCTGGTGATGGCCAGGATGGCCGGGTAGTTCTTGGCCTCGACGTTCTCGTACGGCGAGTACGACTTCATGTACTCGTAGACGTCCTTGTCCGCCAACGGGTTTCCCCACTCGTCCCATTCGATCACCGTCAGCGGCAGCGACGGGTCCAGGATCGAGGTGAGCGGGTCGACGAAGGGAACGTTGGCGAGGATGCCGGTGAACAGTTCCGGCGCCAGGTTGGCGACCGCGCCCATCAGCAGCCCGCCCGCGCTGCCACCGTCGGCGATCAGCCGGTCCGGCGCGGTGGCCCCACTGTCGACGAGATGGCTTGCGACGGAGACGAAGTCGGTGAAGGTGTTCTTCTTCGACAGCGTCTTGCCGTGCTCGTACCAGAGCCTGCCCATCTCGCCGCCGCCGCGCACGTGCGCCACCGCGAACACCATCCCGCGATCGAGCAGCGACAGCCGCGACACCGAGAACGACGGGTCGATGCTGGCCTCGTAGGAGCCGTAGCCGTACAGCAGCGTCGGCTTCGGCCCCGCGGGCAGGCCGCGCCGCTGGATCAGCGAGATCGGGATCCGGGTGCCGTCGTGGGCGACCGCCCAATCCCGGTGCTGCTCATAGTCGTTCGCGTCATAACCGCCGAGCACCGGCTGCTCCTTGCGCAGCAGCAGCTCACCGGTCGCGGGCACATAGTCGAACACCTGCATCGGGGTGATGAACGAGGTGACGCCCACGCGCAGCGTCGGCTGCTCCCACTCCGGGCTCGAACCCGCACCGGCGGAGAACAATTCGAGCCCGAACTCGAGTTCGGTCAGCTCGCCGTAGCCCTGCGCGTTCAGCGGCCAGACCGCGATGCGGGGCAGCGCGTCGCGCCGGTAGCCGAGCACCAGGTGGTTGGCGAAGGCATCGATGTCCTCGAGCCGCACATCCTCGCGATGACCGATCAGGATCGTCATGTCCGAGGGGTCGGTGGCCGGCGCCTCGGCGAGGACGAAGTTCTCCGCCTTCACGCCGTCGACCACGTCGTTGTGCAGGATCAGGAACCGGTCCTCGCCGCCGATCACCGCGTGTTCGGCGGAGTACTCCACGCCTTCACGCCGGGGCAGCAGCACCCGGAACGCGCCCTCGGGGTTGTCCGATTCCAGCACCCAGCCCTCGGTGGTGATCTTGGAACCGAGCCAGATCATCAGGTACTTCTCCGAGCGGGTGGCGCCCACGCTCACCCAGTACCGCTCGTCGGGCTCGTGGAAGACCGTCACATCGGCGTCGGAGCCGGTGCCGATGCGGTGGCGCCACACGGTGTCGGGGCGCCACGACTCGTCGACGGTCTGATAGAAGATGTGCGTGCCGTCCAGCGACCAGGTCGCCCCCGGCGCGGCACCGGCCACCTCGTCGGGCAGCAGCTCGCCGGTACGCAGATCCTTGATCCGCAGCGTGTAGCGCTCGTCACCGGTGCTGTCGACCGAATACGCCAGCAGATTGCCGTCGTGGCTCAGCGAGAACGCGCCGAGCGCGAAGAAGTCCAAACCCTTGGCGAGGACATTGCTGTCGAGCAGCACTTCCTCGCCCTCGATCACCGAGTCCACCTCGAGCTGCGGCGGGGTCCACGCGTCGATGCCGTCGGCCGCGGCGTCGATCGGACAGCGGCAGTGCACGCCGTACTGCTTGCCCTCGAAACTGCGCGAGTAGTACCAGTATTCGCCCAGCCGGGTGGGCACCGAGAGGTCGGTTTCCTGGGTGCGCGCCTTGATCTCGTCGAAGATCTTGTCCCGCAACGGCTGCAACGTGTCGGTGCGCGCCTCGGTGAAGGCGTTCTCCGCCTCCAGGTACGCGATGACCTCGGGATCCTCCTTGTCCCGTAGCCATTCGTACTCGTCGACGAACGTGTCGCCGTGGTGCACGCGCTCGAAGGGCACCTTCTTCGCGATCGGCGCCGACACCGTCTGATTCTCGCCAGCCATGGGTCCACCGTAGCCGCCGCGCCCCACCCCGGCCCGCCAACTCGGCCGCGGACGATGGAGCAGGGAATGTTAGGGTACCCAAACCAAAACCACAAGGAGGCCGTCATGGGCAGGACCGTGCGATTCGTCGTCGCCGCGCAGCTCGCCGTGTTCTCGGCGCTCGCCATGGGCGCCGCCGCCGCGCAGGCCGAACCACCCGCGCCGCGCAAGATCGCGTTCATCGTGCCCGGTCAGCAGCTCTATGCCAGCGGGCCGGTGTGGGAGAGCCTGTTCCAGCCGATGCGGACCTCGCTCGAGCAGCGCGGCTTCGAGACGCACTACATCGACGTGCCCGGCAGGGTGCTGCGCGAGGACGCCGAGCTCATCCGCGCGACCGTCACCTCGATCGCCGAGGAGGCCGACGAGGTGGCGCTGATCGGCCACAGCGTCGGCGGCGTCAGCGCGCGGTGGTTCCTCAAGGAGCTGGGCGGGCACACGCTCGTCGACTCCTCGATCGCGATCGGCACCGCGCAGTACGGCTCCCCCGGCGGCTGCACCCAGGGCCCGGCCGACGGCTACGACGCCTGCGTGTACTCGGATCTGTTCCCCCAGCTCAACGCCGGTGACGACACCCCGGGCGACACCAGGTACACCGTGGTCCAGAGCTCGGGCGAATGGGCCGACGGCCGACTCGACGGCGGCCAGTGCCGGGTCTACGTCGACGGCATCCTCGGCAGCGGCACCGGCTTCGACCACGTCGTCGAGGTGGCCGATCCCACGCTGCTGGCCGAACTCGGCGCGGCCGCCGACGGCGAGTGCACCGGAACCTACGTCGACGAGGCCGACGGCACCATCACGTGGCAGGACACCATGACCGAGACGGCACCGCCGGTCCCCTACAACTAGGCCCCGAGCGCGGGGCCGATGGTCGGCCAGGACGCGTGCAGCGCGTCCTGCCAGTAGGACCACGAGTGCGTGCCGACGGGGTGGTAATCGATCTTGGCGCCGATCCCGGCCGCGCGCAGGCGCTGGTCGAAGGCGACCATGCAGGTGTTGACGCCGAGCTCGATGGGCCCGCCGAGGAAGATGTTCTCCGCGAGCTGCGGCTTGAGCTGGGCCTCGTGCGGCCCGGGGATACCGGTGCCGGTGGACATGTACAGCGCCTTGCCGCGCAGCCCTTCGACCATCAGCGCCGGATCGTGAGCGGCCCACTCGGGGCTACCCGGCGCACCCCACATGTTGCCGGGGTTGCCGCCCCGGGTGGCGATGGAGAACATGATCGCGCTCGCCGCCATCGCGGTGTCGGGGCAGGCGCTGTAGCCGGCGACCGCCCGGTACAGGCCGGGGTGGCGGGCGGCGAGGATGTAGGCCGCGTTGCCGCCCATCGACAGGCCGCCGATGCCGTTGACGCCGTTGCCGTCGAAGCGCGCGTTGATCAGGCCCGGCAGTTCCTGGGTGAGGAAGGTTTCCCACTTGTACCGGCCGAACCGCGGGTCGTCGGTGAGCCAGTCGGTGTAGTAGCTGGCCTGCCCGCCGATCGGCAGGACCACATTGATGTGCTTGCCGCGGAAGAAGGCTTCGGCGTCGGTGGCGTTGGTCCAGGTGCTCTGGCCGATGCCGGGGTCGAGTCCGTCGAGCAGGTAGTAGGTGGGGCGGGATCCGCCACCGGCGGGGTGCAGGACCTGTAGGTCGACATTGCGGCCCATGGCGGGCGAGGCGACCGTGATCGCGGTCCGCGTGGCACTGAGCGAGTTCACCGCGACGAAGTCCGCGGCGGATGCGGGTGCCGTGTGCACGACCGCCGGTCCGATCAACGCGATGGCGAAAGCCAGCACTGAAGCAGCAACACCTGTACGACGCACGTCCCACCCTCCATAACCGCAAGCCAATGACAGTCCAAAATAACCCACCAGCGTACGAATGTGAGGCATTTCACGGCCCCGGCGTTTCTTCAGCAAACTTCCCGGTTTGCAATGCCCGGTTCGCCCGATGCGCGGCTCAGCGGGTGAGCGCGCCCCGGATCGACCCGGCGAGATAGTCGAGATCGGCGCGCGCGGGCGAGGTGGGCCGGGCGCGCAGACCGAAGCCGTCACCGGGCGTCCGCGGGATCACGTGCAGGTGCACATGGAAGATCTCCTGCCCGGCCGTGACACCGTCGGCGAGGAAGAAATTCACACCGTCCGCGGCCACTTCACTGGACCGCAGCGCGGCGGCGATCTGCTGGCCCACCCGGAAGAGCTTGCCGCCCAACTCGGGATCGAGATCGGCCAGGCTCGGCGCGGCGGCCTTGGGGACAACCAGCACGTGCCCCGGCGTCACCGGACGAATGTCCATGAACGCCAGGACATCCTCGTCCTCGTAGACCTTGGAAGCAGGCGCCGACCCGGCGATGATGTCGGCGAAGATCGTGTACGGATTCACGCGCGTACGGTATCGAAACCGCGCGTGCGCCTTTCGCGCGAATCCCCGCCACCGGCGCCGGAACAATGGCAGCGGCGGCGAGGTTCGCACTACGACGCTCTACAGAATCGGCGACGGCGAGTAGCGCGCGGCCTCGGGATTGGCCTCCACCAGCTTCTGCACCTGCGCGATGACCTCGGAGACCTGGTCGGCCGCCGCGCCGATGAAGGCGGACTTGTCGGCCAGCGCCGCGTCGAGCGCGGCCCGATCCAGCGGCATCCGCTCGTCGGCGGCGAGGCGATCGAGCAGATCGGGTTCGCGACCCTGCTCGCGCATGGCCAGCGCCACCGCGACCGCGTGCTCCTTGATGACCTCGTGCGCGGTCTCGCGGCCGACACCCGCGCGCACCGCCGCCATCAGGATGCGGGTGGTGGCCAGGAACGGCAGGTAGCGGTCGAGTTCGCGGGAGACCACCGCCGGGTAGGCGCCGAACTCGGCGAGCACGGTCAGGAAGGTCTCGAACTGGCCGTCGATGGCGAAGAAGGCGTCGGGCAGCGCGACGCGGCGCACCACCGAGCAGAACACGTCACCCTCGTTCCACTGCGCGCCCGCCAGCTCGGCGGCCATCGAGCCGTAGCCGCGCAGCACCACCTGCAGGCCGTTGACGCGCTCACAGGAGCGGGTGTTCATCTTGTGCGGCATCGCCGAGGAGCCCACCTGGCCGGGCTGGAAACCCTCGGTGACCAGCTCGTGGCCCGCCATCAGGCGAATCGTGTGCGCGAACGAGGACGGTCCGGCGCCCAGCTGCACCAGCGCCGAGAGCACATCGTGGTCGAGCGAGCGCGGGTACACCTGGCCGACGCTGGTGAACACGGTCGCGAAGCCGAGGTGGCGCGCCACCTGCTGTTCGAGCGCGGCCAGCTTGCCCGCGTCGCCGTCGAGCAGGTCGAGCATGTCCTGGGCGGTGCCCATCGGGCCCTTGATCCCGCGCAGCGGGTAACGCTCGATCAGCTCACGCACGCGGGTGAGCGCGACCAGCACCTCGTCGGCGGCGGAGGCGAAGCGCTTGCCGAGCGTGGTGGCCTGCGCGGCGACATTGTGCGAGCGACCGGCCATCACCAGCGTCTGGTACTCGGCGGCCCGCTCGGCCAGCCGGGCCGCGATGGCGATGCCGTGGTTGTACACGTGCTCGAGCGAGAGCCGGATCTGCAGCTGCTCGACGTTCTCGGTGAGATCGCGGCTGGTCATGCCCTTGTGCACGTGCTCGTGCCCGGCCAGTGCGTTGAATTCCTCGATGCGCGCCTTCACGTCGTGGCGGGTGACCCGCTCGCGCTCGGCGATCGAGGCCAGGTCCACCTGGTCGATCACGCGCTCGTAATCGTCGAGCACTCCGGCGGGGATGTCGATCCCGAGCTCGGACTGCGCCCGCAGCACCTCGAGCCACAGCCTGCGCTCGAGCACGATCTTGTGCTCGGGCGACCAGAGCGCGACGAGCTCCGGGCTGGCGTAACGGGTGGCGAGGACATTCGGGACGAGGCTCACGAATGCTCAGTCTAGTTGGCGCACCCGTTCGGCCTGCTGGGGCATCATGTTGGGCACCACGGGCGGGGCGACGATGTCGATCATTTCCAGCAGTCCGGCTCTGGCGGGGCGGCGGGGTTCGGGATGGCCCTCGATGAGGGCGGCGACCACCGCGCCGTCGACCACGGCGACCAGCCGGCGCAGCTGCTCGGGGCGCACCACTCGATCGGAGCGGCGCAGCACGTCGGCGAGCAGGTCTTCGAGCTGGGTGCGTAGTCGGAGCTGGACCTCGCGTAACTCGGGGTGGCGTGCGGAGGCGACCGAGCGCTCGTAGCGGGCGATCAGCTGACCGCGGGCGTCGAGGTCGCCGTCGTCGGGGCCGACCAGCAGGTCGAGGACGAGGTCGACGGTCGCGTCGGTGCCGCGCCTGCGGTGGCTGACCTCGCCGACCCGGCGGCGCATGGCGTCGAGTTCGATCGCCCCGCTGAACTCGACGGCGCGCGCGATCAGATCTTCCAGTGATTCGAAGTAGTAGGTGGTCGACGCGAGCGGAAGATCGGCCCGTGAGGCCACCGAGCGATGTCGCACGGCGTCGAAGCCGCCCTCGAGCAACAGTTCAGCCGCCGCCGCCACCAGAGCCTGGCGACGTCGTTCGCCTTTCGGGGTCGTCGCGGTGGTCACCGTGCCATCGTGCCAGTCATCATCAGTTCAACCGTGCGCAATCGTCATCGGGGAAACACTGGGAATTCGGGATAACTGAGTTTTACCGTATCCCGGTCCGGAAGTGTTCGTACTAGGCAAAGTTGTTGTCGCACATCACTGTTGACACGGGCCCAGATCAAGCCTTCAAGTACGGCCCGAGACGGTCCAGTGCTGCGGCGATGTCGTTTGTGGATCCTGCGAAGGAGAAGCGGACGGTGCGGCTGCCGTGCACGGTGTCGAAGTCGAGTCCGGGAGCCAGTGCGACGCCGGTTTCGGCGAGTACGTCGGCGCACCAGGCGAGCGAATTGTCGGTCAGATGACCAATTTCCGCGTAGGCGTAGAAGGCGCCGTCGGCGGGGGCCAACTCGGTGATACCGAGGGCGGGCAGACCCTCCAGCAGCAGTGCCCGGTTGCGCGCGTAGCGGCGCACGTGCCCGTCCAGTTCATCCTTGGCTTCCGCGCCGAAGGCGTGCACCGCCGCGTACTGGGAGATGGCGGGCGGGCACACGGTCATGTTGGAGGCCAGCCGCTGCAGCGCGGGGCGCAGGTCGGCCGGGGCGAGCATCCAGCCCAGCCGCCAGCCGGTCATCGAGAAGTACTTCGACACCGAGCCGATCACCACCGACTCGCGGGAGAACTCCCAGGCCGAGGAGGTCGGCGTGCTGGCGCCCGCGTAGGTGATGCCGTGGTAGATCTCATCGGAGATCAGCAGCGTGCCGTGCTGTTCGCACCAGCGGGCCAGCTCGGCCAGCTCGGCCGGGTCGATCATGGTGCCGGTCGGGTTGGCCGGGCTGGCCACCACCAGGCCCGCGGGCGGTTCGGGCAGCGCCTCGAGCATCGCGACCGTGGGCTGGAACCTGGTCTGCGGGCCGCAGTCGAGTTCGACGACGGTGCAGCCGAGCGCGGTCAGCGTGTTGCGGTAGGCGGGGTAGCCGGGGCGGGCCACCACGACCGTGTCGCCCGCGTCGAAGGCGGCCAGGAAGATCAGCGTGAACGCGCCGGAGGATCCGGTCGTCACCACCACCTCGTCGGGGTGCACGTCGTAGCCGTAGGTCTCGGTGTGGTGCCGGGCGATCGCCTCGCGCAACGCCAAGATGCCGAAGGTCTCGGTGTAGCCGAGCAACTCGTCATCGATCGCGGCCTTGGTCGCCCGCAACACCGGTGCAGGCGCCTGCGTCGACGGCTGCCCCGCCGCCAGGACCAGCACATCTCCGTGCGACCTGGCCCGTTCGGCTGCCGCTTTCCACACATCCATCACGTAGAAAGGGGGAATGGTCGACCGGCGCGATTCTCTGGACACCCGAGAGACGGTAGAGCACCCGATCGCGCGCACGCACAGATATTGTCGGCACAATGGCTCCGACAGCGAAGACGCAGCCACCGACGCGGCCGGGGCGGGCGCGCCGGGGGTGGGGGGCGGAATGAAGCGGATCGAGACGGTGGGGGACGTGACTCCCGTCGATGCCGACCATGTCGAGCCCGGGACGGCGGGGCGGCGACGGTGGCCGAGGCTCGGGATGAAGCGGACGAAGGCAGTCGGGCCCCTGGCTCCCGCCGATGCCGAGCGCGTCGAGCCCGCTGCCGTCGAAACCGACGGGGCGAGCTTGCCGGGATCAGCGAAGCAAGCTGCGGCCGAGGGGATCGCGCAGGCGGCAGTCGACACTGCCGAGCCGAGCGGTGCCGTCGACACACACCGTGAAGTTGCCGGAAAGCGCGCGCCCGGCACAGGCCAGGGGCGCGGTCACGGGCGACCCGATGCCAACGCGACCGCACCGCGCGAGCACGGCACCAGCAACGCGAGCGGAGTGCCGAGTCGCGATCGGCATGACCCGCGCGATGGGGCTGCTCAACGCGGCCGCCGGTTGGTCAATGGACGTGTCCTGCAGTCGAATTGGCGCAGTCAGCTGCCAGCGAAGATCTCCGTGCGTGATCGTGTATCGACCTGGGTCGACCAGTATCCGGCGGTCGGCGCGGTCGCGGGTGAACTGCGCGGCGGCGAGTTCCGCAAGGTGTTCTGGGAGCGGCCCAGGACGCAGGCGGAGGCGGTGTGGGCGCGGCGGCCGAGTCAGGAGCGGGTGCGGGCGGCGCTGATCGAGCGGCGGGTGCTGATCGCCGGGGTCGCGGTGGTCGCGCTGTTCGTGACGGCCGATGCCCAGTTCGGGGCCGCACTCAGTGACCGTCCGCTGGCGCCGGGTGAGGCGCAGCGGGTGGCGATCGCCTATCCCCCGCAGATCCAGCCGAACCCGCAATCGGTGCGGCCGATGCTCGATGCCATCGCCGCGGGCGAGAAGCGTCGCGAGGCCGCCGTGGTGGCAGCTGCGGCGCGGGCAACTCTGGAGCGGGCGAAAGCGGAGGCAGCGGCCGCGGTGTCCGGCGAGTGGCAGGACTGGATGGGCGAGCGCGCGCCGGTCGTCCCCGGTGTGCTGACCCCCGGTTCCACCCCGTCCACCGGCGGGTTCAGCCTGCCCGCCAAGGGTGCGTTCACCTCGGGCTTCGGCTCACGCTGGGGCACCATGCACCGCGGCATCGACATCGCCGCCCCGATCGGCAGTCCCATCTACGCCGTCGCCGACGGCACGGTGATCGAGGCCGGCCCAGCGCAGGGTTTCGGGCTGTGGGTCCGCATCCGGCACGACGACGGCACCATCAGCATCTACGGCCACATGTACGACTTCTTCGTCTCCCAGGGCGAGCGCGTCCCCGCGGGCATGCAGATCGCCCGCATCGGCAACCGAGGCGATTCCACCGGCCCCCACCTGCACTTCGAAATCGTCCAGAACAACCAACACGTGGACCCACAAGTCTGGCTCGCCATGCACGGCCTACGCCTGACCTGACCGCCAAAGATGACCGGCCCGAACTGGACTATTGATCACCAGGCACTGGTGGCTTTCGCTACTCGGCCGATATTTACCTGAGCGCCTGGTGATCAACCGTCCAATATCGCTAGCTGGTGCGGTGTTCGGGGATGACGACCTCGGTCGCGCCGATGTCGGTGCGGAAATGGCTGCCGGGGAGTTTGATGCGCTCCAGGCGGGCGTAGGCGCGCTCGCGGGCCTGGGCGAGGTCGGCGCCGACGCCGACCACGTTGAGCACGCGGCCGCCCGCCGAGACCAGAGCCTTGTCCTCGCGCAGCGCGGTGCCCGCGTGCAGCACCAGGGTCTCGCCCTCGAGCGCACCGTCGTCGGCGCCGCTGATCACGTCACCGGTGCGCGGGCGGGCCGGGTAGTTCTCCGCGGCCAGCACGACCGTGATCGCCGAGCCGTCCTTCCAGCGCGGCGGGTCGACCTCGGCGAGGCGACCGGTCGCGGTGGCGTGCAGCAGTTCGGCGAAGGGGCTGTCCAGCAGGGCGAGCACGGCCTGGGTCTCGGGATCGCCGAAGCGGCAGTTGAATTCGACGACGGCGGGACCGTCGGTGCCGATCGCCAGACCCGCGTACAGCAGGCCGGAGAAGGAACTGCCGCGCGCGACCAGCTCGGCCGCGACCGGCTTCACCACGTCCTCGACGATCTCGGTGAGCGTCGCCGCCGGCAGCCACGGCAGCGGCGTGTAGGCGCCCATGCCGCCGGTGTTCGGGCCGGAATCGCCGTCACCGACACGCTTGTGATCCTGGGCGGGCAGCAGCGGGATCACGGTCTCGCCGTCGACCAGGCAGAACAGCGACACCTCGGGGCCGTCGAGGAACGACTCCAGCAGCACCGGATGACCCTGTTCGAGCAGTTCGGCGCCGTGATCGCGGGCCGCGCGACGGTCGTCGGTCACCACGACGCCTTTGCCCGCGGCGAGCCCGTCGTCCTTGACCACCCAGGTCGGGCCGAAGCGGTCAAGCGCCGCGTCCAGCTCGGCCGGGCTGTCGACGATCTCGCTGTGCGCGGTCCGCACACCGGCCACCGCCATCACATCCTTGGCGAACGCCTTCGAGCCCTCGATCCGCGCGGCATCGGCCGACGGGCCGAACACCGGGAACCCGGCCGCGCGCACCGCGTCGGCGATGCCGAGCACCAGCGGCACCTCGGGCCCGATCACCACCAGGTCGGCGGCGACCTCGGCGGCCAGCGCGACCACGGCCTCGGCCGAGCACGGGTCGACCGCGCGCAGCTCGGCGTGCTGACCGATCCCCGGATTGCCAGGGGCCGCGATCACCGCCGTCACCGAGGGATCCCGGCGCAGCGCCAGGACGAGGGCATGTTCACGGGCTCCGGAACCGATGACGAGTACGCGCACGGGAGTCAGATTAGCCGCGCATTGCGCACGCGTTGCGCACGCCCCTTGTCGAGCACTTCCCACGCCTCTGACCACGCATTTCGCACGTATTACGCACGCCCAGACCGCGCTCGCTTCGCACGAAATCTCGCAGGTGTTACGCAGTTTGTTACGCGCAACACCGGCTCGTCCCCGGACACGATGTCCGCCGTTGACTCCACCGGAACATCCACCCGCACCGGGTTCACCTGGGGGACAATGGGCTTGGTGTGGCAGCGCGCCCGCCGACATCGCGCGATGGGAGCACAGCATGGGTCTGCTCGACGGGATGATGGGCAACGCCGGACGCATCGAGCCCGGTGCCGCCCAGCAGGAATACGCCAAACTGTTCGGCCAGGGCGAACAGGTCTACGCGGCGTTCCTGCTGGTACGCGACGCGATGCTGTTCACCAACCGCCGCCTGATCATGATCGACAAGCAGGGTGTCACCGGCCGCAAGGTCAGCTATCACAGCATCCCCTACCGCTCCATCTCGCATTTCGCCGTCGAGACCGCGGGCACCTTCGACCTCGACGCCGAGCTCTACATCTGGATCAGCAGCCAGCACGAACCGGTCAAGCAGCGTTTCAACCGTCAGGTCGACATCTACGAGGTCCAGGGCATCCTGTCGCATTTCGTGGCGGTCTGATTAGGCTCGCCGGTATGGCATCCGTTTTCAGCGCGATCATCGCAGGCCAACTGCCCGGCCGCTTCGTCTGGTCCGACGACGAATTCGTCGCCTTCCTCACCATCGCCCCCGTGACACAGGGCCACACCCTGATCGTCCCGCGCGCCGAGATCGACCAGTGGCAAGACGTCGACCCCGAGGTCTTCACCCGCCTCAACGGCGTCGCCCAGAAGATCGGTCAGGCCGTCCGCATCGCCTTCGACGCCCCCCGTGCCGGCCTCCTCATCGCCGGCCTCGAGGTCCCCCACCTGCACACCCACGTCTTCCCCGCCTACACGATGGGCGATTTCGACATCTCCGGCGCCGACCCCAACCCCTCCCCCGAATCCCTCGACGAGGCCCAGACCAAGATCAAGGCCGCCCTGCGCGACCTCGGCTACGGAGCGGGTGTCCCGGACTGATGCGGAACTCGGGGGAACCGAATCGGCCGGCCGTACGTCAAAGTCATCGAGTGGGTTTGTTCGGAAGAGGAGAGACGATGCGACTGGTTGGCGTTGCCGCCGGGGTGTGTGCTGTGGTTCTGGCGCTCGCCGGGTGCTCCGAGACTGTGGATGGGCAACCGGAGGTCAGTGGGGCTCCGCTGACGAAGGAGCAGCTGTTCGATCCGTGCACGGTGCCGGATTCAGCACTCGAGGCTGCGGGCCTCGATCCCGCATCGAAGAACGATAACCTGTTCTCGGTACCCCGCGCGGCCTGGAAGGGCTGCGCCTGGCGCGCGGACAGCTACTACATATCCCTTATTTCAACCACCTACACCATGGACGAGGTTCGCGCGAACGACAGACACCACGGATTCAAAGACGTCTCCGTAGGCGACCGAACTGCGGTTCAGTACTACGTCGGAAATGAAACAGCACCGGTGGAGTGTGACATCACGTTCGAGACGGGGCAAGGCAGAATCATGTTGAATGCCAACAAGTTTGTCGACGACAAGTCGACAACCGATCCATGCTCGCTTGCAGAGAATGCCGCTCCGTTCTTTGTCGACTTGATCCCGCGATAGTCGTAGAATCCACAGGAAGTTCCGACGATGGCAGATTTGAACGCGCAAACAAAAGAGTTTCAGAGGCTCGCCGGCGAAGCGGCAGAGGGTCGGCTGATGATCGAGCACACCGCGGCCGAGAACTGTGCCACGCATTGCGACAACTACATCTCCGACCTGCGCGACTTGTCTCTTCGCACCAGGAGTATGGTCCGAGCCGATTCCTTCGGGGATCTCAAGTCCGCCAAGGCGCTCGGCGCGAAGTTCGCCAAGCTTGCAGAAGACTCCGAGGCCGGTTCCGGATCGTATACGGAGGCCATACGCCAGCACATCGAAGTCCTCACCGCGATGGCTGACATGTACCGCAAAGCCGGTGCCGCATACAAGAACTGCGATGAGGCCACACAGCTTGCCATCCAGCAGCAGACGAACAACATAGACTGACGCCAGGGGGAGTACATGTCTTTCGGAGAATTCATAGCCGGTCTCAGCAATACGTCCACCTTCGCCGAGACACTTGCGGGGAGGGTCGGGTCGCTGTTCGACAGCGATATCGAGACGACCGATGTAGAGCGGGATGCTCAGTCGACCGGAAACAACGATCGCAGTCGACTCTACGATCAGAATAAAGCGCTGAGCAATGGATTCTCCGGTGAATTCGCCCCGGAAGTCGTGCCGCCGCTGATGGAAGACTTCACCGACATGTCTCATTCTCGGATCATGGAGTTCGTCAACTCGATCGGACTCGAAGATCTCCACACCAGCGTCGAGGGTTGGCATAAACTGGCCGAGGACACCACGACCAAGGCAACCGATTTCCACAAGAACATCGAGAAGGAAATGGAGCGGGGCTGGGCAGGCAGTGCTGCCACCCAAGCTCTGGCGAGTACCAAGGCATACCTCGCCGATGTGAGTAAGGTCGAACAGGCCGTCAGTCTGATCGCGAACAAGATGGAAGAGGCGCGGACGGGGCTGCAGCAGGTCAGGTTCCAGGTCCCCCACGAGTCCGATAATCAGAGCAGTTCGAAAATGGGGATTCTCGTCTCGGTTCTATCCCCTGGCACCGGATACTTCATCGACAGCGCCAGCAATGCGCGAGCCGAGGCGGCCCAGAATGCCGCCCGCCAGGTGATGCAAACCGTTTACCGGCCGGTCACCCAACAATCAGACACCCAGGTCCCGAAGGTTCCCGAGCTCACGAAACCGCAGTCCGACAAACCGATCATCGACGACGGCGGCAGGAAGACCGGCAGCGACGGCAGCACCAACGGCAACAACGGGAATAACGGCAACAACGGGTCCAACGGCGACGGCACGCAGCCCGCCACAACCACCCCGGAAGACCCCTCCACCATCGACCCGGGCAACGAGGACGGCGGCGACGACACCACCCCGTCGACGACCACGCCGAACACGACGACCCCGGAAACCACCGACCCGAACGCGACCACTCCGGCCAGCACCGCCCCCACCACGCCGGCCGCCACAACACCCAGCGGCCTCGGCACAGGCGGCGGTGGCCTCGGTTCGGGCGGCGGCGGAGGCGGCCTCGGCTCTGGCGGCAGCGGCACACCGGGCGCGGGCCAGAGCCTGCCCGGCGGCGGCCAGGGCCAGCCCATCGCCGCCTCGGCGGGCACCGGCACCGGCGCAGCAGGCGGTCGCGCGGGCATGGCCGGCATGGGCGGCATGGGTGCCCCCGGTGCGCGCGGCGGCGGCAAGGACGACGAGAACGAGCACAACGCCCCCGACTACCTGCGCGGTGTCCACGAGGAACTGCTCGGCCCCGACCGCCTGCACGTTCCCCCGGTGATCGGCGGCGACGCATGACCGACACCTGGGAGCTGACCCCGTTCGAGTTCTGGGTCGCCTGGGAAACCCTCGGCCGCGACCGGATGCCGTGGCCGCTGACCTTCCGCTCCGGCTGCGAAACCCAGGTGGAGTTCGATCAGCAGTGCCGCCTGGCCGCGGATTCGCTGATCGCCAAGATCGGCACCGACGAGTCGCTCTATCACGCCCTGCACGCGCTGGCTCATCCCGAAGTGCGGATCGAACTGTTCGGCCACCGGCTCGACGGCCGCAAGCGCATGGTCCGCGCCTGCGCCGCGACCGAGTCGGGCAACGGCGTGGTCGCCGCCCAGATCCCGGGCGAGGAATACGGCGAGGGCGGCAACATCCTGATCTACCTGCGCCCCGCCCACACCGTCACCCAACGCCTGATCGCCATCCTCCCGTCGGTCGGCCCCGGCACCAACCAGGGCATCAACGTCCACCGCGACGACATCACCACCACCCCCGACCGCTACTCCCACCACCGCACCGAGGGCGAACGCGCACTGAACTTCCTGCAGCGCCCGTTCCGCACCTACGCCGAATTCCGCGTAGACCTCGGCCCCGCCCTCGACGGCTGGAAAGAAGGCGGCACCACCCTCCAACTAGTCGACTACACCGACGACGGCCGCTACCTCGTCCACGAGGGCGAACGCGTCATCGCCACCCCCGCCGGCCCCGACCACATCGCCACGGAACTGAATCGCATGATCGACAAGGCAACCGCCCGCGACCGCGAAACGGCGTGGTGAATGTCAGGTACCAAGAATCTTGGCAAGCGCATCCCATGGATCGTGCTCACCGCGCTCATCGGCCTGTGCCTCGGCTCCGCAACCTTGTTCTCACTGAGCCAACCGATCAACGTGGTCGCCTACTGGCTCGGCTACGGCGACCCCATCCAGGTCGAGGTCACCAAAGGCTCCACGAGTTCGAGCATCGGCCGCGGCAGCCCGGGCGAAGGCCGAGTCGTCACCGATGACACCGAAGTACTGCTATACGGAGCACAAGCAGGCGAAACCCTCACCGCACACCCCCGCCTGATCAGCTTCGGCGGAAAGCCGTACATCCACCACAGCCCCCTCCGCGCAGCCGAAGACCTCCTCTGGCTCATCCCCACCGCACTCTTCGGCGTCCCCTTCGCCCTGATGCTCTTCGCTTCGATAGCCCCCCACCGCGCACAACCCATCACCCAACGACTCCGCGCCTACACCGAAAAACAGCGCCGCCAAACGAATCCTCCCTGGCGTCCAAATGAACGCCCGTAAGGAGAGACGATGCGACTGGCCTACCTGACAGCCGCGGTGTGCGCTGCTGCGGTGGTGCTCGCCGGATGCTCCGAGACTGTTGACGGGCAGGCGGTGATCAGCCCGCTGACCAAGGAGCGGTTGTTCGATCCGTGCACGGTTCGAGACAGCGTGGTGCAAGCCGCGGGCGCTGACCCTGCGACAAGAGACGACAATCCGTTCTCGTCACCGCGTCCAGACTGGAAGGGGTGTCGGTGGACGGCCGACGGCTACTTCATATCCCTCTTCAGCACCACCAACACCGTGCAGCAGTTCCGCGAGAACGACTACCTGCACGACTTTCAGACCGTCACTGTAGGTGGCCGAGAAGGACTGCAGTATCTCCTCGGAACCTGGGACCCCCCGCATCAGTGTGGAATAGCGTTCGGAAGCAGTCAGGGAACAATCACATTGCAGGCCAGCAAGTTCGTTGACAACAAATCATCGACGGATCCTTGCCTGTTGGCCAACAACGCTGCGCCGAACTTCATGGAAGTCCTTCCCCCATAGCAACAATGCAACCAACGCCTCAGGCCAACGATCAGCCCTTGCTCTGATCGTTGCTCAACCACTTCTCGGGCCGCATCCGAACCAGCACCGACTTCTCATCGAGAGCAGCATCCACATAAACCGCAGCATCTCCCTCCGGGAGATAGCGTCTGGTGATGGACAGCGCCTGCGCCCGCGTAGGCGCAACATCGGCGGAGATCACCGAGCCCTCCGCGGTGACGTACCGGTAGGGCGCCGTCTCGGATTGCACCACGAAGCTGAACCGCCCCGCCGCGCGAATCGAGCGATCCTTCACAGTGTCACGCTCCATCCACAACAGGATCTCGCCGTCCTCGTAGGCGTACCAGATCGGCACAGCCAGCGGGGCCCGCCCCTCACGCCCCACGGCGAGCACACCGACATGGACGGCGGACAGAAACGCCTCACGCTCCGCAGCGGTCATCACAAACGACACCCGACACTCTCCTTCACTAGGACGTGCTTCAGTCCAACATCCTCACGGACCAGCTATTCCTCACGCAGCTCCCTCGCACCCACCAGTTGAGCGGCACAACTCTTCTCAGGCATGGCACAGAAATTGCGTCAGGACCCAACGGTCATGCCAACCTGACAATTATCGTGCCAGCGTGTGTGGCATACCTGCCCGCAGGAAGAGCTATACAGTCCCGCTATAGCTGTGCAGGATTTCCAACACCGAGGATGCCTGCCGAATCGCCACTGCCGCCTGCACCGACGACGACCCACAGCAGCCGACCTCCGCCGGAATAGGGGTGGCAGCGCTCAAGGGTGGTCGTCCGTGGCTAACCCAGACGGATGTCACGCTGCCGCAATTCGGGCATCACGCGGGCGACAGTGGCGAAATCGTCGTCGGTGTGGAGGACTGTCAGGTCGTGGTGGACCGCTGTCGCGCAAACGATCAGGTCGACTACGCCTGCCGAGCGGTGCTGTCCACGCTGGGTCAGCTTGTACTGGGCGGAGTCCACCCACCGCCAGCCGTTCTTGGGTACGGTCGCCGGCTTGCACACGAGGTCGAGGTCGTCGGCCAGGTCGTCACGATCGGCGGGACCGGTTGCCGAGAACAAGAACTCGGTCCGAGTGGCTTCACAGATCCGCAGGACACCGGCATCGATCTCCGGGCGCCACGCGGCGAATACCTCTTGCTGACGAAACAGGTGCCACAGGGCAGAGATGTCCAGCAAGCACCCGGTCACCGGGTGAATGCCTGCTTGCGCGCCACCTTCGCTGCTTTGTGCGCTGCGGCGGCATCATCGAAGTCGCCACGCTGCCCGCGGTCGAACAGTCGCTGAGCCGCTTCGACACGCTTGACCCGAGCAATATGCGCACCAGAAGGAGAGCAGACCTGCCCAGTTCGGCAGGTCAGGTTCTGTTTGAGCCCCCTGTCAGGATTGAACTGACGACCTTCGCTTTACAAGAGCGGTGCTCTACCACTGAGCTAAGGAGGCGGGGTACTGATGGTGCCCTGGCGGGCAGCGATCATCATAGCCGGGCACGTCTACCGCGTGACACCGAGATCGGTGCCACGCGGTGACGTACTCAGCGAGAGTCCCGGACGCAGTATCGGAAGTTACTGCTCAGGACTGGGCGCGGGCCGCATCGTCGGCGGCCATCGCGTCGCGCAGGCTCTTGGGTCGCATATCGGTCCAGTTCTTCTCGACGTACTCGACGCACGCGGCCCGGCTTTCCTCGCCGAACACGACACGCCAACCCGCCGGGACCTCCGCGAATGCGGGCCACAGGGAGTGCTGCTCTTCGTCGTTGACCAGAACGAAGAAGCGGCCGTCCTCGTCGTCGAAGGGGTTGGTGCTCATTTCACCTCACTGGATACTGGCGCTGTGTACGGGATCGCTGTGGGGCGCGAAGCCCCGAGCGTTGTGTCGACCCTAGCAAGGCAACCGTTACTGGTAGGCAGTTACCTCAGGCCGCGAAGAAATCGAGCAGGATCTTGTTGACCGCCTCGGGTCGCTCCAGGTAGCCGTAGTGCCCGGTATCGGGGATCTCCTGGTACCTGGCACCGGGGATGGCCTCGGCCACCTCGCGCGACAGGTAGGGCGGGATCATCCGGTCGTCGGCGAAGCCGATCGCCAGGCTGGGCACGGTGATCGCCCGGTAGGCGGCGAGGCGGTTGAACTCGTGGTCCATCGCCCGCTGGGCGCGGATTCCGGGGGTGGCGGCCCCGCCGGTGAACTCGAACAGGTCGAGCCAGTCGCGGGCGGCGGGGGCATCGGCCATGGTGGCCGGGGACAGGTTCATCACTGCGGTGAGCGCGGCCTCGAACTTGGCGGGCAGCTGCACACCCGCGGTGTCGAGGTCCTGCTCGCCGATCGAGAGCGTCTTCTGGAACTGGTCGAGGCGGCCGTGCCCGGCCATGAACACGGCCTTGCGGACCAGGTCGGGGCGGGCCAGCGCCAGCTCCTGGGCCACCCGAGCGCCCATCGAGGTGCCCGCGACCAGCGCCGGGCCCTCGTCGATGAGCTCGATCAGCGCGGCGGTGTCGGCGACGAGCTCCTCGATGGCCATCCCGCCCGCCGCCTCGTACGACGGCGCGATGCCACGGTTGTCGAAGGTGCAGACCCGATACCCGGCGGCGACCAGCGCGGGCACCTGGTGCAGCTCCCACACCCGGCCGGGCGAGCCGGTGCCCATGATCAACACCACCAGCGGACCACCGCCCCTGATGTCGGTGCCCTTGGTACGGTCGCCCTTGACCTGATAGTTCAGTGCGATGCCGTTCACCGTGGCCAGTGGCATGGAAGAACCTTTCCTGGAGTTGCTGATCGAATCCACGGTAACGGCCGCGCCACGACACTGCACCGGGGCGGGGTGATCGGGTCGGGAGTTCAACGGCTGTGCACCGGCGCCCGATAGTATTGACTACTCGCACGCAGAGCGTATGGAAACCGGGAGGACGAACCACTATGGCCGCGAAGAGCAGCGCCAACGACATCGCCGACGACGAGCTCGAGCCACTGGCCGACGAGACCGCTCGCCAGGCACAGCGCGTCGTCGCGGCATACGCCGAAGACGCCGACGAGTGCCGGATGCTGCTGTCGATGCTCGGCATCGGCCCCAGCTGACCCTGCGACGAACCACAACCTCAAAGCGGCCCCTGCGACGCGCGAAGGATGCGTGAGTGGACCAGATGATCGATGAACAGTCCAACGACCGCCCGTCCGAGAACACCGAACCCGTCGTCCCCAGCGGTGCGGGCTCGGGCTTCGTAGTAGTCGCCAACCGGCTTCCGGTCGACCTCGAACGGCTGCCCGACGGCACGACCAGGTGGAAGCGCAGCCCGGGCGGCCTGGTGACCGCGCTGGAACCGGTGCTGCGCAGCAACAAGGGGGCCTGGGTCGGGTGGGCCGGGGTGCCCGACGTCGAGGTCGAGCCGATCATCGAGGACGGCCTCGAGCTGTACCCGGTGCCGCTGACGGCCCAGGAGGTGGAGGACTACTACGAGGGGTTCTCCAACGGCACGCTGTGGCCGCTGTATCACGACGTGATCGTGCGCCCGGTGTACGACCGGGCCTGGTGGGCCGCCTATGTCGAGGTCAACCGGCGTTTCGCCGAGGAGACCGCGAAGGTGGCCGCCGAGGGCGCGACGGTCTGGGTGCAGGACTACCAGCTACAGCTGGTGCCCAAGATGCTGCGGATGCTGCGCCCCGATCTGACCATCGGCTTCTTCCTGCACATCCCGTTCCCGCCGGTCGAGCTGTTCATGCAGATGCCGTGGCGGACCGAGATCGTCGAGGGTCTGCTCGGCGCCGATCTGATCGGCTTCCACTTACCCGGCGGGGCCCAGAACTTCCTGTATCTGGCCCGCAGACTGGCCGGTCAGCCCACCTCGCGGGGCACGATCGGCGTTCGTTCCAAGCTCGGCGTCGTCCAGGTGGGTTTCCGCACGGTGCGCGTCGGCGCGTTCCCGATCTCGATCGACTCGGCCGATCTCGACGAGCTCTCGCGGCGCCGGTCGGTGCGGGAGCGGGCCGCCAAGATCCGCGCCGAACTGGGCAATCCGAAGAACATCATGCTCGGCGTCGACCGCCTCGACTACACCAAGGGCATCGACATCCGCCTCAACGCGCTGTGGGAGCTGCTGGAAGAGGGCCGGGTCGATCCGGGCGAGACGGTGATGGTGCAGCTGGCCACGCCGAGCCGTGAGCGCGTGCAGAGCTACATCAAGATGCGTGGCGACATCGAACGCCAGGTGGGCCGGATCAACGGCCAGTTCGCCCGGGTCGGCTACCCGGTCGTGCACTACCTGCACCGCCCGATCCCCCGCGAGGAGCTGATCGCCTTCTTCGTGGCCGCCGACGCCATGCTGGTCACCCCGCTGCGCGACGGCATGAATCTGGTCGCCAAGGAGTACGTGGCCTGCCACAGCGACCTCAACGGCGCGCTGGTGCTCAGCGAGTTCACCGGCGCCGCGGCCGAGCTGCGCCAGTCCTACCTGTGCAATCCGCACGATCTGGACAGCGTCAAGGACGCCATCGTCGGCGCGCTCGACGACGAGCGTGACACCAAGCGCCGCCGGATGCGCTCCATGCGCCGCCAGGTGCTCACCCACGACGTCGAACGCTGGGCCCGCGCCTTCCTCGACGCCCTCTCCCAGAGCAATGTCGCCGGGTCGGCGCTGCTCAGCGACGAGGACGTCTACCCCGAATCGCGGTGACGCGGGGGCACACAGCGACCTCACAGCGTCGATCCAGCCACTTCCCAGCCGGGTGGTGGAGCATGAACCCATGAGCGGTGTGCCTGATGCGCCCGAGGCCAGGGTGCTCGTCGTCGACGACGAACCGATGATCGTGGAGTTGCTGGCGGTGAGCCTGCGCTTCCAGGGCTTCGAGGTGGCCACGGCGGCCGACGGCGCCGAGGCCCTGGACCGGGCGCGCACGTTCCGGCCGCAGGCGCTGATCGTCGACGTGATGATGCCCGGCATGGACGGCTTCGGCCTGCTGCGCCGCCTGCGCGCCGACGGCATCGACGCGCCGGTACTGTTCCTGACCGCCCGCGACGAGGTGGACGACAAGATCACCGGCCTCACCCTCGGCGCCGACGACTACGTCACCAAGCCGTTCAGCCTCGAAGAGGTGGTGGCGCGGTTGCGGGTGATCCTGCGCCGGGCCGGCCGGGCCGAGCCGGAGCGGGCCGACACCCGGCTGCGGTTCGCCGACATCGAACTCGACGACGACACCCACGAGGTGTGGAAGGCAGGCGAACCGGTTGCCCTGTCCCCCACCGAATTCACGCTGCTGCGCTATTTCATGGTGAACGCGGGCAGCGTGCTGAGCAAACCACGGATCCTGGATCACGTGTGGCGCTACGACTTCGGCGGCGAGGTGGGCGTGGTGGAGACCTATGTGTCGTACCTGCGCAAGAAGATCGACAACGGTGAGCCGCGGTTGATCCACACCCTGCGCGGCGTCGGGTACGTGTTGCGCGAGCCGACCGGGCGATGAGCGCCGCGGGGGTGCGCGCGCGCTTCGCGCGTGGCTTCGCGGCGATCCCGCTTCGGGTGACGCTGGTCCTCGTGCTGGTCGTGCTGGCCGGATCCGGTTTGGTCGCTTCGGGTTTCGTGGTGACGACGGCGATGGAGAACTCGCTGCAGCGTCGCACCGATCAGCAGCTGACCGACGCGGCGATCGAATGGGAGCGCCGGGTCGGGATGCCTGCGCCCGCGTTGCCCGCGCCGTCACCGGAGCGTCAGCCGCCCGGCCGCTACTACCTCCAGGCCGAGAGCTCCGACGGCACCCGGAACTTCACCCAGGACAATGTCTTCGGTACCGACTCCACCCCCGCGCTCCCCGATCCGCCCGCGCTGCAACCGGTCACGGTCGGTTCGGTCGACTCCAGCGATCAGTGGCGGGTACTGACCGTGCACGGGCCCCGGGCGTCGGCGACGGTCGCCTGGCCGCTCGCCGAGAACATCGAAACGGTGCGCAATCTCGTCGTCCTGCAACTGCTGGTCGGCGTGATCGTGCTGACCGCGCTGGCGATCGCGGCCTACTTCGTCGTGCGCGGCAGTCTGCGCCCGCTGCGGAGGGTGGAGGCCACCGCGGCGGCGATCGCCGAGGGCGACCTACACCGTCGAGTTCCGGTGCGCGGCAACGATACCGAGGTCGACCGGCTGTCCCGCTCGCTCAACAGCATGCTCACCCAGATTCAGCAGGCCTTCGCCGCCACCGAGGCCTCCGAGGCGGCCGCGCGCGAATCCGAGGCGCGGATGCGCCGTTTCGTCGCCGACGCCAGTCACGAACTGCGCACCCCGCTCACCACGATCCGCGGCTTCGCCGAGCTGTATCGGCAGGGTGCCACCGACGATCCGGCGACGTTCATGCGGCGGATCGAACACGAGGCGCAGCGGATGGGGCTACTGGTCGAGGACCTGCTGATGCTGGCCCGGCTGGATGCGCAACGGCCGGTCGACCTGCGACCGGTGGACCTGCTCGCGCTGGCGGGCGACGCGGTGCACAGTGCCCGCGCGATCGCGGCAGCCGAGGGTCGGCGCGGACCGATCGAACTCGAAATCGCCGAGGGAACCGGCACATTGGAGATCCTCGGCGACGATCACCGCCTCCGCCAGATCCTCACCAACCTGCTCGACAATGCCCGAACCCACACCCCCGACGGCACGGCGATCACCGTCCGGCTCACACCGGCCGAGGACGAAGTCCGCCTCGAGGTGGCCGACACCGGCCCGGGCCTTGACCCTGCCGACGCCGCCCGCGTCTTCGAGCGCTTCTACCGTGCCGATGCCTCCCGCACCCGCGCCAGCGGCGGCACCGGTCTCGGCCTGTCCATCGTCGCGGCCCTGGTCGCCGCCCATCGCGGCACCGTGGAGGTCGCCAGCGCTCCGGGCATCGGCACCACGTTCACCGTCCGTCTCCCCCGCACCGGCTCCTGACCCGCTCGACCAGGTCTCCGCGATCGGACCTCGGGCGCGGCGACGAGAGTCAGGGCCGCCGCGACCGTTCCGCAGTCACCATGTCCGGCGTCGTCACCGCCCGCCTGACCGGGCGCCGACATCCGGCGGGAGTCAGACCGGCGTCACCTGGGCGACCAGCCAGCGGTCATCGGCCTTCTCCAGCGACACCCGCACCCGGCTGCCCGATGTGGTGCCGTCCGGGGTGTCCTTGCTGGTGGTGAGCTGGTTCAGGTAGAGCAGCACCACGGCGCGCTCGGGGTCGGCCTCGACCACGCCCTCGGCCTGCGTGGTGGCCTTGACGGCGAGCTGCTTCTCCTTGGCGCCGGGCGCGATCGCCTCGTTGATCAGCTGCAGGTAGTCGTTGCGGAAGGACTCGGTCAGGCCGTCGGCCGCCTTGGGCAGCTCGGTGTCGACGGTGGCCGACTCATAGGTGAACATGGCGCTGACCGTGCTGCTCGCCGCGCTCATCGCGTCGGTGCGGGCCTGCTCGGTCCGGTCGTGCTGCCAGATCTGATAACCGCTCACCCCCAGCACGATCGCGGCGATCAGGCCGAGGGCGGTGAGGCCACCGAAGACGATCTTCATACGCTGACTCATCCGACGAACTCCACCTTCGACACGGTCATCCCGGTGTCGCTGTTGGACACGGTGACCCGGAACCGATACTGCCGCGACTGCGGTTCGGGCGAGCCGTTGTTGCTCACCGTCTGCTTCGCGGCGACGAGCACCTGCGCGGAATCGGCATCGGCGGTGACGATGCCCGATTCGACCACCTCGCCGGTGGAGACCACGTTCGCCTGCTTGACGACGTCCATGAACGGATCGACGCGACCGTCGAACTCGGTCTTGAAGTCGCCCGAGGCCACCGACAGGATCCGGTCGATGTCCTCCTTGGCGGTCTCGGCGCGAATGGTGGTGAGGTTCAGCACCGCCTGGCGGGCGGTTTCGGTGTACTGCGCGCGCAGGTCTTCGTCCTGGTTCGCCGAGTAGGCGGTGAAGGCGGTGAATCCCGCACCGGCGACCAGGGCCAGCACGAGCACGATCGCGGCGGCGAGGGCGAGGATGCGACCGCGCGAACCCTGGGGGGCGTCGTCGGCCGACTCGGCCAGGTCGACCGGCAGCTCGCCCGCCGCGAGTTTCGCGGTGTCCACGGGCTTCGGGCTGCCCTCGGACTTCCCGACGCTCTCGGGCTTCGCGGCATCCGTGGACTTCGCGACGTCCGCGAGTTTCGCGGCATCCGTGGACTTCGCGACGTCCGCGAGTTTCGCGGCATCCGCAGATTTCGCGGCGTCCGTGGAATTGGTGGTGGCCCCCGACTTCGCGGTGACCTCCGACTTCGCGGTCGCCTCGGCGAGCTTCACCGTGGCATCCCCGGACTTCGGCGTGGCATCGACAGCCTTCGCCGTGACCTCGGCACCACCGTCCACCGGTGATGCGGTTTCGCTCTTACTGATGGTGACCGTCCCGGCCGCCGTCTCCTCGACCGGCGGACCGGCCGAGCGTGCGGCCCGCCTGCGCGGGCGGCGGTTGTCGTCGTCGTTCATCGTTGCTGCTCCTCCAACATCGCCTGCCAGCTGGCCGGGACGGTGCCCGAACCGTTGGCCGCGATGTCGCCTTGGCGGTACGTGCGTCCGTCAGTGCCCAGATAGCTGCCGGTGGACGGATCATAAGGGCGCGCTGCGGCGGGGGTCACACCACCCGTCGATGCGCCTGCGGGTGCCGATGCCGGCGCGACCGGCTCCACCGGTCCGAACGGCGGGTTGTTGCCTTCCGGCACGAACCCGGTCCGGCACAGTTCGGGCGTGGGTGCCCGGACGCCGGGGAACTCCATGCACGGCGTGTTGCGGATACCGCGGACCGCGATGGGCGAGTCCTGCGGGACCTTGCAGTACAGACCCGGGGGCGAGTCCACCTGGCTCAGTTCGCTGGGCTGACGCCACTGGTCGGCGGGCAGGAAGCCGGTGGTGCAGGCGGGCGGGTCGTTGAGCACGGTCATGAAGTCGACCATCACGCCGTAGTCGATCGGTCCGCGGATCGCGGTCCGCAGCGCCGCGATCAGCGGCGGGAAGACGACCATGAGCTGTTCCAGGCTCGCGTTGTAGGTCACCCCGACCTGCCCGAGACTCACCAGGTTGGTGGCCAGCAACGGCAGGGTCGGGCGCAGGTCCTGGAACTGCGCGTTCACCACCGCCATCGCGGAAGGGCTGTTGTTCAACAGGTTTCGCAAGGCCGGATCGCGCTCGCGCAGCTCATCGGTGAGCGTGGCCAGATCCGCTGTCCAGGAACGGATGTCGTCGGCGGAGCGGGTCTGGGTGTCCAGCAGCGGGCCGATCTGGTCGAGCAGCTGCTTGGTGGGCTCGATGTCGTCTTCGGCCTGCTGCACCAGCAGGGACGCCGAGTCGATGAAGCGTTGCAGGTCGGGTCCGGCGCCGTTGAACGCCTTGAACGCCTCGTCGATCACCTGACGCAGCCGGGTGTCGGCGACGGAGGCGAGCAACTTGTCGGCCTGGTCGAGCATGGTGCCGACATCCTGGGGCAGCTGGGTGCGCTGCTCCGGGATCACCGAGCCGTCGCGCAGGTGCGCATCGGCGGGCTGATCGGAGGGCACCAGGTCGACGTACTGCTCGCCGATGGCCGAGACACTGCGCACCCACGCGCTCGAATCGGCGGGCACCTTGTAGTCGCTGTCGATCGACAGATCCGCCTCGACCCCGGCCGGGGTGAGCCGCACCGCCTCGACCTTGCCGATGTTCTGGCCGCGGTAGGAGACATTGGCGGTGGGATAGAGCCCACCGGTGGCGGCCAGCTGCACGGTCACCGCGTACCGGCCGATGCCGAACATCGCGGGGACCTGCAGGTAGCTGCCGCTCATCACGACGAGACCGACCACCGTGAGCACCGAGAAGATGACGAGCTGGATGCGGACGAACCGGGTGAGTTTCATCGACCCGCCCCTTCCTGACCGGGCAGCGGCGCGGTGAGACCGGGGATGGCGGGCAGACCCGGGATGGCGGGCAGCCCGGGCAGTGCGGGCGCGAGCGGCGGTGGCGGCGCGAGCGGCGCGGTGGCCGGGTCGCTCGCATCGGTCGCGGTCGACGGCGCGAACGAACCGACGACGCCCTCGACACCGCCGAACCGGCCGCCGAGCGGGGTGCCGGTGAGCCAGTTGCTGTCCAGGCGGGGGGCGCTCAGGTCGAAGGTGATGAACAAGTTCATGTAGTCGCCCATGATCGCGTTGTCGATGTTCCTGATCGGGAACGGGAAGGTCGGCAGGATGCCCGTCGCCACGACGAGGTTGTTTCCGGTGTCGGCCAGCGTCTGCAGCACCGGACCGAGGCTGCGCAGGTTGGCCACCAGGTCTTCGCCGCTGGTCTGGATGAGTCGTTCGCTGACGTCACCGAGTTCGCCGAGCGCGGTGATCGCCCTGGTGATGTTGGCCGACCGGTCGGCCAGCGCGGTGAGCGCGGGATGGATCTGTTCGATCGCCTCGGCGATCACGTCACGCTGACCGGACAATTTGCCCGCGAGGTGGTCCAGGCCTTCCATCGCGGCGATGATGCTGCCGGTCTGGCGTTCGAGGCCGGTGGTCAGTTCGTTGAGCTGCGGCAGCAGGTCGGCGATCTCGGCCTCGCGCCCGTTGACCATCGCGTTCAGCTCGGTGGTGATCGTCTCGAGCTGCGCGATCCCGCCACCGTTGAGCACCACCGACAGCGAGGACAGCACCTGCTCGGTGGTCGGGTAGGCGCCCGCTCGCTCGAGCGGGATGACATCGCCGCCGCGCAGCTGCCCGGTCGGCGGAATGTCGGTCGGCGCCGACAGCTCGACGTGATTGCTGCCGAGCAGACTGGTCTGGCCGATCTTGGCCTCCGCGTTCGCGGGCAGTTTCACCTCGGGATTGAGCGATACCGTCACCAGCGCGTGCCAGCCCTCGACCTCGATCCCGGTGACGTTGCCGACGTTGACGTCATCGACGCGAACCGGCGAATTCCGGGTCAGCGTGGTGACATTGGGCATCTGGATCTGGACCGTGTACGAGCCGGGCCCGCGCCCCTCGGATCCGGGCAGGGGCAGGGAGTTCAACCCGTCGAACTGACAACCGGTGGTGCCGAGCGCCACCGCGGCGCCGACGGCCACCCCCGCGAGTATGCGTTGCCGTCTCATCGCTGTCCTCCTGGAACGGCAAGCCCGGCAAGTCCTTCGGGCACGGTGATCGGCGCCGCGGCGGGCGCCTGGTTCTGCTGGACCTGGCCCTCGAGGGCCGGGTCGCTGTACACCAACTGTTCGGGGAAGGCCTGCACGCCGGTGCCCGGGTTGGTCATGATCGGCACATAGTTCATGGCCAGCGAGCTGATCACCGGCGCGATGAACTCCGCGCACAGATCCGCGGACCGGTCCGAGTCGTTGTTCTCGATCGCCCGGATCGAACCACACAGGAAGCTGAGTGGACTGGCCGTGTTGTTCAGCGCGACCGCGCCGGTGAGCGAGCCCTGCGCCGGCTTGTAGAGCTGGTAGAAGTTCACCATCGCGGTCGGGCCGGAGTGCAGCACCCGTTCGATCTCGGGCCGCTTGTCGACCAGGGTCTGGGTGACATCGGCGAGCCGCTCGACACCCTCGGTCAATTCCCCACCGGCGCCTTCGAGGAAGCGCTTCACATCGGCCAGCGCCACATCGAGTGCTTCCAGCCCGACGCCGAGCTCTTCGGACGCGCCGGCCAGCACCGAGGACACCGAGGCCAGCCGACCGCTGAACTGCACGATCTGCTCATTGCTCGCCGAGAGCACCTCGACGAACTTCTGCAGATTGCGGATGGTGCCGAACAGATCGTCGCGCCCGTCGGACAGGGTGGTCACCGTCGCGGACAGTTCGCGCAGGGTGTCGCGGAACTTCTGTCCGTTGCCGTCGAGATTGTCCGCCGCGGTGTCGACGAATCGGCCGAAGGAGCCCTGCTCGTCGTCACCGACCGGACCCAGCGCCACCGACAGGTTGGTCAGTTCGGCCTTGATCTCGTCCCATTCCACCGGCACCGCGGTGCGTTCGAGCGGAATCTGCGCTCCGTCGGCCAGTTTCGGACCACCGGTGTAGGCGGGGGCGAGTTGCACGAACCGGGCCGACACCAGCGACGGCGCGATGATCACCGCGCGGGCGTCCGCGGGCAGCTCGACGCTGCTGTCGATGCTCATCTTCACCAGGGTCTGGCCCCTACCCGGTTCGACCGAGTCGATGCTGCCGACGGTGACGCCGAGTACCCGCACCTCATCACCCTTGTACAGGCCGGTGGTCGAGGTGAAAGCGGCTGTCACCGTGTTCTTTCCACCGCCGGTGGCGAAGTAGACACCGACCGCGACCAATGCCGCGATCACCACGACCGCCACCGCGATCGTCCAGCGCGGAAGCCCGCGCACCTGCTGAGTCAAGCTCATCGCGGCGGTTCCTCCTGGGCGGGAGCGATGTAGGGCGGCTGCGGGGTGGTGAAGATGTCGATCAGGTCCTGCGGCAGCTGTTCGGGCCAGACCAGCGCGTCGACGAGCCCGCGCAGCTGGGTACTCGTCGCGTTCACCACGTAGGCGTTGAACCAGGGCCCGCTGCCGACCTGCTCACCGAGCGCGGCGGCATAGGGGCCGAGGCCGTCGAGGGCGTCGTTGAGGTTCTGCTCGTTGCGCTGGAGCAGGGCGAGGACCGAATTCAGGCGGTCCAGCGTCGGCTTCATCTGCGGCTCGTTGTCGGCGACCAGACCCGAGAGCTGCCGCGCCACATCGTCGATGTAGACGACGAGCTGATTGATCGCGGCGCGGCGCCGGTCGAGCTCGCCGAGCAGCTCGTTGCCGTCCAGGAGCAGGGCATTGAGCTGCGTGCTGCGGTCGGCCAGGATGCTGGTGACGTTCTGTGCTCTGGCCAGCAGGTCGGTGAGCGCCTGGTCGCGCACATTGATGCTGCGCGACAGGGCGGTGACGCCGTCGAGGGCGTTGCGCAACGGGCCGGGGGTATCGGCGAAGGCCTCGGACAAGACGTTCAGGGTCTCGTCGACCTGGTCCAGATCGAGATCACGCACGGTCCCACCGAGATCACTCAGCGCTTCGTTGAGCGAGTAGGGCGAGGTGGTGCGGTCGAGCGGGATGGTGTCGTCGGCACCGATCGCGCCGGTGCCCGACGGCACCACGTCCAGCGATTTGCGGCCGAGCACCGTATTGGTCTTGATCGCGGCGGTTGTCTTCTCGCCGAGCACGATCGACTCGTCGAGGTCGAACTTCACCAGGACCTTGTCACCGTCGAGGCCGACCTGTCGTACCTCGCCGGAACGCACACCGGCCACGTGCACCGGGTCGCCCGGCACCAGGCCGCCCGCGTCGAGGAAGTTCGCGGTGAAGGTCGCGCCCGAGCGGATGAAGGGCAGGTCGGAGAACTGCAGGGTCGCGAGCGAGATGGCCACCACCAAGACGATGCCGACGATGCCGACCGTCGCCGATGGCGATTTGTCCTTATTCATTGGGCGCGCACCTTCCGGTATCCTGCGAACCCGGCAAGCCGACTTCCATCGGACTGCCGTCCGGGGCGGTGACCAAGATGTTGGTGCCGCAGATGTACAGCTGCAGGAACGAGCCGTAAGAGCCGATCCGGATGAGCTTCTTGTAGGTGTCCGGCAGCTTTCCGAGCACCCAGTCGAGGTGGTCGGAACCCTCGTCCAGGTTCGTGGCGAGTCGGCCGGTCTGTTCGATGGTGTTGCGCAGATCGGGCCGGGCCTGCACGAGCAGGTCGTTGATTTCCTGTGTCGCACCGGCGATCCGGGGCAATGCGGCACCGATCGGGTCCCGCTCGGCGGACAGGTCGCTGACCAGGCGCTGCAGTTCGTCGATGGTGGTGGCGAATTGGTCGCCCCGGTCGTCGATGGTGGCGAGCACGGTGTTCAGGTTGTCGATCACGCTGCCGATCAGCGCGTCCCGGTCCGACAGTGTCTTGGCGAAGTTACCGCCGCTGTTGAGCAGCGAGACCAGTGTGCCGCCCTGCCCCTGGAAGATCTGCAGCAGCGCCGCGGTGAGGTCGTTGACCTGATCGGGGTCGAGGCCGCGCAGCAGCGGCTTGAAGCCACCGAGCAGCAGATCCAGATCCAGCGCGGGCGAGGTCTGCTCCGTGCTGATGGTGGCGCCGCCGGCGAGCCGCTTGGACGAGCCGGGGCCCTCCAGCAGTTCCAGGTAGCGATCGCCGACGAGGTTCTCGTACCTGATCGCCAGGCGGGTGCTCGCCAGCAGCGAGTACTTGCGGTCGACATCGAACTTCACGTGGGCGAGGTTGTCCTCGCCGACCTTCACCGAGGTCACCGAGCCCACCGGCACCCCGGCGATGCGCACCTTCGAGCCGGGCAGCATGCCCGAGGAGCTGGTGAACACCGCGCGATAGCCGGTCTCGCTGGAGAACCGCGCCTGACTCAGCACGATCGCCAGCCCGGCGAACACCAGCGTCATCACCAGGGTGAAGATCGCCAGTTTGATCGTCGTCCCCGTGTTCCTCACTCCGTCACTCCCGGCAGTCCGTCGAACAGCAGCTGGAATACCTTTGGCGCCCCGTGGAATTCGTGACGGGTGCTCGGCGCGTACGGCCTGCCCTGGCTGGTATCGGTCACCAGGTAGTCCGAATGACTGCCCGGTACCCGCTCCACCACACCGTCGCAGCGCGGGCCGCCGGTGGCATTCACCTTGGGCAGGTCGTCGGCGAGGTTGTAGGGCTGGGAACCGAGCATGAAGCTGGCGTTCATACCGACACCGGGCATCCGCCCGCCCATCATCTCCTCCGCGATCGGCACCAGTGGTCCCAGGCCGTCGATGACGCAGCGCAGGGCGGGCGCGTACTCGAACAGCAGGCTGGTCGTCGGGCGCAGCAGGTCGAGCGCGGTCACCAGGTCGTGTTCGTTCTCGCGCAGGACCCCGCCGACCGTGTCGGACAGGCCGATCACATTGACCAGCACGTTGTCGAGCTGGCCCTGCATCTCGGCGATGGTCTGCGAGGTACCGGTGGCGTTGTCGACGGTGCGCAACAGCGGGTCGGTGACCTCGGCGTAGAGCTCGGTCACCGCGGCGGTCTTGTCCAGATCCGACTGCAGGGTCGGCAGGTACGGGTTGAGTTCGCGCAGATAGCTGTCCGAGCGCACGAGCAGATCGCCGAGCTTGTCGCCGCGACCCTCCAGAGCGGTGCCGAGGGCGGTCAGCGTCGCGTTGAGCTTTTCGGGCTCCACCTGGGCGAGCACATCGGACAGGTGCTGGAACAGCGTGTTGAACTCGACGGTCACCGCGCTGGCCGCCACGGTGCTGCCCGGCGCCAGCGACACCGAGGCGGGCTGGTCGGGGATGATGAAGTTCACGTACTTGGCGCCGAACACCGTCGTGGATCGGATGTCGACGCCCGCGTTGGCGGGCACCAGCTTCAGCTGCTTCGGATCGACTTCCAGCCGCAGTTGCGCACCGTCGTCGCGCAGGTCGACCGCGGCGACCCGGCCGATCTCGACGCCGCGCACCTTCACTTTGGCATCGGGGTCGAGGACGAGGCCCGAACGCGGCGCGTCGACCAGCACCTGCGCGGTCTTGGTGAACGCGCCCTGGAACATGGCCAGTGCCAGCGCCACGATCCCGACGAGCAGACCGACCAGCGCGAGCGCGGCGAGCTTGCGCCCCAGCCCGCCCTGCAGTGCGGCGACGATCCTGTTGGTTTCCATCACGCTATCCCGAGAGGTGGAAGTTGCCGGAGGTGCCGTAGATGGCCAGCGAGATCAGCAGGGTCACCATGACCACCGCGACCAGCGAGGCCCGCACCGCATTGCCTACCGCGACACCGACGCCGACCGGACCACCCGCGGCGGTGAAGCCGTAGTAGGTGTGGATCAGCATCACGGCCAGCGCCATCACGATCGCCTGCCCGAACGACCACAGGATGTCGCTCGGGATGAGGAAGGTCGAGAAGTAGTGGTCGTAGACGCCGGCGGACTGTCCGTAGATCACCACCGTCGCGAAGCGGCTGGCGAGGAAGGAGGCGATGACCGCGAGCGCGTAGAGCGGGACGATCGCGATCATCCCGGCCAGCACCCTGGTGCTCACCAGGAACGGCACCGGCCGGATCGCCATCGATTCCAGTGCGTCGATCTCCTCGGCCACCCGCATGGCACCGAGCTGGGCGGTCGCGCCCGCCCCGATGGTGGCGGCCAGGCCGATGCCGGAGATCACGGGGGCCGCGATGCGCACGTTGAGGAAGGCGGCGAAGAAGCCGGTCAGCGCTTCGACACCGATGTTGCCGAGCGAGCTGTAGCCCTGCACCGCGATGGTGCCACCGGCCATCAGCGTCAGGAATCCGACGATCACGACGGTGCCGCCGATCACCGCCAACGCGCCGGTGCCCATGCTGATCTCGGCGATGAGCCGGATGGTCTCGGTGCGATAGTGCACCAGGGCACGGGGTACCGAGGCGAGCGCTTTGACGAAGAAGATCGCCTTGTCGCCCAGGGAATCCAGCGATTTCGAGGTCCGTTCGAAACGGCGGACCGTGCGCGGGAACTTACTGCGAACTACGAATGCCATGTGGTCACCGCACCGTGAATTTCAGGCCGATCGCGGTGACGACCACATTCACCACGAACAGCGCCATGAAGGCGAAAACGACTGTTTGGTTGACCGCGTCACCGACGCTCTTCGGGCCGCCTTTCACCTGTAAACCGAGGTAACAGGCGACCATTCCGGCGATCAATCCGAACAGGCCGGCCTTGACCTCGGACAAAATCAGTTCGGGCAGGTTCGTGAGCAGCGGAATGCCGTTGACGAACGCGCCCGGGTTCACGCCCTGCAGGAAGACCGAGAAAGCGAAGCCGCCGACGATACCCACGGTGCAGACCAGGCTGTTGAGCATCAGGGCCACGAACATCGAGGCGAGCACGCGGGGCACGACCAGCCGGCTGATCGGGTCGATGCCGAGCACCATCATCGCGTCGATCTCTTCGCGGATCGTGCGGGCGCCCAGATCGGCGCAGATCGCGGTGGCACCGGCGCCGGCCACGATCAGCACCGTGACGATCGGCCCGACCTGGGTGACGGCGCCGAACGCGGCGGCCGCTCCGCTGAGGTCGGCCGCGCCGATCTCGCGCAACAGGATGTTGAGAGTGAAGACCACCAGCACCGTGAACGGGATCGCGACCAACAGGGTCGGCACGATCGAGACGCGAGCGATGAACCAGGCCTGGTCGATGAATTCGCGCCATTGGAACGGTCGTCGGAAGGATGCTCGCGCCACATCGGCACTGAGTTGGAAGAATCCGCCGACCGCCCGCAACGGGACAGCAAGGAGGTCGTTCATGCGTATTCCTCCTTATTCGACGGGCGGACCGACATGTCCGCGTACCCGTACTTCACCGCCACCCCGATCTGAAGACTGACCAAAGACTAGAACACGTTCCCACTAATGTCTGCCATTTCAGGTGACTTAGACCAGGACTTTTTCTCGAAATTTGCCGCTAAAACTGAAACGAATGCTGATCGATCTCGAGCGCCCTCCTGTGAGCCGTCACACACCCCGACGATCATGTCTACCAATACCTGGACCGGTGATCAACACGACAGGCGCGAAGGAGGCGGCGGGGCGCGCGGTGGGCCAACATCCGGCAAACCGCCGGTGCGAGAGTCAGCCCAGATCGCGTAGGGCGCGGGCCGAGAAGGTGTGGTCGGCGGGGCGCTCTGCGAAGTAGCCACCGAGCGTGGCGGCGAGGTCGGATTCGGACCATTCGGCGCCCTCGGCGTCGAAGCGCCGCTCGACGGTCGGTGCGGCCATCAGCGCGACCATCGGTCCGTAGACGACGAACACCTGACCGTTCACCGCGTCGGCGGCGGGCGAGGCGAGATAGGCGACGAGCTTGGCCACGTGCTCCGGCGCCAGCGGGTCGACCGTGCCCTCCGGTGCCGATTCGAAGACCGCCTCGGTCATCGCCGTGCGCGCCCGCGGGCAGATGGCATTGGCGCGCACGCCGTAGCGGGCCAGGCCGCGCGCGGCGGTCAGCGTGAGCGCGGTGATGCCCGCCTTCGCCGCGCCGTAGTTGGCCTGCCCTTCCGGACCGAGCAGGCCCGCCTCGGAAGAGGTGTTGACGAGCCGGCCGTACACCGGCGCGCCCGCCGCCTTGGACGCGGCGCGCCAGTAGGCGCCGGCATTGCGCGAGAGCAGGAAGTGTCCGCGCAGGTGCACCGCGATGACGGCGTCCCAGTCCTCGTCGGACATGTTGAACAGCATGCGATCGCGGGTGATGCCCGCGTTGTTGACCACGATGTCGAGTCCGCCGAGCGACTCCTGGGCGGTGGCGACGAGCGCGTCGGCGGTGGACCGCTCGGCGATGGAGCCACCGACGAACTCCGCCTTGCCACCGAGCTCGCGGATCGCGGCGATGGTTTCGGCGGCCGCGTCCTCGGTGAGGTCGTTGACCACCACGGCCGCGCCCGCCGAGGCCAGGGCCAGTGCTTCGGCCCGGCCGAGACCCGCGCCGGCGCCGGTCACGATGGCGACCCGGCCCTCCAGTGAAATCTGCGTCACACTCATCGGGCCGACTCTAGAACGTGTTCCACAATCCGACAAGAGTCGATCACGACAACCTCAGCGCGGCCTTGGGACACTGCGCGACGGCTTCCTCCGCATCGGCGACCCGATCGGGCGCCACGTCACCCTCGGCCACGTGCAGCAGATCGTCGTCATCGAGTTCGAACATGTCAGGGGCGATTCCTACACAGATGCCGTTCGCTTCGCACCGGTCGAAATCGACGATGATCTTCATGGGAACTTCCTTCCTCGCGGTCTCGGCGAGACTAACTCAGACAGTGCTGCTCACGGGGCGGAACAGCCATCCAATCCCTGTCAATACTGGAACATGTTCCAGTTCATATGCAATGATCGGATTCGGCGGGGCCGACCCCCTCCGCCCCGCCACCATCCGTTTTCGCAGCCAGATACCGAGGTAGGAACCCATGCGCGTCGCGTACACGCCGCAGCAGGAAGAATTACGCGCGGAGCTGCGCGAGTACTTCGCCCGCCTGATCACCCCCGAGCGACGCGCCGCCCTGCGCAGCCAGACCGGTGAGTACGGCGCGGGCGATGTCTACCGGGAGGTCGTGCGCGACATGGGTCGCGACGGCTGGCTCACGCTCAGCTGGCCGAAGGAGTACGGCGGCCAGGACCGGCCGACGATGGATCAGCTGATCTTCACCGACGAGGCCGCCATCGCCGGCGCCCCGGTGCCGTTCCTGACCATCAACTCCGTCGCGCCGACGATCATGCACTACGGCACCGAGGAGCAGAAGAAGTTCTTCCTGCCCCGCATCGCCGCCGGTGAGCTGCACTTCGCCATCGGCTACTCCGAGCCCGGCGCCGGCACCGACCTGGCCTCGCTGCGCACCTCGGCCGTGCGCGACGGCGACGACTACGTGATCAACGGCCAGAAGATGTGGACCAGCCTCATCGCTTACGCCGATTACATCTGGCTGGCGGTGCGCACCGATCCCGCCGCCAAGAAGCACAAGGGCATCAGCATGCTCATCGTGCCGACCGATGCCGAGGGCTTCTCCTGGACACCGGTGCACACGATGGCCGGGCCCGACACCAGCGCCACCTACTACCAGGACGTGCGGGTGCCCGCCTCGGCGCTGGTCGGCCCGGAGCACGGTGGCTGGTCGCTGATCACCAACCAGCTCAACCACGAGCGCGTCGCGTTGACCTCGGCGGGTCCGCTGTCGCTGGCCGTCAACCAGACGGTGGAGTGGGCCAAAGAGACCTCGACGCCCGACGGCAAGCGGGTGATCGACCAGGAGTGGGTGCGGCTGAATCTGGCCCGCGTGCACGCCAAGGTCGAGTACCTCAAGCTGCTCAACTGGGAGATCGCCAGTCGCGCCGATCAGGGTGGTGACGCGGCGCCGCGTCCATGGGACGCCTCCACCTGCAAGGTCTACGGCACCGAACTGGCCACCGAGTCCTATCGCCTGCTGATGGAAGTGCTCGGCTCGCACGCCTACCTGCGCCAGGACTCCCCCGGCGCCGAGCTGCTCGGCCGGCTCGAGCGGATGCACCGGGCCGCGCTGATCCTCACCTTCGGCGGCGGCACCAACGAGGTGCAGCGCGACATCATCGCCATGACCGCCCTGCGCCAGCCCGCCGCGGCCCGCTGATCCCGAAAGCCGGTATCCCCTCATGGATTTCACTCCCACCGAAGCCCAGACCGATCTCGCCCAGCTGACCGGCGAGGTTTGCGCAAAGCTCGTCACCGCCGACCGGCTGCGCGAACTCGACACCGACGCCCGCTTCGACGAGCAGCTGTGGAAGGCGCTCGCCGAGACCGGCGTGCTGGCCGCCGCGCTCCCGGAAGAGCTGGGCGGCAGCGATTTCGGCATGCAGGAGCAGGCTTCGATCCTGCGTGAACTCGGCCGTTCCGTGGCCGCGGTGCCGTATCTGTGGTCGGTTGTCGTCGGCGCGGGCGCGCTCGCGCGGTTCGGTGACGACGCGCAGCGCGCGCTCGCCGGCCGGGCAGGGACCGGTGAGGTGGTACTGAGTGCCGCGCTCGCCGAGCAGAACCACGCCGCCACCGACGCGCCCGGCATCGTGGCCGCGGCCGCCGGAACGGGGTGGGCCCTGACCGGGTCCGCGACCACGGTCGCCTTCGCCGACCGGGCGGAGCGAATCCTGGTGCCCGCCAGCGTTTCCGGGCAGACGGCCGTCTTCCTGGTCGATCCGTCCGACGCGTCGGTGACACGCACAGCCCAGCAGGTCGTCGACCTCGGTCCCGAGTTCGGCGTCGAGTTCGCTTCCACCCCAGCGGAATTGATCGGCACCCTCGACACCGGTGCCGAGATCCTCACCTGGCTGCGTGAACACGCCTGGCTCGGCCTGGCCGCCCTGCAGTTGGGCACCCTCGAACGCGCACTCGAGCTCACCGCCGAACACGCCCGCACCCGCGAACAGTTCGGCAAGCCCGTCGGCGCCTTCCAATCGGTGGCCCAGCGCCTCGCCGACGCCTACATCGACGTCCAGGGCCTGCGCCTCACCGTCACCCAGGCCGCCTGGCGCGTCGCGGAGAACCTCCCCGCCGCCGAATCCATCCACATCGCCAAGTTCTGGGCCGCCGACGCGGGCCACCGCGTGGCCCACACCGTCATCCACATCCACGGCGGCATCGGCATCGACCGCGACCACATCGTCCACAACTACTTCACCGCCGCCAAACACCACGAATTCGCCCTCGGCGGAGCCACCCCCCACCTCCTCGCCCTGGGTGCGGAACTGGCCGAAGGCGCGTAGCTCGATCCGGGCACGGGTCCGGCATTCTGTACGAAATAGACGTCAACCTGTACGATTTGTACATGGCTGCCGCACCCGTGCCCGAGAACTGGGAGCTTCCGGTGAGTGAAGCCCGAGAGCGTCTGGCCGAGGTCATCGCTGCCGCGGAAGCGGGCACGGTGGTCCATTTGACCCGCCATGGCCGACGCGTGGCCGCTGTCGTGCCGGAGTCCATGGCTGAAACTGCGGACAGCCAGGTCCGCGCCCTGTCGCAACAATTCGCCGAGCGTCACAGGAGCCTGCTCGACAGGCTCGCCGAGTGAGCGAATCGACGATCTACTACCTCACGGTCGCCGATCTTCGAGCCATTGCCCAGGATGTCGCCGGAAAGTACGTCGTCCGTGATGCCGGTCTACTCGCGTCCGCTGCCGCCCGCCCCGCAGCGACAGTGTTCGGCAGAGATGCCTACCCGAGCCTCTGGGAAAAATCGGCAGCTCTGCTTCATTCCGTCGCCTCCAATCATCCGTTGGTCGATGGCAACAAGCGGCTCGCACTCGTCGGTGCGATCGTCTTCCTCGCCCGCAACGGCATCGATACGAACTCTCTCGACGAGGATCTCGCTTACGACCTCATGATCGATGTCGCCAGCGGTCTTGTCGGTGACGTGGAAACGATCGCAGCGCGACTGATCACCGTGCTGAAGCACTGAACCCGACCTCCCAGCCGGGCATGTCCGCCGGTGATGCCGACGGCGGGACCTACACGCATTCGACCTTCGTTGAGGCATTTTCGCCTTCCGTGACAACGGTCAGGTAGCGCTGGAGGGTGGGGGCTATGTCGGTGACGATTTGTTGTGGGGTGAGGGCTACTACCGGGGGGATTTCGAGGATGTAGCGACACAGGGCCAGGCCGAGGAGTTGGGTGACGATGAGGGCGGCGCGGTGGGGGGCGTCGGTGGGGGTGCCGAAGCGGAGGACGGCGGGCAGGACCTGGGCGGCGAAGATCTCGCGGACTCGGCGGGCGACGGCTTCGTCGGCGATCGAGGTGCGGAGCAGGATCAGCAGGACGGTGTTGTCGCCGTCTTCCCAGATCGCCAGGAAGTGGCGGATCAGCAGCTCGCCCATCGTGTCCGGGTCGGCGGTGGACAGGTCGGGGAGGTCGAGGTCGATCTGGACCGCGGCGGCGAACAGGCCGTCCTTGCTGCCGAAATAGCGCATCACCATCGACGGGTCGATCGCGGCGTCGGCGGCGATGGCGCGGATGGTGGCCTTCGCGTAGCCGTCGGTGGCGAAGCGCGCGCGGGCGGCGGCGAGGATGGCGGCCCGGGTGGCATCGGACCGGCGAACGGGGTGCTCCTGCTCGGTGGAGGTCATGCCAACGATTGTAGGCCAACAGCTGTTGACTTTCATCCAGAGGCGGGTTTACCGTTATGCCTACAAGCGTTGGCAAACAAACGTTGACCTAGGAGTCGAGATGACTACCACCCCGCTGCCCGCCACCACCTCCGTCGTCATCGTCGGCGCGGGCCCCGCCGGACTCACCGCCGCGATCGTGCTCGCCGAGGCGGGCGTGGATCACGTCCTCATCGACCGACTGGCAGTGGGCGCCAACACCTCTCGCGCGGCGGTGGTGCACGCCAGGACGCTCGAGGTGCTCGATGAGCTCGGGATCGCGAACGAGCTCGTCGCCCGCGGGAACAAGGTGTCGACCTTCCATCTGCACGACGGCGCGAAGTCGTTGGCCACCATCGGATTCGGCGATCTGCCGACCACGTTCCCGTACACGCTGCTGGTGCCGCAGGACGTCACCGAACAGGTGCTGCTGGAGCGGCTGCGCGAACTGGGCGGCACTGTCCGCCGACCGTTCACCGTCACCGGTGTGGCCGATGAAAACAACAGCGTCACTGTCGAATACGTGGATGGCTCCGATCAGCCGGGCACCATCACCGCCGACTACGTCATCGGCGCCGACGGGATGCACAGCGTCGTCCGCGAGCAGGCCGGGATCGACTTCACCGGCGACTCCTACCCCCAGTCGTTCATCCTGGCCGATGTCCGCATGACCTGGCCGACGCCCCGCGACGAGGTCTCACTGCACCTGTCCCCCGAAGGCGCCACCGTGGTCGCCCCGCTCCCCGACCAGGCCGGCGAGCGCTATCGCGTCGTCGCCACCGTGGACGAAGCACCCGAACACCCCACCCTCGACGACATCCAGCAGGTACTCACCACCCGCGGCCCCGCAGGCGAGAAGCAGGTACACGAGGTCCTGTGGAGCTCCCGCTTCCGCGTCCACCACCGCGTCGCCGACCACTACCGCGCAGGCCGCACCTTCCTGGCAGGCGACGCCGCCCACGTCCACAGCCCCGCGGGCGGCCAGGGCATGAACACCGGCATCCAGGACGCCGCCCTCCTCGCCACCCTCCTGGCGAAAGTCATTGCCGGCGCCCCGGATTCCCTCCTCAACACCTACGAGACGGTCCGCCGCCCGATCGCCCTCGAGGTCGTCGCCCTCACCGACCGCATGACCCGAATGATGACCCTCCGCTCCCGCCCCACCCGAACCCTCCGCAACACCGCCCTGCACCTCCTCACCCGCATCCCCACCATCCGCAAGAACATGGCCTACCAACTCTCCGAACTCGGCAACCGCTAGACCACACGCGAAACGGCCCGCCCAGCGAAAAGCTGGACGGGCCATTGGGTTTCGATCGTCAGGCAGAGCCCGCGTCGGCGTGCTCGTCGGCGGGGCGCTCGTCGGTCTGGGCCTTGGCCCAGCGGTAGTCGGGCTTGCCTGCCGGGGAGCGTTTGATCTCGTCGACGAACCACAGGCTGCGTGGTTGTTTGTAGGACGCGATCTCCTGGGTGAGAACGGGTTTCAGGTCGGCGAGGGTGGGGCGGTTCTCGCCGCGACACTGGACGACCGCGGCGACGCGTTGGCCCCAGCGTTCGTCGTCGACGCCGACGACGATGGCGTCGAAGACGTCGGGGTGGGCCTTGAGGGCGCCCTCGACTTCTTCGGGGTAGATCTTCTCGCCGCCGCTGTTGATGCTCACCGAGCCGCGGCCGAGCATGGTGACGGTGCCGTCCTCCTCGACGCGGGCGTAGTCGCCGGGGATGGCGAAGCGGACGCCGTTGAACTCCTTGAAGGTCGCGGCCGACTTCACCTCGTCCTTGTAGTAGCCGAGCGGGATGTGCCCGCTGCGCGCGATCAGGCCGATGACACCGGAGCCGGGCTGCACCGGGTTGCCGTCCTCGTCGAGCACCTGGGTGGCGCCGTCGATCTTCACGCGCGGACCACCGGTGTGGTTGGCGCCCTTGGCGACCAGCGAGAGTCCGCCGAAACCGGTCTCCGAGGAGCCGATGGAGTCCGAGATCATCCGGTTGGGCAGCAGCTCGAGGAACTTGTCCTTGAGTGCCGGGGAGAACAGCGCGGCACTGCTGGCCAGCACGTAGAGCGTCGAGAGGTCGTAGGGCTCCCCGGTTTCCGGGTTGCCCTCGGCCAGCGCGTCCAGCATCGGCCGCGCCATGGCGTCGCCGGTGATGAAGATCAGGTTGATCCCGTGCTTGTCGACGGCCTGCCAGACACTGTGCCCGCTGAACTCGGGGATCATCACGGCCTTGCCACCGCCGAAGAGGCTGTGGAAGGTGGCCCATTGGGAGCCACCGTGGATCATCGGCGGGATCGGGTAGCGCACCATCTGCGGATTGGCGGCGCCGACCTTGGCCAGCTCCCACTCGTCCTTGACGTATTCGCCGGTGACGAAGTTGATGCCGGCACCGAGCACGCGCCACACGTCCTCGTGGCGCCACATCACGCCCTTGGGCAGGCCGGTGGTGCCGCCGGTGTAGAGCATGTAGACGTCGTCCGGGGAGCGCTCACCGAAGTCACGCTCGCCCGACGAGGCCGCCAGTGCCGCCTCGTACTCCACCGAATCGGGCGCGGTGGGCGCATCGGTGCCGTCTTCGACGACGATCACCGTCTTCAGTCCGGGCACCTTCGCCCGGATCGCCGACACCTTGTCGGTGTAGCGGCGCTCGTGGATGAGCGCCACCATGTCGGAGTTGTCGAAGATGTGCAGTAACTCGTTCTCGACATAGCGGAAGTTGACATTGATCATCACCGCCCGTGCTTTGAAGACGGCGACCATCGCTTCGACCGCTTCGACGGTGTTCCTGGAGTAGATACCGACTTTGTCGCCGGGACGCACACCCTGTTCCAGCAGGTAGTGGGCCAACTTGTTGGCCCGCTCCTCCAGTTCGGCGTAGGTCGACTCTCGATGCTCGCCGACCAGCACGATCCGGTCGGGCATCAAGTCGACGGCATGTTCGACGAGATCGGCTATGTTGTAGCTCACAGTGTTAAAAATAGAACGTGTTACTGTTTCTGACAAGAGTCGAGTGTCAGGAGATATCCAGATGACCCACTGCCTGGTCGAGAAGCGCGACCATGTCCTCATCGTGACCATGAATCGCCCGGAGGCGCGCAACGCCCTGTCCGGCGAGATGATGGCGATCATGCGCGACGCCTGGGACCAGGTGGACAGCGATCCCGAGATCCGGGTCGCGATCCTGACCGGCGCGGGCGGCGCGTTCTGCGCGGGCGCCGACCTCAAGGCGATGACCACCCAGCATCCGGGCGACTCCTTCAAGGGCGGCGGCTGGGATCTTTCGCGCATCGACGCCCTGCTCAAGGGCCGCAGGCTCACCAAGCCGCTGATCGCCGCGGTCGAGGGTCCAGCCATCGCGGGTGGCACCGAGATCCTGCAGGCCACCGACATCCGGGTGGCCGGTGAGAGCGCGAAATTCGGTGTCTCCGAACCGCGTTGGGGCCTGTTCCCGCTCGGCGGCTCGGCGGTGCGGCTGCCCCGCCAGATCCCGGCCACCGTCGCCGCGGACCTGCTGCTGACCGGCCGGCACATCAAGGCGCCCGAGGCCAAGGAGATCGGCCTGATCGGCCACGTGGTCCCCGACGGCACCGCGCTGGACAAGGCGCTGGAGCTGGCCGACATGATCGCCGCCAACGGCCCGCTGGCCATTCAGGCGATTCTCAAGACCATCCGCGACACCGAGGGCCTGCACGAGAACGACGCTTTCAAGATCGACGCCGAATTGGGCGCCGCGGTGTTCAAGAGCGCCGATGCGAAAGAGGGCCCCAAGGCCTTCGCGGAAAAGCGCAAGCCCACTTTCACCGGTTCCTGAGAAACACCTCGAGGGTGCGGGGCAATTGCCCCGCACCCTGAGATCCGTGGCGCCTACGCGCCCGGGTAGTTCATGTAGAACGGCTCCCACTGGTGACCGTCGGGGTCGATGAAAGTGCGACCGTGCATGCCGACCTGAGCTTCTTCGGCACGCTTGTCGTCGTTCACTTCCTCGGAAGCGCCCGCGGCCAGCGCGGCCTCGGTCAGCGCGTCCACTTCCTCCGCACTGCCCAGCGACAGCGCGTACGCCGCCCCGATCGCGCCGCTGGTGTCGGCGATCGGACGCTTGCTGAACGTGGTGAAGAAGTCCTTGGTCAGCAACATCAGGCAGATGTTGTCGTCGACCACGATGCAGGATGCGTTCTGGTCGGTGAAATCCTCGTTCACTTTCCAGCCGAGCGCCTCGTAGAACCCCTTGGACCGGTCGAGATCGGCGACGGGGAGGTTGATGAAGATCATCTTGCTGCTCATGGCGGGAACCTTTCGGAAGCGTTGTTGCTGTCTCGTTCATGTAGACGCGGCAGCGGTTGCGGATTAATCGCATTCCGAAAAAGTTCCTCTGTCGGCTGTCGGACCCCTGTGGCATCGTGATTGCCATGACCGACGCCACAACCGCGACCACCGGCCCCGACCCCGCCGTACTCGCCGAATTCGAGACGCACCGGCGCGAATTGTGCGCGTACGCCTACCGCATGCTCGGCTCCTCCTTCGAGGCCGAGGACGCCGTGCAGGAGACCTTCACCCGCGCCTGGCGCTCCTACGACTCGTTCGAGGGCCGCGCCAGCCTGCGCTCGTGGCTGTACAAGATCGCCACCAACATCTGTCTCGACATGCTCGACCGGCCACAGAGCCGAGCCAGACCGATGGACCTCAACGGGCCGGGCCGCCCGGATTCACCGCTGCCCGCCCCGCAGCCGGACTACGTGTGGATCGAGCCCATTCCCAACGCGCTCGCCTTCGGCGCCGATCCGGCCGAGCACGCCTCGACCAAGGACACGTTGCGCCTGGCGTTCGTCGCCGCCTGTCAGCATCTGCCCGCCACCCAGCGCGCCATCCTGATCATGCGCGAGGTGCTGCGCTTCTCGGCGAGTGAGACCGCCGAGGCGCTGATGATGTCGCCCGCGTCGGTGAACAGCGCGCTGCAACGAGCCAGGGCGACCATGTCGAAGGTGCAGCCGACCGTCACCGCGAGCTTCGACGAGTCCGATCCCGACCAGCGCAAACTGATCGACGATTTCGTGCAGGCCTTCGAGGCCTACGACATGGACGCGCTCACCGCACTGCTGAAAGCCGATGTGGCACTGTCCATGCCGCCGTTCGACCTCTGGATCTCCGGACCGGAGAACGTGGCCGCGTTCATGCTCGGCACCGGCAGCGCGTGCCGGAATTCGCGGATGGTGCCGCTGGAAGGGGCCAACGGCCTGCCCGCCTTCGGACATTACAAGCCGAGCGAGGAGCCCGGTGTCTGGGTGCCGTGGTCGATCACGGTGCTCGAGCTCGACGGCGACACCGTCGCCGGACTGAACTTCTTCCTCGACACCCAGCGGCTGTTCCCGCTCTTCGGACTGCCGCCGGAATGGCGCGAAGCCGCCTGAGCGGGAACAGCTCTCACAGCAGGCGTCGCTTGTAGAGCTTGCCGTTGGGGTCGCGGGGCAGCTCCGCGCGGAATTCGATCGTGCGGGGCAGCTTGTACTTGGCGAGCTGGCCTGCCGCGAACTCGAGGATCTCGGCGGTGAGCGCCTCGTCACCGGCGAGGCCGTCGACCGGCTGGACGAAGGCCTTCACCTGCTGACCCCAATCCGGGTCCGGCACACCGAGCACCGCCACGTCGGCCACCTTCGGGTGGCTCATCAGCACGCCCTCGATCTCGGCCGGATAGATGTTCACCCCGCCGGACAGGATCAGGTCCGAGCGCCGGTCGCACAGGAACAGGTAGCCGTCCTCGTCGAGGTAGCCGATGTCGCCGACGGTGAACAGGTCACCGACGCGCGCCTCCTCGGTCTTCTCCTTGGCGTGGTGGTACTCGAAGCTCGACGCGCCCATCTTCATGTAGACCAGGCCCTCTTTGCCCGCGGGCAATTCGGTGCCGTCGGCCTCGTCGAGCACCTTGATCACCGACCACGGCCAGGCCTTGCCGACCGAGCCGGGCTTGGCCAGCCATTCGGTCCCGTTGATCACCGTGCCACCGCCCTCGGTGGCGGCGTAGTACTCGGTGACGACCGGACCCCACCACGCGAGCATCTGCCGCTTGGTCTGCGGCGGGCACGGCGCGGCGCCGTGCACCATGCTGCGCAGCGAGGACACGTCGTAGCGGGCGCGCACCTCCTCGGGCAGGGCGAGGAGGCGATGGAACTGGGTGGGCACCATGTGGCTGTGCGTCACCTTCTGCTCCTGGATGAGCCGGAGCATGTCCTCGGCATCCCAGCGATCCATGAGAACGAGCTTGTGGCCCAACTGGATCGAGATGGTCGAGAAGTTCAGCACGGCCGTGTGATAGAGCGGCGAACCGCAGATGTGCACGTGCTCGTCGTAGGGCGCGAGGCCGAACAGGCCGAAGAACGCCTTGTTCGGCGGCGGAACCACATCGGGATCGGCCCCGGTCAGCGGGCGGCGCACGCCCTTGGGACGCCCGGTGGTGCCCGAGGTGTAGAGCATCGGCGCGCCCACCGAGCGCTCGTCCGGCCTGCCGGTGTCGGCGGCACCCAGCCACGACACCGGCCGGAAGCCGGGGATCGTGCCCACCGCGAAGCGGGCATCGGCCGACAGTTCGGCCAGGTCGGCGGCCTCGGCCGCGGTGGCGCCGAAGCGCTCACTGGCCAGGAAGGCCGAGGCCTCGCTGTCGCCGAGGATGTAGGCGATCTCCGGCGCGGTGAGGTGCCAGTTCACCGCGACGATGTAGAGACCCGCCTGGTAGGCGGCGAAATACGCGGCGATCGCCTCGACGCCGTTGTGCAGCATGCTGACCACGACGTCACCGGTCCGCAATCCGATCCCGCGTAGGCCGTTGGCGTACCGGTTGGCAAGAGTGGCCAATTCTCGATAGGTGATCTCCCTGCCGTCCGGGTCGACGACGGCGATCCGCTCGGGATCGGCCGCGGCGATATTCCACAGTCCGAGGACTTCCGTTGTCTGCTGGCTGCTCACCCCTTCGAATTTAGAACGTGTTCTACTGTTCTACAAGGGGTGCGATCCGACGCAGTTGCTCGGCGTCGGAAACGGAGATCAGCATCATGGTCACGCCGGCGTCCTCCCATTCCTTCAACCGCGAGCGCACATGGGCCTCGTCGCCGAAGATCGCGGTGTCGGTGATGAGCTCGTCGGGCACCGCCGCGGCGGCCTCGGCCTTGCGGCCCGCCTGGAACAGCGCCGAGATCTCGTCGACCTCGTTGCCGTAGCCCATCCGCCGGTAGACCTGGGCGTGGAAGTTCAGTTCCGGCGCGCCCATGCCACCGATGTAGAGCGCGCTGATCCAGCGCATCCGCTCGATCTCGGCCGCCGGATCGTCGGTGACGACCACCTGCGCGCTCGCGGCGATCTCGAAATCGGCCCTGTTCCGCCGGGCGCCGGGCCGCGCGAAGCCTTCGTCGAGCCACTCGTTGTACATCCCGGCCAGGCGCGGCGCGTAGTAGATCGCGAGCCAGCCGTCGGCGATCTCGGCGGTCTGGGCGACGTTCTTCGGACCCTCCGCACCCAGCCAGATCGGCAGATCAGCGCGCAGCGGATGCACGATCGGCTTGAGCGGTTTGCCCAGCCCGGTCGCGCCGGGACCGGTGTAGGGCAGGCCGTAGTGCTTGCCCTCGGAGGTCACCGGGGCCTCGCGGGCCAGCACCTTGCGCACGATGTCGACGTACTCGCGGGTGCGCCGCAGCGGCTGGGCGAACGGCTGGCCGTACCAGCCCTCCACCACCTGCGGACCGGAGACGCCGAGACCGAGGATGGCCCGGCCGCCGGACAGGTGGTCGAGGGTGAGCGCGTGCATCGCGGTGGCCGCCGGGGTGCGCGCCGACATCTGCGCCACCGAGGTGCCGAGGCGAACGCGCTGGGTCGCCGAGCCCCACCAGGCCAGCGGCGCGAAGGCGTCCGAGCCCCAGGATTCGGCGGCGAACACGGCGTCGAAGCCGGTTTCCTCGGCCGCGAGCACGAGCTCACCGACGTTGGCGGGCGGCTGCGCGCCCCAGTATCCGAGTTGCAGTCCGAATTTCATCTTCTACGCCCTTTCCCGGCGAATCCTTGCGGGCAGAATAAGAACCTGTTCTACTCGATATCGTGACCCAGGGGAATACCGCAGTGGAAGTATTGAGTGCACCCCTTCGGGTGCAGTTCGACTACACCAGATCCGTCGGACCTATCATCGGCGCCTTCCTGACCGGATTGCGCGAACGCCGGATACTCGGCGTCCGTGGCAGTGACGGCCGGGTGCTCGTACCCGCCCAGGAGTACGACCCGATCACCTCGGCCCCGCTGGCCGAGCTGGTCGAAGTCGCGCCGACCGGCACGGTGCAGTCGTGGACGTGGGTGCCCGAACCGCTGCCGGGCCAGCCGTTCGACCGCCCGTTCGCCTGGGCGTTGATCCAGCTCGACGGTGCCGACACGGCACTGTTGCACGCGCTGGACGTGACCGACCCGGCCCAGCTGAGCACCGGCCTGCGCGTGCGCGCCCGGTGGGCCGAGGAGCCGACCGGCGCCATCACCGACATCGCCTGCTTCGAACCCGGCGAGGCCACCGCGGCGGCGACACCCGCCGACGACACCGCCGAACCGGTCACCATGCTGACCACCCCAGTCGATCTGAGCTACAAGCACACCGCCTCCCCGCAGGAGAGCATCTACCTGCGCGGTCTGGCCGAAGGCAAGCTGATCGGCGGCCGCTCCGAGGCCGGTGGCCGGGTGTACTTCCCGCCGCGCGGCGCCAACCCGACCGACGGTACACCGACCAACGACCTGGTGGAGCTGCCCGACAAGGGCACGGTGACCACCTTCTGCATCGTCAACGTGCCGTTCCTCGGCCAGCGCATCAAGCCGCCGTACGTGGCCGCCTACGTGCTCCTCGACGGCGCCGACATCCCGTTCCTGCACCTGGTTCTCGGCTGCGAGGCATCCGAGGTGCGGATGGGCATGCGGGTCGAGGCCGTGTGGAAACCCCGCGAGGAGTGGGGCCACGCCCTGGCCAACATCGACCACTTCCGCCCGACCGGCGAGGCCGATGCCCCGTACGAGTCCTACCAGCACCACCTGTAGAGAGGCGACGTTGAGTATCCCCGAAATCGCGGTGGTGGGCTTCGCCCACGCACCGCACGTGCCGGAAACCCACGGCACCACCAACGGCGTCGAGATGCTCGTGCCGTGCTTCCAGCAGCTCTACGCCGATCTCGGTATCACCAAGTCCGACATCGACTTCTGGTGCTCCGGATCCTCGGACTTCCTGGCGGGCCGGGCGTTCTCGTTCATCTCGGCGGTCGACGCGATCGGCGCCGTGCCGCCGATCAACGAGTCGCATGTCGAGATGGACGCGGCCTGGGCCCTCTACGAGGCGTGGGTGAAACTGCTGTCCGGCCAGGCCGAGACCGCGCTCGTCTACGGCTTCGGCAAGTCCTCGGCCGCCGAGTCCATCCAGCAGGTGCTGACCATGCAGCTCGATCCGTACCTGGTCGCGCCGCTGTGGCCCGACGCCGTCTCGATCGCGGGCCTACAGGCGCGGGCCGGCCTGGACGCGGGCCGCTGGACCGAGCAGGAAATGGCCGCTGTCGCCGGTGGTGACATCGAATCCCTGCTGGCCGCACCGTATGTCGCCGATCCGCTGCGCGCCCACGACATCGCGCCGGTCACCGATGGTGCCGCCGCGATCGTGCTCGCGGTCGGCGACCGGGCCCGCGAACTGTGCGAGCGCCCGGCGTGGATCACCGGAATCGCGCACAACATCGACGCCCAGGCGCTCGGTGGTCGCGACCTGACCCGTTCACCTTCGGCCACCAGGGCCGCCGCGTCGGCCACCCGTGGTGACACCACTTTCGACCTGGCCGAACTGCACGCGCCGTTCAGCCATCAGCAGCTGATCCTGGCCGAGGCCATCGGCCTGTCCCCCGGCACCCGGATCAATCCGTCCGGCGGTGCGCTCGCGGCCAACCCGATGTTCGCGGCGGGCCTGGAACGGATCGGCAACGCCGCCACGGCCATCATCTCCGGCGATGCGAACCGGACTCTCGCTCATGCGACCAGCGGCCCCGCGCTGCAGCAGAACCTGGTCGCCGTACTGGAATCGGAGGCACGATGAGCTTCCCCGCGGCGGTGCTGGGCACCGGCCAAACTCATCACGTGACAAAACGCTCCGACGTGTCCATGGCGGGCATGTGCCGCGAGGCGATCGATCGCGCACTCGAAGACTCGGGCCTGACCCTCGGTGACATCGACGCCGTCGTGGTCGGCAAGGCGCCCGACTACTTCGAGGGCGTCATGATGCCGGAGCTGTATCTGGCCGAGGCGCTCGGCGCCATCGGCAAGCCGCTGCTGCGCGTGCACACCGCCGGCTCGGTCGGCGGCTCCACCGGCGTGGTCGCCGCCAATCTGGTGCAGGCGGGCGTGCACGGCAAGGTGCTCGCGATCGCGTGGGAGAAGCAGTCGGAGTCGAATGCCATGTGGGCGTTGTCGATTCCGGTACCGTTCACCATGCCGGTCGGCGCGGGCGCGGGCGGCTACTTCGCCCCGCACGTCCGTTCCTACATCCGCCGCTCCAACGCGCCCATGCACATCGGTGCCATGGTGGCGGTGAAGGATCGGCGCAACGGCGCGAAGAACCCGCTGGCCCATCTGCATCAGCCCGACATCACCGTCGAATCGGTGCTCGCCTCCCAAATGCTCTGGGACCCCATTCGTTTCGACGAGACCTGCCCCTCCTCCGACGGTGCCTGCGCCTTGGTGATCGGCAATGCCGAAGCCGCGGCGGCAGTCGAGGCCGAGGGCAAGAAGGTGGCGTGGGTGCACGGCACCGCGATGCGCACCGAGCCGACCACCTTCTCCGGTCGCGATCAGGTGAACCCGCAGGCCGGTCGGGACGCGGCCGCCGCGCTGTGGAAGTCCGCCGGGATCACCGATCCGCTCGAGGAGATCGACGTCGCCGAGATCTACGTGCCGTTCTCCTGGTTCGAGCCGATGTGGCTGGAGAACCTCGGTTTCGCCGCCGAGGGCGACGGCTGGAAACTCACCGACAAGGGCGAGACCGAGATCGGCGGCCGCCTCCCGGTGAACCCCTCGGGTGGCGTGCTCTCGTCCAACCCGATCGGCGCCTCCGGCCTGATCCGCTTCGCCGAGGCGGCCAAGCAGGTGATGGGCCGGGCGGGCGACTACCAGGTGACCGATGCCCGCAAGGCGTTCGGCCACGCGTACGGCGGTGGGTCCCAGTACTTCTCGATGTGGGTCGTGGGAAGCGAGCGTCCGGAATGAAGTTCGCCCTCGGTATCGCACTGAGCCCGCTCGACCAGCTCACCGAGCTGGCCAAGACGGCCGAAGAATGCGGGTTCACCTCGATCGCGTTGCCCGACTCACTGTTCTACATGAAGTCCCAAGCCGCGGACTATCCCTACACCCCCGACGGCAGCCGGTTCTGGACTCCGGACACCCCGTGGGTCGACCCGCTGATCGCGGCGGCGGCCATGGCGGCGGTGACCACCGACCTCCGGTTCTACACCAACGTCCTCAAGCTCGGCTCGCGCAATCCACTGCTGCTGGCCCGCCAGGTCGGCTCGGTGGCGAACATGTCCGGCAACCGGTTCGGCTTCGGCGTCGGAATCGGTTGGGCACCAGAGGAATTCGAATGGTGTGGCGTGCCGTATGAGCGGCGTGGCGCGCGGGTCGACGAGATGATCGAGGTGATCAAGCTCGTCCTCGACGGCGGCATGGTCGAATTCCACGGCGAGTTCTACGATTTCGACTCGCTGCAGATGTCGCCTGCGCCCAGTCAGCCGGTGCCGTTCTACGTCGGCGGGCACACCGGTCCCGCTCTGCGGCGCGCCGCCCGCATCGGCGACGGCTGGACCTCGGCGATGATGAAGTTCGAGCAGCTCGAAACCACCATCGCCACCCTGAACGACCTGCGCACCGAATACGGCAGGGCCGCAGAGCCATTCGAGATCCAGGCCGTGTGCATCGACCGCTACGGCCGTGACGGCTATCAGGACCTGGCCGACGCGGGCGTCACCGACACCATCGTGGTGCCGTGGCTGATGGACGGGATCGGCTTCGACGGCGAACTCGCCGCCAAGCAGGAATCGCTGCACCGGTTCGCCGAGAAGTACATCGCCGATCCCATCGTCGCGAAGGTGAAGTCATGACCGAGACCACCGTCGACCGCTCGGCGCGCGCCGCCGGGCTGGCCTCCCAGGCCGCCGTGCGGGCCAGGGACAAGGCCGCCTGGGTCGCCCTGTTCGCCGAGGACGGGATCGTCGAGGACCCGGTCGGCCCGTCGGGGTTCGACCCCGACGGCGTCGGCCACCGCGGGCACGCGGCGATCGGCGCGTTCTGGGACAAGGCGATCGCGATGACGGAGTCGATCGAGTTCCGTTTCGAGGACTCCTTCGCCTGCGGCAACGAGATCGCCTTCACCGGCCTGATCCGCACCACCCTCGGCGGGCACGTGATCGATGCCGAGGGTGTGTTCACCTACCGGGTCGACGCCGAGGGCAAGATCGCCGCCCTGCGCGCATTCTGGGAGGTCGAGCGCGCCGTCGCCACCACCCGCGCCGTCTCCTGAATATCCACAACGAATAACGGCCCCGGACTTTTCGTCCGGGGCCGTAATTCGTTTGCTGGCAATCAGTGGGCGACAGGGCAGCCCGAGGAGGTCTTGTAGTCCACCGGCAGCTCCTTGACACCGTTGAGCCAGCCCGAGCGCAGGCGCTTGGGGTCACCGACCTTGGTGATGTCGGGCAGGTGGTCGGCGATGGCGTTGAAGATCAGATCGACCTCGAGCCGGGCCAGATTCGCCCCGACACAGAAATGCGCGCCGGTGCCGCCGAAGGCGAGGTGCTGGTTGTCCTTGCGCATGATGTCGAACTTCTCCGGCTCTTCGAACACCTCTTCGTCGAAGTTGGCCGAGCGGTACAGCATCACCAGACGCTGACCCTTCTTGATCTGCACGCCGCCGAGCTCGGTGTCCTCGAGCGCGGTGCGCTGGAAGGAGGTGACCGGGGTGGCCCAGCGGATGATCTCGTCCACCGCGGTGGCCGGGCGCTCCTTCTTGAACAGCTCCCACTGGTCGGGGTGGTCCATGAAGGCGTTCATGCCGTGGGTGATGGCGTTGCGGGTCGTCTCGTTGCCCGCGACGGCGAGCAGGATCACGAAGAAGCCGAACTCCTCGGGGGTGAGGTGCTCACCGTCGACGTCGGCCTCGACCAACGTGGTGACCAGGTCGTCGGCCGGACAGGCCTTCCTGGCTTCGGCCATCTGATACGAGTAGCCGAGGATCTCCATCGACGCGGCCACCGGGTCGGCGTCGCTGTCGGGATCGTCGTAGCCGGTCATGTCGTTGGACCAGGCGAAGACCTTCATCCGGTCTTCCTGCGGCACGCCGATGAGCTCGGCGATCGCCTGCAGCGGCAGTTCGCAGGCCACCTGGGTGACGAAGTCGCCGGTACCCGACTCCGCCGCCCGGCGCACGATGTCCTCGGCGCGCGCGGACAGCTCGGCGCGCAGGCCGTTGACCGCGCGCGGGGTGAAGCCCTTGGAGATGAGCTTGCGCAGCTTGGTGTGCTCGGGAGCGTCCATGTTCAACAGGACGAAGCGCTGCAGTTCGATCTGCTGGCGTTCGATGTCGTCGTTGAAGCGCGGGATCGCGGTGTTCTCGAAGGTGGAGAACACGTCGCTGCGGCGCGAGACCTCCTTGACGTCGGCGTGCCTGCTGACCACCCAGAAGCCGTCGTCGTGGAAACCACCGACCTCCGGCGACTGCTCGTTCCACCAGATCTGCCCCGTTCGGCGCAGTTCGGCGAACTCTTCGACCGGGACACGCTCGGCGTAGATGTCCGGGTCGGTGACGTCGAACCCGTCCGGCAGGTTCGGCCGGGTGCCCGTGGCTTCATTGCGCGGATCTACCACCAGATGTCTCCTTCGACAAACTGAAACACGTTCTACAATCATTCAAGCACAGGGGTAGCCGCGACGGAAGAACCTCACGGTTTTACCCTGGGCTACAGAACAGAACTTGTTGCAGTTACGAGGGAGAATCAGATGGGAACACCCGTCATCGTCGAAGCCGTGCGTACCCCGATCGGCAAACGGCGCGGGCTACTTTCGGGACTGCACGCCGCCGAACTGCTCGGCCTGGCCCAGCGCGGCCTGCTCGACCGGGCCGGGCTCGACCCGGCCGAGGTCGAACAGGTGATCGGCGGCTGCGTCACCCAGGCGGGCGAGCAGTCCAACAACGTCACCCGCACCGCCTGGCTGCACGCGGGCCTGCCCTGGCAGACCGGCGCGACCACCATCGACGCCCAGTGCGGCTCGGCCCAGCAGGCCAACCACCTCATCGCCGGCCTCATCGCCACCGGGGCGATCGATGTCGGCATCGCCTGTGGCGTCGAGGCGATGAGCCGGGTGCCGCTGGGCGCCAATGTCGGCACCGAGGCGGGGCCGCGGCGGCCCGCGTCGTGGTCGATCGACCTGCCCGACCAGTTCGGCGCGGCCGAGCGCATCGCCCGCAGGCGCGGCATCACCCGCGACGACATCGACGAGTTCGGCCTGCGCTCACAGCGATTGGCGGCCAAGGCTTGGGCCGAGGGCCGCTACGACCGCGAGGTGCTCCCGGTCTCGGCGCCGGTGCTCGACAGCGAGGGCGCGCTGACCGGCGAGAAGGCTGAGGTGACCCGCGACCAGGGCCTGCGCGCGACCACCCGCGAGGGCCTGGCCGCGCTGAAGCCCGTGGTGTCCGACGGTATCCACACCGCCGGCACGTCCTCGCAGATCTCCGACGGCGCCGCCGCGGTGCTGCTGATGGACGAAACCGTCGCACGGCGAAAGGGTTTGCGGCCGCGGGCGCGCATCCACACCCAGGTGCTGGTCGGCGCCGAGCCGGAGTTCCACCTGGACGGTCCGGTGCAGGCGTGCACGCGACTGCTCGAGCGCTCCGGAATGTCGATCGGCGATATCGATGTATTCGAGATCAACGAAGCATTCGCCTCGGTTGCACTTTCGTGGGCTTCTGTACATCAGCCGGACATGGAACGGGTAAATGTCAACGGCGGTGCGATCGCAATCGGGCATCCGGTCGGTTCCACCGGTTCACGTTTGATCACGACCGCGTTGCACGAGCTGGAGCGCACCGGCGCCGGGACCGCCATGGTGCTGATGTGCGCGGGCGGCGCACTCGCCACCGGCACGATCATCGAGCGCCTGTAGACTGGTCCTCACCGAAACCGGGCGCCCAGGTTGAACATTCATCCCAGGGCGCCCGGAACGTGTCGTACGCCACACAATCACGGGGGCGAGGGGGAAGATGAGACATCAGCTATCTTTGAGCTACCATGGGCCCATGGTAGAAGAGCCCCGCGACGGGCACGAACCCGGGCACCCTCCGGCTCCACAAGAGTCGTTGGCGCGACCCGCAAACGCGGCCACCACCGCCCCTGCACGCAGGTGAGAGTGGGAATCCGCAGAGAAATCCCGAATCAGGCGTAGGTTTTCAGTTACTGAGCCGCTAATATCAATGATACGTATCCGAGATAACGACTGTTAGTACAGTGAAGGGAATTGGGCGGCTCACAATGGCTGATTTCGCGGCGCGGCTGAACAAGCTGTTCGAAACCGTGCATCCCCCGGGGCGCAAGCCGCACACCAACGCAGAGGTTGCGGCTGCGCTGACTGCCTCCGGGCATCCGATCTCGAAGCCGTATCTCTCGCAGTTGCGGTCGGGACAACGTACGAACCCGTCCGACGAGACGGTGGCCGCCCTGGCGAAGTTCTTCAAGGTCAAGCCTGACTACTTCTTCAACGACATCTACGCGGCCAAGATCGATCACGACCTGGAGCTGCTCGCGCAGCTGCAGGGCTACGGGTTGCGTCGACTGTCGAGCAGGGCATTCGACCTCTCCGAAGAATCACAGAATCTGCTCACCTCGATGGCGGAGAAGTTGCGGGCCAGCGAAGGCTTGCCCGAAATTCCTCCGGACGGAACAGAATAGGATCCACACACCGGCCGACCTGACGCACCTGATGGTGTCCTGGGTGCGGCCGTGACATATCGGATACGCAGACAACGGGCCTGAGACGGTGAGAAATCACCAGCTCAGGCCCGTTTTCTGGTTCGCCTCAGTTGGTGGCGGCCGCACTGCGCGGCGCCGCACCCGCGGCGGCCACCGCCTCGTCGTACTTGCTCGCCAGCGCCAGCACCCAGCCGCGGGGACTCACCCCGGGCGGCGGCGCGATCCAGCGCGCGTCGACGAACAACTCCCCCAACGGATTTCGCGCCCACTCCGCGACCACCGCGGCACGTTCGGGCACCGAGGTGGGCGGCTCACCCGCCGCGGGGATCACGATGCCGCTGCCGGAGAGCAGATACAGCGCGTCCATCACCTGGGCCACGTGATCGGAGGCCTTCAGCTGGGTCGAGGTGGCGTTCTGCTCCGGGGCGACCACATCGGGGAACCGGCCGATCATCAGCCGGTGCAGCGGCTTGATCCGGCGCAGCAGGACGCGCGCGCGCCACCACAGCTCGACCACGATCGACACCGCGCCGAACGCGATCAGCAGGCTCGCGATCTCCCACGCCTGCCAGCCCCAGGTCGGCTCGCCGGGCGGCGTCGGGGTGGCGTTCGAGAAGCCGCGACCCGCGTTGGCGACGGCGAGGACCGCGACCAGCGCCGTGCCCGCGGTGTAGATGGCGATGCCGCGACCGAGCGTGGTCCAGTCCAGGTTGCGCAGACCGGTGGTCACGATGAACACCGCGGCGAGGGCGACCACGATCCAGCCGAAGGTGAACGACCAGCCGAGGGTGACGGCGATCGCGAGCGCGCCGATGCTGTAGACGACCAGGGCGATCTGGCGCAGATTGCGCCGCGACACCACCGGCCAGGCCGCGGAGGCGACCACCGAGGTCGCGGTGGTGAACAGAATCCAGGCCGAGGTGACGATGCCGGTGGACAACCACCCGCTACGGACCCCACCGGGCAGCAGATTGTCGATGGCGACCGCGATGTCGGGGATGGCGACGGTCGCGGCGAGCGCGACGGCCGCGACCGCGACGACGATGGCGACGCGAGCGGTCGTCGCGGGCTTGACCAGCACGCGACCCACTCGCGCACCCGCGGCAACCCAGACCAGCAGGGCTGTCAACCAGAGTGTCATCCGAGTGCCTCATCGAATCGAAGGACCGAGACGCCTGCGCCCCGGTTGTTGAACACGCGCAGCCGGGTCATCAGCATGGCCGCGAAGGTCTCGGCCTCCCACTCGGCCAGATCGTCGAGTCCGTCGTCGACGATCTGGGCGTGGGCGCGCTGGCTGAGCATGTAGGCGATCAGGTCGTCGCTGACCTCGAGCGTGGTCTCCACCGCGGGGGCGCCTTCGTGATCGAAGACGATGTGGCCCAGTTCGTGGGCGAGGGTGTGGTCGCGGCTGGGCAGGGCATCGGCCAGGACGATGATGTCGCGTTCCGGATAGAACCGGCGCTGACCGCACACACCGGGGCCCAATTGCGCACTGGTGATCTCGATTTCGCGATCGCGTTCGAGCGAGATCGCCGCGACCACCTCATCGAGGGTGGTCGCGTCGGAATCGGCGGCGACCGCGCACACCGCGTCGACGGCGGCAGCCACGCGCCGGTAGGACCGCGAGGTGGATTGGGTCTTGCTCCTGCTCATCGAAGATCCCCTCACGACCTGGGTCCGAAGAATTCGGCACGCGCCGCGTTCACCCGTGCCTGGGCGGCCGCGGCACCTTGGAAACTCACTGCGCCCGAACCGGTTCCGGCCAGCGTCAGCGCGATCAGGCCGCCGATCACCGACAGCAGTTTGGGCTCGGGCAGGCCGCTGTTGTCGCTGGTCGGCATGACCTCGTGATTGGGCGCGGCCTGCGGCGCCGGTGCGGCGGCCGCGGGCGGGGCGGGAGGCGCCTCGGGGGCGGGTGCCTCAGCGGCCGGAACCGGCGCCGCCACAGCGATATTCGGCACGCCGGGCACCGCGGGGGCGGCCGGGGAAGGTGGTATCGCGATCGGCGGTAAGGCGGGAGCCGCCGGGACCGACGGAATGGGGATCAGCAGCAGGAGCAGTGGGGTCGCCGAGCCCACCGCGGCGGAACCGACCGCCGCCGAGCCGACCGCGGCCGAGCCGACGCCGGCGGAACCGACCCCCGCCGAGCCGACGGCGGCGGAACCCACTGCGGCAGAACCTGTTCCGAGGACCGCAGAGCCCGCACCGAACGCGGCCGAGCCGGTGCCCGCGGCCGCTGAGCCGACGGCGGCAGAGCCGGTGCCGAGCACAGCGGCACCCGCGGCCGAGCCCGTGCCGAGTACCGCCGCACCCGCCGCGGAACCCGTGCCCAGGACCGCGGCGCCCGCCGCGGAACCGGTGCCCGCGAGGATGGCGGCGCCCGCTGAACCGGTGCCGAGGAGTGCGCCGACGCCCGCGGAGCCGGTGCCGAGCAGGACGCCGAGGCCCGCCGAGCCGGTGCCGAGGACGGCGGCGGCGCCTGCCGACCCCGCGCCGGCGGCCGAGCCGACCGCGGCGGAGCCGGAGGCCGAGCCGGTGCCCGCGACGTCCTTCTTGGGAACGTCGGCGGGTGATTGGCCGGGGATGGTCAGCGGGGTCCACTCGTCCTCGGCGACCTGAGCGCCCGAGGGCGGGGCGGCGGGAGCGGCACCTGGGGCGTCGGCGGGAGCGCCGCCTTCGCCCGGGGCACCCTGCGCCGGACCGTCGCTGCTGCCGTTGCCCGGCAGTCTCAGCTCACGGGGCAGGCCGTTGCCATTGTTCTGGCCACCGTTACCCGGCCCGCTGTCGCCCTCACCACTGCTTCCGCTCCCCGGCACCTGCTCGGCGGGGGCGGATGGGTTGCCTGGGGCCGCGACGGCGGCCGCGGGCCCGAGTAGAGCACAGCCGGCCAGCACACTCGCAGCGGCAAAAACGCGCAACATGCGACCAATGGCCATGCGCTAGATCATCCCCTTATGTTTTCAGCGCAGAATTACCCCCGGTCGCGACACAATCCGGGATCGACGAACAGTAGCCCATAGTAAACCCACCGCCGGATGCCCGCAGGAGAGAGCAAGAGTCGTCCAGCCCCCTGAACATGTGTTACTCCCCATAAGTGCAGGCCGGGGATCTTTCCCACAGCCCACACCCGGAGAGTTTGCTATGCGCCGTACACCGGCTCCGGCGAGACGCTCTTCTCGATCAGTTCGGCGACCACAGGACCCAGCTCGGCCGGGTTCCAGCGGGCCCCGCGATCGACCGGAGCGCCGTGCCGCCAGCCCTGGGCCAGCGCGACTTTTCCGCCCTCGACCTCGAACATCCGACCGGTCACGCCCGCGGATTCGGTGCTGCCGAGCCAGACGACCAGCGGCGAGATGTTCTCCGGGGCCATCGCGTCGAAGCCGGAATCGGGGGCGGCCATGGTGTCGGCGAACACGGTCTCGGTCATCCGGGTGCGGGCGGCGGGGGCGATGGCGTTCACCGTCACGCCGTAGCGGCCGAACTCGGCCGAAGCCGTGAGTGTGAGTCCCGCGATACCCGCCTTCGCGGCGCCGTAGTTGCCCTGCCCGACGCTGCCCTGCAGGCCGGCACCGGAGCTGGTGTTGATCACGCGGGCGTCGACCGGTCGACCGGCCTTCGACTCGCCGCGCCAGTACTCGGCGGCGTGACGCATGGTGGCGAAGTGGCCCTTGAGGTGCACGCGGACCACCGCGTCCCATTCGTCCTCGCCGAGGTTGACCAGCATGCGGTCGCGGACGAAGCCCGCGTTGTTGACCAGTACGTCGAGGCCGCCGAAGGTGTCGACGGCCTGCCGGATCAGCCTGCGCGCGCCTTCCCAGTCTGCGACGTCGTCGTAGTTGGCGACAGCCTCGCCCCCGGCCGCGACGATCTCGTCGACGACCAGCTGCGCGGGCGTCTCGGTGGTGGCGGCGCCGTCGAGCGCCGTGCCCACATCGTTGACCACCACGCGCGCACCCGCGGCGGCGAAGGCGAGTGCGTGCGCGCGACCGATCCCCCGGCCCGCACCGGTGACGATCACCGTGCGCCCCGCGCAGATCTTTTGCTGGTCGTCCATATCGGAACTCCTGTGTTTATTGGCGGCTGGCGCCGCGGGGTTTTCGGCCCTGGAGGCCTCACACCCGAAGGGCGACACTGCGCCTTCGGCGTTACGTCTCGCCCTTCGGGTGCGAGGCGGCCGAAAACCGTGGTGGTTGGGTTGGGTGGGTGGCGTTGTTGCGTGGAGTGGGGGCGTTCAGTCGCGGGAGTAGGCGGGCTTTTGGCGGTCAGTGGTTTGTGTTGGCGGCGTCGAGGAAGGCGGGGCGTTCGCCGCCGCCGTGGACGAGTAGGGCGGCGCCGCTGATGTAGGCGGCCAGTGGGGAGGCGAGGAAGACCGCGGCTGAACCGACATCCGAGGGGCTGGCTAGGCGGCCGAGGGGGACGGTGCTCGCCACCGCGGCCAGGCCGTCGGCGTCGCCGTAGTGCAGGTGGCTCAGTTCCGTTTCGACCGGGCCGACCACGATCGAGTTCAGTCGCACCTTGGGCGCCCATTCGACGGCCAGCGAGGTGGTTAGGTTGTCCAGGCCAGCCTTGGCCGCGCCGTAGGCGGCGGTGCCGGGCGAGGGGCGGTGCCCGCTCACGCTGGTGACCATCACGATCGACCCGCCCGCGTCCTGCTTCTGCATCACCGCGTTGGCCTGCTGCGAGATGAGCAAGGGGGCGAGCAGGTTCAGCTCCACGATCTTCGAGTGATAGCGGGGGCTGGCGGTGTCGGCCAGGGCGAAGGGGGCGCCGCCCGCGTTGTTCACCACGTGGTCGATCCGGCCGTACCGGTCGAGGATCTGTTCGAACAGCGCGGCGACCGCGTCGGCGTCGCGCACATCGCAGGTGAAGTGCTCGGTGCCGCGATCGCCGAGGGTGATCGGCTCGTCGGCGGGCCTGCGGGCGCAGGTCAGCACCGTCGCGCCCGCGGCGAGGAAGGCCCGGCTGATCCCGGCGCCGACGCCGCGCACCCCGCCGGTCACCAGAACGATCTGCTCGGAAAGGTCGATTTCTACAGCCACCATGCTAACCTACCAAGCAATTGCTTGCTTTGTCTCGGGTTCGCCGAGGCGTGCACGATGGGACACCGCGATGGGGATACACCGTCACACCGAAACCGAGGGCGTCGACGTCGTGACCGTCGACTATCCGCCGGTCAACGCACTACCGTCCGATGGCTGGTTCGCCCTGGCCGATGCGGTCAGACAGGCCGGGCGCAATCCGCAGACCCGCGTGGTCGTGCTGCGCGCCGAGGGCCGCGGCTTCAACGCGGGCGTGGACATCAAGGAGATGAACGCCGATGTCGGCCACACCGCGCTGATCCGCGCCAACCACGGCTGCTTCGACGCCTTCGCCGCGGTCTACGACTGCGAGGTGCCGGTGATCGCCGCGGTCAACGGCTTCTGCCTCGGCGGCGGCATCGGCCTGGTCGGCAACTCCGATGTCATCGTGGCCTCCGACGACGCCACCTTCGGCCTGCCCGAGGTGGACCGTGGCGCGCTCGGCGCGGCCACCCACCTGGCCCGGCTGGTCCCCCAGCATCTGATGCGGACCATGTTCTACACCGCGGGCAAGCTCACCGCCCAGCAGCTGCACCACTTCGGCTCGGTCTACAAGGTGGTGCCGCGCAATGAACTCGACGCCGCCGCCATGGAGGTCGCCAAGAACATCGCGAACAAGGACGGCCGGGTGATCCGGGCGGCCAAGCGCGCACTCAACGGCATCGATGTGCAGGACGTGCACCGGTCCTACCGCTACGAACAGGGCTTCACGATGGAACTCAACCTCGCCGGTGTGGCCGACGAGATCAGGGCGCGCTTCGACGACGATCTCGCCGCGCAGAAGAAGGAGAAGTAGACGCCATGCGCGACAAGAGAATGACGCTCGACGAGGTCGTCGGCGAGCTGCGCAGCGGAATGACGATCGGCATCGGCGGCTGGGGTTCCCGGCGCAAGCCGATGGCGCTGGTGCGCGCGCTGCTGCGCTCCGACGTCACCGATCTGACCGTGGTGACCTACGGCGGGCCCGATCTGGGGCTGCTGTGCTCGGCGGGCAAGGTCCGCAAGGCGTACTACGGGTTCGTCTCGCTGGATTCGGCGCCCTTCTACGATCCGTGGTTCGCCAAGGCACGCACCGAGGGCGCGATCACCGTGCGCGAGATGGACGAGGGCATGGTGAAGTGCGGGCTGCAGGCGGCCGCGGCACGGCTGCCGTTCCTGCCGATCCGGGCCGGGCTCGGGTCGGCGGTGCTCGACTTCTGGGAGGGCGAGCTCAAGACCATCCCGTCGCCGTATCCCGCCGCCGACGGGCGCGTGGAGACCCTGGTGGCGATGCCCGCGCTGAATCTGGACGCGGCCTTCGTGCACCTGGATCTGGCCGACAAGCACGGCAACGCCGCCTACACCGGCGTCGACCCGTACTTCGACGACCTCTACTGCCTCGCCGCCGAGCGACGCTACGTCTCGGCCGATCGCCTGGTCGAGACCGAGGAGCTGGTGAAAGCCGTTCCGCAGCAGGCGATCATCCTCAACCGGATGCTGGTCGACGGCGTTGTCGAGGCGCCCGGTGGCGCGCACTTCACCTTCTCCGGCAGCTACGGGCGCGACGAGAAGTTCCAGAAGCACTATGTGGCCGCCGCGCAGACGCCGGAGTCCTGGGCCGAGTTCAAGGGCCGCTATCTCGATGTGCCCGAGGCCGAATACCAGGCCGCCGTCCACGCTTTCGCCGAGGAGCAGAAACTATGACCATTACTCGCGCCGAAGTCTGCGTCGTCGCTGCCGCAGAGATCTTCCGCGGGGCGGGCGAGATCATGGCCAGCCCGATGTCGACGGTCACCACCATCGGGGCGCGGCTGGCCCGGCTCACCTTCGAACCCGATCTGCTGCTGTCCGACGGTGAGGCGCTGTTCTTCGCCGAGGTTCCGGCCATCGGCGCGAAAGCTCCTGTGGAGGGCTGGATTCCGTTCTCGAAGGTGTTCGATGTGGTCGCCTCGGGTCGTCGGCACGTGGTGATGGGGGCGAATCAGATCGACCGGTTCGGCAATCAGAACCTGTCGGCCTTCGGTCCGCTGCAGCAGCCGAAGCGGCAGATGTTCGGTGTGCGTGGCGCGCCGGGTAACACCATCAACCACGCCACCAGTTACTTCGTGCCGCGGCACAACAAGCGGGTGTTCGTCGACCAGGTCGACATCATCTCCGGAATCGGTTACGACCGAATCGATCCCGACAACCCGGCCTACCGGTTCCACCACCTGCATCGCGTGGTGACGAACCTGGGTGTGTTCGACTTCAACGGCCCCGACCACACGCTGCGCGCGCTGTCGCTGCATCCGGGTGTCGGTGCCGATGAGGTCGCCGAGAACACCTCCTTCGAGATCGCCGGGCTGGGCGAGGCGGGCGAGACCCGGCTGCCGACCGACGAGGAACTGCGGATCATCCGAACCGTTCTGGATCCCAAGGGTTTCCGTGAGAAGGAAGTGGCGGCATGAGTCTGCGGACCCCGCTGACCGAGCTGGTCGGGATCGAGCATCCGGTCGTGCAGACCGGGATGGGCTGGGTTGCCGGTCCACGGCTGGTGGCGGCCACCGCGAACGCGGGCGGGCTGGGCATTCTGGCCTCGGCCACCATGACTTTCGAGGAGCTCGAGGCGGCGGTCGCCAAGACCAAGTCGCTCACCGGCAAGCCGTTCGGCGTGAACATCCGCGCGGACGCGACCGATGCCACCGAGCGCATCGAGCTGCTCATTCGTGAGCAGGTGCGGGTGGCGTCGTTCGCGCTCGCGCCCAAGAAGGAGCTCATCGCCCGGCTCAAAGACGCTGGTGTGGTGGTGATTCCGTCGATCGGCGCGGCCAAGCACGCGGTGAAGGTGGCCTCCTGGGGCGCCGACGCGGTGATCGTGCAGGGTGGCGAGGGCGGTGGGCACACCGGTCCGGTCGCCACCACGCTGCTGCTGCCCTCGGTGCTCGACGCGGTCGACATCCCGGTGGTCGCGGCGGGCGGCTTCTTCGACGGGCGCGGTCTCGCCGCCGCACTGTCCTATGGTGCCGCCGGTGTCGCGATGGGTACGCGCTTCCTGCTCACGCAGGAGAGCACCGTCCCCGAGGCCGTCAAGCAGGAGTACCTGGCGCGCGGACTCGGTGACACGGTGGTGTCGGTGAAGGTCGACGGCATGCCGCACCGGATGCTGAACACCGAACTGGTCGAGAAGCTGGAGCACTCCGGCGGCTGGCGCGGTCTGTCGGCCGCGGTCGGCAACGCGGCCAAGTTCAAGTCCATGACGGGCATGAAGTGGTCGACGCTCGTGCGCGACGGACTGGCCATGCGCAAGACCAAGGACCTCACCTGGTCGCAGGTCGTGATGGCGGCCAACTCGGCCATGCTCACCAAGGCCGGCCTCGTCGAGGGCCGCACCGACGCCGGCGTCCTGCCCGCGGGCCAGGTCACCGGCATCATCGACAGCCTGCCCACCGTGGCCGAGCTGATCGACCAGATCGTCACCGACGCCGTCGCCCGGATCAACGCCGTCGCGGCCCTCACCACCGAACCCGCCGTCGACCCTCGCTGATCCAGCTGGGCATGTGATCACCACGCTCAGGTAAGCACGCCACCAGAGCCTGGTGATCGACAGTCCAGTTGTCGACCGGCACACGAACTCCGCCCGCTGACGACAAGCCACCGTCAGCCCACCGGGCGGCCGAGCGCCGGATCAGGTGCTGCACCCACGAAGTGCGCATCTGGTCCGGCGCTTTCTCGTTCAGAGCGCGTCGACGGTGAACGCGGCCGTTCCGGGGAGGTGGGCGAGTGGGGTCGTGCGCACCGTTGCTTCGATGCGGCCGGGGCCGGTCGGGAGGAGGACGCCCACCGCGGGGCCGGTCTGGCCGGCGGGGCCGCCGACGACGACCACGGCGGTCGAACCCGAGGCGTCGGTGTCGAGGTTGTGCCAGTCGACTGTCGTGGTGACCGTGCAGCCGCTCTCGTGGGAGCCGGGGGTCGCGCTCCAGAAGGTGCCGCGCAGGTAGACCGCGGCCTCGCCGGGGCCGCTGTAGTCGCTGGGGCCCGGGATGGCGGTGCCGTCGATCTGACCGGCGCAGGTCCAGCCGGTGGCGAGGGTGTAGGCCGGCGCGAACGAGGTCGCCGCCGAGGCGGTCGTCGTCGTTCCCAGCAGCAGGCCTGCGGTCGCCGCCGTCACGATCGCCGCACGGCCGATGTGTTCGAGCATCATCGCGTCCCTTCGGTCGGTTTGATCCACCGTGGCACAGTCGCCACGCGCTGGGGGTGGAGTACCCCGTGACCGTCGAAATCCGCACCGAAGTGACGGCCGCGCTGCCCGCGTGGAGTGGTCACGACGGCTTTCGTCAGCGCGGATGTACCTCGACGCGGTTGTCGTGGAAGACGGCACCGCCGCCGTAGTCAGCGTCGCGTTCGGCGATGGTGGCGTTGACGGTGGCGCCGCCGGTGAACTTGGCCCAGCGGCCCTTCGTGGTGGCGGCGACGCCGGGGCGGACGCGGTCGGAGATCTCGGCGATGGAGTCGAAGGACCCGCGAGTGTTGGCGACGCGGACGGGGTCGCCGTCAGTGATGCCGCGGGCGGCGGCGTCGTCGGGGTGCAGGGTGATGCGGGGTTCGCCCGCGCGGCGGCGCAGTTCGGCGTTGGCGCCGAACGAGGTGTTCAGGAAGTACTGCGAGGCGGCGGAGATGAGTACCAGGCCGTCGCCGGGATCGGCGGGTGGGGTGTAGGCGGGCAGCGGATCGTGTCCGGCGAGTTCGGCACGGGCGGAGACGAATTGCAGTTTGCCCGCGGGGACGGGTCCGGCTTCGACCTTGAGGAAGCCGTCGGCCCGGAGCCGGTCGAGGTCGTGGCCTTTGAGCAGCTGCCGCATCAGTTCGTCGTCGGAGTCGTAGAGGGCCGGTTCGGTGAGGCCGAGTCGATGCGAGAGTTGACGGAAAGTCTCTGTGGTGGACAGGCATTCGCCTGGTGGCTCGATGGCCGGTTCGTTCCAGATCAGGTAGAGGTGGCCGTACCCGGCGAGCACGTCGAGGTGTTCGGGCTGCATGGTGGCGGGCAGGACGATGTCGGCGTAGTCGACGGTGTCGGTGCCGAAGTGTTCGAGGACCACGGTGAAGAGGTCCTCACGCGAAAGCCCCTCGATCACCCTGCGCTGATCGGGATTCGAGCCGACCGGGTTGGCGCCGATCACGAACAGCGCTTTGACCGGCGGATCCTCGGTCTCGAGCAGGTTCTCGCCGAGCTTGGTCATCGACAGGGTGCGCACCGGATGCGGCAGCAGATCGTCACGGACCAGCGCGTCCACATCGACGCGGAAGTGCCCGCTCGTCGAATAGTGCAGTCCCCCACCGGGAATCGCCCAGTCGCCGGTGACACCGGGCAGGCAGGCCAGCACCCGCATCGCCATGCCGCCACCCGCGTGCCGCTGCATGCCCTGCGAGGCGCGGATCGCGGTGGGCCTGGTGCGGGCGATGCGCTCGCCGAGACCGACGATCTGTTCCACCGCGAGTCCGGTGATCTCGGCGACCCGCTCCGGGGTGTATTCGGCGACGAGGTCGCGGAATTCGGGCCAGCCCTCGGTGTGCTCGGCGATGAACGCGTCGTCCTGGGCGCCCTGGGCGATGATCACGTGCAGCAGGCCGAGCGCCAGCGCCGCGTCGGTGCCGGGCAGCGGCGCGAGGTGTTCGTCGCAGCGTTCGGAGGTCTTGGTGCGGACCGGGTCGATGGAGACCAGGTAGGCGCCGCTGTCCTGGATGAACTTCCACACGTGGTGGCCGGAGTGCAGCGGGTTGGTGCCCCAGAGCAGGATCAGCTTCGAGTGCGCGAGGTCTTCGGGGTCCATGCCGCCGGAGGTGCCGAGGGTGTAGCGCACGCCCGCGCTGCCCGCGACCGAGCAGATGGTCGGCCGGTGGTGGGAGGCGCCGAGCAGGTTGAACATCCGGCGGCCGGGATAGCCCTCCATGCCCTGCAGGTAGCCGAGGCTGCCGGTGCCGTGGAACGGCCAGATCGCCTCGCCGCCGAACTCGTCGATGATGCCGGTGAGCCGGTTCGCGATCTCGTCGAGCGCCTCGTCCCAGCTGATCCGCTCGAATCGCCCCGAGCCCTTCGGCCCGGTCCGGCGCATCGGATACCGCAATCGATCCGGTGCCCCCACCTGCTCGAGGTACCGGTTCACCTTCACGCACAGCGCACCGCGCGTGACCGGGTGTTCCTTGTTCCCCCGCAGCCCGGTCGCGACGCCGTCCTCGACGGTCACCACCCACGAGCACGCGTCGGGGCAGTCGAGCGGGCACGCACCGAGCACCTTCACCCGATCCATCGTAGGGACCGGAGGCTCGGTACGCGCCCGCCGAGGGTCTGCTCGCTACCTCACTCCACCTCGATGTCCGGGTTGAGAATTCCGCACACCTTCCAGCTGCCGCCCTCTTCGACCAGCTTGTACGTCGCGGTCGAGGTCGTGTTCTGGCCGAGAATCGACATCTTCATCGACGTGGTGAAGGTGCCGGACTTGCTCCCGGAAGCGACATCCACGCTCTTCAAGGTGGTGGTCGTCTTCGGGAGATCGCCGCCTGACGGAACCCCGGTCGGCGTCGGCTGGTTCTCGTACTTGGAGATCTCGTCCCGATCGGCGGCGCACACCAGGTCCTCGAGGTCGCCCTTCTGGTCGACCCAGGCCTGTGCCGCCGCGCGCGGGGAGTCGTAACCGCCGCCACCGACGATCGAACCGCCGCCGCCCAACACGAACAACGCACCGACCGCTACGGCGGCCAGGATGACCACGCCACCCAGGATGAGCGCGATCTTGCCGCCGCTGCCGCCGGACTGGCGCGGCGGCTGCCCGTAACCACCCGGCGCGCCGTACTGCGGCCCGCCCTGCTGATACGGCTGCCCCTGTGGGTACGGCTGACCCTGCGGGTACGACTGGCCCTGCTGGTAGGGCTGGCCCTGCGGGTACGGCTGACCCGGCATCGGCTGCTGCTGGTAGGGCTGGCCCATCGGCTGTCCCTGATAGGGCTGACCTTGATAGGGGTTGGGCGGTTGTGGGTGACCCATTCGGTGTTCCTGTTCCCTGTTCTCACGAGTGACACCCATCCGGCGACACTTCAGCTCATGGCTTACCCACTGCGCCAAGGTGTTATCGCGGTAGTGGGATGAGCAACCCTTCAGTCTTTACGAACGACCGGCTGCTGGCAAGGTCGGAAAACAACCGACGGCCCGGTGCCGGAAACTCCGACACCGGGCCGCCAACTACTGAGCGCGCTACTCCGCCGCGTCGAGCCGCTCGATGATGGTCACGTTCGCCGTACCGCCACCTTCACAGATGGTGAGCAGCCCGTAGCGCCCGTTGACGCGCTCGAGCTCGTGCAGCAGGGTCGCGAACAGCTTCGCCCCGGTCGCGCCGAGGGGGTGACCCAGCGCGATGGCCCCGCCGTTGACGTTCACCTTCTCGGGATCGGCCCCGATCTCCTTGATCCAGGCCAGCACCACCGGCGCGAACGCCTCGTTGATCTCGATGACGTCGATGTCGTCGATGGTCAGTCCGGTCTTCTCCAGCGCCCACTGGGTCGCCGGAATCGGAGCGCTGAGCATGAAGATCGGGTCGGCGCCGCGCGCGCTCACGTGGTGGATGCGGGCGCGCGGGGTCAGGCCGTACTCCTGGACCGCCCATTCCGAGGCGAGCAGCGTCGCCGAAGCGCCGTCGGAGATCTGGCTGGCGACCGCGGCGGTGAGCGGGCTGCCATCGCCCAGCGGTTTCAGGGTCGCCATCTTCTCCAAGCTGGTCTCGCGCGGCCCCTGGTCGACGGTGAACTCGCCGACCGGCACGATCTCGGCCTCGAACCGGCCATCGGCGATGGCGGCGCGGGCGCGGTCGTGGCTGCGCAGCGCCCAGTGCTCCATGTCCTCGCGGGTGATGCCCCACTTCTCGGCGATCAGCTCGGCGCCGCGGAACTGCGAGACCTCGCCGGTGCCGTAGCGGGTGTCCCAGCCGGTGGCGCCGACGAACGGGGAGTCGAAGCCGTACTCCTTGCCCGCGAGCATGGCGGCCGAGATCGGGATGGCGCTCATGTTCTGCACGCCGGCGGCCACGATCACCTCGGCGGTGCCGCTCATGATGGCCTGCGCGCCGAAGTTGATGGCCTGCTGGCTGGAACCGCACTGCCGGTCGACGGTGACGCCGGGGACTTCCTCGGGGTAACCGGCGGTCAGCCACATGGTGCGGCCGATGTTGCCCGCCTGCGGGCCGATGTTGTCGACACAGCCGACGATCACGTCGTCGACCACGGCCGGGTCGATCCCGGTGCGCTCGACCAGCCCGCGCAGCGCGGCGGCGCCGAGGTCGGCCGGGTGCACCTCGGCCAGCGCGCCACCGCGCTTGCCGACCGCGGTACGCACCGCATCGATCACATAGGCCTGGCGCAGCGGGGTGTAGGGCCGAGCGGTCATGGGAGAACTCCTAGCTGGGACTGCCCTCGGGCACGGTGAGCCCGTCGAGCACGATGGTGAGATATTGCTGGGCAAGGTTTTTCACGGTGATCGGGCCACCGGGGGTGTACCAGCGCACCGCGACCCACACGGTGTCGCGCAGGAAGCGGAAGGCCAGTTCCACGTCGAGTTCGGGGCGGAAGCTGCCGTCGGCGACACCGGCGGTGAGCACCCGGTGCCACAGGTCGCGGAACTCGGTGTTGAAGTCGCGGATGTAGCCGAACCGTTCGACGTCGCGCAGGTTCTTGGCCTCGGCCTGGTAGATGGCGACGGCCGCGTGGTGACGGTCGAACGCCTCGTAGGAGGCGACCACCAAGGCTTCCAACGTCTCTCGCGAGCTGAGCCCGGCCGCGGCGATCTCGCGGTAGCGGCCGAACAGGTCGTCGAGGAAGCCGCGCAGGATCTCGTCGACCATCGACTCCTTGGAGTCGAAGTGGTGGTAGAGGCTGCCCGAGAGGATCCCCGCCGAATCGGCGATGTCGCGCACCGTGGTGGCGCGCAGGCCACGTTCGGCGAACAGGTCGGCGGCGAGGTCGAGGAGTTCGGCGCGGCGCGTGCGTTTCACGGTATCGGGTGCGGTCACACCTGACATCGTACAACCAAGCAATTGCTTGGTTCCCTGATTCGGGAACCATCCGCCCTGATCATGCGCGCTGACTGCTCACCGAGACCACCTCACCGGTCAGGTATGAGGTGTAGTCACTGGCCAGCATGGCGATGGTTGCGGCGACTTCCCAAGGCTCGGCGGCGCGACCGAAGGCCTCGCGTTCACTGAGCGCGTCGAGCAGTTCCGACGAGCTCACCTTGTCCAGGAAGGGATGCCGGGCGATGCTCGGCGCGACGGCATTGATCCGCACCCCGAATTCGGCCGCCTCCACCGCACTGCACCGGGTGAGCGCCATGACGCCCGCCTTGGCCGCGGCGTAGTGCGCCTGACCGTGCTGGGCGCGCCAGCCGAGCACGCTGGCGTTGTTGACGAGCACGCCACCGTGTCCGGCGGAGCGGAAGTAGCCGAGCGCGGCGCGGGTGCAGCGGAAGGTACCGGTGAGGGTGATGTCGAGGACCTGGTCCCACTGCTCGTCGGTCATGTCGACCACGGGGGTCTCACCGCCGAGGCCCGCGTTGTTGACCATGATGTCGATCCGGCCGAGCGCGGCGGCGGCGTCGGTGAGCAGCTGGTTCACCTGGGCGGTGTCGCGGACATCGCAGACCACCGCGGCGACCGTGCGCTCCGGGAACTCCTTGGCCAGCAGTTCGGCGGTCTCGGTGAGCCTGCGCTCGTGCCAGTCGGAGACGACGACATCGGCGCCCTCCTCGAGGAGCCTGCGCGCGGTGGCCGAGCCGATGCCGGTGCCCGCGGCGGCGGTGATCACGGCCTTACGGCCGGTCAGCAGGCCGTGGCCGGGGATCGATGCCGGCGGGACGGAGAGTGGTCCGGTCACGGGCGGGCCTCCCGCGGCAGGCCGAGCACACGCTCGGCGATGATGTTGCGCTGCACTTCGTTCGAACCTCCATAGATCGTGTCGGCGCGGCTGAACAGGTACAGCCGCTGCCATGACGTCATGTCGTCTTCCCCGGTGACCAGTCCGGCGGCGCCCTGCACCGCCATGGCCAGTTCACCGAGTCCGCGATGCCAGTTGGCCCACAACAACTTCGACACCGAGGCGCCGCCCGCGTCGTCGTGGTCCTCGCTCATGGTGCGCAGCGCGTGGGCGCGCAGCACACGCAAGCCCACCCAGGCGCGGTCGAGACGGTCGGCGATCAGCGGATCGTCGGCGGCGCCGGTGCGGCGGGCCAGCGCCTCGATGTCGGCGAGTTCGCGGGCGAAGCGGATCTGCTGGCCGAGCGTGGAGATGCCGCGCTCGAAGGTCAAGGTGCCCATGGCGATTCGCCAGCCGTCGCCCGGTGCGCCGACGACGAGGTCGGCCTCGGTGACGGCGTCGTCGAAGAACACCTCGTTGAATTCGGAAGTGCCGGTGAGCTGTTCGATCGGGCGCACTTCGATACCCGGCTGGTTCATCGGGACCAGCAGGTAGGACAGGCCGTGATGACGGGTGGAGCCGCGCTCGGTACGGGCGATGACGAAGCACCAGTCGGCGACGTGGGCCAGTGAGGTCCAGATCTTCTGGCCGTTGATCACCCACTTGTCGCCGTCGAGGCGGGCGGTCGTGGCGACCGCGGCCAGGTCCGACCCCGCGCCGGGCTCGGAGTAGCCCTGGCACCACAGTTCGCCGACCGAGCGCACGCCGGGCAGGAAGCGCCGCTTCTGCTCCTCGGTGCCGAAGGCCAGCAGCGTCGGGCCGAGCAGTTCCTCGCCCACGTGCGAGACCCGCGCGGGCGCGTCGGCCTTCGCGTACTCCTCGTGGAAGATCACCTGCTGGCGCACGCTGGCGCCGCGGCCGCCGTATTCGGCGGGCCAGCCCAGGCACGTCCAGCCCGCGGCGGCGAGATGCCGGTCCCAGGCCAGGCGTTCTTCGAAGAACTCGTGCTCGCGGCCGGGTCCGCCGGTGCCGCGCAGGTCAGCGAACTCGCCGGAGAGATTTTCGGCGAGCCAATCGCGTATTTCCGCGCAAAACTCCGCGTCGGAGGTCGCGGTATCGGAATCTGAGGTCTGGATCACACCCACAGCGATAGGATAACCTACCAAGCACTTGCTTTGTTAGCTGCTTCGTCAAGAACAGCGACCGCACAACGGTGAGGACCCCGTGACCACCCCTGCACAGACCACCCCGCAGGCGCTGCGAGACATCGCCGCGGCGCACCCGAACGAGCCCGCCCTGATCGACGGCGCGACCCGCCTGACCTGGGACGAGCTGCTCGACCGGGTGCGCGTCGTCGCGCGCGCCCTGATCGCCCGCGACATCTCCCCCGGCGACCGGGTCGCGATGTGGGCGCCCAACACCCACCACTGGGTCGTCGCCGCGCTCGCCGCGCATTCGGTCGGTGCCGCGCTGGTGCCGTTGAACACCCGGTACGTGGCGGCCGAGGCCGCCGACGTGCTGGGCCGGGTCGAGGCGAAGGCGATCTTCGTCGCCGGGCCGTTCCTCGGCCGCGATCGGGCGGCCGAACTGCTGGCCGAGGCGCCGGAGTTGGGGATCGGGACCGTCGTCGTTCTTCCGGTCGAGCAGGAAGCGACCACGAGCCCGGCCGCATCGACGGGAAGCGGCTCGGCGCGGACAACGCTGAGCTGGGCCGAACTGCTCGAACAGGCTACGACCGTCACCGAAGAAGCCGGCGAACAGCGGGCCGCCCAGGTGTCCCCCGAGGACATCTCCGACATCCTGTTCACCTCCGGCACCACCGGCCGCAGCAAGGGCACCCTGATCGCGCACCGGCAGGCGCTCGACGTGGTGCGCGGCTGGGTCGAGTGCTCCACCCTGCGCGCGGGCGACCGCTACCTGGTGATCCCGCCGTTCTTCCACAATTTCGGCTACAAGGCGGCGATGCTCGCGTGCCTGGTCACCGGGGCCACGATCGTCCCGCAGGCCACCTTCGACGTGCCGACCACCCTCGCCCTGGTCGAATCCGAGCGCATCACCGTGCTCACCGGCCCGCCGACCATCTACCAGACCATCCTCGAGCATCCACAGCGCGGCGCACACGACCTGTCCTCGCTGCGGGTCGCGGTGACCGGCGCGGCGACGGTGCCGGTGGTGCTGATCGAGCGGATGCGCGACGAACTCGAATTCGACGTGGTGGTCACCGCGTACGGGCTGTCCGAGTCCGCCGGTTTCGGCACCATGTGCCGACCCGACGACGACGCGGAGACCATCGCGAACACCTGCGGCCGCCCGATGGCCGGATTCGAACTGCGCCTCGACGACAGCGGCGAAGTGCTGCTGCGCGGCCCGAACGTGATGCTCGGCTATCTCGACGATCCCGAGGCCACCGCCGAGGCGATCGACGCCGAGGGCTGGCTGCACACCGGCGACATCGGCGTGGTCAACGAGCGCGGGTACCTCAAGATCACCGACCGGCTCAAGGACATGTACATCACCGGCGGATTCAACGTCTATCCCGCCGAGATCGAACAGACCCTCGCCCGGCTCGACGGGGTCGCCGAATCGGCGGTCGTCGGGGTGCCCGACACCCGGATGGGTGAGGTGGGCAAGGCCTTCGTCGTCCGCAAGCCCGGCTCGACACTGAGCGTCGACGACGTGATCGCCTACGCCACCGGGCAATTGGCCAATTTCAAAGTCCCCCGGCTCGTGGAGTTCCGCGACCAGCTGCCCTACAGCGCGGCGGGCAAGGTGCTCAAACGTGAGCTACGTGAGGAGAAGTCGTGAGTCCCGAATCCGAGACCGAGGTCGTCACCTACGAGGTGCGCGGACCGGTCGCCGTGGTCACCATGAACCGGCCCGATTTCCGCAACGCGCAGAACTCGAAGATGACCTACGCCCTCGACGCCGCGTTCGTGCGGGCCGTCGAGGACCCCGAGGTCAAGGTGATCGTGTTGGCGGGCAACGGGAAACACTTCAGTGCCGGGCACGACATCGGCACACCGGGGCGCGATCACGACGCGCACTACGAGAACAAGGCCGCGCTGTGGTGGGACCACCTCGACCGCGCCGGTGGCGATCAGCGCTTCGCCCGCGAGACCGAGGTGTATCTCGGAATGTGCAGGCGCTGGCGGGAAATCCCCAAGCCGACCGTGGCGATGGTGCAGGGCGCGTGCATCGCGGGCGGGCTCATGCTGGCCTGGGTGTGCGATCTGATCGTCTGCTCCGAGGACGCGTTCTTCTCCGATCCCGTTGTCCGGATGGGTATTCCGGGGGTCGAGTACTTCGCGCATCCGTGGGTGATGGGTCCGCGTGCGGCCAAGGAGTTCCTGTTCACCGGTGACCGGTTCGACGCGGCGCAGGCCAAGGAGTGGGGCATGGTCAACCGGGTCGTGCCGCGCGCCGAACTCGAGACCGAGGTGCTCGCGCTGGCCGAGAAGATCGCCACCATGCCGCAATTCGGGCTCGCGCTCACCAAGAAGGCCGTCAACCAGGCCGAGGACCTGATGGGCATGCGCTCCGGCATGGACTCGGTCTTCGGACTGCATCATTTCGCGCACGCGCACAACGCCGAGGTGGGTGCCGATTCGCTCGGCGGGATGAACGCCCGCTCGATGAAGAGCGCCGCGACCGAACAGAACGGAAGCAAGTAAGTGGATCTCGAGATCGACCCGGCCGTCCGGGAGTTCCAGCTGGAGGTGCGCGAGTTCCTCGCCACCCATGTCCCGCGTGAACCGTTGCCCTCCATGGACACTCAGGCGGGCTTCGAGGCGCACCGTGCCTGGGAGGCGACGCTGGCCGAAGCCCGGCTCTCGGCGGTGTCCTGGCCGGCCGAGTACGGCGGGCGCGACGCCTCCATCCTGGAATGGGTGCTGTTCGAGCAGGAGTACTACGCCGCGGGCGCGCCCGGCCGGGTGGCGCAGAACGGCATCTTCCTGCTGGCACCGACCCTGTTCGAACACGGCACCCCCGAGCAGCTGGCCCGGATCCTGCCGCGGATGGCGCGCGGTGACGACATCTGGGCGCAGGCCTGGTCCGAACCCGAATCGGGCAGCGACCTGGCGAGCCTGCGTTCCACCGCGCGGCGCACCGAAGGTGGCTGGCTGCTCAACGGGCAGAAGACGTGGAGTTCGCGTGCGTCCTACGCGGATTGGGCCTTCGGCCTGTTCCGCAGCGATCCGGAGGCGCAGCGTCATCACGGTCTGACCTATGTGATGTTCCCACTCACCGCCCATGGTGTGAGCGTGCGGCCGATTCCGCAGCTCGACGGCGAACCCGGCTTCGCCGAGATCTTCCTCGACGACGTCTTCGTGCCCGACCGCGATGTGATCGGCGCGGTCAACGAGGGCTGGCGGGTCGCGATGGCCACCTCCAGCAACGAGCGTGGCCTGTCGCTGCGCAGCCCGGGGCGGTTCAGCGCCACCGCGCAGCGGCTCATCGATCTGTGGCAGGAGACCACCGACCCGGCCGACACCGCCGCCCGCAACGCGGTGGTCGACGCCTGGCTGGGCGCCGAGGCCTACCGTCTGCACACCTTCGGCACGGTCACCCGCCTCACCGACGGCGGTCAGCTCGGCGCGGAATCCTCGATCACCAAGGTCTTCTGGTCCGATCTCGACATCGCCATGCACGAGACCGGGCTCGATCTGCTCGGCGCCGCCGCCGAACAGCAGAGCCGCTGGACCGACGGCTACCTGTTCTCCCTCTCCGGCCCGATCTACGCGGGCACCAACGAGATCCAGCGCAACATCATCGCCGAACGCATCCTCGGCCTGCCCCGTGAGAGCAAGCGATGACCGTGCACGTCATGGCAACCGAGCGCCCACGCTCCGACGGCGAACATCCGCGCCGCGCATCCACTCGTCCCACCGCAGGAGGCTCGCGATGAGATTCGCGCTCAGCACCGAACAGCTCGACTTCGCCGCGGAGCTCCGCAAGATCCTCGACGCCGGGCAGGTGCCGACGGCCGTGCGCGCGTGGGCCGACGGCGACACCGCCAAGGGGCGGGCGCTGCTGCGGCAGGTGGCCGAGATGGGCGTGTTCGGCCTGCTCGTCGACGAGCAGTACGGCGGGGCCGAGGCGACGCCGGTCGACCTCACCGTCGCGCTGGTCGAGCTGGGCCGGGCCGCGGTACCGGGGCCGGTCATCGAATCGGCGGCCGTGATTCCGACGCTGCTGCAGGGTCTTCCGGATCCCGAGGCCGCCCGGCGCTGGCTGCCCGCGCTCACCGGCGGTGGACTGCTCGGCACGATTGCCTTCGACGAGCCACAGCGTGGGATCGCTCTCGATGCCGAAACCGCCGACCTCGTGCTGGTCGCCGGGGACGGGCGGATCAGCCTGGGACGCCGCGCTCCTGGCGCGAACGGTGGACCTGGCGATGCGATCGAGCACACCGACACAGCGGATTCCGCGCCTGCCGCCGGGCTCGCGGGGGCCGTGACCTCGATCGACCCGGCGCGCAAGCTGTTCGGCATCACCGCCGACGAGCTGGTCATCGAGGGAACCGACGTCCAGGAGGCGATCGACTACGCCTTCGACCTCGGCGTCCTCGCCTGTGCCGCGCAGTTGCTCGGTGCGGGGCGCGCGATCCTGGACCAGACCACGAACTACGCCAAGCAGCGCAAGCAGTTCGGGCGGGTGATCGGTGAATTCCAGGCGGTGAAGCAGCAACTCGCGAACGTCCTGATCGCCCTGGACCTGGCCGAGCCGCTGCTGTATCGCGCCGCCCTCACCCTCGAATCCCCCGACCGCACCCGCGACGTCTCCGCGGCCCTCGTGGCCTGCGGCGATGCCGCCCACCTCGCCGCCCGCGCGGGCCTCCAGGTCCACGGCGCCATCGGCTACACCGCCGAATACGACCTGTCGGTGTGGCTGACCCGCGTCACCGCCCTGCGCACCGCCTGGGGCACCGCCGATTTCCACCGCGCCCGCATCGCCACCGCCCTGCGCGCACCGGCGACCACCGCGAGCTGAACACCATGCGGGCCTGTGGGCTACGAAGTTGACGACCACTGTTGAGGAATCTCATGTCATCGAATGAACTGCTCGAATTCCGGACCAGCGTGCGGGCGCTGTTGAGCAAGCACGCGACGCCCGCCGCCCTGCGCACGGCCATGGACAGCGAGCTGGGGTACGACCCGGCGCTATGGCGGATGCTGTGCGAGCAGGTCGGCGTCGCGGCGCTGGCGGTGCCGGAGGAGTCGGGTGGGGCCGGGGCCGGGCTGGTCGAATCGCTGCTCGTGGTCGGCGAACTCGGCCGGACGCTCGCGGGTGTGCCGATGCTCGGCTCGGCTGTGCTCGGGGTGCAGGCGGTGCTGCTGGCCGGCGACGAGCAGGCGTGCGCGCGGCTGCTGCCGGATCTGGCAGACGGGTCGCGCACAGCGGCACTGTGCTGGGCTGATGCCGAGGGCTGGGACACGGCCGGGGTCTCGGCGGCGGGCAACGCTTCAGCAGCGGGCGACCTTTCGGCGGCGGGCGGAACTCTCAGCGGGACAGCGCATTACGTTCTGCACGGCGCGCAGTCCGACCTCCTGCTCGTCCTGACCGACAACGGCCTGTTCGAGACGACAGCGGGCGCACCGGGCGTCACCATCACGCCCACCCCGGCACTCGACCCCACCCGCAAACTCGCCACCATCACCTTCGCCGACACCCCCGCCACCCGCCTCGGCACCGGCGACCCAGCCGAACTGCGCACCCGCCTGCGCGAAATCGCCTGGGCCGCACTCGCCGCCGAACAGGTCGGCGCCGCCCGCCACTGCCTCGAGATGACGGTCGAGTACACCGCCTCACGCGTGCAGTTCGGCCGCGCGATCGGCAGTTTCCAGGCACTCAAGCACCGAATGGCCGACATGTACGTCCTGGTCGAGTCAGCGGAATCAACCGCGCTGGCGGCAGCACAGGCCGTGGCCGAGAACAGCGCGTCGGCGCCCGAGGACACCTGGGTCGCACGCAAACACTGCACCGAGGCATTCTCCACAGTCGCCGCCGAAACCATCCAACTCCACGGCGGCATCGCCATCACCTGGGAACACGACGCCCACCTCTATTTCAAGCGCGCCCACGCCACCAGCGAACTCTTCGGCACAGGCCCCCGCCCGGTAGTCGCCGCATAGTCGGTATTTGCCCTGTCGCCGACGACCTACAGGGCGGCGGCCAGGCCTTCGAGGATGTCAGCGAGTTCTGCGGACTCGATCTCGACCTCGAAGACCCGGCCCACATGCTCGGGGTGATCGAGCAAATGCGCCGCACGCCAGAACTGCAGCGTGATCACCATGTGGTCGCCATCGCGGAAGACGAAGGTCTGCACATTATCGGTCGTAGGTCCCCAGTGCAGGAACCCGAACTGCTCGCGCATCTCGCCGATCGGGTCGTCGTCGGTCGCGGTGCCGAACCGGCGATGGGTGGCAACTGGGGACAGCCCGGCAAAGGGCAGCGGCCGAACATGCCCGGCACGTATCGACACCGCGGTTTCCGCCACAGAGCGGCGGAACTGCGCGACGAAGACCATATTGTCGTCGCAGGTCAACCACTGGTCGGCGGCCCACAGGTCCACTCGACGCAGCCCCGCCGCCGAGTCGCCGACTTCGACAGCGAACCTGCCCTTTTCACCCAGAAGTACGGCCATCTGGACACGATGTCAGGTTCGTCGCGGCGCGGACAACCGGGTTCGTCGCTTCATGGTGAACGTGCGGGGACACCGCCTAGCTTGCCGCCGGGTATCGGTAGGAGCTGTAGGTGAGGTAGCCGGTGTCGCCGCCGGTGTAGTAGGTCGCCTCGTCGGCTTCGTCGAGCGGGAGGTCGGCGCGTAGGCGTTCGACGAGGTCGGGGTTGGCGAGGAAGGCGCGGCCGAAGCTGATCAGGTCGGCGCCGAGGTCTAGCCAGTGTTCGGCGGCTTTGCGGTCGGCGGGGACGGGGCCGCCGGGGATGGATGGGTTGACGATCAGGCGGCCCGGCCAGGTGCGGCGCAGGCCGAGCAGGGTTTGCTCGTCGGCGGTCGCCTCGAGGTGGACATAGGCCAGGTCGTGGGTGGCGAGCTCGGTCAGCAGTGCCCCGTAGAGCTCGGGGACGTCCGCGTCGATCGCGTCCCAGATGCCCGCCCCCGGGCTGAGCCTGATGCCGACCCGGTTGGCGCCGATGGCGGCCACCGTGGCCGCGACGGCTTCGGCCGCGAAGCGGATCCGGCCCGCGATCGAGCCGCCGTACCCATCGGTGCGCAGGTTGGCATTGCTGGACAGGAACTGCCCGATCAGATAGCCGTTGGCGCCGTGCAGCTCGACACCGTCGAACCCCGCGTCGATCGCCCGGCGGGCCGCGCGCGCGTAGGACAGCGCTTCCTCGCCGACCTCCGCGGTGGTCAGGGCGCGCGGGACCCGAGCGGGCTGCGGGCCGGTCGGCGTGAAGACCATCGTCTCGCGCGCGGCCACCGCCGACGGGCCGACCGGTTGCAGGCCCGTGGTGTCGGGGTGACTGATCCGGCCGCCGTGCATGATCTGCGCGAAGATGCGTCCGCCGTTGGCGTGGACCGCTCCGGTGACCTGCTTCCACGATTCGACCTGGGCATCGGTGTAGAGCCCCGGTGTCAGCGGGTTGGACTGGCCGAGCAGGCTGGGCTGGACGCCCTCGGAGATGATCAGGCCCGCGGTAGCGCGCTGGGCGTAGTAGGCGGCCATCGACGGCGTCGCCAGTCCCTCGACACCGGAGCGGACCCGGCCCATCGGGGCCATCGCGATCCGGTTCGGGAGCCGAAGGTCGGCCAGGTCGTAGGCATCGAACAGTGTTGGTGTCATACTTCGACGGTAGAACCTACCGTTGACGTCAGGTGTCAGATATATGAGCGAGGTCACAATGCGGATCGGCGAACTGGCCGAGCAGGCGGGGGTGAGCGTCCGCTCGTTGCGCTACTACGAGGAGCACGGGCTGTTGACCAGCGAGCGCAGCGGCGGCGGTCAGCGCACCTATGCCGAGGACGCGGTCGAACGAGTTCGCTTGCTACAGCGGCTCTATGCGGCCGGACTGTCGAGCAGCACCATCGCGGAACTGCTGCCGTGCGTCGACTCACCCAGCGCCGAACAGACGGACGAAGCCTGGGCGCGCCTGCTCGAAGAACGCGCACAGCTGGAACAGCACATCGCCGACCTGCTCCGCACCCGCGACACCCTCGACGAGATCATCGAGGTGAACCGCAGCCACCGGCGGGCCTACCCGTAACCCGCTGTGCTCGATCTCACCTGCCGTGGCGTCTCGATTTATATAGTTAGCTTATGCAATAATATTCAGCGTGCAGCAGACAGAGCAGCCCTCCCCGGACGACATCGTGGTCGACCTGTTGGTCACTGCCGGTCGGCTCACCCGGCTCGCCGGGGCGATCAGCGACGACGATCTGCCCCGCGCGGTCCTGCGGGCCCTCGCCGTGCTCGACGAGCACGGCGGCCTGCGGGTCAGCGATTTCGCTCGGATCGATCGATGTTCCCAACCGGCGGCAACGGCGCTGATCGGCCGGCTCGTCACCGACGGATTCGCCACCCGCACCAAGGACCCGCACGACTCACGGGCGGTTCTCGTCGAACTGACCCCGGCGGGCCGGACCCGTCTCACCCAGGCCAGGCAGGCCTACGCCGCCGCCATGGCCCCCGGACTCGCCGACTTCGATCTCGATCGGCTGATCCGGCTCGACAACGACATGAACGACCTGCTGACAGCCCTGCGCGCGGTTGCCCGCGGTCATCAGTGAAGCAACCAGGAGCGCCGATGAGCATCCCCCAGTTGACTCGCGACGACGACGCCGCAGCCACCACCGCCCCGTCCACCGGACAACCCAAGGCCGTCTGGGCCGTCGCCTTCGCGAGCGTGATCGCGTTCATGGGCATCGGCCTGGTCGATCCCATTCTCAAGCCGATCGGCGAGCAGCTGAACGCGAGCCCGTCGCAGGTCTCGCTGCTGTTCACCAGCTACATGGCCGTCACCGGCGTCGCCATGCTGGTGACCGGGGTGATCTCGAGCCGGTTCGGCGCGAAGAAGACGCTGCTGTCCGGGCTGGCGATCATCATCGTGTTCGCCGCGCTGGCCGGCATGTCCGGGAGCATCGGCGAGATCATCGGTTTCCGCGCCGGGTGGGGTCTCGGCAACGCGCTGTTCATCGCGACGGCGCTGGCCACCATCGTCGGCGCGGCCAGCGGCGGTGTCGCCAAGGCGATCATCCTCTACGAGGCGGCGCTGGGTATCGGCATCGCGACCGGCCCGCTGCTGGGTGGCGTGCTCGGTGGAATCAGCTGGCGTGGGCCGTTTTTCGGGGTGTCGGTGCTGATGGCGGTGGCGTTCGTCGCGATCGTCGTGTTGCTGCCGGAGATGCCGAAACCCGCGAAGCCGACCTCGATCACCGCGCCGTTCAAGGCGTTGCGGCACAAGGGATTGCTGACCGTCAGCATCACCGCGCTGCTCTACAACTTCGGCTTCTTCACCCTGCTCGCCTACACCCCGTTCCCGCTGGACATGGGCACCTACGCGATCGGCTTCATCTTCTGCGGCTGGGGCATCCTGCTGGCCGTGTCCTCGGTGTTCCTCGCGCCGAAACTGCAGGCGCGCTTCGGCAGCCTGCCGATGATGGGGCTGTCGCTCGGGCTGTTCGCCGCCGATCTGGCCGTGATGGGCCTGTTCGCCGAGCACAAGATCGTGCTGATCGTCGGCGTGGTGATCGCGGGCCTGTTCCTCGGCGTGAACAACACCCTGATCACCGAGGCCGTGATGATCTCGGCGCCGGTCGAGCGCTCCACCGCCTCGGCCGCCTACAGCTTCGTCCGCTTCGGCGGTGGTGCGGCGGCACCGTGGATCGCGGGCAAGCTCGGTGAGCACAGCGTCTCGCTGCCGTTCTGGCTGGGCGCGGCCTGTACCGCGGCCGCGGTCGGCGCGCTGTTCATCGGCCGCAACGCCTTGGCCCACATCGACGACCACGACCCGGCGCCACACAGCGTCGAAGAGGCCCAGGCCATCACCGTCGGGGATTGACCCCCCGATCCCGACGAACCGGCCCCCGGTGCCACGAGCGCTGGGGGCCGATTCGTTGTCGCGGACATGAGCAGGCCGATGGCGCGATCACCTGTCAGAGAGCGGGCGTAGCGTCGATGACATGACCGATGATCAGCGCGGGCGCGTCAAGGTGGAAGCCGGGCAGAAGCGGGTTCGGGTGTATCTGAGCGGACGGCTGGTGGCCGACACCGTGCGGCCGCTGCTCGTCTGGGAAGTCCCTTACTACCCGACCTACTACCTGCCGCTCACCGACATCAAGGCCGATCTGGAACCGAACGGGATCACCGAGCACTCCCCCAGCCGCGGCGATTCCACCGGATACGACGTGGTGATCGACGGCGTGCGGGCCGACGGCGCCGCGGTGCGATACCCGGACTCACCGTTGACGGCACTGAAAGACGCTGTGCGCCTCGACTTCGCCGCCTTCGACTGGTTCGAGGAGGACGAGCCGATCTTCGTCCACCCGCGCGATCCGTATGCCCGGATCGACATCCTCGGCAGCTCCCGGAACGTGCGGGTCGAGGTCGACGGCGTCACCGTCGCCGACTCGTCCTCCCCGCGGATCCTGTTCGAAACCGGTTTGCCCGCAAGGTATTACCTGCCGCTGCCCGATGTGCGAATGGATCTACTCGTCGCCTCCGACACGCACACCAGCTGCCCGTACAAGGGCACCGCCGACTACTGGAGCGTCCAGGTCGGCGACGCGGTGCACGAGGACATCGTATGGATCTACCGCACCCCGTTACCGGAGAGCCAGAAGGTCGCCGGGCTGGCGTGCTTCTACAACGAGAAGGTCGACATCTACCTCGACGGCGTTCTCCAGGACCGCCCGCACACCCCGTTCGGCTGACTACTCGGGCACCTCGAGCACACCCTCGTCGACCGCCCATTTGATCGACTTCTCCAGCGACGGACACGATTCCGGCCGCCCCGGCCGCGCGCCGTGCGCGGCCAGCTGGGCGAAGACGGGGCAGTGCGTGTCGGGTCGTTCGGTCCACTGCACCGAGGTCTGGTGCTGGCTGGACTTGCGGACCAGGACGCCGGCCTGGCAGGCCTGACACCGCAGCGGTGTCAGGCCCTCGTCCAGGTAGTGCTGTTTGTCGACCGTGGTCTGGGCCCGCACCGCGGCCTGCCGCGCGGGCTGATCGGCGAAGTCGGGTGCCTTGGCCCAGGTCGGGGTCATCTCAGACGCCCGCTTCGGCTTCTTCGGCGTCGGCCTCGGCCTTGCGGCGCAGGTTCTCGGCCACCTCGGCCTCCCAGGCCACATTGGCCTTGGTCGTGTCGACCTCGAATTCGAAGCGCTGGGTCATCTTCTCGGTGACCTCATCGGCGTCGACGTAGAACTGCTCGTACCAGCGGCGCAGCTGGTAGACCGGGCCGTCCTCCTCGCACAGCAGCGGGTTCTCGACCTTGGACTTGTGCTTCCAGATCTCCACGTCCTGCAGGAAGCCGTCGCCGAAGAACTCGGTCATCGAGCGGGCCAGCTTCTCGGCGGTCGCGTCGTCGATGCCCTTGGGCTTCTCCACGGTCAGGCCGTACTGGAGCATGAACGAGTCCTGCGAGATCGGGTAGTGGCAGTTGATCAGCACCACCTTGATCTGGTAGCCGCCGTAGATGTTGACCAGCGGATTGATCATGTACGACGGACCGAAGTAGGACGCCTCCGACTTCAGCAGCGTCTCGGCGCCGTACTTGGCCGCCATCCCGATGTCGGGACGGCCCTTGGTCTCCAGGAACTGCGTCGCCACGTGGCCTTCGAAGACGTTCTTGAAGTACGTCGGGAAGGCGAAGTGGATGTAGAAGAAGTGCGCCATGTCGACCACGTTGTCGATGATCTCGCGGCAGTTGGCGCCCTGGATCTCCATCTCGTTCCAGGTCCAGTCGGTCCAGCCGCTGTCGTGGGTCTCGCTCGGGTTGCCCTCCGCGTCGGTGTAGGCACCCTCGATGTGCGGGATCGTGACGTCCTCGGGCGGTGGATTGCCCTCGTGGTCGTGCCACACGAACAGCTGACCGTTGCGCTCGAGCGTGGTCCACTTCCTGGTGCGAGCCAGGGGCGGCACCCGGCGCGCGTACGGAATCGAGGTGCACTTGCCGCTCGCACCCCAGCGCCAGTCGTGGAACGGGCAGGCGATGTCATCGCCCTTCACCGTCCCCATGCTCAGATCGCCGCCCATATGCCTGCAGTAGGCATCGAGCACGCGCAGTTCGTCGTTGGTATCGGTCCAGACCACGAGCTTGGTCCCGAAGATCTCGATCGCGTGCGGCTTGCCGTCGCGAAAGGTCTTCGCGAGGCCGACACAGTGCCAGCCACGCGCAAACCTGGTCGGCGTGGTGCCGACATCGAGTTCCCTCACCTTGGGGTTGACTGCCATCCCGAACCCTCCTTGTTCACTAGAACACGTTACAAAACGAGGCCACTTCACGCCAGCTGTCCAGCGAACTTCGCTCTTGACTCCTGTTATATCCGAGGTCGGCCGATCTTCTCGACAGAAATGAGAACCTGTTCTAATCTCAGAGACGAACAAGAACCGGTTGTCGATCCGACGAGGTAGGAGCGGGCCCCGAGATGACGCAAGAAGTGACCGAACGGGTCGAGGCACTGCTGCCGACACTGCGTGAACGCGCGCAGGAGGCCGAGGACCTGCGCCAGATTCCCGAGGAATCCATCAAGGCGCTGCAGGAGACCGGGTTCTTCCGGCTGCTGCAGCCCAAGCAGTGGGGCGGGCACGCCGCCGATCCGGTCGTCTTCTACGACACGGTCCGCAAGATCGCCAGCGCCTGCGGGTCCACCGGGTGGGTCGCGGGCATCATCGGCGTGCACAACTGGCACCTGGCCCTCTACGACCAGCAGGCCCAGCAGGACGTGTGGGGCGAGGACACCGACGTGCGGATCTCGTCGTCGTACGCGCCGATGGGCGCCGGTCAGGCAGTCGACGGCGGCTACATCGTGCGCGGTTCGTGGGCCTGGTCCTCCGGTTCGGATCACGCCACCTGGGCGGTGCTCGGTGGTCCGGTGATCAAGAACGGCAAGCCGGTCGATTTCGGCAGCTTCCTGATCCCGCGCTCGGACTACCGCATCGATGACGTGTGGAACGTCGTCGGCCTGCGCGGCACCGGCTCCAACACCGTCGTGGTCGAGGACGTCTTCGTGCCGACGCACCGGTTCCTGAGCTTCCGCGCGATGAGCGAGGGCCGCGCGCCGGGCCTCGAGCAGAACACCGACGCGGTGTACAAGATGCCGTGGGGCACCATCCATCCCACCACCATCTCCACGCCGATCGTCGGCATGGGTTACGGCGCCTACGAGGCGCATGTCGAGCATCAGGGCAAGCGGGTGCGCGCGGCCTACGCGGGCGAGAACGCCAAGGACGATCCGTTCGCCAAGGTGCGCGTGGCCGAGGCGGCCAGCGACATCGACGCCGCGTGGCGCCAGCTCTCGGGCAATGTCGCCGAGGAGTACGCGCTGCTGGTGGCGGGCGAGGAAGTGCCCTTCGACCTGCGTGTGCGCGCCCGTCGCGACCAGGTGCGCGCCACCGGCCGGGTGATCGCCGCGATCGACAAGCTCTTCGAGTCCTCGGGTGCCACCGCGCTGGCCAATGGCACACCGCTGCAACGCTTCTGGCGTGACGCCCATGCCGGGCGCGTGCACGCGGCCAACGATCCCGAGCGCGCCTACGTCATGTACGGCACGCACGAGTTCGGGCTGCCCGTCAAAGACGCCATGGTGTAGCCGATGACCCAGACCGCTGAACTGACCTACGAATCGACCTCACGCTTCGCGCAGGTCACCCCTTCGCTGAAGCTGCACTACCACGAAGCCGGAGTCGGCAACGGGCCCACGATCGTGCTGCTGCACGGTGGCGGGCCGGGTGCCTCGGCGTGGTCGAACTTCGCCCGCAACATCCCCGTGCTGGCCGAGCACTATCACGTGATCGCGCCCGATCAGCCCGGCTACGGCAAGTCCGACAAGCCGGTCGACCACCCGCAGTACTTCGTGCACAGCTCGAACGCGCTGCTGGCCCTGCTCGACCACCTCGAGATCACCGAGCGCGTGCACCTGCTCGGCAACTCGCTCGGCGGCGGCGCCTCGGTGCGCTTCGCCCTCGACCACCCCACCCGCGCGGGCAAGCTCGTGCTGATGGGACCGGGCGGGCTGAGCACCAATCTGTTCGCGCCCGACCCGACCGAGGGCGTCAAACTGCTCTCGAAGTTCACCTATGAACCGACCAGGGACAACCTGGAGAAGTTCCTGCGGATCATGGTGTTCGACCAGTCGCTGGTCACCGAGGAACTGATCGACGAGCGGTTCGCCCTGGCCAACACCCCCGAGTCGCTGGCGGCGATGAAGGCGATGGGCAAGTCCTTCGCCAGCGCCGACTACGAGAAGGGCATGCTGTGGCGTGACGCCTACAAGCTGCGTCAGCCGGTGCTGCTCATCTGGGGTCGCGAGGATCGGGTGAACCCGCTCGACGGCGCGCTGGTGGCCACCAAGGTCATCCCGCGCGTGCAGCTGCACGTGTTCGGCGGCTGCGGGCACTGGGCACAGCTGGAGAAGTTCGACGAGTTCAACCGGCTCACCATCGATTTCCTCGGAGACAAGTGATGAGTATTCGCGCACTGGGCTACATGCGCATCGAGGCCACCGACATGGCGGCCTGGCGCGAGTACGGCCTCAAGGTGCTCGGCATGATGGAGGGCAAGGGGCTCGACCCCGACGCGCTCTACCTGCGCATGGACGACTTCGCCGCGCGCCTGGTGATCGTGCCCGGCGAGCAGGACCGGCTGCTGGTCTCGGGCTGGGAGGTCACCGACGGCCCCGGCCTGCAGCAGCTGCGCGAGACACTGACCAAGGCCGACGTCGCTTTCACCGAGGGCACCAAGGAAGAGCTGGACGAACGCCGCGTCGAGGGCATGATCCGGTTCCAGGATCCGTCCGGGAACACCCTCGAGGCGTTCTACGGCGCCCAGTACCTGGGCCGCCGCTTCGTGAGCCCCTACGGCCACAAGTTCGTCACCGCCGAGCAGGGCCTTGGCCACGTGGTGCTGACCTGCACCGACGATGCCGCCGCGCAGGCGTTCTACCAGGACGTCCTCGGCTTCCGGCTCCGCGACTCCATGCGGCTGCCGCCGCAGATGGTGGGCCGTCCCGCCGACGGCGATCCGGCCTGGCTGCGCTTCTACGGCTGCAACCCGCGCCATCACGCACTGGCGTTCCTGCCACTGCCGAATCCGACCGGGATCGTGCACCTCATGGTCGAGGTGGAGGAGGCCGACGACGTCGGCCTGTGCCTGGACCGCGCCATTCGCAAGAAGGTGAAGATGTCGGCCACCCTCGGCCGGCACATCAACGACAAGATGCTGTCGTTCTACATGAAGACGCCCGGCGGATTCGACATCGAATTCGGCTGCGAGGGACTGGAAGTCGATGACGACGACTGGATCGCCCGCGAGTCGACCGCGGTCAGCCTGTGGGGTCACGACTTCACTGTCGGATTCAAGCAGCAATAGGAATGGCGGCGAGGGACATGACCGAACAGACGCCGGCGATCGACGGCCGGCAGTTCCGCACGGTGCTCGGACAGTTCTGCACCGGCATCACCGTGATCACCGCGCTCGACCCGGCGGGTGCGCCGATCGGCTTCGCCTGCCAGTCCTTCGCCGCCCTCTCCCTCGACCCGCCACTGGTGCTGTTCTGCCCCACCAAGGGGTCGCGGTCCTGGGCGGCGATCGGAGCGGCGGGGCGGTTCTGCGTGAACGTGCTCTCCGAGGAACAGCAGCCGACATGCGCGCGGTTCGGCTCCCGCGAGACCGACAAGTTCGCCGGAGTCGACTGGCACACCTCCGAATTGGGTGTTCCCGTGCTCGACGGCTCGTTGGCGACCATCGAGTGCACGGTCGACTCCGTGGTCGACGGCGGTGATCACTACATCGTCATCGGGCGGGTCCACGCCCTGGCAGAATCGGCGAGCACCGGCGGTCGCCCGCTGCTGTTCTACCGGGGCCAGTACACCGGCATCGAACCCGACAAGACCACCCCCGCGCCCTGGCGCGCTGACCTGGACCATTTCCTCACGACCACCAGCCTCGACACCTGGTTGTAGGTCTGGCAGCTGGCACCGCTGGCTCTCGGCCCTCGAACCCGAGGGGCTGGAACCTTGGCGGCTGGCAACGCAGGGTTCTCGACGACCCACTGGACTTCGGAGCAGTGATCGGCTGCTGGCGCCGCAGAGTTCCCCCTTGGACCTCGGATCCGAGGGGTGATACTCCAGCTTCGCCGTTACGTCTCGCCCCTCGGATCCGAGGCGGCCGAGAACCCGGGCGGGGGTGGCGCGTACACGATTCGCGCCACCCCCGTTCTTTCGCTCAAAGTGCTCATTTGGTGAGCAGTTATCCGCGGATCATTGCCGGTATGAGCATCGACTACATCACCTGCGCCACCGCGCGCGAATGGGAAGAATGGCTGGCCACCCACCACGACACCGCCGGTGAAGTCTGGGTACGGATCGCCAAGAAGAACGCCCCCACCCCCTCGGTAACCATCACCGAAACCCTAGACGGCGCCCTGTGCTACGGCTGGATAGACAGCCACCGCCGCACCCTCGACCCCACCCACTACCTCCAGCGCTACTCCCCCCGCCGCACCCGCAGCCCGTGGTCCCAGGTCAATGTCACCAAGGCCGAAGCCCTCATCGCCACAGGCCGCATGCGACCCTCCGGCTACGCCGCCATCGAACAAGCCGTGACCGACGGCCGCTGGGCCAACGCCTACGAGCCCCAACGCACCGCCGAAACCCCCACCGACCTCGCTGCCGCCCTATCCGGATGCCCCGAAGCCCAAGCCGCGTACACCGCCCTCGGCCGCTCCGAGCAGTACCGTCTGTTCCTACCGATCCTGAAGGCGAAGTCTCCGGCCGAGCGTGCGGCCCGGGTCGTCCAGGTCGTCACGACCTTGTGACCGGCCGAGCCCGCCAAGCCGACCTTGGCGAAGTCGGGCGCACGCTCCCGGGCGTCCAAGCCATCACCGCCTGGTTGACCGGCCGAGCCCCGCCGAACCGACTCTGCCGAAGTCAGCCGAGCGCGCTGCCCGAGCCATCCAGACCATCACCACCTGGTACCGGCCGGCCCCCGGCGAAGTCAGCCGCGTGCTGCCCGAGCCGTCCAGGCCATCACCACCTGGTGACCGGTCGAGCCCCGCCGGGCCGACGAGGTCCGTGATCAGACCTCTTTGACCAGCACCGCGCGGGTGTAGAGGAGGCCGAAGCCGCTCTTCTGGGCGTTCTCCTGTGACTTCGAGCCGGGCTCGGTGGTGATCACCGCGAGATCGCAGCCGGCGGCGGCAGCATCGGCGAGACGGGCCGCGAGCAGCGCGGTCTGGACGCCGCGCCGGCGGTGTGCGGGAAGCGTGGCGGCACCCGCGAGAGCGGCCACGCCGGCGTCGATCCGCATACTCGCGCCACCGACCGGCACACCGTCGCGATAGGCGAGGTACCGGCGAGTGTCCCCGACACCGGCCATGTCCCGCATGACAGCGGCAATCGCTTCCCGAGGGAACTCCTCATGCGTGGGGGAACCGTCGTCATCCGGACTGGCGAACCCATCGACGACAACCTCGAGCCACACCTCGAACCCGCTCTCGTCGTCGCGCCGAACCTCGATCTGCGCGGAAGCCGACGACGTGCGCCCCACGAGTCGGCGCCCGAGAACGTTCTCGAACGACGTCAGCCGATACCCACGCCCGGTGAGTTCCGCCCCGATCCGCGAATCCGCCAAATGCGCCAACTCCACCTGCACCGGCACCCCCACCTCTGCATACGCTGCCTCGACCCGCTCCCACTCCCCCGCACTCGGCACCGCACCGAACCCCACCCCGGCGACCTTGTTCAACGGCGACCCCACCTCAGCGAAACAAGCGGCGCCCCCACCCAACGGCAACACGAACCCACTCGGACTCCGCCGCCGAGCAGCCTCGACACCGCCCGCGATCGCGGCCGTCTCCAACCTCTCGATTCGGGCCGCCAAGTCCCGATCACAGAACACCGTCGCCAAGTCCTCCTCGCCCATCCACCAGTCATAGCCGTGCTGTCCAGCGAATTTCCCCCTGCCATCAAGATCATCAGGCACTGGTGGCTTTTTCTTCTCGCGCGATGTTTGCGCCAATGCCTGGTGATCAGTCGTCCAGCCGGGCCCCGCGGGCATTCAGGGCGGCGCAGACACGGTCGATGATGACGTGCGGCCGGTTGCGTAGCAGGTCGGCACCCACTCGGACGATCTGCTAGCCGTGCTCAGCGAGAACCGCGAGGCGGTCGATGTCCTTGGCCCGCTGTACCGGGTCGGTCCAATGCTGGGCACCGTCGTACTCCACCCCAACACGCCATTTCTTCCAGCCCATGTCGAGGCGGGCGAGGAACTCTCCGGCGATGTCCCTAACCACTATCTGGGTGGTAGGAGCGGGCAGCCCATGATCGACCAGCAGCAATCGGGTCAGCGACTCCTGTGGCGACTCCGCGCCGGGGTCGACCTGCTGGAGCACCGCACGTACGGCAGCGCAGCCGCGCGCACGCGGGTAGCCATCGGCGAAATCGAGAACCGCGGACGGTGCGAGCCCGGCGCCGCGGCACAGCGCGTCGAGTGCCGGGACAGCCCGTTCGCGAGGCAGTTTCCGCGCGAGGTCGAATGCGGTGCGGATCGGCGTGGTAACCGGATAGCCATCCACTTCGCACCGCTCGTGTCGAGCGAGCGGGACCTGCACCACGGTGATGCCCGGCGGCGCATGGCGATGCCGCGGCAAGGCGATCTCAACCGGCTGATCGGGGTCCGCCCACCTGTCCTCGTGCAGTGCCGCTGCCGCCCGACCGACGAGCACACCTTCCCCTTTGGTCCACTGGACCGCCGCCTTGGCTCGGCCTACCGCGTCCAGCTCTATGCCTTTGCGCGTGTACACATCCGGCGCGACCCGCTCGAAGTCGAGCCGCAACCGATACCGAGTGACCAACCCCGCCGCCACGGCCCACGACCCGATAAACGGTTCATCGAATACCCCCATGCCGTGCGATCGTCCCCCACCCCACCGACATCCCCACAGCTTCGAGGTTGGACAGTTGATCACCAGGCACTGACGGCTTTTCGCTCTCGGGCGGTGTTTGCGTGAATGCCTGATGATCAGTCGTCCAGCTATCGCGAGCGCCGATTGGGCTCAGCCGGGGCGCCAGGGGATTCGGCCGTTGCCGTCGCCGGTGGGGGTTCGGTGTTCGGCCCAGTCCCAGAGGGGTTGGAGGGATTCGGAGAGGAGGGCGCCTTCGGTGGTCAGTTCGTGGGCGCCTCGGGGGCCGTTCTTGCGGGTGAGGCCCGCGGATTGGAGTTGTTGGAGGCGGTCGGCGAGCATGCTCGACGAGCAGTTGCCCATGCGGCGGCGCAGGTCGAGGAAGCCGAGGGGGTACGCGTCGTCATGCGACGCGTGGGCGCACCTGTACTACGAGATCGGCGTCGAGAGCACGGGCCAGGCGTTCGAGGACAGGGAGGCTCGGGACTGTTCCTCCCGCTTCGAAGCGGGCGACCGCCGACTGGGTCATCCCGGCTGCTTCGGCCAAAGTGGACTGACTCCAGCCGCGGTCTTCGCGCATCCCACGGATCGTGCGTCCGAGATCGAAGGCCAGCCGTGTCGCTTCATACGCCTCCGCGGCACCTGGCTCGCTCATCCGCTGGTCCCGCAGGTCAGCCCACTCGCTACGTTCAGCCATCGTTGCTCTCCTCCAAAACATGACGCTCGGCTTCGCAGCGTCGCATCGCGGCGAGCGCCCGCGCGATCTCACGCCGTTCCACCATCCGCGTCTTGACGAAAACCGTCAGCATGACGATTCTGCGCCCCGACGCAATCCAGTACGTGACACGAACCGCGTCCGGTCCCAGATAGAAACGCAACTCTCGAAGTTTGCGGTCGAGTTGTCTCGTGTACGGCTCGCCGAGTAAGGGGCCGTTGTCCTGCAACAAATCGATGTAGAACGCTGCACGAGCGAACATGTCTGTTGGCAGTTTCTCCAGCCATTCGCGCACCTCTGTTTCCAGCTCAACGCTACCCCAACCCATAGCGTTGATGCTATATCTCCACCCTGATTGATATGCGTAAACCGCATAACTTGACGTCAGGGTCGGTGCGCTTGCATCGAGCGCCGCGATCCCGACAGCGTGGAGTCACGCAGGCAGGCCGGACCACTGCCCACCGTCGAGGATTTCGCTCGGGTGATCGTGCGTGCGGCCACGGACGACTCGCCTGCTGGTCGCACGTTGTATGTCGGCGGCGAGGACTATCTCGCGGTCGGGGCGCATTCGTTGCGACAGTGACACTCGCTCCATCGGCCAGAGTGTGTGTCGATCCCCCGGCAAAGAACCATCGCGGGGCCGCCGATGCTGCAAACAGCTGCCGGGCGAGCGGGCGACCGCATGCCGCCAAGGCCGGAGAAGTCAGCTGGTCGGCGGCGATTGGGGTGCAGCCGGCGCGGATTCGGCCGGGAATGCGAGACGGCGTGACCCGGGGTCGGGTCACGCCGTCTACAGAGAGGGTCAGGCCGAGGCTACGGCTGCGTTTTCGCGTTGGAGTTCGAGGGCGATGTCGATGAGTTGGTCTTCCTGGCCGCCGACGAGTTTGCGTTTGCCGGCGCGGACCAGCATTTCCGCGGCGGAGACCCCGTACCGTTCGGCTTGGCGTTCGGCGTGGCGGAGGAAGCTGGAGTAGACCCCGGCGTAGCCCATCATGAGGGCTTGGCGGTCGAGGAGGCATTCGGTGGGCATGGCGGGGCGGACGACGTCTTCGGCGGCGTCGGTGACGGCGAAGAAATCGACGCCGGTGGCGATGCCGAGTTTGTCGCAGACGCCGATGAAGGCTTCGACCGGCAGGTTGCCCGCGCCCGCGCCGAAGCGGCGGGCCGAGCCGTCGATCTGGGTGGCGCCTGCGCGGACGGCATAGACCGAGTTGGCCACGGCCAGGCCGAGGTTTTCGTGGCCGTGGAAGCCGACCTGGGCGTCGTCGCCGAGCTCGGCGACCAGGGCCGAGACGCGGTCGGACACCTGCTCGAGCACGAGCGCACCCGCGGAGTCGACGACGTAGACGCACTGGCAGCCCGCGTCGGCCATGATGCGGGCCTGCTTGGCCAGGTTCTCCGGGGTGGTGGAGTGGGCCATCATGAGGAACCCGACCGTCTCGAGGCCGAGTTCGCGGGCGAGACCGAAGTGCTGGATGGAGACATCGGCCTCGGTGCAGTGGGTGGCGATGCGGCAGATGCTGCCGCCGTTGTCCTGGGAGATCTTGATGTCTTCCTTGACCCCGACGCCGGGCAGCATGAGGAAGGCGATCTTGGCCTGCTTGGCGGTCTCGGCGGCGACCTTGATCAGTTCCTGCTCAGGGGTTTTCGAGAACCCGTAGTTGAACGAGGAACCGCCGAGACCGTCACCGTGGGTCACCTCGATGACCGGGACACCCGAACCATCAAGGGCGGCAACGATATTGCGCACCTCGTCGACGGTGAACTGGTGGCGTTTGTGATGGGAGCCGTCGCGCAGCGAGGTGTCGGTGACGCGGACGTCGAGTTCAGCCGAGAAGGGCTTGGTGCTCATGGTCGATTCTCCTTACACCCGAGCCGAGATGATCTGATCGGCCAGCACGTCACCGACGCGGGTGGCGGCGGCGGTCATGATGTCGAGATTGCCCGCGTACGGGGGCAGGAAGTCACCGGCGCCTTCGACCTCGACGAAGATCGACACCTTCGCCATGCCACCGGAAACCAGTGACGGGTCGTCGAACTGGGGTTCGTTGAGCAGCCGGTAGCCGGGCACGTACTCCTGGATCGACTTCTCCATCCGCAGGATGGACTCGGCGATGGCGTCGCGATCGGCGTCTTCGGGGATGGCGCAGAAGATGGTGTCGCGCATGATCATCGGCGGTTCGGCCGGATTCAGGATGATGATGGCCTTGCCGCGCTGGGCGCCGCCGATGGTTTCCACGCCGCGACTGGTGGTCTTGGTGAACTCGTCGATGTTGGCGCGTGTACCGGGACCGGCCGACACCGACGACACCGAGGCGACGATCTCGGCATAGGCCACCGGCACGACCCGGGACACGGCCGCGACCATGGGAATGGTGGCCTGCCCGCCGCAGGTGATCATGTTGACGTTCGCCGCGTCCCGCAGCGAGTCCAGGTTCACCGGCGGGATCACCGCAGGCCCGACCGCGGCCGGGGTCAGGTCGACGGCCCGGATGCCCGCGGCCTCGTACTTCGGCGCGTACGCGCGGTGCACGTAGGCGGAGGTGGCCTCGAACAGCAGGTCCGGCTTCTCGTCGAGCGCGAGCAGCCAGTCCGCACCTTCGGCCGAGGTCTCCAGCCCCAGTCCGCGCGCCCGCTTCAACCCTTCGCTGTCGGGGTCGATGCCGATCATCCAGCGCGGCTCGATCTTGTCCGAGCGCAGGAGTTTGTAGAGCAGGTCGGTGCTGATGTTGCCGGATCCGACGATCGCGGCGGTGACGTTCCCGTTGGACACGGTAGGCCTCCTAGTGGTGGCCGGGCACTACCCGGCGGGATGAACGGCTCCGGTGAACAGCGGCGGCCACCTGAGCACGGTGATGGCCTAGGCGAAGTTCAGGCGGACGGAACCGAGCCCGGCGAACTCGGCATGGAAGATGTCGCCGGGGCGGGCGTCGATGGCACGGGTACACGACCCGGGCAGCACGATGTCACCGGCTTTCAACCGGACTCCGAAGGAGGCGACCTTGCGGGCCAGCCAGGCGACCGCGATCAGCGGATCGCCGAGCACGGCGTCGCTGCGGCCCTCGGCGACGACCTCGTCGTTACGGGTGAGTACCGCGTCGATGGCGGTGATGTCGATGTCGCCGGGGGCGACCCGCTCCTTGCCGAGGACGTATCCGGCCGAGGAGGCGTTGTCGGAGATGGTGTCGGCCAGGCCGATCCGCCAGTCCTTGATCCGGGAATCGATCAGCTCGATCGCGGGCGCGTAGGCGACGGTCGCGGCGAGCACATCGGCCTCGGTGCAGTCCGCACCGGGCAGATCGGCGCCGAGGACGAACCCGACCTCGACCTCCACCCGTGGCAGCAGGTAGCGGGAGGTCTCGACGGGAACGTTCTCGAAGACCTCCATCTCCGCGAGCAGATGCCCGTAGTCGGGCTCGTCGACACCCATCATCTGCTGCATCGCCTTCGACGACAGTCCGACCTTGTGGCCGACCACCTTCGACCCGGAGCGCAGCCTGCGCTGGATGTTGAGCAGCTGGATCTCGTAGGCATCGACGACATCGATGTCGGGATACCGGTCGACGAGCGGCGACACGGCCACCCGCTCGTCCTCGGCACGGGCGAGTTCATCGGCGAGTTGGGTTCGTACCGCGTCGGGCAGCACGCGGACCTCCTTGGCAGCACGGTCAATGGGTGGAGCAGCGGAACCTCGCCGGGCGGCGCCAGGCCGCACAGCCGTAGGTTCCGGACGCCAAAACTGTAACGGGTTTCTCGGTTCGACGTCAGCCGTTCACCTGACAATACAACGCAACCACAGGTGATTTCTATAACACGTTCCACTTCATGGGAGACAAACCTCTGCCAAACCGAGGATCGCTTCTATAACGTGTTCTACATGAGTGATCGGGAATACGATGTGGTGGTCGTCGGTAGCGGCGCCGCCGGGATGACGGCCGCCCTCACCGCGGCCCACCGTGGACTGAGCGTGGTACTGCTCGAGAAGGCAGCGCACTACGGCGGGTCGACGGCCCGGTCCGGCGGTGGCGTGTGGATTCCGGGCAACAAGGCGCTGCTCGCCTCGGGTCGGCCCGACGACCGCGAGGACGCGCGCACCTACCTGCACAGCATCATCGGCGACGTGGTGCCCGCCGAGAAGATCGACACCTACCTCGATCGCGGGGCCGAGGCGTTCGACTTCGTCCTCGACCACAGTCCGCTGAAGATGAACTGGGTCCCCGGCTACTCCGACTACTACCCCGAAGCACCGGGCGGACGCGCCGCCGGACGCTCCTGCGAGCCCAAGCCGTTCAACGCGAAGGTCCTCGGCGCCGAGGTGGCCAACCTGGAACCGGCCTACGCCAAGGCCCCCCTCAATGTCGTGGTCACCCAGGCCGACTTCGTGCGGCTCAACCTGATCCGCCGCCACCCCAAGGGCATGATGCGGGCCATGCGGGTCGGTGCGCGCACCTACTGGGCCAAGTTCACCGGCAAGCACCTGCTCGGCATGGGCCAGGCGATCATCGCCGCCCTGCGCAAGGGCCTGCTCGACGCCGGGGTGCCGGTGCTGCTCAACACCCCGCTGACCGACCTGGTGATCACCGAGGGCCGGGTCACCGGCGTCAAGGCCGTCGTCGACGGCGAGCCGACGACGTTCACCGCGCGCTACGGCGTGGTCCTCGGCACCGGCGGGTTCGAGCACAACGCCGACATGCGGGCCAAGTACCAGCGTCAGCCGATCACCACTGAGTGGACAACGGGCGCCAAGGCCAACACCGGCGATGGCATCGTGGCCGGTATGGCAGCGGGCGCGACGGTCGGATTCATGGAGGACGCCTGGTGGGGTCCGACGATCTTCAAGGGCGGCAAGCCCTGGTTCGCCCTGGCCGAGCGCAATCTGCCCGGCACGATCATGGTCAACGATCGCGGTGAGCGGTTCGGCAACGAGTCGGCGCCCTACGTCGAGGCCGTGCACACCATGTACGGCGGCGAGTACGGCCAGGGCGCGGGCCCGGGCGAGAACGTACCCGCCTGGCTGGTCTTCGATCAGCGCTACCGCAACCGCTACATCTTCGCCGGATTGCAGCCGGGCCAGCGGTTCCCCTCGCGCTGGCTGGAGAACGACTACATCGTCAAGGCCGACACCGTCGAGGAACTGGCCGAGCGCATCGGCGTCCCCGCCGAAAGCCTCACCGCCACCGTGACCCGGTTCAACGGCTTCGTCGCCGCGGGCAAGGACGAGGACTTCGGCCGCGGCAACAGCCATTACGACCGCTACTACGGCGATCCCACCGTCAAGCCCAACCCGTGCCTGGCCGAGATCTCGCAGGGCCCGTTCTACGCCGCCAAGATCGTCCCTGGCGACCTGGGCACCAAGGGCGGACTAGTCACCGACACGTCTGGTCGCGTACTGCGCGAAGACAATTCGGTGATCGAAGGCCTCTACGCCGCGGGCAACACCAGCGCGCCGGTGATGGGCCACACCTACGCGGGCCCCGGCGCCACCATCGGCCCCGCCATCACCTTCGCCTACCTCGCGGTGCTCGACATCGCCGCCGCCAAGGACGCCGCATGACGACCGATCAGCAGATCCCGACTTCGCAGGAGTGACGCAATGCCCATCGACCCACAGATCGCGCTCGGCGCGGCCCTGCCGAGCCGGGAGTTCAGCTGGACGCCGACCGACGTGCAGCTCTACCACCTGGGCCTCGGCGCCGGTGCGCGCCCGCTCGACCCGGTCGAACTGACCTATCTCGACGACCTCGCACCCCAGGTGCTGCCGACCTTCGCGACGGTGGCGCCCACCCTGCGCGAGACCGAGCCGCCGCGGGTGAGCTTCCCCGGCATCGAGATCGACCTGGCCAAGGTGGTGCACGGACACCAGGAAGTGGTGGTGCACAAGCCGATTCCGGCCACGGGCAAGGCGACGAGCACCGGCCGGATCAGCGAGATCTGGGACAAGGGCGCGAACGCGGTGATCGTGCAGGAGAACACGGTCGTCGGCTCCGACGGCGAACCGCTGTGGACGGTCCGGTCCTCGATCTTCGCCAAGGGCGAGGGCGGTTTCGGCGGCGAGCGTGGCCCGAGCTCGAAGACCGCGCTCCCCGATCGCGCGCCGGACGCGGAGATCAGCACCCCCACGCTGCCGCAGCAGGCCCTGCTCTACCGCCTCTGCGGTGACCGCAACCCGCTGCACTCCGATCCCGAATTCGCCAAGGGCGCGGGCTTTCCCGCGCCGATCCTGCACGGCCTGTGCACCTACGGCGTGGTCTGCAAGGCCCTCACCGACGCCCTCCTCGACGGCGACGCCACCCGCGTCGGCGGCTTCCGCGCCAAGTTCGCCGGTGTCCTCTACCCCGGCGAGACGCTGCGCATCAAGGTCTGGCGCGAGGCCGACGACCTCATCGCCACCGTCACGGTGGCCGAACGCGAGGACGCCCCCGTCCTCGGCGACGTGGTTCTGCACATCGCCTGAACTGGACTACTGATCACCAGGTCTTGGTGGCGGCATCGGCCGAGAGCTGACCGCCATCAGGACCTGGTGATCTTGGTTTGGGGGTGAGCCCGCCGATGAGGAGGGCGTAGATGAGGACGATGAGGATGGGCGCGGCGAGGGGGGCCCAGGCGAGTTCTACGGGGACCAAGGCCGCGGTGGTGGCGGCGATGGTGAACAGGACGGCGCCGCCGACCGAGGGGATCGTGGTCGGGACAACGCCTTCGGGGGCGTGCAGGACGGCGGCGTTGAGGAGGTAGGTGGTGGCCACCAGACCTGTTGCGGCGGAGGCGATCACGCCGATGTCGGCGAAGGCGATGACGCCGATCGCCACCAGCACCGCGGCGACGGCGGCGGGGCGCCACCACCAGCTCACGATGACCAGGGCGAGCGCGGCCGCGCCCGCGGGCGGGTTGATCAGCGCGATGGCCGAGACCAGCAGCAGGCCGGCCAGCAGGGCGAGGAATCTCGTCATCGGCGCACCCGGACCGTTCGGCGATGATCGGGCAGCAGGCGCATGGCCTGGTCGAGGCGGGTGTCCTCGGGCCAGGCGATGATGTCGACGCCGACGGTGCCCATGTCGCGATACATCGAGGCGCGTTCCAGCTGCCACATCTTGGCCATGGTCGGGTCGAGGCCCTCCTCGAACGGGGTGCCGCGCAGGACGTCGACCGCGATCACCACGTGGCCGCGTTTACGCAGGTCGATCAGGGCCAGCGCGAACTGGGTGTCGAGCAGGGTGGAGAAGGCGACGACGATCGCGCCGATCGGCACCGCGGCGTGCGGGGCCAGGGTGCCGGTGGTCTCGACGTGTTCGTCACCGACGCCGAGGACGGTGTCGACGATCCGGTAGAACTGCCTGCGGCCGATGTCGGGCCGCAGCCAGCGCGGGGAATCGCCGAGGCAGACGACGGCGGTGCGGTCACCGGCCTGCAGCGTGGACTGCACCACCTGCGCCGCGCCGCGCACGGACAGTTCCAGCGAGGCGCTGGCCGGGCCGGGCGCCTGCAACGAGGTGTCGACGAGGACGACCACATCGGCGGAGCGATTGGTGAACCGTTCGGTGATGTAGAGCCGCCCGCGGCGCGCGCTCACCGGCCAGTTCACGGTGCGCAGCTGGTCGCCGGGCGCGTAGGCGCGGATGTCGGCGTATTCCACGCCGGGGCCGTGCCTGCGGGTGAGATGGGTGCCGATGCGGTCGGGAAGTTCGGTGCGCGGCAGGCGCATTCGGTGCGGGTCGGCGATCGGGTACACGTAGAGCTTGGCCGCGGGCAGTTCGGCGGTGGCGACCGCGAGTCCGGCCGGACTCAGCGCCGCCACCTTGACCTGCACCGGATAGCGTCCCCAGCGCGTGGCCGAGAGACCGAGCCGCATGCCCGCGGGCGCGCCGCCGGAATCGTGCGCCTCCTCGACCTCGAGGTCGAGACCGGGCAGCGGCAGCGCCGTCATCCGCAGCAGGGCGTGCCCGCGTTCGACGAACGCGGCGGCGGTGCAGCTGATCACCTCGTTCTCGAAGCAGCGCACGGTGCCGCTGCCGTCGACCTGGATCCGGGTCGGCGCCTGCTGCCACGGCGCGGCGGCGAGCACGCCGAGCATCGGGGCGGCGAAGACCACCAGCTGCCACTGTCCACGCAGCACCGCGACGACCAGTGCCACCGCGGCGCACCCGGCCAGGATGAACACCAACGGGGCGGGCCGCCACCGCAGGTCGACCTCGACCGTCCTGGATTCGTCGCGGTGCTTCATGTGCTGGTGGCGCGCGGCACCGGTAGCCGTCGGAGCAGTTCAGCGATGACGTCCTCGCCGCGGATGCGGCGCACCCACATCTCCGGACGCAGGGTGATGCGGTGCGCCATCGCGGGCACCGCCAGCGCCTTGACGTCCTCGGGGATCACGTAGTCGCGCCCGAGCAGCAGAGCGCGCGCCCGCGACATCTGCACCAGGTCGAGTTCGGCACGCGGGCTCGCGCCCACCTCCACCTGCGGGTGACTGCGGGTCGCCGTGGCAAGGGCGACAACGTAATTCACGACATCGGGGTGCACCGTGACGAACTCGACCGACTGGCGCATCTCCATCAGCCCCTGCGCGTCGACCACCTGGCCGACCTGCGGTGGGGTGGAACCGCGTTCGAGCCTGCGCCGGATCATCTGCGTCTCGTCCTGCTCGGACAGATAGCCGAGGCGCAGCTGGATGGCGAAGCGGTCGAGCTGGGCCTCCGGCAGCGGGTAGGTGCCCTCGTACTCGATCGGGTTGTCGGTGGCGAGCACGATGAAAGGCTGTGGGAGCAGGAAGGTTTCGCCGTCGATGCTCACCTGGCCCTCGGCCATCGCCTCCAGCAGCGCCGCCTGGGTCTTGGGCGGGGTGCGGTTGATCTCGTCGGCCAGCAGCACATTGGTGAACACCGGTCCGCGCCGGAAATTGAAACGGCCCGACGACATGTCGTAGATCGTCGAGCCGAGCAGATCAGCGGGCAGTAAATCCGGCGTGAACTGCACGCGGGTGAAGTCGAGCCCGAGCGCGGCCGCGAACGACCGCGCGATCAGCGTCTTGCCAAGACCTGGCAGATCCTCGATGAGGACATGTCCCCCGGACAGCACGGCGATCATGATGAGCTGCATCTCATCGCGCTTGCCGACCACGACTCGGCCCAGCTCACGCAGCACGGCGTCGGAGCGCTGGACGGTCACGTTCAACGGCATGGTCATCGGTGGCCTCTAACCCCTCACATCGTCTGCAATCGGCGCAGGATCTCGTCCAGCGCCGCCCTACCCGGTGCGCGACCGGTCTGGTCGCGCAATGCCGAGTTCGCCGGGTCGACCCAACGCCACAGTTCGGGACCGAACTGCAGCTGACCGGCGGCTTCGGTGGCCCTGCGGTTCTTGGCGACCCGCAGACCGGTGGACAACTCGAACTCCTTGGCGAGCAACGGCCGCAGGTGGCGGTCCCAGTCGGCGCGGGTGCCCTCGGCGCGCGCGGTCAGCATCTCCGCCCGCGCGTGCCAGCGACCGAGCATCTCGGCCGGTCCGTTGTCGATGTACTCGGTGAGCGGTTCCTCGCGCACCACGCGGTGGCGCAGCGACCAGAGCAGCAGGGCCAATGCGACGGCGACCGGCAGGGCGACCGCGAGCAGCAGGACATCGCGGTCGAGCCGCAGCAGGGCGACCTCGATCAGCACCACCACGACGATCGCGGTCACGATCACCGACGCCCGGCTCATCCCGCTCGGTTCGACAATCTGCTCTTTCACGCTGCACCCCCTGGGCATGCTCGGGCGCCCTGCGTGGTGACGCAAGCTACCGCCTCCGGGCGCTGACCGCTCATGCCGGGACCAACCTTCGCTGCAGATCCGTGAGCACGATGCGCAACAGCTGTTCGGCGCGCATGCGCTGCCATTCGAGCATCGAGTGCGGGCTGAACCGCGCCTCCTCGAACAGCGCGACCAGCTCGCGGGCCGAGGCGTCGTGCAGCACACCGCTTTCGAAGGCCCTGGCCAGGACCTCCATCGGGGTGTCGGAGGCTTGCGGGCGGGCGGCGCGGTCGCTGGACAGGCCGCGTTCCATCGCCACGTAGCAGGCGATGATGGCGGTGCGCGGGTCCTGGCCCGGCGCGTTCATCGCGGCCAGGCCCATCTCGGCGGCCCTGGTGAGGGAGTCGACCTCGTCCGGTGTCGCGTCGGGCAGCTCCGGTGCGGCGGGCGCGGGTTCGCGGCGCGCGGCGATGGCGACCACGACGAGACCGAACAGGGCGACGGCGATCAGCACGATGGCCAGCACCGCCGCGATCAGCAGCGCGGTTCCGGTGAGCTGGGTGGGGCCGGTGGTCGGATCGGGGGCCGGTGCGCCCGTCGGCGTGGGTACCGGGCCGGAGCCTTCCGGGAGGGTTTCGACCGCGGGGCGCATCGGGCGCGCGCCCGGCAGCAGGAACAGTGCGGTGACCCCGCCCGCGAAGACCAGCGCGACGGCCGCGATCGAGACCGGCACCAGCAGCGCCAGCTTGCGCCACTGCACCCGGGGAAGTTCTTCGCGTTCGGCTTGCGGCATCGCCAAGGGAAGACGATGCTGACTGGCGATCACTCCGGCGACCAGGATGACGATGGAGACCAGCAGCAGCACCGGCATCACCGCCACCAGCAGTGGGGACGGCGCGGTATTCGACGCCTCACCGGCGCCGGGCAGACTGCCCTGCAACGCGATGGTCGCCGCGACGATCAGCGCGATCACGACGATCGCCCGCGGTATGGGCTGATTCACCCCGATCACAGCTGTACCACCAAACCCCAGAGACTGCACAAAACAGCCACATAGTTACATGCCGAGTGGTTCGCTCGGGAGGAAATCGGCGCTTTTGGATTTCCTCCCCTTTCATTGTCCCCCTCGCCCTACCCACCCTGCTGAGCAGTACGAATATTCTTCGCGGCGACCTGTGACAGTTCACAAAGGCGACTGGCGGTGCGCGCCAGATCCGGGATCGCCTGCACGCCCGCGGTGAGCTCGTCGACCGGCTCGGCGGCGTGGATCGTGAGGGGCAGGTCGGCGTCGTAGAGGATGTCGACGAGATTCACCAGGCGCATGGTCCAGTCCGTGGGGACCTCGCGCAGTGGCGGGACCGCGCGCAAGGTCCAGCGGCGGAATCCCCTGGTCAGGTGGAGGTAGTCGGCGGCGCTGGTCGGGGCGCCGCACAGGTCCTCGAAGCCGAAGGTGATCGCGTCGCCCTCGACGGCGTGTGTGCGGACGGTGCGACCGTCGGCCAGGGTGATGCGCGAGGCCGACGGGTCCCGTCGGCGAGGGTCGGCGGCGGCATGTTCGGGCGGGTCGAGGATGTAGTTGCCCGTGGCGAAGCCGTGGTCGCGGCGGGGGCCGAGGGTGCGGTAGTCGACCGGTCCGTCCAGGGAGACGACAGTGAGGTTGGAGAGGATCTGGTCGATGGTGGGGACGAAGCGATCGTGGAACAGGGGGTTGGGGAGGAGATCCGCGGGTGGGTGGTTCGAGGTGACCACGAGGGTCCGACGGTCGGCGAAGAGGGTGTCGATCAGGCGGGCGATGAGCATGGCATCGCCGATGTCGTTGACGTGGAACTCGTCGAAGCAGATCAGCTCCGCGTCGCCGAGCAGGGCATCGACGGCGCGTTCGATGGAGCCGAGGGTGTGCGTGGTGGCGTGCAGATCGGCGAAGAAGGCGTGGAAGTGGAAGCGGCGCTTGCGTTCCGAATCGACACTCACGAAGAACCGATCCATCACCATCGTCTTACCCCGCCCTGGCCTGCCGTGCAGGTAGACCCCGCGGCGCCGGGTGGGCGGCGAGCCGAGGACCCACGACCGACGACCGCGCGGCGGATCCGGCGCCGAGGGGCGGCCGTCGCCCGGCAGATCGGACAACGGGGGCCGACGATCGTCCGGCGGGTCGGGACGGCCGAACAGGCTGCCGAGTTGCCGGCCGCACCGGCCGAGAAACGTGGGCCGGGAACGATGCTCGAGTGGGCGGCCGTGCGGGTCCAGGCGTTGAGCGCCGGTGGGCCGCGCCGGGGGGCGACCGTTCTGGTCGAGCAGGGATGCGAGTGCGTTGGATGCCGTGACCTGCGCTGGGTCGAGGATCAGGGTTTCGGGGTTCATACCGTCCTCCTTCGTCCTCTACAGTTGTAGAGGACGGGAACGGGCGGCTACCAGCGGAGGTGACGATGTCCACAGATCGGCGCGGGCAGATCGTGGCGGGGGCGATCGAGCTCATCGCGACTCGGGGGATCAGGGCGCTCACGCATCGCGGGGTGGACACCCTGCTCGAGCTGCCGTCGGGCTCGACCTCGTACTACTTCCGCACCAGGCACGCCCTGATCGAAGCGGTCGCCGACGGCATCACCGCCCGCTCCCGAGCCGATTTCGCCGCAGCACACCCCGATACCGCCCCTGACCTGAACATCGGGATGGTTTCCGCGGGCACGACCAGCCCGGCACAGACTGACACCGCCGTGGCACAGGATCGACCGGCCGCCACCCAACAGCGCCGATCCGCCCCCGCTGAACCCCAGGCGACGCAGCAACCTGCCGCATTCTCTCGGTCTGCACAGGAGGGGCCGCTCGACCCTGTGACCGTCGCGCACGACATCGCCGGTTGGCTCGATCAGCTGCTGACACATCGCCGTAGCGAGCTCATCGCGCGTCACGCGCTGATCATCGAGGTCCTCTCCGATCCGGACCTTCATGCCCGCCTCGCGGGCAGCCTCTTCGCCCTCGACCGCGCCACCGAACTGTTCACCGCACTCGGCGCCGACGATCCGCGCGGGACCGCCGGTGACTTTCTCGCTCTCCTCGAGGGCCTGGTCTTCGACCGATTCGCCGGGCTCCGCGCGGAATCGCCAACGGGCACTCCGGACAGCGTCGCCCAACTCGCCCGCCCACTCAGCTCGTTCCTGACGAGCGCACGGCAACCCACTCGAGCCACCGGGCCGTGAAATCCCGGCGCGCACACCCCCACGATGACCAGATGTTGGACGGTTGATCACCAGGCACTCAGGTAAGTATCGGCCGAGTAGCGAACGCCACCAGAGCCTGGTGATCAACCGTCCAAGTCGGGAGACACGTCGGCGGGGTGGTGGATCCGGGCAGCGTGTGGACGGCGGGGGCCACCGATCAGTTTCCGGGCCAACCGAATTCGGTGTAGGGCGTGGGTGAGCTGAGGGCGACGATGCCGAGGGCGGAGTATTCGATGAGGTTGGCGGGGAGATCGGTGAGGGGGAACCAGCGCAGCTCATAGCATTTGTCGGGTTCGCGATTGACCGGGTCGCCGACCCAGTGTTCGGTGCGGAAGAAGAGGCCGAGGCGGGCGTCGCGGCCGGGTGCGGTCACGTGGGCGAGGTGGATCAGCTGGAGCGCGGTGGGGTCGATGGTGACGCCCACTTCCTCGGCGGCTTCCCGAGCCGCACCGGTGGCGGCGGATTCACCGACTTCGAGCTTGCCCGAGGGCAGGTGCCAGCGGTTGTCGTACTTGTCGCCGCTGCGGCGCAGGCTCAGCAGGATGCGGTCATCGCGGATCAGGAGTACATGGACGTCGACCAGGTGGCAGGGAGTCACCCTGTCGAGCCTACGAATTCGGGTCGGGCGAGAATCGGGCGATGGCGAGCGATCCCCTCATGTTGATCCACGATCCCGAACTTCTTGCCCGCGGCGAACGCGTACTCGGCGCCGAATTCCGCGCCATGCACGAGCGGGTGCTGGAAGCCACCGCGTTGACGTCCCGACTCAATGTCCTGCCCTTCGACGACGAGGCGGGGAAGACTGCGTTGCTCGAACAGATCCTCGGCCGACCGCTCCCGGCGGGTCTCACCATCTACCCGCCCTTCTACACCGACCACGGACTGAACCTCGACCTGGGCGAGCGCGTGTTCATCAACCAGGGGTGTACGTTCCTCGACTACGCCGGAATCCGGCTCGGCAGAGGCGTGATGATCGGCCCGAAGGCCACTTTCATCACCATGGGCCACCCGGTGGACCCACAGGAACGGCGCGAATTCCTCACCGGCGCACCGATCGACATCGCGGAGAACGTGTGGATCGGTGCGGGCGCGATGATTCTGCCCGGCGTCAGCATCGGGCAGGATGCGGTGATCGCCGCGGGCGCGGTCGTGGCCGAAGACGTGCCGGCGAGCAGCTTGGTGACCGGTGCCAAAGGCACCGTGCAGCGCACTTGGTAGCGCTCATGGCGCACCGAACCTGGTCCTGACGCTACGAGCACCAAGACTGGCCGCTACGCGATGAGCACCGAACCTGGGTCGCTACGCCATGAGCACCGAAAGCTGGTCGCTACGCCGTGAGCACCAGACCCGAGGTGGGGACGCCGGTGCCTGCCGTGACGAGGATGCGTTCCAGGTCCTCGACCTGGTTGACCGAGGTGCCACGGATCTGCCGGACTGCCTCGGCGATGCCGTTCATCCCGTGGATGTAGGCCTCGCCGAGTTGCCCGCCGTGGGTGTTGAGCGGCAGGCGGCCGCCGAGCTCGATGGCGCCGTCGGCGATGAAGTCCTTGGCCTCGCCGCGGGCGCAGAAGCCCAGTTCCTCGAGCTGCATGAGGACGAACGGGGTGAAGTGGTCGTAGAGGATGGCGGCCTGCATGTCGGCGGCGGTCAGGCCGCTCTGCGCCCACAGCTGGTCGCCCACCAGGCCCATTTCCGGGAGGCCGGTCATGGCGTCGCGGTAGTAGCTGGTCATCACGTACTGATCCGCGCCGGACCCCTGGGCGGCGGCCGCGATGACGGCGGGTCGCTGCGCGAGATCGCGAGCGCGTTCGACGCTGGTGACCACGATCGCCACGCCACCGTCGGATTCCTGGCAGCAGTCGAGCAGGTGCAGCGGTTCGGCGATCCAGCGCGAATCCTGGTGCTGTTCCAGGGTGATCGGCTTGCCATAGAAGAAGGCATTGGGGTTGACCGCGGCGTGCTTGCGGTCGGCCACGGCGACGGCGCCGAAGTCGGCACTGGTGGCGCCGGTGACGTGCATGTACCGGCGCGCGACCATCGCGACCTGGGCAGCCGGGGTGCCAAGGCCCTGTGGGTACGCCCAGCCCGCGTCTATACCCGACGAGGTGGGTGCGGCGGCGAGAGCCGGGGAGAACTGGCCGAACCGCGCACCGGAACGTTCGTTGAACGCACGGTAGGCGACAACCACGTCGGCGACCCCGGTGGCCACCGCCATCGCCGCCTGCTGCACGGTCGCGCACGCCGCACCTCCGCCATACCCGATGTGGCTGAAGAACTTCAGGCTCGGGATGCCGACCGCCCTGGCCACGGCGGCCTGCGTGTTGGTGTCCATGGTGAAGGTGGTCAGGCCGTCGACATCGGCGGGAGTGAGCCCGGCATCGGCGAGCGCGGCGCTCACCGCCTCAGCGGCCAGACGTAGCTCACTGCGGCCGGAATCCTTGGAGAAGTCCGTAGCGCCGATGCCGACGATGGCGGCGCGGCCCGACAGGCCCGCACGGGTGGACTCGGTGTGCGCTGTGCTCATTTCGACTCCGCTTCGGGGATTGACGACCGCTGTGCCGGTGCTGGGGCTGGACCACCATCGGCCGTGGCGGTGAAGTGCTGGCCTACGTCTGCTGTGGTGATGGCTCGCCGGCCTGGACTCATTTCGATGCCAACCCGGGAACGACGACGACGGCCGTGGCGGTGATGTGTTCGCCGAGACTGTCGCGGCCGCGTACGTAGACGGTGACCTGCGTGCCGTCGATCTCGGTGACCGTGCCCGAAAGGGTCAGGGTGTCACCGGAATACAGCGGGACGCCGAGGCGCAGGGCGATCGACTTCACCAGCGTGCTCGGTCCCGCCCAGTCGGTGACGAAGCGCTGAACCAGGCCGGTGTCGGTGAGGATGTTGACGAAGATGTCGGACGAACCGCGCGCCACCGCCTTGTCGCGGTCGTGGTGCACGTCCTGGAAGTCCCTGGTGGCCAGGGCGGTGCTGATCACGAAGGTGGGATCGGCGTGGATCACCAGCTCCGGCAGCGTGGCGCCCACCGCGATGGCGGCGGGGTCGACGGTGGAGGTCATCGTGGCGTCCTTTCCGGACGGGCGGAGCGCGGTGGCGCGCCCACCGCGACACGGCGGTGCGCATCGCGGGTGCGGCGAGCTACGGGCAGGCTTGTCGAGCGCGGACCGTGTCGCGTGGGCGGACCGGCCGAGAGCGGGGACCGCCGGTGGGCGGGTAGCGGGCCGACGTCCGCGGTCATCCGACCGCCTGCCAGTACGGGAGAACCGATCCGTCCGGCAGCCTCTCGAAGGCCACCCGCACCGGCACCCCGATCGCCACCTCGGCAGGGTCGATACCGCGCAGCTCACCGAGCATGCGCACGCCCTCGTCGAGTTCGACCAAGGCGACGACGAACGGCAGGTCGCGGCCGGGCACCTTGGGCGCGTGGTGCACGACGAAGCTGAACACCGTGCCGGTGCCCGCCGCCACCACGTAGTCGGTGGACTCGGCCTTGTCCTGCCACAGGGCGGGCACGGGCGGATGCCGCAGGGTGCCGTCAGGCAAACGCTGAATGCGCAGCTCGCCGAGTTCGGTTCCAGCCCAGAAGAATTCGGTGTCCCGCGAGACCACCGGACCGACCCGGCCAGCCGGTGCGATGTCGATCGCGCCTGCGTCCGATCCACCAGCCTCGGCAGCTGCGGGCGCGAATTTCAGGATGCGGAACAGCATCTCGGTGACCAGTTCGTCGCCGACGTGCCAGGACGTGGTGAAGGTGAGGAACCACCCGTCGCCGAGTCCGGTTCGCTTGGGGCCCTTGAACTCCGAGAGCCGACTGGAGACGGTCACCTCCTCCCCCGGCCGGAGATAGCGGTGGTAGGTCTGCTCACAGTTGGTGCCGACGACAGAGGTGTAGCCCGCGTCGTCGAGCAGCTGCGTGGCCAGACCGAGCGGGTCGTCGGCGGTGCGCGTCCCGTGCAGGCCGTTCATCGTCCACACCTGCGCCATGGCGGGCGGGGCGACGATGCCGGGATGGCCGGCGGCCCGCGCCGCCTCGTCGTCGACGTAGATCGGATTGGTGTCGCCCAGTGCCTCGACCCAGTTGTTGATCATCGGCTGGTTCACCGGATCGCGCCCGGCGCGCGGCGCGGACGCACCGGTGGCGGACAGCTTCGCCAGGGCTTCGGGAATGTCTTCGGGGGCAATGCTTTCCGGCACGCGCCGCTCCTCGCTCATCGGGGCACGCGCGGCAGTTCGAGCCCGGCCGAGGCGACCAGTTCGCGCATGATCTCGTTGACGCCGCCGCCGAAGGTGACGACGAGGTTCTGTTTGGTCCGCCGGTCCAGCCAGCCGAGCAGCTCGGCGGTGCCGGGCTCGGCGGGATCGCCGTAGCGGCCGATGATCTCCTCCACGATCCGGCCCGCCTCCTGCAGCGATTCGGTGGAGAAGATCTTGGTGGCCGAGGCGTCGGCGATCACGGCGTTCTGTGCGGCACTGGTGTCGGCGGCCGCGACCTGCCAGTTCAGCAGCTCGTTGAGCCGCACCATGGTGCGCACCCGGCCGAGCGCGCGGCGAACCTCGGGCTCGCCGAGCAGGTCGTGTTCGGCCGACCAGTCGCGCAGCCGGTCGTAGAGCTGCTCGATCTTGCCCGACGGGCCGAGGCTCACCCGCTCGTGGTTGAGCTGGGTGGTGATCAGCCGCCAGCCGCGGTTCTCCTCGCCGACCAGCATCTCCGCCGGTACGCGCACGTCGTCGAAATACGTGGCGTTGGTGTGGTGGGCACCGTCGCAGGTGATGATCGGCGTCCAGGAATAGCCGGGGTCCTTGGTGTCGACGATGAGGATGGTGATGCCGCGGTGCCGGGATTCGACCGTGCCGGTGCGGCAGGCCAGCCAGACGTAGTCGGCCTCGTGCGCGCCGGTGGTGAAGATCTTCTGCCCGTTGACGATCCAGTCACCGTCGCCGTCGCGCACCGCGGAGGTGCGCAGCGCGGCCAGGTCGGTGCCCGCCTCCGGCTCGGAGTAACCGATGGCGAAATGGATGTCGCCGGAAAGGATTCCGGGCAGGAACTTCTTCTTCTGCAGGTCGGTGCCGTACTTCTGCAGGGTCGGGCCGACGGTCAGCAGGGTCACCAGCGGCAGCGGCACGTCCGCGCGGACGGCCTCGTTGAAGAAGATCTGCTGTTCCATTGGGCCGAAACCCTGGCCGCCGAACTCCTTCGGCCAGCCGACGCCGAGCCAGCCGTCGCGGCCCATCCGGCGCACCACCTCGCGGTAGGTGTCGCCGTGCCGGTCGGTGGCCATCGCCGCGGCTTCGGCCGGGCTGATGAGATCGGCGAAATAGGAACGCAATTCCTCGCGCAACCGCCGCTGTTCGGCGGTCAGATCGATGAACATCTTGCTCCCAGAAGGTCGAGCCGCAGGCCCGCTCCGCCGAGCAGACGGGCGAGGTCTTTGGCCTGTGAGTAGTACCGGTGCATCGGGTGGGTGATATCCACCCCGAGCCCACCATGCAGGTGGTGACAGTGCTGCATGGCGCGCGGAACCTCCGACGCCGCCCAGTAGGCGAGCACGTCGAGGTCCTCGTCGATGCGGTGCTGGTGCTCGGGCGACGAATCATCCTGCGCCAGCGCCCAGCACGCCGATTCCGCGGCCACGTGCAGGGTGCGCGAGACCACGTACAGGTCGGCGATCTGCTGGGCCACCGCCTGGAATTCGGCCAGCGGCCTGCCGAACTGCTCCCTGGTGCGCACATGCTCGGCAGTGAGGGTGAGCGCGCCCTTGAGCAGGCCGTCGGCGACCGCGCCGATGGTGGCCAGTGCGTGGCGGTGCAGCCCGGGCAGGGCGTCGGGCAGCAGCTGGTCGGCGGGGATCTCGACCTCGTCGAGGACCAGCGTCGCCTCCGGGATACCGGCCGAACCTGCGACCGGAATGATCTCCAGACCGGGTGCGACCGAATCCACCAGTGCCACACCGGAATCGGTGGGCACCAGGATCCAGCGCGCCTGCTCGGCATAGATCACGCCGACCTTGCGGCCGCTGATCCGCACCGTCTCGCCGTCGCGCACCGCGGTGGTGGCGGGCGCGGTGGTGAACGGCGCGCCCGGCTCGTTCAGCGCGGCGGTGAGCACGGTGCCCTTGCCGACCTCGGCGAGCACGCGCTCGGAGAGCTCGTCGGACAGCACCGGCAGCAGTGGCAGTACGCCGAACCCGAAGGTCGGTAGCGCGGGCACCGCGACGGCGTCGGTGGCCAGCTCCATGAGCAGGGCCGACACCTCGAGCAGGCCCATGCCGTCGCCGCCGAAGCGCTCGGGCACGGGAACTGCGAGCAGCCCGGAGTCGATCAGACTGGGCCACAATTCCATATCGCGCGCCTGCTCTCGTTCGAGCAGGCTCACGACCACCTCGGCTACCGCGTCGGCGCTTTCGTCGCGGGTGAAATCCACGGCGTCCTCCCTCATCGAGCTAACTGTCCGCATCGCGCGGCAGGCCGAGAATCCGTTCGGCGGCCACGGTCAACAGGATCTGCTCGGTACCGCCCGCGATGGAGAGACAGCGTGTGAGCAAGAATTCTTTCAGAGCGTCGCCATCCAGGGAACCTTCCGGACCGGTCAGTTCCAAGGCGTATTCCGCCAGGTCCTGGCGATGCCGGACGCCGACGAGCTTGCGGACGCTGGCTTGCGCGCCCGCGTCGACTCCGGCCATCGTCGCCACCGCGATCCGCTGTTCCAGCAATGAACCAGCGATCGAGGAGGTGATCAGGGCGCCGAAACGGTCCTCCCGCAGTTCAGTTCCCCATCCGCCGGGCGGGAAACGGTCGAGCAGCGTTTCGAGCGCGCCGCCGATTCCGCCGCCGCCCATGGCGACTCGCTCGGCCGACAGCGTGGTGCGCGCGATCTTCCAGCCGTTGTTGAGCGCGCCGACCAGGCAGTCGTCGGGGACGAACACATCGTCGAGGAAGACCTCGCTGAAACGGTCCTCGCCGGTGATCTGCACCAGCGGACGCACCTGCACGCCCGCGGCGCGCATGTCGACGAGGAAGTAGCTGATCCCGCGATGCTTGGCCGCCGCCGGATCGGTGCGCGCCAGGCAGATGCCCCAGTTCGCGGTCGAGCCCAGCGAGGTCCACACCTTCTGCCCGCGCAGCACCCAGCCACCGTCCACCTTCTCGGCGGTGGTGCGCAGCGCGGCCAGATCGGAACCGGCGCCCGGTTCACTGAACAGCTGGCACCAGATCACCTCGCCGTGCAGCGTCGGGCGGACGAATCGGTCGATCTGGGCCTGGGAACCGAATCGCAGCAGCGTCGGCACCGCCCAGCCCGCGATGGCCAGGTCGGGGGTCTCCAGTCCGGCGCGGCGCAGCTGTTCGGCGATCTGCAGGCAGGTCATCGGGTCGGCCGCGCGGCCGTAGGGCGCGGGCCAGTGCGGCATGACCAGACCTGCCCTGACCAGCGCGGCAGGCTGTTCGTCCGCGGGCAGGGCGGCGATGTCGGCGATCTCGGCGGCCACGTCGGCGTCGGCCGTGGCGTCGCCGAGGATGCGCTCGGCGCCGGTGGTGCGGCGCTGTCCGGCCCTGGTGAGCTCGGCGACCCTGGCCCGCCAGCGGGCCGATCCGCCCAGCAGTTGCCGCAGGGCGCTGGCTCGGCGCAGGTAGAAGTGCGCGTCGTGTTCCCAGGTGAAGCCGATGCCGCCGAGCACCTGGATGGCGTCCTTGGCGGTGTCGACCGCGGCGTCGAGCGCGACGGCCGCGGCGACGGCGGCGGCGATGGGCAGTTCGGTCCCGCCGGAGTCGACCGCGGCGGCCGCGTCGGCGGCGACGGCGCGGATCAGCTCGGTGCGGCACAGCATCCAGGCGCACAGGTGCTTGATCGACTGGAAACTGCCGATCGGTTTGCCGAATTGCTCACGGACCTTGGCGTATTCGACCGCGGTGCGCAGGCACCAGCCGGCGATCCCGGCCAGTTCGGCCACCGCGAGGGTGACGAACAGGTCGGTGACATCGGCACTCGGCGCGAAGCTCGACCCGGCCGTGACCGCGGTGGCGCTCACCTGGGCCAGCGGCACCGTGTGGTCCGAGTTGGCCAGCGGCGTGATCGTCACCGTCGCAGCCGGAATCAGCAGCCAGCGCGTGCCGTCCTCGGTCGTCGCGGGCACCAGGACCTGGGTCCGCTCGTCGGCGCCGTAGACGAGATCCCACGTGCCGGTGACGGTCCAGCCGTCGGCATCGGACCCCACCGCGGTGGCGGTGTGTTGCGCGGTCGGCACGGCGACCGCGCACGGTGTGCCGTCGGACACAGCACCCTCGGTGATCAGCCCGGCCAGCGCGGTGGCCAGAACCGGACCGCCGACCAGGTCGTCGGCGGTCTGTTCCAGCAGTACGGCCAGGTCGGCGACGGTACCGCCGAGTCCGCCGTGCTCCTCGTCGAGCGCGACCCCGAACAGGCCGAACTCCGACAACGCGGGCCAGTACTCGTGCCAGCTGCCCGCACCGCGGGCCCGCATTGTTGCAATCGGCGCGACCGAACTCGCCCAGCCCCGCAGCGACTCCGCGGCGGCTTTATGCTCGTCAGTGGTGGCGATGGTCACAAGAAAATCCGCCCTTCCGGCGTGGCTCCCACTCCTAGAACATGTTCTAATATCTGGGCCGGGTGTAAGTCAAGAGACCTACACTGACGGATGCTCCAGGCGCACAGTGGCGTGCGGCACCGCCGATGAAAAAGAACACAGCGAAAGGGTTTCCACGATGGACAGTCCTGCCCCCACGCCCACCGTGACGACACTGTCCGAGGACGAGCTGAGTTCTTCCGCACAGCGTGAGCGCCGCAAGCGCATCCTCGACGCCACGCTCGCACTGGCCTCCAAGGGCGGCTACGACGCCGTGCAGATGCGCGCGGTCGCCGAGCGCGCCGATGTCGCCGTCGGCACGCTGTACCGCTATTTCCCGTCCAAGGTCCACCTGTTGGTCTCGGCACTGGCCAGGGAATTCGAGCAGTTCGAGGGCAAGCGCAGGCCACTACCCGGCGACGGTCCATCCGAGCGCATGCACGGCCTGCTCACCCAGATCACCCGGATGATGCAGCGCGACCCGCTGCTCACCGAGGCCATGACCCGCGCGTTCATGTTCGCCGACGCCTCCGCGGCCGCCGAGGTGGACCGGGTCGGCAAGGTGATGGACCGCGTCTTCGCCCGCGCCATGAGCGACGGCGAACCCGATGACCGCCAGCTCGCCATCGCCCGCGTCATCTCGGATGTGTGGCTGTCCAACCTTGTCGCGTGGCTCACTCGCCGTGCCTCTGCGACCGATGTCACCGAACGGCTCGAGCTGACGGTCGACCTGTTGCTGGGCGATCGCGGATAGCACCGCGAGGCTGCCGATACCGCGGCAACATCGTCACAAATCACCCATGCCTGTTGACACACGTCGGCTGTGCGCCTTCCAGTAGGAAGATGCATAGCCGACGTCGCATATGCGAAACAGTGCACCTACGGCGACCGCGGGCCTCGCCGACGGCGGCTCGCCCGCGGTGAGCTCGGCCGACACCGGCCCGCGCGATGGGCGGAAAGCCCGGAATTAGCCGCGAGATCGCGAGCGACCGCAAGACACTCGACCGCACAACCCGCCGCGCCGTCCGGGCGGCAAAATTGACACAGTATTGTTTTTCGCGCCCCCTGATCAACTCCTCCGATCACTAGGTTGGATGCGTGAGCGCACAGGATCTGCCCTTGGAAGTCCGCCGTGCACTGGCGTCGGTTGCGCGCGTGCCACGGCTTCTGGTTGCCTCGGACTACGACGGGACTATTGCCCCGATCGTGTCCGACCCCGCGAAAGCGTTTCCCCAACGGGAATCGGTGAGCGCGTTACGCGCGCTGGCGGGGTTGGCGAACACGACGGCCGCGGTGATTTCCGGTCGGGCACTACGTGATCTGGCCGCACTGTCGCGGTTGCCGGTCGAGGTGCAGCTGATCGGCAGCCACGGCTCGGAGTTCGACGTCGGCTTCGTGCACGCCATCGACAACGATGCCAAGCAGCTGCTCGCCGAGATCCAGACCGCCTTCGCGAAGATCGCGGCCGAGAACCCCGGCGTGACGGTCGAGACCAAACCGGCCAGCGCCGCCCTGCACGTGCGCAATGCCAGCCCCGAGATCGGCAGGCGCGCACTGAATTCGGTACGCCAGGGCCCCGCCTGCTGGGTGGGCGTGCAGGTGACCGAGGGCAAGGCGGTGATCGAACTCGCGGTGATTCCCACCGACAAGGGCACCGCGCTGGACACCATCCGGCATCAGGAGAGTTCCTCCGCCGCGGTGTTCTTCGGCGACGACGTCACCGACGAGAAGGCGTTCCGGGTGCTCTCGGGCCCCGATGTCGGGATCAAGGTCGGCGAGGGCGAGAGCCTGGCCAAGCTGCGGGTCGAGTCCACCGAGGACGTGGCGCGGGCACTGGCCTTCCTCGCCGAGGAGCGCCGCACCTGGCTGGCCGGGGCGAGCGCGCCGCGCATCGAACGGCTGACCATGCTGGCCAGCCCGCGCTCGGTCGCGCTGCTGACCCCGGACGCGACGGTGACCTGGTTCTGCCACCCCGAGCCGGATTCGGCGGCGGTGTTCGCCCATCTGCTCGGCGGCAACGCGGCCGGGCACTTCACCGTCGCGCCCGAACGCGCCGGCCTGCCGCTGTCGCAGCGGTATGTGGACGGCACGATGACCGTCGAAACCCGCTGGGCCAGTTTGGGTGTGGTGGACTACCTGCCGCACGACGTGGCCCCCAACCGCACCGACCTGACCCGGGTGATCACCGGTGACGCGAAGGCCGTGGTGACCTTCGCGCCGCGACCGGAGTTCGGACAGGTCCAGGTGCGAATCGAGGCCGTGCGCAACGGACTTCGGGTCAGCGGCACCAACGATCCGATGGTGCTGCGCTCCCCCGGTGTCGAGTGGGAGATCATCTCCGACGGCACCTACGAGCAGGCGCGCGCGGTGGTCGATCCGTCGGTCGCCCCGATCGTGCTCGAATTGCGCTGCGGTACGGCTGATCTCGCCCCCTCGATGACACCGGAACGGCAGCGTCGGCAGCTCGCCGAGCAGTACTGGTCGGAGTGGGCGGCCGGGCTGCAGCTGCCCCCGCTCAAGCCGGACCTGATGAAGCGCTCGGCGCTGACCCTGCGCGGGCTCGTCCATCGCCCGTCGGGCTCGATCCTGGCGGCGGCGACCACCTCGCTGCCTGAGGACATCGGCGGCGTGCGCAACTGGGACTACCGCTACTGCTGGCTGCGCGACGCCTCACTGACCGCGCAGGCGCTGGTGACGCTGGGCTCGCTGACCGAGGCCGACGAGTTCCTCGAGTGGGTGCACAAGGTGCTCGCCACGCTGCCCGGCCCCGAGCGGCTGCACCCGCTGTACACGATCTACGGCGAGACGCTGCCGCCGGAAGCCGTCATCGACCTGCTGCCCGGCTATGCCGGTTCGCGGCCGGTGCGGGTGGGCAACGCGGCCAACATGCAGGTGCAGCTCGATGTGTTCGGGCCGATCGTCGACCTGATCACCTCGATGGCGCAGGAGCGCGAGCGCCAGGGCGCGACCGCGCCAGTCAAGGCGCTGCCCGATGCCGACTGGGAACTGGTGCACGCCATGGTCTCGGCGGTGCAGCGGCGCTGGACCGAGCCCGACCACGGCATCTGGGAGATCCGCGGCAACCCGCGTCATCACGTGTACTCCAAGGTGATGGGCTGGCTGACGATCGACCGCGCGCTGACCCTGGCCGAGCGCTTCGACCGCCCCGCCGACCCCGAGTGGGTGACCCTGCGCGACACCATCGCCGACGAGGTGAAGACCAAGGGCTGGAACGACGAGGTGCAGTCCTACACCGCCGCCTACGACGGCACCGATCTGGACGCGGCCACCCTGCACATCGGCCTCAGCGGCCTGATCGACCCCGCCGACCCGCGCTTCGCGGCAACGGTCGTGGCCACCGAGGCCGAACTGCGCAGCGGTGCGACCGTCTACCGCTACCACCACGACGACGGCCTCCCCGGCGGTGAGGGCGGCTTCCACCTGTGCGCCGCCTGGCTCGTCGAGGCGTACCTGCTGATCGGCAGGCGTTCCGACGCCGAGGCCCTGTTCGCCCAGCTCGTCGCCGCAGCAGGCCCCACCGGCCTGCTGAGCGAGGAGTACGACCCGGTCGCCGAACGCTCCCTCGGCAACCACCCCCAGGCCTACAGCCACCTCGGCCTGCTGCGCTGCGCTCAACTGCTGAGCCAGCCGGCCAACGTTCTGGTCTGACCCTCTACCTGCGAAGCCGGGCTCGAACCGTTCGAGCCCGGCTTCGCAGTGTGGTTCGTGCTGGGTACGCGTTCCTGCTAATCTAAAACGGTAACGGTTTCCATTATGATCTAGAGCACGTCCGCCCTGGATCAGCACTGCCAGGAGCTCCGCGTGAACACTCGATTCGCCCGCGTCTTTGCCGGTCTCACGGCAGGTGTGGTGACCGCGGTCGTCCTCACCGCCTGCGGCAGCGGCTCCGCGGACAACGACGGCCTCTCGATCGTCGCCTCCACCAATGTGTGGGGCTCCATCGCCACCGCCGTCGCAGGCCCCGACATCCAGGTCACCTCGATCATCAGCGACCCGGCCGCCGACCCGCACTCCTTCGAGACCTCGGCCTCCGACACCGCCAAGATCAGCGATGCCGATCTGGTCGTGTTCAACGGCGGCCACTACGACGAGTTCATCGAGAAGGCCATCTCCGGCCGGAACAAGCGCACCGTCGAGGCCTTCGAGGAGCGCCCGGACAAGAACGACGACAACGAGCACGTCTGGTACGACGTCCCCACCGTCGCCGCGGTCGCCGACCGGATCGCCGCCGAACTCGGCGAGCTCGACGCCACCAACGCGGGCGCCTACACCGAGCGCGCGGTCACCTTCAAGAACCAGCTGATCGGTATCAGCACCATCACCGGCACCATCGCCACCCAGCACCCGAACGCGCCCGTCGCCCAGTCCGAGCCGCTGGCGCACTACCTGCTGCTGGCCGCGACCGCGCAGGACAAGACCCCGCACGATTTCCAGGAAGCGATCGAGCAGGAGACCGACCCCTCGCCCGCCGCCGTGGCGGCCACCCGCGACCTGATCACCGGCAAGCAGGTGCAGGCGTTCGTCTACAACACCCAGACCACCGACAAGATCACCCAGGACCTGCGGACCGCCGCGCAGAACGCGGGCATCGCGATCATCGAGGTGACCGAGACCCTGCCCGAGGGCGTCGACTACGTGCAGTGGCAGACCGCCAACGCCAAGGCGCTCGCCGCGGCACTGAACTGACCATGCCGGACCAGATGACCGAAGGAGCAGCGCTGAGCGAGACCACCACCGCGGTCCGCGCACAGGCCGACACCGCCGACGCGGCGATCCGCCTGCGCGCGGCGACGCTGTCGTTCGGTGAGCGCGTCCTGTGGCGCGACCTCGACCTCGACGTGGCACCGGGTGAGTTCATCGCGGTCCTCGGCCCCAACGGTTCCGGCAAGACCTCGCTGCTGCGGGTCCTGCTCGGCCGCCTCGGGCTCAGTTCCGGCACCGCGCAGATCGCGGGCGAGCAGGCCACCGTCGGCAACCCCGGCATCGGTTACGTGCCGCAGCAGAAGACCATCGATGCCGGTGTGCAGCTGCGCGGGGTCGATCTGGTCGGGCTCGGCGTCGACGGGCATCGGTGGGGCCTGGGCCGACGGCGCCGCGGTGAACGCGCGCGCAAGGTCGAGGCGGCCATCGCCGCGGTCGGCGCGCAGGGTTTCGCGCACGCCCCCCTGGACACCCTCTCCGGCGGTGAGCAGCAGCGGCTGCGGGTCGCCCAGGCGCTGGTCGGCGATCCGTCGGTGCTGCTGTGCGACGAGCCGCTGCTCAGCCTCGACCTGGCCAATCAGCGCCTGGTCGCCGAGCTGGTCGACCGGCGTCGCCGCGAGCACGACACCGCCGTGCTGTTCGTGACCCACGAGATCAACCCGATCCTGCCGCTGGTCGACCGGGTGCTCTACCTCGTCGACGGCGAGTTCCGGATCGGCACGCCCGACGAGGTGATGACCTCGGCGACGCTCTCGGAGCTCTACGGCACCGAGGTCGAGGTGCTGCGGGTGCGTGGGCGCCTGGTCGTGGTCGGCACCGGCGACGACATGGACGCGCTGGGCGGGACGGCCTGATGGACAAGCTCACCAAGGTCTTCCAGCAGATGCTCGACTTCGGCATCACCGCCGATCTGCTCACCTACGACTTCGTCCAGCAGGCGCTGCTGGCCAGCGCCCTGCTCGGCCTGCTGGCCGGGCTGATCGGGCCGCTGATCGTGATGCGGCAGATGTCGTTCGCCGTGCACGGCACCAGCGAGTTGTCGCTGACCGGCGCGTCGGCCGCGCTGCTGCTCGGTGTCGGGATCGGGTTCGGCGCCATCGCCGGGTCGGTGGTCGCCGCCGTGCTCTTCGGCTGGCTGGGTTCCCGTGCGCGCGAACGTGATTCGGTGATCGCGGTGGTGCTCTCGTTCGGGCTCGGCCTGTCGGTGCTGTTCCTGTGGCTGGCTCCCGACCGCGCCGGATCGAAGTTCTCGCTGCTCACCGGGCAGGTCGCCAGCGTCGGCTACGACGGGCTCGCGCTGCTGCTCACCTGCACCGCGATCGTGCTCGCCGTGCTGTCGGTGGTGTACCGGCCGCTGCTGTTCGCCAGCGCCGATCCCGAGGTCGCGATCGCGCGCGGGGTGCCGGTGCGGGCGCTGTCGGTGGTCTTCGCCGTGCTGCTCGGTATCACCGCGGCCTTCGGCGTGCAGATCGTCGGCGCGCTGCTGGTGCTCGCGCTGCTGATCACCCCGGCCGCGGCGGCCGCTCAGGTCACCTCCAGCCCGATGCGGGCGACCGTGCTGTCGGTGATCTTCGCCGAGGTGGCCGCGGTGGGCGGGCTGCTGCTCTCGCTCGCGCCGGGCGTTCCGGTGTCGACCTTCGTCACCGCGATCTCGTTCACCATCTATCTGGTGTGCCGGGTCGTCGGCCATCGGCAGCGGCAACTCGCGCCCGCGCGCTGACCCGACCCGCGCAAACGGCCACGGGCCGCCGGTGGCGCCGCGCACAATGCAACCCATGATCGATTTCTCCGTGCCCGACGATCTCGCGGCACTGCGCGATCGGGTCCGTCACTTCGTCACCGAGCAGATCGTGCCGTTCGAGCGCGATCACCGGCTCACCGCGCACGGTCCGACCGACGACCTGCGCGCCGAACTCGTCGAACTGGCCCGTGCCGAGAAGCTGCTGACCGTGCAGGCACCCGTGGAGTACGGCGGCCTCGGGCTCAGCCATGTCGAACAGGCGCTGGTCTACGAGGCCGCGGGCTGGTCGACGCTGGGACCGGTCGCGATGAACTGCGCCGCGCCCGACGAGGGCAACATGTTCCTGCTCGGCAAGATCGCCGACCCGGACCAGGTCGACCAGTACCTGATGCCGGTGATCCGCGGCGAACAGCGCTCGGTGTTCGCCATGACCGAACCCGGCGGGGCGGGCTCGGACCCCGGCCAGCTCAGCACCGAAGCCGTGTTCGACGGCGAGAACTTCGTGCTCAACGGGCGCAAGTGGCTGATCACCGGCGCCGACGGCGCCAAGACCTGGATCATCATGGCGCTGCTGGCCGAGAACCCGCACCTGCCCGCCGGGCCGACGCTGTTCCTCACCGAGGGTGACGCGCCGGGCATCGTCATCGAGCGGATCATGAACACGATGGACCGCAACTACGTCGGCGGGCACGCGGTGGTGCGGTTCGACGACCTCACCCTGCCCGCCTCGGCCGTGCTCGGGCGCACCGGGCAGGCCCTGCGCTACGCCCAGCTACGGCTGGCACCGGCGCGGCTCACGCACTGTATGCGCTGGCTCGGCGCCGCCGAACGGGCGCAGAGCATCGCCATCGACTACGCGCGCATCCGCACCGCCTTCGGCAAGCCGATCGGCGAGCACGAGGGCGTGTCGTTCATGCTCGCCGACAACGAGGTGGCGCTGCACCAGTGTCGGCTCACCATCTGGCACAGCTGCTGGCTGATGGACCAGGGCCACCAGGCCAGGCACGAATCGTCGATGGCCAAGTCCTACGTCTCCGAGGAGCTGTTCAAGGTCACCGACCGCTGCGTGCAGGTGCTCGGCGGGATCGGGATCAGCGACGAGACCGTGGTCGAGATGCTGTTCCGGGACATGCGCGCGTTCCGGCTCTACGACGGGCCGACCGAGGTGCACAAGTACGCCATCGGCCGCCATCTGCTCCGCGAATGAACGCTCCCACCTCCGGTGCCGGCCGGCCGCCGCTAGTACCATTCGGCCCATGAGTTCGGAACTGCTCGTCGACGTCTCCGCCGGAGTCGCCGTGCTGACACTCAACCGTCCCGCCCAGCAGAACGCCGTCACCCCGACGATGGCCGCCGAACTCAGCGCCGCGCTCCGCCGCTGCGACGCCGAGGACGCGATCCGCGCCGTCGTCATCACCGGCACCCCACCCGCCTTCTGCGCCGGCGCCGACCTGTCCGCGCGGGCGGGCGAGGTGAGCGCCACCCTCGACCCGCCGCCGTGGCAGGTGCGCAAACCGGTGATCGCCGCCGTCAACGGGCACGCCGTCGGGATCGGGCTGGCGCTGGCCCTGCAGTGCGATCTGCGGTACTTCGCCCGCGACGCCGTCTACGGGCTGAGCCAGGTGCGCCGCGGCGTGCTGGCCGACGGCTACGCGCACTGGACGGTGCCGCGGCTGGCAGGGCTCGCCAATGCCGCCGACATCATGCTCACCGGCCGCACCTTCGACGGTGACGAGGCCAAATCGATGGGGCTGGCCAACGCCAGCCTGCCCGCGGCCGAGGTGCTGACGACCGCGCTGGCCGTGGCCCAGGACATCGCCAGCGGACCCGCGCCGCTGCCCGTCGCGCTGACCAAGCGACTGCTCTGGGAGGGCCTCGGGATGACCCCGGCCGTCGTCGGGCAGCTCGAATCCGAGCTCAACGCGCACGTCGCCAAGAGTGTCGACGGCGGCGAGGCGATGGCCGCGTTCCGCGACCGCCGTCAGCCGAGCTGGACCGGCAGCATCAGCACCGAGTGGCCCGCCTGGGACGCGCCCGGCGAGCCCCCGCGCCTGGACTGACGCTCAGAAGTTCCCGTTGCACGAACCGAGCAGGTACAGCAGGGCCATCAACAGCATCAGGATGCTGCCGATGATCCCCGCGATATAGCCGATCAGCACCTGCGGCCGACCACTGAGCCTGCCGTAGGACCCGTCGATGTCGTTGAGCGCCCGCTTGCCGAGCGCCCACGCGATCGGGCCGAGGATCCCGCAGCAGAACGGGCTGATCAACCCGAGCACGAGGATCATGTTGGCTTGCGGGTGCTCGACCGTCTCGCCGATCGGCTGATTGGGAATGGCCACGATCGAATTCTACGGTGACAGAGCGGTTTTGCCCGGAAACCGCGCTGACTCAGCCCAGACGGCGCTGGCGGGCGATGTCGGCGAGGACCACACCGGCCGCCACCGAGGCGTTGAGCGACTCCACCGGACCGGCCATCGGGATGCTCAGGATCGAGTCACAGTTCTCGCGCACCAGGCGCGAGAGCCCCTTGCCCTCGGAGCCGACCACGACGACCGTCGGGACGCTGGCGTCGAACTCGTCGAGGGTGGTGTCGCCACCCGCGTCGAGGCCGACGATCTGGAAGCCCTGGGACGCCCAGTCCTTGAGCGTGCGAGTCAGGTTGGTCGCCCTGGCGACGGGCAGCCGGGCGGCCGCACCGGCGCTGGTACGCCAGGCCACCGCGGTGACGCTGGCACTGCGACGCTGCGGGATCACCACGCCCTGACCGCCGAACGCGGCGACCGAGCGGATGACCGCGCCGAGGTTGCGCGGATCGGAGATGTTGTCGAGGGCGACGACCAGACCGGGTTCGCCCGAGGTCTTCACCTTGTCCATCAGGTCGTCGGGATGGGCGTAGCGGTACGGCGGCACCTGCAGGGCGACGCCCTGGTGCATCCCGTTGGCGCTCAACCGATCCAGATCGGTGCGCGGTACCTCGAGAATGGAGATGCCGAGGTCGGCGGCGCGCTGCACGCTCTCCGAGAGCCGGTCGTCGTTCTCGGTGCCGACCGCGACGTAGAGGGCAGTCGCCGGGACCTCGGCGCGCAGACACTCGAGCACCGGGTTGCGGCCGAGTACGAGCTCCGGCCCCTCGTCGGACTTGCGGCCCGCGCGCGGCACACCGGACTTGCCGGTCGGACGGCCCTGTGCCGCTTTGGCTTTGGCGGCGGCCGCGGCTCGCTTGGCGGCCGGATGCTTGGTGCGCTCGACGGCGGGCGGGGTCGCGCCCCTGCCCTCCAGCCCCCGGCGGCGCTTACCGCCGGTGCCGACGACGGCACCCTTCTTGGTACCGCCCTTCCGAACCGCTCCGCGTCGCTGTGAATTGCCTGCCATCAGTTCGCCTTTCCGCTAGCTGCGCCCAGCGACCATTCCGGCCCCTGCGGGGTGTCGGTGACCTCGATACCCGCCGCGATGAGCCGATCCCGTGCGGCATCGGCTTCTGCCCAGTTCTTCTCCGCCCGCGCGCCCGCCCGGCGATCCAGCTCGGAGCGGACCAGCACGTCGAGCGCGTCGAGCGCCGCCGAGTTGTCGGCGGGGGTGTACCAGTGCTCGTCGAGCGGGTCGACGCCGAGAATGCCCAGCATCGCGCGCACCTGACCGGCCAGCTCGACCGCGGTCTCGAGCGCACCGGCCTCCATCGCGCGGTTGCCCTCGTGCACCACGTGGTGGATCTCGGCCAGCGCCTTCGGGATCGCCAGATCGTCGTCGATCGCGGCGGCGAAGCCGTCGGTCCATTTCCCGACCGGCACCTCACCCGCGCGGTCGAGCACCCGGTGCACGAATGCCTCGATGCGCTGATACGAGGCGACCGCGTCATCGAGCGCCTTGTCGGAGTATTCGAGCATCGAACGGTAATGCGCGCTGCCGAGATAGAAACGCAATTCCACCGGGCGAACCCGGGTGAGCACATTCGGTACCGAGAGCACATTGCCGAGTGACTTCGACATTTTCTCCCCGCCCATCGTCACCCAGCCGTTGTGCAACCAGTAACGCGCGAAACCGTCACCGGCCGCCTTGGACTGAGCGATCTCGTTCTCGTGGTGCGGGAAAACCAAATCCATTCCACCGCAATGGATATCGAATTCCGGGCCGAGATAGAACTCGGCCATCGCGGAGCATTCCAGATGCCAGCCGGGGCGGCCGGGACCCCACGGCGACGGCCAGCTCGGCTCACCCGGTTTGGCCGCTTTCCAGAGCGTGAAATCGCGCGGATCGCGTTTTCCGCGAGTGGGGGCCTCGCCCTGGTGCACGTCGTCTAGTCGGTGGCCCGACAGCTCGCCGTAATTCGGCCAACTCAGCACATCGAAATAGACGTCGCCGTCGCAGGCGTAGGCGTGCCCGCGCTCGATCAGCCGTTCCATCAGCCCGACCATCTGGGTGATGTGGCCGGTGGCGCGCGGCTCGGCCGAGGGGGGCAGCACGCCGAGGGTCGCGTAGGCGGCCTCGAAGGCGCGCTCGTGCGTCGCCGCCCACTCCCACCAGGGCCGACCCGCCTCGGCGGCCTTGGTCAGGATCTTGTCGTCGATATCGGTGACATTGCGGATGAACAGCACGTCGTAGTCGTGCGCGAGCAACCAGCGGCGCAGGACGTCGAAGGCGACGCCACTGCGCACATGACCGATATGGGGCTGACCCTGCACGGTGGCCCCACACAGATACACCGAGGCACGGCCGGGGACCAGCGGGGTGAATTCCCGCAGGGTCCGCGTGTCGGTGTCAAAAAGGCGCAAGGTCACGGCATTCGATCCTAGTCGGTGGGATGAGAGTGGGGTTGACCGGCCGGTTCATGACTCGCCGCGACGGCGGCAATGGTGTAGTGAAGCGGCGTGAAGGTGGTGGCGCGGTGGAGACGTGCAGGCCCGTTCGGGCTACGAACACACCGCGAGCAGACAGGTGGCGATGGCCGCGACACCCTCGCCGCGACCGGTCAGACCCAGCCCGTCGGTGGTGGTACCCGACACCGAGACGGGCGCGTCGAGCAGTTCGCCGAGCACTTTCTGCGCCTCGGCGCGGCGCGGGCCGATCTTCGGGCGATTGCCGATGACCTGCACCGCGGCGTTGACGACGGTGAAACCCTCCTCGGCCAGCAGCCTGCGGACCTCGGTGAGCATGGCGGCGCCGGTGACCCCGGCCCATTCGGGACGGCCGACGCCGAACACGGCGCCGACATCGCCGAGACCGGCGGCCGAGAGCAGTGCGTCGCACAGGGCGTGCGCGGCGACGTCACCGTCGGAGTGCCCGGCGCAGCCGTCGGCATCGGGGAACAGCAGACCGGCCATCCAGCAGGGACGGCCCTGCTCGATGGGGTGCACATCGCTGCCGATGCCGACTCTCATCGGGCGACCGCCTGCTCGGAGCGGGCGCTCGGCGCCTGCCCGGCGGCATCGTCGGCGCGCAACGCCTCGGCCAGGCGCAGATCGAGTGGGGTGGTGATCTTGAAGGCCAGCGGGTCGCCGGGGACGGTGTGCACGGCGACGCCGAGGCGTTCGACCAGGCCGGCGTCGTCGGTGGCGCCGACCTCGGTGGCGTAGGCGCGGCGCAGCAGCTCGGCGGCGAAGCCCTGGGGTGTCTGGATGGCGCGCAGGTGGGCGCGATCGGGGGTGCCGGTGACGATGCCCGTGTCGTCGACCGATTTGACGGTGTCGACGACAGGAAGGGCGGGAACGACGGCCTGGCTGCCCGCGTGCAGCTCGGCGGCCACCCGCGCGATCAACTCCGGCGGCGTGAGCGCGCGTGCGGCGTCGTGCACGAGATAGGCGGCGGCATCGGGTGCGGCGGCGATTCCGGCGCGCACCGAATCGGTGCGCTCGGCACCGCCGACGACGACCTGCACCGGCACAGGGGGCAGCGAACCGCCGGGCAGTGATGTGGTGGACAGCAGTGCGGTCGCGGTGTCGAGGAGCTCGGCGGGGACGACCACGACGACGCGGTGCACCGCACCGGACGCGATCAGCCCCTCGACAGCCAGCCGGACCATAGGTATGCCGCCGACCGGGACGAACGCCTTCGGGGTTGATTCACCCAGGCGCACGCCACGACCGGCGGCAGGGACCAGTGCTACGACAGGTCGCACTTCTAGGAAGCCGCGGCGAGGACCTCGTCGAGCAGCGATTCGGCCTTGCCGTCGTCGGTGCCCTCGGCGAGCGCGAGCTCACCGACGAGGATCTGACGAGCCTTGGCCAGCATCCGCTTCTCACCGGCGGAAAGCCCGCGATCCTGCTCACGACGCCAGAGATCACGCACGACCTCGGCCACCTTGTTCACATCGCCGGAGGCGAGTTTCTCGAGGTTGGCCTTGTAACGGCGGGACCAGTTGGTCGGCTCCTCCGTGTGTGGCGCGCGCAGCACCTGGAAGACGCGGTCGAGACCTTCCTGGCCGACGACGTCACGGACGCCGACGTATTCGGCGTTCTCTGCGGGAACCCGAACGGTCAGGTCGCCTTGCGCAACCTTCAGGACCAGATACTCTTTCTGCACACCCTTGATGGTGCGGGTCTCGATTGCTTCGATCAGCGCCGCTCCGTGGTGGGGGTAAACGACGGTGTCTCCGACCTTAAAAATCATGTGTCCCGTGCCCCTTTCGATGTTCACAGTTTAACATGCGACTCGATAACGGCGCGATCAACTGTGCAGGTCAGGGCCACAACGAGGCCACCGCAGGGGTTGACAAGAAAGAATCGGTGTGCATTGCGTTGTGCCAGAACGGGTTAACCACCAGCACAGGGACCGGTTGACGCGAGCACCGCGCCCGGCATCGATCGGGCAACCCCGCTCCGGACACCGAACTGTTACTTCCGTGCCCGCGCGTCGCGAGCCCCGTCGCCACGCGCGCGAAGCGAACTACTACGCTGCCTAGTTACTACCCTCCGATCCGCCGTGTGGACGGAGTGAGCCCGGTCGACATGGAGGACAAACCGTGACTGCCCTGAAAGCTGTGACCGCCCACTCGGCGCGACGTCGCATGGTGACGGTTGCCGCGCTCGCCGCTGCCGCGGGCATCGCCTTGACCGGCTGCAGCGCCGGTCAGCACACCCAGACCTCGTCGCAGGCGGCCGCCATCAACGGCAACCACGCCGACATCGGCGCCATCGCCCTGCGCAACGTGCACATCGTGTACCCGGAGGCCACCGCCGAGCACGACAAGGGTGGCAAGGCGGTGCTCGCGCTGTCGATCATCAACAACAGCGAGACGGTCACCGACGAGCTGACCAGCGTCACCACCGACCTCGGTCAGGTCAGTATCACCGGCCCCGCGAGTGACACGAAGTTCGTGCTCGCGCCGCAGCAGACCGTGGTCGCGGGCACGGGCAAGGCCACGGCCGCCTCGGGTGCGCACGGCGACGATCACGGTGCCACCTCGGCCGCGCCGACGACCACGGCCGCGCCGACCACGACGGCGAGCGGTGACACCCCGTCGATCGACCCGGAGGCCACCCCGGCCAGCATCGAGATCACCGGCCTGACCGAGGCCATCTCCCCCGGTCTGACCTACAACGTCACCTTCAACTTCAAGGACGCGGGCACCGTGCAGGTGTCGGTCCCGGTCGACGCCGCCGCGGTCGAGCGCGTCGAGAACGAGAAGTCCGGCCCCGCGCCCGAGGGCGCGGGCGGCGGGCACTGAGTCAGCCGAATCGAGCAGCCGTCGCGGTCCACCGCGGCGGCTGCTCCTTTTTGTCGGGGCGGGTCCGTAGGGTGCGCGTGTGGCCAAGTCCAAAGCAGTCTTCCGTTGCTCCGCGTGCTCGCACGAGGTGTCCAAATGGGTGGGTAAGTGCCCGGATTGCGGTGCCTGGGGCACGGTGAACGAGGTGGCCGTCTCGGCGGCGGCCGCGGCCCCGGGGCGGCGCGCCATGCTGCCGAGTACCGCGGCGGCGCCGCTGTCGCAGATCGACGCCAAGATCACCCAGGCCAGGTCGACGGGGGTCAGCGAGCTCGATCGGGTGCTCGGCGGCGGGGTGGTGCCGGGCTCGGTGGTGCTGCTCTCGGGTGAGCCCGGCGTCGGCAAGTCGACCCTGTTGCTCGAGGTGGCCTACCGGTGGGCCGTACAGCGCGAGGCGACCGCGCTGTACGTGACGGCCGAGGAGTCCGCGGGGCAGGTGCGGCTGCGCGCCGACCGGACCGGTGCCGTGCACGACCGGGTGTACCTGGCGGCCGAATCGGACCTGTCGATCGTGCTCGGGCACGTGGAACAGGTGCGCCCGACGCTGCTGGTCGTCGACTCGGTGCAGACCATGCTGGCGCCCGAGGTGGACGGGGTGATCGGCGGTGTCACCCAGGTGCGCGCGGTGACGGCGGCGTTGACCTCGCTGGCCAAGGCGAGCGGGATCGCGGTGCTGCTGGTCGGCCATGTCACCAAGGATGGCAATGTGGCCGGGCCGCGCACGCTCGAGCACCTGGTGGACGTGGTGCTGCAGTTCGAGGGCGACAAGAACTCCTCGCTGCGCATGGTCCGCGGCATCAAGAACCGGTTCGGCAGCGCCGACGAGGTGGGCTGTTTCGAACTGCACGAGGACGGCATCGCCTGTGTCGACGATCCGTCCGGGCTGTTCCTGCACCACCGCACCGATGCCGTGCCCGGCACGGCGGTGACGGTGGCGATGGACGGCAAACGCCCGCTCGTCGCCGAGGTGCAGGGGCTGACCGTCAAGACCGAGATCCCGCAGCCGCGCCGGGCGGTGAGCGGGCTGGACTACAACCGCGTGGCGATGGTGCTGGCGGTGCTGCAGAGCCGGGGACGGGTGTTCCTCGGCAAGCACGACGTGTACGCCGCCACCGTCGGCGGGATGCGGCTGCTCGAGCCGACCGCCGATCTGGCCATCGCGCTCGCGATCGCCTCCGCCGAGGCCGACATCGCACTGCCCGCGGGCTGGGTGATCCTCGGCGAGGTGGGTCTGGCCGGTGAGGTCCGCAAGGTCACCGGGCTCACCCGCCGCCTCGCCGAGGCCGAACGACTCGGCTTCACCACCGCGCTCGTCCCGCCCGGATCGGAAAAGACCAAGATCGGCTCGATGCGTATCCACGAGGTGAGCGACCTGCGTTCGGCGCTGCGATTGGCCGAACTCCGCAAATCTCGCGCACCCAGGGAACCGGTGGGCGTGGAATAACCCCGGCAAACCCCGAATTCCGCGCGGTCACGCCATTTCCGCGCCAACAGCCATTGACGCCCGCCCCGATCCTGCGAACACTGCAAATCCACCGAACCTGAACATGTGACCTACGGCGCACCCGGACAATGTATGCCCCGGGTTCACTCCGCCAGGTTGAACGGCTCCGCGGCGCTGCGGACGGCGCCGAGCTGAGCGACCACCATGTAGGCGCCCGCGGGGACCGGGAGACGGTCACCGGCGCACTCGGGCTGCGAGGTGGTGCCGAACCAGGTGCCCTTGTACGACAGCTGCTCACCGGCCTTGAGCGTCTTCATCTCCGGCGGTCCGTCGGGATTGCAGTCGTCGCTCGCCCATAACCGGCGCTGGCCGTCGAGGGTGTAGACGAGGAATTGCGGGCCCGCACCGAGATCGCGGGCGCAGGGCGCCGAGGAGATGTTGGTGATGACCGTGCCGAAGCCCGGCTGGTCGCCCACCCGATAGGTGGGCTGGCCGACGGTCACCTTCAACGCCAGCGACTGATCGGTGCACGGCTGTGCCGCCGGCTCGTCGGGGTCGGTGGTCGGCGTGGCCTCCTCGCTGGGAGTGGCCGACTCGCTGGTCTCGCTCGTACTACTCGACACCGACGACGTGGTGGCAGTCGTGGACGACGATGACGTGGTCGCGGCGGCCTCGGTGCCGCCGGAGGAGTCGCCACCGCGCGCGACCAGCGTGACGAGCCAGATCACCAGTGCGAGCGCGACGACGATGACGCCGATGGCGAGTGCCCGGCGACGCCAGTAGATCTCCGGTGGTAGCGGTCCATTCGGTTCCAGCACGCCTCAACGGTAAGCGCAGCGCGGGGACGCGCGCTCGATGACCTCGGCGTGTCGGCGGTGAACCCGGCTGGTTCGGCCGGTTTCAGACCACCTCACCGATGTTGCCGACGGTGCGACGCAGGTGCACCTTGCCGTCGGAGAGCTTGTAGGTGACGCTGGCGATGGCCAACTGACCGGTGGCCACCCGCTCGGAGATGATCATCGACCGCTGCATGAGCAGACGGCTGGTCTCCACCACGTGGCGCGCCTCGAACTCGTCGATGGTGGTGAGCCCTTCGCGGCGACCGACCAGGATCGACGGGGTGACCCGCTCGACCACGCTGCGGATGAACCCGCCGGGCACCTCGCCGCCGTCGAGCGCGTCGATGGTGGCCTTCACCGCGCCGCAGCTGTCGTGGCCGAGCACCACGATCAACGGCACGTTGAGCACCGCGACGCCGTACTCGATCGAGCCGAGCACCGAGCTGTCGACGACGTGGCCCGCGGTGCGGACCACGAACATGTCGCCGAGACCCTGGTCGAAGATCAACTCGGCGGCCACGCGGGAGTCGCCGCAGCCGAACAGAATCGCGTGTGGGTGCTGACCGCTGACGAGCTTGGCTCGGTCGGCGGCGCCCTGGCTAGGATGCAGCAGGGTGTCGTTGACGAAGCGCTCGTTGCCTTCGCGCAGCGACTTCCAGGCGCTTATCGGATTTGAACCAGGCATACCGACCATTGTGCACAGGCCGGGGGTTACCAGCGAGTCCGGCGCGTTACGCGTCGGCAAAGAGAGCCTGGCAGAGGTGGAACGGAAACAGTGAGTATCGACGCGGACGTCCTCGTTGACTGGTTCACCGCCACGGCACGCGACCTGCCGTGGCGCAGGCCCGAAGCCAGTGCGTGGCACATCCTGATGAGCGAGATCATGCTGCAGCAGACCCCGGTGGTCCGGGTGGAGCCGATCTGGCGCGAGTGGGTGGCACGCTGGCCGGTGCCCTCGGCGATGGCGGCCTCCTCGCAGGCCGAGGTGCTGCGCGCGTGGGGCAAGCTCGGCTATCCGCGGCGGGCGCTGCGGTTGCACGAGTGCGCGCGGGTGCTGGCCACCGAGCACGGCGACGAGGTACCCACCGATGTCGACGTGCTGCTGAGCCTGCCCGGCATCGGTTCCTACACCGCCCGCGCGGTGGCCTGCTTCGCCTACGGTCAGCGAGTTCCCGTGGTGGACACCAATGTTCGACGCGTGGTCGCACGCGCCGTGCACGGGCGCGAGCCGGGCAATCCCGCCACGCGCGACCTCGCCGAAACCGAAGCGCTCCTCCCCACCGACGTAGCGCACGCGACGAAATTCTCCGCGGCGCTGATGGAACTGGGTGCCCTGGTCTGCACGGCCCGCAATCCCAGCTGCGCGCAGTGCCCGCTACCCGACTGCGCGTGGGTCGACGCGGGTCGTCCCGCCGCCGCGGTGGCGCGCAAAGTGCAGAAGTACGAGGGCACCGACCGTCAGGCCCGCGGCCGCCTCCTCGACGTGTTGCGCGCGGCCAGCGGCCCGGTCGAACAGATCCGCCTCGACCTCGCCTGGACCCGCGACCCCGGCCAGCGCGCCCGCGCCCTCGACTCCCTCCTCGTCGACGGCCTCATCGAACAAACCGAAGACGGCCTCTTCGCCCTCGCAGGCGAAGGCGGCACGGGTTAGCCCTTCCACGACCGACCTGGACTGTTGATCACCAGGCTCTGGTGGCGTTCGCTTCTCGGCCGATGCTCACCTGAGTGCCTGGTGATCAGCTGTCCAACATCGTCAGGGCAGGACGCGAGCCAGGAAGCGGCTGACGTGGGTGCGATAGACCTCGGGTTGTTCGTCGTGGACGAGGTGGCCCGCGTCCGCAATCCGCACGTACTCGGCATCGGGATGGACGTCGGCCATGGTGCGCATCTGCCCCGGCGGGGTGATGGTGTGCTCGCCCTCGATGAGCAGGGCGGGTACCCGGAGCGATTTCCATTCGGTCCAGAAATCGCGGGTGCCCCATTCCTCGGAGATCGCGCGGAAGGTGTCGACCTCGCCGTGCAGGCGGTAGCCGTCGGGGCCCGCGGTGAACGCGCGCAGGAAGTAGCGGCCCGCGATGGGGCCGAAGTAGTCGTGCAACGCCCGCTCGTCGGGGAAGGGCTGGGGCCAGGAGTGGATGAGCGCGGCCCAGTGCGCGGCGGTGCGCCCGGTGAAATCGGGGGCGATGTCCTCGACGACGAGGGCGCGCACGCGTTCGGGGTGGGTGGCGGCGAAGACCCAGCCGTGGATCGCGCCCATCGAATGCCCGACGATCACCATCGGCTCGCTGATCGCGGCGGTGAGCTCGGCCAGATCCGCGACGAACGCCTCGGTGGTGAGCTCGGCGGGCGGGACGCGACCGTGCCCGGCGGCGTCGACGGTGTAGAGGTGACCGTGCGTCCGCAGCCAGGGCAGCTGATCGGCCCAGGTGCGCGCGCTGCCCATCAGCCCGTGCAGCAGCAGGATCGGGGCGCCGGTGCCCCCTTCGTCGTACAACACCCTGCCGATTCTGCCGGACGCGAAGCTACTGTTTCTGGCATGGCTGTTGTGAAGATCAATGCGATCGAGATCCCCGAAGGTGCCGGACCCGAGCTGGAGAAGCGATTCGCCGCGCGTGCGCACGCGGTGGAGAACTCCCCCGGTTTCCTCGGTTTCCAGCTGCTGCGCCCGGTCGCCGGTGACAACCGGTATTTCGTGGTGACGCAGTGGGATTCCGAGGATTCCTTCGCCGCCTGGCGCGACGGACCGGCCCGGGCCGCGCACGCGGGCAACGGTGGCGAGGGCGAGCGTCCCAAGCCGGTGTCGACCGGGGCCTCGCTGCTCGAGTTCGAGGTTGTTCTCGACGTCCCCGCCAAGGGCTGATAACGGCGTTTCCGCTGGACATGCGGGCGCTCGTATTGACGAGACGCAGGGCGACTGTCACAGTTCGAGTGAACATACGCGAGGGTGCGCGGTAATTCCGGTGTGAGTCCGGAGCGGTCGCGCCACTGTATCCACGTACCGGGTCCCCGGTGCCGGAGAGCCAGACACCGGCACCTTCGCACCACACTCGACCATGGGACGCGTATCCCTGAGGAGGACCCGAATGGCCATCGCGCATTCACCCGGCCGGGAGGCCGGCCTCGACAACCTGGCAACCGTGCTCGTCACGGTCGGTGTCGTTCTGCTCGCTCTGCTCACGCTGTACCTGGTCGGGTTCGATCAGGGGGCCGTCTCGCGTAGCGGGATGTTCCTGCACGAGCTGATGCACGACGGACGTCATCTGCTGGGTGTCCCGTGCCACTGACCGATTCACTCAAGACCCTGCTGTTGCGCGGCCTGCTGGCCGGTCTGATCGCCGGCCTGCTGGCCGCCTCGGTGGGCTATTTCGTCGGCGAGCCCAAGATCGACGCCGCGATCGCGATCGAAGAGGCCGCGGCCGCTCCGGCCGAGCACGGTCACGGCGAAGAAGAAGCCGCCGGTGGCCACTCCCACGGCGACGACGAGGCCGAGGTCAGCCGGTCCGGGCAGAAGGCGGGCCAGTTCCTCGCGCTCGGCCTGGCCGGGATGGCGTTCGGCGCGCTGTTCGCCCTGGCGATCAACTACGCCCGGCGGTTCAGCACGCTCTCGGGACCACGGCTGGTGCTGACCGGCGCGGTGCTCGCGTGGGCGGCGATCGTCGCGGTGCCGTTCTTCAAGTACCCGGCCAACCCACCCGCGGTGGGTGATCCGGACACCATCAACGAGCGCACCTGGCTGTGGGTGGCCGCCGTCGTCGTCGGTCTGCTCGCGGTCGCGGCCGGGGTCGCGGCGTACCGTGCGCTGGCGAGTCAGCTGGGCACGGTCCAGTTGATCGCGGGTGTCGCGGCGTTCGTGCTGGTCACCACGGTCGGCTACATCGTGTTGCCCGGCGTGAACGAAGTCGCCGACGATTTCCCGGCCTCGCTGCTGTGGGAATTCCGGGTGGCCTCACTGGCCCAGACGGCCACGCTGTGGGCGAGTCTGGGGCTGGCGTTCGCCGCGCTCACCGAATTCGCCTCTCGGCGTAGCACTCCGGTAGCAGAGCAGGTCGCTACCGCAGGGTGATCCTGGCGCGTATGCGGGAAAGGCAGTGTCGGTGTCATGACCGACACTGCCCTTTCTGTTCCCGCTTCTGCTGTTGTTTCCGCGGTCCGTCCGCGCGCGGTGACCGTCGCGTTCGCCGGACTGGTGACCGCGCTCGGTGCCGGTGTCGCCGAGGGCCTGCTGCGCGCGATGCGCGGCGGTGGCGAGTTCGGCGCCACCGCGACCGGACTGCTGCCCCGGCTCGCCATCTATCTGGCCGTGTTCGGGGTGGCGCTGTACATGCTCAACGGCAGTCGTATCGCGCGCGCGGTGCTGACCGTCGGTATCGGAGTTGTCGGGCTGGTCTCGTTGATCATCGAGCCGCTGGCGGTCGTGTTGTCGACCGATGATTTCGGCACGCTGTTCGCCGGGTACACCGCCGAGTCCACCGTGCTGGCGAGCCTGCGGGCAGTGCACGTCCTTGCCGTGGTGATCGCGATCCCGGCGATGTACACCCCGGCCGCGCATCGCTGGTTCACCCAGCGCTGATCGGGCACGCGCGCGCTCGGCACGCGTGCCCGGCGCGGGATCAGATGATCTCGGCGTCCAGTTCCACCTCGGCGACACCGGCGAGCGCCTTGCTCACCGGGCAGCCGTGCTTGGCGGCGGTGGCCGCGGCGTAGAAGCCCTCGGCACCGATGCCGGACGCGACGGCCCGCACGGTCAGCTTGATCTTGCTGATCCGGAAGCCGCCCTCGGGATCGGGGCCGAGCGTCACGTCTGCGGTGACGTCCAAGCTCTCCGGCGTGCCGCCGGCATTGGCGATCTCGGCCGAGAGCGCCATCGAGTAGCACGACGAGTGCGCGGCGGCGATCAGCTCTTCCGGGCTGGTCCCCTCGGCCGTGTCGGCCACGCGGCGCGGGAAGCTCACGTCGAACTTGCCGACCTGCGAGCTGACCAGTTCGACCTGGCCCGAGCCGTCCTGCAGCCCGCCTGCCCACGTGGTTCGTGCACTACGAGTAGGCATTCACAATCCTTTCGCTTCGGGTGCGTGCGATCCGGTTACGAAGCTACTCGCGCGCGGGTGGCTCATGGGGCGGCGCTGGTGACCTCGTCGAGGCGTTCCAGCATCTCCGGCCACACCTGCTGATGCAGGTCGCGCACGGCGGCGGTCGGGAAGCCGGAGTGGCGCAGCCGCAGCCGGATGCCGCGCGGCTGTTTGCGGAATTCGGCGGCGACCACGGTCTCGACGCCGTCGGTGGCGGCGGTGACCCAGGTGAACTCGACCCGGCGATCCGGTTCCAGGGTCAGGATGCGGCCGTAGTGCGGATTGCGCTTGTCGGCCGAGCCGGTGTCGAAGTACAGCGGTTCGTTGACCCCGGCCCGCATCAGCACCGATCCGGGAACGGCCAGCCACAGATCGAGGCCTTGGGTCCAGGCCGCGTAGAGCAGGCCGGGCGAGGCCTTCATCACGCGCTCCACCATGAGCTCGTGCGGCCGCGTGGACAGGTCCGGGGGGCGAACTGGCTGGTCCATCAGCTGACCCTACCGGCTCCGACCGGGCGATCGCCGCATCGGGTGTGCGACAGCGTCACTCGGGATTGGTGAGCCGGGCGAGCACGATGCCGCCGAGAATCAGCGACAGCGCGAGCGCGCGACCCGCGCTGAGCGGATCCTTGTGGATCAGCACGCCCAACCCGATCGCGCCGACCGCCCCGATTCCGGTGAACACGACGTAGGCGGTGCCAACCGGGAGGGTGTGCATGGCCCGTGAGAGCAGGTACACCGCGAGTGAGCCGAGGGCGATGCACAGCAGGGTCGGCCCGAGCCGGGTGAAGTTCTCGGTCGGTTTGATGGTCTGCGACCAGACGATTTCCACCAGCCCGGCCGCGATCAGAATCAGCCAGCTCATCGCGCGTAATCCTCGGCGAGTACCCGGATTTCGGCGCGGGCGGTGGCCAGCGAGGATTCGTGTGCCTCGCGCAGGTGGGCCAGGGCCGGGTCGTGGACGGCGTTGGCCAGTTCGGCATTGACGAAGACCGTGTCGGTGACGGCGAAATGGCCCGCGAAGAAGTCGCGCAGGTAGCGCTCCTGGTAGTCGAAGGCGGCCTTCGGCGCACCGGGCGAGTAGGCGCCGCCGCGGGCGGTGACCACGACGAACCTGCGGTGTCCCAGCGACATTCGCGGGAAGGTGATCTGGTCGAGCCAGGCTTTGAGCGCGGCGGGGATCGAGTAGTTGTACATCGGGGTGCCGATGAGGATCACGTCGGCGGCCAGTACCTGCGCGAGCAGCGGTTCGACGATGGTCAACGCGGCGCGCTGGGCGGGGGTGACGGCCAGGTCGGCGAGTTCGTCGAGGTCGGTGTGGCCCGCGGCGAGGACGGCGTCGCAGAGTTCGGTCCAGCCCGCGTCGATGAACGGTGTGGGCTCGGCGGCGAGGTCGCGGTAGGTGTAGGCGCCGTCGGGTTCGGCCGCGCGCCAGGCGGTGGCGAATTCCGCGCCGAGGGCGCGGCTCAGGGAGTTCGGGCGAGCGCTGGCGTCGAGGTGCAGCAGGTGGGTCATGATCGAGCCTTCCATAAGTGGACATGCTGTCCATTTGCTTGCGTTTTCGACGATAGGACACAAGTGGACACATTGTCCACATATTCGGATCTGGGCTAGAGTCGGATCCATGGAGCCCCGATCCGACCTGCTCACCGGCGCGGCGCTGGACGCGCCGCCCCCCACCGAGCGCACCGACGCGGCCCGCAATCGAGCCAAGGTGCTGACGGCCGCGGCCGAACTCTTCGCCACCCGCGACCCGCGCACGGTCAGCATGGACGACATCGCCAAGGCCGCCGGGGTCGGTCGCGGCACGCTTTACCGCCGCTATCCCGATCGCAACGCCATCGCCGTCGCCCTGCTGGACGAACACGAACGCGCCCTGCAGGAACAGCTGCTGCGCGGGGAGCCACCGCTTGGCCCCGGCGCCGCGCCCGCCGACCGCCTGGCCGCGTTCTATGCCGCGATGATCGAGTTGCTCCGCGGTCACGCGCATCTGGTGCTCGGCGCGGAGACCGGCGGAGCCCGGTTCGCGACCGGCGCGTACGGGTTCTGGGCGGCGCACGTGCGCGCGTTGCTCGTCGAAGCCGGCGTCGCCGAGGCGGATTCGCTGGTCGACACGCTGCTGGCGCCACTGGCCGCCGAGGTCTACCTGCACCAGCTCGACCGCGGATTGTCGGCTCGACAGATCACCGACGGGCTGTCCACACTCGCCCACCGCGTGCTCGATGCGTCAGCGGTGTCGAGCGCAAGGGCCGACTAGCGGCGGGATCTGTCTGGAGGCATGCGCCGGTGGGCTTTGTCGGGCACCTCCAGCGTCGGAATGGCCCGCGGTGAGCCGCGTCGGCGTCGCTTCGGCGGAGAGCACGCACCACCCGCGGAACCGATCGATTCTGTCGGTGGCCGCCGCTACCGTCTTGCTTCGTGACGACACTTCCCACCGATGCCGAGATCGCCGACTTCTGGAACCTGATTGAAACCGCCTGGGAGCGGACCGGATCCAGTGCCGCTCGGAGCGCACTGCTCACGCCAGGACCCAACGGCTCGTTCGACGATGATCTGCTGGATCCGGTCATCGCCGAACTGCGTACGCTGTCGGCGGATTTCACCAGCGCCGAGCTCACCGCCTTGGACCGGGTGCTCGAACGCGCCCTCTACGACATCGATCGCGCCGACATCCAGGAGATCACCGATGGCTCCGATGACGGATTCCTGTACTGCCGTGGGTTCATCGTCGCGATGGGCCGGGAGCACTACGAGTCCGTGCGCGCCGATCCGTCGACCGCGGTGACCGATGCCGAGTGCGAGGAGATGTGCTATTTCTTCGCCCACCTGCACAATGACCGATTCGGTGGATTTCCCGAGACGGGCTCGGGGATCTCGCGGGAGACCGCATCGAACCCGGCTGGGTGGAGCTGAGCTCACACCGCCGTCGGCTACTCGGTGCCGCTCGCGGTGTCCCGCCCAGTCCAGGGGCATCGGATCCCACAGGCTCTTCCAGCCGCGACGGCCGAGCGGCGGTCAGGTGAGGTCACGGCGGGTCATCAGCCACACCGTTCCGCCCGCGAAAGCGAGCAGGTAGGCGGCGAGCAGGGCGAGAGATTCGCCGCGGGTGAGGATGTCGAGGACGCCGGGGGTGGCCGGGCCGTCGACGGTGCGCATGGCGCCTGCCAGCGAACCGGCGGCGGTGCCGGGGAGCAGGTCGGTCACCACCTCGATGGGGCCGAAGATGGCTGACACGCCGCGCAGCAGGTTCTCCACCACGAGGACCCAGACCAGCCCGAGGCCGACGGCGAGAGCGGGGCCGCGGGCGATGGCGCCGATGAGCGCGCCCGCCAGGGTCCACATGCTCAGAATGGCTGTCCCGGTGCCGATTCCGAGTGCGGTCCGACCGAGGGATGGCAGGGCGGCCGACTGTCCCTCGCTCACCGCGACGAGCGAGGCGACGCCGAGGTCGACGGCGAAGGCCACGCAGACCAGGGCGAGGACAACGACGAGCAGCCCGACCAGCAGCCCACCGACCGCGGCGACGCGACTCGGACCCTGGGTGAACACGGTTTTCCAAGTGCCCCAGCCGTATCCGCTGCCCACCGCGAGGGCGCCGAGAATGAGCATCAGCGCGCCACCGAACATCGCCATCCCTTGCGTGAACACCTCGGGTACGGCGGCGGGGAGCAGCTGGCCGAGCAGCACATCGCGGGGCAGGCCGTCCGACATCGCGTCGCTCTCGCCGGAGCGGTAGGCCAGGTAGTTGAACAGGTAGGCGAACATCAGGTTCAGCAGCACCCACGTGCCGAGCACGATCCAGAAGGCGGGCCAGCGGCCGAGGCGGATCGATTCGGCCCGGATACTCGCCCACAGATCCCTTGTCACACCGGTCATTTCGCGGCCTCCACAGCTGTCATCTCGAAGAACACTTCTTCCAGGGATTTCTCGTCGACGCGCAGTTCGAGCAGGTCGGCGCCCGACGACACCACCGCGCGGGCGAGTACCGGTGCCATGGCGGCACTCATCTCCACCCTGATGCCGTCGGCGCTCGCCCGCGCCGGGGTGTCGGTTGTCGCGCGGATCGCCGCCAAGGCGAGGTCCACGGGTTCGGCGCGCACGAACAGCGTTGCGGTGCCGCGCAGTTCGGCGACCGTCGATTCGGCGAGCAGGCGCCCACCGGAGATCACGCCGACCCGGTGGCAGATCTCCTGCACCTCGGCCAGCTGATGGCTCGACAGCAGGATCGTGTGCCCGTCGGCGGCGAGATCGACGATGAGCGTGCGCATGTCGGCCAGGCCCGCCGGGTCGAGGCCGTTGGTCGGTTCGTCGAGGATCAGCAGGTCGGGGTCGCCGAGCAGGGCCGCGCCGACGCCGAGTCGCTGCTTCATGCCGAGCGAATAGGTGCGGAAACGGTCGTCGGCGCGGTCGGTCAGGCCGACGCGGGCCAGTGCCGCCTCGACCTCGGTGCCGCCGTAGCCGCGGTAGCGGGCCAGGACGCGCAGGTTGTCGCGGCCCGACAGGTACGGGTAGAAGCCGGGGCCCTCGATGAGTACGCCGATGCGGCGCAGGCCGTCGGGGTCGCCGGGGGCGAGGCCGTGCACGGTCGCGGTGCCCGCGCTGGGGCGGATCAGTCCGGCCAGCATGCGCAGCGTGGTGGTCTTGCCCGCGCCGTTCGGGCCGAGGAAGCCGTAGATCTCCCCGGCGGCGACCCGCATGCTCACCGCGTCGACGGCGCTGTGCTCGCCGTAGCGCTTGGTCAGCTCGGTGGTGACGACGATGGAATCGTTCATGGGACTCAGAATCCGGGGTGACCGGGGTTGTGCACATCCGTCCCGAGGCGGCTTCGGCACTACGCCGCGCGGCGCACGGCCGGGCCGGATCGACCGGCGATCGGTGGGCAAACCGGACGCTGTTCGCACTGGCGGCCGCCGTGATCGGCGTACCGGGACGGGCGAACCGGAATTACGGGCGCAGGCCGACGCGGGCGGCGGGCGCACGCAATAGGGTAAGAGAGGTGGGAGCGTCTGCGAAGTGGGAGCGTGGCTCGGTCGTTCAGGACTGGGGCCTGGCAGTGGTTGTCGCGGTGATCCAGCTCGTCGGTAGCTCCGGCGCCAACGAGCAGCAGACCGGGGTGCGTTCGCTCGACGCGTTCGCGTACCTGTTGCTGCTGGCGGGTCCGATCGCGCTCGGCTTCCGGCGCTTGCTACCCGAACCTGTCCTGGTGGTGACCCTGCTCGCCGCGGTCACCTATGTGCTCGGCGGCTACGGGTACGGGCCGGTCCTGCTCTCCCTGGTGATCGCCTTCTTCACCGCCGCGAGCACCGGATCACGGTGGCGCACTTACCCGTTGGTCGCCTTCGGCTTCCTGCTGATGGTGTGGCCCATCCCCGCGCTGCTCGGACGCGAGACCGGCGCCTGGCCGGTGTTCGGGCTGCTGGCATGGATGGGGGTGCTCGTCGGGATCGCCGAGGGGGTGCGGCAGCGGCGCGCGGTGGTGCTCGCGCGCAGGCAGCGGGCCGAGGCCGCCGAGCGCGACGCGCAGGCACAGCAGGCGCGGGCGGCCAGCGAGGAGCGCCTTGCCATCGCCCGCGAGCTGCACGATGTTCTCGCGCACAGTCTTTCGCTGATCAATGTGCAGTCCTCGGTCGCGCTCGAGCTGTTCGATCGCAAGCCGCAGCAGGCGGCGGCCGCGCTGGCCACCATCAAGACGACCTCCAAGGAGGCGTTGGCCGAGGTGCACACGCTGCTGCACGCCATCCGCAGCGGCACATCGGTTCTGCCCGATCCGCCCGAACCCGTGCGGGCCCGCGAGGATGCACCCGCGTCCCCGCCCCCGGTCGAACCGCCGCCACGACCGGCACCGCGCATGCCCGCCCCCACCCTCGAGGATCTCGACACCCTGCTGTCGCGGACCCGCGCGACCGGACTCACCGTGGACACCAAGATCATCGGCACCCCCAAGAAGCTGCCGAGCGTGATCGATGTGGCGGCGGCCAGGATCGTGCAGGAATCGCTGACCAACGTGGTGCGGCACGCGCCCGGCGCCAACGCGCTGATCACCCTGCGCTACACCCCCGAATCGGTCGACATCACCGTCGACAACACCCGGCCCACCAGCACCGCGGTCCGCACCGGGCCGGGCGGGAACGGGATCATCGGCATGCGGGAGCGCGCCCACGCGCTGGGTGGGGCGTTGACCGCCGGACCGCGGCCGTCCGGCGGATTCCGGGTGGCTGCTCGACTGCCCACCCGCCCGGCGGGGAGCGCGCCCGCCGCTCCGCGGGCTGTGCGGGTCGAGACCTCGTCGCCCGCGGAATCAAGGCAGGCCGAAGCCGCCGCCCGTTCGGGATCCACGCAGACCGATGCTGGTCCGCGCGCGGGATCGACGCAGACCGAGACCGCCTCGCGGACGGGATCGACGCAGACCGAAGCCGCCTGGCGCGCGGGATCGACGCGAGCCGAGACCACCTCGCGCGCAGGATCTGGGCAGACCGAAGCCGCGTCGGGCGCGGGATCGGCGAAGACCGATGGTGGCGCGTCGTCGAGGGCGGCCCGCATCTCCGACGATTCGCGGTCGGGCACGACGAAATCCGCTGAGGACAAGGAGGCCACCGGATGAGCGAATCCGGGACCGGCGGAATCGGTGACGAGTCGTTCGCGGGCAGCGGCCACACGTCGCGCGCGGAGGCGACCAGGATCCGGCTGCTGGTCGCCGATGATCAGGCGCTGGTGCGCGGTGGGTTCGTCGCGCTGCTCGAGGCCCAGGACGACATCGAGGTGGTCGGCGAGGCCGAGAACGGGGAGCAGGCGGTGCGGATGACGCGCGCGCTGGTGCCCGATGTGGTGCTGATGGACATTCGCATGCCCATCCTGGACGGGCTGGCCGCCACCAGGATGATCGCCGACGATCCGAAGCTCGCCGGGGTGCGCGTCGTCGTCCTGACCACCTTCGAGCTCGACGAATACGTCTTCGAGGCGATCCGGGCCGGCGCGGCGGGCTTCCTGGTCAAGCACACCGAACCCACCGACCTGCTGCGCGCCGTCCGCGTCGTCGCCGCGGGCGATGCCCTGCTCTCCCCCGGCGTCACCCGCCGCCTGCTCGCCGAGTTCTCCACCCACGCCAAACAACCACCGCCCGCCGCCCTGGCCGACCTGACCGACCGCGAACGCGAGGTCATGACCCTGGTCGCCGAGGGCCTCACCAACGCCGAGATCGGCGCCCGCCTCTACCTCAGCCCCGCCACCGCCCGCACCCACGTCAGCCGCATCCTCACCAAACTCGGCGCCCGCGACCGCACCCAACTCGTCGTCATCGCCTATGAATCCGGCCTGGTCCGTCCGGGTTGGCAATAGGCCGCGCCGGGCCGTCGAACCGGCGAGAAGGAGTCGCCAAGGTATCGCCAAGGCAGGTTTCCTACTTTCGTGACGGTCCGACCACTGCCACGAAAGGCGCCATGAGCATCGTCTTCGTCTTCACCCGCATCTCAGCCGCCGACGCGGACCGAATCGCCGCGTCGCCCGAGATCCCGGACGAGTTCCTCGACGCGCCGATCCGCCTGCCCGGCGAGCCACTCGGCGACCTGGACCAGATGTGGGACGGACTGCGGTGCCTGCTCACCGCGGCGGCCGTGGACTTCGACCTGTTGCACGACGACGAGCCGACCGAGCGCGACGATTGCCTCAGCGTATGGACGGTGGCCGAAGTGGCCGCCGCGGCACAGGTCCTCACCACCACGCCATTCGACCGGCTGGCCGAGCACTTCTCCCCGGAGCTGATGGACGACGAGGGCGCCGGCCCAGACATCTCGGAAAGCGATGAAGCCCTCGACCACCTGCGCGTCGCCTACAACGACCTGCAGGCCTTCTTCGCGTACGCCTCCGCCACGAAATCCGCGGCGATCGGTCGATTCGCGTAATTCTTCGATGCATTTTTCAAAGAAAGGGGAGTTTTCATGGGGGTCACCATGTCGTTCACCAGGGTGAGCGCGGCAGATCTGGAGCTGGTGATGCGGCACACCGACTGCGCGCAGGAGTTTCTCGCCGAGTTCGAGCCGCCGGAATCCGATCCGAGCGGGTACCTGGACAAGTCGTGGGCGGGGTTGAAGTACCTGCTGGAAGCGGCGGATACCGGTATCGATCTGTTCTTCACCGGTACGCCGTTGCCCATCGGCGAATACAGCGGATGGACTCCGGATGACGTGTCGCATACCGCCGAACTGCTGAGCGGGACACCGTTCGACGTGCTCGCCGCGCACTACGACCCGCACGGAATGGACCGAGCGGGCGTGTATCCCCGGATCTGGCTGAACGAGAGCAACGGGGGACTCGACTATCTCGACCAGGGCTACGCCGCGCTGGTCGAGGTGTTCGAGTACGCCGCGCGCCATCGGTCAGGTCTTCTCCAGCACTTCGCCTGATCCGAACACGAAGGACCCCAACGGGTTCCGCTGCCGGGCCCGGTTCCGACAACGGCCGGGTGAAACGAACCCCTGGCGTTTGGGTCGGGCGGTGTGGCGTTTCGGTCGCGAAGAGCGGGACGCGGAGTTGTTGCATCTGGCATGACTACGACCTTGACCAGTGGTGCCGCGGCGCCCGGAGTGGGCCGCCGGGTGTGGCCCGCGTTGCTCACGATGTTTCTCGGCAGCTTTTCGCTGGTGACCGCGGAGTTCCTGCCGCCCGGGGTGTTGACCGTGATCGCGAACGATCTCGGGGTGGCGGAGGGGGTGGTCGGGCTCTCGGTGAGTGCGACCGCGTTGACCGCGCTGGTGGCGGCGCTGGGATTGGGCTCGGTGTTTCCGCGGCTCGATCGGCGCACCCTGTTGATCGGGTTGACCATCGCGGCGGCGGTGTCGAACGTGGTGGTGGCGTTGGCGCCGAACATCGCGTTGCTACTGGTGGCGCGGTTGCTGCTCGGCGTCGCCGTCGGCGGGTACTGGTCGATGGCGCTGGCCATCGCGGCGCAGTTGGTGCCCGCGGCCCGGCTCGGCAAGGCGATGATGATCGTGAACGCGGGGACCACGGTCGCGACGGTGGCCGGTGTGCCGCTGGGCGTGCTGCTGAGTACGTACGCGGGGTGGCGGACGGTGTTCGTCGTCGCGGCGGGGCTGGCGGTCGTGTCGGCGGTCGCGGTGCGGCTGATGCTGCCGCCGATCACGCCGAGCCAGGGGGTCGGGTTCGGGGCGCTGGGTGGCGCGCTGCGGTCGCCGGGGGTGGCGTTGGGCCTGATCAGCGTGGTCGCGGTGATCGGCGGCCATTTCGCCGGATACACCTACGTACGCCCCGCTCTCGACCAGCTGCTGGGCGCCGGTCCCGCGGTGATTCCGGTGCTGCTCGCGCTGTTCGGCATCGGCGGCCTGATCGGCAATTTCGTCCTCGGTTCCCTGGCCGACCGGCACCTCGGCATCCTGCTGATCGCGGTTCCGTTCGCCATCGGCCTGTCCCTGGTCGCGATCATCGCCTCGGGGCCCGTGCCCGCCCTCGGCTACGTCGCCGTGGTCATCTGGGGCGGTGCGTTCGGCGGCATCCTGAACCTCGTCCAGGTGTGGGTGGCGCGCGCGCTGCCCGACCGGATGGAAGCGGGTGGCGGGCTGGTGGTGGCCGGTTTCCAGACCGCGATCATCCTGGGCTCCGCGGTCGGCGGACGCGGGGTGGACAGCATCGGCCTCGCGCCGACCTACTGGCTCGCCGCAGCGGCCGCGGTGATCGGCGGCGTGCTGGTCCGAGTGTCGCTGACCCAGGTTCGGCAGTAGCGGCGCCACACTCGGTCCACCGGAATCCGCCGGGCCGCGCAGGACGGAGGCTACGGAGCCTCGACAGCCCACCTGGGCGGGCTGCGCGTCCTGTTCTACGAGTTCACACCGGCCACCCGCCGCCACTCCGAGGGCGTGTGGCCGGTGTGGCGGCGGAAGGCTCGGCCGAAAGCCGTTTCGGACCGGTAGCCCAGACGCCGGGCCACATTCGCCACCGAGGCATCCTTCTCGGTGAGGAAGCGCTGGGCGCGGTCGAGCCGGAGCCGGGTGAGGTAGCGGCCGGGGGTGAGTCCGGTCGCGGCCTGGAATCGGGCGGCGAAACCGGACCGCGACGCCAAGGCGACCCTGGCCAGCGCCTCGACCGTCCATTCCTGGCCGGGATCGGCGTGCATCGCGGCCACCGCTCGCGCCACGCCCGGTTCGTTCACCCGCAGCAGCCACCGCTTCGGCGCGCAGCCACGGGTGTGCCATGCCTCGACGGCCATGGCGGCGATCAGTGTCGCGACCCGGTCACCCTGCACGCCGTACGGATCGGGGCACTGCTGCACCAGGTGGCGGAACATCGTCGCGGCGAGCGGGGAATGCCCGACGAACTCGGTGAGCAGCACCCGCTGCGGTAGCGCGGCCATGGCGCTGCCCGTGGTGACCGGCGCGAGCCGCACACACAGCACGACACCATCGGACATGGCGTTGATCGCGAACCGGTCGTCCCCGGGAACGAACAGGAAATCCCCACTCGCCAGATCCTCTGCCTCCTCCAGCCCCTCGACCCTGATCAACCCGTCGAGCACGATGAGCGCACACGGATCCCCCGCCAGGTGCCGCCACTCGCCCGCCGCCAGCGCGAATTCGTCGCGTCCGGCGAACCGCCACTGCAGCCCGGCGAGCACATCCTCGAGACCGCGCGCACCCGGATCGACCAGCGTCACAGCACACCCCTCACGGCGAACCCACTACTGGATTCACGGTACCAAGGTGGGCCGGAGCCGGTGCGATGACGAATCGGTACGCGCACCGGCGTACGCCGGATCGAGTCGCCGGGCCGATGGCACACGAAAAGCCCGCCCCGGCGTGAATGCCGGGGCGGGCTCGTTCGTTGCGCTGGTTACTCGCCGGAGGCGGCGGCCTCGGGGGCCGTGCCTTCGGCGGCACCGGTCAGGACGACCTCGGGCTTGTCGTCCGAGGCGGTGGCCTTGGTCAGCTTCGTCTTGCTGGTGAAGGTGAACTTGGCGTCCTCGCCGAGACCCTCGCCGTTCCAGCCTTCGACGTCGACCGTGATGGTCTGGCCGGGGCCGATCTCGCCGAAGAGGATCTTCTCCGAGAGCTGGTCCTCGATCTCGCGCTGAATCGTGCGACGCAGCGGACGGGCGCCGAGAACCGGGTCGAAGCCACGCTTGGCGAGCAGGCTCTTGGCCTGATCGGTCAGCTCCATGGCCATGTCCTTGTTCTTCAGCTGCCTGCCGACGCGGGCGATCATCAGGTCCACCATCTGCACGATCTGCTCGCTGGTGAGCTGGTGGAACACGATCACGTCGTCGATGCGGTTGAGGAACTCGGGGCGGAAGTGCTTCTTCAGCTCGTCGTTGACCTTGAGCTTCATCCGCTCGTAGTTCGAGCCCTCGGCGTTGGACTGGGTGAAGCCAAGGCCGACCGCCTTGGAGATGTCGGAGGTGCCCAGGTTCGAGGTGAAGATCAGCACGGTGTTCTTGAAGTCGACCGTACGACCCTGACCGTCGGTGAGACGGCCGTCCTCGAGCACCTGCAGGAGGGTGTTGTAGATCTCCTGGTGCGCCTTTTCGATCTCGTCGAACAGAACCACGGAGAACGGCTTGCGGCGCACCTTCTCGGTGAGCTGGCCGCCCTCCTCGTAGCCCACGTACCCGGGAGGGGCACCGAACAGGCGCGAAGCGGTGAAGCGGTCGTGGAACTCGCCCATGTCGATCTGGATGAGCGCGTCGTCGTCGCCGAACAGGAAGTTCGCCAGCGCCTTGGACAGCTCGGTCTTACCGACACCGGAAGGACCGGCGAAGATGAACGAGCCCGAGGGGCGCTTCGGGTCCTTCAGACCGGCGCGCGTGCGGCGGATCGCCTTGGAGACGGCCTTGACGGCATCCTCCTGGCCGATGATCCGCTTGTGCAGCTCGTCCTCCATGCGGAGCAGACGGGTGGTCTCCTCCTCGGTGAGCTTGAAGACGGGGATGCCGGTCCAGTTGGCCAGCACCTCCGCGATCTGCTCGTCGTCGACCTCGGCCACGACGTCCAGATCACCGGAACGCCACTGCTTCTCCCGCTCGGCACGCTTGGCGACGAGCTGCTTCTCCTTGTCGCGCAGGCGCGCGGCCTTCTCGAAGTCCTGCGCGTCGATCGCGCTTTCCTTCTCGCGACGGGCATCGGCGATCTTGTCGTCGAAGTCGCGCAGGTCCGGCGGAGCGGTCATCCGGCGGATGCGCATGCGCGCGCCCGCCTCGTCGATGAGGTCGATCGCCTTGTCCGGCAGGAAGCGGTCGTTGATGTAGCGGTCGGCCAGGGTGGCCGCCGCGACCAGCGCGCTGTCGGTGATCGAGACGCGGTGATGCGCCTCGTACCGGTCGCGCAGGCCCTTGAGGATGTTGATGGTGTGCTCGACGGTCGGCTCGCCCACCTGCACCGGCTGGAAACGGCGTTCCAGGGCGGCGTCCTTCTCGATGTACTTGCGGTACTCGTCGAGAGTGGTGGCACCGATGGTCTGCAGCTCGCCACGGGCCAGCTTCGGCTTCAGGATCGAGGCCGCGTCGATCGCTCCCTCCGCGGCTCCTGCTCCCACGAGTGTGTGCAGCTCGTCGATGAACAGGATGATGTCGCCGCGGGTGTTGATCTCCTTGAGCACCTTCTTCAGGCGCTCTTCGAAGTCACCGCGGTAGCGGCTGCCCGCGACCAGGGAGCCCAGGTCGAGGGTGTAGAGCTGCTTGTCCTTGAGCGTCTCGGGGACCTCGCCGTTGACGATGGCCTGAGCGAGACCCTCGACGACCGCGGTCTTACCGACACCGGGCTCGCCGATCAGCACGGGGTTGTTCTTGGTGCGGCGGCTCAGCACCTGCATGACGCGCTCGATTTCCTTCGAGCGGCCGATGACGGGGTCGAGCTTGCCCTCGAGCGCGGCCTGAGTGAGGTTGCGGCCGAACTGATCGAGCACCAGCGAAGTGGACGGAGTGCCCGCCTCACCACGCGAACCGGAACCCTCGACGGGCTCCTTGCCCTGGTACCCGGACAGCAGCTGGATGACCTGCTGGCGGACGCGGTTCAGGTCGGCACCGAGCTTGACCAGAACCTGGGCGGCGACGCCCTCACCCTCGCGGATGAGACCGAGCAGGATGTGCTCGGTACCGATGTAGTTGTGGCCGAGCTGCAGCGCCTCGCGCAGGCTCAGCTCCAGCACCTTCTTGGCGCGCGGGGTGAAGGGGATGTGACCGGACGGCGCCTGCTGGCCCTGTCCGATGATCTCCTCGACCTGGCTGCGCACACCCTCCAGCGAAATTCCGAGGGACTCCAGCGACTTCGCCGCCACGCCCTCGCCCTCGTGGATCAACCCAAGCAGGATGTGCTCGGTGCCGATGTAGTTGTGGTTGAGCATCCGGGCCTCTTCTTGGGCCAGGACAACGACACGCCTCGCGCGGTCGGTGAACCTCTCGAACATCGCTCCCTCACTCTCCTGCTCCGACATTCTGGCAACAGACGCCGCAGTGTGCTCGGTACAACCTAGGGCGTCGGACCGACAACTGTCGCTGTCAGCCTGCCATGAAGCCCGGGGGTTGCGGCCCCCGCCATCCACTCTAGTTGGCAGGGGATCGTGACGCCGCCGGTCCACCCTATTGATGACCGGCGACAACATGGTCATTCACTCACAACGCGCACGTCGCGGCATTCGTTTCCTCCCCAGTTTTGCCTACAGCGAAACTTCGGCGAGGGTGCGCGGCGGGCCTAACCGGTGAACGGCGGCACGAACACACAGGGCACCGGCGCCTGGCGGGCCGGATCGAGGGCATTGAGGACGTGACCGGCCGCGCGGGGGCTGCCTGCGATGGCCAGGTGCTCGGAGTAGTCCTGGGCGCAACCGTCCTGGACGACGATCGAGGTGGTGTTCGGCCCCGGCACCAGCCCCGAGGTGTGGGGCACGACCAGCTCGTCGATCGCGGAGACGATGTTGGTGTAGGTGACCGCCGGGCTGTACACACCGTCGGCGTTGAGCGCGGTCAGGAAGGGCGAGCCGGCGAACATCTGCCCGCAGGCCTGACACAGCGAGGTCGCGACCGCGTCGAAGGCCGGTCCAGCCCCGAGCGCCCGGCTGAAGTGGGCGATGTCGGCGGCGCCGAGCGCGTTGGTGCCCAGCCACGGCGGGGCGATCGCGACCAGTTTGCCGACCTTGTCCGCGCCGCCCGCCCGCTTGATGTAGTAGTTGCCGACGATGTTGCCCTGCGAATGGGCGACGAGGTCGACCTCGGCGGCGCCGGTGCTCGCCAGCACCCCGTCGACGAAGGCCGCCACCTCGGCCGCGCTCTGCTCGATGGGACGCATCCCGCCGACCGCCGAGACCGGCCACGGCAGGCCGTAGGCGCCGTAGGTGAGCGAGAACACGCAGTAGCCCTCATTGGCCAGCAGCGGGGCGTACACACCCCAGTTCGTCTGTGCCCCACCGCCGGTGCCGTGCAGCAGCACCACCGGATTGGGATGCTCGGCCGACGGGACGCAGCCCGGATCGTTCGCCCCGGGCAGCGATCCGCCGGGGGTGATGAGCTCCGGTGCGATCCCGGCGAAGAAGTTGTAGTCGACCGGATACTCGGCGGCCGCGGTGCCCGCACTGCCGAGGGCCAGCAGCGCGGCGGCGGCCAGTACCAGCAACGATCTCGAACTACGTCGCATGAAACGACTCCTCACTAGAACGTGTTCCATGCATAATGGAACACGTTCCAGTGGTCGCGTGGCGCTATCGGAAGATCGCCGTCAGTACCGGTACGGCGCCTGGCCGTACCCGCCGACCGTCGGCGCGGCCGCCACCTGCGAAACCGGCTGTCCGGCAACCACACCGGTGGCCTCGGCACTCGACTTGCCCTGCTGCACACCGGCAACGAACAGCGCGCCGCACAGCACCAGGAACGCCGCCGTGTGCAACACCGCGCGCAGGATGTTCCACCGCACCCAGTCGGCCTCGTAATCCGCACGCACAGCGGCGGTGTCGGCGATCGCCGCCGGATCGCCCACCGCGTCCAGCGCCTCGTTGAGCGGCACGTTCAGCGCGATCGTCACTCCGAAGGCGATCACGTTGAGCGCCAAGGCGATTCCGAGCCAGATCAGCGTCGAGCGGTGCCCCGACCCGAGGTGCAGCACCGCGGCCAGCGCCGTGAATCCGACCGTGCCGAGAAAGCCGATCATGAACCAGGGGTTGATGATCACGATGTTGACCTTCTGCATGACATCGATCAGCGTGCGATCACCGGTGCGCGCCAACGCGGGCATCACCGAGATCGCATACGCGTAGAACACACCCGCGATCAGCCCCGTGCTGACCACTGCCGCGACAATGGCGGCCAACCGAACTGCGAACATGGGAAGTCTCCTGACTCGTGTCCCGGAACCTCGTTCCCCGTGTTCCGGCGTTACGACAAGTCAACCGCCCCGCGTCCCCCGCCGACATGGCTCAGACGCTCGCCGACCTACGCGATCGGCTCACAGATCGTGATCGGAGATCATCCCGCTCTGCATCGCCAGCGCCGCCAGCCGCGTGCGCTTCTGATTCTGCGGCAGATTCTCCACCCCGAACTTCGCGAACAGCGCCCGCAGATGCGTCTTGATCGCATCGATCGACAGGAACAGCTCCTCGGCGATCTGCTGATTCGACGCGGGCGTGGCGAACCCCGTCCCGTGCTTGTACGGCCGGCACAGCGCGATCAGCACCGCCCGCTGGGTCTCGGTGAGCGAGCGCATCGTCGGAATCGTCGTCCCCGACGCCGTATGCGTCGCGTCGTCCACCACGCCACCGAAATCGAAGAAGTGCACCAGCGTGGTCCCCACCCGAATCCGGTCCCCCGGACTCAACCGCCGCCGACCGACCAACCGTTCCCCGTTGACGAACGTCCCGTTCCGCGACAGCCCGTCATCGACGATCGTCCAGTGCGCGCCCAGGTACTCGACCGCCGCGTGCAGGCGGGAGACCTCCGCGTCCCAGCCGAGCACCAGGTCGGCCTGCACATTGCGCCCGATGGTGAACCGCTGCCGCTCCGGCTCCAGCGACAACTCGTGCTGACGCCCGGTGTCATCGGTGTACCGAAGAAACGACCCGACAAACGCAGTCACTGTGCCGCCTCTCCGCGATTCTGGCCGGACTCAGGTGCGTCGGCCGTGGCGTTGGCGGCTGGCGGGATGTGTGGGGCGAGTTGGCCCGTGCCCGGTGAGTTACCCATGTGCGCCCGAAATCGGGTCGGGACACCCGACAGCACTGAGTCGAAACACCGTAAGCACGTCAGTCAGTCTAACGCCCCGCCCCTCGGCTCCTGGGCCAACCAACACGCGTTGGCTCCAGCCCACACCCCGACCCCCAAGACACCAAAAAGCCACCCCGCGCCCGCGAACTCCCCACCCGAGCTCACGAATCACGTGATGGCAAACAATATTTCAAGATCCCGACCCGACCCGACCCCGCCCTCCCCGACCCTGAGGAGGGGACGGCCGACGCAGTCGGCCGGTTCGCGGCCGTCCCGACGATCAGGCGCCGTTGCGTACGCGACGAAGGAGCAAGCAACGGTGCCTGATCGTCGGGACGGCCGCGAACACGCGGCGCCCGCGCCGCCAATATCTCAGCCCTTGCCGACCTCTTTGTTGTAAGCCTCGGTGATGTCGGCCGAGATACGCCCACGCGCAGACACCTTGTGCCCCTTGCGGCGGGCCCATTCACGAATTGCGGCGCTCTGTTCGCGGTCCATGGAAACGCGGCTCTTGCCCTGCGGCGCGGGCGCACCGGCTGCCTTCACCCGGCGACGGCCACTCACGCGGCGCGCGTTGGCGACCCACTCGTCCAGGCCTTCGCGCAGGCGCGCCGCATTTGCCTCCGACAGGTCGATCTCGTACGACACCCCATCGATAGCGAACTCGATGGTCTCGTCCGCGATGGACTCACCGTCGACATCGTCGATCAGGCTAACGGTGACCTTCTTTGCCATGAGATGAGCGTCCTCTCGAAATCGTCAAGCCTGCCTCCAGGCCGAATACCCGAGGCAAGAATACCCCGAATTACGAAATTTCCAACACGGGGCCTTCGCCCCGCAAATTCACTGGTCAGCGACTAGTCGGCCGCACAATGGGGAACAGGATCGTTTCCCGGATTCCCAAACCAGTGAGTGCCATCAACAAGCGATCGATTCCCATACCGGTTCCGGTGGTCGGCGGCATACCGTGTTCCATCGCGGCAAGGAAGTCTTCGTCGAGCACCATCGCCTCATCGTCGCCCGCGGCGGCCAGCCTCGCCTGATCGACGAACCGTTCCCGCTGGATCACCGGGTCGACCAACTCCGAATAGCCCGTGGCCAACTCGAAGCCGCGAACATAGAGGTCCCACTTCTCGGTGACGCCGGACTTGCTGCGATGCTGACGGGTCAGCGGTGAAGTCTCGACCGGGAAGTCGCGGACGAAAGTCGGCGCGTACAGCTTGTCGCCATACGCGTGTTCCCACAGTTCTTCGACCAGTTTGCCGTGACCGTAGCCCTTGCCCGCCGGAATTTCCAGACCGACCTGTTCGGCGAGTGCCAGCAATTCCTCGACAGTGGTTTCCGGAGTGACCTCCACACCGATCGACTCCGACAGCGAGGGATACATCTCGACGGTCGTCCACTCGCCACCGAGATCATATTCGGTGCCGTCGGCGAGGGTCACACGCAGGGTGCCGAATGCCTCCTGCGCGACTTCCTGGATCAATTCCCGGGTCATCGTCGCGGAGTCGTCATACGTGCCGTACGCCTCGTAGGTTTCCAGCATCGCGAACTCGGGAGAATGGGTCGAGTCGGCGCCTTCGTTGCGGAAGTTCCGGTTGATCTCGAAGACCTTCTCCAGGCCGCCGACCACGCAGCGCTTGAGGAACAGTTCCGGCGCGATACGCAGGAACAACTCCATGTCGAGGGCATTGGAGTTGGTGACGAACGGGCGCGCGGCGGCACCACCGTGGATGGTCTGCAGCATCGGGGTCTCGACCTCGAGGAAACCGCGGCGCTCGAGCGCGGTGCGCAGCGCGCGGACCACGTTCACGCGGGTACGGGCCATTTCCCTGGCCTCGGGACGCACGATCAGGTCCACATAGCGCTGCCGGACCCGCGACTCCTCGTTCATCTCCTTGTGCGCCACCGGCAGCGGCCGCAGCGCCTTGGCCGCCATCGACCAGGAATCGGCCATGACGCTCAATTCACCGGTGCGCGAGGAGATGACCTCGCCGTGCACGAAGACGAAGTCGCCGAGGTCGACATCGGCCTTCCAGGCGGCCAGCGCGTCGGCGCCGACACCGTTGAGGCTGATCATCGCCTGCAGCTTGGTGCCGTCGCCCTCCTGCAGGGTGGCGAAACACAGCTTGCCGGTATTGCGGACGAAAATGACGCGCCCGGCGACACCGGCCTGCAGGCCGGTCTGGGTGTCGGGTTCCAGATCCGGGTAGGCGGCCCGAATTTCGGCCAGCGTGTGGGTGCGCGGCACCACCACCGGATAGGCCTCCCCGCCGCCCGAGAGCAGCCTTTCCCGCTTCTCTCGGCGAATCCGTACCTGCTCGGGGACATCACTGTCCACAGCGGAACTGACGGCGCGGCCGGGCTCGGCGGGGTTAGGGGTGCTCACATCCGATAACAGTAGCGGGCGCCGGAAATTGATTTGCGCGCCGCCCGCCCTCGACAGCCGCCGAAACCGGCGCCGCCGGCGATCAATCCACGCCGCGGTGAAAGCTGCGTCACACAGCAGTACGCCCGGATCATGCTTCGATCCGGGCGTACCTGCGGAAAAACGTTGGGAGAAGGCGTCGTTCAGAGCGAGGCCAGGGCATCTAACTCGCGCGCGAAGTGCGGGACGCCGACACCGACGGTCAACAGGCCCGCCGACTTCAACGCCTGGTATCCGCCGATCAGATCGGTGGCCCGGTGCAAACCGAGCTGCTGCAGCGAAGCCGCGGCCAAACTCGAGGTGTATCCCTCCGAGCAGAAGATGATCCATTCCACGTCGTGATCGGCGGCCAGCGACAAACGCGCCGAGGAGGTCGGATCGAGCCGCCATTCCAGGACATTGCGTTCGATCACGAGCGCGCCGGGCAACGATCCTTCGCGCACCCGCTGGGCGGCGGGCCGGATGTCGACCAGAATCGCGCCCCTGGCCAATGCGGCGGGCACGTCGTAGACGTAGAGCCTGCGTAGCTGGGCGCGGGCGTTGTCGAGCATCTGATCAATCGTCAAACGACTCATCACAGGTCACCTTCGGGCTGGTCGGTGAGGACGGTTTTGGTTCGCCGCAGGGTGCCGTGACCGGTCACCTCGTAATACGACATCGCCGACAAGGGCGGGGAATAGGCGTGCACGCTCAGCGTGGGATCCAGCGGACCGACCGATTCGGCGGCGGCGGGCGCGCGCACGACATCGTGCACCCAGCCGATCGGGAACGACGCCTGATCACCGGCGGCGAGGGTTCGCCTGCGCAACTCCGTGCCATTCCAGCGGAATTCCGAGAGCGCGCCGCTGAGCACGGTGAGCGCGCCGAGGGAACCGGCGTGATCGTGTAATTCGGTGGATTTTCCCGGGGTCCAGCTGATCAGCCAGACGTCGACCTCGTCGTCATGTGACAGTCGTGTCGCCCAGCGTTCGTCGGCGGGCCAGATGCCGTCGGCGGGGAGCAGGTGATCGAAGCGACCGGCCAGGACGTCTTCGGCGCCCTCGTCGGTGAGTCGCAGCAGGTCGGCGGGCCGCAGCCGGGTCGGCAACGCCGAAGCCACCGCCCGGTCGAGCGGGGGTGTCGCGGAGTAGTCGTCACGCGCGGAGGAAAGGGAAAGAACAGAGGAACGCATGAGCGCATCTCCAGGAGGTGAGATCGGTCGAGGGAAACGTCAGCCTCGAACGGTCGAGGCAGGTCAGCCTCGACAACACTCCTGGGTGCTCACACGGAAATACACAAGCGTGAGTTTAGCAGGCCGCTCAGCTCGAGCGAAAATGACGCGCACCACAGATGTCACTTCTTGTTGCGCTCGTAGACGTGCCGCAGGCCGGTCAGGGTCAGGTGCGGCTCGTGCTGGTCGATGGTCTCCGATTCCGGGACGATCAGCGGCGCGCCCGCACCGGTGGCCACCACGGTGACATCGGTACCGGCGAAGGCGTCGAACTCGTCGCGGATGCGGTCGACCAGGCCGTCGACCAGACCGGCGAAACCGAACACGGCGCCGGACTGGATGCATTCCATGCTGTTCTTGCCGAGCACCGAACGCGGCCGGGCCAGCTCGACGCGGCGCAGCGCGCTGCGCTCGACCAGCGCCTCGGTGGAGACCTCGACGCCGGGTGCGATCACACCACCGAGGAACTCGCCCTTGGCCGAGATCAGGTCGACGCAGGTCGCGGTGCCGAAATCGACCACGATCGCCGGACCGCCGAAGCGGCGGAACGCGGCGAGGCAGTTGACGATGCGGTCGGCACCGACCTCCTTGGGATTGTCGACCAGCAGCGGAATGCCGGTCCGCACCCCCGGCTCGACCAGCACGTGCGGCACGTGATCCCAGTACCGCGCGAGCATGATGCGCAGTTCCCGCAGCACCGGCGGCACCGTCGACAGCGCCGAGACACCGACCACCTGGTCGAGCTCCGCGCCGACCAGGCCGCGCACCTGCATGGCGAACTCGTCGGCGGTGATCAGCGGGTTGGTGTGGATCCGCCACTGCCGCACCAGCTTCGCGTGCTCACCGCTGCCGGTGAACAGGCCCAGCTCGATGCCGGTGTTGCGGACGTCGATCGTCAGCAGCATCTCGTCCCCCCGCCGCGCTCAGGCGAACGACAGCGAGCGCGGGGAGGTGAGGCCGGAGCCCTCGGGCGCGTGCGCCGGATCGGCACCGAGCTCCACCGGGCGATTGCGCTCGTCGACGAAGACCACCTTGGGCGCGTAGTCGCGCAGTTCGGCCTCGTCGAGCTGGCCGTAGGCGATCAGGATGACCAGGTCACCGGGGTGCACGAGATGGGCGGCGGCGCCGTTGATCCCGATCACGCCCGAGCCGCGCTCGCCCGCGATCACGTAGGTCTCGAGGCGGGCGCCGTTGTCGATGTCGACGATGCAGACCTGCTCGCCCTCGAGCAGATCGGCGGCGTCGAGCAGATCCTGGTCGACGGTCACCGAGCCCACATAGTGCAGGTCGGCGTGGGTCACCGTGGCGCGGTGGATCTTCGACTTCATCATGGTGCGCAACATCAGCGTCGCCTTTCTTACTGCGCCTGCGAGGCAGGCAGGGAGTTCGCGTCGGGATGCCCGTCGATCTGGGCGCCGAGGACGAGGGGAGCGTTGTCGATCAGGCGGGTCTGGCCGACCCTGGCCGCGACCAGGAGCCGGGCATTGCCCGCGGTGGGGGCGGGGCCGAGGTTGGCATCGCGCAGTTCGAGGTATTCCAGGTCGACGCCGTCGACGGTGTCGAGCACGCCGCGCGCCGCCGCGACGACCGCCTCCGGGCCGAGGCCGGCCGCGTGCCTGCCCGCGGCCAGCGCCGCCGAGAGGGCGAGCGCCGATTCGCGTTCGGACGCGTCGAGGTAGCGGTTGCGCGAGGACAGCGCGAGGCCGTCGGGCTCGCGGACCGTGGGGTAGGCGACGATCTTCACGTCGAAGTTCAGGTCGCGCACCAGCTGCCGGATCAGGGTGAGCTGCTGGTAATCCTTCTCCCCGAAGTACGCCTCGGAAGCGTGGGTGATCTGCAGCAGCTTCGCCACGACGGTCAGCATCCCGGCGAAATGCGTCGGGCGGGTGCCGCCGTCGAGATCGGCACCGAGCGGGCCGGGCAGCACGGTGGTGCGCGGGCCGTCGGGGTACATGTCGGACACGCTCGGGGCGAACACCAGCTCGACGCCCTCGGTGCGCAGCAGTTCCAGATCGGCGTCGAGGGTGCGCGGGTAGGCGTCGAGGTCCTCGTTGGGGCCGAACTGCAGCGGGTTGACGAAGATCGACACGAGCACGAGCTGATTGGTGCGCTTGGCCTGGCGGATCAGCTGCAGATGGCCCTCGTGCAGTGCGCCCATGGTCGGCACGAAACCGATCGTGCGGCCCGCGCCGCGCAGCGCCTTCGTCACCGTCGCGACGACCTCGGGGTCGTGGTGCACGGTGAGCGCGCCCGGCTTGTAGGCGCCGGTCGCCCTCGCCCCGCCCTGGTGGTGACGGACTTCTACGGGTTCCATCAGTGGCCTTCCTCGGCGAGTAGGTCCAGCAGGGCCGGATTGGTCTGGGCGAGTTCGGCGGTGCGCAATGACAGGGCGCGGTAGGCCGCGGCCAGGCGTTCGTCCACCGAATCGAGTGCGGACAGGTGCGCGGCCACCGCGTCGACGTCACCGCGGGCGACCGGGCCGGTCAGCGCGGACTTGCCGCGGCGCAGCGCGTTGTCGAGCGCGGCCGAGACCAGCGGGGCGAGCAGACGTTCCGGCAGGCCGCCGGGCTGGTCGTCGACCACCGGCTGACCGAGCAGGCCCGGGCCCGCCAGCGAGGCGCGCAGGGCGGTCACCGCGTCGACGATCAGGGTGACCAGGTGATTGCTGCCGTGGGCCAGCGCGGCGTGATAGAGCGTGCGGTGTTCCTCCGAGACCCGGACCGGCTCGCCGCCCATCTCGATCACCAGCGCCTGCGCGATGGCGTAGCCGACCTCGTCGGCCGCGGTGACGCCGAAACACGCGTTGCCGAGCCGGTCGATGTCCTCGTCGTGGCCGGTGAAGGTCATCGCGGGATGGATGGCCAGACCGAGCGCGCCCTGCTCGGTGAGCGGAGCCAGCACACCGACACCGTTCGCACCGGAGGTGTGCACGACGATCGTGCCGGGCCGAACCACCTGCGCGCTCGCCAGACCACGGACCAGCCCCGCCAGCTCGGCATCGGGCACCGCGAGCAGCAGCAGTTCACTGCGCTGGGCGATCTGCTCGATCGGCAGGATCTGCGATTCGGGCAGCCGGGACTGCGCGCGATGTACCGAGGCATCGGAGATCGCGGCGACACCGAAGACCACATGGCCCGCGCGCTCGAGCGCGACACCGAGCGCCGAACCCACCCGTCCCGCCGAGACGATTCCCACCGTCAGCCGTGCGGGCGCCGGGTCAACACCCACGTTCGCGCCATCGGAATTGACACTTCTAGAGGTCAACGTTGTCCTCTCGACTTTCGCGTTCCAGTCCTGCCGAGCAGGTACCAGACGTTACGAGTCGAGAGTAGCGGTCGACACACACGCCACGCCACGGGCCACCAGCGTGATCTACATCGCGGTGTCCGCTAACGCATTCCTGGTGCGCTCAGGAACGAGACTCCGATTGCAGGTTGGCCATGATGTCGGCCACGGACAGGCGCGGGGAGTCCTCGGATTCGGCGCGCCGGCGGCGGCGGGAGCTGGTGCCGACAGCGGGAGCGGGAGCGGGCTTCGCCGGTACGGGCTTGCCGGCGACAGGCTGCTCGGGTTCCGTCACGGCGTTCGCGGCGGGGGCGTTCGCGGGCACGGCGGGAGGGTTCCCAGCGGGCGCGGCAGGGGCATTCCCATCAGGCCCCGAGGGGGCGTTCTCAGCGGCAGGGGCGGCTGCGGCGGGTTCCGCCGGCGTACCGATCGGGTCGACCGGCAGGCCCTCGTCGCTCACCTGACGGGTGTGCGGAGCGGACAGGCGCGGCGGCGGAGTCTTCGACGTCTTCGCGGGTTCGGATTCCGGTGTGGGCTCGGGCTGCTGGGTCTCGGCGTATTCGTCGAGCTGGATGGCCGAGGTCTCCGCGGTGACCGGATCGTCGTACGGATCGGCGAAATTGGCCGAAACCGGTTGCATGAAGACAGGTTTCAGTGCGCTGGGCGGTTGCTGCCACGGACCGAACCAGGCGGCGGTGGCATCCTCGGGGCTATCGTCGAAATCGCGTTCCGGCTCGTCGAAGGCATCGAAGCCGCCGCTGGGCAGCGCGTCGATGCGGTAGGCGTCGGCCTGCAGCGCGGGCTGCTCGTCGGGCAGCGCGCCGTCGAACAGGACCTGCAGGTTCTGCCGGAGCAGGGTGAGTTCGGCGCGCAGGGCCGCGATCTCGGTGGCGTCGGCGCCGACCTCGGCGCGCACCCGCGCCTCCACACCCATCTCGTATTCGCGACGGGCGTTGATCTCGCGCTCGAGCTGCAACTCGTACACCGTCTGCAGATCGCGCACCTTCGCGTTGTCGACCGCGGCGTCCTTGCGGTAGCGAGTGGCCGCGAGCGCGCCGATCACCGCCGCCCACAGGGCCGCTACCAGGCCGATCCGCACGTATTGCAGGTTGTCGCTGAAGACGAGGAAAACGCTGGCTGTCAGGCCGAGCGCGATGATGAGGCCGACGAAGAGCTTTCCCGCGTCGTCCCGCCGTCGACGGGGCGTTGTGCTACGGGAGGGTGAAACCATGTGGGCCAGGGTAGCCGGAATCGGCTGGTCGGCCCACCAAAGCCCACGGTGATTCCATCTGCAAGTTGCTATGTGGTAGCCGGTTCGTCCGGCGGATCCTCCGGCGCCCGGCAGCAGTACTCGAGCCACAAAGCCGCAGCAACCAGGGCCGAACCGGCCAGTAGGCCCACCACGGCGCCCGGCGAATCGGCCGCGGCGGCCACCACCGTCCCCCGCTGTGGGAATACCCACAGCAGGAAGCCGAGCCACACACCGGCGGCCAGCGAACCCACCTGCAGCGAGGCCTTGGCCAGCGCGACCGCGCGCGCCACATTGATCGGATGCAGCTCGCGCAGCCCGTCACCGATCCGCTCGTCGGCGATCTTGGCCTTGATCACGAAGCCGAGCGCCGCCTCGATCGCGGCGACCGGCAGCAGCGAGGCACCGGCCAGTACCGAGATGGACGGGAAGGTCGAGTAGGCGAAGCGGGTGGCGACCCAGGCCGCCGCCGCGGCCACCACCACGTTGAGCGCGAGGTCGAGCAGCCGGGTGGGTCTCAGCACGGATGCGGGCTCTCGTCGCGCAGCACCAGCTCGGTCCGCACCACCCCGGCCCGTTCGGCCGGATCGAGCCTGGCCAGCAGGTCGGCGATGGGCACCTCGACACCGTCGACGAGCAGCCGCGCCGCCGGTTCCACATCCAGCCACGGCACCAGCACGAAGGCGCGATTGTGCGCCTGCGGGTGCGGCAGGATCAGGGTGGGATCGGTGGCGCGGACGACAGGTGCGCCGGTGTCGCCGGTGCACTGGACCACGTCGACATCGAGTGTCCGCGCACCCCAGCGCACCTGGCGCACCCGGCCCGCCGCCTGCTCGAGTTCCTGCCCGAAGCGCAGCCAGGCGTAGTCGTCGAAGCTCGGATCCTCGGCCACGACAACGGCATTCAGGTAGTCGTCCTGGTCGACGCCGCCCCACGGCGCGGTCGTGTAGACCGGCGAGACCGCGACCGCGCGCTCCCCCAGCGCGTCGAGCACGCTGCGCAGCGCGGCCGGCCGGTCGCCGAGATTCGCGCCGATCGAGAGCACCGCCCGGCTCATCGGCGCGCCCCCGGATCCACCGTGCGATACCGGGTCGCGACCACCCGCACGTCGGCGAAGGTGTGCGGGATCGGGGCCGACGGCTTGTGCACGACCGCCTCCACCGCCTCGATTCGCGGGTCGGCCATCACGTCGTCGGCGATCTCGGAGACCACCGTCTCGATCAGATCGCGCGGCGGACCGGCCACGATCCGCACCGCACGTTCGGCCAGCGCACCGTAGTCGACGGTGTCGGCCAGATCGTCGGAGGCGGCGGCCGCGGCGAAGTCCACCCACACCGTCAGGTCGACGACGAACTCCTGGCCGTCGCGACGCTCGAAGTCGAACACGCCGTGCCTGCCGAACACCCGCAGGCCACGCAGCTCGATCCGCGAGGACGCGGGCCGGTCGGCGGGCGGGGGCAGCAGATGTGTGCTCATCGGGTGACTCCTCGGGCAGCGGTGGCTCGACGCCACGCGTCGACGACGGCGATCGCGTCCAGCGAGGCACGCACGTCGTGCACCCGCACCCCCCACGCGCCGTGGGTCGCGGCGAGCGCGGACACGGTGGCGGTGGCGGTCTCCCTGCCGTCCGGCGGACGCGGACCGTCGGCATCGGCCAGCAGCGTGCCGAGGAAGCGTTTGCGGGAGGCGCCGACCAGGATCGGGGCGCCGTCGGCGACCAGTTCGGGCAGGGCGGCGAGCAGTTCCCAGTTGTGCTCGGCGTTCTTGGCGAAGCCGAGGCCGGGGTCGAGGATCAGCCGGTCGGGCGCGATCCCGGCGGCGACGGCCAGGTCGACCTGGACGGCCAGTTCGGCGCGCACATCGGCCACCACGTCGTCGTAATGGTCGGCCGGACCGGTGTGGCGGTAGTCGGCCCCGGCTCGCCAGTGCATGAGAATCCACGGCACCCCGGCGGCGGCGACCACCTTCACCATGTTCGGGTCGGCGCGCCCGCCGGAGACGTCGTTGACCACCGCGACACCGGACTCGAGCGCGGCCTCGGCCACCTCGGCGCGCATGGTGTCAACGCTGGTCGGCACGCCGGCGGCGACCAGTCCGCGGATCACCGGGACCACCCGCCCGACCTCGGCGGCCGGGTCGACCCGGTCGGCACCCGGCCTGGTCGACTCACCGCCGACGTCGACGATGTCGGCGCCCGCCTCGTACAGCGCGACACCGTGCGCGATCGCGCGCTCGGGATCGAGGTAACGGCCTCCGTCGGAGAAGGAATCCGCGGTCACGTTGACCACGCCCATGACCACACACGAGCGACCGTCGCGCGCGGCCACGAGAGGCTCGCTCATTTGCGCAGGATCAGGTCCAGCGCCTCGGAACGCGAGGCGGCGTTGGTCTGCAACAGGCCGCGCACCGCCGAGGTGGTGGTGCTCGCGCCGGGCTTGCGGATACCGCGCATCGCCATGCACAGATGCTCGGCCTCGACCACGACGATCGCGCCGCGCGGGTCCAGCCTGCGCATCACGGCATCGGCGATCTGGCTGGTCAGCCGCTCCTGCACCTGCGGACGCTTGGCGTAGAGGTCGACGACCCTGGCCAGCTTGGACAGTCCGGTCACCCGGCCGTGCGTGCCGGGGATGTAGCCCACGTGCGCGACACCGTGGAACGAGACCAGGTGATGCTCGCAGGTGGAGTACATCGGGATGTCACGGACCAGCACGAGTTCCTGGTGACCCTCGTCGAAGGTCGTCGCCAGGACCTCGTCGGGCTCGGTGTAGAGCCCGGCGAACATCTCCCGGTAGGCGCGCGCCACCCGCGCCGGGGTGTCGAGCAGGCCGGGGCGATCGGGGTCCTCGCCGACCGCGAGCAGCAGTTCGCGCACCGCGTTCTCGGCCCGCGCCTGATCGAACGGACGGCCGGTCGCCAGCGCCGTCAACTGCGCCGGGCTGGTCGCGCCGAGTTCACCGGCCGGGTCGGCGCCCGACCCATTGCTGGTTGGCTCAGCGACCTTCTTGTTGGCCGACAACTTCTCCGCACCTCCACATGTCGACGCCGGTATTCGTCCGGCATCCGACGGTCGAGCGTAGTTGGCCGCCGATCATTGGCGGCCGTTCGGCCCTTCCCAGTCGTTGTTCTCCGGTTCCGTGCCGGGCGCAGGCTGCTGCGGCGGCGCGGCGGGCGGCTCGCCCCACGGTTGGAAACCCGGGCGGGGCTGCTGTTGTTCCGGCCGCCCCCAGGGATTGCCCTGGCCCTGCGGTGGCTGCTGCGGCTGCTCCTCGCGCGGGGGCCAGCCCGGCGCCGACCAACCGGCCGGGGCGCCGTAGTCGGGCCGCGAGCCCTGCGTACCACCCTGGCGCGGGAACGCCTGGGTCGGCGCGGCGGGCAACGGGTAACCGGCGGCGGGCGGTGCGGGCTGACCGTAGGGCTGCTGCGGCGGGTAGCCGTTGGGCTTCTCCAGCGACGGAGCGCCGTTGGGCACCGGCTCCGGCACCGGCGGCGGCCACGGCTCGCCGCGCTCGACCGCGAGCTCACCCGGGGTCTTCACCGGCGGCTTGTCGGAGGGATGCCGGTCACCGAAGTCGTTGAACGCGGTGATCCGCGGACGCTTCACCACATCGGCCAGGATCAGCTCGAGATCCTTGCGGTGCAGGGTCTCGCGCTCGAGCAGCGCGGTCGCCAGCGCGTCGAGCGCGTCGCGGTACTCGCTCAGGATCGACCACGCCTCGGTGTGCGCGGCCTCGATGAGGTTGCGCACCTCCTCGTCGATCTCGCGGGCCACCTCGTGCGAGTAGTCGGCCTGCTTGCCCATCGAGCGGCCGACGAACGGGTCGCCCTGCTCCTGGCCGTAGCGGACCGCGCCGAGGCGGGCGCTCATGCCGTACTCGGTGACCATGCCGCGCGCGATCTTGGTCGCCTGGTCGATGTCGGAGGACGCGCCGGTGGTCGGCTCGTGGAACACCAGTTCCTCGGCCGCGCGGCCACCCATCGCGAACACCAACCGGGAGATCATCTCCGAGCGGGTCATCAGGCCCTTGTCGTCCTCGGGCACCGTCATGGCGTGACCGCCGGTGCGGCCGCGCGCCAGGATGGTCACCTTGTAGACGGGCTCGATGTCGGGCATCGCCCACGCGGCGAGCGTGTGACCGCCCTCGTGATAGGCGGTGATCTTCTTCTCGTGCTCGCTGATGATGCGGCTCTTGCGCCGCGGACCGCCGATGACGCGGTCGACCGACTCCTCGAGCGATTCGCCGGTGATCAGCGAACCGTTCTCCCGGGCGGTGAGCAGCGCGGCCTCGTTGATGACATTGGCCAGATCGGCGCCGGACATACCGACGGTGCGCTTGGCCAGGCCCTCGAGATCGGCGTCGGGCGCGATCGGCTTGCCCGCGGAGTGGACCCGCAGGATCGCGCGGCGGCCGGCCAGGTCGGGGTTGCCGACCGGGATCTGCCGGTCGAACCGGCCGGGGCGCAGCAGCGCGGGGTCGAGGATGTCGGGCCGGTTGGTGGCCGCGATCAGGATGATGTTGGTGCGGTCGCCGAAGCCGTCCATCTCGACGAGCAGCTGGTTGAGGGTCTGCTCACGCTCGTCGTGACCGCCGCCCATGCCGGCGCCACGCTGACGGCCGACCGCGTCGATCTCGTCGACGAAGATGATGCAGGGGCTGTTCTGCTTGGCCTGCTCGAACAGGTCACGCACGCGCGAGGCGCCGACACCGACGAACATCTCGACGAAGTCCGAACCGGAGATGGTGAAGAACGGCACGCCCGCCTCACCGGCGACGGCGCGCGCGAGCAGGGTCTTACCGGTGCCGGGCGGACCGAACAGCAGCACGCCCTTCGGGATCTTCGCGCCGAGTGCCTGGTAGCGGGCCGGGTTCTGCAGGAAGTCCTTGATCTCGTAGAGCTCTTCGACCGCCTCGTCGGCGCCCGCGACATCCTGGAACGTGGTCTTCGGCATGTCCTTGGTGAGCAGCTTGGCCTTCGACTTGCCGAAGCCCATCATCCCGCCGCGACCACCGCCCTGCATGCGCGACATCACGAAGATGAACAGGCCGACCAGCAGCACCATCGGCACGATGAACAGCAGCAGCTGGGAAAGCCAGCTCTCCTGCTTGACCACCGTGTCGTACTCGGCGCCGGAGGCCTGGACCGCGTCCAGGATCTTCGCCGAGTTCTCACCGCCACCGGGGTACTTGGTGACGATCTTGGTGTTGTCGTTGGTCGCCTCGTTGCCATTGTTCAGTTCGATGCGGAGCTGCTGCTCCTTGTCATCGATCTGCACCTGCTTGACATTGGCTTTGTCCTCGAGCTGGCTGAGCGCCACGGAGGTGTCGACACTCTCCCAGCCGCGCGTGTCATCGCTGAGGAAGCTGAACAGCCAGATCATGAGCATGATGCCCGAGATGATCGCCAAAGTGCGAAACACTGTCTTGCGGTTCATAGAGCGTCGGCCGGACGGCCCAGTCCTTTCCGGTTATTTCTCCGGGTGTGCCTAGCGAAGCGTCGAGATCGGCGGGTTTCGGATGCGGACATGCCACGTTACCGCGTACGGTCTAGTCGATACATCGCGCAGTTCGGCTGCTGGTGCAGTTGCACTGGTAAACGGTCGGAGAACGGGAGAGGTTCCCGAATGCCCCGACCGGGTTGTTGCAAGTGGCCACAATCATGTCATGCCCGCCATATCGTGGGCGACGACACAACTACAGCGCAGGGGGTATGGACATCGTCGAGCTACGAACACCCACAGCGATTCTGCGCCACGGCCGTGGACGTCTGACCGTCCTGCGACCTGGTACCGACGGCGAACGGGTACTCGATGTGCCCATCGCCGAACTGCTCAAGGTGCGTCTCAACCGGCGCGCCGACGACGCGGTGGTGATCGAGATCTTCCTGCGTTATCCCACCCCCGTGCTCACCGGCGTCCCCGCCGACCGTACGCCGCTGCCCGTGCTGATCGCCGAGCACGACGTGCCCGCCGCGGTCGGCATCGTCGACCGGATCAACGACCAGATCATGGCGACCCAGCGTATCGATGTCGCCGCGCCCGATCTCACCCCGCCCGCGCCCGAGTGGGGCAAGTCCGGGCCGGTCCGCGCCGATGTCGAGCGCGCCGTGCGCCGGATGGCGCCGCGCAAGGAGGCCCGCTCGGCGGTCACCGCGCTGCATCGCTACGTCACCCCGGACGAATACGTGCTCGAGACCGCCATCGCCGTCGCGGCGGCACCGGCGGGTTCGGGCACCGGCCTGCTCGCGGCGACGACCACCCGGCTGCTGTTCATCTCCATCGGCAACGGCGACCGCTACGCCTATGAATTGGCCGTGGCCGCGATTCTCGGCGCCCGCACCGTCGAGGGCGCGCGCTCGGCACCCGGCGAGGTCGACACCAGGCACGGCGGTTCGGGCATGGATGTCAGCGACGGCAATCGCACGCTGCATTTCGCCGGAGTCGACCGCGCCGATATCGAACGCGTCACCTGCGCGGTCAATTTCGCCGTGCGCAGGCAGGCCGCCGACGGCGCCGCCGGGCCCGCCGATCCCGGTGTGTCCCAGCTCTACGCGGAATGGGAACTCCTGGTCGAGCGGCATTCGCTCGGCATGGTCGACGACACCCAGTTCCAGCGCTACGGCCGCGGCATTCTGCGCAGTCTCTGATTCACCGAACGGCCGGACCGATCAATTCGGTTCGGCCGCTTCGCTTTCGGTCTTCTGTTCCGGCTCGTTCAGCTCGATCCGGCGCCACGGGCTGGTCGGGCGGGTCCATAGGCGTAGCAGTTCCATCCGCCGGTCGACGCCGCCGTTCTTGAGTTCGGCGAGGTCCTCGGTGGCCTGCCAGTAGGTCCAGCCCGCCAGGTAGGCGTCGCCGAACTGGCGCCAGTTGCGGTAGCGGCGCTGGGCGGGCGGTAGCGCGCGCATGACGTACTCCCAGGCCATGTCCGCTTCCAGGTAGCCGGCGGTGAAGGCCATTCTGGCGACCGCGACCACGCGGGCCAGATCCCAGGCGTGGATGTCGTTGGGGAGCGGGCGGGACAGGTGTTCGGTGAAACCGATCTTGATGGCCTGGGCCCAGATGTCGTAGTCGCGGACCAGCGCCTCAGGGTTGTCCATGCCGCGGAACGAGCCGACCTGACGGAGGAAGGCGCGGTGCCGGTCGGCGCGCTCACCGAAGCGGTCACGCTCGCTGGCGTTGACCGAGGCCATGACCAGTGGATGCACCAGCGCGTAGAGCGGGGCGTGCATGCCCTCGAGCAGCTGTTCCATGGAGGCGCGGGCCTCGGTGCCGTCGGTGATGCCCCAGGCGCCGGTGAGGGTGTCGATGGCGAGTTCGCGGCGGTCACCGAGCGGATGTTCGCGTTCGGGGCCGAGCAGCATGGCGTCGTGGAAGGCGTCCCAGCGGGTGGAGTAGAAGGCACCGAGTGCCAGTGCGCGCAGTTCGTCGTCGCTCACACCGGCGCCGGACCAGTGGTCTTCCTCGCGCTCGTCCAGTTCCGGATAGGGAAATGTGGTCAGCGCTGGTACTCCCCTGGCAGGCATGCGGCCGAGTCTAGTGCCGTTCGGCGGTTCTCTCTTGTCCTGCCGTGATCTGCCACACAGTCTATTGTTCTGTCATGTGTAGAAATATCACCGTCTTGCGTGGTCTGGAGCCTGCCGCCACCGAGCAGGAGATCTACGCTGCCGCCTTGCAATATGTGCGCAAAGTCGGCGGCATCTCCGGACTGAGCAGCACCACCAAACCCGCGGTCGACAAGGCCGTCGCCGCCATCGCCGCGGCCACGACGACGCTGCTCGCCGAACTTCCCGATCGCCGCGTCCCGCCGCCGACCGAACCACCACTACGGCGGATCGCCGCCCGCGATGGCGAGGTTCACCGGACTCCGTAGGTCTCGACACAATCGAGCGCGATCTCCAAGGCGAGCGCGCGCTCGGCCACCGGGTGGCCGAGCAGTTCCTCCACGCGGTGGATCCGGTAGCGCACCGTGTTCTTGTGCACCCCCAGGCGGCGCGCCGCGTCCTCCGGGCTGCGGTGTGCGCGCAGGTAGGCGTGCAGCGTCGTCCGCAGGCGGACCGCAGCGGGGTCGGTGCCGGTCAGCCCGCGCAGTTCCCGCGCGATCAGTCCGCGCATCGCGGGCGTGTCGACACCGGCCAGGTAGGCGATCTCGACCTCGCGGTAACTGGTGACGGGCCGATCGCCGTACTCGGCCACGCGACGCGCGGCGACCGCCTCCCGGTGGCTGGTCGCGAATCCGTCGACCTGCGTGCCGGGCGTGCCGAACGCGACCCGCACCGGCGGCGGCACCTCGCACCGCGCGATCCGCTCGTCGATCTCGTCCTCGACGCCCACCCAGGCCCACAGCCCGCTGGCGCTGGCCGCGACGGTGAGCAGTCCGCTCGCGCCGAGGGTCGACGCGATCTTGGTCGCGGCCCGGTCCAGCAGCAGGGCCGATTCGTCGCCGCCCGCGTCGCCGGTCCACAGCACGAAGGCGAGGTGGCGCCGGGACAGCCGGTAGCCGAGGACGATCGCGGCCTGGTCGACGTCGACCTCGGCACCGGCGAGCAGCGCGTGCACCAGCTCGGTGCGGGTGTTGAGCGCCTCGCGCAGCACCCGTTCACGTTCGGCCATGAAGGTGCCGGTCAGCGCCTCCACCGACAGCCCCATCCAGGTGGTCGAGCGTTCGAACATCCGCATCAGCACCGCCCGCTCGAGCTCCGGCGGCACCTGTCCCTGCGCGACGGTCTCGGTCATCACCGCGAACACCTCGGTCAGCCCGGTCCGGTAGACGCGCAGCAGCACGCGCACGTCGAGGCCGCGCCGGGCGATGGTCCTGGCCAGCGCGTGGGCTTCCTCGGGCAGCACCAGCTCGGCGGTGTCGCTGGCCAGCCCGCTGAGCACCACCCTGGCGTGCGCGCGGGTGCTGGCGGCCAGATCGCGGCGCATGTCGGGGTCGTCGAGCTCGGGGACGCCGGCCAGTACGGCCGCGTCGAGCCGGGCGACGATGCCCTCCATCGTCTGCGCGCGCAGCAGCTCGAAGACGAACTCCGCGAACCAGCCGCGCAGTTCTTCCCGATTCTGTTCTCCAGGCACAAGTTGATCCGATTTCGTTGACGTGAACGGCCAAGAATCCGCGCCCTCATTGTGCCAGGCTGATAGATGGTGAACTGATTCACACAACGCAGTGGGGAGCACGACAGTGACCGAACTCGACCAGAGCGCCTCGGTGATCGAGGTCCGCAATCCGGCGACCGGCGAACGCAGCGGGACCGTACCGATCACCACGCCCGACGACGTGGCGGCCGCGGTCCGCGAACTGCGCCTCTACCAGCCCGAATGGGAGGCGATCGGGCCGGACGGGCGCAAGCAGTGGCTGCTGAAACTGCAGGACTGGCTGATCGACAACACCGAACACCTCGCCGACGTACTACAGTCCGAGACCGCCAAACCGCGCGCGGACGCGCTCATCGACCCGGCCTTCGCCGTCGACCTGCTCGGCTACTACGCGCGCAGGGCGGCGAAATTCCTCGCCGACGACCACCCCTCCCCGCACACCCCGCTGGCCCGGCTCAAGACCCTGACCGTCGCCTACCGCCCGTACCAGGTGGTCGGGGTGATCACGCCGTGGAACTTCCCGCTCGCGATGCCCGCGATCGATGTGTTCCCCGCGCTGGCCGCCGGTGCCGCCGTCATCCTCAAGCCCTCGGAGGTGACCCCGCTCTCGGCGGTGGAACTCGCGCGCGGCTGGGCCGAGATCGGCGCGCCGCCGGTGTTCAAGGTGGTGACCGGCGCGGGCGAGACCGGCGCCGCCGTGGTCGGCAACGCCGACTACGTCCAGTTCACCGGCTCCACCGCGACCGGCCGCAAGATCGCCGCGACCTGCGCGCAGCGGATGGTGCCCTACAGCCTCGAACTCGGCGGCAAGGACCCGGCGCTGGTGCTGGCCGACGCCGACATCGACCGGGCCGCGCACGGCATCGCCTTCGGCGGCATGTTCAACGCGGGCCAGGTCTGCATCTCGGTGGAGCGGGTCTACGTCGAGGCGCCGGTGTACGACGAGTTCGTCACCAAGCTGACCGCCGCGGTCGCGGCCCTGCGCCAGGGCGCCGACGGGCGCGAATCGAAGCACGATGTCGGCGCGCTGGCCAATGAGAATCAGGTGCGGATCGTGCAGCGCCACGTCGACGAGGCGGTCGCCGCGGGCGCGCGGGTGACCACCGGCGGCAAACGCACCGGCGTCGGCACGTTCTTCGAGCCGACCGTGCTCGTCGACGTCGACCATTCGATGGCGTGTGTCGCCGAGGAGACCTTCGGGCCGACGCTGCCGGTGATGAAGGTGGCCGACGAGGCCGAGGCCATCCGGCTGGCCAACGATTCGATCTACGGGCTGTCCGCGTCGGTGTGGACCGGCGACAAGGCGCGCGGCGAGCGGGTGGCCAGGCAGCTGAACGCGGGCGCGGTGAACGTCAACGACGTGTTCTCGAATCTGTTCAACTTCGCCATGCCGATGGGCGGCTGGGGCCAGTCCGGGGTCGGCGCGCGCTGGGGCGGCGCGGCCGGGATCCGGAAGTACTGCCGCGCGCAGGCGCTCACGCGGCCGAAGCTGCCGACGATGGCCAAGGAACTGTTCTGGTACCCGTACGACATGAACAAGCTGCTGGTCATGCTCGGCGCGATGCGGGCCGCGGGCGCGCGTGGTCTGCGGCGCGTCGACCTGCCCGCGGTGTTGCGGCTCAAGAACGGCGGATAGGCCGGTCAGGGCCGCGGTGATCAGGTCACCGCGGCCCGGAATTCGGTGTCCCGAAACCTGTTTGTGATCAACTTCACTGCCCGAGGGGCGAGCAGAGGTCAGCGGCCGGTTCCGCCCGCCCGGTGACGCCGCGCACCGCATCGGACCAGGTGTGAACCCGACCGCATTTTCCCTGGTCAACCGCCCAGCTGTGCTACTCCCGCAGCGCCGCACCCGCTCTCGACGAGCAAATGACGCCTCGATGATGCAGCACACCATGTCAGGCCATATGCTGTGCAATACCGACCTGGTGACTGTTTTGATCCACTTACGCGAACTTCCTTGCCCGTTTTGGCTGGATTTTCCCGACCGATTCTGATAGCAAGGTGCTATGGACCCGCATTTGCGCGATCTGCGGTATTTCGTCGCCGTCGCTGAGGAACTGCATTTCACCAACGCCGCCCAGCGGCTGCACATCGCTCAGCCGACGTTGTCACGCCAGATCCGCCAGCTCGAACGCCAGCTCGACGTGGTCCTGTTCGACCGCAACCAGCGCAGTGTCGCCCTCACCGTCGCCGGTAAGGAACTGCTCGAAGGCGCCCGCAAGATCCTCGAGCTCTGGGAGGTCACCAACGTCTCCCTGCAGGAAGCGGGTGAGGTGCTGCGCGTCGGCATCCAGTCCGCGCTCGGCCGCGGTCTGCTCAACGACCTCGAGAGCGCCAGCGGACACCGCCTGGCCCTGCACGCCGCCTCCTGGAACGACCCGTCCAGCGGCCTGGCCGGTCGCCAGGCCGACCTGGCCCTGGTGTGGCTGCCGCTGCCCGACCCCAACCGTTACCGCTGGCAGGTGCTGCGCACCGAGCCGCGCTGGGTGCTCCTGCCGGAGTCCCACCCGCTGGCCGAGCAGGAGAGCATCGACTTCGCCGATCTGCTCGACGAGCCCTTCGTCGCCCTGCCCACCGAGGCGGGCGCGGTGCGTGACTTCTGGCTCGGCAACGACGCCCGTGGCGGCCGCGCGGCCAAGATCGGCGCCGAGGCAGCCACCCCCGAGGACAAGCTCGAGGCCGTGAGCCTCGGTCTCGGCGTGTGCCTGCTCGCGGAGAACAACGTCCCGATGTACCGCTGGCCGGGACTCACCGCGCGACCGGTCGCCGGGCTCACCCCGTGTGAGCTGGCGGTGGCCTGGCGTGCCGACGACACCCGTCCGACCATCCTGGAGTTCGCCGGTCGCGCTGTCGACGGTGGTTTCTCCGAGCCGCAGGCCCAGCCGCAGCCGGTCGCGGTCTAGTTCGACAGTTCCAATTGGGCGGCGAGGCCGAGCAGGCTGGCCTCGCTTCCCGGTGGTCCGGCCAGTTGCGCGGCCAGCGGGGTGTGCGCCTCCGGGTGCACCCCCATCGGCACCGACGCGGCGGGCCAGCCGATCAGATTCCACAGGCCCGTGAACGGTGCGTAGCGCACCGAGGAGACGACATTGGCGGCCCAGCCGCGCCCGCTCCACTGCCGGGCCTTGGGTGGCGGCGCCGCGAGCGTGGGCGTGATCACCACGTCGAAGTCTTCGAAGAACTCCAGCATCCTGGCCTCGGTCCGGTCGACCTGATCGGGCCGGACCAGCCGCAGGCGCCGGATGAACCGGCCCAGCGCCAGATGACGCCGGGTGCGTGGCTGGAGCAGATCCGGGTTCGGTAGCCGGGCCGCGTCGGCCAGACCGGCGGTCGGCCAGCGCAGCAGCATGGCCAGCGCCGCGTCGCCGTAGGGCAGTTCGACCGGTTCCACCTGGTGTCCGGCCGCCGCCGCGCGCGCACCCGCGGTGCGCGCCGCCGCCGTCCAGTGCCGATCCATTCGGACCAGCCGCGACGGCGGAGCCACGGCCAGTCCGATGCGTAGTCGCTGGGGCGCGCGTAGCTCGGCCAGGTCCGAGCGGCCCGCCAGCACCGACAGGGCCAGTGCCGCGTCGGAGACCGTCGTCGCGAGCACCCCGTTCTCCGCGAGGCCCGCCCAGGAATCGGCGCCGATCGCCGAGGGCACCACCTGTCGACCAGGCTTGATCCCGAAGACACCGCACGCCGCGGCGGGCACCCGGATCGAGCCCAGCCCGTCGTTGCCGTGCGCGATCGGCACGAGTCCGGCGGCGACCGCAGCGGCCGCACCGCCCGACGACCCGCCCGCACTGCGACCGACATCGCGCGGATTGCGGGTCACCCGCCCGTCCTCGTCGGTACTCGCCCACAGCCCGAGTTCAGGCATCGCCGTCAACCCGACGACGATCGCGCCCGCGGCCCGCAACCGCGCGACCACCGGGTGGTCGACGCTCTCGTCGCTGGTCGAGGTGGCCTGCGAACCCGCGCGGGTCGGCTCCCCCGCGACGGCGATGTTCTGCTTCACCGCGACCGGCACCCCGGCCAGCGGCAGCTCGTCGAGGTCGTCGCGGGCGGCCAGTTCCCGTGCCTCGGCACGGGCACGGTCGGCGCGCACGACGGTGAAGGCGTTGATCTTGCGATTCTCCGAGGAGATCCGGGCCAGTGCCTCGGTCACCACGTCGACGGGCGTGATCGTGCCCGCGCGTACCCGCGCGGCGAGTGCCGCCGCGGGGCCGCCGATGGGGTATTCGCCGGGACCCATGGTCACCTCAGCGTCCGTCACGCCGTCGTCGTCGACGGACTCCCATGCTACCGCTGTGAGGTCATCGTGCATCTGCGGATTCGCCCCCGTCGCATGGTCGTCGAGATTCGGGTGATCTGCTCTAGAGGCGCAAGTTATCATTTCGAGTACGGCTCGGGGCACGATGACGTCGGGTGTGGCGGAAGGAATTTCGAACCGATCCGCGCGAACCTCAGGATCGATCATGAGCGAAGGCACCGGAAGCGGTGAACTACCCGACGCGAGCGCCGGTCGGGCCACGAATGTGCGCGCGGACATGGTCGAGGCGTTCGCCGCCGCGTGGAGTTCGGCCACCGTGCAACCCCCCGAGATCGCCGAGTTCCTGCCCGACGCGCGCACCCTGCGCAGGCAGGCGCTGCACGAGTTGATCCGGGTGGATCTGCGGCACCGGTGGTTGCATCACGCGGGCGAGTCGGTCACCCGCAAGCGGCTGGTCGACTACTGCGCGGAGTTCCCCGAGCTCGAGGTGAGCACCCTTCCGCCGGGTCTGGTGTTCGAGGAGTTCGTGATCCGCAGGCACAGCGGTGAGCGCGTCGACCCGCGCGACTGCCTGCGCGAATACCCCGATCAGGCGGCCAGCCTGCGCGCGCTGCTCAACAGCGACGACCTCGAACAGAGCACCCACCGCGCCGACGACCTCGACGCGACGGTGAACCATCCGCCCGACACGGTGCGTAGTACCGAGATGACCAGCCCGCAGCTCGACCTCACCGCCACCGCGGCAGCCACCGCGGCCGATTCCATGGCGGCTGCGTTCGAGCCGCTGGACCGGATCGAGATCGGACAGCGGATCGGCGATTTCGAACTGCTGACCGGGCTCGGTACCGGCGCGTTCGCGCGGGTCTTCCTGGCGCGCCAGCGCTCGATGCAGCGGCTGGTGGCGGTGAAGATCTCCGCCGACCGCGGCACCGAGCCACAGACCCTGGCCCAGCTCGACCACGACTACATCGTGCGGGTGTTCGATCAGCAGCTGCTCGACACCGGCTCGGCCCCCTCGGGTTCGCGCCGGCTGCGCCTGCTCTACATGCAGTTCCTGCCCGGCGGCACCCTGCTCGGCCTGCTGCGCTGGGTGCGCGCCACCCCGCCCGCCGACCGCAGCGGCAAACTCCTGCTCGACGCGGTGGACGCGGCGATGGAGGAGAAGGGCGAGATCCGCCCCACCGATTCCAGCGTGCGCGCCGAACTGGCCGCGCTGAGCTGGCCGGAGACCGTGGCCTGGCTGGGCAGGCGGCTGGCCGAGGCGCTGGATTACGCGGCCGCGCACGGCGTGCTGCACCGCGACGTGAAACCGGCCAACGTCCTGCTCACCGCCGAGGGCGTGCCCAAGCTCGCCGATTTCAACATCAGCTTCAGCCGCGAGGTCGCCGGCACCAGCCCGGTCGCCTACTTCGGCGGCTCGCTGTCGTACATGTCGCCCGAACAGCTCGAGGCCTGCCATTCCGGCCTGCCCCGCACCGCCGCCGACCTCGACACCCGCGCCGACATCTACTCCCTCGGCGTGGTCCTGTGGGAACTGCTGACCGGCGCCAAGCCCTTCGACGACAGCACCGCCGAGGCCGAGGGCAAGGGCGACGAGACCACCCTCGAGGCGATGCTCGAACGCCGCACCGGCGGGGTCGACCCGGTCGCGCTGGACCGGGTGCCCGACGACTGCCCGACCGCGCTGCGCCGGGTGCTGCTGACCTGCCTGGAACCGGACCGCTCCCGGCGCTGGAACAGCGGCGCGGTGCTGGCCAAACAATTCGACCTGTGCCTGGACGCGCGGGCCCGCGACCTGGTCGACCCGCCGCCGCACAGCTGGCGGCTGCAGTTGCGCCGGTGGCCGCTGCTGGTGCTGGTCCTGGCGATCGGCGTGCCGAACGCGCTGGCGTCCTGGTACAACATCCTGCACAACCAGTCGCTGGTGGTCAGCAGGCTCGGCGACACGGCCCAGCAGTCGTTCGTGGTGATCACCGCGGGCGTGAACCTGGTGTTCTTCCCGCTGGGCACCATCGTGCTGCTCTACCTCGCCCGTTTCGTGCTGTCGGTCCCCCGCGGGCTACGCCACGGCCGACGATACGACGCGGCCACGCTGCGCCGCACCAGACACGACACCCTGCGCCTGGGCGACCAGGTGGTGATCGTCGCGTTCTCGCTCTGGGCGATCTCCGGGGTCACCTTCCCGATCGCCCTGCACCTGGCCGCCGGTGACGTGCCCGCCCGCGCCGTCGTCCACTTCCTGGCATCGCTGCTGGTCTGCGGTGCGATCGCGGTCGCGTACCCGTTCTTCCTGGTGACCTTCTACCTCGTGCGCTGCATCTACCCGATCTTCCTGCGCCACGGCGAGACCAGCACCGACGACGGCATCTGGCTGCGCTCTCTGAGCCGCCGCTGCACCTGGTACCTCGCCGTGGCCGCCTCGGTCCCTCTCCTCGCGGTGGCCGGGGTGACCTTCCTGCCCGCGGGCGACATCCCCTCGGTGATCCTCGCCGTCCGCGTCCTCTGCGTCGGCGGGATCATCGCCTTCGTCGGCTCTTACCTGCTGTTCCGCGCACTCGAAGCCGACCTGCGCGCCCTGGAACGCGTCGTCAGCTGACCGGTTCGACCGGGAGCCACAGTTCGCAGGTAGCGGTACTGAAATCGGCCGTGCGGTCGAGGATCGCGACGATCGACGGGCCGGGGCGCAGGCGCCACGGGTTGGACGGGAACCACTCGGTCGCGGTCGCGGCCCAGGTGGTCTGGAGTGTCTGCGGGTGGGGTCCGGTGGTGTGGAAGACCGCCCACGTGCCGCTCGGTACCGCGATGACGTCGAGGTCATCGGGGACCTGAGTGCCCTCGGCGACCGCGACCCCGTGCAGGTAGGTCAGCTCGCTGCCCTCGGCACCGTCCGGGTCGAGATCATCGCTGACCTGCAGCAGGCCGCGCGGCTCACCGTCACCGAGCGCCTTCAACCGCGCGTGCGCCTCCGGCGGCAAGGCGGCGATGTGCTGCTGGATGTGCGGATTGACGCCCTCGTGGATCAGCGGAACGCGCGCGGCGTGGCCGACGAGGCGAAACGCGGGTCGATCGGCGATACGGGTGTCCATGGGGTTGCTCCCTTCGACGGTCAGGCGAAACCTGAGCTGCGGTTGTGTGCGAAGGGGGCCACCGGCACGGCGGACATCACCGGGACCGGCACCGTGCACGGCCCGGAACGCCCGCCCGAATGCCTCGGTCGAGCCGTATCCGTACCGCACCGCGATGTCGAGCAGATCGTCACCGCCGCGGACCACATCGGCCGCGGCGACGGTCATCCGTCGCCGCCGGACGTACTCCGACAGCGGCATCCCGGCCAGCGACGAGAACATCCGCCGCAGGTGATACTCGGTGGTGCCGTACGACACGGCGAAACCACCGATGTCGAATTCCTCGGTGAGCCGCTCCTCGACGAGGTCGGCGAGCCGATTGAGTACCGCGATCACGGAACCTCCTTCGGCATCAACCCTCGCCGACGAGCTCGCACCGCACCCGACCATCGCGGTCCGATCCGATCAGCCCGCTGCCGGTCGCGGCGCGAAGGCGCCTACGAGTAGACCTTGGGGTTCAGGGTGCCGATGTAAGGAAGGTCGCGGTAGCGCTCGGCGTAGTCGAGGCCGTAGCCGACGACGAACTCGTTGGGGATGTCGAAGCCCACGTGGGCGACGTCGACCGGGGTGCGCAGCGCGTCGGGCTTGCGCAGCAGGGTCACCACTTCCAGCGAGGCCGGGTTGCGGGTGGACAGGTTGCGCTTGAGCCACGACAGGGTGAGACCGGAGTCGATGATGTCCTCGACGATCAGGACGTTGCGGCCCGCGATGTCCTTGTCCAGGTCCTTCATGATGCGCACGACGCCCGAGGACGAGGTGGACGAGCCGTAGGACGACACGGCCATGAACTCGAGCTGTGTGGGGATCGGCAGCGCCCTGGCGAAGTCGGTCATGAAGAAGATCGCGCCCTTGAGGACACCGATCAGCAGGAGGTCACCCTCGGGGGAATCCGGCGGGTAACGCTTGGCGATGATCTCGGCCAGTTCCTCGGTCTTGGCCTTGATCTCCTCTTCGGTGATCAGTACCGACGCGATGTCGTCTCCGTACACGGAAGTGGTGTCCCTTCGTGGTGTCGATCCCGGCGCGGCTGTGCCCGCACCGTCAGCGTGCCATGCTCGCGCGTCACGACCAACCGGTGGACCCGGTCCCCGCCCGCCACCGCGACCCCGCCCTGCCCCCGCCAGCTGGTCACCAGCTCGTCGATCGCCTGTAAATGGGCGTTCAGCACCCCGCTGATCCCCTGCTCGGCCAGCCAGGCCCGCACCACCCGGCGACGCAGCGCGGCGGGCGCAGTGGCCAGGATCTCGAGTGTCAGGGCGGGCCGATCGGTGTCGTCGGCGCCACTGTCGGCGGGCGTCGACTCGGCCGGGGCACCGTCGACCACGCCGTCGGACGGCCGCGCAGGCACTCGGGCGGCGCGCAGGAGATCCTCGGCGAGGGTGTCCAGGACGGTGCCGTCGTCGCGTAGCTGGTCGGCGGTGCGGGCGAGCGCCTGGGCGACGCCGCCGCCGAGGACCTCCTCGAGCAGCGGGAGCACCTCGGTGCGCAGGCGGACGCGGGTGTAGGCGGGGTCGCTGTTGTGCGGGTCGTCCCACGGTTCGATGCCGAGATCGGCACACATCTGGACTGTCTCGGCCCGCCGCACACCGAGTAGCGGCCGCCCCCACGGCGCGTTCCATGCCGCCATCCCCTGAATCGACCGCCCGCCGGACCCCCGCGCCAACCCGAGCAACACGGTCTCGGCCTGATCGTCGAGGGTGTGCCCGAGCAGCACCGGCCGCCCATCACGCACCGACTCCAGCGCCGCGTACCGAGCCGCCCGCGCGGCCGCCTCCACACCCCCGTCCCGCCCGACCTCGACCCGCACCACGAACGCCTCGGCACATCCCAGTGCCCGCGCCTGCCTCACCGCCCACTCGGCAACCTCCCCCGACCCGTCCTGTAACCCGTGATCCACCACCACGGCCGTCACGTCCCCACACTCGACAGCCGCCGCTGCCACCAACGCCAACGAATCGGCCCCACCCGACAACCCGACAACCACAGCCTCCGGCCCACCCCGCGCGGCAACCCACCCCCGCACTCCCCGCCGCACCGCCAGCACCGCGCCGGTCTCCGGCAACCGCGTCATGCCTGCAGGTTACCGACCCCCACCCACCCCACAACCCCGCCGAACGCACCCATCCCCCCGAGCAGGCGCGCGGGGGTGGGCGATCTAGGCCAGGACGCGGCGGATCCAGCGGTCGGGGTCGTCGACCTCGTCGAGGCGGGGCAGGGTTTCGCCGCTGGTCCAGATGGTGTTGAACTCCGTCACGCCGACCCGGTCGACGACCGCGTCGACGAACTTCTTGCCGCGCACGTACTGGGCGACCTTCGCGTCCACGCCGAGCAGCGCGCGCAGCAGCCGCTGGACCGGGTTGGTGGGCTTCTGTCTGCGCCGGTCGAAGGCGGCGCGGATCTGGGCGACGGAGGGCACGACGGCGGGGCCGACGGCGTCCATCACGTGGTCGGCGTGGCCTTCGAGGAGGGTGCCGAGCATGAGGAGGCGGTCGAGGGCCTCGCGCTGGGGTGGGGCCTGGGCGGCGCGCAGCAGGCCGACGATGCCGCGGCTGTTGGGGTCGTCGGCGGCCGACCCGTCGCGGCGGGCCTTCACCTCGCCGAGCAGCCGGGTGAGCAGCTCGCTCATCGGTTCCTCGCCGACCTCGCTGAGCGTGTCGACATTGGTGCGCATGTAGTCGCCGAGCCAGGGCGCCGAGGAGAACTGCACCCGGTGGGTCACCTCGTGCAGGCAGACCCACAGCCGGAAGTCGGACGGATCGACGCGCAGCGCCCGTTCGACGCCGAGGATGTTGGGCGCGACGAGCAGCAGCGTGCCGTCCTCGCCGGTGAAGGGGTCGTACTGGCCGAGGATCGCGGTGGACAGGAACGCCAGCATGGTCCCGGCCTGGATTCCGGCGGGCTTGCCGACGAGCTTGCCGCTCTCGGTCGTCTCGATGCCAGTGAGCACCGACATGGAGTCGGCCGCGGCGGCGATCCAGCCGGGCCGGTCGACGATCCTGGCCTCGGGCACCGGCCGGTCGTCGAGCAACCCGCTGACCTCACGCACCGGCCCTTCGGCCCGCACCGACGCACTGGCCAGCTCGTCGACGATCTGCTCGGCCGTCTGCCGCGAGGTCCGCGGCCCGGCGGGCGCGAGCAACGCCCCCGTGCGTGCCGCCAACCGCCAGTCGACGGCTCCGTTGAACCCGGAGTTCTTGGACTTGCCCTCGGTCATAGCCACCCGCTCTCAGGAACATCCGCAGTTGCGCAGCGCGCCCGCCACCGCGTCGAGCGCGGGCCTGCTGACCTCGGGCAAGCGATCGTTGGACATGAGCGCGAAGGTCAGCACCCGGCCGTCGCGGTCGAGCACATACCCGACCAACGCGCTGGCCACGCTCAGAGTTCCGGTCTTGGCGCGCACCCAGCCCGCACCGTGCCGGTTCTGCACGACGAAGCGCGGTGCGAGCGTGCCGGTCCCGCCCGCGACGGGCAGATCGTCGAGCAGCGGCGCGAGAGCCGCTGCGCGCGGGTCGTTTTCGGGCCTGGCCTGGGTTCCGGCCGGGACGACGGCCGCGTCGCCGGTGGGCTTGGCCGCGGTCGCGATGATGGTGTCGAGCAGGCGCGGCGGCACCCGGTCGTCGACCGAGAGGCCGCTGTTGTCGGCCAGATGCAGTCCGGTGACGTCGAACCCGGCCGCCGTCAGCGCCGCCGTGGTCGCCGCGACGGCACCGGCGAAGGAGGCCTCGTGCCCGGTGGCCAGCGCGAGTTCGCGTCCGACGGTCTCGGCGAGCACGTTGTCGGAGCGGATCATCATGTCGTGCAGGCGAGTTCGCAGCGGCGCGGATTCCACCTTCGCGATCTCGGCACCGGTGTGCGCGGCCTGTCCGACCCGCACCGCGGCGGGGTCGACGCCGAGTGCCGCGGCGAGCGCGCGACCGGCGTCGAGGGCGGGGGTGGCCGAGCGCGGGGAGTAGTCGGCCGACGGATCGAACCGGCCGCCGTCGAGCATGATCGCTTCGATCGGGGCGATCGAGCCCTCGGGGATGTCGATCGGGTCCCAGCCCGCGGCCATGGTGGGCCCGGTGAAGCCGGAGATGTCGACGACGATCGCGTTGACCTGTGCCCCGGCCGCCCTGATCTGCGCGGCCAGATCCCCGATCCGCGCACCGTCGGTGTAGTAGCCGCCCGATTCGGCGGCGGTCAGCGTCGGGTCGCCGCCGGCGAGCAGCACCAGCTCGCCGGGCGCACCGGCGACCACCCTGGTGGTGAGCCGCTGATCGTCGGGCAGGGTGAGCAGCGCGGCCGCGGCCAGCATGATCTTCGCGGTCGAGGAGGGGATCATCGCCTTGGTCGGATCCTGGCTCCACAGCACCGCACCGCTGCTCGGATCACTCACCTGACCAGCGAAGGCCCCGAGATCGGGATTGCCGACCACGGGCGCGAGCGCCGCGCCGATTCCTTCCACGGTCGGCGCGGGCGCGTCCGACCTGGCCGCGGTGATCTCGGTGTGCGCGGGCGCGCTGTTCGGGGGCGGTGCGACGGTCAATCCGCCGTGCCGGAATTCCGGGGTCCACGGCTGTGCGATCGCGGCGAAACCGCCCGCGATCAGCAGTACCGCCACCACCACCGCGGACAGCCAGATCCAGCCACGGCCCCGCCGCGCCGGCGATCCCGGATTTTCCTCGCCTCGACCGATCACGACCGTCGTCTCTCCCTATCGCGCCGTCCGACACGCTTCGACTGCGCGCTGGGCCGCCTGCCGCACCGGTGTTCCAGCACACCACACTATCCTCGTTGCGCAACGGTTCCCCAGAACGATCTGGCGATTCGGCTACGACAAGCATCGAACGAGCAAGGAGATGGCGTGGAGTTCGACGTCACCATCGAGATTCCCAAGGGTTCTCGGAACAAGTACGAGGTCGATCACGAGAGCGGCCGGGTCAAGCTCGACCGGTACCTGTACACCTCCATGGGCTACCCGGCCGACTACGGCTTCATCGAGAACACCCTCGGCGAGGACGGCGATCCGCTGGACGCGCTGGTGCTGCTGCCCGAATCGGTGTTCCCCGGTGTGATCGTCGAGGCGCGTCCGGTCGGTGTGTACCGGATGACCGACGAGGCCGGCGGCGACGACAAGGTGCTGTGCGTGCCCGCGGGCGACCCGCGCTGGGACCACATCCAGGAGCTCGGTGACGTCTCGGAGTTCGAGCTGTCGGCGATCAAGCACTTCTTCGAGCGCTACAAGGATCTCGAGCCCGGCAAGTTCGTGCAGGGTTCGGAGTGGCTGGGCCGCGCCGAGGCCGAGAAGATCATCGACGAGTCCTTCGCCCGGCTGAAGGAATCCGGCCACTGAGCCGACCACCCACGAGAAACGGGAAGTCCGAAGGTTTTCGGACTTCCCGTTTTCGTTACCCGGCAGTGCCGCCGACCCCCCGGCGACGACGCGGATCCGGGTACATAACGCAATCTATCGCGCGAACAACACTGTTCGCTACCGCACCGCTACCAGTGGACCCGCGCGATGATCTTGCTATGACGCCGTGATGACGCGTCGCCGCTCACGCAGGGCCGCGAGATGGTCGTGCAGCAGCACCATGATCGGCGCCTCGAGTTCGGCGTCGAGCCGCTCGTGGGTCAGGTGCGGGTCCTGCATCGAGGCGAAAGCCTCCGCCGCCGCGCCGAAACAGTCCTCGGCCTGCTGGGTCTTGCCCTGCGCGTTCTTGATCAGCCCCTGCAGCACCAGCACCCTGGCCCTGGTGAGCGGTCCGATCGCCCGGGTGAGCACCTGGATCGCCTCGTCGACAACGGGTTCGGCCTCGTCGGCGCGCCCCGCCATGAGCAGCACGTGCGCCAGCCGCGACAGCGCCCAGCCCAGGCGCAGCTCGTTCCCGCCGACCCGGCCGAGCGCCACCGCGTCCTCGCAGATCCGCACACCCTCGGCCGTGCGCCCCTGATAGACCAGGGTGACCCCGAGTTCGTGGGTCGCCATCACCTCGAGCGAGCGATTACCCAGCTCGACGGCCAGCCGCTGCGCGAGAACCGCCCGTTCGAGCGCGGCCGCGAACTCGCCCGCGTCCGAGAGCGTCTTCACTTCGTGGACGAGACAGGCGCATTCGACCGCGCGATCGCCGACCCGGCGCGCCAACCGGATCGCCCTGGCCGAATGTGCCAGCGGCGCGGCGGTTTCGGTGCCGCGCCGGGTCGAGGACGAGAGCAGTTGCGCCGCGAAAGCGGTGAGTCTGGCATCGCTGATCGTGCCGCGATCCAGCGACAGCGCGATCCGCTGATGATCGCGCCCCTGCCGCAGCGCGCCCAGCGAATACGCGAACAGCGCGCCCAGCGCGACCCGCACCCGGCATTCGACCGAGCGGTCGCCGGTGCGCAGCGCGGCGTCGAGCAGTTCCTCCAGCGCCCGCGCCACCTCCAGACAGTTCGCGCCGCCGTCGATGAGTTCGGCGGTGGCCCAGGCGATGTCGGCGGCCGGGGCGAGCACGGGCCCGCCCACCTCGGCGCACTGCCGGTACAGCGAGACCAGGTTGTGCCGCTCACCCGCCAGCCAGACCTGCGCCGCGTACTGGTCGGCGAAACGCAGCCCCTCCGAGGTGGTCGGGCGCAGGTGTTCGGGTAGTCTGGTACCCGGATTACACACGGCCACAACATGTTTCATGGTGGCGAGATAGAAGTCGAGCAGCCTGCGCAGCGCGGTGAGCGGCGGGTCGGCGCCGCCGGTGCTCGGCAGTTCCCTGGCGAACAGGCGCAGCAGATCGTGATAGGTGTAGCGGCCGGGCGCGGTGGTCTCGAGCAGATTCAGGTCGACGAGTTCCTCGCACACCTGCTCGGCCTGCGCGGCATCGATGCCGAGGATCGCGGCCGCGCCCTCGGTGCGGATCTCGTCGACCTCGGGCACCGCCAGCATCCGGAACGCGCGCGCGTGGGCGGCGTCGAGTTGGTCGTAGCTGATCCGGAAGGCCACCGCCACGGCGAGTTCCCCGGTGCGCAGCACACTGAGTCGCCCGGCGGTGTCGCGTAATCGCTCGGCCACGCTGTGCACGGTCCAGGCCGGTCGCGCGGCCAATCTCGCCCCGACGATCCGCACCGCCAGCGGCAGCCCACCGCAGGCGTCGAGCACCGCGGCGACCGCTTCGGGCTCGGCCTCGATCCGAGCCGCTCCGGCGATCCCGGTCAGCAGACTGTGCGCCTCGGCGTCGGTGAGCACATCGAGCCGGACCGCGGTGGTGCCCGGCAGTTCGGGCAGTGCCGAACGGCTGGTGATCAGGACGGCCGAACCGGAGGTGCCGGGGATCAGCGGCGCGATCTGGTCCACCGAGCGGGCGTTGTCGAGCACGACGAGCACGCGTTTGCCGTCGAGGCGGCTGCGGAACTGGGCCGCCCGTTCCGCCGCGCCGGCGGCCAGTTCGCCCTCCGGCACGCCGAGCGCGCGCAGGAAATCACCGAGCGTGTCGGCCGCGGTGGCGCCGCCGCCCGCCCGGTCGACCGCGAATCCGTGCAGGTCGACGTGCAGCTGCCCGTCGGGAAACCGCCCGCGCACCCGATGCGCCACGTGCACGGCCAGCGCGCTCTTGCCGATCCCGCCCATCCCGCCGATCGCGCACACCGGCACCCCCGGCCCCTCGGCGGTCAGCCGGGCCGCGATCAGCTCGACCACCTCCGCGCGGCCGGTGAAGTCGACGACATCGGCGGGCAGTTGCGCCACCCGCGCCACGACCCGAGGGCGCTCGGGTGCCGCGGTCTCGCGCGGCGGGGTGAGTTCACCGGCCAGGATGCGCCGGTGCAGGTCGACGAGGGCGCGGCCGGGTTCGATGCCGAGCTGTTCGACGAGTTCGCGCCGGGTGTCGGCGTAGACGGCGAGCGCCTCGGCCTGCCTGCCGGAGTGATAGAGCGCGGTCATCAGCAGCCCGCGCGGCCGTTCGCGCAGCGGATGTTGCGCACACAGCGCGGTGAGTTCGGCGATCACCTCGCCGAAGTGGCCGCGGCGCAGGTCGAGTTCGCCGCGCTGTTCGAGCAGCGCGAGGCGCCGGTCGGTGAAGTGCGCGCGACGTCGTTCGGCGAACGGGCCGGGCAGCCCGGCCAGCGGAGTGCCGTGCCAGTGCGCCAGGGCCGCGTCGACGATGCCGCGCGCGCGGCCGGGCTCCGGCTCGGTGCGCAGGGTGTCGAGGAGTTCGTCGACCTGCTCGATGTCGACCCGGCCCGCGGGCAGGCGCAGCGCGTACCCGCCGCCGAGGCCGACCAGCACGCGGGCGGGCTCCCCCGCTGCGCGGTCGGGTTCGAGTACCCGGCGCAGCTGCAGGATGTGGTTGCGCAGCGCCCCGACGGCGCTGGTGGTGGGATTGTCGCCCCAGACGTCGTCGATGAGTTCGTCCACGGTCGCCGAGCGGCCGCTGCGCAACAGCAGCACAGCGAGTACGGCCCGCTGCTGACGCGACCCGAGCTCGAGTTCGGCGTCGTCCCGCCAGGCGCGGACCTCACCGAGCACGGCGAACTTCAGCATCCTGGCAATCCCTACTCACGACAACACCGAACCCGACAATCTAGCGCGAGGAGGGCCAGTGCCGCAGCCGGGATCGTACCGAGCGGTCGGCTCGTCGACCAGGGGACGCCGAGAGCGGCGGGCGCGCCGCCGATCGGTCGATCAGCCCGGCGGCGCGCCTGCTCCGGTACGACCAGCCGCCCTCGTGTCGTCGTAGGAGTCCTCGGCGGGCGCACTCGACTGCGCGACCGTCTCGGCCAGCGCACCGGCCCCCTCGGCGGCCTTGGCGTCGCCCGCCGCCTCGATGCCGCCCGACATGCGCAGCGGCACCTCCTTCCAGAACAGCACCAGCAGCAGCGCCAGCAGCGCGACACCGGCGGCGACCAGGAACACCGTCGACATCGACTCCGCGAAGCCCACCTGGAACGGTCTGGCCAGTTCCGGATTCAGCTGCTGGATGATCGAACTGTCCTGCAGCACCTGGCCGGCCGTCGAGGTGTCGTTGGCCAGCAGGCCCTTCGCCAGCGCGACGTCGGCCGGATTCGTGCTCTGCGCGCCCGCGGCGATGGCCTGCCGATAGGCGGGGTCGTTGGCCGCGGACTGCATCTGCGCCGTGATGTTCGGGGTGAGCACCGAGAACAGGATCGACAGGAACACCGCGACGCCGAGGGTGCCGCCGATCTGGCGGAAGAACGTCGCCGACGCGGTCGAGACGCCCATGTCCTTGGGCGGCAGCGCGTTCTGCAGGGCCAGCGTCAGCGGCTGCATGAGGTTACCGAGGCCGAAGCCGGTGCAGGCCATGAAGATCATCGCCAGCCACAGCGGGCTGTCGGCGTCGAGCAGGTGCAGCAGGAACAGGCCCAGGGTCAGCATGGTCGCGCCGATCACCGGGAAGGCCCGGTAGCGGCCGGTTTTCGAGATCAGGCGGCCCGACACGATCGAGCCGATCATCAGCCCGAGCACCATCGGCAGCATCTGCAGACCGGCCTCGGTCGGACTGGTCCCCCGCACGACCTGCAGATACTGCGGCAGCAGCAGCATCCCGCCGAACATGGCGGCGCCGACGACGAACGAGATCACCACGCCGAGCGCGAAGGTGACATTGCCGAAGATCCGCAGCGGGATCAGCGCGGCGTCACCCATGTACTTCTCCACCGCGACGAACCCGGCCACGCCCAGCGCGCCGATCACGTAGCAGGCCACCGAAGCGGTACTGCTCCAACCCCATTCGCGGCCCTGCTCGGCCACGATCAGCAGCGGCACCAGGCCCACCGCGAGCACCAGCGCACCACCGAAGTCGATGCGGTGGGTGGCGTGCGGCTTGCGCGGCAGGTGCAGCACCCGGGTCACCACCACCAGGGCCAGCAGGCCCAGCGGCACGTTCACCAGGAACACCCAGCGCCAGCCGGTGACGCCGAGGATGGTGTCCTGTCCGGCCAGCAGACCGCCCAGCACCGGGCCGAGCACGCTGGAGAGGCCGAAGGTGGCGAGGAAATACCCCTGGTAGCGGGCACGTTCGCGGGGCCCGACCATATCGCCCATGATGGCCAGCGACAGCGACATCAAGCCGCCCGCGCCCAGCCCCTGGAACGCGCGGAACGCCGCCAGCTGATACATCGACCCGGCCAGCGTGCACAGCAGCGAGCCGATCACGAACAGCCCGATCGCGGTGAGGTAGAACGGCTTGCGGCCGAACATGTCCGAGAGCTTGCCGTAGAGCGGGGTGCTGATCGTCGCGGTGATCAGGTAGGCCGTGGTCGCCCAGGCCTGCAGCGAGTAGCCGCCCAGGTCATCGGCGATGGTGCGGATCGACGTCGACACGATCGTCTGATCGAGCGAGGCCAGCAGCATGCCGAGCATGAGCCCGGACAGCACGGTCAGGATCTGGCGGTGGGTGAAACCGGCGGGTGAGTCCACCGGTGCCGCGGTTGTGGTCACGAAAGGTTCTCCGTAGTGCTCAGCGCGGGTGTGCGGGCGGCGAGGAGCGGCCGGGCCCGGTCGTAGTCGGTCACGAAGCGGGTCAGCAGGGCGGCGAAGACCGCGCGGTCCTCGCTGGACCACTGCTCGGTGACGACGGCGACGCTCTCCTGTCGCCGCACACGGATGCGCGCGGCGACCTCACGGCCGTGGTCGGTCACCTGGAGCACGGTCGCGCGGCCGTCGTCGGGGTCGGCGGTGCGCACCACCAGTCCCCGTTCGACGAGTTGCGCGACCTGCCTGCTGACCGTCGACGCGTCCGAGTGCACCGCCTCGGCCAGCGCGCCCGAGCGCATCGGCCCGTCGCACACCAGCCGGAACAGCACCACGAAGCCCGCCGGGTCGATCCCGGAGCGGTCCTTCACCTGGGCCATCGTCCGATCGCGCAGGCGGTGCAGCCGCACGAGCTGGGTCGCGATGGTGTCGATCGACGGCTCGATCTCGCTCATGCCTCACCCTTACTTGCATCAAACAATTAGTTGTGTGATGCAAGTATGTAGACAGAACGGTTGCCGGGGCAACCGTTTGAACTGCCTTTACTCGCCCTTGAACTCCGGGGCGCGCTTCTGGAACACCGCCGTGATCGCCTCGGTGAGGTCCTTGGACGGCAGGAACGCCGCGTTCCAGGTCGACACGTAGCGCAGGCCCTCGGCCACCGCCGGGCTGGTCCGCTGCTCGAGCACGTCCTTGATGCCCTGCACCACCAGCGGCGGGTTCTCGGCGATCTCGCGCGCCATCGCGTGCGCGGCAGCGACCACCGCCTCCTGATCGTCGAACACCTCGTTGACCAGGCCGATCCGCTCGGCGCGCGCGGCGTCGATGTCCTTGGCGGTATAGGCCAGCTCGCGCAGATTACCCTCGCCGATGATGCCGGGCAGGCGCTGCAGCGAACCCATGTCGGCCACGATGGCCACCTTCGCCTCGCGCAGGCTGAACTTGGCATCGGCGCTGGCCAGACGGATGTCGGCGGCGGCGATCAGGTCGAGACCACCACCGATGCACCAGCCGGACACGGCCGCGATCACCGGCTTGGTGCACTCGGCCACCGAGGTCACCGAGTCCTGCATGCTGCGGATCACCTTGAGGAACTCGGTGCGCGGGGCGGCCTTGGCGTCGTCGGCCAGCACGGGCGCGAGCATGCCGCCCATCGCCGCCAGGTCCAGCCCGAAGGAGAAGTGCTTGCCCGCGCCGGTGATCACCACGGCCCGCACCTGCGGATCGGCGTCGAGCGCGCGGAAGATCTCCGGCAGCTCACGCCAGAAATCCGGTCCCATCGCATTGCCCTTGCCCGGCCCGATCAGGGTGACCTGAGCAACGTGGTCGGCGATCTCGACGGTAAAGGCCTGCCATTCAGTCATGGGGACGATTATCGCTGGTGGCGGATTCGCACCGGTACCGCACCCTGACCGGTGAGTAAGAACCGGGCCCCGGCGCACCTTCGGCAAACCGAATTACCTACTCCCCCGCCATATTCCCGTTTGTCGACCTACTCTGGATTCATGCGCAGGTCGTCATTACCGGCGGTCGCATGCCGCGTCGCCGATACGCTCATCGCCCGCGGGCATCACGGCGTCATCGTCTCGCCCGAGACCCCCGCCGCCACCGCGACCGAGGCGGCCCGCGCCCTGGGCGCCCACCCGACCGCGATCACCACCGCCCAGGTCTTCCTCCTCGACGACGACCCCGTCCTGCTCCTGGTCGCCTGCCACCACCACGTCGACCTCACCCGCACCGGCAAACGCCTCGAAGGCACCCTCACCCCCGCCCCCACCGCCCTCATCGAACGCATCACCGGCCAACCCATCGACGGCACCGCCCCCGTCGGCCACCCCACCAACCTCCCCACCTGGGTCGACACCGCCCTCGCCGACCACCGCGAAGTCTGGGCCGCAGGCGGCCACCCGAACACGGTCTTCCGCACCAACTTCCGCGAACTGGTCCGCATCACCGCGGGTTTGCCGATCGAGGTCGACTGAGTCAGGCGCGGTCGCGATAGGGGTCGGCCAAACCCGCAGGCGTCCGGGCTATCTCGATCATCCGGTCCGGGAACTGTTCGCCCGCAACGTAGTACCTGGCCCGCGTACGGCCAACCGGGGCCAACACGTCACGACGCACCATCTCGCGCAGATCGCGCTGCGCCTGTTGCGCACTGAGCCCCTCCGCCTGCTCATAGCGGGTCCGGCGCACGCGCCCCGACATCGCCACATCGTGCAGCGCGGAAACGATGCGTTCGTCGAATCCAGTCGCGTGGAGATAGTCCGTGGCCGTTTCCCACACGCGACGCGAACGGTCTACCCGAGCGTGCACGGTCTGCGCCTGCTGGTGGTAAGCGGTCAGATTGAACCGGATCCATTCCGACACATCCTGATCGGGGCGGTACTCGTTGCCCCGCCTGCCGAGCACCTGGTAGTACTCCCAGGTATTTCCCGGCCTGCCGAGCCAGGCTTCGATCGAGGAGAACTCCGGCGCCAGCACCCCTTCCCGCGCGATCATCAGGGTTTGCAGCGATCGGGACATCCGCCCGTTTCCATCGGCCCAGGGATGGATCGACACCAGATGCAGGTGCGCCATCGCGGCCGACACCAGGGGATGTGCGTCGGAGGAGTCGTTCAGCCAATCCACGAGCTCACCCATCAGCACCGGAACCCGACCCACCTCGGGTGCGGTGTAGGCGGCGATGCTGGGGTCGCGAGCATCGGTGACGTATACCGGCCCGCGCCGCCACTGCCCGGCAGGCTTGCGCCTGGTGTGCCGATGACCCTGCAGCATCCAGTGCAGCGCGTTGAGGAAGCCCGCGCTGTAGGTGAAGTCGTCGACGTCGTGCAGCGTCTGGACGTAGGTCATCATCCGGGCATATGCCGCGGTCTCGGCCCGATTCTCTTCCGAGACCTCGACATCTCGCTCACCCGCGAGGAGGTCTTCGACATCGACCGTCGAGACCTTGAATCCCTCGATCGAATTCGACGCCGACACCGCGTCGGCGGTCAAGAACTTCCGCAGCCCGCCCGCCCAGACCGCGGGGACACTCTGCAGTTCGAACCGCAGCGCCTCGCGCATCAGATCGACCTCGGCCAGCACTGCCTCGTCGGCAGCCGTCAGAGCGGGCGTGGGAAACAACATCTCTCAATGATGCATTGACGTAATCATTACGTCAAGATTCTCGCTCCCGCGATCCCGCCCCCGAGTGATCTGGATCAACCGGACAGCACGGACCCTGGGAAACCGACGGAACCCCGGCGTAGTTTGGGGCGGTGGGTGATGTGCGACGTTCTCCGGACGAACTGGTGGTTCCCGACGATCTGAGTCCGATCACGGCCGAGCAGTACCGGGGTTCGATGCGGCACTATCCGGCCGGGGTCACCGTGGTGACGATCGGGTCGGCGGCCGGGCCGGTCGGGTTCACCGCGACCTCGTTCGCCTCACTCTCCCTGGAACCGCCCCTGGTGTCGTTCAACATCGCGCACACCTCGTCGAGCATCGAAGCCCTGCGCGCCGCCGATTCCGTGGTCATCCACTTCCTCGGCGAACACCAGCACCACCTCGCCCACCGCTTCTCCCGCACCGCCGCCGACCGCTTCACCGACCGAGCCCTCTGGACCACCCTCGACACCGGCGAACCCGTCCTGCACGGCACCCCCATCTGGCTGCGCACCACCATCCACAACCTCATCGACATCGGCGACCACACCCTCGCCGTAGGCCTGGTCACCCGAGTCCACGACGACACCGACATCTCCCCCTCCGCCGCCCCCCTCCTCTACTACAACGGCAAATACCACCGCCCCACCGCCCTCGACACCTGATCGGGCCGTCGACCAGCGTGCGACAGCTAGTGTTGGTCCGGTGAGCGAGGCATACGACTGGTCGTGGTTGCGCGCCGGTGTCCCGGATATCGACCTGGACATGTATCTGGCGATGCCCGAAGACCTCGCCCGAGTGATCGAGGTCAAGGACGGCCTCCTCGTGCACTGCGACTCACCCTCGCCGAATCACATCACCATCGCCGACGTGATCAAACAGTCCCTGCGGGAAGCGATCCGCAAGCGCAGTCCTGGGCAACCATGCCTGAAAGCCAGTGGCGAATTGGACATGTTGGTCTCCGAGGTGCCCTTCAACTTCCGCCGTCCCGATGCCATCGTGTATCGCTGCATCGAGGACCCGCGCGACAAGTGGAAGACGAAACCGACAGCGGGAGACACCCTCCTCGTCGTCGAAGTGGTGTCACCGGCGACGATCACCGCCGACTGCGTCGACAAGCGAGCGGAATACGCGCGCCTCGGTATCGAGCAGTACTGGATCGTCCGCATGGAGAACAACGACGGACGCGTGAAGTCCATCGAAATCCTCCGCCTCAACACCGCGGGCGTCTACATCTCCACCGAAACCCGCTTCCGCTCCCACAGCCCCACCGCGATCGCGATCACCGACCCACTCGCCGTCACCATCACCTGGGACGCACTCGACGCGGACCTCGACTGAGCCGAACCGCCCGACGGCCACTCACGACGGCGCCGTGCTGGCCGGTTCGGCACGCGACGCCGCCGAAGGCGTGGTCGAGGAGCGCGAGTTGATCGAGCCCTATTCGCAGGCGACTCCGTCGCCATCGCGGTCGAGCCCGGAGCGATAGCCGGGTTCGCCCGCGTACAGCGGCGCGGCTCCGGCGGCGCGGGCCGCGGCGCAGTTCGGGTAGTAGGCACTGGGGGCGGGTGGGGGAACCTCGGCGACGCGTGGGGCGGGCACGGTTGTGGTCGGCGCGGGCAGGATGACCGGTGGCGGCGGTGGCGCGACGATGGTCGTGGTCGGTACCGGCGGGGCCAGCGGCGCTACCGGGAAGTCCTCGGTGGCGGTCGGTGTCACCTCGGCGGTCGGTGTCGGTTCGGCCGTCGGCGTGGCCGGGTCGGTGGAGGTGGTCGTCGGTGCCGATGTGGCAGTGACGGTTTCGACCAACGTGATCGTCGTGGTTTGGGCGACCGAGGACTCCTCTTCACCGACTCCGACGCCAACGAGGAGTCCGACCACACCGGCCGCGCCGATCCCGGCAACAACGGGCCAGCGCCGCTTCTTGTCCGGCTGCCGGGGCGGGCGAGCCCATGGATCGGGCGACTGAATCGGTCGAGTCACAATCTCCCCTTGAGTGGACGAGCAAGCTATAGGGGTTTGATCGCGACCGACCCGACGTGCGTTACCCATTCAGCATGGTTCTAAACCTGCAAATTCGCGACGGGCGAGCCCGAATCGTCAGGACATCGTGCCACTTGCCCGCTGAACGAACTCGACCGCCGAGAACACCTCTCAGCGGCCAAGATTCGTTTGGATCCACAGTGGCCCGGGGTCAGCCGACGCCGAACTCACGACGACGCCGAGGCCTCACCCGTTCAGCCGATCAGGCAGGGTGCCGCGCCCGCGGGCGAATCGGCGGTGAGGGGGCGGGTTTCGGGGGTCGGATTCCACAGACCGTCGGTGGTGGCGTACTCCCACGAGGGACCGGATTCGACAAACGTCGCGATGGCGCCGATCAACCGGTCCACATCGGCGGCGGTGGTGCCGAGGCCGATGCTGGCGCGCAGGGCGGCGTCGAGGCCGAGGCTCGCGAGCAGGGGGTGGGCGCAGAAGCGGCCGTCGCGGACGCCGATGGCGTGTTCGGCGGAGAGGTAGGCGGCGACCTTGCCGGGGGCGTGGTCGGTGACGGTGAAGGCGACGATCCCGACGGAATCGGCGCTGTCGGACCAGATGTTGACCAGCGAGACCCCGGGAATCGCGGTGAGCCCGTCGCGCAGGCGATCGGCCAGGAAGCGTTCGTGCTCGATGAGTTCGGCGGGATCGAACGCGGCCAGCGCGTCACAGGCGGCGGCGATGGCGGCCGCGCCGAGCACATTCGGCGATCCGGCCTCGTGCCGCTGCGGCGCGGGCGCCCATTCGACCTGCGCCACACCGACTTCGCGCACCGCACCACCGCCGGCCAGATGCGGCTCGCCCGCGTCCAGCCAGTCCCGTCGGCCGACGAGCACACCGGCGCCGAACGGCGCGTACAGCTTGTGCCCGGAGAAGGCGAGGTAGTCGATGCCGGTCTCGCGCAGGGAGATCCGGCGATGCGGCGCCAGCTGGGCGGCGTCGACGAGGATCCGCGCACCGCACAGGTGGGCGATGGTGGCCAGGCGCTCCAGCGGCAGCACCTCACCGGTGACATTGGACGCCCCGGTGATCGCGAGCAGCGCGGCGGGCTTGCTGCACAGTTCGGCGACGACCCGCCGGATCGTCTCCTCGACGGTGTCGGCGGCCTCGACGACGCGGCGCCCGTGCGCGGTCCACGGCAGGAAGTTGGCGTGGTGCTCGATGTCGAGGACCACGGTCTCCCCCGGCACGCATCCGGCCAGCAGGTTCAGCGAGTCGGTGGTGTTGCGGGTGAACACGACGACCTGGTCGTCGGCGGCGTCGAGGAACCGGGCGACGGCGCCGCGCGAGGCCTCGTAGCACTCGGTGGAGATCCGCGAGGCGTAGCCGGCGCCGCGGTGCACGCTGGCGTAGTACGGCAGCAGCTGCGAGATCCGGTCGGTGACCTGCCGCAACGCGGGTGCGCTCGCGGCATAGTCGAAGTTGGCGTAGGTGCTGGTGCCGCCCTGCACGAGCGGAACCTGGAGGTCGGCGCCGGAGACGGTCGCCAGGGCACAGGTGGGGTCGATCACAGCAGTCATCAGGAGTATCCCGTCGGCTCAGGGACTCGTTCCCGAAATGGGTGCAAGAGTCCGCGCTTGCCGCGCCCACAGCGGACGGCGGCCTGGTCGTCACCCGGAGCACCCCACCGCGGAGGAGGGTTGCCGACCAGCTAGCCGGGGCTTGTCGCTGGTACTCGTGACCTGCATCGAGAGTGACAGACGAGCGCCGAGGATGTCAACCACCTTTCGGCGAGCCGGAACCGACCGCCCGGAATCCCTTGCACCGCAACATCTTCTGGCGAACACACCGCACGTGACGGTGCGCACCCGGCCGGATTGCCACCGAATTGCCCCTCTACCACATCCACCGAAACAGTCGACACTCCCGATCATGGACATCCCAAATGATTGATTTCCCCCACTATTTGCTAGGGTGGCCGACATGTCCACGAACACGAACTCCGTCCGCGGCCTGCCGCGCTACCCGGTGTACGCGCTCGGACGGCTCACCAAGGCACTGCACGCCGAGATCGGCATCCCACTGCGCGATCACTGGGTACTCACCTTCATCGCGGAGAACGCCGACCTCACCCAGAAGAAGGTGGGCGACGCGCTCGGCATCGACCGCAGCGAAGTGGTCCGCCTCATCGACGCGCTCGAGCGCGCCGACCTGGTCGAACGCACCCGCGACGGCAAGGACCGGCGCAAGTACCGGCTGCGGATCACCGAGGCCGGACGCAAGCAGTGCAAGCGCACCGACAAGATCATCGCCGAGGCCACCGCCCGCGTCCTGGCGCCACTGGACGCCGACGAGCAGGCCGCCCTGCACCGGCTGGCCCGCACCGCACTCGACGAGCCGCCGCCCGCGGCGTCGTGATCCCGCGACGACGCCCGCCCGCGGTTGCCGTGGGCCACACCATCCGGCGAGTACCGTTGGCATCCGGTGACCATCCCGTTTGCCCCCTGGTAACCCGGCCGTGAAACAACAGACACCACCGATGGGGGTCAACCGATGAGAGGTGGACCGATCGCCATGCTCGAGCCACGCACCGAGGCCGCGACGGGGACGTTGCGCGATCCGCTGCTGCGCGCCGACCTCGCCGCACCGCCGCGCACCCTGGTCGACATCCTGACCAGCACCGCACTCGCCCATCCCGACGCGCCTGCCATCGACGACGGCACGGTCGTGCTCAGCTACCTGGAACTGATCGCCGCGATCGAGTCCAGGATGACCGAGCTGACCGCGGCGGGCGTTCGCCCCGGCGACCGGGTCGGCGTGCGGATGCCCTCCGGCAGCGCCGCGCTCTACGTGACGATCCTGGCCGTGCTCTACTGCGGCGCCGCCTATGTCCCCGTCGACGCCGACGACCCGGAGGAACGGGCCAAACTGGTCTTCGGCGAGGCGCGAGTGAGCGCGATCGCCACCGGCGACGGCATCGAGTCGGCCACCGCCGCGGCGGGCCGCACCGACGTCTCGGACTGGAACACCCTGCCCACCCCCGCCGACGACGCCTGGATCATCTTCACCTCCGGCTCCACCGGTACCCCGAAAGGCGTTGCGGTCACCCATCGCAACGCCGCCGCCTTCGTCGACGCCGAGGCCCGGCTGTTCCTCCAGCGCGCCCCGATCGGCCCCGGCGACCGTGTGCTCGCCGGTCTCTCGGTGGCCTTCGACGCCTCCTGCGAGGAGATGTGGCTGGCCTGGCGGCACGGCGCCTGCCTGGTCCCCGCCCCGCGTGACCTGGTCCGCACCGGCGCCGACCTGGGCCCCTGGCTGATGCGCCGCGAGATCAGCATCGTCTCCACCGTGCCGACCCTGGCCGCGACCTGGCCCGCCGAGGCGCTGGAGTCGGTGCGGCTGTTGATCTTCGGCGGCGAGGCGGTGCCGCCGGAGCTGGCCGAACGTCTCGCGGGCGGCGTCGAGCGCGAGGTGTGGAACACCTACGGCCCCACCGAGGCCACCGTCGTCGCCTGCGCCGCGCTGCTCGACGGCGGGATGCCGATCCGGATCGGCCTGCCGCTGGACGGCTGGGATCTCACCGTCGTCGACCCGCAGGGCAATCCCGTGCCCGAGGGCGAGTCGGGTGAACTCGTGATCGGCGGCGTCGGCCTGGCCCGCTACCTCGATCCGGCCAAGGACGCCGAGAAGTACGCCCCGCTGCCCTCGCTGGGCTGGGAACGCGCCTACCGCAGTGGCGATCTGGTGCGCAACGACCGCGAGGGCCTGATCTTCCTCGGCCGCGCCGACGACCAGATCAAGATCGGCGGCCGCCGCATCGAACTCGGCGAGCTCGACAACGCCCTGCAGCACCTTCCCGGCATCAGCGGCGCGGCCGCCGCGATCCGGACCACCAAGGCGGGCAACAAGATCCTGGTCGGCTACCTCACCGGCGCCGGACCCGATTTCGACGTGAAGAAGGCCAGAGAGATTCTGGCCGAACAACTTCCGGCCCCGCTGGTGCCGCGCCTGGCGATCGTCGCCGACCTGCCGACCCGCACCTCCGGCAAGGTCGACCGCGACGCGCTGCCCTGGCCGCTGCCGAGCACCGAGGAGACATCCGACTCCGGTCTCGGCGGCACCGCGGCCTGGGTGGCCGGGCTCTGGGACGCCATCCTCGGCGCCGAGGCCACCGATCTGAGCGCCGACTTCTTCGATCTCGGCGGCGGCTCGCTGGCCGCGGCCCAGCTGGTCGGCGCGCTGCGCGAACGGTTCCCGCACGTCACGGTTGCCGATCTCTACGATCACCCCCGGCTCGGCTCGCTGGTCGAGCTGCTCGACGGCAGCGCGCCGGTCGCGGCCGTCGACAAACGCGTGGTCGCCCCGACTCCCCGCCGCGCCCAGCTCGCCCAGGTCCTGGCCACGATCCCGCTGACCACCCTGACCGGCCTGCAATGGGTCACCTGGCTGACCGTGGTCTCCGGCATCGCCGCCTGGTCGGGTTCGCTGCCGTGGCTGCCCCGCCTGTCGTGGTGGTGGATCGTGCTGGCCTTCGTCCTGTTCATCTCGCCGATCGGCCGGATGACGCTGTGCGTGGCAGGCGCTCGCATCCTGCTGGCCGGGCTACGGCCGGGTTCGTATCCACGCGGCTCCTGGGTCCACCTCAGATTGTGGGCCGCGGTCCGCCTGTCCGAGGCCAGCGGCGCCGAAAGCCTGTCCGGCGCACCGCTGATGGTCCCGTTCGCCCGCGCGCTGGGCGCCAAGATCGGCAAGGGCGTCGACCTGCACACCCTGCCCCCGGTCACCGGCATGCTCGAACTCGGCGACGGCGCCAGCGTGGAACCCGAGGTCGACCTGTCGGGCTACTGGGTCGACGGCGACATCGTGCACATCGGCGGCATCACCATCGGCGAGGGCGCGGTGATCGGCGCCCGCTCGATCCTGCTGCCCGGCACCAAGATCGGCAAGAAGGCCGAGATCGCCCCCGGTTCGGCCGTCTCGGGCAAGGTCAAGGGCGAACAGGAATGGGCGGGCTCCCCGGCCGCGAAGACCGGTAAGGCGCCGCGCCGCTGGCCCGACCACACCCCCGAACGCGCCAGGCACTGGCTGGTGGTCTTCGGCATCTCGTCGATGGCACTTGCCGCGATGCCCGTGCTCGGCCTCGCCGTGGGCGGCACCTTCATCGCCTGGTGGGTCCGCGAGGAGACCACCATCGGCGCCGCCGCCCTGCGCGGGTTCGCCATCCTCCCGGTCGCGACCCTGCTCAGCCTCGGTGTCTACGCGGCCGCCACCGTGATCGCGGTCCGCCTGCTCGGCATCGGCCTGCGCGAGGGCTACCACCCCGTGCGCAGCCGCACCGGCTGGCAGGTGTGGGCCACCGAACGCCTGCTCGACTCCGCGCGCACCTTCCTGTTCCCGCTCTACGCCAGCCTGCTCACCCCGCTGTGGCTGCGCCTGCTCGGCGCCCGGATCGGCAAGAACGTCGAAGCCTCGACGGTGCTGCTGCTGCCCAAGTTCACCGTGGTCGCCGACGGCGCGTTTCTGGCCGACGACACCATGATCGGCAGCTACGAACTCGGCGGCGGCTGGCTGCGCATCGGCGAGGCCAAGGTCGGCAAGCGCGCCTTCCTCGGCAACTCCGGCATGACCGCGCCCGGCCGGCGGGTGCCCAAGAACGGCCTCGTCGCGGTGCTCTCGGCCGCGCCGATCAAGTCCAAGGCGGGCTCGTCGTGGCTGGGCAGCCCGCCGGTGCGCCTGCGCCGCGACACCGACTCCTCCGACACCGCGCGCACTTTCGATCCGCCGCTGCGGTTGAAGCTGGCCCGCGCCGTCGTCGAGACCTGCCGGCTGATCCCGGTGATGATCACCTTCGCCATCGGCCTCGGCGTGCTGTTCGTGCTCGCCCTGATCGCCCAGCACACCGATTACCTTGTCGCCGCGCTGGTTTCGGGCGTGGTGCTGATGGCCGCCGGTGCGGTCGCCGGGGCGATCGCGGTCGCCGCGAAGTGGTTGATCGTCGGCCGGATCAAGGCCGTGGAGCATCCGCTGTGGAGCTCGTTCGTGTGGCGCAACGAGGTCTCCGACGCCTTCGTCGAGACCGTCGCGGCGCCCTGGTTCGCCCGCGCCGCCACGGGTACTCCCGTGATGAACCTGTGGCTTCGCGGACTCGGTGCCAAGATCGGCCGCGGGGTATGGTGCGAGTCCTATTGGCTACCGGAGGCGGACCTGGTGACACTCGGTGACGGCGCGACCGTGGAACGCGGCTGCGTGGTGCAGACCCACCTCTTCCACGACCGGATCATGTCCATGGACACCGTGACCCTCGACGCGGGCGCCACCCTCGGCCCGCACTGCGTCGCCCTGCCCGCCGCCCATATCGGCGCGGGCGCCACCATCGGACCCGCGTCGCTGGTGATGCGCGGCGATGTGGTCCCGCCGTCGACGCGCTGGTGGGGCAATCCCATCTCGCCGTGGACCGAGCCCGTCTCGACGCTGGAGTCGAGGCAGCGCGGGGCCGCCTGATGCGGAGCAAGTTCTACGAGGACCCGATCGACGCCTACCTGCCGCAGAACGGCAATCGCGGCTACCGGGTCTCGCGCTACGAGCTCGAACTGAGCTACAAACCGGCCAGCAACCGGCTGGCCGGGCGCGCGGTGGTCATCGCGGTCACCACCGCGGTGCGCACCTGGTTCACCCTGGACATGTCGCAGGCGCTGACCGTGTCGAAGGTGTTCGTCAACGGGTCCAAGGCCGCCAAGTTCGCGCATCAGCAGGGCAAGCTCGCGGTGACCCCGCAGCAGAAGATCCCCGCGGGCGGCGTCCTCGAGATCACCGTGCACTACGCGGGCACGCCCAAGCCGGTGCGCGGACCGTGGGGCGAGGTCGGCTGGGAGGAACTCACCGAGGGCGCGCTCGTCGCCAGCCAGCCCAACGGCGCCGCCTCCTGGTTCCCGTGCGACGACCATCCGAGTTCCAAAGCGTCCTACCGGATCTCGATCACCACCGACAGCCCGTTCTACGCCCTCGCCAACGGCACCCTGGTCCGCAAACAGGCCAAGGCCAGCCAGACCACCTGGGTCTACGAGGCGCCCGAACCGATGGCGAGCTATCTGGCCACCATCCAGATCGGCAACTACCGCAAGTACCGGATCGGCGCGCCCGGCGAACCGGTGCCGATGCAGGCGGTGGTCCCGCCGCGGCTGCGCACCAACTTCGACCACGATTTCGCCCGTCAGCCCGAGATGATGGCGCTGTTCAGCGAGAAGTTCGGGCCGTATCCGTTCGAGAGCTACACCGTGCTCGTCACCGACGACGAGCTCGACATCCCGATCGAGGCACAGGGCATCTCGGTGTTCGGCGCCAATCACTGCGACGGCAAGCGCGGTTCGGAGCGGTTGGTCGCCCACGAACTGGCCCACCAGTGGTTCGGCAACAGCCTCACCCTGAAGCAGTGGCGCGACATCTGGCTGCACGAAGGCTTCGCCTGTTACGCCGAGTGGATCTGGTCCGAGGCCGCGGGCGGGCCGAGCGCCGATCAGCTGGCCCGCGCCGCCAGGGCCAATCTGGCCCGGCATCCGCAGGACATCGTCGTCGGCGATCCCGGTCCCAAGGACATGTTCGACGACCGCGTCTACAAGCGCGGTGCGCTTGCCCTGCACGCGCTGCGGCTGGAACTGCGCGACCACCTGTTCTTCGAGTTGATCAGGGAGTGGACCGCGCGCTACCGCCATTCCTCGGTGACCACCGAGGAATTCGTCGATCTGGCAGGCCATTACAGCGTCGCGCCGCTGCGCGGGCTGTTCGCGATCTGGCTGGGCGCCAAGCCACTGCCGCAACTACCGCCGCTGGGCGGGCAGGGGCATCAGAACACCAGATAGCGCTGGGCCAGTTCCTCGACGAGCGGGTCGTCGGCGGGCACCATCTCCAGCGCCTCGAGATCGTCGGACACCGAGATGCCGCGGGTGTCGTCGCGCTCGGGGTCGGGGCCGTCCTCGGCGAGCTGGCGCTGCAACTTCTGCCGGACTCGGTCCTTCAGTGAATCGCGCATACCTCGAGCTTGCCCGCTGATCGGCGCGGTTTCCAGTCTCAGACCGGGGTGAGCCAGGTTCCCCACGGCGTGTTGCGCAACACGGTGTAGACGGTGAGCAGGCCGACGAACGACCACACCGTCACGGCGCGCAATCGCGGCAACCGCCACGGCTGCCCGCGGCGGGCACGGATCAGCCAGTCCGCGACGAACACCGCGAACGCGAGAAGCAGCGGGAGTACGAGCACATTGCTGTGCAGCGAGTCGAGGACCCGGCCGTCGGTCAGATTGTGGATGGCCCGCATGCCGCCGCAGCCGGGGCAGTACACCCCGGTCAGCACGTACACCGGGCACAGACCATAGGAACCCTCGACGTGCGGATCGCGGAAGTGCAGCAGTGCCAACGTGCCGAGGCCGATCCCCGCGGCGATCAGCGGGGGCGCCATCCGACGCCAGACCGGAACGGGTTCCTGGTTCGAACCGGCGCCGGAGAATGCGGCCGTGACTGGCGTGCTGTCCACGCCTTCACCGTACTGGCGGCCCCGCGACGCCGCCAGCACGCCTGTCGACCGTCTCGGCACGCCGTAATCTTCCGTCGATTCCAGGCGATTTCACAGTGTCGATGTGCCCGAACACACAGTCGACAACAAATGGGACACTCTGACCCGCTAACACTAGCTAGCACCCCAGCTCGCACGGTACGGTGGCCTACGACACAAAGGAGTGCCGACATGCTTGCGAAGTCGATGATGACATTCGTGGCAGCGCGATCCATGGTCTCGCACCTCGAGACCGGCGCACTGACCGCACAGTTCCGTGCCGCGCTGCGGACCCGCAGTTTCGCGACAGCGAAGCTCAACGCTCCCGCCGCCGAGCATCGGGTCGTCCCGGTGACCACCGCCGACGGCGCCGACCTCCGGGTCCACGTCTACGGCCCCGATACCGCCCCCACCCTGGTTCTCATCCACGGCTGGGCGTGCAGCATCGAGTACTGGAACCCGCAGATCAGCGCCTTCGCCGACGAGTACCGGGTGGTCACCTACGACCAGCGCGGGCACGGCGAGTCCACCCTCGGCACCGTCGCACCCAGCGAGCGCACCCTCGCCGACGACCTCGCCACCGTCCTCGACGCGACGCTGCGTCCGGGCGAACGGGCCGTACTCGCCGGGCACAGCATGGGCGGGCTCACCATCCAGGCCTGGGCCAAGCATCATCCCGAGCAGGTCCGCGAGCGCGCCGCCGCGGTGCTGCTGGCCAACACCGCCAACGGCGAGATCCGCGGCGAAACCGATCTGCTGCCGCTGCTGAACAAGCAGTTGACCATCGCGACGCACCCGGTCACCGTGCTCGGCGCGCCCGTGCGCATGCCGCAGCCGGTCAGCGAGTCGCTGCTGTTCGCCCCGCTGCCGATTCCCGGCGGCTGGGTCACCGAGCAGGTCTTCCGCAACCGCATCCTCACGCCGGAGGCGAGCGACGAAGAGGTCGACTTCGCGATCGGCATCATCCGTTCCTGTCGTCCGCTCGCTCGTGGCCGTCATGCCGCGGCGATGGCCGATATGGATCTGTCCGAGGGCACGGCCAACCTGACGGTGCCGACCACCGTGATCGCCGGTGCCAAGGATCGCCTGCTCCCGCAGCGCATGTCCCGCCCGCTGGTCGAGATCCTGCGCCGCACCGGTCATCTGGCCGATTTCCACGTGCTGCCGCACGGCCACCTCAGCAATATCGAAGACACCGACGCCTTCGATCGTGTCCTGCGTCAGATCCTGCGCTCCACCAAGAACTCTCGGGCCACCCGCCGCAACGTCGCCGCCCGCTGACCCGAGTCAGGTCTCCTGAGCGCGGTCAACGGCGATCGGCTCAGGAGTCACGCAGAAGGCCCCACGACCTCGGTCGGGGGCCTTCTCGGCGTTTCAGGGCAGCAGCAGTCCCCAATACAGCGCCCAGAGCACGAATCCCGTTCCCCCGCCGACGAGTACGGCCCAGCGAACGCGCGCGCCCGTGCTCGCTCCGGCGAGCACCGGCCGGGCCCGGGCGAGGACGAAGCCCAGCGCGACCAGCGCGGCGAGGGCCGTCGCCTGCAGCGCCAGCCAGGGCAGGGTGCGCCCGAACAGCAAGGGACCGAAGGACATCGCGCGGTTGGTGAGCAGACTGCCGAGCTGAACGATCGTCCCGGCGATCGCGATCAGTGTCGTGCACACCAGGATTCGGCCCGGCAGTGGCGTCGACAATCGCCATGTCCTGACCAGGCCGGTGACCACGTAGCCGCCGAAGGCGAGCACCACACCGAACAGCAGGGCGAGTTGCACACCAGTCGACTCCCACCAGGCGGTGGGTTCGAGCGCGCGCACCGAACGTTCCTGCACCGCAGGCTCATCCACTGATGGCCCGGCGGCTGTCGCGGGAAGTCCCGTGATCCACTCGCCCATGAGTTCCGCGTAGCCGGGCGCCAGGCCGGGCAGCTTGTCGAAGCCGTCGGTGGTCGGATGCCCGCCGTGCTGGGCATCGGGCAGGGTGCGCAGCGTGTAGTTCGTCTTCCCGACCCGGTCGAAGGTGGCCTGGAACTCGCGCAGGCTGTCGCCCGGCGGGGTCAGCCGGTCCTTGTCGCCCCAGATGGCCAGCACCGGCTGACGGATCGCCGCCAGCACCGGGATCGGGTCGTAGTCGGCCTGGGCGAACTGACCGGCCGCGACGAGCTGGCGAAGGGCGTTGTGCGCCAGCGCGTCCTTCATCGAGCCGCGCACCCCGGCCGCCGCCAGCCAGGTCTCGTTCGCCCACGCCTGCTGGGTGGCGGGCGGGCGGGAGTTCGCCGCGATCGTGATCAGGAAGGCGGCTTCGGCCGAACGCGAGGCAGCCAGTGGCGCCACCCAACCGCCTTCGGAGAGTCCCCAGATTCCCACCATGGACGGGTCCACCTCGGGCCGCGCACGCAACGCGGCGAGGGCGGCCAGCGCGTCGTCGGCGAGCAGGGAGTAGTCGCGGTGCATGGGCGTGTAGTCCTCGGTGCGCTTGGTGTAGCGCAGCGCGACCACGCCCACATCGGCGAGCGCCTTCGCGACCAGGTCGAATTGTTTCCCGGTGCCGTCGCCCGAACCGTGGACCAGCACCACGCCCGGCCTGCCCGTGGCCCCGGGCGGTGCGTGGACCGTGCCGGTGGTCGTGGTGCCGTCACCGCGGGCGAAGGTGATGTCGGTCGTCGTGGTCTGCGTGTGCGCGGGCGGGAACCCGATCACGGCGGCGAAGAGGAACGCGAGCAGGAGGATTCGGCGGAACAACACTTCGGAGCCTTACTCTGCGGGAGTCGTGCGGGGTGCCGGGAAGGCGAGGAAGCGGGTCAGCACGCGGCGGGTGCCCGGGCGGTCACGGTCGTGGGTGGCCTGGAAGCGTTTGAGCAACGTCAGATAGTCCTCGAAGAAGGCTTCGAGTTCGGCGGGCGTCGCGTAGATCGCGCCGCGCGAGAAGGGCATCATGTCGGCCCACTCGCCCAGCTCGTCGCGCTCGGCCTGGTACTGCTGGAAGGCCGCGACATCATCGGCGATGTGCTGCTCGAACAGCCCTTCCAGCAGCCCGCGCAGTTCCGGGGACTGCGCGCGATCCATCCGATACCGCAGGTCCTTCGGCGGCGACCGCCACCACCGCTCCTTGCCCTTCGCCAGCTCCGGCGCCTCCTCGATGAACCCGTGCTCGGCCAGCTGACGCAGGTGGTAGCTGGTCGCACCGGTGTTCTCGCCCAGCAGCGCGCCCAGTGCCGTCGCGGTGGACGGACCGTTCTCGGCGAGCGCGCGCAGGATGCGCTGTCGAAGGGGGTGTGCCAGGGCCCGCAGTGCGGCGGGATCGCTGATCTCCCTGGGTGCGGGAATCTCGTCGGCCATGAGTTGCAGAGTACTCTTTGCACAACTATCTATGCAAATATTTCTTTGCATGAGCGGCGTGGCACCATCGAAAGCACGCTCGACTCGTCCGGAGACGGAGGGCCCGTGTACGTCTATACGAACCTGTCCGCCGCGTTGCGCGACAAGACCTCACCGCTGCGCGAGTACCTGCACCAGCGCTACCCGCACACCCGGCCCGTCCAGGCCGAGTACCGCCGCACGGCCGGACCGCTGCTCGTCGACACCGGCGGCGCCAACCCCGCCACCCTCGGCGCCGCCTTCGACTTCGCCACCCGCGTCCTCGCGGCCCCCGGCCACGCGCCCCTCCTGCCCCTGCTCGGCTTCTTCGGCCACCCGCGAGAATCCGCCGTTGTCGAAGGCGTCATCGAGGCCGCCCACGAGGCCGTCGCCGCCTCCGACGTCGACCGCCTCAGCCGCGCCTGCTGGGCCCTTGCCCTGTGCACCGACATCTACCGCCGCGGCCTCCTGCGCGGCTCGGCCCTCGACAACCTGCTCACGAGCAACCGTTTCACCGTCCCCACCCTGCTCGCCCTCACCCCCGCCGACGCCATCCGCCAACTCTGGGAACTCCGCGGCGTAGCCGAAGAACACCTCCTCCCCCACCTCGCACCGCCCATTCACCCCGGCCCCACCTTCGACGCCTCGATCCTCTGCAACGCCGACGCCGACCTCATCGCAGGCGGCCTGCTCCTCGACCTCAAAACCCACCTCGGCCCGAAGAACCCCCGCACCGGCACCCGCGCCGACGCCCTCACCACCACCGACCTCTACCAACTCATCGCCTACGCCCTCTTCGACCACACCGACACCTACGCCCTCACCGACCTCGCCCTCTACTCCGCCCGCTACGGCCACCTCGCCACCTGGCCCCTCCCAGAATTGCTGTCCACCCTCGCCGACACCCCCATCGACGTCCCCCAGGAACGCGAAACAGTCTGGACCCTCCTCGGCGGCCCCCGAACTCAGTGAACCGAGTAGCGGGAGTAGACGACCCCACCCGCGAACACCCTGGACTCCCGAAGCGACAGCCGCGGCACCTCGTATCCGGCCGGAAACAACCGGCGCCCACCACCCTGCACAGCCGGATAGACGAACAGTCGATACTCGTCGACCAACCCCGCACCGATGAGCGCGTGACACAGTCGAATACTCCCGGTCACCACGATGTCCGCCCCCGCCTGCTCCTTGAGCCGCCGCACCCGCTCGACCGGATCACCGTCCAGAATCGTGGTGTTCTCCCACTCCGGATCGGTCATCGTCGCCGACACCACGTACTTGTTCTGCCGATTCAGCGATTCGGTGATCCCCGTCCGATCGTCCACCTGCTTCGGCCAGTAACTCCGAAAATCCTCGAATGTCCGCCGCCCCAGCACCAACGCATCGGACCGCGCCGTCTGCGCCAGCAACTCACCCACCTGCTCGGAGTCGTCCGCCCCTTCCGGATCGAACCAGTCTCCCAACATCTCCACCGCCCCATCCACCGTGATGTTCTGCGTGACCACCAACGACCGCATCCCAGCCCTCCTCTCCTCGAACCCCCTTCTACTTCAGACGAGCTCACACCCCGACATTCATCGCACACGCCGAAGACGAACGCGGGTCGCTGGCGAATTCACCCCCATCGGGTGAGGTCACGCACGAGGCCCAGCCATACCGTGACAGCTGCGCGGGCGGCCCCACCGGCGCGGACACCGGCATCAGCAGTGCCGAAGAGCGGACATCGTTCCGATGGTCCAGATGAGGAGCTGCAATGCCGGCAACGAACCCGGACGGATTTCCGGCACCGGACGTCGTCCAGGCGGCCTACGACGCCGCCGACCTCACCCGGGCGATCACCTGCTACAAACACTTCTTCCCCGCGGTGTCGGGCATGGCCATTCTGCGAGGGTGCGCGGCGGCGGGGATCGTGCCGAACCAGATCTTCGGGACGATGGACACCCGCCCCGGGCAGGTCGGGCTGACGCTCAATTCCGACACCCCGTACGCGCCGGTCGTCCTCGACCTCGCCCTCGGCCCGATGTTCCTCGACATTCCCGCCGGAGCGATGCTCGGGGCGATCTTGAACGCCGATCAGTCCTGGATCGCCGACGTCGGCATCCCCGGCGCCGATCACGGGGAAGGCGGCCGATACCTCGTGCTGCCCCGCGAGAGCGAGCACGTCGACATCGCGGACGCGATCACCGTGCGCGCGACCACCCGGCACGTGCTGGCCGGCCTGCGGGCGGTGCCACTGGCGGGTGACCTGGACACCGCGATCGCGCTGCTGCGCCGAACGCGAGTGACCCCCGTGAACCCCGAGACACCGTGGAGCGAGCCGACCTGGATCGACATGACCGGAGTCGCCCAGGACACCAGTCCTAACGCGGTGCAGGGAACACCGAAGTTCTGGGAACTCGTGCGCGACTACCTCACCGTCGAAGGCGCGACCGCGACGGACGAGATCTACGCCGCGCACCTGGCCGAGCTCGGCATCCGGGCCGGGGAGCCGCTGCCCACCGACGAACGCGCGGTGTCCCTGCTCGCCCGTGCCGCCACCGACGCCGATACCCAGATGCGGGTGCAGTCGCTGGCCGATCGTCGCGACGATCGCGTCGCGTGGGCGGACCGTCAGTGGGAGTGGGTGAGCCTGCGCCCGGAGAACGCCGCGTTCGAACGAGACGGCATGCTCGACGTCACCGCCCGCGAAACCTGGTTCTACCAGGCCATCGCCACTTCCCCGGCGATGTTCCGCCGCCGGGCCGGTGGTGGGTCGCTGTACTGGTTCTGCGCGCACGACAGCACGGGCCGCTATCTCGACGGCGGCTCGAACTACTCACTCACACTGCCACTTCCGGTACCGGCCGCGCTCTTCTGGAGCATCACCGTCTACGACGCGCGCACCCGCAGCCAGATCGACACCGCCCAGGGACAGGCGGCACTGCGATCGTTGTTCGAACTGCGCGAACACCTGGACCGCGACACCGTCACCGTGTACTTCGGTCCCACCGCACCCGCCGGACAGCCATGGATCCAGACCATTCCCGGCGCGGGCTGGTTCGTGTACTTCCGCATCTACGGCCCCACCGAAGGCGCGTTCGACAACAGCTGGAAGCCGGGCGATTTCGAGCCCACGATCGATGGAGGGCTCGCATGAACGCCGATCCGGTTCGCAGCACGCTCGACCGCGGCATCCATCGACGAGCAGTGGAGTCGGCCGTGTGGGCGATGCCGGCGGTCAACTTCGAACTGATGCGCGAAGTGCTGGCCGCGGGAGAATCGAACACGTTCGTGTACTGGTCACATCTGCTGGACTGGCACAACCAGACACTCACCCCGAACCCCGATCTCATCTACTACATGGCGTTCTTCGACACCCACGATGGACCCGTCGTGGTGGAGATCCCGGCCGAGAGCGCGGGCCAAGCCCTCAACGGCACCATCTGCAACCTGTGGCAGGTGCCCCTCGCCGACGTCGGCCACTTCGGCGTCGACCAGGGACGCGGGGCGAAATACCTCATCCTCCCGCCCGAATGGGACAGCCCGGTCCCCGAGGAGTACATCGCCCTGCGCTCGGAGACCTATGGCAGCTACGCGCTGTTGCGCTCGGTGCTCAGCGAAGGAACCCAGCAGGCGCTGGACCGCGGACTGGAACTGTGCCGACGGATCCAGGTTTATCCGCTCGCACAGGCCGCCGACCCGCCGCCGACCCGGGCGCGCGATCTCGACGGTGCGATCGTCGACACCACGATCCCCTACGACATCCGGTTCTACCGGCTGCTGCACCGCGTCATCCAGGACGAGCCGTGGCTGGCCCGCGATCGGGCATTCGCGGAAATGCTCGCCGGCATCGGCATCGAGAAGGGCAAAGACTTCAACCCGAGCCCACAGCACATCGCCGTTCTCGAAGCGGCCATCGCCGAGGCGCACGAATGGCTGCGCACGGCATACCGGGAGACGTTCGAGCCGTTCTTCACCGGCAGCCAGTGGTTCTTCCCCGCCACCCAGGACTTCATCGAAGCCCAGCGCGACGGGTTCGAGGCACACGACCAGCTGTACCCGTACACCAGCCGCGGAGTGATCTACCACATGGCCTTCATCGGCCTCAAACACCTCGGCGTCGGCCAGTTCTACCTCGTGAACCTACGCGACAAGGACGGCGCCCTCTTCGACTCCACCAACACCTATCGCATGCCGGTACCAGCCGACGTACCGGTCTCGCAGTACTGGTCCGTCACCATGTACGACGCCGACACCCACGGATTCATCCGCGGCAACACCAAATACTCGGTCTCCTCCCAAACCCCCGGCCTGACGACCAACCCAGACGGCACGGTCGACGTCTACTTCGGTCCACACGCCCTGCCCGGCCACGAAGCCAACTTCATCGAAACAGGCAACTCCACCGGCTTCGAATTGATGTTCCGGTTCTACGGAGTCGGCCCAGAGGTCCTCACCAAGCAATGGTCCCTACGCGACGCCGAACGCCTCGCCAACCCCACCTGAACGATCGGCCCTGCCCGGTCCGCAACGGCCAACATAGGGAACTAGTTGGGAAATCAGGTCAGGGCGGGCACCGAGACTCATCCCGATACCCGCCCTGAACTGGAGTTTTGGAGCCGCCTGGGGGAATCGAACCCCCGACCTTTTCATTACGAGTGAAGCGCTCTACCGACTGAGCTAAGGCGGCGTGCCTTTCGGCGACGAGAGTCTATCGCGGGAGCGGGCAGAACGCGAAAACGGGTGGTCAGGTGGAGCGGGCGGTGATGAGGGTGGCGACCATGGCGGCTACGGCGAAGCGGGGTTTGACGTTGAGGTCGAGGGCTTCTCGGCAGGCGAGGACGGCGTCGATGCTGCGCAGGAGGCCTTCGGGGCGGACGTTGGTGGCGAGGTCGGTGATCTCGGCGGCCATGTCGGGGTGGGTGAGGGTGATGGTGGCGCCGCGGCCGGCGAAGCGCATGGCCAAGGCGTCGCGGTACATGCCCGCGACGTCGATGAGGGCGCGGTCGAGGGCATCGCGGCCGGTGCGGGTGGCGCGGGATTTCTGGCGGCGTTCCAGTTCCTTGAGAATGCCCGCCGAGCCGCGGGTGGCCGAGGCGGCGCCCTTGCCGGTGCCGCCCGCGCCGAGGGCGGTGGCGAGTTCGTCGCGTTCGCGGTCGTCGCGGTCGGAGCTCATCAGCTTGGCCTCGTCGTCGGCCGATTTCACCAGTTCGTCGGCGGCGGTGTAGGCGGCGCCGGGGCGCTCGGTCGCGGTGACCAGGGCGAGTGCGCGCTGGCGACGTGCGCGGGCGTCCTCGTCGGTGGCCAGGCGTCGGGCTCGGCCGACATGGCCGCCACTCACCGCGGCCGCCCAGTCGGCGGTTTTCGCGTCCAGCTGGTCCTGCTCGCGCAGCACCTGCGCGATGGCCGGGACCGACGGTGTCACCAGGTGCACATGCCTGCAGCGTGAGCGCAGGGTGACGGAGATGTCCTCGGGGTCGACGGTGGGCGCGCACAGCAGGAACACCGTGCGGTCCGGCGGCTCCTCGACCACCTTGAGCAGCGCGTTGGCCGCGCCCTCGGTGAGCCGGTCGGCGTCCTCGACGACCACGACCTGCCAGCGGCCGGTGCTCGGCCGGCGCGCCGCGATCTGCACGATCGCGCGCATCTCCTTGGTACTGATGCTCAGGCCCTCGGGAATGATCCGCCGGACGTCACCGTGCGTGCCCGCCATCGTCGTGGTGCACGCGTGACAACGCCCGCACCCGACGACATCCGGATCGGTGCACTGCAGCGCCGCCGCGAAACACAGCGCCGCCACCGAACGCCCCGAACCGGGCGGCCCGGTGAACAGCCACGAATGCGTCATCGCCCCGGTGACGATCCCGCCCCGCGCCGCCGTCGCGGCAGCGGTCAGTTCCGCCTCGACCACGTCCTGGCCGACCAGTCGATCGAAGACACCTGCCACGGCACACACCCTAGTCGCGCACTCCGACAGGTCACCGGACGGCCGACCCACGAATCCTCCATGCCTCGATGCTGGACGATTGATCACCAGGCACTCAGGTAAGCATCGGCCGAGTAGCGAACGCCACCACCGCCTGGTGATCAACGGTCCAGGTCAAGGCCCGCGCGAAAGGGCGGAGCCGCCCAGTGGGCGCTGGACTACTCAGTCCTCTTCCGTGGCAACAGTTTTGGCCGCGGCCTTCTTCGCCGGGGCCTTCTTGGCGGCCGTCTTCTTCGCGGCCGTCTTCTTGGCCGCGGTTTTGGTGGCCGTCTTGGTCGCGGTGGACTTCGCCGCGGTCTTCTTGGCGGGCGCCTTCTTGGCCGCCTTCTTCGCGGTGGTCTTCTTGGCCGCCTTCTTCACCGGCCCGCGCGCACGGCGGTCGGCGAGGAGTTCGGAGGCGCGGGCGTCGGTGATCGACTCGACCTCGTCGCCCTTGCGCAGGCTCGCGTTGGTCTCGCCGTCGGTGACGTACGGACCGAACCGGCCGTCCTTGATCACCATCGGCTTGTCGGTGGCCGAGTCCTTGCCCAGTTCTCGCAGAGGTGCCGCGCTGGCCGCCTGCCGACCCCGCCGCTTGGGTTCGGCGTAGAGCTTCAGCGCCTCCTCCAGGGTGACGGTGAACAGCTGGTCCTCCGTCGCGAGCGAGCGCGAGTCGGTGCCCTTCTTCAGGTACGGGCCGTAGCGGCCGTTCTGCGCGGTGATCTCCTCGCCCGAGGCGGGGTCGGCGCCGACCACCCGGGGCAGCGACAGCAGCAACAGCGCGTCGTCGAGGGTGATCGTGGCCAGATCCATCGACTTGAACAGCGAACCGGTCCGCGGCTTGACCTCGGCCGCCTTCTTGGTGGTCTTCTTCGCGGGCGTCGCGGCCGGGTCCGGCGCGGGCGGTTCCGGCAGGATCTCGGTGACGTACGGGCCGAAACGTCCTTCCTTGGCGACGATTTCGTGCCCCGACACCGGGTCGACGCCGAGCGAACGACCCTCCTGCGGCGTCGAGAACAGCTTCTCGGCGACCTCGGGCGTCAGCTCGTCCGGCGGCAGATCGTCGGGCAGGTTCGCCCGCTGCGAGATCGGATCACCGTCCGGGTCATCGGGATTGACGACCATCCGCTCCAGATACGGCCCGAACCGGCCGACGCGGACCACGACATCACGGTCCTCCTCGTCGCGGAACATCTTGATGGAGTTCACTTCTCGGGCGTCGATGTCGTCGAGCTGCGTGCCGACCATCTTCTTGAGGCCGCCCGACCGCGCGACCGAACCCTCGGCACCGTGATCGCCACCGAAATAGAAGCTGGACAACCAGTTTCCGCGCTGCTCGCGGCCACCGGCGATCGCGTCGAGATCGTCCTCCATGGCCGCGGTGAAGTCGAAGTCGACGAGCCGGCCGAAGTACGACTCGAGCAGACCGATCACCGCGAACGCCACCCACGACGGCACCAGCGCGCTGCCACGCTTGTAGACATAGCCGCGATCGAGAATCGTCTTGATGATCGAGGAGTAGGTCGACGGCCTGCCGATGCCGAGCTCTTCGAGCGTCTTGATCAGCGAGGCTTCGGTGTAGCGGGCGGGCGGGTTGGTGCTGTGGCCGTCGGGGGTGAGCTCGACGGCGGTGACGCCCTGACCCTCTTCCAGTGCGGGCAGGCGCGATTCGGCGTCGTCGGACTGGCCGCCCGCCTCTTCGTCGACGCTCTCGACATAGGCCTTGAGGAAGCCTGCGAAGGTGATCGTGCGACCCGAGGACGAGAACACACACTGTTCGCCGGTCCGCGCGGTGCCGGTGATGCGCAGGGTGAGGGTGGTGCCGCGCGCGTCGGCCATCTGCGAGGCGACGGTGCGCTGCCAGATCAGCTCGTAGAGCTTGAACTCGTCCTGGTCGACCTTGGACGCCAGCTGACCGGGGGTCATGAAGGTGTCGCCGGACGGGCGGATCGCCTCGTGCGCTTCCTGCGCGTTCTTGACCTTGCGGGTGTACTGCCGCGGCGTCGGCGAGACGTATTCGGCGCCGTAGAGCTGCGTGGCCTGCGAACGCGCCGCCGCGATGGCCGACTCCGACAGCGTCGTGGAGTCGGTACGCATGTAGGTGATGTAGCCGTTTTCGTACAGCCGCTGGGCCACCCGCATGGTGCGCTCGGAGGTGAAGCGCAGCTTGCGGCCCGCCTCCTGCTGCAGCGTCGAGGTCATGAACGGCGGATACGGCTTACGGGAGTAGGGCTTGGCCTCGGCGGAGGACACGACCAGATCGGCACCGTCGAGCGCCTCGGCCAGCCTGCGCGCGTACGCCTCGTCCAGCACGACGACCCCGGAGGCCGACTTGAGCTGACCGTCGGAACCGAAATCACGGCCGGAGGCGACCCGATCGCCCTCGACCTGGACCAGGCGCGCGCCGAATGTGCGCGGGTTGGTGGAATCGGAGGACTCGTCGACCCCGGCATCGAGCTTGGCGGCGATGTCCCAGTACTCGGCGGAACGGAACGCCATGCGCTCACGCTCACGCCGCACGATGACCCTGGTGGCCACGGACTGCACGCGACCGGCCGAGAGCCGGGGCATGACCTTCTTCCACAGCACCGGACTGACCTCGTAGCCGTAGAGGCGGTCGAGGATGCGGCGGGTCTCCTGGGCATCGACCAGATCGTTGTCGAGTTCGCGCGTGTCGGCGGCGGCGGCGAGGATGGCGGGCTCGGTGATCTCGTGGAAGACCATCCGGCGGACCGGGACCTTCGGCTTGAGCGTCTCGAGCAGGTGCCAGGCGATGGCCTCGCCCTCGCGGTCGGGGTCGGTGGCGAGGTAGAGCTCGTCGGCGTCGGCCAGCAGGCTCTTGAGTTCGGAGACCTTGGCCTTCTTGTCCGGGCTCACGACATAGATCGGCTCGAAGTCGTGATCGACATCGACGCCGAGGCGCGCCCAGGACTGCCCCTTGTATTTGGCGGGCACGTCGGCGGCGCCGCGCGGCAGGTCACGGATATGGCCCACCGAGGCCTCGACCGTGTAGTTGCGGCCGAGATAGGGCGCGATCTTGCGGGCCTTCGTCGGGGACTCGACGATCACGAGACGACGCAGGGGGCGACCCTGGTCGGCTGAACTGCGGTCTCGTGTTGCCACCGGCGAACACCTTCCTTCTAGATCCGCGCGTCGGGAGGTCCGCTCGGTGCGCGGCTGGGGCAGTCGGCGCGACGATCGACATCGCCACCAGTGACGTTTATACCCTGCGCCCCTGGGTAGCTGTGTTGTCGGCGGCTGGCGCCGCGGGTTCTCGGCCTGTTCCCTCGATCTTCCCTCCCGCCGGGCACTCCTTCGTCGCACCCTCTGGTCAGTCCAGATCGAGGCGGCCGAGAACGAGGGACATACGCGTCGTTGGGCCACCCTACCCGGAAACGGCTCGTCCCCCACCTCCGCGAACGGAGGTGGGGGACGGGCGTGTATTCGATTCGCGACTCAGGAGAGCGCGCGAACGCCGGTGGCCTGGGGGCCCTTGGTGCCCTGGCCGACCTCGAACTCGACCTTCTGGTTTTCCTCGAGGGTACGGAAGCCCGTGCCCTGGATCTCCGAGTAGTGGACGAAGACGTCAGCGGAGCCGTCCTCCGGCGCGATGAAGCCGAACCCCTTCTCCGCGTTGAACCACTTCACAGTTCCCTGTGCCATTCTGTTCCTTCTCTTTCTTACCGGAACGGCGGACAACTGGGTTCGTCCACCGGGTCCGTTCCGACCGCTGTACCGTTGGTCCCCCTGCAAGGAAAGCCTGAGCACGGCGTTCGCAACATCGATCCTGCTGATGGTTGGACTTTCGATCCGTCCCTCGAACACAGAAGCTTGCGACCGAGACCCAGTGAACCATGTCTGCAACCAATTCAACAGTCGAGTTACCGACAATTTGCAAAATTCTTGATCTTGCGAATGTGCAGGTAAGGGACAGATTGGGTGAATCCGTACTTCCAGTCTGTTTGCTTCACGATAACCGGGTGAGCTTCCAGCAAACATGCTGTGACCCAGGTCGCTATGGGGTTACGAAATCGCAGGTAGTGGTTGCAGCACACACACGTTTCACACTTCCGGCGTGGCGCGAGAGGCCGAGACGATGAATCCGACCGACCGGACCGAGGTCCGCGAGTCACGATCGAGCGAAAGCTACGGTCGATCGTTGCTGAATCGTGTCCTCGTCGAGGCGGCCTCGGGCGGGCATCCGCTGACCCATGTCGCCGAGCTGCCCGCGCAGCGTGCCCGCACCACCGAGTGGCCGCGCTGGGTGCCATCGGAGCTGGTCACAGCGCTCGACGCGCACGGGATCGAACTGCCGTGGACCCACCAGACCCGAACAGCGGAGCTGGCGGCGACCGGAAACCATGTCGTCGTGAGCACCGGGACGGCTTCCGGGAAATCGCTCGGCTACCAGCTGCCGGTGCTCACCGCGCTGCACGAGGACCACCGCGCCACCGCGCTGTACCTGTCCCCCACCAAGGCACTCGGCGCCGATCAGCTGCGGGCCGTCGGCGGCCTGATCCATGACAACGCCCTGCGTGAGGCGCATCCGGCGAGCTATGACGGTGATACTCCCGCCGAGGTCAGGCAGTGGGTGCGGGCCAACGCGCGGTGGATCTTCACCAATCCCGACATGCTGCACGTCGGCATGCTGCGCTCCCACCAGCGGTGGGCGCGCGTGCTGCGCAATCTTCGCTACGTCGTCGTGGACGAATGCCACGCCTACCGGGGCGTGTTCGGTTCGCATGTCGCACTGGTGTTGCGCAGGCTGCGCCGGCTCGCCCGGTTCTACGGTGCCGACCCGGTGTTCATCCTGTGCTCGGCGACCAGCGCCGACCCGGCCGCCTCCGCGAGCAGGCTGATCGGCGCGCCGGTCACCGCCGTCACCGAGGACGGCTCGCCACGCGGCGCGCGGACCGTCGCGCTGTGGGAACCGCCCCTGAGCAAGACGCTGACCGGGGAGAACGGCGCGCCGGTGCGCCGCACCGCGACCAGCGAGGCCGCCAAGATCATGGCGAGCCTGGTGGCCGAGGGCGCGCGGACGCTCACCTTCGTCCGGTCCCGGCGCGGCGCCGAGCTGATCGCGCTCGATGCGCGCCGCATCCTTGCCGAAACCACCCCCGAGCTGCAGGAACGCGTCGCTGCCTATCGCGCCGGATACCTGGCCGAGGACCGGCGTGAGCTCGAACAATCGCTGTCGCAGGGCACCCTGCTCGGCGCGGCCAGCACGAACGCGCTCGAACTCGGCGTGGACATCGCCGGACTCGACGCCGTGGTGATCGCCGGTTTTCCGGGCACGGTCGCCTCGTTCTGGCAGCAGGCCGGGCGCGCGGGCAGGCGACTGCAGGGCTCACTCGTGGTGCTGGTCGCCACCGACGATCCGCTCGACACCTATCTGGTGAACCACCCCGAAGCGCTGCTCGACCGGCCCGTCGAGGCCACCATCACCGACCCGTACAACCCCTACATCCTCGGCCCCCAGCTGCTGTGCGCCGCGCTGGAGCTCCCGCTCACCGACGACGAGGTGAGCGAACTTCGGGCCACGGAAGTGCTGGCCGACCTGGCCGAACAGGGAATGATCCGGCGCCGTCCCGGTGTCGGAGGCCGGCCTGCTCGCTGGCATGTCACCGCCCATACCCACCCGCACGACGCGGTCGACGTACGCGGCGGGCTCGGGACACCGATCGCCGTCGTGGACACCCAGACCGGTCGGCTACTCGGCACCGCCGACGCGGGCCGGGCGCCCGCCACCCTGCACGAAGGAGCCGTGCACCTGCACCAGGGCGAGACCTACCTGGTCGACGAACTCGACCTCGACGGCGGTGTCGCGTTCGTCGACCAGGTGGATCCCGGGTTCACCACCAGCGCCCGCCAGATCACCTCGATCAGCATCGAAGCGGTGACCGAGCAGCGGGTGTTCGGGGCGGTGACGACGGCATCCGCGCAGGTCGCGGTCACCAACCAGGTCATCGGCTACCTGCGCACCCTGGTGACCGGCGAGGTACTCGACCAGGTGGAACTCGATCTGCCCGCGCACACCCTGCGCACCAAGGCCGTCCTCTATACCGTCACGCCCCGGCTGCTCGCGGCTGCCGGGATCACCGACGAACAGCTCCCCGGTGCCCTGCACGCGGCCGAACACGCCGCGATCGGGATGCTGCCCCTGGTGGCGGGCTGCGACCGCTGGGACATCGGTGGCGTGTCCATCGCCGAGCATCCCGACACCGAGGCGCCGACGGTGTTCGTCTACGACGGGCAGCCCGGTGGGGCGGGCTTCGCCGAACGGGGATTCGCCCAGCTCGCGGACTGGCTGGCCGCGACGCTCAGTGTCATCCACAGCTGTGGATGCCAGGAGGGGTGCCCGTCGTGCGTGCAGTCGCCCAAGTGCGGCAACGGCAACAACCCCCTGGACAAGGCGGCCGCGGCCCGCCTGCTGGCCGCTGTCCTGGGCGAGCTGCGAACCCATTCCGGCAGCCCGTCCGAACCGTGATGCCGCCGCTCCGGTGACGTGACCGCGGCTATACCTCGCTCCACGATTACTGGTCGCTTGTCCGAATTTGCGCTGACCAGCATGGACCTGTCTACGGACGGCGACTCCACGAATAAAAAGGACGACTCTTCTGTTAACTGATCCATAGCCAACGGCTAGTAGTCGGGGCGCCCGATCATTGTTTTCATATTTTTCTCAGCTGCATCAAACAATGCGCATGAAATGGCTTTAGGGGTATTCCAGTAAATGGCGGATTAGTTCGGTGCGGAACAACCACTGGCCAGTGATAACACTTCCTGGTCACCCGGTCTCGTCCACCGGGCCCGCCCGTGCCGCCACGCCAACCGTGCGCTTGCCGATTATCCCGAGAGCCACTGTGACCTCTACCGTCACCACGACATCCCAGTGCTCGACCACACACCGCGCCACCCGTGCACCCATCCGCCGCGCGAGTTCCGCCGCCTCGGCGCAGCCCGCTTCCGTCCCTTCCACCAGCACCCCCGCCGCCGCCAGTGCGCCGAGGTCCGCTGCCGCCTGCGCGCGGTGTCGCGCCGCGATGGCGACGCCCACCTGACCGATCAACAGAGTCAGCGCAATCAGCGCCGCAAGCGCGATACACGCGAAGGCCGTGGCGCCGCCCGTGTCCCCACTCACGTTCGCACCGCCCGTGTCAGCGGCCGCACCGCGACCCCGCCTCCACACCCCACTTCGCCAGCCACCCGTCCCTCTGCCCATCGCGGTCACGGCCCTACTCCCGGTTCCTGACCGCGACGACCTCGGCCAACCGTCGCGATCACCGCCCTACTCCCGGTTCCGTGACGGCGACGGCCTCGGCGCTCAACCGCAGGCCCGGCAGCAGCGGGGTGCTCGCGGTGACGGCGGCGACCACCCGGTCTCCTTCGGTGCGGAGTTCGACCGTCGCGCCTGCGGGAGCCACACCTCTGCCCGCGGCGATCGCTCGTGCCGTGTCGCCGCGAGCCGCGAGGCGGGCGGTCTCGCGGGCCGCGTCGACACAGCGCACCTGGGTCGATGCCGCGAGCAGAGCGCCGACGCACAGCGCTACCGCGCACACCAGTGCGGCGAGGGCGATGGCGGCCTCGACCGTCACCGCACCCACATCGCCACCGAGAATCCTTGTGCTACCGGGCTTTACACGCTCGTGCTGAGCGCCTTGTCGATGATCTGGGTCAGCGCGTTGACGATGCTGTCCCCGGTCACCACCCCGTAGAGCACCGCGCCGAACGCCGCGGCCGCGATCGTGCCGATCGCGTATTCTGCCGTGCTCATCCCGTCGTCGTCGATGAGCAGGCGCGTGAATCTGGTGCGTGCCCCCGCGTACACGGTGCGGACGAATGTCATCGTGATCCCCTCTCTTGTCCCACCGCGCGGCTGGTCCGTGCGGTGACGATTCGCCGACCTCGTCGAGGCCGGTCACAGCAGGCCACCGTCGCCGAGCACCCGGTCCGCCAGGCCGATGACGACCGGAACGATGCCGAGGCAGACGAAGGCGGGCAGGAAGCACAGGCCCAGCGGGCCGCCGATCAGCACGCCCGCGCGTTCGGCGCGGGCCACGGCCGCGTCCTCCACCGCTTCGCGGCGCTGGGTCGCCAGTTCGCTGACCGCCGCCGCGAGCGAGGCGCCCGAGCGCGCCGAGCGGCGGGCCATCCGTGCGAGCGCCTCCACCTCCTCGGCGCCCACGGATCCGGCGGCATCCGCGGCGGCACGCTCCCATGCCGAGGCCGCGTCGGCGCCGAGCGCGAGCAGGTCGGCAGCCCTGAGCAGCGCGGCGCGCAATACGGGCGGGGCGGTGGGCGCACTGGCCCGCGCCGCCGCGGCCATCGGCAGGCCCGCACGGAGGCAGGCGGCGAGCAGGTCGAACGCCGAAGCCGATCCCAACGGATCAGCCTTCGCCGCCCGCACCGGCGCCGCGCTCTCCGGCGGTGGTCCGAGCCCCCGAACCCGCCGACGCACCGCCACCCGGCTCGGTAACAACACCACCGCCACCGCGGCGATGAACAACGCCGCTGGTGAAGGTGCCCCGATCATGTGCCACACGGCAGTCCCTCCCTCGATACCGGATAGTCCCCACCCGTCCACAACCAACCGCTCCCCGCATCGCCGAGACCCGACCGATGCCCTACTGCTGCCTCTACCGAGGGCAACCCGCGCCGCCGCGGCCATCCCCCGCGGCCATCCCCGCGGCCGGCCACAGCACTGCACAGTTGTGCACAGCCTTTCCGCCCTGCTCGGCCGACCCAACGCGCCCTGTATGTCCAAGACCGGTCCGCCGGCGGCGAAGCTTCGGTGGTCGAGCCGATCGTGCGCGGGTGTGGTGTTGCTCCGCGTGGCGTCGGATGCCTTGTGCAGCCCAACGTCTCGCAGTTCTGCGAAGCTGCACTGCGCCCACGTCCAGCGCATCGGCTCAGGAAGCCCGTATCTGATCGACACCCTGTACCGGATGCCCTGGGTGACCGACATCCTCGTCGCCCTCTGGCGATTGATCCGACGCGAATAGGGCCCTGCCGCAAGCTCGGCACGTGACTGATCTGCTGCTCGAACCTGTTGTCGGAGCCCATGGTTCATGCCGTTCCCTTGCGGGTGATCACATCTGTCCACAGCAATCCACAGCAGGCGAGGGCGGCACCCAGGGGTAGTAGGAGGTTGCCTGCGGGAGAGCCGAAGAGGACCGACAGTGGGGCGGCGCCCATCAGTTGGCCCAGGCCGATGCCAACCAGGGGGAGGCCGGCCAGGACGGTGGCCGAGGCTCGGGCGCCTGCCAGGGCGGATTCGGTGCGGGCGCGGAAGCGGATGCGGCCGAGCAGGTCGGATCTGGCGGCGGTGAGCGGTTCGGCCAGGGCGAGGCCGTGGTCTTCGGCGACGCGCCAGGCGGCGGCGATCCGCGACAGTTCCTCGGCCACCACCGAATCCGGATGGACCAAGCCCTCGGCGCCGGAGCCGCCGAGTCTGCTGCGGCCCGCGCTGATCGCCAGGACGCGGGCCGCTTCGCCCCGTGATTCCCCCGCCGCGGACTCGGCCGCCGCGCTCGGGTGCGCACCCACCCGCAGTTCACCGACGACGGCTTCGAGCCCGGCAAGCAGATGGGAGCACTCGAGCCGTCGTTCCCGCTCGGCACGCGCACGCCGATTCCGCACCGCGACAGTGACTCCGAGCATGAGCGCAGCCAGGCCCGCACCGACACCGAGCCCGAAAGCCATACACCCCAGCGCGACTCCCACACACCACTCCACAGGGACGCGCCCGCGCGGTCTCGCCCGCGGCGATCCGAACAACCGCGCGAACCGCCGTTGCCCACCCGCCACCGGAAACACCAGCACCGCGACCGCGCAACAGACCAACCCGATCTCCACCATTTCCCCCTCCCCCGTCGACCCTCGGCACGAACAGGCCGAGCTGTCCACACCCGTCCACACCGCATCAACAGTCGCGCCGTTTCCCGGCTCACACCACGAGCGTTCATCGCACCTCGGCCATCACGGACCCCCCGTGGCGACCCGATCCCGAGGAGAATTCGCACGGCGCTCATCCGAGCCCCACCGCGATCAGCAATGCCCACACACCGATCCACAAGCAGGGCCACACGAAGGGCAGCCAGCCATGTGCCGTGTGCGTCAGGGCGACCCGTCGATCCGCCGCGCGATCTCGCCGCGGCCGGGCAGTCTCTGTGCCGCTCATCCGAGGCGGCTATCGATGAGGCGGGCCAGTTCGGAAGCGCCGGGGGCCGGGAGGTTGTCGGAACGCCACGCGGGGGTGATGTGGATGCCTTCGGGGGTGCGTTCGAGTACGCCGATTTCGCGAAGGCCGCGGGTGCCGTCGGCGCGGCGGTGGACGTGCAGGATGACCTGGACCGCGGCGGCCAGTTGGCTGTGCAGGGCGGCGCGGTCCATGCCGCCGAGGGCGGCGAGCGCTTCCAGGCGGGCGGGAACCTCCTGGGGTGAGTTGGCATGGACGGTGCCCGCGCCGCCGTCGTGGCCGGTGTTGAGGGCTGTCAGAAGGTCCACGACCTCGGCGCCACGGACCTCGCCGACGACGATGCGGTCGGGGCGCATCCGCAGAGCCTGGCGGACGAGGTCGCGCACGGTGACCGCGCCGACCCCCTCGACATTGGCGGTGCGAGCCACCAGCCGGACGACGTGCGGGTGGACCGGGGCGAGTTCGGCGGCGTCCTCGACACAGATGATCCGCTCGGCGGGGTCGACCGCGGCGAGCAGTGCGGACAGGAGGGTGGTCTTGCCGGCGCCGGTGCCGCCGACGACGAGGAAGGCCAGGCGGGTTCGGACGATGTCGGCCAGGAGCCGACGGGCCTCCGGTGGCACAGACCCGGCGGCGGCCAGGGCGTCGAGGCCCTGCGTCGCCGGGCGGAGCACACGGAGCGACAGGCAGGTGCCGTCGTGGGCGACCGGGGCGAGGACGGCGTGCAGCCGGACGCCGAATGCGTCGCCGAGAGTGGCCTCGGTTCCGGCGAGTTTGCCGTCGACCCAGGGTTGCGCGTCGTCGAGGCGGCGACCTGCGGCGAGGGCGAGGCGCTGGGCGAGCCTGCGGACGGCGGCTTCGTCGGCGAAGCGGACGTCGGTCTGTTCGAGGCCGTGGCCGCGGTCGATCCAGACCGAGTCCGGCGCGGTGACGAGCACGTCGGCGACTCGCGGATCGTGCAGCAGCGGCTCGAGCAGGCCGGCGCCGGTCATCTCGGTCTGCAGCAGGCGCAGGGCGCGCAGCAGGTCGGTGTCGGCCAGTACGCCGCCGGATTCGGCGCGGATGGCGGCGGCCAGCTGGGCCGCGTCGGGGACGCCGGTGTGCTCGGCGAGGCGTTCGCGGACGCGCTCGAGCAGGTCGACGGTGACGAAGGTGGTCATCGCGGATCGGCTCCGACCACGGCGAGTACCGCATCGGCCGCGTCGCGCAGCGGACCGCGCCTGCGCACGTTCAGCCCGCCGCGTTCGAGCCGGGAGGCCAGCCCGGCCTGCCCGCGCACCGCGGCCAGCAGTGGCAGCCCGAGCAGCTCGGCCACCTCGGCACCACGCAATCCACCGGGCGCCGGACCACGAACGACCAAGCCCCGGTTGGGATTTCGCTCACCCAGATGCGCCGAGACGAGCTCCGCGGCGGCGATCGAACGCAACCGCGCCGGAACGACCAGCACCACCAGGTCGGCGGCATCGAGCATCGCATCCGCCGCCGCGCCGCGCTCACCGGAGACATCGCAGACAACCAGATCCCCTGCGGCCCTGCCGGATTCGATGACAGCACGGACCGCGGCCGGAGTGAGCTCGGTCGGCGAACCGCTGCCGGATTCGGGCCGCGACCGGCCGCAGGAGAGCACAGCCAGCCCCGGCCCCGCGGCGGGTAGGGCATTGTGTAGCGCCGACGCGGACACCCGTCCGTCCTCGATCACCAGATCCGGCCAGCGCAGCCCGGCGACATTCTCCATCCCGAGCACCAGGTCGATGCCGCCGTCCAGCGGCGCACCGTCGATCAACACCGTGTCGCGACGCAGCCCGCGCGCCGCCCCGCGCAGCGCGGTGGCGGCAGCCAGGGTCGTTGCCCCCGCGCCGCCGCCCGCACCGGCCACCGCGACGACCACCCCGTCGCCGGTGCGCGCCTCGGCGTGCTCGGCGAACTGCTCGACCAGGGCGACAGCGCCCGCGGGTAACGGCACCACCCGTTCGGCGCCAACCGCGGTCGCGGCCTGCCAATCGGATACCGCGGGTTCCCCTTCGGTGACCAGCACGATCCCCGTTCTTCGCGGACAGCCCGCTGCCGCGGCAGCCGTCGCGGCAGCGGTATCGAGGATGACCAGCCCGGCTCCCGACCACGCGTGCCTGCCGACCGGCATGGCCCGTTCGTCGGTCGTTCGTTCGGCGGCCGCGGCGACCCGGCGCACTTCGGCGCGCAGTCGCTGGTCACGCACGAGGACCAACGCGGGAGCGAGCGAGGGTGCGGGGACTGGGCGGGGAGCGGCTTGGTTCATGCAGCTCAGCGTGGCCCAGCCCGGAGGTGTCGAACAGCCACCGAAGGCCGATTGTGGATAACTCGGGGGTGTGGAGAACTTTCGGGAATCGTCCCGGAAATAGAGGACGGCCCCAGCCGGGGGGGAGGAGGCTGGGGCCGTCGGGTTCAGCCCCGGGGGGTCGGGCTGAACGCGCCTGGAACTAAGTCCAGGTGCCAGCAATACTACACCCATCCCCCGGCGCGGGCGCAAGTAGTGTTCGCCGACATTCTCCGGCGATTCGCGGCGTCCGGCGTCCCCGGGGCAAACCCTTTCGGGCACACCTGGACAGCCGATCACCCATCACGCGCGGCGCGTGCCTATTCTGTTGACGTGACGGCCGAACGTGACCAGACATCGCCTCCGGACACAAGACTCGACCGCGGCGGCCGAGCGCCGGTGCCGGGCGGGCGCGTCGCCGCGTTCTTCGATCTCGACAAAACGGTGATCGCGAAATCGAGCGCGTTCGTGTTCAGCAAACCGTTCTACGCGCAGGGTCTGATCAACCGCCGGGCGGTGTTGGAGAGCAGCTACGCCCACTTTTTGTTCTTGCTCTCCGGTGCCGATCACGACCAGATGGAACGAATGCGGGCAAACCTGGCCAATATGTGCGCGGGCTGGGATGTGGAGCAGGTGAAATCCATTGTGGCCGAGACACTGCACGATCTCGTCGACCCGCTGATCTATGCCGAGGCCGCCGATCTGATCGCCGATCACAAGATCCGCGGACACGATGTGGTGATCGTCTCGGCCTCCGGCGAGGAGATGGTCGGCCCGATCGCCGAGGTGCTCGGCGCCTCACACACCGCGGCGACCAGGATGGTCGTCGAAGACGGCAAGTACACCGGTGACATCGAGTTCTACTGCTACGGCGAGGGCAAGGTGACCGCGATCGAAAAACTCGCCGCCACTGAGGGATACGACCTGTCGCGGTGCTACGCCTACTCCGATTCGGCGACCGACCTGCCGATGCTGAGCGCGGTGGGCCATCCGACCGCGGTCAACCCCGACCGCGCGCTGCGCAAGGAGGCCGCCGCACGCGGCTGGCCGGTGCTCACCTTCTCCAATCCGGTGTCGCTGTGGTCCCGATTCGGGACTCCGTCGAGCACCACTGTGGCGGCCACGGCGGCCGTCGGACTCAGCGCGATCATCGCCGGCGCGATCAGCTACCGACTGCTGCGTAAACGCCGCTGACCTGCGACGCAGAAGCACGGATCGCCGGGCGACACGCCGATTTCACGGGTATCCGGTGATGCCTTCGAAACACTTGATGTGAGTGCCATCACAGTGTAAGAATGGAGTCACGGAAGGACGGAAGGCCAAGACGGAGCCGGAAGAGAAGGTTTCGCCTCCCATCCCACCCTTCCCAGCACGGACGTCAGGCACCCACGCGGAGCGCGCCGCGACAAGGGCAGCAGAGTTGTGGGCCTGCGAAATTCGAGCGGTCGTCGGCGAAGGCCTCGCACAGGTTGCGGGGATGAACCGGCGGGGTTCGGGTGATCGCCGAGGCCACCGAACACAACCCACCTCAGCACGCTTGGTAACCAGGCGTTCCGTGCTAGCGGGCGGCGAGGTCGAGCAATCGGCAACGCCGCCCGCTTCGATATCTGGACCTAGCCCGCGGCGGCGGCGTCGGCGATCGAGTTCGCCTCGCGGGCTCCGTCTTCCAGCGCGCCCGCGCAGAACAGCACCCAGCCGCCGACCCCCTCGGGCGTCCCGGCGCCGAACCCGGCCGCCGCGTCGAGGTAGGCCTGTCGGCGGCGCAACCAGAACACCTCCGGCACGCCGAGGCTGTGCGGATCCAGCCCGCTCGCCACCGCGACCAGCCGGGACGCGCCGCGCGCGACGATGGCGTCGGCGGTGCCGAACGGGCGAAGCGTCATCAGCTCGCCGTGCACGACCGCCGCGATCACCGGAGCGGGGGCCTTGCTGGTCTGCACGGTCTGGGTCAGCAGGTCGAGCCGCTCGGCGACGCCGGGTGCCGAGCGCGGGCGGCCAAGGTCCTGCTGGTCGGAAACCAGGTCGGCGGCGGCGAGCAGATGCAGCCGGGCCAGCGCCTGGAGCGGGGCCCGCCGCCAGGTGCCGACGAGATTGGTGAGCGCGTCGCCGTCGAGTGCCTGGCCGACGCGCAAGGCGCCCGCGAGTACCGGATCGCTGACCTGACCGTCGGCGGGCAGCTCGGTGCTCGCGCCCTCGATCGCGGCCGAGGACCGCGCGGCGCGCACCGCCGCCTCGGCAGCCGTGGTCGCCCAGCCGCGCCGGTTCGACTTGTGCCGGTGCACCGCGGCGAGCGCGTCGCGGGCCTTGTCGGCGGCCTCGCGCACACCGGGCAGGTCGACCAGGGGCTGCAGCGGATCAGTCACGGCATACGAGGCTACCGGCCGCCTGTCGCGAAGCCGACGGCCACGTGCAACCCGCGGACCCGCGGCCAGGTCCGATCCGGCCACATCATCTCGGCGAGTCGCTTCCCCGCGGGCGTGTACGCCCGGCGCCGCCGCGATTCCAGTTCAGCTGCCCGCTCGGCCTCGATCCGATCCATCGGTGTTCCCCTGTCATCCGCACCACACGACTTCGGACCACCCAACGATACGCCTGTGACCTGCTGTTCCACGGTGAATAGCCGCCCCCGTGAACCAGATTCGCGCCGCGCGCCTCCCGGCCCACGGTCGACACAGCGAACCCACGACCCGCGCCATCCGCCGGTGACTCACCGATCGACCCACCCGCGGGGACGGAACTCACCCCGTCAACAGCTCCCGCCCCGGGATCGCCTCCAGCAGCATCCGCGTGTACTTCTGACTCGGTGCCGCGAACACCTCGTCGGTGGTCGCCGACTCCACCACCTTGCCCTCCCGCATGACCAGGACGTTGTCGGCGATCTGCCGGACGACGGCCAGGTCGTGGGTGATGAACAGATACGTCAGCCCCAGCTCGGCCTGCAGGTCGTTGAGCAGGGTGAGGATCTGGGCCTGGACCAGCACGTCCAGCGCGGAGACGGCCTCGTCACAGACCACCATTTCCGGTGAAAGGGCCAGCGCTCGCGCGATCGCCACGCGCTGACGCTGCCCACCCGACAACTCGTTGGGATAGCGGCGCAGCACCGAGGACGGCAACGACACCTTGTCGAGCAGGTCGCGGACCACCGCCTCGCGTTCGGCGGCGGTGCCGATCTTGTGGACGCGCAGCGGTTCCTCGATGGTGCGGTAGATCGAGTACATCGGGTCGAGCGAGCCGTAGGGGTTCTGGAAGATCGGCTGCACGCGACGGCGGAAGGCGAAGGCGCCCTTGCTGTCCAGGGTCGCGACGTCCTTGCCGTCGAAGGTCACCGTGCCCGAGGTCGGCTCCAGCAGGCCGAGCACCATCTGCGCGATGGTCGACTTGCCGGAACCGGACTCGCCGACGATCGCGGTGGTTGTCCCGCGTTCGACGGTGAAACTCACCTCGTCGACCGCCACGAAATCCGCCGACTGCCACGGTCGCTTGCCGCGAATCTTGAACGCCTTGCTCAGGTTTCGCACCTCGAGGACGCTGTCGGGCAGATCGTCGGCCTCGCGCTCGGCCACCTCGACGGCCCGCGCGCGCACCGCGGCCCGCTGCCGTGACGACGACATCCGCTGCGCCGCCAGCGAGGGCGCCGAACGCACCAGCTTCTTGGTGTAGGCGTGCTGGGGATCGCGCAGGATCTGCAGCGCCGGACCGGATTCCACCACCCGGCCGCGATACATCACCACCAGGTGCTCGGCACGCTCCGCGGCCAGACCGAGATCGTGGGTGATCAGCAGGACCGCGGTGCCCAGTTCGCTGGTGAGCTGTTCGAGATGACCGAGGATCTGCCGCTGCACGGTGACGTCCAGCGCCGAGGTCGGCTCATCGGCGATCAACAGCTTGGGCCGGCACGACAGCCCGATCGCGATGAGCGCGCGCTGCCGCATCCCGCCGGAGAACTCGTGCGGGTACTGGTTCACCCGCCGCTCGGCATCGGGCATACCCGCCTCGGTGAGCAGCTCGACCGACCGCTTGCGGGCCGCGTCGCCCTTGGCGACACCGTTGGCCTCCAGCGTCTCCCGGATCTGGAAGCCGATCTTCCACACCGGGTTCAGGTTCGACATCGGGTCCTGCGGCACCAGGCCGATACCGTTGCCGCGCACCGCCAGGATCTCCTTCGCCGAGGCCTTGGTGAGGTCCTTGCCGTCGAAGAGGATCTGTCCGCCGGTGACCGTGCCGGTGCCGGGCAGCAGGTCGATGATGGCGTGCGCGGTCGTCGACTTGCCCGAGCCGGACTCGCCGACGATGGCGACGGTCTGCCCGGGGTAGACGGTGAGGTTCACCCCGCGCACGGCGGGCACCGCCTTGCCGTCGGTGGTGAAGCCGACATCGAGGTCGCGGATCTCGAGCAGGGGCTGGTCACTCATCGGGTGCGCTCCTTCGGATCGAGCGCGTCGCGCACCGCGTCGCCGAGCATGATGAAGCTCAGCACGGTGAGCGCCAGCGCGGTCGCCGGATAGAACAGGATCGGCGAGGTACGGATCTCGGTCTTGGCGCGGGCGATGTCGGAGCCCCAGGACACGATGTCGGGTGGCAGGCCGACGCCGAGATAGGACAGCGTCGCCTCGGTGACGATGAAGACGCCGAGCCAGATCGTCGCGACCACGATCAGCGGACCCGCCGAGTTGGGCAGCACGTGCCGCACCAGCGTGCCGAACCGGGACACGCCCAATGCCTTGGCCGCGGTGACGTATTCGCTGTTCTTGGCCTCGATCACCGCGCCGCGGGCGATGCGGGCGGCCTGCGGCCAGGTGAAGGCGACCAGGATCGCGACCACCGTCCACACCCCGGCGGGGCGCAGCAGCTGCAGCAGTACGATCGCGGCCAGCACCATCGGGATGGCGAAGAAGATCTCGGCGATACGCGAGACCACCGTGTCGAGCAGGCCGCCGTAGAACCCGGCCAGCGCGCCGAGCACCCCGCCGACCAGCAGGAACAGCGTCGCGGAGCCGATGCCGACGGTGACCGAGGCGCGCGCGCCGTAGATCGTGCGGGCGTAGATGTCGCAGCCCTGCTTGTCGAAACCGAACGGGTGGCCGGGACGCGGCCCGTCCATCCCGAACTCGCCGAGACACTGGCGCGGGTCCTGGCTGGTGAACAGTGAAGGCCACACCACCACCAGCAGGACCAGCACGATCAACACCATCGCGACGAGGAAAACCGGGTTGCGACGCAGCCGCCGCCACGCATCGCCCCAGATACTGGTCGGGGTGCCCGCGTCGATCACGCGATCGGTGGCGAGCACCTCGACATCGTCGGCGGGGGCCACGAAATGCTTCTGGCTGTCATGCATAACGGATCCTCGGGTCCAGCGCGGCATAGAGCAGATCGATGAGCAGGTTGGTCAGCAGGAACACCACCACGAGCACCGTCACGAACGACACCACCGTCGGCGGCTCGCCGCGAATGATCGCCTGGTACAGGGTGCCGCCGACACCGGGAATGTTGAAGATGCCCTCGGTGACGATCGCGCCCGCCATCAGCGCGCCGAAGTCGGCGCCGAGGAAGGTCACCACCGGGATCATCGAATTGCGCAGGATGTGCACACTCACCACGCGACGGCGGCCGAGGCCCTTCGCCGTGGCGGTGCGCACGTAGTCGGCGGATTTGTTCTCCGCCACCGAGTTCCGCGTCAATCGCAGGACATAGGCGAACGAGAGCGAGCCGAGCACGAACGCGGGGACGAGCAGTTCGCCCCAGCTCGCCTTCCCGCTGACGGTCACCGGCGCGATCCCCCACTTCACCCCGAGCAGGAACTGCGCGAGATAGCCGACGACGAACACCGGCAGCGCGATGATCACCAGGCTGGCGATCAGCATCGTCGAATCGAACAGCTTGCCCTTGCGCAGGCCCGCGATCAGGCCGAAGACGATGCCGAAGAAGCCCTCGATGATGACCGCGAGGAACGCCAGCCGGATGGTGATCGGGAAGGCGCGCGCGAGTTCGTCGCGCACCGGCCTGCCCGAGAACGAGGTGCCGAAATCGAAGGTGACGATCCCCTTCAGATAGTGCAGATACTGCATGATGAACGGCTGATCGAGGTGGTAGCGAGCGCGCAGCGCCGCCTCGGCCGCCGGGGTGAGCGGTTTCTCGCCCGCCAGCGCCTTGATCGGATCACCCGGGATCAGGAACACCATCGCGTAGATCAGCAGCGTCGCGCCCAGGAACACGGGGATCATCTGGAGCAGGCGCCGAAGTATGTACCAAGCCATCATTCCTCCGAAAACGACTGGGGCCGAGCCACGTAGTGCGTGGCCCGGCCCAGCTCCGAGTGCCTATTTCTCGATGTTCTCGAAGTCGAACAGGCCGTTCCAGGCCAGTTCGGCGCTCACGTGCTCGGAGCGTCCCGCGGCGGCGACGTAGTCGAACACGGGGATGTCGGCCATCTCCGCGATCATGATCGTCTGGGCCTGGGCGATGAGCTCGTAGGACTCCTCCTGGGTCGGCGCGGCCATGGCGGCGTCGAAGAGCCGGTCGACCTCGGGGTTGTTGTAGTCGACATTGTTGGTCTCGGAGTAGCTGTAGTACTGCGAGGACAGGAACTGCATCATCGTCGGGTAGTCGCCCTGCCAGCCGTAGCGGAAGGCGGTCCCGATGGTCTTGGCGGTCACCGCGTCACGGACGTTCTTGAACGTCGGCACCGGAGTGGCGACGGCGTCGATCCCGAGGGTGTTCTTGATGCTGTTGGCCACGGCCTCGATCCACGCCTGGTGGCCGCCGTCGGAGTTGTAGGTGATCGCGTAGCGACCCGACCACGGCGAGATGGCGTCGGCCTGCGCCCAGAGCTTCTTGGCTTCCTCGGGGTTGTATTCGAAGACTTCCGACCCGGGCAGGTCGCCCTTGTAGCCCGGCAGCGTGGAGGCGGTGAAATCGCGGGCGGGAACGCGCAATCCGTTGAAGATCTTGTCGATGATCTGCGGCCGGTTGATCGCCATCGAGATGGCCTTGCGGCGCAGCAGGCCTTCCTCGCCACCGAAGTGCGGCACGGAGGACTGGATGCCGATGTGCTGGTTCTGCGCGGTCGGCTTGGTGATCGCGCGGTCGCCCAGATCGCTCTTGTAGGAGGTCAGCGCGCTGTCGGGGATGGTGTCGAGCGCGTCGAGATTGCCTGCCTGCAGATCGGCGTAGGCGGTCTCGTAGGACTGGTACATGACGAAGCGCAGGCCCTGGTTCTTGGCGGGGCGGCCGCCGGGATAATCCGGATTGGGCTTCAAATCGATCTTGACATTGTGTTCCCACGACTCGAAGGCGTAGGGGCCGTTACCGATCGGGTTCTCGCCGAAGGCGTCCATGTCGTCGAACGCCACCTCGGGCAGCGGATAGAACGGCGCGTATCCGAGCGCGCTCTCGAAATCGATGGAGGGCGACTTCAATTCGACGGTGAAGGTGCGGTCGTCGACCACCTTCAGGCCCGACATCGTCTGCGCCTTCGGCTGTTCGGCATTCACCTCGTCGAATCCGACGATGGGGGTGAATACGTAACTCTGCAACTGCGCGTTGGAAGCGAGCGCGCCATAGTTCCAGGCGTCGACGAAGGATTTCGCCGTCACGGTCGTGCCGTCGGTGAACTTCCAGTCCGGTTTGATGGTGATCCGGTAGGACTTACGGTCGGCGGTCTCGATGGTCTCGGCCATCTCGTCGTGGGCCTGACCTGTGGCGTCGTAGTATTTGAGCCCGGCGAACAGGCGGTCGACGACGCGGCCGCCCATGTTCTCGTTGGTATTGGTGGGCACCAAGGGATTCTGCGGTTCGCCCGCGTTGGTGGTGACGATGCCGGCATCGACACCGTCCTCGGACGAGCACGCTGTCAGGCCGAGGCTTGTGGCCGTCAGGCCCGCAGCGATCAGCGCGGTCACTCTGATGAATCTCAACGCTCACTCCCGGTTCGGTTCCGTGGCATAACGGTCGGAGGTTAGCCACTGCGGCCCGGTTTTGCAGTGAACCGAGCCTTTTTCGCTTCACATGTATCAATACGGTTACTCGATGGAAACGCCGGAAAATTTGCCGAGCCCCTCCAGCTCGAGAGAAATAAATGAACAATTCTCAGAACCATCAGCTGAACCGTTGAATCAAAACGATAGCTCGCGACCGCCCGGTCTGTCCGCGAAGTCATCGGATGAACGCACCCCGATTGACCCTCGCGAAACCTCACCGATACAACGGCCACGAGGCGCAGGGGTGTTGACTACTGTCGAAGACGCAGGGCTGTGCCCCGCGCGACCGACCCGACCGCACCAGGCATGTGAGGCTGAATCGACATGACCGAAACCGCTGCAGGACATCAGGATTCGTACCCGCCGAGCCCGGGGTTCGCCGCCACCGCCAATGCGGGCGCCGCCCTCTACGATCGCGGCGAGACCGACCGGGACGGCTTCTGGGCCGAGCAGGCCAACCGGCTGCACTGGCACAAGCCCTTCACCGAGGTACTCGACTGGTCGGGCGCCCCCGTCGCGCGCTGGTTCGGCGACGGCGAGCTCAACGTCGCCTACAACTGCGTCGACCGCCACGTCATCGACGGGCACGGCGACCAGATCGCCATCCACTGGGAAGGCGAGCCGGGCGACTCGCGCGCGATCACCTATCGCGAACTGCTCGACGAGGTCTCGCGTGCGGCGAACTACCTCACCGAACTCGGGCTCGAGGCGGGCGACCGGGTCGCCATCTACATGCCGATGGTGCCCGAGGCCGTCGTGGCGATGCTGGCCTGCGCACGGCTCGGGCTGACCCATTCGGTGGTGTTCGCCGGCTTCTCGCCGAGCGCGCTGCGTCAGCGGGTCGACGATGCCGAGGCCCGGCTGATCATCACCACCGACGGACAGTGGCGGCGTGGCAAGCCCGCACCGCTCAAGGAGGCCGTCGACGAGGCGCTCGCGGCCAAGGGCGATGTGCCGTCGTCGGTGGAGCACGTACTGGTGGTGCGCCGGGTCGGCACCGAGGTGCCGTGGACCGACGGGCGCGATCTGTGGTGGCACGAAACCGTGTCGCTCGCTTCGCCTTCCCACGAGGCGCAGGCCTTCCCCGCCGAGCATCCCCTGTTCATCCTCTACACCTCCGGGACCACCGGAAAGCCCAAGGGGATTCTGCACACGACCGGCGGATATCTCACCCAGGCCGCCTACACCCATCACAACGTCTTCGACCACAAAGCGGGCGAGGACGTCTACTGGTGCACCGCCGACATCGGCTGGGTCACCGGACACAGCTACATCGTCTACGGGCCCCTGGCCAACCGTGCGACGCAGGTCGTCTACGAGGGCACCCCGAACTCGCCGAACGAGCACCGGCACTTCGAGATCATCGAGAAGTACGGCGTCACCATCTATTACACGGCCCCCACGCTGATCCGGACCTTCATGAAGTGGGGCCGCGAGATCCCCGACGCGCACAACCTGGCCTCGCTGCGGCTGCTCGGTTCCGTCGGAGAGCCGATCAATCCCGAGGCCTGGCGCTGGTATCGCGAGGTCATCGGCGCGAACAAGACCCCGATCGTGGACACCTGGTGGCAGACCGAGACAGGCGCCATCATGATCTCCCCGCTGCCCGGCGTCACCGCGGCCAAGCCGGGTGCGGCCATGCGTCCGCTGCCCGGTGTCTCGGCGAAGGTCGTCGACGACGAGGGCAAGCCGGTGCAGCTCGGCGAGACCGAGGCCAACGGCTATCTGGTGCTGGACAAGCCGTGGCCGTCGATGCTGCGCGGGATCTGGGGCGACATGGACCGCTACCGGGCCACCTACTGGGAGCGCTACGCCGAGCAGGGCTGGTACTTCGCCGGTGACGGCGCCAAGCTCGACGCCGACGGCGATCTCTGGGTGCTCGGCCGCGTGGACGACGTCATGAACATCTCCGGCCACCGCATCTCCACCGCCGAGGTCGAATCCGCGCTCGTCGGACATCCGGCCGTGGCCGAGGCGGCGGTGGTCGGCGCGACCGACGACACGACCGGGCAGGCCATCGCCGCGTTCGTGATCCTCACCGGCGAGGCGGCGCCCAACGCGGGACCGGGCCTGGTCGATGAGCTCAAGGCCGAAGTGTCCAAGCAGATCAGCCCGATCGCCAAGCCGCGCGAGATCCACATCGTGCCGGAGCTGCCCAAGACGCGCAGCGGCAAGATCATGCGCAGGCTGCTGCGTGACGTCGCCGAGGGGCGCGAGCTCGGCGACACCTCCACGCTGGTCGATCCGGGCGTCTTCGAGGCGATCCGCAGCGCGAACAACTGAGTCGCGAGCACGGGGACGGCCGGTGATCCCGGTCGTCCCCGCTAGAGTCGAACACGGTGTGCCGGGAAGTCTGGTCGGCGTGCGAGGGTGAACCCGCTGGTCGGGGGCATGTTCGCAGCGTTGTCGACCCCTGCCGAGAGGCCTGCCCTTGATCACCCGTGTTCGCTCCGAACTCACCCGCTATCTCCGCACCGAGACCGTCGGCGGCGCGCTGCTGCTCATCGCCGCGGCGGTGGCGCTGGTCTGGGTGAACTCGCCGTGGGGCGCTAGCTATCAGACGATGGTCGACGCCCGCCTGAGCATTCCCGCCCTGCACCTCGACCTCACACTGGCCGACTGGACCAAGGACGGGCTGCTCGCGGTCTTCTTCTTCGTCGCGGGGCTGGAACTCAAACGCGAATTCGTCGTCGGTGAGCTCGCCGATCCGAAGCGGGCCGTGCTGCCGGTCGTCGCGGCGGTCGGTGGGGTCATCACCCCGGCGCTGATCGCGTTCACGATCGGCTACGGCGTGCCCGGTATGGACCGGGGCTGGGCCATTCCCGTCGCCACCGACATCGCCTTCGCGCTCGCGGTGCTCGCCATGACCGGTTCGCGGATTCCGGCCAGCGCGCGGGTGTTCCTGCTGAGTCTGGCCGTGGTCGACGATCTGCTCGCCATCGCCGTGATCGCGGTGCTGTTCACCGCCTCGCTGTCGATGCTGTGGCTCGGCGTGGCGCTGGCCTGCTGCGCGGCCTGGGCACTCGCGCAGCGGCAGCGACTGCACACGCCGCTGTTCTACCTGCCGGTCGCGCTGGTGTGCTGGTACGCGCTGCACGAGGCGGGCATCCATCCGACGATCGCCGGTGTCGCGCTCGGTCTGCTCACCAGGGTGCGCACCGATCCGGGCGAGCGGACCGCGCCCGCCACCCACCTCGAGCACGTGGTGCAGCCGATCTCGGCCGGCGTGTGCGTGCCGCTGTTCGCGCTGTTCGCCTCCGGAGTTCCGCTCAACAGCGCGGTGTTCGGGTCGCTGTTCACCGACCGACTGTCGCTGGCGATCATCTGCGGACTGTTGTTCGGCAAGGTGATCGGAATCTTCGGCGTCAGCTGGTTGATGATCCGCTTCGGCTGGGCGAAACGCCCCGCCGGACTCGGGAATCGCGACATGTTCGCCCTGTCGGTACTCGGCGCGATCGGATTCACCGTTAGCCTGCTGGTGGCGGAACTCGCGCTGACCGAGGTCGGCACGGACGCCATCGATCTGGCGAAGGCCGCCGTCCTGGTGACCTCCATGGCTGCGTCGCTGATCGGATCGGCGCTACTGTTGCGCCGAGGACGTGTGCACCAGGCGCGCCGCGATGCGGACGAGCGCAAACGGACAGAGAAGGGTCGACGAAGTTGAGTTACACCCAAGGCGGAAATGACGGTCGCACGGTCACTTCCATCCCGTTGACCGACGCGAATCCGCCCGGATCGGCCAGCATCGGCAGCCTCGTCCGCGACGCGACCGAGCAGATGTCGACGCTGGTGCGCGCCGAGGTGGCGCTGGCCAAGGCCGAAGTCACCGGCGAGATCCGCAAGGGTCTGACGGGCAGCGTCTTCTTCATTCTCGCCCTGACCGTGCTGCTGTTCAGCTCGTTCTTCTTTTTCTTCTTCCTCGCCGAACTGATCGCCGTGTGGCTCGACCGCTGGGCCGCGTTCCTGATCGTGTTCGCGCTGATGGTGCTGACGACCGCGCTGCTCGCCTTCCTCGGGTACCGCAAGGTCAAGAAGGTCCGCGCGCCGGAGAAGACGATCGACTCGCTCAAGCAGACCGCCGAGGTGCTCCCGCAGGCACTGACCCATCGCGAGCAGACCCCGTCGCTGGAGAAGTCGAGCAGCCGATGACGCGCCGGGTGGGCCCGGTCGCCACGGCCGGTCCCGCCCACTAGGCTCGATCGGCGTGTCGTCCAACTCATTCCCGGATCCCTCCAGCGTCCGCTACGGCGGACCGTGGGCCCACCGGGATGTGCACGCCAACGGGATCCGTTTCCACGTCGTCGAAGCCGACACGCCGGAGCGCTCCGACGCGCCCCTGGTGCTGCTGCTGCACGGTTTCGCCGACTTCTGGTGGTCGTGGCGGCACCAGCTGACCGGGCTGGCCGACCACGGCCATCGCACCGTCGCCGTCGACCTGCGCGGCTACGGCGATTCCGACAAGCCACCGCGCGGCTACGACGGCTGGACCCTCGCCGGTGACATCGCCGGCCTCATCCGCGCCCTCGGCCACACCGAGGCGACCCTGGTCGGCCACGCCGAAGGCGGACTGGTCTGCTGGGCCACCGCCGTGCTGCACCCCCGGCTGGTCCGTTCGATCGCCGTGGTGAGCTCGCCCCATCCGGCCGCGCTCAAACGCGCCGTCCTGCGCGACTCCGCCCAGCGCGCCACCTGGCTCCCCGACTTCCTGCGCTACCAGCTGCCCCGCTACCCCGAGAACCTGCTCACCCGCGACAACGGCGCCGAGGTCGAGCGCCTGCTGCGTGCCCGAGTCAGCGAACCCTGGTCCCGCAGCGCCGAATTCACCGAGACCGCCGCCAGAATGCGCGAAGCCATCCGCATCCCCGGCGCCGCCCACAGCGCCCTCGAATACCAGCGCTGGGCCTTCCGCAGCCAATGGCGCCCCGACGGCAAACGCTTCATGGCCACCATGCGCACCCCCATCGACATCCCCGTCCTGGCCCTACGCGGCGACCAGGACCCCTACCTCCTCCCCGCCACCGTCCGCCGCAGCGCCCGCCTGTCCCCCCACCGCACCCTGGTCACCATCCCCGACGCAGGCCACTACGCCCACCAGGAAAACCCCACCCGAGTCAACGAAGTCCTCACCACCCGCTGGCGAGAACAAAACGGCATCAACGGCTCCCCCAAAGACGGCCTGGTCTCCCCCTGACCCCCGGCCACCACGCGCACGACCAGCGCGACTCACAAACACCCGAGTCCACGACTTGCCGCACTCCCAGCAGCACCGAAGTCGGCCACCTCCCGCGCTTCCAACCACGCCAGGCTCAAAGGCGGCCCCTTCCCGCGCCCCCAGCCACACACCACACCCGAGGTCGGGCTACCTCCCGCACTCCCCAGCCCGCACCGCACGACCCAAGTCGGCCACTCCCGCACTTCCAGCCACACCCCAGGCCCGAAGTCGGTCACCTCCCGCGCTCCCAGCCACACCCCAGGCCCGAAGTCGGTCACCTCCCGCGCTCCCAGCCACACCCCAGGCCCGAAGTCGGTCACCTCCCGCGCTCCCAGCCACATCACCAGGCTCGAAGTCGGCCACCTGCCGCACTCCCAGCCACACCGCACCACTTAAGACCGCCATGACAGCCCGACCCAGCCCCGCACCCGCGACCCCGAGGAGCGGCGGCCGCGAAGCGGCCGGTCGCGGCCGGGTCGCCGGTTAGGCGCCGCGGCGTACGCGACGAAGGAGCAAGCCGCGGCGCCTAACCGGCGGCCCCTCCGGGGCCGCGACTCGAGCGCGCCAGCGCTCCAACAAACACAGCCCGTATACCGCCCCGTGTCACTAAACCCCAAGTCCGCCACCTACCGCACTACCAGCCACACACCAACACTCAAGTCCGCCACCTACCGCAGTCCCAGCTACACGGCACTACCCGACACCACGCCTTCCCGCAGCCCCAGCCCCAGCCCCACGGCACCACATAAGCCAGCTACCTACCGCACAACCAGCACACGGCACCCCTGAAGTCGGCCCCCAACCGCATTCCCAGCCAAACCACGGCCCCAGCACGACCAAGCCGACTGAGAGCGGACCGACTCCAGCGAAACTCAGCTCAAAACGCAGGCACCCGTATCCACCGGCGTACTCGCGCTCGGCGCCGCCGCCAACTCCCCACCGACCTCATCAAGCGTCAACACATACCCCGTATCGTCATCGGTCACAGCCGCACCGAACACCACCCCGAGCAACTGCCCCTCGGTATCGACCAGCGGCCCACCCGAATTACCCGCCCGAACCTGACCACGCACCGTGTACACCTCACGCTCGACAGTGCCGTCACGATGGATCGTCGGCCCGGTGAGATCCAGCGTCTCCCGCACACGCGCCGCACTGGCCGTGTACGGCCCGCCACCCGGGTACCCGAGCACGATCGCGCTCTCCCCCGAACTCGCGGGCTGCGGAGCGCGCGGGACGACCGGCGCGGTGAGCCCAGGCACTGCGAGCACGGCGATGTCCTTCGACGGATCGAACAGCACCACGCTGGCATCGAGGGGACCACGTGCGGTATCGACCGACACGCTCTGCGTCCCCGCGACCACGTGCGCGTTGGTCATCACGCGCTCCGGCGCGACGACGAAGCCCGAGCCCTCCAGCGCGCGCTGGCAGCTGGGCGCGGTGCCACGGATACGCAGCACGCTCTGCTGCAGCGAAGCCGCGACCGGGCTGGCGAGCACGCTCGGGTCGGGCGGTTCCACCGCCGCGATCGGCGCGCGGCCGAACGGCCCGATGACATCCGGCAGCCCGGAAGTGTTGAGCAGCTTCGAGAACTCGTTGGGCAGCTTGCGCAGCCAGCTCGGCGCCACCGCATTGACGTCGGCGAGCACCCGCGACCCGTTGATCGCGGCCGCGACCCCCGGCTGCGACGCGGTGGCCAGCGGCAAGGCCAGCAGCCAGGCCGCGACCAGCACGGTCGCCGCCTGCAACACCGCGCCGACCACACTGTCGACACCACGCGCGATGGGATGACGCATGCTCGACCGGGCGGCCCGGCCAAGCACCATGCCCGCGACCTCGCCGATGATCACCAGCAGCACGATCAGCAGGATGCCGCCGAGTACCCGGCTGCGACCCTCACTGAGATGCTGGAGGATGTGCGGCGCGATCAGAATGCCGGCGACCGCGCCGAGCGCGACGCCGAAGAACGCCAGCGCCGAGGCCACCGCACCCTGTCGCCACCCGGTGGACGCCGCGACCAGCGCGATCAACACCACCGCGATATCAAGCCATACCGAGGCGCTCATGCTTCCACCTCGCCGGCGCTCGGCTCCAGCATGACCGCCGTGGCGGCTGTATTGATCGGCCGCTCGCTGCGCTCGCTCACAGTGTCATTCCGACAGCAGCCAGCGAGCTCTCCAAGTCACGCACGTCGCCCCGATCCCAGTCTCGTTCCCACCCAGCCGTTTTGATGATGCCGGCGAGGATACCGCCAGTGAGTCCCCACACCAGCATGCCGTCGACCTGGAACGCGGGGCTCTGGTAGCCGAGACTGCCACGCACCATGAATCTGTGTGCCGGATCCAGCAATTCGGTCAGCGGCACACAGACGACGCGTTCGGTCTCGCCCTGGTCGACCACGCGGACCTCGCTCGGGGCGCGCCAATAGCCCAGGATCGGGGTCACGTCGAACTTCGACGGCGGCACGAACAGTTTCGGCAGCGCCGCGAAGGGCTGGACACCGGCGGGGTCGAGGCCGGTCTCCTCGACGGCCTCGCGCAGCGCGGTGCCGACCGGGCCGTCGTCGCCGGGATCCTCCGCGCCGCCGGGGAAGGCGATCTGGCCGCTGTGCTGACGCATCGTCGACGCCCGCTGGGTCAGCAGTACCTCCGCGTCGGCAGGCAGGCCACCCGGCGCCACGGGGTCGGGTTCGGGCGATCCGCCGAACAGCACGAGGACCGCGGCCTGGCGCGGCTTCCCGGTGATCGACATGGCCCGGCGCAGCGCGCGGGAGGTGGCGAGGGTGTCGGCGGCGTCGGGGCCGCCGGTTCTGATCGCGGGACGCAACCACGACGGCAGGCCGGAATCGTCCAGTCCCGAGACACCACGCACATCCGCACCCTTCGTCATACCGCGATCCGAACTCCGAGCTTGTCCGCCACCGTGTCGGCGATGTCGGCCACGTCGGTGAAGGTACGCACTTCGACGCTCGCGATCGAGCCGTCGGCCCGCACGAGCACCGAGATGGGCAGGACCGCGGGGGCGCCGACCGCGGTGCGCACGCTCGCCTGGGGGTCCGAGACACCGGGCAGGGTGATGTCGAGGCCGCTCAGCCGCGACAGCGCCTTCGCCTCGTCGGGATCGCTGTGCACGGTCAGCACGGTGAGCTCCGAGCCCGCGTGCTGGGCGAATTCCTGCAGGTGGGGCAGTTCCACCGCGCACGGGCCACACCAGTAGGCCCAGAGGTTGAGCAGCGCGGGCTTGCCCGCGAGGGCGGCGGCGAGATCGCCGGACGACCCGTCGGCCAGGCAGTCCAGGGTCAGGCCGGCCAGTGGGCCCGAGCCCTCGACGCCTGCCGCCGGGGCGGGACACGGGGCCAGTCCCGCCTCGGCGCGTTGCTGCGCCGACACGCCCGTGGGCTGATGCGAAGTCGGAGAGGTCGGTGCGGCGGTATCGGAACCGCCACGCGGCCACAGCGCCACCGCGGCGGCGACCACGAGAATCAGCGCGGCGAGCGCCCAGCGCAGTGCGGGCCGCCGCAGCGGCGATGGGGCGGGTTCGCTCACAGGCCGACCAGATCCAGCAGGTGCTCGCGCTCGGGACCCTTCACCAGCGCGGCCGCGACGGCCGGATCGGTCGGGCCGGTGCCGAAGGAGGGGCAGTCGTTGGCGAGCAGGCAGGCGCCACAGGCCGGTTTGCGCGCATGACACACCCGGCGACCGTGAAAGATCACCCGATGCGAGAGCATCGTCCACTCCTTGCGCTCGATCAGCTCGCCGACCGCGTGTTCGACCTTGACCGGATCCTCTTCCTCGGTCCACTTCCAGCGGCGAACCAGGCGGCCGAAGTGCGTATCGACCGTGATACCCGGCACATCGAAGGCATTGCCGAGGATGACGTTCGCAGTCTTGCGTCCGATGCCGGGCAGCTTGACCAATTCGTCCATCGTGTGAGGCAACTCACCGTCGTACTGCGTCTCCAGCGCCTGCCCGAGCCCGATCAGCGAACTGGTCTTGTTCCGGTAGAAACCGGTCGGCCTTATGTATTCCTCCAGCTCGGCGCGGTTGGCCTCGGCGTAGGCACGCGCGCTGGGGTACTTGATGAACAGCGCGGGAGTGGTGAGGTTCACGCGGACATCGGTGCACTGGGCGGACAGGATCGTCGCCACGGCCAGTTCGAGCGGCGTGGTGAAGTCGAGCTCGCAGTGCGCGCCGGGGAAGGCCTCGCCGAGCGTGCGGTTCATCCGGCGCGCCCTGCGGACCAGTCCGATCCGCGTTTCCGCCGCTAGCGCGCGGTTCTTGCGCTTGCGCGCGGCGGAGATCCCGGTGGGCCGTGCGGGCGTTTCCGCGGCCGAATCGGCATCGCCGGCGGCTGCGGTAGCGGGGGAAACGGGCACCTGTCCACCATACGGAACCACTCCGACAACCTTCGCCGGTCAGTTTGCCCGCTGTGTTCCATCTGAGACCTCGACCGTGTTTACTGCCAGTCATGCAAGGACTCGCTGTGGTGCTCTTCCCAGTGCTGTTGATGCTGTTCGCGCTGGGGATGGAGCGGGTCGAGAATCGGCTCCGCAAGCTTCTCGAACCCGACGAAGAGGTTCAGCAGTACCTGGACAGCGCCAGCAACGCCGAAGTGAAAGAGCTGACGAAGCTCGGCCTGCCCGCCGCGGTGGCGCGGGTGCGTAAGCGCCGCTCACGCACCGCCGACCTCGACGTGGCGCGGGCCAGCTGATCATCATTTCTCCCCCGGGCGCACCGCCCGTTCACAGTGTGCGCAGATCGCGCAATCCACTCTTTACGTGGTGTCTGTCACTGTGCTGTCGAGATGCCGCGTAGACTGCGCTGTTGGTCGATTCGCTCGGCCGGTTCGCAAGCCATATCCCATAAGGAGCACATTCGTGGACGAGGCCCTCGCCAGAGCAGGCATCTTCCAAGGCGTCGAGCCCACCGCGGTGGCCGCGCTCGCCAAGCAGCTGCAGCCCGTAGATTTTCCGCGCGGCCACGTCATCTTCAATGAGGGCGAACCCGGCGATCGGCTGTACATCATCACGACGGGCAAGGTGAAGATCGGTCGTCGCTCACCCGACGGCCGGGAAAACCTGCTGACCATCATGGGTCCGTCCGACATGTTCGGTGAACTGTCGATCTTCGACCCCGGCCCGCGTACCTCGACCGCAACCACGGTCACCGAGGTCCGCGCGGTGACGATGGACCGCGACGCACTCAAGTCGTGGATCGATCAGCGCCCCGAGATCGCCGAGCAGCTGCTGCGCGTACTGGCCCGACGCCTTCGCCGTACCAACAACAACCTCGCCGACCTGATCTTCACCGACGTGCCGGGTCGCGTCGCCAAGGCGCTGCTGCAGCTCGCTCAGCGCTTCGGCACCCAGGAAGCGGGCGCGCTGCGCGTGACCCACGACCTGACCCAGGAGGAGATCGCCCAGCTGGTCGGCGCTTCCCGGGAAACCGTCAACAAGGCGCTCGCCGACTTCGCCCATCGCGGGTGGCTGCGCCTCGAGGGCAAGAGCGTGCTCATCTCGGACTCCGAGCGACTGGCCCGCCGCGCTCGCTGATCGAGTAGTACGTCTCGAGTACGTCCCGGCACGCCGGGACCACCGGTGCGGCTCCGTGGGAGAGGGCCTCGTCCGCACCAGGGTGGTTCCGGCGTGCCGTCGTCGTCTGCCGACCCGCTCCGGGCACAGCTCGGCGGCCTACGTGCCGACCACGCACGTAGGCCGCCGAGCTGACGCTCAGGCCCCCTGCTCGGCCCGCAGGTATTCCAGCTGCGCCTGCACCGAGCTGCGCGCCGCGGGCCACAACCGTTTGTCCACATCGGCGTACACCTTGCGGACCACCGCGAAAGCCCCGGCGTCGGAGCCCAATTCGACCAGCGCGGCCCGCACCTGCTCGAGCCGTTCGTGGCGGTGCGCCAGGTAGTACTCGGCGACCGGCGCGAGATCGGGATGATCGGGCCCGTGCGCGGGCAGCAGTGCCTTGCCCGCGCCGAGCTCGCGCAGCTGCTCCAGCGAGGTCAGGAACGCGGCCAGCGCGCCGGGCGCCGACTCGAGCACCGTGGTGCCGACGCCGAGCACCGTGTCACCGGTGAGCACCGCGTCGTCGAGCAGGAAACTCACCGAATCGGTGGTGTGGCCGGGGGTGGCCAGCACCGTGATCCGCACGCCCGCCGCCTCGATGACCTCGCCGTCGACCAGCGGGGTCACCTCGCCGCGCAGGTAGGCCGGATCGACCGACCGCACCGGTGTCCCGGTGGCCTTCACCAGGTGATCGATACCGCCGGTGTGATCGTGGTGGTGATGGGTGATCAGCGTCAGCGCGATCCGCCCGCCGGTCGCCGCGACGATCGCGGCGGTGTGTTTCTTGTCCTTCGGACCCGGGTCGATCACGACGTAGGAGTCGCTGCCGGGGTCGCGCAGCAGCCAGGTGTTGGTGCCGTCGAGCGTCATCTGCGACGGGTTCTCGGCGAGGAGCACCGATGCCGTCGCAGTGACTGCCCTGACCTGGCCGTACGCGGGATGTTCCAGTGCCATGACGGCTGCCTATCCGACCTCTACGATCAATTCCACCTCGACGGGCGTGTTCTTCGGCAGTTCCGCCACGCCCACCGCCGAACGCGCGTGCACGCCGGCCTCGCCGAACACCTCGCCCAGGAATTCCGATGCGCCGTTGATCACAATCGGCTGATCGGTGAATCCCGGTGCGGAGGCGACGAATCCGACGACCTTCACGATCCGCACCACCTGGTCGAGCCCGACCAGGTCGTGCACCGCGGCCAGCGCGTTGAGCGCGCACAGCCGCGCGGCCTCCTTGGCCGTTTCCACATCGACCTCGGCGCCGACCTTGCCGACCGCCGACAACTCACCGTCGACGAAGGGCAGCTGGCCGGAGGTGTAGACCAGCGAACCGGTCCGCACGGCCGGGATATAGGCCGCGACCGGGGCTGCGACCGGCGGCAATGTGGCGCCCAACCGGTCGAGCGCGTCCTTCCACGCGGTGGCCACGGCTACTTCTGCCGCTTCAGGTAGGCGACGTGCTGCTCGCCGGTCGGACCGGGCAGCACCGTGACCAGCTCCCAGCCGTCGGCGCCCCACTGGTCGAGGATCTGCTTGGTCGCGTGCGTCAACAGCGGCACGGTCGCGTACTCCCACAGGGTGACTTCACTCATGGGGAGAGTTTAGGGCGCACCCCGAACATCGGAGAGAAACGGGTTATAGGCTCGGCCACGTGGGAGCACCAACAGCAGAGCCGGTTTCGTCGGTTCCGGAACCGTCGACCGGATGGCCACAGCGCGCGGCCAAGGCCCGCTTGCACTACGTGACCGGCAAGGGAGGCACCGGAAAGTCGACCGTTTCGGCCGCGCTGGCCCTCTCGCTCGCCGCAGGCGGACGCAAGGTGCTGCTGGTCGAAGTGGAGAGCCGCCAGTCCATCGCGCAGTTGTTCGACCGGCCGCCGCTGCCACCCACCGAGACGCGCATCGCGACCGCCGACGGTGGCGGCGAGGTGATGGCGCTCGCCCTCGACATCGAGCACGCCTTCCTGGAATACCTCGACATGTTCTACAACCTCGGCTTCGCGGGCCGGGCGATGCGCCGGATGGGCGCGATCGAGTTCGTCACCACCATCGCGCCGGGTCTGCGGGACGTGATCCTGACCGGCAAGATCAAGGAATGCGTGGTGCGCGTCGGCAAGGACGGCAGGCCCGCCTTCGACGACATCGTCGTCGACGCGCCCCCGACCGGCCGGATCGCCAGCTTCCTCGACGTCACCCAGGCCATGGCCGAGATCGCCAAGGGCGGCCCGATCGCCTCGCAGGCCGATGGCGTGTCCAAGCTGCTGCACTCGGATCAGACGATGATCCACCTGGTGACGCTGCTCGAGGCGCTGCCGGTGCAGGAGACCGCGGACGCGATCGCCGAGCTCACCGCCAACGACCTGCGGATCGGCACGGTGATCGTCAACCGGGCGGCCACCGCGCAACTCACCCCGCAGCAGCGCTCCGCGGCCGTGGCCGGTGAGCTCGACACCGACGCCATCGCCGCGAGCCTGGCCGAGGCCGGGATCACCCTGCCCGACGCGGACTTCGACGGCTTGATCGCCGAGACCGTCGACCACGCCATCGTGCTGACCGCCCAGGACGCCAGCGCCGCCGAACTGGCGCGCATCGATGTCCCCCAGTTGTCGTTGCCCGCGCTCAGCGAGGGCATGGACCTCGGCGGTCTGTACGAACTGGCCGAACAGCTATCCGCGCAGGGAGTGCGATGAGCGAGCAAGTGACCACCCCGCCCGCGCTGGATGTTTCGCAGATCATCGCCGACCCGAAGGCCAGGGTGATCGTCTGCTGCGGTTCGGGCGGGGTCGGCAAGACCACCACCGCGGCCTCGATCGCCCTGCGCGCCGCCGAGGCGGGCCGCAAGGTCGTGGTGCTGACGATCGACCCGGCGCGCAGGCTGGCCCAGTCGCTCGGTGTCGCCGATCTGGACAACACCCCGCAGCGCGTGGACCTCGGCCCCGAGGTGCCCGGCGAGCTGCACGCGATGATGCTGAACATGCGCCGCACCTTCGACGACATGGTGCTCGAGCACACCAGTCCCGACAAGGCCGAGCAGATCTTCGCCAACCCGATCTATCAGACGGTGGCGTCCTCGTTCGGCGGCACGCAGGAGTACATGGCGATGGAGAAGCTCGGCCAGCTGGCCGGGCGCAAGGAGTGGGACCTGATCGTGGTCGACACTCCCCCCTCGCGCAACGCGCTGGACTTCCTCGACGCGCCCAAGCGGCTCGGCACCTTCCTCAACGGCAAGATGATCCGGCTGATCATGGCGCCCGGTCGCGGTGTCGGGCGGTTCGTGACCGGTGCGATGAGCCTGGCGATGCGTGGCGTCTCGACCATCGTCGGCGGGCAGATGCTCAAGGACGCCTCGACCTTCCTGCAGTCGCTGGAGTCGCTGTTCGGTGGGTTCCAGGATCGCGCCGAGCGCACCTTCGCGATGCTGTCCAAGCCGGGCACCCATTTCTTCGTCGTCGCCGCGCCCGAACCGGACGCGCTGCGCGAGGCCTCGTTCTTCGTCGATCGGCTGTCCACCGAGCAGATGCCGCTGGCCGGGCTGGTGCTCAACCGGACCCACCCCGCGCTGTCGGGACTGTCCGGTGATCGCGCGCTGACCGCGGCCGATCAGCTGGCCGACGCCGATCCGCGCACCGCCGCGGTGCTGCGCATCCACGCCGAGCGGGTGGCGACGGCGAAGCGGGAGCAGCGGCTGCTGCATCGCTTCACCGGCGCGCATCCCCGGGTGCCGATCGTCTCGGTCACCGCCCTGCCGTTCGAGGTCTCCGACCTCGACGCCCTGCGCGCGGTCGGTGACCAGCTGGCGGGCAAGCCGCCCGCCTCGGCCTGACATTCAGGCAATTCGGCTATAGCTCACAACCCCGTAACACCGGCCGACGGCGCCGATTCCGCAAACCCCGCGGTCTCGGCGCCGTGTGTGATAACGGTCCGGTCTCGACTGCTAGATCGCCACTTGATGCTGGCGTTGGGCGTTGAAGAACTCCGCCCAGGAGGTCACGTCGGGATGCTGCTTGAGCAGGGCACGTCGCTGCCGCTCGGTCATCCCGCCCCACACTCCGAACTCCACCCGGTTGTCGAGCGCGTCGGCGCCGCACTGCATCAGTACCGGGCAGTGACGGCAGATCGTTGCCGCCTTGCGCTGTGCCGCGCCGCGAACGAACAGCTGATCAGGGTCCACTTCCTTGCATCGCGCCTGGGCAACCCAAGCGATCCTTGCCTCGGCCTGCTCTACATCCAGTCGAGCGATGGGGGTTGTGATGTGCATTTGATGTGCCCCTTTGCAGTCCGAACACCGTTGTGCGGCGCTCCAGAATCGCGAGCACGGATTCACAGCAACCCAACTACCGCTGCGGTCCGCACCACATTCCACTTTGAGTGTTAGCTCTATCACACTGGGTTCTCAATCTAGGTAAAGGTATGGCGCTTGCGCAAGACCAGCCCCCGATTTTTTGGTACGGCCGTCCATTCAAATCGGGGATCGGACGGGCAGTCGCGCTGATCACCGGCGTGGCCGGTCGCGACACGCCGATGTGATCATTTTGTTGACACGCCCGAGCAACCCCCCTGGCACCGACCGGACATCACCCGTCGAGCAGCACAGCAGTGAACACCGCCACCCCACCCTTTAGGCTGGGCTCGTGCCGATCACTCAAACGCTCGGGAGACTGGCTGGCAGCTGCGCGCTGGCCGCCGTGCTCGTCGCTGGGTTGTTGTTCCCTCTGGCCGGTGGTTTCGGGTTCATCTCCAACCGAGCCGCCGACGCCGTCGACAACGTGTCCGCCGAACTGGTCGAGGGCACGGTCCCCGCCGTGTCGACCATGGTCGACGCGAGCGGCGCGCCCATCGCCTGGCTCTACGAGCAGCGACGCTTCGAAGTCGAGAGCGATCGCATCTCCAACAACATGAAGCTGGCGATCGTGTCCATCGAGGACAAGCGCTTCGCCGACCACAAGGGCGTCGACTGGCAGGGCACGCTGCGCGCGTTCCTGACCAACACCTCCTCGGGTGCGGTGCAGCAGGGCGCGTCCACGCTCGACCAGCAGTACGTGAAGAACTTCAACCTGCTCGTCGTCGCCAAGACCGACGCCGAGCGCCGCGCCGCGATCGAGACCACCCCGGCCCGCAAGCTGCGCGAGATCCGGATGGCGCTCACGCTCGACCGCGAGCTCAGCAAGGACGAGATCCTCACCCGCTACCTGAATCTGGTGCCCTTCGGCAACAGTTCCTACGGCATCCAGGACGCCGCGCAGACCTACTTCGGCATCGACGCGGCCGAACTGAACATCACCCAGTCGGCGATGCTGGCGGGCATGGTGCAGTCCAGCTCCAAGCTGAACCCCTACACCAACGAGAAGGGCGTCACCGACCGGCGCAACACCGTCCTCGACACCCTGATCCAGAACATCCCGCACCGCGCCGAGGAGTTCCGCAAGGCCAAGGAGGAGCCGCTCGGGGTGCTGCCCAAGCCCAAGGGTCTGCCGCGCGGGTGCATCGCCGCCGACGACAAGGGCTTCTTCTGCGACTACGCGCTGCAGTACCTGGCCGAGGCCGGGATCAGCCGCGAGCAGGTCGACAAGGGCGGCTACCTGATCAAGACCACCCTCGATCCCGCGCTGCAGGAATCGGTGAAGCGCTCGATCAACGAGGTCGCCGACCCGAACCTCGACGACATCGCCGAGGTCATGTCGGTGATCGCCCCCGGCCAGGATTCCCATCCGGTGCTCGCGATGGCGTCGAGCCGCACCTACGGCCTCAATCGCGACGCCAACGAGACGCTGCTCGGCCAGCCGTACATGATGGCCGGACACGGCGCGGGCTCGATCTTCAAGCTGTTCACCACCGCCGCCGCGATGGAGAAGGGCCTCGGCATCGCCGCCACCCTGGACGTGCCCGGCACCTACGCCGCGCGCGGCATGGGTTACTCGAACTCCCCCGGCTGTCCCGCCGACGCCTGGTGCGTGTCGAACGCGGGCGCCTACCCGGGCTCGATGTCGGTGACCGACGCGCTGGCCACCTCGCCCAACACCACCTTCGTCAAGATGATCCAGGACGTCGGTGTCGAGGCCGCGGTGGACATGTCGGTGCGCCTCGGCATGCGGTCCTACACCCAGCCCAACACCTCGGGGTACGGCAACTCGAGCCTGGCCGAGCACATCAAGAACAACAACATGGGTTCGTTCACCCTCGGCCCGTTCGCGATCAACGCGCTCGAGCTGTCCAATGTGGCCGCCACCCTGGCCTCGGGCGGCAAGTGGTGCCCGCCGTCACCGATCCACGAGGTCGTCGACCGGCACGGCAAGACCGTCCCGCTCACCCAGCAGGCGTGCGAGCAGGTCGTCGATCCCGGCCTGGCCAACACCCTCGCCAACGCGATGAGCAAGGACGACATCAGCGGCACCGCGGCGGGCGCGGCCAACGCGGCCGGCTGGAAGGCGCCGATGTCGGGCAAGACCGGAACCACCGAGGCGCACTACTCCTCGGCGTTCCTCGGCTTCACCAACAGCCTCGCCTCGGCCGTCTACGTCTACGGCGACAGCCCGACCCCCGGCGAGATCTGCTCGTTCCCGCTGCGCAGCTGTGGCAGCGGTAGCCTCTTCGGCGGTAACGAGCCCGCGCGCACCTGGTTCAACGCGATCATGCCCGTGCTCGGCAACTATCCGCCGCCCGCGCTGCCGCCGGTGGACGACAAGTACGTGCGCGGCGCGAACAACTCCCAGGTTCCCGATGTGGCGGGCAAGTCGCAGGGCGAGGCCACCTCGATCCTGTCCGGTGCCGGCTTCCAGGTGACCTCGGTGACCAGTTCGGGCTCCCAGCCCAAGGGCACGGTGATGGGCAGTTCGCCCAACGGCGCGGCGATCCCCGGTTCGGTCGTGACGATCTACATCAGTGACGGCACGGTCCGCGTCCCCGCGCCCAGCGCCCCGCCGTCGGAGCCGGCCGCACCGCCGCCGGTGATCCCCGGTCTCCCGCAGATTCCGCGACTGCCACCGATCCCCATTCCGGTACCGCGGTAAGCACACGCGAAGGGCCGCCGTCGATCCGACGGCGGCCCTTCGTCGTCTCGGTCAGAGCCGGGCTTTGACCGCGGCCGAGAGCCGCGACCCATCGACCTTGCCCTGCGCGATCGCGGACGCGGCCTTCATGACCTGCCCCATCTGCCGCATCCCCGGCCGTTCGCCGATCTCCTCGGCGACCTGGGCGATCGCGGTATCGGCGACCTGGGCCACCTCGGCCTCGCTCAGCTGCGTGGGCAGGTAGTCCTCGATGACCTCTTCCTCGGCGCGCTCGTTCGCCGCCAGTTCGCCACGCCCGTTCTGCTCGTAGATGACGGCGGCCTCGTTGCGCTTCTTGGCTTCCTTCTGCAGCACGGCGATGACTTCGGCGTCGGAGAGCTGATGCGCCTGCGTTCCCGAGGTCTCCGCGTTCTGGATCGCGGCGAGCACCATCCGCAAGGTCGACAGGCGCAGAGTGTCCTTGGCTTTCAACGCGGCGGTCATATCCGCACGCAGCTGCGATTTCAGTTCCGACATGCGCTCACGGTAGCTGTTCACCCTCCGGAGTCCCATCACATTTTCATCGCAACCGAAATTGCGGACCATTTGTGCGGAAACACACGCGCCGATCCGGGAGGGGGTCGCCTATGCTGGGCAAATGCCCGTTATCTCGACGTCCGCTGTCCGCCGAACCGCGTTGGGAGCCGCCGGGGCCGCCGCCGCAGGCATCGGATACGCCACGCTGATCGAACGGAACGCGTTCGTCCTGCGCGAAGCGACCATGCCGGTGCTCGCGCCCGGCTCGCCCACGCTGCGCATTCTGCACATCAGTGACCTGCACATGATGCCGGGGCAGCAGCTCAAACAGCAGTGGCTGCGCGAACTCGATCGGCTCGAACCCGATCTGGTCGTGAATACCGGCGACAATCTTTCGCATCAGCGGGCCGTGCCCGCCGTTGTGCAATCCCTCGGCGCGCTGCTGGCTCGTCCCGGCTTGTTCGTGTTCGGTTCGAACGATTATTTCGCGCCGGTGCCGAAGAATCCGCTGAAGTATTTCAAGAAAGATCATCGCCGCGTCTACGGCGATCCGCTGCCCTGGCAAGATCTGCGCGCCGCGTTCACCGAGCGTGGCTGGCTGGATCTGACCCACACCCGGCGCGACCTCGAAGTCGCCGGTATCCGGATCGCCAGTGCCGGTGTCGACGACCCGCACCTGCAGCGCGATCGCTACGACACCGTGGCCGGTGCGCCGAACCAGCTGGCGCAGCTGAGCATCGGCGTGACCCACTCGCCCGAGCCGCGGGTGCTCGATCGGTTCGCCGAGGACGGCTACGACCTGGTGCTGGCCGGGCACACCCATGGCGGTCAGCTGGTCGTGCCGGGCTACGGCGCGCTGGTGACCAACTGCGGCATCGACAAGTCCCGTGTGAAGGGCGCTTCGCAGTGGGGTGCGCACACCCAGCTGCACGTCTCGGCGGGTATCGGCACCTCGCCGTGGGCGCCCTACCGCTTCTGCTGCCGTCCGGAGGCCACCCTGCTGACCCTGGTCGGCGCACCGCCCAAGCGGCCGTCGGCCGATACCGGCCATGGCATTTCCACCTCGGAGGCCGTCGCCCGCTAGGGTCGCCCCGAACGACTTTCAGTCAATAGGGGACGACCGTGAGCAGTGGATCCGACGACAGGCGCAACGACCCGACCATGTTCGGCGGATTCGGCGCGCCGAACCAGCCGGCCGACCAGTGGCAGCGACCACCGGACGGTTCCGCCGCGGGACAGCAGAATCCGGGCGCGCCCGATCCGACGGCCGTCTGGACGCCGGGCGGCACCGGGCTTCCGCCGGGCGTGAGCTGGCAGGGTTCGGGTCCGCCGCCCGGTCTGCCGGATCCCACGCAGTGGTCACCCGAGGCGCCGCAGGCCTCGTGGTCGCCCGCTGGACCGCAGGACTATTCCACGGCCGGACACCAGGCCGACCCGACGCGGGTGCACAATCCCACCTTGCCCAATGTGAATCCCTCGGGTGGTCAAGCCGATCCGACGCAGCTGCGCACCCCGGCTGCCCAGTGGCCGGGGGCGAATCCGGTTGGCGGGCAGGCGGACCCGAACCAACAGTGGGGCGCACCGCCGCAGTGGGGTCCGGGTCAGCAATGGAATCCGGCAGTGGGACAGCCGAATCCAGGGCAACCGTGGGGTCAGCCCGGCCCAGCACCGTTCGGTGCACCCGCCTGGCAGCAGCAGCCCGTCCAGCAACAGCAGTACGGCGAGATTCCGGCGCTCGAGCACGGCGGAGCGCAGTCCTACGGTCAGGGCTTTCCGCCGGGACCGCCGAAATCCGGTGGGAAGGCCGGGATCTGGGTGGCCGTCGGCATCGCCGCGGTTCTGATCGGCGGCACCGCGCTCACCGCGGTCGCCGTGAGCCGCAGCGACGACTCGTCGGGCACCGCCGCCGGTGCGAGCGCCACTCCGTCGATGGTCAGCGCGCTGAGCACCACACCGGCGCCCTCGGAAACGTCCGCGCCGAAGGCGACCACGACCGCGCCGACCGGCGCCGCCGCAGGCCAGGAGCCGGTCATCGAGGGCTACCAGGTGGTGGCCTCCCCCGACCGCGGCGCCGCCTACGACGTGCCGCCGAGCTGGAAGGTCGCCTCCGAGGGAACCATCGGCGGATTCGGCGAACCGCCGGGTGATTCCGTCATCGGCAAGGGTTACGCCACCGACGGCCGCGACTACTGCCCCGGCTCCACCCGCACGGTCTCCCTGCTCACCGGTTCCAAGCTCAGCGACCATGCCGAGGCGGGCGCCGAACTCGGCACCAAGACCGCACCGCTGGCCTACAGCGGCTCCACCGGCACCCCCAAACCCGCCGAGTCGCTGCGTTCCATGGACGGCAAGATCAGCGGGATGTTCACCGAGACCACCGGCACCGTCCCCGACCCCGAGCCCGGCTGCGCCTCCACCTACTCCGTCTACACCTACGCCTTCAAGGGCGCCAAGGACGGCAGCTTCGTCATGGTCATGGTCGCCGACACCGGCGTCCCCGACGCTATCGACGCCGCCACCGCCAAGCGCATCTTCAGCTCCATCCGCGCCCTGTAGCACCACCACTGACCAGCCAATTTAACGTTTCACATCCACGCGTTGTAAGCTACTTCAGGTTCGCCTCACGGGGTGTGGCGCAGCTTGGTAGCGCGCTTCGTTCGGGACGAAGAGGTCGCAGGTTCAAATCCTGTCACCCCGACGTGTTGGTTGAGACACCTGAAACCCCCTGACCGGGATTCCTGGTCAGGGGGTTTCTGCTGTTTCGGGGTAGTTCAGCAGTTCGCCTCGTCGGGGGTGGTCGACTCGCGCTGTGCGGTCGAGGCGACGCGGGAGAGCAGGGTGCGGAGTTGGCCGGCGTCGTGGTCGTCGAGGTCGGCGAGCAGGCGAGCTTCGGCGGCGGCGAGGCTGCGGCGGACTTCGGCGAGGCGGGTGCGGCCGGTGTCGGTGATCAGGACCTGGCGGGCGCGGCGGTCGCGCGGGTCGGGTCTGCGGGTGACCAGGCCGTGTGACTCGAGGTCGTCGAGCAGGTAGGTCATCACGGTGCGGTCGAGGCTGACCGCTTTGGCGAGGGCGAGCTGGGTGGGCGGCTCACCACTGGCGAGCGCCACCAGGACGAGGTAGGCGCGCGCGCCACCGGGCAGGTCGGCGACGGATTCGGTGGCCACGGCGCGGAACGCCGAGGAGACCATGCGAATCGCCCAGCCCAGATCGGTGTCGAGAGCCAGGTCCACGTCTTGCTTCTTGTCCGACATCGGGGTCACCCCCACACCTTAGCAGGATTCTGCTTATCAACAGATGTTCTTGTCAACAGAACATCTGTGAGGCATAGTGGTTTGCGTACGCCGCGCCGCGACCCGGCGCGTCACGATCCACACAGCAGGGAGCTGACCATGAGCACCACCACCGCATTGCGAGACCGCACCGCACTCGTGACCGGCGCGACGTCGGGCATCGGCAAGGCCATCGCGCTGAACCTCGCCGGACAGGGCGCGCACGTCGTGCTCCACGGCCGGGACCAGGCCAGGGGCGAGGCTCTGGTGAAGGAGATCGAGGCCGAGGGCGGCACCGCCCGCTTCGTCGCCGCCGACCTCACCGACGCCGAGGACACCCTGCGCCTGGCCGACGAAGCGGGGGCCGTCGACATCCTGGTGAGCAACGCGGGCCTCTACGAGTTCACGCCGACCGCGGCCACCGACGCGGCGAGCTTCGACCGGCACATCGCGATCAACACCCGTGCACCGTTCCTGCTCGTCGGCGCGCTGGCGCCGGGCATGGCCGAACGCGGGCACGGTTCGATCGTGATCGTCGGCTCGAGCGCCGCCCGTCTGCCCGCCCCGGTCGGCGCCGCCTACGGTGCGTCCAAGGCGGGAGTCGAGATCCTGACCCGCTACTGGGCCACCGAGTTCGGCGCGTCCGGCGTGCGGGTCAACACCGTCTCTCCGGGGCCCGTCGTCACCGAGGGCGCCAAGGCGATGCTGGGCGAGCACATCGGCGTCATGGACAGCACCAACGCGCGCGGCCGGGCGGGTGCGCCGGCGGAGATCGCGGAGGTCGTGTCGTTCCTGGCCGGTCCGGCGAGCTCCTACGTCAACGGTGCCGTGCTGTTCGCCGATGGTGGCGAGCGCAGCACCCTTCCCGGCTGAGCGGCCACGCCGTGAACATCTTCGTCATCGGCGCCACCGGCTTCGTGGGTGGAAGTCTGGCCCGGCACCTGAACGCCGCGGGTCACACGGTCACCGGGCTGGCCCGCACCGGGGCCGCCGCCGAGATCCTTGCGGCGCAAGGCATCATCCCCGTCGCCGGGGATCTGGAGGATCGTCGCCCGATGGTCGTCGATGCGGCACGGCGGGCGGACGGCGTCATCTACGCCGCCCAGCCCGCCCCCGCCATCGAGACCGCGACGACCGACGAGCTGATCCGCGCACTCGCCGGAACGGGCAAGACGCTCGTCTTCCTGTCCGGTAGCGGCGTGCTCATGCAGCGCACCGCCGGCGCCTGGAGCCCGGACGTCTTCGCCGAGCACGACCCGTTCACACCGGAGCCGCTGGCCGAATACCGGAAGGCGGCCGAGGACAGCGTGCTGGCCGCCGCCGGAGTGCGTTCGATGGTCATCCGCCCCGGCCTGATCTGGGGACCGGGAGACCACGGCCACGTCTCGATGATCTACCGTCCCGTCGCCGCGACCGGAGCCGCTTCCTACATCGGCTCGGGGCTGAACACCTACAGCCACGTCCACATCGATGACGTGACCCGCCTCATCGACCGCGCCCTGACCCACGGACGCGCCGGTGGGCTCTACCACGCGGCCGCCGGCGAAACCCCCAACCGCTGGATCGCGGAGCAGGTCGCCGCCGATCTCGGCGTCGAAACCCGCAGCCTCACAACAGAAGAGGCAACCGAGGTGTGGGGCGAGTTCGGCGCGCTCATCATGGCCGCGTCCAGCCGCATCCGTGCCGTCGCCGCCCGGCGGGAACTGGGCTGGCATCCCGAACACACCGACATGCTGACCGAAATCGGCGAACACCGTCTTCGGCAGCTCGCCTACACCACCGTGTGATCGGCGTCAGGGGCGCGGAGGTTCGGGTCGGCCGGGTCTGGGCGGGGGCGGCGGCGCTCGGCGGGATTGGGCCACCAGACGGTCAGGGCGATGACCGAGATCAAGCCCGCGACCAGGGCGAGCAGCACGATGTGTGGGTCGTTCACGGATTCGCCCTTCTTCGAGGTGGCGGAATTCCTCACCCAGCGTGGGTCCGGGATGTGTCAGCCAGGGTTCTCGAATGTTGCGCAACATTGAGTTCTGCTCTCCGGTACCGCGACGGCGCGGTGAGGGATGCGGGTCGACCAGCAGCTGTGAGCTCCTGCTTACCTGTTCATAACCTGGTGTCATCGCCGAGAAACGCGAGGTCAATAGCGTATACAGGCATGTCGACATCGATGGAGACACCGGCCGAGGCCACCGGGAAACCGCTGCGGGACGTGGTCTACGAGACCTTGCGCGGCGAGCTGATGAACGGCGGGATCAAGTTCGGTGAGCGGCTCACCGAACCCAAACTGTCCACCCGATTCGGCATCTCGCGCACGCCGGTGCGCGAGGCGCTGACCATGCTCTGCTCCGACGGACTGCTCCAGCGCGAGGAGTTCGGGTTCAGCCCGGTCCGGCCCAGCGTGCCGCGGATCCGCGACCTCTACGAACTCCGGCTGACGCTCGAGCTGGGCGGCGTGGCCCGGATCATGAACAACCCCGACCTCACCCACGACCGCGCGCTGCTGCTGGCCGAACGCGAACGCTGGCTGGCGCTGCAGGCCGATCCGCCGGAGCAGCAGCCGGGGTTCGTCGTGGTCGACGAGGAGTTCCACGTCGCGCTGCTCACCTCGGCGGGCAATGCCGAGATGGTACGGGCGCTGCTGTCGGTGAACTCCCGGATCCGCCACGTCCGGATGTACGACTTCATGGTCAACAACCGCATCGAGACCACCATCTCCGAGCACCTCGGCATCCTCGACGCGATCCTGGCCGACGAGCTGACGCTGGGCTACCGGCTCCTGCACACCCACATCGGCGAATCGCTGGACGTCGTCCTCGAACGCATCTCCCGGGCGATCGCCGCCATGTCGATGGCCGAATAGTCTCCAAGGAGCGAAGTAGTGAGCCTGCACTTCGACACGGTGCTCATCGCCAATCGCGGTGAAATCGCCTGCCGCATCATCCGTTCCGCGCGCGAGCTCGGCCTGAAGACCGTCGCGGTCTACTCCGAGGCCGATGCCGCCGCCCCGCACGTCCGCCACGCCGACTCCGCGGTCCTGCTCGGCCCCGGCCCGGCCGCCCAGTCCTATCTGCTGGCCGATCGCGTGATCGAGGCCGCCCTGTCCACCGGCGCGGGCGCCATCCATCCCGGCTACGGATTCCTTTCCGAGAACGCCGAATTCGCGACCGCCGCCGCGGAGGCGGGACTGGCCTTCGTCGGACCGACACCGGAGCAGCTGAAGGTGTTCGGCGACAAGCACACTGCCCGCGAGGCCGCGCGCGCCGTCGGCGTCCCGCTGATTCCCGGTTCGGGACTGCTGGATTCGGCCGAGCACGCCGTGGCCGAGGCCGAGCGGATCGGCTTCCCGGTGATGCTCAAGGCCGTCGGCGGTGGTGGCGGCATCGGCATGCAGGCCTGCCACGACGCCGACGAGGTGCGCGGCGCGTTCACCCGCGTCCAGCGCCTGGCGGCCTCGAATTTCGCGGCCGCCGGGGTGTTCCTGGAGCGATTCGTCGCCCGGGCCCGCCATGTCGAGGTGCAGCTGTTCGGTGACGGGCACGGCCGCGTGGTCTCGCTCGGCACCAGGGACTGTTCGCTGCAGCGCCGCAATCAGAAGGTCCTGGAGGAGGCGCCCGCCCCCGGTCTCACCGAGGAGTTGACCGAGGAACTCCTGGCGACCTCACGCCTGCTCGCCCAGTCGGTCGACTACCGCTCCGCGGGCACGGTCGAGTTCGTCTACGACATCGAGCGCGACGCCGCCTCCTTCCTCGAGGTGAACACCCGTCTGCAGGTGGAACACCCGGTGACCGAGGCCGTTACCGGCGTCGACCTGGTGGCATGGATGCTGCGTCTCGCGGGCGGCGACACGACCATGCTCGACGACCTGCCCGACGCGGGCCCCGCCATCACCGGCAGCGCCGTCGAGGCCAGGGTCTACGCCGAGGACCCCGGTCAGGACTACCGCCCGAGCGCCGGACTGATCACCGAGGCATGGTTCCCGAGCCGCGCGCGGGTCGACACCTGGGTCGCCACCGGCACCGAGGTGTCCCCGCACTACGACCCGATGCTGGCCAAGATCATCACCACCGGCCCCACCCGCACCGACGCGTTCGCCGCGCTCGGCGAGGCACTGGCCGACACCGCGCTCTACGGCGTGCAGACCAACCTCGCCCAATTGCGCCACGCCGCAGTCGATCCGGTCGTCCTCGCGGCGGCGCACAGCACCGCGACCATGGCAGACATCGTCGGGGCCACCCGCCGCATCGATGTCCTGCGCGCGGGCACCATGACCACGATCCAGGACCATCCCGGCCGAATCGGCCTGTGGCAGGTCGGAATTCCGCCGTCCGGGCCGATGGACGACCTCTCGTTCACCCTGGCCAACACCGCCGTCGGCAATCCGGCGGGCGCACCCGGCCTCGAATGCACCCTCCAGGGCCCGAAGCTGAGTTTCACCGCGCCCGTGACGATCTGCGTCACCGGCGCCTCCGCTCCGGTGACCGTCGACGGCGCCGAGGCACCGATGTGGACGCCGCTCGAACTACCCGCGGGCGTCGTGCTCGACATCGGCACCCCCGCCGACACCGGACTGCGCACCTACCTCGCGATCCGCGGCGGCATCGACGCGCCGCTCTATCACGGCAGCACCGCGACGTTCACCCTCGGCGGCTTCGGCGGCATCACCGGGCGCGCGCTGGTCACCGGCGATGTCATCGGCCTGCAACCCGATCCCGGCACACCGACGGCACCGGTACCCGTCGCGCATCGACCCGACTTCACCCACGGCTGGCAACTCGCCGTCGGCGAGGGCCCGCAGACCGCGCCGTCGTACTTCACCGACGACGACATGACCCAGTTCTACGCGGCCGAATGGAAGGTCGGCGCGCACGCCAACCGCACCGGCATCCGCCTCGACGGCCCGAAGCCGACCTGGTCGCGCACCGACGGCGGCGACGCGGGCCTGCACCCGTCGAACCTGCACGACAACCCCTACAGCGTCGGCGCGCTCAACGTCTCCGGCGACACCCCGATCCTGCTCGGCCCCGACGGCCCGAGCCTCGGCGGCTTCGCCTGCCCGCTCACGGTCATCTCCGCCCAGCGCTGGAAACTGGGCCAGCTGCGTCCCGGCGACACGATCCGGTTCGTCCCCGTCGACGAGTCCGGCGCCGACCGGCTGCGTGCCGATCCGGCCTCACGAGCGAGCAACCTCGTACCCGATCACGGTGTGGCACTGCGTGATCGAGGCATCCTGCACAGCAGGCCCGCCGAAGACGACCGGCCACAGGTGGCCTATCTGCGCGGCGGTGACGACAACGTGCTCGTCGAATACGGCCCGATGGCACTGGATCTCGGCCTCCGTATGCGGGTGCACGCCCTCTCGGAAGCACTGACGACCAGCGGGCTGACCGGCATCGTCGACATCACCCCCGGCGTGCGCTCCCTGCACATCCACTTCGATCCCGAGGTGCTGCCGCAACACCGTCTGCTGGGCACGCTCGCCGAACTCGAAGACGACCTGCCCGCCACCGGCGAGCTGGTGGTACCCAGCCGGACCATCCGGTTGCCGATGTCGTTCGACGATCCCTCCATCTCCGAGGCCATCGACCGCTACCGCAGCGGCGTGCGCGACACCGCACCGTGGCTGCCGTCGAATATCGAGTTCATCCGCCGGATCAACGGCCTCGACAGCATCGAGCAGGTCCGCGACACGGTGTTCTCGGCGGAGTACCTGGTGCTCGGCCTCGGTGACGTGTATCTCGGTGCGCCACTGGCGGTTCCGCTCGACCCGCGCCACCGCCTGGTGACCACCAAGTACAACCCCGCCCGCACCTGGACCCCGTCCGACGCCGTCGGCATCGGCGGCAAGTACCTGTGCGTCTACGGCATGGAATCCCCCGGCGGATACCAGCTGATCGGCCGCACCGTGCCGATCTGGTCGGGCTACCGGCAGAGCGCACCGTTCGAGCCGGGGACGCCGTGGCTGTTCCGGTTCTTCGACCGGATCACCTGGGAGCCGGTCGATTCCGGGCAGCTGCTCGAGTATCGGGCCGCCGCGGCCGCGGGCCGTTTCGAGGCCGAGGTGACCGAGGGCAGTTTCGCCCTGGCCGACCACCTGCGCATGCTCGACGCGGACGCGGACTCGATCGCGGAGTTCGAGCGCAAGCAGGCCGCTGCCTTCGCCGTCGAGCGCCGGGCGTGGCAGGAGTCGGGCGAATTCGAGCGCGGTGGCACCGTCGACCAGGTCGCCGAGGCCACGGTCGACCCGCTCGCCGGGCTCCCGGCCGACGCCACCGTCGTCACCGCGCCGATGACCGGCAATGTGTGGCGGGTGGACGTGACCGAGGGCCAGCACCTGGGTGCCGGCGCCACGGTGGCGGTGCTCGAAGCCATGAAACTCGAACTACCGGTGGCGACACCGGACGGTGGCGTCGTACTGAAAGTGCTCGCCGCACCGGGGACCAAAGTGGAACCCGGAACCCCTCTCGCAGTGATCGGAGTCGACTGACATGACCGCACGACTACTCGACAACGCCTCGGTGACCGCCCGGGTCGCCGCCGCGTACGCGCGGATCGCCGAGGTGGACCGGCCGGAAGTGTGGATCACGCTGCGTCCGCAGGACGAGCTGGCGGCCGAGGCGGCCGAGCTGGAGCGCCGGCTCGCCGAGGGCGAGGCATTGCCGCTGGCCGGACTGCTCGTCGCGGTGAAGGACAACATCGATGTCGCCGGTCTGCCAACCACCGCGGCGTGCCCCGAATTCGCCTACCCGGCAACCGAATCCGCCGCTGCCGTGACCCGGCTGGTCGACGCGGGCGCCCTGGTGCTCGGCAAGACCAATCTGGACCAGTTCGCCACCGGCCTCGTCGGCACCCGCAGCCCGTACGGCGCGGTGCGCAACGCCCTGCATCCCGAGCTGATCTCCGGCGGCTCGAGTTCGGGCTCGGCGGCGGCCGTCGCCCTCGGCATCGCCGACATCGCGCTCGGCACCGACACCGCCGGGTCGGGCCGGGTGCCCGCCGCGCTGCACGGCATCGTCGGGATCAAGGCCAGTCTCGGCGTGATCCCTGCGCACGGTGTGGTCCCGGCCTGCGCCGACTACGACGCGGTCACCGTGTTCGCCGCCGACCTCGACCTGGCCGTCACCGCCGCCGCGACCCTGACGGGCGCCGAACCGCGCGATCCGCGCAGCCGCGTCTGGCCAGCCGACGTCCCACTCGCGGCGTCCGCGCAGCCGAAGGTGGCCATCCCCCGCCCGGCCGACCTCGAGGCGCTGAGCCCCGCGTACCGGGTGGCGTTCGCCGAAACCGTTGCGACCCTGCGTGATCGCGGCGCCACGATCACCGAGATCGACATCTCCGGAATGCTCGCCGCGGCGCGGCTGCTCTACGACGGCGCCATCGTGGCCGAGCGCTACACGGCGGTCGGCGAGTTCGTCAGCAAGGGCGCACCCGGTCTCGATCCGACTGTCGCCGGAATCGTCAGCGCGGCAGGACAACTCGACGCCCACCTCTTCGCTGCCGACCTCGACACGCTCGCCCTCGCCCGGGCCGCCGCGACCGAGCAGCTCGCCGGCTTCGACGGCCTGCTGATCCCGACCACCACCGAGCACCCGTCGATCGCCGAGGTCGCGGCCGATCCGGTGGCGATCAACCGCCGCCTCGGCACCTACACCAACTTCTGCAATCTGCTCGACCTCGCGGCCGTCGCCGTCCCCGGCGCACCCACCGCCGACGGCCTGCCCTTCGGCGTGACCTTCGTCGTTCCCGGCTTCGCCGACCAGCTCGCCGTCGACCTGGCGGCACTGCTGACCGGACAAGCCGAGTCGCCATTGTTCGTCCAAACCGGCGTCCCGCTCGCGGTTTTCGGCGCCCACCTGCGCGGCCAGCCACTGCACTGGCAACTCGAACAGCTCGGCGCCCGCTACACCGGCGAGATCACCACCACCGACGCCTACCGGCTCACCTCCCTGGACACCGTCCCGCCCAAGCCCGGCCTGGTGCGCCACGGCGATGGCCTCGGCGCGCCGATCCGCGGCGAACTGTTCCTCGTCTCCCCCGGCGGACTCGGCCGGTTCCTGGCCGAACTCCCCCCGCCCATGGCCCTGACCAGCATCGAACTCTCCGACGGCCGCTCGGTGATCGGCTTCGCCTGCAGCTACGACGCCGCCGTCGCCGCCACCGACATCACCGAACACGGCGGCTGGGTGGCCTACCTACAGAAACGTTGACCGGGCCGATCACCCCGCGTCGACCGGCCCGGCCGTACCCCGACGACACCCCTGGAACATGTCCGGCCCAGTCCGTCGGTGTGGTTACCGTCGGCAGTGCGTCTTCAGCGTCTGGAAGAGCCACCTTCTGGTCTGCACCGCCGGGTCCGACCGATCACCCCTCGAGACCGATCGGACCCGGTTGTTCCGGTGTCTGCAGAAAGAATGCGATGCCGGTCTCTAGAGGTTCTTAAGAACAACTTGTCGCATTCGCACCCCCTTCGGCGATGATGTAAGTACCGACAAGAGGGAGAACGACGATGGAAACGCTGATCGTCTGGGTACTGGCGAGCCTGCTCTACTGGTTCAGCAACTTCTGACCAGTTGCCCGCATCACATCGGAGGCGCGGAATAGTTCGCCGCGCCACCCGGTTGAACACCACTGTCGGCGTCCGAACAGCCCCGGGCCTCACCCCATAGTCGCTACGAGCGACCACTCGCCGAGAGGCGCTTGTGGGGCGTCGACACCCTGACGGGTCATCCCTGTGACGACCCTTCGACTCAGCGCCGCCAGGTCTCCCTCATCGACTTGGCGGCGTTCGTCATCTTCCGGTCAGCGCGCGGGCAGGCAGACTCGCCACGATGCCGACCATCTCCCGGTACCGGTCCGCCGCAGGAGAACCCGGGTACCTGACGTTGTGCCGGTAGTAGCGGTGGAAGGCGATGATCAGCGCCGACAACTCGACCATGTCGCGCAGCACGCCGGCGCGTTCGCTCGCGGTCACCGGGACGACACCGGAGTAGCCGTCGACGATCGCGTCGGCGCGATCCGGGTGCAGTCGCCCGTCGACCACGCCTAGACCGAGCACCGCCATGCCGAGATCGAGCAGCGGATCCTCCAGGCAGGCCGTCTCCCAGTCGATGACGACCAATTCACCCGCATCGCTCACGATGATGTTGTCCGAGTACAGGTCGCCGTGGATCAGCGCGAGCGACCGCCCGCTGCTGATGTGGTCGAGTGCGGCGAGCCGGGTGGTGAGCCAGTCCGCGAAGGCGCGGTCGCCGAAGTCGGCGATGCGCGATCGGTGCGCGGCGGTCAGCCGTCGTCCGTCCGATGGCAACCGTTCCGGGCCGGTCACCGCGGTTGTCGGGACCCTGTGCAGCTGGGCGAGGGCCGCACCCGCCTTTCCGAGCAACTCCGCCGGAAGAACCGGATACACAGAGCCGTCGATCCACTGTTTGAGGATCATGACCCGGCCATCGATCTCGACGACACACTTCCCGTCGACGGCGGAGACCAGTTCGGTGGTCCGGAAGTGGCCGTCCAGCCGGGCCAGCAGCGCCGCCAACCTGGGTGCGGCGGCGGGATCGTTGTCCAGGATGGTCAGGGCGTAGTCCACGTCGACGCCCGCGCGTGTGCCACCCAGGCGAAAACTCGAGTTGGCGGCGCCGCCAGGTACCGGCTCGAGCGACACGATCTCGTCGATGCCGTAGCACGCACGGATCTTCGCCTGGTCCAGGTCCGCGAGCGTTGTGTACTCAGCCATCTCCGCGCCAGTTCCTCCCAGTAGCGGCGAGTTCCGCCCGCCGATCCGTGACCAACCCATTCCACCGCAGTTTCGCCGTCGCGGCCCCTTCGATCCAATCCGGACGCAGGGCAGACGGCGAATCCCGACCGGTGAACATATAGGCGATCTCGATGAGATACGCGAACTCGGCCCCGCGGACACAGCCGCGCAACCGCAGCCGCATCTGCTCACCCAGCGGTGCGGAATCGATCACCGCGGCATGAAAACACGCGGCCAGTCTGGCGTAGCCGGCCAACGAGGTCAGGCCGATGGCGGTCGCCGCCGCGGCGACGTGATCGGCCCGCTGCGGCAGCTCCGGATCGTGGCCCGCGTCTACGACCAGCGCCGCCACGCGCAACAGGCCTTCCGCCCAGCCCACGCGAGCGCCGTCGAGCAACGTGTGGGCGCGCGCGAGCTGCTCCGTCGCGCGGGCCCGATCCTGGAACGAGGCCGCGAACGCGAGATAGGCCTGGCACAGGGCGGCTTCACCGGACAGCCCGGCCGCGGCCGACTGATCCCTCGCCACCGCGAGCGAGGTGCACGCCAACGCAATATTGCCCTGCGACCACCACAGTTCACCGAGCGTGCGATGCTGCCTGCCCGCCGCACCGAGTTCCTCGGCGAGCACGAGCGCGTTCTGGAAACGGCCGAGTCGGCGCAGCAGATGGTGCAGACCCCGCTTGGCATCGATCGACAGGCGACCGCCTGCCTCGGCGACCCGGCGCATCCCCGCCATGGACGCATCGAAGTCACCGAGATCACGCTCGCACATGGCGATGTAGTACTCCGGGATCTCCCGCATCTGCTGCGGGAGGTCACCGGCGGCGAGGACGGCACGGAGCTCGTCGGCGATGACCCGCCGGTGATCGCTGTTCCGCCGCGCGATCACCGAAAGGGTCACCGCGAGGGCGTTGGCCGCCGCGGCATCCGCGGACAGGGGCATGGCCGGTTCGTCGATGTCGATCGCTTCGACCACCGAGTCCCGTGCGAATTCGACCGCGGCGTCCTCGAGCCAGCCGAGCCGCAACGAGAAGTCTCGAGCCAGCCCCAGCCCCGCGCGTAGACAGGCCACGAGTACGCGCCGGTCGGCCTCGGCACGCCGCCACTGCGCGCCGAGGTGATCGAAGGCTCGCTGCGCCGCGCGACGCCAGTCGGCCGCGCTCCACGGGTCCGGCGAGTCGGCGTCGAAGTCGGCGTTGCGAATGGCCGAGCGCACCAGCTTGTGTAAGCGGTACGGCCACAGTCGCGCGCCGTCGAACTCCACGAACGGCCGCTCGACCAGGCACAGTGCCGCGCCGTCACGGGGCAGGCCCGCCGCCGCGGTCGCCAGCTCGATCGAGAACGAATCGAGCAGACTCACCGCCCTGACCACCGACTGCTCGTCGGGCGTGAGGTCGCGGAAGGTCGCTGTCACCAGGGCGGCGAAGTCACGATCGAACGCCGACACCGGTGGGACGGCGCCCTCGCTCTGTAGCAGTTCGACGAACAGCGACACCGCCATGTCCAGGTACAGCGGCAGCCCTTCCGACCGCACCGCGATCAACCGCCGGTGTTCGCGTGGGATCACCGGTCGGCCGTCGCTGGTCACCCGCTGCGACAGGAAGGCCTCACGGTCGTGCGGCGACAGATATCCGACCAGGTGCTGACGCGGCTCGCCGACATCGGCCCGCAGCAACGGCCAGTGCACCGCGCCCGCGCGCCAGAGCTTTTCGCGCAGGCGCGGATCATCCCACTGCAAGCGGTTCCGGCCGGTCACCACGAACAACACGTTCGGCATGAGCCAGACCAGGCGGTTGATCAGTCGCTCGTTCGTCCGGCTGCCACGCGCGGCGATGTCCTCGAAGGTGTCGAGCAAGACGACCGGCAACAGCGCCTGCTTCGGCGGCAACTGGGCGATGTCCCAGGCGAGCAGGTGCGGGTAGTAGCTGAGCGCCTCGAGGTCGGGGTCGGCCTCCAACAGGGTCGGCAACCGTCGACAGCGCAGGGCCCTGGCCTGATCCTTGCGATCGCGCAGCGCTTTGACCAGCGCGGTCAGACTCTGCCCGACCAGGCCGCCCACCATCCCCGGCAACTCGAAATTGTCGGCGACCTCACCGAGGATCTCGTCCACCTGCTCCGGCAGGCGCGAGGACACCCGGCTCAATCTGGTTCGCGCGCGCAGATAGTCGGCCAGTGACTCACCCGGGTGGTTCGCCTCCCAGTACCGGCTCAATGCCAAGTCGAAGGCGGGCGCGCGATGGCCGCGCGCGGAGATCGCCTGCCGGATCGCCAGAACCACCGCTTCCAGCTCGAACGCCTGGCTCCTGGTGAGGTCCAGGTACACCGGGACGGTGCGCGGCAGCGCCGGATCGGGCACCGCCCAGTGCGACATCGCCACATCGTCACCGCCGAGGCGACGCGTGATCTGCTGCGCGAGCGTGGTCTTACCGATGCCGCCCACCCCGTAGAACACCAGCACATTGCGGCGCGGGCCCTCCAGGTCCTGCACCTCGAAGGACTCGTTCGAGACGGTGTCCCAGAGATTGCGCACGCTGTCCACGACCGCGGCCCACTCGTCGTCGCGGTCGGAGAACACCTCGTGAGCCTGGAAATCGCCCGCATTGCTCTGGAAAGCATTGTCGAGATTCGACGGTGGCATACTGATCCCCCTGACCAGACGGTCGACGTGAAATGCCTTCTACCAGTGTCGCATCCCGGATTGTCCGGTGGTCGGCAACGCGGGCGCCGCTTGCCACGTGCACCCGTGCCGATCGGTGCCGAGGCCGGGACGTCGGGGTTTTACGGGTGGATGAACATACCGATGATCAGGGGATCGGGCGGCCCCGCTATACGGGTTACGGTGGATCGGCGGGTCTACTCTCGCCCGCATGGGGCAGAGCAGGGGTGTTTTTTCGGGCATTGTTGCGTTGGCGCTGGTTTCGGCGGGTCTGTTCGCGGTGCCGGTTCAGGCGGCTCCGGTGGGTGGGGTGGACTGCTCGGTGACCTCGGGGCGGGAGTTGGAGCGGGCCAGGCCGGAGCAGGTGGGGCTGGATGGGGCGAAGCTCGCGGAGGCGTTGCAGTTCGCGGATTCGCGCAATCGGCTCAATGTGCAGGTGTTCCGGCACAACTGCCTGGTCGGGGAGGGGCCGCGCAATGACGAGACCGGGAATGTTCCGTGGAACATCTGGAGCGTCACCAAGTCGGTGGTGTCACTGCTCGCCGGGATAGCTTCCGATCAGGGGAAACTCGCGATCGACGCGCCGATCGATCGGTATCTGCCCGCGGGGCTCGGTGACGCCGCGCACCGGGCGATCACGGTGGAGAATCTGCTCACCGAGACCTCGGGGATGAAGGTGGGGGTGCTCACCGAGGGGATCACCGCGGTGATTCCGGTCGACCCGCACAGCGCGGTACAGGCGCTGGCGGTGGAGCTCACGAATCCGCCGGGCACCACGTTCAGCTACAGCCAGCGCAATGTGGACCTGCTGTCGTATGTGATCGAGCTGGCGGTCGGCGAACCGCTGCAGGAGTTCGCGCAGCGCGAGCTGTTCGGTCCGCTCGGCATCGCCGGCGAGGACTACTACTGGGCGCGCGACCGGTCCGGTTTCACCTACGGATACGCCCATCTGCTGATGCCGCCCAACAACCTCGCCAAGATCGGTCTGCTCGTCGCCAACGACGGTCGCTGGGGTGCCGAGCGGGTGATCTCCGACGAGTATCTGCGCAAAGCGCGCACCCCCTCACCGCAGAACAGCTGCTACGGGTACCTGTTCTGGGTGGGCGCCGACTGCGCCGAGTCGCCGGACTTCCTGCCGCCCGACACCTTCTTCATGTCGGGCCTGGCGTTGCAGAACGTCTTCTTCATGCCCGAGCTCGACCTGATGGTCATGTGGACCGGCGCCTTCGGCAATGTCACCGAGCACGGTGCCCGCGGGGTGATCGCGCACCCCGAGGAACTGCCGCACGAGTTCTTCCGGCGCCTGTTCGCCGCCTTCACCGATACACCCGTGCCGGTGGCCGAACCGTATGTGGAACCGCCGCTGGAGTTCGAGCCGAGCAAGCTGTTCGACGCCGAGATCCTGCTCGCGGTGTTCGGGGTTGGCAAAGGCGCCTACCCCGGCTGCACCGTCTTCAACTGCCTCGATCAGCCGCTCGCCCCACCGTTCGCCAGCATCCCGCCCGGCTGCGCGATCCTGGTCTGCCTCGGCGACGACCCGCGCACCCCCGGCATCAAGACAGCGGGGTGACCCAGCCGTGCTCGGTGTCCCCGCGCAACGCCGCCGCGTGCCGCTTGCGTAGCGCCGTGGTGAGCGGCCCGACGACGCCCGCGCCGACCGTGCGCCCGTCGACCTCGAAGACCGGCGCCGCCCCCGCCGAGGTGCCGGTCACGAACACCTCGTCGGCGATGTAGAGCTCGGTCAGGTCGACCGTGCGCTCCTGCACCGGAATCCCCTCCTCGTGCGCGAGAGTCAGGACGGTGCGGCGGTTGATCCCGTCGAGGATGTCGCAGGACACGTCCGGCGTGATCAGCGTGCCACCGCGCACCAGGAAGATGTTGGCCGCCGACAGCTCACACACGTGCCCGTTCCCGTCGAGGAAGACACAGTCGTCGTACCCACTGTCGATCGCATCCTGCTTCGCCAGCACCGAATTCACATACGCCCCATTGACTTTCGCCCGCGAGGGAATCGCATTGTCCGGAATCCGCCGCCACGGACTCGACTTCAACCGCATCCCGTCCTGCGGCACGATCGGCACCGCGTCATAGACGAACATGCTCACCTGAATCGCGCACCCCCGCACCCGAGTCCCCGGAATCGACTCCACCACATGCACACTCACCCGCACGAACACGTCCTCGCCAGGCGCATTCGCCCCGACCAGCTCCCGGACCCCCGCCTCGAACCGCGCGTAATCCCACTCCCGCGCGAACCGATCGATCCCGATGATCTTGCACGACTCCTCGAGCCGCCGAAAATGATCAGCCAACCGAAACGCGTGCCGCGCCCCACCCTCGACCAGCACCGGAAACACCGTATACACGCTCAACCCGTACAACACCGCCGAAGATGCGATCCCCACAGTCGCCTGATCAGCGGGAACAAGCCGGTCACCAAGAAACACATGCGAATGAGGTTGCGCCATCGCCCAAAACTAACAGCCAACCCACGAATCCCCCGAACGATTTATCCACACCCATACCCGGCCCCACCACCACCAACGCTCAAGTCCGCCATGACCGCACTACCAGCCCCGCACCCGCGACCCCGAGGAGCGGCGGCCGACGAAGTCGGCCGGTCGCGGCCGGGTCGCCGGTTAGGCGCCGTTGCGTAGGCGACGAAGGAGCAAGCAACGGTGCCTAACCGGCGGCCCCTCGGGGCCGCGACTCGAGCGCGCCAGCGCTCCAACAAACACAGCCCGTATACCGCCCCGTGTCACTAAACCCCAAGTCCGCCACCTACCGCACAACCAGCCACACGGCACTCCGCAAGACAGCGCCCTCCCGCGACCCCAGCCACACAGCACTACCCGAGACCACGCCCTCCCACAGGCCCACCCACACACCAACACCCACCACAGCCCCACCACCCACCACCACCCGAGCCAAAACCCACCCCAACAACAAACAAGCCGGACCATCCACCAAGATGGCCCGGCTCGTCAACCAACAAATCAGCGGTCGTTCAACAAAACTTCCGCGATCTGAATCGTATTCAGCGCAGCACCCTTACGCAGATTGTCCCCAGAAATGAACAACGCCAACCCACGCCCACCGGGCACACCCGGATCCTGCCGAATCCGCCCCACCAGCGAATCATCCTGCCCAGCAGCAGCCAACGGCGTCGGCACATCGACCAACCGCACCCCGGGCGCCTTGCCGAGCAGCTCCTTGGCCTGCTCCACCGAAACCGGCTCGGCGAACTCGGCATTGATCGACAGCGAGTGCCCGGTGAACACCGGCACGCGCACGCAGGTGCCGGACACCAGCAGCTCAGGCAATCCGAGAATCTTGCGACTCTCGTTGCGCAGCTTCTGATCCTCGTCGGTCTCGAACGACCCGTCATCCACCAGCGCACCCGCCAGCGGAATCACATCGAACGCGATCGGCGCGACATACTTGTTCGGCGCGGGGAACTCCACGGCGGACCCGTCGTGCACCAGCTTCTCGGCATCGTCGGCCACCGCGCGGATCTGCGAGGCGAGCTCCTCGACACCGGCCAGCCCCGAACCGGAAACAGCCTGGTACGACGACACGATCAACCGCTGCAGGCCGGCCAGGTCGTGCAGCGGCTTGAGCACCGGCATCGCCGCCATCGTGGTGCAGTTCGGGTTGGCGATGATCCCCTTGACCAGGTTGCGCGTGGCTTCGGGATTGACCTCCGAGACCACCAGCGGCACCTCGGGGTCCTTGCGCCAGGCCGAGGAATTGTCGATCACGGTGACACCGGCCGCGGCGAAGCGCGGGGCCTGCACCCGGGACATGGTGGCACCGGCCGAGAACAGCGCGATGTCGAGACCCGAGGGATCGGCGGTCTCGGTGTCCTCGACGACGATCTCGCCGCCGCGCCACGGCAGCGTCTTACCGGCCGAGCGCGCCGAGGCGAAGAACCGCACCTCATCGGCCGGGAAGTTGCGCTCTTCCAGCAGCTTCCGCATGACGGCGCCGACCTGACCGGTCGCGCCGACGACTCCTACACGTACACCCATGATTCAGCGCCCCGTTCCGCCGTGGACAACAGCGGCCTCTTCGCCGCCGAGATCGAAGGCCTTGTGCAGCACCTGCACGGCCTCGTCGAGTTCGGTGTCGCGCACCAGCACCGAGATGCGGATCTCCGAGGTGGAGATCAGGTCGATGTTGACGCCCGCGTTGGCCAGCGCCTCACAGAAGGTGGCGGTGACGCCGGGATGCGACTTCATGCCCGCGCCGACCAGCGAGACCTTGCCGATGTGGTCGTCGGAGAGGATCTCGGCGAAGCCGATCTCGTCCTGGCGCTTGGTCAGCATCTGCACCGCGCGGACCAGGTCGGTCTTCGGGCAGGTGAAGGTGATGTCGGTCTTGCCCGTGTCGACCTTGGAGATGTTCTGCAGCACCATGTCGATGTTGATCTCGGCGTCGGCGACCGCACGGAACACCTTGGCCGCGTAGCCCGGCTCGTCCGGCAGGGCGACGACGGTCACCTTGGCCTCGCTGCGGTCGTGCGCGACGCCGGTCAGGATTGCCTGCTCCACGGGAATGTCCTCCATCGATCCGAAAACAGTGGTGCCGATCTTGTCGGTGTAGGACGACCGGACATGAACGGGCACGTTGTAGCGGCGCGCGTACTCGACGCAGCGCAGCATCAGCACCTTCGAGCCACACGCCGCCATCTCGAGCATCTCCTCGTAGGAGATCTTGTCGAGCTTCTGGGCGTCGGCGACGATGCGGGGGTCGGCGCTGAAGATGCCGTCGACATCGGTGTAGATCTCGCAGACATCGGCTTTCAGCGCCGCGGCCAGGGCGACGGCGGTGGTGTCGGAACCGCCGCGGCCCAGCGTGGTGACGTCCTTGCTGTCCTGGCTGACGCCCTGGAAGCCCGCCACCAGCACGATCTGGCCCTCGGCCAGCGCCTCCTGCAGGCGGCCGGGGGTGACGTCGATGATCTTGGCGTTGCCGTGCGCACCGGTGGTGATCACGCCGGCCTGCGAGCCGGTGAACGAGCGCGCCTCGGCGCCGAGGGTGTGAATGGCCATGGCCACCAGGGCGTTCGAGATGCGCTCACCGGAGGTCAGCAGCATGTCCATTTCACGGGCGGGCGGGGCCGGGGCCACCTGCTCGGCGAGGTCGAGCAGCTCGTCGGTGGTGTCGCCCATCGCCGAGCACACCACGACCACGTCGTGCCCCTGCTTCTTGGTCTCCACGATCCGTTCAGCGACGCGCCGGATCCGCTCGGCGGTGGCCACCGAGGATCCTCCGTACTTCTGAACAACGAGAGCCACGGCAATGGTCCTTCACGATCGGGAATCGAGCTGCTATCAGCGACCAAGAGTACCGGCCGCCGTCCACCGGATTCCCCGCCACCTCCCCGGCCTGCGGAAACGACACAGGCTTGTCACCTTGTGGACAACTGCCGCAATCAGCCCCGTTCGAACCAGGTGACCTGCGCGCCGTTGTCGAATTCCTTGCGGCGCACCGGAGTGAACTGTGTCGGTTTGAAGACGCCGCCAAGGACCGAGATGCCCGCGCCCGCGATGACCGGATAGCTCTTGAGGATCATCGTGTCGATCTCGTCGATGAGCTGCCCGGCCAGGTTGCCGCCGCCACACAGCCAGATGTCGAGACCGTCCTGCTGCTTGAGCTCGCGCACCAGCTCGACCGGATCGCCGGCGAAGATCTCGACGCCGGGGTGTTCGGCCTGGTCGAGCGAGGACGAGACGACGTACTGCTTCATGTGCTGGAAAGGGCTCTCGACGTGCTCGCCCGGGAGGATGTAGGTGCCGCGGCCCATCAGCACGGTGTCCCAGTTCTTGGCGGGCAGCTCGGGATCGAGGCCGACATGGGGTCGCAGATGGGTCGGCATGGCGTCGGGGAACTCGGACGTCATCCACTCGACGTAGCTCGGCGGCGTCGGATAGAACTCCACCTCCCCGCCGGGACCAGCGATGTAGCCGTCGAGGGAGACGCCGATGTAGTAGACAAGCTTTCGCATGGTTACCGCCTAATTTGTAGTACTCTGTCTGTAGTGATTTCAAACGTAGTACTACAACCGGAGTGGTGTCAAGATGCGAACTAATCCCGAACGACGGCAAGCCCTGCTCGACGCGGCCATCGAGGTGCTGGCCGCCGAAGGTGCCCGCGGACTCACCTTCCGCGCCGTGGACAAACAGGCGGCGGTACCCGCGGGCACCGCCTCGAACTACTTCGCCAACCGCGATGAGCTGCTCACTCAGGCCGGAATCCGGTTCTACGAGGTGGTCCAGCCGACCGAGGAGACGATGGCCCTGGTCACCGACGGGCCGAAGTCGGTGGAGAACATCACCATGCTGATGAAGGAGGTGGTCGGTCGCCTGGAAGCGCATCGCACCGCCTACCTGGCCCTGCTCGAACTCCGGCTGGAGGCCACCCGGCGGCCCGAACTGCGCGAGGTGCTCACCGAACGGGTGCGCGCCGACCTCGACTTCAACGTCAGCAACCACCTGGCATCGGGCCAACCCGGCGACGAGACCTCGGTGCTGCTGCTCTACCTGGCCCTGAACTGGCTCATCCTCGAACACCTCACGCTGCCCGGCATCTTCACCGAAGAACAGAGCACGGCACTCATCGACGCCGCAGTGGCGCGAGTCATAGCCAGTTGACCGGTCGTTTGTCCAGACCATAGACGTGTTGACGATCACTGGTACTGCTGTGCACAATCGGGCGCGGAAGACAGCGGGGGTTCGGAGGATAGACAAAGATGCGCTCGAAAACCGACATCCGCTTCACCGTTGACGCCGATATCGATCAGGTGATGGACGCGCTGCTGGCCGTCGAACTATTGGCGGACTGGTCCGCCGCCTACAGCAATGTCCGGGTCGGGCCACGCGACGGCGACCGCAGGCCGCGGCGGGTCTTCGTCACGTCCCACTTCATGAACTACGCCGACGACCAGGTGCTGGAGTACAGCTGGGAAAAACACCGCGTGACCTGGGATGTCGTCGACAGCAGTCGCGGTTCCAAGGGCGGGGGCTGGTTCGACCTGCTGGAGAGCCCCGAGGGCACCGAGGTCGACTTCCATGTGGAACTGCAATTGCCGCTGCCCATCCCCGGCATCCTGTTCAACCGCACCCTGCGCAAGATGAACGACGAGACGGTCGCGAACTTCATCGACTTCGCCGAGCGGTTTCCCCACGTCGAGGGCTTCGCGGTCAGCTAGCGCCGCACAGAGCCGATGTGGTGTCGCACGCCGTGCTCGGCGGGCGTCGCGCCGCGCTGTGACGGCGGGACCTTGATCCCGGCGCGGACCGCGTCGTTGATCTGATCCAGGTTCTCCCGCAGCATGTCGGCGACGAGTTCGTCGGTGCGCGGATCCTGGAGCAGCTGGTTCAGCATGCGGTAGACCGTGTCGGCGACGAGCCGGATGATGTCGTCGTGGAACGGGACGTAGCGCAGCTTGCCGGTCTGCGGGTCGTTCTTGATCAGGTCGACGATCATCTGGTCGACCTCGGCGTGGTTCTCCTCCAGCGCCGCGGCGATGTTCTTGGTGTAGTGCCCGGCGCGCAGGACGTTGGAGACCTCGTCGAGGATCGCGACGGTCATCGGGCGCTTGATGATGTCGACGATGGTGCCGACGAACCGGCTCACGATCGTCGCGGTGACCCGCTCCCCCAGCGCCCGGTCGGCCACCCGGCCGAGCCGGATCAGGATCACCACGATCCGCAGCAACCGGAACCCGCGGAACAGCGGGCTGGTCACCGGGATCATGCCGAGGACCTCGTACCAGTAGACGAACGGGAAGGTCCACGGCCAGCCCGCCCGGCGCCACCGCCACAGGAATTCCAGCAGGAAGATCCCGCAGATCGTCCAGTCGATCACCACGATCGTCTGATAGGTCGAACCGGAGACGGGGAAGAAGGTGATCCAGACGACCAGCACCACGGAGATGATCGCCAGGATCAGCATCAGGATGTCGGTGCGCAGGGAGGGGGTCTTGGACCGCACGTCCGGCAATGCCTCGACCCGCTCGATACCCGGTGAGACCACCCGTTCTCCTGCTGCGTCTGGCGGCCGGGGCCGCGGTGTCCGGGCCGCACTGCCCGTGAGGTCGGCCGGTGGTGGCCCGGCTTGCGCTGTTGCCCACGCTAATTGGTTCACCGTCGCCGCGCGGGAAGTTGCGGGTGCCGGTCGGGGGCGTGTTCGCGACCTCAGTCGCGCAGGATCGCCTCGATATTGCGTTCGGCCAGCGCGGTGATGGTCAGCGACGGGTTGACCGTCGCGGTGCTGCCGGGGATCGCGGCGCCGTCCATCACGTACAGACCGCGATGCCCGTGCACGCGACCGTAGCCGTCGGTGGCCTTGCCGAGGACCGCGCCGCCGAGCGGATGCGCGGTGAACTTGGCGTTCGCGTCGTAGCCGAGCGCGCCGTACTCGGCGAGCGCGCCTGCCCGCTCGGCGATCCGGCGGTCGACCGCGCGGGCCGCGTCGACGACGGCATTCTGGGCACCGGACGACCAGTTCAGCCCGACGCTGTCGGCGGCCCGGTGGTAGTCGAAGCGGGCCCTGGTCGGGTCGAGCACCATGCCGAGCGAGGCGAGCGCGCCGGTCTCGAACGGGATGCCCGGGATGTACCAGTTCTCCAGGGTGAGCGGGGTGCCGGACTCGTCGTAGATGCGGCTGGCACTGGGCACGCCCTGGCCGCTGCCCGACAGTGAGCTGGCGCCGCGGGCCAGCACCACGTCGCCGTTGGTGCCGAAGCCGTCGCCGATGTGCTCGTTGAGATCGGGCAGGGTGCCGGTGGCCTGGGCCCGGACCAGCAGCTCGGAGGTACCGACGGAACCGGCGCCGAGGAACAGTTTGTCGCAGGTGAGCGTGCGGGTGCCGAGGACCTGACCGGTCGGGGCCAGTTTCGTCACGGTGACCACGAACCTGCCGCCCGATTCCTGGGCGATGCTGTCGACCCGATGGCCCGGATACACCTGCGACCTGCCGGTCTCGGCGGCGAAGCGCAGGTAGTTCTGGTTCAGGTCGAACTTGGCGCCGTTGGAATTGCCCAGGTTGGAGCGGGCGACGGTGGCCGAGGGGCGGGTGGCGCCGGACAGCTCGCCGCGCAGCACGTCCCAGGTGAAGATCGAATCGTTGGGCACCGGCTGGTAGCCCGCGGCGCGCACCTGGTCGTCCCAGGCGCGCGAGTGCGCGAACGGCGCGGAGTGGTAGATGTCGACGGGCATGGGGTCGAGGCGCAGCATCTGGCGCACCCGCGGGTAGTAGACCCGCTCCAGCTCGCCGAAGTCGACGACACCCCCGAAGACCTGGTCGAAGAGCCTGCGTTCGGGCGCCACCATCGCGCCCGTGAAGATCACCGAGCCGCCGCCGACCGCCGCCGCGCGCCACACATCGATGCCCGGGTACTCGGTGACATCGAGAACGCCGCCGAACCGGCCGAAACTCATCGGCACCTTGGTCACGCCGGTGAAGCTGGTGCGATGCCAGAACCCGCGCCCGTCGGGCAGATCGTCCCCGGTGAAGATCTCGCGCCACGGATCGTTGGGCCAGCGCGAACCACGCTCGAGCACGGTGTTGCCGATCCCGGCCTGCGCCAGCCGCAGCGCGGTCACCGCAGCCCCGAACCCGGAGCCGATGACGATGGCGGGCGAATGCTCCGGCGCGTCGGGAATCGGTTCGAAGATCTCCGGCACCCAGGACCGGAACATCGCCTCTCTCGGATCGGCCGAAGCCGAACCGCTGATCAGCGTCGTTCCCACGGCACCGGCGATCGTCGCCAGTCCCGCCGCCTTGAAGAAGGCACGTCTGTGCACCAGGCCACCTCCCTCATCACGCATGGCCGAGCGCAGAATACCGCGTAACTACCGAACTCCCCCGGTAGCGCGGACAATTTGTCACAGCTCACGACCGGGGGCAGGCGACGGCGACGGTCAGGTCGTCAACAACCGGATCACCGCGATGGTCCCCACCACCACGATCACCGCTCGCAACACATTCGGCGGCAACTTGCGGCCGACACGGGCACCCAGCTGACCACCGATGATCGAGCCCACCGCGATCAACGCGACCGCCTGCCAGTTCACCTCCGCGATCACGATGAAGATCGAGGCCGAGACCGCGTTCACGATCAGCGCCAGCACGTTCTTCACCGCGTTGAGCCGCTGGATGTCCTCGTGCACGAACACCCCGAGCAGCCCGAGCAGCAGCACGCCCTGGGCCGCGCCGAAGTAGCCGCCGTAGATGCCGGTGCCGAACACCGCGACCAGCAGGATCGGCCCACCGTGCAGGGGCGGCGCGGCGTCGCCGTCGGCGCGGCGCCGCTTCACCCAGGCGGCCAGCCGCGGCTGCACCACCACCAGGATCAGCGCGGCGATGATGAGCACCGGCACGATCGCCTTGAAGGCCTCCGCGGGCATGATCAGCAGCAGGATCGCGCCGGTGATGCCGCCGAGCAGCGACGCCGTGCCCAATTGCAGCAGCCGGGAACGCTGGCCCGCGAGCTCCCTGCGGTAGCCGATCACGCCGCTGACCGAGCCGGGGACCAGACCGATCGTGTTGGAGACGTTCGCCGTGACCGGCGGCAAACCGAAGGCAAGCAGGGTGGGGAAGGTGATCAGGGTGCCCGATCCGACGATCGTGTTGATGCCGCCCGCCGCGATCCCCGCGGCCAGGACGAGCAGCTGTTCCAGCCAAGTCATCCGAATTCCTTTGTGACGTCTCGTCGGACGCGATGGTCCGTACAAGCGTGCGTTTCGCTGAAAACCGTACCGGTCATCCGGTGGCATCCCCGCGGCGACCATATTTCCCAGGCCGCTTACCTGCGGGGGTGGGCACGCGGTAAGCTCGGAGCATCATGCAGCGGGCACTTCTTCTCGGCCGCCGCGACGGGTCCTGATTCGGACCGGCTCCCGTCGCGGGGTTCCAACGCGCCGGTCGACCCGCTCCCATCAGGGAATCCACCACACCCACGGAGAAACTTGCATGTCCTCGGCTGACGCATTCGTATCCGCATCGCGCACCATCTCGGCCCCCGGCAAACCCGCACCGGCCGACCAGCCCGCCTGGAACCAGCAGAAGAACTCGTCGATGCCCGCGTTCCGGTATCGCCCCTTCGCCGAAGAGGTCGAACCCATCTCGGTGCCCGACCGCACCTGGCCCGACAAGATCATCGATCGCGCGCCCGCGTGGTGCGCCGTCGACCTGCGCGACGGCAACCAGGCCCTCATCGACCCGATGAGCCCCGCCCGCAAGCGCCGCATGTTCGACCTGCTGGTGCGGATGGGTTACAAGGAGATCGAGGTCGGCTTCCCGGCCGCGAGCCAGACCGATTTCGACTTCGTCCGCGAGATCATCGAAGACGGCGCCGTCCCCGACGACGTCACCATCCAGGTCCTCACCCAGTGTCGCGCCGAGCTGATCGAGCGCACCTTCGAGGCCTGCAACGGCGCGCCGAACGTGATCGTGCACTTCTACAACTCCACCTCCATCCTGCAGCGTCGCGTGGTGTTCCGCGCCGAGCGCGACGCGGTGAAGAAGATCGCCACCGACGCCGCGTCGCTGTGCCTGGAGATCGAGAAGAAGTACCCGGACACCGAGTGGCGCTACGAGTACAGCCCGGAGTCCTACACCGGCACCGAGCTGGACTACGCCCGTGAGGTCTGCGACGCGGTCTCCGAGATCATCGCGCCGACCCCGCAGAAGCCGCTGATCATCAACCTGCCCGCCACCGTCGAGATGGCCACGCCGAACGTGTACGCCGACTCGATCGAGTGGATGCACCGCAACCTGGCCCGCCGCGATTCGATCGTGCTGTCGCTGCACCCGCACAACGACCGTGGCACCGCCGTCGCGGCCGCCGAGCTGGGTTATCAGGCCGGCGCCGATCGCATCGAGGGCTGCCTGTTCGGCAACGGCGAGCGCACCGGCAACGTCTGCCTGGTGACGCTGGGCATGAACATGTTCTCCCGCGGCATCGACCCGCAGATCAACTTCTCCGACATCGACGAGATCCGCCGCACGGTCGAGTACTGCAACCAGCTGGCCGTGGCCGAGCGTCACCCCTACGGCGGCGACCTGGTCTACACCGCGTTCTCCGGCAGCCACCAGGACGCCATCAACAAGGGCCTGGACGCGATGAAGGCGGTCGCCGACGCGCAGAACGCCGACGTGGCCGACATCGTGTGGGAGGTCCCGTACCTGCCGATCGATCCCAAGGACGTCGGCCGCACCTACGAGGCCGTCATCCGGGTGAACTCGCAGTCCGGCAAGGGCGGCGTCGCCTACATCATGAAGACCGATCACGGACTGGTGCTGCCGCGTCGCCTGCAGATCGAGTTCTCCCAGGCGATCCAGGCCATCACCGACGGTGAGGGCGGCGAGGTGACGCCCAAGGAGATGTGGGACGTCTTCGCCACCGAGTACCTGAACCCGGTCCTGCCGCTCGAGCGGATGCGCCAGAAGGTGACCGCCTCGGAGACCGACGGCGGCGTCGACGCCATCGTCGCCACCGTCAAGGTCGACGGCGTCGAGCAGGAGATCACCGGCTCCGGCAACGGCCCGCTCGCCGCCTTCGTCGACGCGATCGCCACCGTCGGCTTCGACGTGCGCGTCCTCGACTACAGCGAGCACGCGATGTCGGCGGGCGACGACGCCCAGGCCGCCGCCTACGTCGAGGTCGCCATCGGCGACAAGGTCGTCTGGGGCGTCGGCATCGCCACCTCGATCACCACCGCCTCGCTGCGCGCGGTCGTCTCCGCCGTCAACCGGGCGGCCGACCGCTAGTTCTCGACACCGAAGGCCGGGTTCCCCCGTGGGAACCCGGCCTTCCATGCCTGTGGACAACTCTGGCCCGACCGGTCGGGTTCGCCGTGATCCATTCGCTGACCTGCGTGGATGCTCAGATACTGCCGAGTACGAGCCCGCTGCCGCCGACACGGGATCTTTTGCACCGTGCTAACTTTTCAGTGCACATTCAGCGCCGAGCTTCCTGCTCGTTCAGCGAGCAAGTGGGGGAATTGTGACCAACAACGACCATAATCCGACCTCTCCGCCCTGGCTGCAGAGTCCGTCGGCTGATACGGCCGACGCTGCGTCCGGTCCCACCGGTGTGCAGACGGCGACCGAGGGCGACAACGGGCTCGCCGAGCCGACCGCTGACGCCGCCGCCGAGCAGCCGTCGCCGGAGCAGGCGAGCGCCGAGTCCGAGCCGCAGGCCGGGATCGCCGAGCAGACCAATGTGTTCCAGCCCGGTACCTTCGCGCCCGGACCGTTCGCGCAGAACACCTATTCGGTGCCCGATCCGTATCAGAGCGGTGGCGCGCATCCCCTGGTGAACGCGCCGGAGCAACAGTGGCAGGGCCAGCCGGGGCCCGGTGAGCAGCCCTATCCCGGCCCGCACGCGACCGGTGAGCAGCCGTACCCGGGTCCGCCGCCGCAATACGGCGAGCAGCCGCAGTACCCAGGTGCCGAGCAGCCGCAATATCCTGGCGCCGAGCAGCCGCAGTTCCCGGGTCAGGAGCAGCCGCAGTTCCCTGGCCAGGAGCAGCAGGCGCAACCGCCGCAGTCCGACGCCATCTACAGCTGGGCGCCGCCGCCACCGCCGATGTACCAGCCGCCGATGCAGGGCGGTATGCCACCCGGCCAGCTACCCGGTCAGCCCGGACAGCCGGGTCAGCCCGCGCCCCTGGTCCCCCCGCCCGGTCAGCAGTGGCAGGGCGGACCGGCCCAGCAGCATCAGCCGTTCCAGCCTCAGCACGTGCCCGCACCGGGTCAGCCCGGCCACTCGGTCAACGATCTGAACCTGCTCAAGCGGGCCCGCAAGGCACCGCGCAGCGGGTGGCGCCGGGCCGTGCACAAGGCCTCGGGCGGCGTGATCAACCCGGGCGAGTCGGCGGCCGATGTCGTCCATCGCGATCTGGGCGAGCGGGTCAACCAGCCGGTTCGCGGTGACTACCGGATCGCGATCCTCTCGCTCAAGGGCGGTGTCGGCAAGACCACGACCACCGTGGGTCTCGGTTCCACCTTCGCCACCCAGCGCGGTGACCGGGTGATCGCCATCGACGCCAACCCCGACCTCGGCACGCTGGCCCACCGGGTACCGCGCCAGACCCGCTCCACGGTGCGCAACCTGCTCGAAGACCAGAACATCACCCGCTACTCCGATGTTCGCGCGCACACCTCGCAGGCCCCGAGCCGGCTGGAAGTGCTCGCCTCCGAACAGGATCCGGCGGTGTCGGAGGCCTTCAGCGAGGCCGATTACCGCAAGGCCATCGGCATCCTGCAGTCGTTCTACAACATCATCCTCACCGACTGCGGCACCGGTCTGATGCACTCGGCGATGTCGGGTGTGCTGGACATGGCGAGCTCGCTGGTGCTGGTCACCTCCCCCGCCATCGACGGCGCCCGCAGCGCCTCGGCGACGCTGGACTGGCTCGATCACCACGGCTACAGCAAGCTGGTCGAGCGCACGGTCGTGGTGGTGAACGCCTCGCGCCGCGGCGCCTCGACGGTCGACCTGGACCAGCTGCGCAAGCTGTTCCTCGACCGCACCCGCGCGGTGCAGATCGTCCCGTTCGACGATCACCTGGCCGAGGGTGCCGAGATCGACCTCGAGCTGGTCAGCAAGCCGACCCGCCGGGCCCTGCTGGAGCTGGCCGCGATGGTCGCCGACGATTTCGGCTACCACGGGCAGCCGCCGCAGCAGTCGTTCCAGCCGGGTCAGCCCTACCAGGGCCAGCAGTACCAGCCGGGTCAGTTCTGACGGATCCCGGCGTCAGCGGGCATCGAGCTCCTGCACGCTGACGCCGGAACGCTCCTGTACATCGCGGGCCGCGGCGTCGAATGCCGCGAGCACCGTGGCGATGGCCGGGCGCTCGGCGGCACGTGGCCGGGTGACGATCTCGTACATCCGCGCCGCGCGCACGCCGGCCAGCCGCAGCACCGACAGCCCGGGATGGGCGACGGCGAAACGCGGCATGAGCGCGACGCCGTAGCCCGACGCGACCACCGTCTCGATCACCCGGAAGTCGTTGAGCCGCTGCGCGATCCGGGGCCGCACCCCGGTGACGGTGGCGATCGATTCGAGCACGTCGTCCACCGGGAAGCCACCGCGCACGCTCACCCAGCTCTCCTCGGCCAGTTCCTCCGGCCGCACCGATCCCCGGCCCGCCAGCGGATGGGTCGGCGCCACGACGACATCGATGGGTTCGCGCATCAACACCCGTGCCGCGAGCCGCGGCCCGGTCACCGAGGGCGCGCGTTCATCGCGATGGGTGAGGACGATGTCGTAGTCGGCCAGCAGTTTCGGCGCCTCGGTGGGCGGCAGGTCCTCGTCTCCGGCGATGATCTCGACGCCGCTGCCGGCCAGGGCGGCGAGCACCGGCGGGAGCAGCAGCGCGGCACCGGACGGGAAGAACGCCACCCGCACCTGGCCGCGCGGGGAGCCCCGGTAGGTGGCCATCTCGGCGGCGGCGCGTTCCATCGCCGCGAGGACGTCGTCGGCGCGCAGGACCAGCGCGTGGCCCGCATCGGTGAGCCGCACCCGGCGGCCATCGGGTTCCAGCAGTGCCACTCCCGCCTCCCTGCCGAGCACCTTCAGCTGCTGCGAGACGGCCGAGGGCGTCATCGACAGCGCCGCGGCGACGGCGGCGACCGTGCCGCGATCGGCGAGTTCGCGCAGGATCCGCAGGCGCTCGATCGAGAACATGAAGTAAATCTACGTTATCAGTCCACTTTTATTCGATTGTCCTGATGGTTAGCGAACCGCACGATGAAGGGCGTGACCACCCGCGATCGCCTGCTCGGACTGACCGTCGTCGTGCTCTGGGGCCTGAACTTCCTCGCCATCCGGATCGGCCTCGATCACTTCCCGCCCTTCTTCTTCGGCGCGCTGCGCTTCGCCGTCATCGCGATCCCCGTGCTGGTGTTCATTCCGCGCCCGGCCGTGCGCACCCGGTGGTTGCTGCTCTACGGGACCGGGTTCGGCATCCTGCAGTTCGCGTTCCTGTTCACCGCGATGCGCGTCGGCATGCCGACCGGGCTGGCCTCGCTGGTGCTGCAGTCCTCGGCGCCGTTCACCGTGCTGCTCGGCGCGGTGCTGCTGCGCGAGCGCCCGCGGCCGGTGCAGATCGCGGGGCTGATGGTGGCCGTGCTCGGGATGGTCGTCATCGGCGCGGACCGGATGGCGCACGCCACGCTGCTACCGGTCCTGCTGACGCTGGCCGCGGGACTGGGCTGGGCGTTCGGCAACATCGGCGCGCGCAAGGCGAGCGCCGACTCCCCCGGTGTCGATCCGCTGCACCTGACGCTGTGGATGTCGGTGGTGCCGGTCGTGCCGATGCTGGCGCTGTCGATGCTTGTCGAGGGCCCTGACACCGGTTTCCGCGCGCTCGGCGCGTCGTTCTCCACGGCGGGTCTGCCCGCTCTGGGCGCGCTGGCCTACATCGCGATCCTCGCGACCGTGTGCGGTTCGGGCCTGTGGACCTATCTGATGAGCCGCTATCCGGCGGGCACGGTGGCGCCGTTGACGCTGCTCGTCCCGGTGGTCGGCTTCGCCGCGGCGTGGGTGGCGTTCGGCGAGCAGCCGACGGTGGCCGCGCTCCTCGGCGGCGTGATCGTCATCGCGGGCGCGTTCGCGGCGACGACCACCCGCCGTGCCCGGCCGACCATCGAACCCGCGCCGAGCCCGCGGCCCGTCCAGGTCTAACGTCCAATTCGACGCACGATCGGGCACCTTATGGCTAGCATGTGACCGATCGCGCGCTGCGTTATCCGCGCGACCGGTCGGTATCAGGCGCGGGCGAACGACGCACAGGTCGCAACAGCCAGGTCTTCGCCGCGCTCTAGAGTGGTAGCAAATCGCAGGCAATACTCGAGCAAGGCAGCTGAACAGCATATGGCGGAACAGCGGTGGCCCGTTTCGCGAAGATCCTTTCTTCGTGGCACGGTCGCAGCGGGGGTGGCATCGGCGGGGGCCGTGGCGGGAGCGCCCGGTGTCGCGCTCGGCGCGCCGCCCGGACGCTCCGTCGCCGTCCTCGGCGGTGGCGTCGCCGGGCTGAGCGCGGCGCACGAACTCATCGAGCGCGGTTTCGAGGTGACCGTCTACGAGGCGCGCGCGTTCGGCGGCAAGGCGCGCAGCGTCGGCGTGCCGGGCACCGGCCGCGACGGCAGGCCAGATCTGCCCGGTGAGCACGGGTTCCGCTTCTTTCCCGGCTTCTATCAGAACCTGCCCCACACCATGCGCCGAATTCCGGTCGCGGGCAATGCCGATGGCGTGTGGAACAACCTCGTCACGGTTCCCGAGGCGCGTTTCTCCCGCCGCGACGGCGACGACATCACCCTCGCCCTGCCCGGTGACGGCTTCCCCGGCGCGACCACACCGGAGGTGATCCGGGAGACCCTCGCGGGCACCATCACGACGCTGACCAGGATGCCGCCCGAGGAGAGCGCGTACTTCGCCAACCGGTTGCTGGTGTTCAACAGCAGCTGCGAGGCGCGCCGCTTCGGCCAGTGGGAGCACACCTCCTGGCAGGACTTCGTGCAGGGGCACGCGCGGTCGCACGAGTTCCGGGCGATCGTTTCCCGCTCGCTGACCAGCATCATGGTCGCGGCCAAGGAGAACCTGGCCAGCACCCGCACCATCGGCGGCATGGGTGAGCAGTTCCTCGGCAATCCGCTCGGCATCGGCAACGACGGTGGTCTGGACCGGGTGCTGAACAACGCGACCAATATCGCCTGGATCGATCCGTGGGTCGAGCACCTGCGCGGATTGGGCGTTCGTTTCGAACTCGGCGCGCGGGTCGAGGAACTGGTGGTGCGCGACAAGCGCATCGGCGGCGCGCGGATCAACGGCGTCGGCACGGTCGAGGCGGACTACTACGTGGTGGCTATGCCGGTCGAGCAGGCGCGCAAACTGTGGTCGCCGCAGGTACTCGCGCTCGCGCCGGAGTACGCGGCGATGGACCGGCTTTTCGTCGACTGGATGAACGGCATCCAGATCTATTTCCGCACCCCACTGCACATTTCGCGCGGGCACACGGCCTATGTGGACTCGCCGTGGTCGCTCACCTCGATCAGCCAGAACCAGCTGTGGACCCGCCGGCTGAGCTCCTTCGGCGACGGCACGGTCGCCGACTGCCTCTCGATCGACATCTCCGACTGGAACACCCCCGGCGTGCTCTACGGCAAACCCGCCGTGGCCTGCACGCACGAGGAGATCTACCGCGAGGTCTGGGCCCAGCTCACCGCCCATCTCAACGATCGCGAACAACTGCTGCGCCCGGCCGACGTGCACTCGTGGTTCCTCGATCCCGGGATCACCTGGCAGGGCGCGCGCAATGCCAACGCCGATCCGCTGCTGATCAACACCGCCGGTTCGTGGGACGCGCGGCCCGACGCGCACGGCCCGATCGAAAACCTGTTCCTGGCCGGTGATTACGTGCGCACCGACGTCGACCTGGCGACGATGGAGGGCGCCAACGAATCGGCGCGCGCCGCGGTGAACGCGCTGCTCGACGTGTCGGGATCATCGGCGCCGCGCTGCAACATCGTCAAGCTGCGCCGCACCCCGGAGCTGGAACCGCTGCGGGTCATCGACGCCGACCGCTATGCCAAGGGCCTGCCCAACATGTTCGACGAGCCCGTCTGACGCAGCTCACACCGCTCCCGCACGCGGACCGCGACACCGCGCACATAGACTCGCGGCGTGGCAGACATCTCGGTGCGTGGGCGCCTGGCTTTGCGAGCGGCGGCGGCAGCGTCGTGGGCTTCGCAGAAGGCGGGCCGCGGCAAGGGTTCGATGATCGGCGGCCTGATCGCCCTGAAGATCGATCCGACGATCATGACGCAGCTCGGGCGCGGCAGGCGCACGGTGCTGATCACCGGCACCAACGGCAAGTCGACCACCACCCGCATGACCACGGCCGCGCTCGGCACGCTGGGTGCGGTCGCCACGCAGGCCGACGGCGCCAACATGGACGCGGGCATCGTCGCGGCGCTGAGCCTGCACCCCGGGGTGGCGCTGGCCGCGATCGAGGTCGACGAGCTGCATCTGCCGCACGTCAGCGACGCGCTCGACCCGGCCGCCATCGTGCTGCTGAATCTGAGCCGCGATCAGCTCGACCGGGTCGGCGAGATCAACATGATCGAGCGCAAGCTCCGCGCCGGGCTGGCGCGTCATCCCGACGCCGTCGTCATCGCCAACTGTGACGACGTGCTGATCACCTCCATCGCCTACGACCATCCGAAGGTCGTGTGGGTCGCGGCGGGCAGCGGCTGGGCCGTCGACGCGACGAGTTGTCCGCGCAGTGGCGAGCCGATCGTCTGGGAGGGCGAGAACTGGCGCTCGACGGGCGCGGATTTCCATCGGCCGGAACCGGAGTGGTGGCTGGAAGGCGAGGAGCTGCACGGCCCCGAGGGGTTCCGTTCGACGCTGCACCTGTCCCTGCCCGGCCGGGCGAACCGCGGCAACGCGGCCCAGGCCGTTGCCGCCGCGGTGGCGCTGGGCGCCGATGCGGTCAAGGCGACCGACGCGACCGGCACCGTCCGCGAGATCGCGGGCCGCTACCGCACGGTGACCGTCGGCGAGCACGACGCGCGACTGCTGCTGGCCAAGAACCCCGCGGGTTGGCAGGAGGCGCTGTCGATGATCGAGCCGACCTCGGCCGGTCTGGTGATCGCGGTCAACGGGCAGGTGCCCGACGGCGAGGATCTGTCCTGGCTGTGGGACGTGCGGTTCGAGCACTTCGAAGGGGTGCAGGTGGTGGCCTCGGGTGAGCGCGGCACCGATCTGGCCGTGCGCCTGACCTACGCCGGTGTCGAGCACACGCTGATCCCCGATCCGGTGCGCGCGATCGAGTCCTGCCCGCCCGGGCACGTCGAGGTGCTGGCCAACTACACCGCGTTCCGCGACCTCAACCGCGATCTGGAGGCACGCGCATGAGCTCGACCATCCGTATCGGTCTGGTGCTGCCCGATGTGATGGGCACCTACGGCGACGGCGGCAATGCCCTGGTCCTGCGGCAGCGGCTGCGCATGCGCGGCTACGACGCCGAGATCATCGACATCACCCTGGCCGACCCCGTCCCCGACTCCTTCGACATCTACACCCTCGGCGGCGCCGAGGACTCGGCCCAGCGCCTGGCCACCCGGCACCTGCAGAAGTACCCCGGCCTCCAGCAGGCCGCCGCCAAGGGCGCGCCGGTGCTGGCCATCTGCGCCGCCATCCAGGTGCTCGGTAACTGGTACGAGACCTCCGCGGGCGAGAAGGTCGACGGCGTGAGCCTGTTCGACGTCACCACCTCCCCCCAGGACATCCGCGCCATCGGCGAGGTCACCACCACCCCCCTGCTCGCCGGCCTGTCCGCCCCCCTCACCGGCTTCGAGAACCACCGCGGCGGCACCACCCTCGGCCCCGACGCCAAGCCACTGGCTCGGGTCACCCGCGGCGTCGGCAACGGCGTCGGCGACGGCACCGAGGGCGTCGTCCAGGGCTCTGTCATCGGCACCTACCTCCACGGCCCCGCCCTGGCCCGCAACCCCGAACTGGCCGACCACCTCATCGCCAAGGCCCTCGGCATCCCCGCCACCGACCTCACCCCCCTCGACCTCCCCGAGGTCACCCGCCTCCGCAAGGAACGCCTCCGCGCCTGAGTCAGCAGGGCAGGGTGTCGACCGGGTATTGGAGGCAGTAGGGGTCGTGGGTGACCAGCGTCAGGTCTTCGCAGCGGGCCTGGGCGACCAGGATTCGGTCGAAGGGGTCGCGGTGGATCGCCGGGAGGCGGGCCGCCTGCTGTCCACGGGCCACTTCGCGAATTCCGCTCACTGCGACTTTTAACCTCCCTCGACGACTACCTGCGCCGATAGCGTCGGGCTTCGCATGTGCCGCGACCGCCGGGGCACCGGAGGCTGAGGAGTGTCGGGTGACCGGAGTGGTCGAGGCAGCCGTGGCGCGGGCGCCCGGGGCGAGGCCGCCGGGTGGGGCGCGACGGCGGGTGCGGCGGGGGCGGTCGGCGCTGGCGGGGGTGGTGGCGCTCGGGATCGTGCTGCTCGGGTGGACCGTGGTGACGGCGGCGGGGCTGGTGGATCCGCTGTATCTGCCGTCGCCGAAGGCGGTGTGGGACGCGTTCGTGCGGGCCAACACCACGCATCGGATCGCGGACGGGGTGGACCGGTGGGTGGTCGGCGAGCAGAACTACTACCTCTGGGAGCATCTGCTGGCGAGTATCCAGCGGATCGCGGTGGGGGTGGGCGCGGCGATCGTGATCGGGCCGCTGGTCGGGTTCGTGATGGGGATGGTCGCGCCGGTGCGTTGGGTGACCGAGCCGATCCTGAACTTCCTGCGCGCGCTCCCGCCACTGGGCTACATCGGCCTGCTGATCGTGTGGTTCGGCATCGGTGACACCTCCAAGATCTGGCTGCTGTTCCTGGCCGCCTTCCCGCCCATCGCCATCGCGACCCTCGACGGCGTGCTCGGCGTCAAACAGGACTACCTCAACGCCGCCCGCTCACTCGGCGCCAAACGCGCGCAGGTCGTGGCACTGGTCGTCCTGCCCGCGACCCTGCCCAACGTCATCAGCGGCATCCGCATCGCCACCGCCTTCGCCTGGACCACCGTGGTCGCCGCCGAACTCAACAACGGCATCCCCGGCATCGGCGGGCTCGCGTATATCGCGGGCACACAACTGAATACGCCCCTCACCATCGCCTGCATCATCGTGATCGGCGTGGCGGCCCTGCTGCTGGACGCGGTCATCTCGTTCATCGGCACCAAAGCTGTTCCCTGGAAAGGCAAAGCATGAAATCCGCATTGCGTAAGGTCGTCGCGACCTCGGCTGCTCTGTCCGCTGTCCTCGCGGTCACCGCGGGCTGTGTCGAGTCCGGGCGGGAGGACGCGGGGGCGAGCGGAGCGGCCTGCCCGTTCGCGGTCGACGAGAGTGTCACCAGCACCGTCCGGCTCGGGTTCCAGGCGATCCCGAACGGCGATCTGCTGGTGAAGGATCGCAATCTGCTGCAGGCGTGCCTGCCGAACGCGACGATCACCTGGAGCCAGTTCGCCTCCGGCGCCGATGTGGTGCAGGCCTTCGGCGCGGGCAGTCTCGACATCGGCACGCTCGGGTCCAGCCCGGCGACCAAGGCGCTCTCGGCCCCGCTGAACCTGCCCGTGCAGGTGGTGTGGATCCACGACGTGATCGGCACCTCGGAATCGCTTGTCGTGAAGGACTCTTCGGTGACCGAGCTGACCGGGCTGCGCGGCAAGAGGGTCGCGACGCCGTTCGGTTCCACCGCGCACTACAGCCTGCTCGCCGCCCTGGACAAGGCCGGGCTCACCGATCAGGTGGAGCTGATCAATCTGCAGCCCGAGGCGATTCCCGGTGCGTGGCAGGGCAATCAGATCGACGCGGCCTGGGTCTGGGATCCGACGCTGTCCAAGCTCACCGCGGCAGGCGGCACGGTGCTCACCAGCAGCGCCGAGACCGCGGCGGACGGCGCGCCGACCTACGACGTCGCCCTGGCCGACCGCAAGTTCCTCGCCGACAACGCCGCCTTCGCGATCGCCTGGGCGAAGGTGCAGGACTACGCCGTGGCGCAGATCAACGACCAGCAGGCCGAGGCCGCGGTGTCGATCGGCGCGCAGCTGGGCATCGCGCCCGACCAGGTGATCCCGCAGCTGGCGGGCTACGAGTACCTGCCCGCCGCCGAGCAGGCCGGTTCCCGCTATCTCGGTGGCGGTTTCGGCGCGGACCTCGAGGGCACCGCGCGATTCCTGTTGAGCCAGGGCGGAATCGCCGCGGTCGGCAGCGAGCAGCAGTACCGCGACGGGATCGCGGTCGCTCCCGCGGCGGGCGCGTCCTCGTGACCGCCGGGCCGACGACCGGCGACGCCGAGCGGGTGACGCTGACCGGGGTGGCCAAGAGCTACCCCGGCCCCGACGGTGACGTGCAGGTGCTCGCACCGACGGACCTCACCGTCGAGCCCGGCGAATTCGTCTGTGTCGTCGGCCCTTCCGGTTGCGGCAAGTCGACGCTGCTCAACATCCTCGCCGGTTTCCTGCCACCGACCTCGGGCGAGATCCGGGTCGGTGGCCGCGTGGTGGACGGTCCCGATCCCGACCGCGGGGTGGTGTTCCAGCAGGCGAACCTGTACCCGTGGCTGAGCGTGCGCGGCAATGTCGAGTTCGGACCGAAAGTGCGTGGCGTGCCGAAGGATACGCGGCGCGCCGAGGCCCAGCGGCTGCTCGAGCTGGTCGGGCTCGACCAGCTCGGCGACCGCAAGCCCTACGAACTGTCCGGCGGGCAGCAGCAGCGCGCCCAGATCGCCCGGGTGCTGATCAACGATCCCGGCATCGTGCTGATGGACGAGCCGTTCGGCGCCCTCGACGCCCTCACCAGGGAACGCCTGCAGCGCGAACTGCTCGGCCTGTGGCGCGACCGCCGCAAGACGGTCCTGTTCGTCACCCACGGCATCGAGGAAGCCATCCTGCTCGGCACCCGCATCCTGGTGATGGGCACCAAACCGGGCCGCATCGTGCACGACGTGACACCCACCTTCAAGACCGGCACCGACTTCGCCGCCGTGCGCGCCGACCCCGAATTCAGCGCCCTGCGTGACGAACTGGCGCGCCACATCTACGCGGCGCACGCCTGATCACTCGGCGGCCACCGTGGCGGGCGCGCGCCGCCGGGTGATCAGCCAGCCGAAGATCGCCGCGAGCGGGAACATCAGCACGCCGTACACGGCCGCGGGGATCGCCATCTCGGTGCTGTCGAGCACGCTGATCGCGATGGTGATGGCGATGGTGCTGTTGTGGATGCCGATCTCCATCGAGCAGGCGATGGACTGCCGTTCGGCCGCGCCGAGCAGCCGCGGCACGAAGTAGCCGATGGCCAGGCTGAACAGGCAGAACGCCACGGCGATGGCGCCGACGTCGGCCAGCGAGGAACCGAGGGTGTCGCGTTCGGCGACGACGGTTCCCACGATCACCAGCAGCAGGACCAGCGCCGAACCGATGCGCACCGGCCGGTCCATCCGGTCGGCGAACGCGGGCGACAGGTGCCGCACCAGCATGCCGATCGCGACCGGCACCAGCACGATGGCGAACACCTGCACCACCTTGCCCAGTTGCAGGCCGAGCGACCCGGCACCGTCTGGCTCGAAGTAGCCGATGGCGAAGTTGGTCACCACCGGCACGGTGACCACGGCGATCACCGAGTTGACCGCGGTCAGCGACACGTTCAGCGCCACATCACCCCGGAACAGGTGGCTGTACAGATTCGCGGTGGTCCCGCCCGGTGAGGCGGCGAGCAGCATCATGCCGACCGCGAGGATCGGCGAGAGCCCGAACGCCAGTACCAGCCCGAACGCGATGGCCGGGAGCAGCAGCACCTGGCAGACGAGGGCGATGGCGACGATGCGCGGGGTCTTCGCGATCCGGGTGAAGTCGCCGACGGTGAGCGAGAGTCCGAGGCCGAACATGATCACCGCCAGTGCGAGCGGTAGTCCGACGGAGACCAGGGGAGAGTCCATTGCCATCCTCATCGAGCAGCCCGGGGCGGGACCCGGGCGAGTTCTTGAGACGCAGTCGTCTCAAAGTCGGAGAATAGCCGAGTGTGACCCGCGTCGCACCCGAAACGCCCGGTTTGTCCGCGCTAGGCCGTGGCCAGCGCGTCCGGCGCGGTCGCGGTGCACAGATCGTGCACGAAACGCATCTTCTCCAGCACCCGCTCCGGCAGGACGAAGGGGTACAGATCGTCGCGCCCCATCGAGCGGTTGACCATGTTCAGCGACCAGGCCAGCGGCAGCCACAGCTCGATGATCTTGTCGAAGCCGGCGCGCCCGACCTGGGGCCGGTCGAGCGTGGCGCCCGCGGGGGCGAGGCCGAAGGCGGCCGCGGTGTCGAGAGTGTCGCGGACGTGCAGGTAGTGGGCGAAGGTCTCGGCCCAGTCCTCGGCGGCGTGCATGGTGGCGTAGGAGGAGACGTAGTCGCGCTCCCAGCCCGCGGGGGCGCCCTGGGAGTAGTGGCGGTCCAGTGCCGCCTGGTAGTCGGCGAAGGGGTCGCCGAACAGGTCGCGGAACCGTTGCAGCTCGTCGTCGGCGGTGACCAGGACCGGGAAGTAGTAGTGCCCGATCTCGTGGCGGAAGTGGCCGAGCAGGGTGCGGTAGGGCTCGGCCATCTCGATGCGCAGCTGTTCGCGGTGCGGGTCGTCGGCCTCAGCCAGGTCGAGGGTGATCACGCCGTCGACGTGGCCGGTCATGACGCCGTCGGTGCGGCTGGAGAGCAGGTCGAAGGCCAGGCCGTGCGGGTCGGTGTCGCGGCCGACGATCGGCAGGCCGAGTTCGGCCAGTTCGAAGATCAACCGCCGCTTGGCCGCTTCGGCCTCGGCGAAGGCGGCGAGCCCGGCCGCGTCGGAATCATTGGGCCGCGTGCGGGTGAGCTTGCAGGAGGCGCACAGCTTCGGGCCCGGCGCGTTGCCCTCCGAGACCAGCCAATTGCATTGCGCCACATGCAGGTTGTCGCACAGCCGGAAACGGTCGCTGTCGACGACACCGCCCGCGTGATCCACGGCCGCGTCACCGGGTGGATCGCCGATCACCACGAGGGCGCGCTCGTGCAGGCTGAAACCGAGCCGGCTCGAGCACGACAGGCAGACCGAATTCTCGAAAGCCAGCTGCTGACCGCAGTTCGGGCACACGAAATCACGCAAGGACCTACACCTCCACCGGGGCTACATCGACCGAAACCGTGATTGTGGACTGTTTGGCGTCGGTGTAGATGATGCCACGCAGGGGCGGAACATCCTGATAATCACGACCCCACGCCACCGTCACGTACCGCTCGTCGGCGAACTGGTCGTTGGTGGGGTCGAAGGCGATCCAGCGGCCGGTGCGGTCGGTCTCGTCGGTGCCGGGCAGCCAGACCGCGGCCCACGCGTGGGTGGCGTCCACACCGACCATGCGCTCCTTGCCCGGGGGCGGATCGGTGGCCAGGTACCCCGAGACGTAGCGGGCGGCGAGGCCCTGTGCGCGCAGGCAGGCCGCGCCGATCCGGGCGAAGTCCTGGCAGACGCCCTCGCGCGCGGCGAACACGTCGGCGACGCTGGTACTCACCGTCGTCGAGCCGGAGCGGTAGCGGAAATCGTCGTGGATGCGGGTGTTGAGCTCGGTGACCGCCTCGAGCAGCGGGCGACCGGGCGGGAAACTCTGCGCGGCGTAGGCCACGACCTCCGGGGTGATCTCCGGTGGCAGCAGGTCGAGGGTGAATTCGACGGCGAGCGGGCCGGTGGTGGTGCTCGGCCGGGCCGATTCCCAGGGGATGTCGGCGCCCTCGATCGTCGCCGGATGGTCACCGTCGACGTCGACGAGCGATTCGCCGGTGACCTCCAGCGTCCGATGTTCGGCTGTCACATGGAAATACGTGGTGGTGTTGCCGTAGACATCGGTGCCGACGGAGCGGTCCGAGGGCACCGGGTCGATGTAGATGTCGTGCTCGAGCGAGCGCTGGCCGCCGAACTCGCGCGGGGTGAGATAGGCGCGGCCGTAGGAGCTGGTGACCTCGTCGGAGTAGCTGTAGGTGGTCCGGTGGACCACCCGGTAGCGCCTGCTCATCCGACCATCCTGGTGTTGCCCCACAGCGGCTGGATGCCGGCGGGGACAGCGAGTTTGGTGGTCTCGAACGATTCGGACAGCTTGCGCAACCGCAAGTGCACCCCTTCCAGCAGCTCCACCAGTTCGGTGCGCACGCCGTTGTCGTCGGTCTGTTCCAGATCGGCCGGGTCGACGCGGCGCAGCATGCGCTGGGCGTCGGCCAGCAGCCGCTGGGACCTGGACGCGCCGGAACCGCCTGGCAGCGCCTGGAAGTCGGCTTCGAGGCGGTCGAGCTGGTACACCAGCGAGCGCGGATTGCCCGCGTCGAACAGCAGCAGTCCCGCCAATGCGGCGACATGCGCCGAACCGCGGTGGCGGCGGCGGTAGCTCACGGCGGATTCGGTGGCGGTGAGCACCGACTCGGCGACCACGCGATCCACCTCCCCCGATTTCGCCTGCGCCAGTGCCGAATTGAGCAGGGAGGTCAGCGCGAGCCCGCGCTCGACCCGCTTGCCGATATCCATGACGTACCAGCCGGTGTCCCGCACCAGCGATTCCGCGCCGATCCCCGACAGGGACAGCAGCGCGGCCAGCGTCAGCGAGTGCACCGCCGAGAGCGCGTTCTCCTGTTCGCTACTGGCACCACGGAATTCGGCCAGCGCGCGATCGACCGCGCCGACGATCATCCAGGTGTCACCGGAGAGCTGATCGCGCACCGCACGCGCGGCCGCACCGTAGCGGTCGACGGCATGCGACAGCGATCCCGGCAGCTCCCGGTTTCCGGTGAGCGCGGCCAGATAGTGGAACCCTTCGGCCGACGCACCGGCGACGGCCCGCCGAGCGGACCCACCTTCACCACTGGAATCCATTGCCCGATGGGTGAACTGGCCTTGTGTCTGTCTGGTGCGTGCGACGGGCGGTTCGTTCTCCTCCGGCTCGACACCGCGCTCAGCCGCCGTGCCGGTGGTGCGCAGCGCACGTGCCAAAGCGCTGGTCCCAGCACGCTCCCACGGGGCCTCGGCCTCCGGATCGACGATATCCGCCTCGGCCGCGGCATCTTCCGCGTCACCGCCGGCCCGGTCGGCCTTTCCGGCATCCGGGTCGACGCCACGGCCTCCGGTTATCTCCGAGTCCGGGGTGGTGCGGTCTCGCGCGGTCGGCCCCGAGTTCACGGCGACGCCGTCTCGTGCAGCCGCCGCGTCGGCTTCATCCCGTGCGGCCGTCTCCTGGTCAGCTGTGGCGCCGCCTTGTGCGGTCGCTGAGGATTCCGGCGAAGTCTTGGCTGCCGCAGCCGATTCCGCGTTGCTGGTCTCGACCGGCGGTTGGACTCGGACCAAGGCACCGGTACGGGCACTCGGGAGGACCGATTCCGGGGCGACGGTTCCGGTGGTGACCGAGAGGGCGCGCATGAGGATGGGCAGGGCTTCGGCGCCGTCGAGCCAGGGGCGGTAGCGGTAGTCCTGGTAGACGTCGTGGGTGGCGGCGAGCAGGCGGACGACCGATTCGGCGCGTTCGCTGTAGCGGCCCATCCAGAACAGGTCGTTGAGCACGCGCGGGGAGCTGATCGCCTCGACGACCGGCACGGCCCGACGCAACCGCTCCTCGTGCGGGGCCTCGGCGCCGACGGCGGGCGCGGTGGCGGGGGCGGCGCGCACCCAGATGTCCTTGGCCGCCACCTTGATCACGCTGCGGGCCGGTTCCAGCCGCATCCGCTGCTGACCCAGCCCGCCCGACATCGCGGTGTAGCCGCCACGGCGAGCCAGCGAGAACAACCGCATCCCGACCGGCACCGGGGCGATCCCGGCCTCCCCCTCGACAGCGGGGGCGACGGAGAACTCGGCGGGTTCCTGGCCCACCCACTTCCACTGCTCGGCCTCGATCCGGGCGGCGAGCTCTTCCCGTTCGGCCGCGGCCAGGCTGGGACCGAAGATCGTCGACCCGTCGACGGCGGACCGGATGACCAGGTCACCGACGTTCGACACCAGGTGCGCGCGCTCGGTGTCGTCGCCGCCCCAGTAGGCGGGCGTGCCGTCGAGCTGCAGGTCCTCGCCGAGGATCGAGCGGGCGATGCGCGGCAGGAACGCGCTCAGCGCAGGCGATTCCAGCAGTCCGCTGCCTAGCGTGTTCACCACCGTGACCGCGCCGCGACGCAACACCTCGACCAGCCCGACCACACCGAGGCGCGAATCGGGACGCAGGTCCAGCGGATCGGAGAACTCGGCGTCCACGCGCCGCAGCACCACGTCGACCCGTTCCAGACTGCCCAGCGAGCGCATCCACAGCGCGCCGTCGCGCACCACCAGATCCGCGCTCTCGACCAGCGGGAAACCCAGCATCTGCGCGAGATAGGCCTGATCGAACGCGGTTTCGGAATGCGAGCCCGGGCTCAGCACCACGACCACGGGCTCCTCGCCGTCGGCCAGTTCGGGCGCGGCTTCCTCGAGCATCAACCGCATGGCCCGGGCGAACGGGGTGAGCGGACGCGGGCCCGCGTGCTCGAACGCCTCGGGAATCGCCTCGGCCACCACACGCCGGTCGGCCAGCGCGTAACCCGCGCCCGAAGGCGCCTGCGCCCAATCGGCCAGCACCCGGAACTGGCCGTCGCTCCAGCGGCTGATGTCGCAGGCGTGCAGGAACAGCTGGTGGGTGCCGGGAATCATGATGCCGTGCGCGGCACGGACATAGCCGGTGCTGCCGAACACCACCTGCGGCGGCAGCAGGCCCGAACTCAGCAGCCTGCGCGGACCGTAGACATCGGTGAGCACCTCGTCGAGGACCAGTGAGCGCTGGACGAGGCCGGTTTCCAGGCGGGTCCAGTCGTCGGCGGAGACCAGCAGTGGGATGGGGTCGAGGCGCCACGGGCGCGGGGTGGCGGTGTCGTCGCCGAGGCCGACCTCGGTGTAGGTGACTCCGTCGTCCTCGATCTGCCTGCGCACCCGGTGGTCGATCCGGCTGATTCCGCCGGTCCCCTGGTCGACGAAATCGGCCGACAGTTCCGACCACATCGACCGGACCCGGCCGCGGCCGTCGACGAGCTCGTCGTAGTAGGTCTCGGTCGGCCTGCCGCACTCGTCGAAACGCGACCCCGTCCTGCTCTCGGCTCGATACCGGGCGAACTGCTCGGCCACCTGGGCGCGTACGCCCGGTGGCTGCCGGTTCCCGTCCCGTAGCGCCTCGTCGCGCTGGTTCACCGAAGAGCCTCCTGTGTTTTTGGAGCGCTGGCGCGCTCGAGTTCGCGCCCCCGGAGGTCCCGACGATCAGGCACCGTGGCTTGCTCCTTCGTCGCGTACGCCACGGCGCCTGATCGTCGGGACGGGCGCGAACCGCCGACTTCGTCGGCGATCCCTCCTCGGGGTCGGGATGTGCGGGGCTGGGTTGGGGTGGATCGGGTTCCTCTAAGTGGTTGTCAGCGGTTTGTTTTCCAGTTCCATACTGTTCTCGCGCGGCGTAGGTCCAGGATGCCTGGTGCTGCCAGGTCGGTCGACTGTGCGGCGATTTTCGCACGGAGTTCGGCGGGGTCCATCGGGTTCACCGTATGTCCGGCGGCTTCGAAACGGCGATTCCGGCGGGATTGGGCTGCTACCGCGTTGACCGGGGCGTCGTCGAAGGCTCGGCCGCCGGGGTGGACCACGTGGTAGGTGCAGCCGCCGTGGGACAAGCCCGTCGCGGCGTCGACCAGGTCGAAGACCAGGGGGGCGTCGACGGTGATCGAGGGGTGCAGGGAGTTCGGGGGTTGCCAGGCGCGGTAGCGGACTCCGGCCACCTGGACGTCGGTCTTGTCGGTGGCGAGCAGGGGGATCGGCATGCCGTTGCAGGTCACGACGTAGCGGCCGCGGTCGGCGCCGACGACGCGGATCTGGAGGCGCTCGACCGAGGAGTCGACGTAGCGGGCGGTGCCCTGGCCGGTGGTCTGTTCGCCGAGGGTCAGCCAGGGTTCGATGGCGCCGCGCAGTTCCAGTTCTACGTCGCCGATCATGGCGGTGCCGATTCTCGGGAAGCGGAATTCGGTGAACGGGTCCAGCCAACTGGTGTCGAAGTCGATGCCGTTGGCGCGCAGGTCGGCGGCGACCTCGGCGATATCGCTCATCAGGAAGTGCGGGAGCAGGTAGCGGCCGTGCAGGTTGTCGCCGTGGCGCAGCAGAGGGGCGCGGTAGGGCTGGTCCCAGAACATGGCGACCAGGCCGCGGACCAGCAGGGACTGCACCATCGCCATCTGGAAATGGGGTGGCATCTCGAAGCCGCGCAGTTCGAGCAGGCCGAGGCGGCCGCGCGCGGAGTCGGGGCTGTAGAGCTTGTCGATGCAGAACTCGGCGCGGTGGGTGTTGCCGGTCAGGTCGGTGAGCAGGTGCCGCAGGGCGCGGTCGATGTGCCAAGGTGCGGACTGGATTTCGGCGGGCGTTGCCGCGCCGACAGCCTGTTCGGCGGTGAGGCGGGCGATCTCGGCGAAGGCGATCTCGAGTTCGTAGAGCGCGCCCTCGCGTCCCTCGTCGGCCCGGGGCGCCTGCGAGGTCGGGCCGATGAAGCGACCGGCGAACAGGTACGACAGCGCCGGATGACGCTGCCAGTAGGTGAGCATCGAGACCAGCAGATCGGGGCGGCGCAGCAGCGGTGACCGCGCGGGACTGATCCCGCCGAGGGTGATGTGATTGCCGCCGCCGGTACCGCCGTGGGTGCCGTCGACGTCGAACGATTCCGTACTCAGCCGGGCCAGCCTGGCCTGCTCGTACAGGGTGCTCAGCACGTCGGCCTGCTCGGCGAAGGAGCTGGTCGGCATGATGTTCACCTCGATCACGCCGGGATCGGGAGTCACCGAGAAGGTGTGCAGGCGTGCGTCACTCGGCGGTGCGTAACCCTCCAGCACCACCGGCTGCCCGATCGCCGCCGCGGCCTCCTCCACCTTGGCGATCAGGTCGAGGAAGTCGTCGAGTTCGGTGACCGGCGGCAGGAACACGTGCAGGCGCCCCGCCCTGACCTCGGCGACCAGCGCGGTGGTCGGGGTGAAGTCCGCCGATTCGAGCACGGCCGGTGGTTCTTCGCGCGGCAGGCGCAGGGGGCCCTGGAAGAGCGGATCGGCCTCCGGCAGCACCGGCGCGGTGTGCCAGGACACCGAGTTCAGCGGAAGACGAAGCCCCGCAGGGGAATCACCATCGGCGAGCACGATCCGCCCCGGACCACCCTCGTCATCGCGGCCCCGCCGCAACTGCCAGTCGGCACTCGCCCAGCCCGCGCCGTCGGCCCTGCGATGAATGGGCAGGACGAAGGCGGTCGGCTCGTTGACGGACTCGTCGAGGCGGCCGAGCAGGGTGCGGCGCGCCTCGGGAGAATCCTCGACCGGATCGAGATCGGCCTCCGGCGGTTCTCCGTAGGGTGCGGTGACGGTGGCGGCCAGCCGGGCCAGAGGGTCTTCGAAGGCCGGGCGGACCTGCCCGGCGGGGAGGCCGAGGGTGCCCGCGATGTGGGAGATCAGGGACTTCGCCGCATCGACGTCGGCGGGCGAATGCTGGTGCGTCAGCAGGCCGGTCGAGGCGTTGAGCGGCTGCGACTCGGTCGCGCGGACGGGCTGAGCAGGAGCGGCGTTGAGCGGTTGGGATGCTGCGACCTGCTTGCCGTCGACGGGTCGACCGGCCGTCGCCGTGTCCAGGTCGGCCGAGGAGGTGGCCCGGGACCGCGGCAACGGGCTTGCCGCGCCATCCTGGACAGCGGGCCCGCGCGTGGCCGGGACGTCATCGACCGACTCGGTCGCGGTCGGCTCGAGACCGTCGACCGGGCCGGACGACTCCGCTGCACTTCCGTTCACCTGTGCGGCATCGGGATTCGGCGCAGTCATGGAGTCGGCCGACGGTGCATCCGTCGGCCCCTGTGGCAACCGGGTGACCGGGGTCCACGGGTCGGCCAGCAGATCCTGGCGTTTCCACACCGGCTCCCCATCCGCCCGCCAGGCGATTGCGATCTCCCAGCGCGGCAACGGCTCTCCTGGATACCACTTGCCCTGCCGGTACTGCACGAGGCCGGTGGGGGCGTAGATCGAGCGCAAGCGGTCGGCCAGGTCGACGGCGCGTTCACGTTTGTGGGGGCCGTCGGCATCGGTGGTCCACTGGGCGCTCATCTGGTCGTCGATGGAGACGAAGGTGGGTTCGCCGCCCATGGTGAGGCCGACATCGGCGGCGGCCATGCGCGCGTCGATGGCGGCGCCGGAGGCGGTGATGCGGTCCCACTGGGATTCGGTGTAGGGCAGCGTGACTCGCGGGTCCTCGTGCACCCGGCGCACCACATTGCTGAAATCCAGGGTGGCCTCGGTGATTCCGGTCGCGCCGGTGATCGGCGCGGCCGCGCCGGGGTGCGGGGTCGCGGCGAGCGGGATGTGGCCCTCACCGGCGAACAGGCCGGAGGTGGGGTCCATGCCGATCCACCCGGCGCCGGGCAGGTACACCTCGGTCCAGGCGTGCAGATCGGTGAAGTCGGCACTCGGCCCGGACGGCCCGTCCAGGGCGGGGGTGTCCGAGGTCAGCTGCACCAGATAGCCGGAGACGAAGCGCGCGGCCAGCCCCAGCTCCCGCAGGATGCCGACGAGCAGCCACGCCGAATCACGGCACGAGCCGAGCGCGGCGCGCAGCGTGTGGTCGGGCGACTGCACGCCCGGCTCCATCCGCACCGTGTAGTCGACGGTGTTGCGCAGGGCGTAGTTGAGTTCCACCAGGTAGTCGATGGAACGGATGCGCCCCTGCGCGCGGTGCACCCGCACCCAGTCCAGCAGCAGATCCCCCGGCCCCGAACCCGGCTCGCCCTCGTCGATCGGACGCAGATAGGGCTCGAGGTCGTCGGCCAGCGCGTCGGGGTAGCCGAACGGGAAGTACTCGGCGTAGTCCTCGACGAAGAAGTCGAACGGGTTGACCACCTCGAGATCGGCGATCAACCCCACGGTGATCGACAGCTCCCGCGTCGGCTCCGGGAACACCAGGCGCGCAACGAAATTGCCGAACGCGTCCTGCTGCCAGTTCACATAGTGCTCGGCCGGTGACACCTGGAGCGAGTACGCCTCGATCGGTGTCCGCGAGTGTGGCGCGGGCCGCAGCCGGACCTCGTGCGGATGCACCTCGACGAGCCGATCGAAGGAGTACGCGGTCCGGTGCTCGAGTGACACCTTGATACCCATGACCCAGTTCACCACAGACCACCCGCGCCACGCGGGCCGACGAAACCGGAGTTTCCCGACGGGCACCAACCCGAAACCCGCAGGCAACACAGCCGCACCAAAGCCTGGCGGCCTGCCAGGAACCGACCGCCCCGTAGGGTGGGGCCCGTGAGCTACGACCACATTCTTCTGCCGTCCGGCGTCGCCAGCTCCCTCGACGAGGTGGACGCGTACCTGGCTGCCCAGGAAGGTCGGCCCGAGTCCGAGGCGATCGCCGAGATCGCCATCGAACTCAACGCCCGCGACAGCGAGCTGCCGGAGGACGATGCGTTCCTCAGCGTCAATCCTGTCGGCGGACCGACCGGGGAAACGCTCTACGTCCCCTCGCCCTACGACGCCATCGGCTTCGTCCGCAACCTGCTCTTCGACCTCGCCACCCCGCGCGGCTACGCCGTCTACGACCCGCAGCTGTCCTGGCTGATCGACCCGGCCGGCCATGTGCCGGTCACTGTCACCCACGGCGGCGCGGGCGAATTCCCGTACCTCACCGAGGAACTCGCGTACCGCTGGGTGGCCGGGCTGGCCGATCCCAACCCGTACCTGATCGTCGAACGCGGCGACCAGCGCTACATCCAGACCTACCGCGACCCCGACGGCCCCTACACCCTCGAATACCGCGACGGGTCGCCGGAGCGCCACTTCGGCACCACCATCGACGACCCGGCGCAGGTGGCGGGCATCATCTGGGACTGGACCATCGGCGAATCCGACGTGAGCAGCGCGGCCGGCTGGACCCGCGTCGAGTTCTAGAGCGCCCGCCGACCCGACAGGGCACGCCCGAGGGTCAGCTCGTCGGCGAATTCCAGATCGCCACCCATCGGCAGGCCCGAGGCCAGCCGGGTGACCGACAGGCCGGGGAAATCGCGCAGCATGCGCACCAGATAGGTGGCCGTCGCCTCGCCCTCGGTGTTGGGGTCGGTCGCGATGATCACCTCGCTCACGTCGACGCCGTCGACCTGATTGCCGATGCGGGTGAGCAGTTCCCTGATCCGCAGCTGATCGGGACCGACGCCGCTGAGCGGATCGAGCGCACCGCCGAGCACGTGGTAGCGACCACGGAACTCGCGGGTGCGCTCGATCGCCTGCACGTCCTTGGGTTCCTCGACCACACAGATCATCGTGCGGTCGCGGCGCGGGTCGGCACAGATCCGGCACAGTTCGCCGTCGGCGACGGTGCCGCACGAGACACAGAACTGCACGCCGTCGCGCACCTTCTGCAGGGCGGCCTGCAGCCGGTCGATCTCCGGCGGCTCCACCCCGAGCAGATGGAAGGCGATGCGCTGCGCGCTCTTCGGACCGACGCCGGGCAGTTTGCCCAGCTCGTCGATCAGATCCTGAACCGGACCCTCATACATCAGAAGTCGGGCAGACCGGGCAGCGAACCGCCACCGAGACCGGCCGAGAGCGGGCCGAGACGCTCGGCCGCGAGCTGCTGGGCGTTGGCCATCGCGTCGTTGATCGCGCCGATCACCAGGTCCTGCAGACCGTCGATGTCCTCGGGGTCGACGACCTTCGGGTCGATGGTCAGCGCGGTGATCTCGCCGCTCACCTTGATGGTGGCCTGGACCAGACCGCCACCGGCCTGTCCCTGCACCTCGGACTCGGCCAGCTCGGCCTGTGCCTGCATCACCGCCTGCTGCATCTGCTGGGCCTGGGCAAGCAGTGCCTGCATGTCGAACTGACCATCACCGGGTTGCACAACAAGTCCTCTCTGAGAAGTCCGTCGCGTTTCAGCCTAGTACTGACGCGTCGCGGGGATGGTCCCACATCCGGCCCCGCGCACCCGCATACCGACCGGGCCGTTGTCACCTGTCGAGCAGATAACAGGTTGATTGCTGGACTGTCGCATCGGTTCCACGGATTCCCCGCCCGCCTACGATCGAACGTGGTCGGGCCCGGGTTCAGCAACCATAGGGAGAACACGATGAATGCCATCCGCGCGCGCCTGGTCACCACCGCGACCCTGTGCGTATCCGCCGTCGGTCTGCTCGTTCTCGCCCCGGTCACCGCCACCGCCCAGACCGGAGCCGATTACGGCGGGGGCTGCGTCCTCGATCCCGGCAATCCGGCGGCGACCGTGGATTCGCTGCGCTTTCGCTGCAGCGTCACCCAGCAGGATCAGATCTACCGCGACTCGCAGGCGGGCGCCGTGCCGACCGGCGTGGTGAACGGCTGGGTCACCCGCCCCACGAACCTCACCGGCATCGCCCCCGCCCTGTGGATCGGCAAGGTGTTCCACACCGGCCCCGACGGCGGCTGGCTGACCAACCGGGTCACCGGCGCCGGGATCGAGGCCTTCCCCGCCGATGTCTATCGCGCCCCGTCGATCCTCGACGCCGAAACCACCTGGGCACTGAACTACGCCCCGTCGCCCACTCCGCAGGTCTACGACGAGATCCGCGAGGTCAGCCCGGGCGTCTGGTTCGGCTACTCCTGGTGGCGCGAAGGCGACTGGCCCCTGCTCGCGGCCTTCGTCCTGACCCCCGCCTGATCGGGGTGTTGACTCTCCCCTCGTTGGAGGGTGTTGTCTGGTCTGCATGACAGCCACCGTGGCGATCGGCGAGTTCGCCCGCCTCACCCTCCTGAGCGTCAAGACCCTGCGGCACTACCACGCGATCGAGTTACTGGAGCCGGTCGCGGTGGACGCGGGCACCGGCTATCGCCGCTATTCGGTCGACCAGGTGGAGCAGGCGCATCTGATCCGCAGGCTCCGCGATCTGGCCATGCCGCTGCCGCAGATCCGCACGGTGCTGGCCACCACCGATCCCGCCGGCCGCGATGCCGCGCTGCGCGAGCACCTGACCAGGATGGAAGCCGAGCTGCAGCGCACCCGTGAGGTGGTCGCGTCGCTGCGCGCGCTGCTCACCGTGCCCGCCGCACCACCCAGGATCGACTATCGCGTGGAACCGGCGTTCACCGCGCTCACGGTCACCGAGAAGGTGGAGCGGACCGGCATCTCCGACTGGTGCGCCACCGCGTTCGAGCAGCTCTACGTGACGCTGATGGAGGCGGGCATCACCCCGGGAGGCGTTGCGGGCGCGACCTATTCGACCGAGTTCTTCACCGAGGACAGCGGGGCGGTCACCGCGTATGTGCCGCTGCCGCCCGGCGTCGACTTCGTCCCGATCTCCGGCCTGACCGTCGCCGACTTCCCGGCGCACCGCTACGCCGTCACCGTGCACACCGGCGCGTTCGAGGACTTCGACCGCACCTACGGCGCCCTCGGCAGCCACGTCGCCGAGCACGACACCGCCCTGCCCGACGAACCGGTCCGCGAGCGCTATCTCGTCGGACCCGACCGCACCGACGACCCGGCCGACTACCGCACCGAAGTGTGCTGGCCCATCACCGAAGGAGACGACGAATGACCCTCGACCTCGGCAATGTCACGTTCGACTGCCACAACGCCGCCGCGCTGGCGGAGTTCTACGCCCAACTGCTCGGCCGCGCCGTCGACCCGAACGCCAACGAGTTCTTCGCCACCGTCGGCTCGACCGCGGGCGCGTCACCGGTGCTGATGTTCATCCAGGTCCCGGACCGGACACCCGGCAAGAACGCGATCCACCTGGACTTCAACACCGACGAATGGCTCGAGTCCATCGAGCGAGCGGTCGGACTCGGCGCCAAGCACATCGCCGACTTCGACGAATACGGCAAGGTCTGGGCCACCCTTGCCGACCCCGAAGGAAATCTCTTCGACATCGGCAAGGACTGAGCTCAGGCCAGTTCGCGCGCCAGGTTGCCCAGCACCTCGGCCTGGATCTTCTTCAGGCCGAGCGGGGCGAAGATGCCCTCGAAGATGCCGGAGACGCCGCCGGCGCCCTGCCAGGTGGTGCGGACGGTGACCCGCGAACCGGCGCCCTCCGGGGTGACGGTCCAGGTGTTGACCATGGAGGAGTTGGCGTCGCGCTCGGTGAGGATGGAATCCGACACCGTCACGCTCGCGCGGACGTTGCGGGAACGCTTCTCGGTGGCCTGCAGGGTCCACTCCACCACGGTGCCCGCGCCCTTGCCGCCTTCGACGACCTTGTAATCGCGGTAGTGCGAGGAGAGAATGCGCGGCCGAATCGTCTCGTAGTCGCCGATCGCTTCGAGCGTGCGCTGCGGATCCGCGGCGACGACGATCGAACTGCTGGCGTTGACCTGTCCCACTGTTGACTCCTTGTCGGGGTGCGATATCTCGACCGGGTTACATCCTGCCCTGTCCCCCAACCGATCGCCCGACCAGGGAGGCGGTAACGGAAACATATGCGTGACATTTCGTGGCGACGCGGAAGTATCGGGTGGCCCGGCGACCAGGGTCGTACTAGCGTCGAACCGTGGCAGTGAGTCTTTTGGGTAGGGCCGGTCACGATCCGGCCGCGCGCGAGTCCGGCTATGCCGCGCATCGAGCGGGTGTGGCGCGATTGCTGGAAAGCTATCGCGCCATTCCGCCCGGTGCCGTCGTCCGCCTGGCGAAGAAGACGTCGAACTTGTTCCGGGCCAGGGCGGCCACCACCGCGCCCGGGCTCGACGTGTCGGGCCTCGGGCAGGTGATCGCGGTGGACCCGGTCGCGAGAACCGCGGATGTCGCGGGCATGACCACCTATGAGGATCTGGTGGCTGCCACCCTCCCCTACGGCCTGGCACCGCTGGTCGTGCCCCAGCTCAAGACCATCACCCTCGGCGGCGCGGTCACCGGTCTCGGCATCGAGTCGAGCTCGTTCCGCAACGGCCTGCCGCACGAATCCGTGCTGGAGATGGACATCCTGACCGGTTCCGGCGAGATCATCACCGCGACGCCGGACGGCGCGCACGCCGACCTGTTCCACGGCTTCCCCAACTCCTACGGCACCCTCGGCTACTCCGTTCGCCTGAAGATCGAGCTCGAACCCGTCCAGCCCTATGTCGCGCTGCGTCATCTGCGCTTCCACGACCTGCGCGAACTGGAATCGGAACTGGCCAGGATCGTCACCGAGCGCAGTCACGACGGCGAACGCGTCGACTACCTCGACGGTGTCGTGTTCACCGCGGACGAGTCCTACCTGACCCTGGGCAGGCAGACCGACGAACCCGGCCCGGTCAGCGACTACACCGGCATGGACATCTACTACCGCTCGCTCCAGCACGCCGACGGGGTGAAACGGGACAGGCTGACCATCCACGACTACCTGTGGCGCTGGGACACCGACTGGTTCTGGTGCTCACGCGCCTTCGGCACCCAGAACCCGAAGATCCGCCGGTTCTGGCCGAAGGCCTACCGGCGCAGCAGTTTCTACTGGAAGCTCGTCGCCCTCGACCGCAAGTACCACATCGGTGACCGGCTGGAGGCCCGCAAGGGCAATCCGCCGCAGGAACGGGTGGTGCAGGACATCGAGGTGCCCGTGCAGCACACCGCCGACTTCGTCGAATGGTTCCTGCGGGAAATACCGATCGAGCCGATCTGGTTGTGCCCATTGCGGTTGCGCGCGGTCGACGGTGCCCCGGCGACGGACGAGGACCGTCCGTGGCCGCTGTATCCGCTGGAACCGCAGCGCACCTATGTCAATGTCGGATTCTGGTCGGCGGTCCCGTCCGGCCAGGGGAAACCGGAAGGGGCGGCCAACCGCGCGATCGAGAAGATCGTGTCCGAATTCGACGGACACAAGTCGCTGTACTCGGATTCCTACTACGGCGAAGCCGAATTCGCCCAGCTCTACGGCGGCGACACCTATACCGAACTGAAGAACCGTTACGACCCGGACCAACGACTGCTGAATCTGTATTCGAAGGCGGTGCAACGCAAGTGACGACATTCAAGGACCGTGCAGACAAATCCGTGGGGCTCCCCGAGCTGGGAGCCCGCCTCAGCATCGCCGAGGTGTTCGAAACCCTCGTCGACGGCGAGATCCCGATCCGCCTGACCGCCTACGACGGCAGCGCGACCGGACCGGCCGATGCGCCCTACACCCTCGACATCAAGACGCCGCGCGGCATCAACTACCTGGCCACCGCGCCCGGTGACCTCGGCATGGCGCGCGCCTACATCGCCGGTGACATGGTCGCCGAGGGCGTGCACCCGGGCGACCCGTACGACATCTTGAAGGCCATGCAGGACATGAAGTTCCATCGTCCTTCGGCCCTGTCACTGGTCACCATCGCGCGCTCGCTGGGCTGGGAGCGGCTCAAGCCGATCGCCCCGCCGCCGCAGGAGACGCTGCCGCGCTGGCGCCGGATCGCCCTGGAGGGCCTGCGCCACTCCAAGACTCGCGACGCCGAGGCGATCCACCACCACTACGACGTCTCCAACGCCTTCTACGAATACGTGCTCGGCCCGTCGATGACCTACACCTGCGCGGTCTACGCCGATCCGGACTGGACGCTCGAGCAGGCACAGGAGAACAAGTACCGGCTGATCTTCGAGAAGCTGCGTCTGAAAGAAGGCGACCGGCTGCTCGACATCGGCTGCGGCTGGGGCGGCATGGTCCGCTACGCGGCCAAGCGCGGGGTGAACGTGATCGGTGCGACGCTGTCGGCCGAGCAGGCGGCCTGGGCGCAGCAGAAGATCGCCGAAGAAGGACTGAGCGAACTGGCCGAGGTCAGGTACAGCGATTACCGCGACATTCCCGAGGGCGAATTCGACGCGGTGTCCTCGATCGGGCTCACCGAGCACATCGGCGTGCACAACTACCCGTTCTACTTCGGCTACATCAAGGACAAGCTGCGTGACGGCGGCCTGTTCCTCAATCACTGCATCACCCGGCCGGACAACACGCGCACCACCAAGGCGGGCGATTTCATCGACCGCTACGTGTTCCCCGACGGCGAGCTGATCGGCTCGGGCCGCATCGTCTCCGAGGCGCAGAACGTCGGGCTCGAGGTGCTGCACGAGGAGAACCTGCGCGAGCACTACGCGCTGACCCTGCACGAATGGTGCAAGAACCTGGTCGAGAACTGGGACGCGTGCGTCGCCGAGGTCGGCGAGGGCACCGCGAAGGTGTGGGGGCTGTACATGGCCGGTTGTCGCCTCGGCTTCCAGCGCGATGTGGTGCAGCTGCACCATGTGCTCGGTGTGAAGCTGGGACGCGACGGTCGCTGGGACGTGCCGCTGCGCCCGTGGTGGCAGCCGTAGTCGTGACCCTCGGCTCGGGTGCGCCGCGGTGCGCCCGAGCCTGGTCAGACGAGCAGTTCGTCGAGGAAGTGGCCCGGTAGGTCGTCGAGGATCGGGTGCTGGTGGCCGTCGTGGGCCTGGGTGCGCAGCACGTGCAGCAGGCCGACGACACCGGGTCCGGCGTCGAGCAGCGGCCGGGTCCAGCCGAGTTCGGCGCAGGTGCGCAGGACCGGCAGCACCAGCCCGGTCGCCTCGCCGACCCAGCCCGCGGCGGCCAGACACTCCGCGAGCAGCAGGGTGGCGTCCAATTCCGCACGGGGACGGTCCTGTTCGAGCACGCGGGAGTAGAGCACGCGCGCGTGCCGGGCCGCGCGGTCGTCGGCGCGCAGCCGCTGCTCGGTCATCAGCGCCCTGATGTCGGCGTACTCGCGGGCTTCGGCGATGAGGGCGGCCGCGCCCGACTTGCGGCGTCCGCCGTTGCCGGTGACATCGGCGGCGAAGCGATCGGTGTCGCCGACGGGCAGGCCGAGCCGGGACCGTTCGGCGCGCACGTGGGCGTCCAACCGGGCCAGGCCGTTCGCCTCGGCCACCCTGGCGCCCTCGTCCAAACGCGCTGCCGCCGTGTACTGGTCGCCCAGCGCGGCCTTCACCCTGGCCCCGGTCACGAAGGTCGCGACGAGGAAGTCGACCGGGCCGACGCGGGTGAGCAGCTCGTGGCTCTCGTCGAGCAGCCGGTCGGCCAGGGTCAGATCGCCCCGGCGATAGGCCACTTCGCCCAGCAGTGCCGCCGCGACCCGCGCCGCGTCCGAGCGTGGGCCCGCCCTGGTCCGGGCGACCTCGTACGCCTCCTCGAAACAGGCGGTGGCGGTGGCGATGTCGAGCTGCTCGTAGGCGGCGTCACCGCGCGCGCACAGGCCGAACACCGGGCCGAGCGGGTCCTTGGACCGGTCGTGGAACTCGGTGGCCCAGTCCTGCATCGCGATCACCCCGGCGAAGTCGAACTCGCACAGCCGCACGAACGACGTCAGGTTGGCCGCGGTCGAGACGATCCACGCGGGCAGGTCGTCAGGCGCCGCCAGGCACGCGGCCAGCTTGTCGGTCACGCCAGCGGTATCGTCGTGCGCCACTCGATCGGCGGCATCGAGAACTGTCGCCGCACAGCGCTGTTCGTTGTCCTCCGGGCCACCACCGGAGCCGCGGGCGAGCAGATTCGACAGCCTGCCGAGGGCGGTGCGCGCGGTGCCGGTCTGCTGCAGGTTCATATTCGCCCTGGCGACCGCCATCAGCAGCTTGGACCGTGAGGTCACCTGCTGCACCGGCAGTTTCGAGACGCTGCCGAGCAGGGTGGCCAGCCGGGAACCGTCGATCAGGTCCATGCCGCCGCTCTCGAGCAGATCGGCGGCGAGCTTGAGATCGGTCGCCGCGAGCGCGTGGTCGACCGACTTGCGCAGCAGCTGATGCTCGGCGTACCAGCGAGCTGCCTTGCGGTGCAGGACCTTCGAACGTCCGGGGTGGGCGCGCTCGAGCCGGGCGCGCAGGTGCTCGGCGAACAGGGGTTGCATCCGGTACCACTCGGGATCGTGCTCGATCCGGTGCACGAACAGCTCGCGCTGCTCGGCCTGTTCCAGCTGCGCCGCGCCGTCCTCGACCTCGGCGAGCAGCCCGGCCAGCGAACCGTTCACGCGTTCGACCACCGAGATCGCCATCAGGAACTCGAGCTGCGCGGGATCCAGCGCGTCGAGCACGTTCTCGGCCAAATACTCGCGCAGGCCATGGCCGCCCTCGGCCAGCGAACTCAGCAGCTGCACCGGATCGGCCTTGCCGCGCAGGGTCAGGCTCACCAGCTGAATGGCGGCGGGCCAGCCCTCGGTCGCCAGATGGACCTGCTCGATCTGCTCGTCGGTGAGCGCGAAACCGTTGCGCTCCACCAGGATCTGACGGGTCTCGGCCTCGGTCAGCCGCAGCGCCGCCGCGCCGAGCTCGACCAGTTCGTCGCGCACCCGCAGCCTGCTGATCGGCAGGCCCGACTGATCGCGGCTGGTCACCACGAAACGGACGTGGTGGCAGCCGTTGTCGAGCAGCGTCGCCATGGCGCGGTGCACGCCGGGGTCGCGGACGCGGTGCCAGTCGTCGACGAAGACCACCACGGGCTTGCCGCTCGCGTGGACCTCGTCGATCAAGGTGGCGATGACATAGGCGACCGCGTCGGCGGGCCGTTCCTCGAGCACCTGTTCGAGGCCCGCGCCCACATCGGGGCGCACGCGGCGGATGGCCTCGATGAGGTGGGCGAGGAACCAGATCTCGCTGTCGTCGTCCTGGTCGACGCCGAGCCAGGCCACCGGGATGTCGCGGGCGACCAGGTCGGCCCGCCACTGCGCGGCGACGGTGCTCTTGCCGAACCCGGCGGGCGCGTGGATCAGGGCGAGCCTGCGATTGCCGCCCTCGCGCAGGACATCGAGCAGGCGCTGGCGCGGGAAGGGTTCGCGGGCCGGGGTCGGCGGCCGGAACTTGGTGGCCGCGGTCGGTGGCAGGGTGCCGGTCGGGCCGGTGGTGGCGGTGCGCATGGGGACCGAGGCGCCCGCGGGCTGCAGGGTCAGCGGCCAGCTGCGGCGGGCGGTGACGGCCTTCAACGCCTCCGGAGCGGACTCGTCGGTCTGTTCCTCGGTGTCGAGCAGGGCCATCTCGTCGGGCATCTGGCCGTGCGTGCGCTGGACCTCGCGCAGCAGCTCGCCGAATTCGTAGGCCGAGGCGGGGCGGTCGGCAGGCTCGGGCGACATGGCCCGCTCGATCACGGCGGCCACATCGTCGGGGATGTCCTGGTCGCGCAGGTCGGGCACGGGCTGGGTGGTGATCCGCAGGAACTGCGCGACCACCTTCTCCCCCGCCTGCCGCTCGAAGGCGGCATGGCCGGTCAGCAGGGCGAACAGGGTCGCGCCGAGGCCGTAGATATCAGACTGAACGGTCGGTTCATGACCGGTGAGCACCTCCGGCGCGGTGAACGCGGGTGAGCCGGTGATCAGGCTGCTCGAGGTCTGGAAACCACCCGGGATGCGGGCGATACCGAAATCGGTGAGCTGCGGTTCGCCGTACCCGCTGATCAGCACGTTCGCCGGTTTCACGTCGCGGTGCAGGATGCCCGCCCGGTGCGCCGATTCGATCGCCGCCGCCAGCTTCACTCCGGCGCGCAACGTGTCCGCCCAGGTCAGCGGGCCGCGATCGTGGATGAGGCGTTCCAGGGAACCGCGCGAGCAGTACGGCATCACGATCAGCGGCAGGCCGGTCGCGGTCACGTCGACCTGCAGGATGTCGACGATGTTCGGATGCCCCGACAGCCTGCCCATCGCCTGTTCCTCGCGCAGGAACCGTTCCCGGCTCTCCACATCGATCTCCGAGGACAGCACCTTCACCGCCACCACGCGATCCAGCGCGGGCTGCAAGCACCGGTACACCACCCCGAACCCGCCGCGCCCGATCTCCTTGGCACCGGTCAGCCCCATCGCCTCGAGCTCGGCCACCACCGTCTCATCGACCTCGCCGGGAGCCTGCTGGCGCTGCGTATTCGCAATGCCCGTCTGCTGCGGATCCACGTGACCACCTCACGAATCGAATCGGCGTCACCGGCGTATCTCGGTCGGCATACAGACCCATCGGGCACGCACCCGATTTGTCCGTACATATCCAAGCTAGCGCGATTCGGCATCCATCGGGTGGAGATTCGGTGCTGTGGCGGCAACGAAACCACCGCAGCCGCACGAAGTTCGACGGCGGAACGCGAACAGCCCCGGTACACAAGAGCGTACCGGGGCTGTCGGTGCTGATCAGCGCTTCGAAAAGCGCTGTCGGCGACTTACTTGCGCAGGGAGGCCGGGACCTCGAAGCGCGGGCCGAACTTCTTGGCCAGTTCGTCGGCGCGGGCCACGAAGGCCTCCTGGCCACCGGGGTAGCCGACGATGAACTGGTGCGAGCCGCCCGACCAGGCCGGGAAGCCGATGCCGAAGATCGAGCCGATGTTCGCGTCGGCGGTGCTGGTGAGCACGCCTTCGTCGAAGCACTTCTGGGTCTCGATGGCCTCGGCGAACATCATCCGGTCCTTGAGGTCCTGGAAGGTGACGCCCTCCGGGAGCTCACGGCTGGAGTTGAACAGCGAACGCAGCTCGTCCCACAGGCCGGTGGCCTTGCCGTCGACGTAGTCGTAGAAGCCGGCGCCGCCGAGCTTGCCGGTACGGCCCTTGTCGTTGACCAGGGTGTCGATGACCTCGGCCGTCTTGGCGGAAGCGGCGTTGAGCTCGCCACCCGCCTCGACGATCGCCGCCTGGGTCTCCTTGTAGATCTTCTGCATGGTGGTGAAGTTCAGCTCGTCGCTGAGCTTCAGCGGCGCGGCCGGGTAGCCCGCCTGCAGACCGGCCTGCTCGACCGTCGAGGGGTCGATGCCCTCGGCGACCATGGAGATGGCCTCGTTGATGAAGGTGCCGATCACGCGCGAGGTGAAGAAGCCACGGCTGTCGTTGACGACGATCGGGGTCTTCTTGATGGCGAGGGTGTAGTCGTACACCCGGGCCAGCGCCTCGTCGGAGGTGTTCTCGCCCTTGATGATCTCCACCAGCGGCATCTTGTCCACGGGGGAGAAGAAGTGGATACCGATGAAGTCCTCGGTGCGCTTGACGCCCTCCGAGAGCAGGGTGATCGGCAGGGTCGAGGTGTTCGAGCCGAGCAGCGCATCGGGATCGACGATGTCCTCGATCTCCTGGAAGACCTTGTTCTTGAGCTCGGGGTTCTCGAACACGGCCTCGATCACGAAGTCGACGCCCTTGAAGTCGGCGGCGTCCGCGGTCGGGGTGATGCGAGCCAGCAGCGCGTCGGACTTCTCCTGGGTGGTCTTGCCACGGGAGAGGGCCTTCTTCTCGATGGCCTCCGAGTACGCCTTGCCCTTCTCGGCGGCCTCGAGCTTGACGTCCTTGAGGACGACCTCGTAACCGGCCTTGGCGGAGACATACGCGATGCCTGCGCCCATCATGCCGGCGCCGATGACACCGATCTTCTTGATGTCGCGCTTGGGCACATCAGCGACGGACGGACGCGAGCCGCCACCGTTGATGTGGTTCAGATCGAAGAAGAACGCCTGGATCATGTTCTTCGCGACCGGACCGGTCAGCAGGCTCGTGAAGTAACGACCCTCGATGACCAGCGCGTTGTCGATGTCGACCTGCGCACCCTCGACCGCCGCGGCCATGATGGCGCGCGGGGCGGGCATGTTGGTGCCCTTGATCTGCTTGCGCAGGTTGGCCGGGAACGCGGGCAGGTTCGCCGCGAAGGCCGGGGTGGACGGGGTGCCGCCGGGGATCCGGTAGCCCTTCTTGTCCCACGGCTGGGCCGCTTCGGGGTTGGCCGCGATCCACGCCTTGGCGGCCGGGATGAGCTCCTCGACGGTGGCGACGACCTCGTCGATCAGGCCGATTTCCTTGGCCTTGGTGACGCGGTGACGCTGGCCCTGCAGCAGCACCTGCATCAGCGCGTTCTGCAGGCCGAGCATGCGCACGGTGCGGGTCACGCCGCCACCACCGGGCAGCAGGCCCAGGGAGACCTCGGGCAGGCCGATGGCCGAACCCTTGACGTCGGCCGCGATGCGGTAGTGGGTGGCCAGCGCGATCTCCAGGCCGCCACCGAGGGCAGCGCCGTTGATGGCGGCGACGACGGGCTTGCCGAGCTGCTCGAGGCGACGCAGCGGAGCCTTGACGTCGGTGACCATCTGCACGACCTCGGCCGCGTTGTCCGGGCCGACCTTCATCATGTTCTTCAGATCGCCGCCGGCGAAGAAGGTCTTCTTGCCCGAGGTGAGGATGACACCGGTGATGTCGTCCTTCTCCGCCTCGAGCCGCTCCACGGTCGCGTTCATCGACGCGAGGTACGCGTCGTTCATGGTGTTGGCACCCTGGCTGGGGTCGTCGATGGTGAGGACGACCACGCCGTCGGCGTCCTTCTCCCAGCCGATGATGTTGTCAGTCATAGTTTTTCGTTCTCTCCTATGAGAAGTGTGGCCGGGATCAGACGCGCTCGATGATGGTGGCAACACCCATGCCGCCACCGATGCACAGGGTGATCAGCGCGTAGCGGGCGTTGCGACGCTCGAGCTCGTCGACCATGGTGCCGGTGATCATCGCGCCGGTGGCACCCAGCGGGTGGCCCATCGCGATCGCGCCACCGTTGACGTTCAGCTTCTCGTCCGGGATGTTCAGGTCCTTCTGGAACTTCAGCACCACGGAGGCGAACGCCTCGTTGATCTCGACGAGGTCGATGTCCTCGATCGACAGACCGGCCTTGGCCAGCGCCTTCTGCGCGGCCGGGGTGGGGCCGGTGAGCATGATGGTCGAGTCGGCGCCGGAGGTGGCGGTCGCCACGACGCGGGCACGCGGGGTCAGACCCGAGTTCTTGCCCGCTTCCTCGGAGCCGATCAGCACCAGGGCGGCGCCGTCGACGATGCCCGAGCTGTTGCCGCCGTGGTGGACGTGGTTGATCTTCTCGATGTAGGTGAACTTCTGCAGCGCGACCGCGTCGAAGCCACCCAGCTCGCCGATGCCGGCGAAGGAGGGGTTCAGCTTGGACAGGTCCTCGGCGGTGGTGCCGGGGCGCATGTGCTCGTCACGATCCAGCACGACCAGGCCGTTGATGTCCTTGACCGGGACGATCGACTTGGCGAAGTAGCCGCCGGTGGTCGCCGCGGCGGCCAGGTCCTGCGAACGCACGGCGTAGGCGTCGACATCGTCGCGGGAGAAGCCCTCGATGGTGGCGATCAGGTCGGCCGAGATGCCCTGGGGCACGAAGTAGCCGTCGTAGTTGGTGGCCGGGTCCAGCGCCCACGGGCCGCCGTCGGAGCCCATCGGCACGCGCGACATCGACTCGACGCCACCGGCGATCACCAGATCGTCGAAGCCCGAGCGGACCTTCTGCGCCGCCAGGTTCACGGCCTCGAGGCCGGAAGCACAGAAGCGGTTGAGCTGGAAGCCGCCGACGGTGTCGGGCAGGCCCGCGATGGTGACCGCGGTGCGGGCGATGTCCATGCCCTGGTCACCGACGGGGGTCACGACGCCGAGGATCAGGTCCGAGATCTGGTCCTCGTCGAGGTTCGGGAAGCGGCCACGCAGCTCCTGGATCAGACCAACAGTCAGATCGATCGGCTTGACCGAGTGCAGCGAGCCGTTCTTCTTGCCGCGGCCGCGCGGAGTGCGGATGGCCTCGTAGATGTAGGCCTCTGTGGTCATATCGGAGTGTTTCCTTCCTTGGGGTGCGGTGGCCGCACGAACGCCACGACCGATCGTCTCGACGCCGTACAAATCCCGGCAAGCACCAGCGGAGCATAGAACCATGCCCATCCGGTGTTCCCGGCCACCCGTTCATACTACCGTGGTGTGCGAACTCCGGTTAACTTAACGTTGTCGAACGGGTGGCTGTCAACCATCCAGACTCTTCGCTCCGAGCTCGTCGCGCAGCAACGCCAGAGCGACCTCGTCCGGGTCCTGCCGATCGCCGGGAGCCACCGGCACCGCGGCGGCGGCCAGCATCTCCTGCTCCTCCTCCGGCGTGGGCGGCGCGGGAACACCGCCACCCGGCTTGCCACCGCGCCCCGATTCGCCGCCCGACCGGCCCGAATCGGCTCCGTAGCCCTCCTCGGGACCGGGATCGTCGGGTAGGTCGGGGAAGTCCGGCGGCGGAATGTCGTCGTCGCCGGCACCCTGCCCTGATGGACGCGCCTGGCCACCCTTGGCCTGGCTCGGCCGGGAGAACCGCGGCCGAGCGGCGGGCTTGCTCTCCTCCGGCCCGCGCGCCGGTGCCGCGCTCTTGGCCGCCGCCGCGGGCCGGGGCGCCGGTGCCCCCGTCTCCCAGCGCACATCCAGCTCGCGCCCGAGCACCGCCCGCACCGCCGACCGCACCGCGTCGATATTGCGCGGATCCGACAACCGCTGCGCCAACGGCGGACTCTGATGCGCGAAAACGATGACGTTCCCGTCCACCCGCGACACCGCCGCCCCCGACAACAGCGCCTGCAGAGTAGCCCCGAACTCCCGCACCTTCCCCTTGATCTCCGGCCACGCCGCATCGACGACACCGAGCAGATCCTCAGCAGGCGCGACCGCCCCTCCGCTCGACGGCTGGGCAGCCGCCCCACGCGGATCCTGCGACGCGTCGGCCTGCGACTGCGCGGGCGACGCACCGGGATTCTGCGCCACATCCGCCGGCGCGCCGACCTGCGCTGCGGTGGCCTCAACCGGCACAGCGGACTGACGGTCCGATGCCAATTGCTGACGGGAATCACCCTGCGCCGCTGATGTTTCCGCAGCGGACGCACCCGGTCCACCTGCCGACGCAGCGACCTCACCGCCCGCAGAGGGCTGAGCAGCAGCGCTTTCCGAGGACGCGGGCGCACCCTCCCCGCTCCGCGGAGCCGACGGCGGCACCGTTGCAGCGGCTTCGGGCACCACGGCTCGAGCAGTCGATTCCGCGGTAGGAGAGGCAACCCGCACAGCGGGCCCGGCATCCCGCCCGGACGGCACCGGCTGGTCGACCGCGGGCGACGAAGCAGCACCGAACGGCCCACCATCAGCAGGCCCGGCGGTCTCGGGTCGCACGACCCGCACGGATGGTTCGCCCACCGGCGGCGCCGACTGAGTGGCCGCAGCCGACGAGGCAGCGACTTGCCGCGACGCAGCCGCAGATGGCGCGACAGCGTCGGATGGCACACCGTGCGCGGACAACTCAGCACCAGAAGAAGTGTTCGGAGGGACAGCGGCAGACGCGGCGTCATCTGGTCGCACGATATGCGCGGACGGCTCGCCGGCGGGCGCAGCGGGATCGGGTGGCGCGACCTGAGGGGAGGGCGCGGCGGCAGATCGCCCGGTCTGTGCCGGCGGCGCCGGCTGGGCGGCCGAGGCCGACGCTGTCGGCTGGGTGACCGGAGCGGATGCTGCCGGCTGGGTGGCCCGGGCCGACGTCGACTGGGCCGGGGCAGCGCCGGGCGGTGGCGGCGCCGACTGGGTGGCCGGAGCGGATGCTGGCGGCTGGGTGGCCCGGGCCGACGTCGACTGGGCCGGGGCAGCGCCGGGCGGTGGCGGCGCCGACTGGGTGATCGGGGCGACCGTGGACGACTGTGGCTCGCGCGGCGGCGCCGGCGGGGCGGCGGGGCTTGCCGCTGGTCCGCGGGCGGGTGCTTCCTTTCCGCCCGTGGCAGCTTCCTTTTCCGCGAGGGCGGCGGCGAGGAGTTCGGCGCCGCGGGGGCGGCCGCCGCTCGTCGGCGGGGCGGATCGGGGGGCCGGGGGTTCGGCGGGGGTGTCGTTCGAGGCGGAGACGGGGCGGGCGGGGGCGGGGGGGACGGCGCCGCCGGTGAATCCGCGTTCCAGGCGTTCGAGGCGCTGCAGGGTGGCGGATTCGGTGTCGGAGATCGAGGGCAGGAGCATGCGGGCGCAGATGACCTCGAGCAGGAGGCGGGGGGCGGTGGCGCCGCGCATCTCGCCGAGGCCCTCGTGCAGGAGTTCGGCGTAGCGGGTGAGGGTGGCGGGGCCGATGCGGGCGGCCTGCTCGCGCATCCGGTCCAGGACATCGCCGGGGCCGGCGACCAGGCCGCGGTCGGCGGCGTCGGGGACCGCGCGCATCAGGATCAGGTCGCGCAGGCGTTCGAGCAGGTCGACGGCGAATCGGCGGGGGTCGTGGCCCGCCTCCATCACCTGGTCGATCGTGCCGAACAGGGCGGCGCCGTCGTCGGTGGCGAGCGCGTCGACGGCGTTGTCGATCAGCGCCACATCGGTGACGCCGAGCAGCGCGACCGCGCGCGGATAGGTGACGCCATCGGGTCCGGCACCGGCCAGCAGCTGGTCGAGCACGCTCAGGCTGTCGCGCGGCGAACCACCACCGGCCCGGATGACCAGCGGATACACCGCCTCCTCCACCGGCACGTTCTCCTGCTCGCAGATCTTGCCGAGCAGCCCGCGCATGGTGGCAGGTGGCAGCAGCCGGAACGGGTAGTGGTGGGTGCGCGACCGAATCGTCGGCAGCACCTTGTCCGGCTCGGTGGTGGCGAAGATGAAGATCAGATGCGCCGGTGGCTCCTCGACGATCTTGAGCAGCGCGTTGAAACCGGCCGTGGTGACCATGTGCGCCTCGTCGACGATGAACACGCGATAGCGCGACTCGGCGGGCGCGTAGAACGCCCGGTCACGCAGCTCACGCGTGTCGTCGACGCCGCCGTGGCTGGCCGCGTCGAGCTCGATGACGTCGAGATTGCCCGAGCCGCCCGGCCCGAGCGCCACACAGGACGCGCAGGTGCCGCACGGCGTGGAGGTCGGACCGTCCACGCAGTTCAGCGAGCGCGCGAGAATCCGTGCGGAGGAAGTCTTTCCGCAACCACGCGGCCCGGAGAACAGATACGCGTGACTGATCCGCCCGGTGTCCAGCGCGATACTCAGCGGGTCGGTGACGTGCTCCTGACCCACTACCTCAGCGAACGTCGCCGGTCGATACTTCCGGTACAGAGCCACGGCCCACAGGCTACCGACTACATCCGACAGTAATTTTGGCGGCTGGTGCCGCGGGGTTTTCGGCCATGGAGGCCTCGCACCCGAAGGGCGATACTGCGCCTTCGGCGTTCCGTCTCGCCCTTCGGGTGCGAGGCGGCCGAAAACCTGTGACCGTTCAGTTGTGTGATGTGAATCACATTGAATGCGGCGGTCTGGAGAGTATGGGCAAAGCGGGTTCTTCAGGTGCAACAGGTGAGCTATCGACTGCCCTTGGAGCAGTTATTTCGGACATAGGTCGAAAGTTAATCCTGGTTATCGAGGAAATACAGACTTGCTCCCCGATTAACGATCACATTCCTGATGTAACGAAAGCGTCAATCATCGTGACAGCGGCGCAAGCGTCTGGCTACCGTGGATCTCGGCAACTTCGGTGGCCAAACCTTCATCAGGTTGGTGACCCCGGCCGGTCCCTCATCCCGACCGGGGCACAACCTTCGCGCACCGATCGCTCCCCCACCGCACCGACCGGAGGAACGTTTCACCGTGCTGTCGTGTGATGACATCGCAGCCGCCTGGCTGGCCCATACCGATTTCGCCGGCGACAACGCCGCGGTCGGACTGCTGAGCCGGGCGATCAGCCCCCAGGATTACGACATCAAACGCGATTCGCTACCCGTCGCCGCCGCGGCGGACCCGGCGACCGCGGCCGCCATCCTGCAACTGCTCGAACGCGGGCAGGTGCCGACGATGGCGGCGATCCGCACCCTCACCGCGCAGAACGAGATGCGCCGCGAAGCCGAGCGGATCGAGCGCCTCGGCCGCCGCGCCCAGCGCAGCATCGACGAGTTCGGCCGCATCCTGGCTCGCCTCGCCGCGGCCCACTGGACCGACCACGGCATCGGCCCCACCAGGCGCGACATCCTCGCCGACGCCGAGATCACCGAACTCATCGCCGAGCGGGTCGGCGAGATCGCGCCCTCGGCGGTCAAGCATCTGTGGCTGATCGAACGCGCGCAGCGCGCGGGCTGGATCGCCTCGAACGCGAGTCCGGGTTCGCTGTGTCCGGCCCGGCGCTGGCACACCACCAAGTACGGCAACCGGGTCTCACAGAAGCCGGTCAACATGATCGGCAAACTGGTGGCGGGCTTCGTCATCGAGCACACCGCCGAGCGCGGCAGGCCACCGAGCTGGGCGGCCCTGGCCCGCGACACCCGCGACGACCGCGGCCGCCGGGTCTTCTTCGACGTCGCCGACGCGCATGCCCAGCGCCGCTGGCTCACCACCGCGGAGTGGCTCGCCGACAGCGATGACCTGCCCGTTCCCGGCAAGCGCGGCGCCCGCGCGGTGGCGAAGGACAAGTCCGGTTCGGTGCCCGCCTAGCTGACCTCGTCGGCCGGGGCCAGCCAGGTGTTGCATTCGAAGTTGCGATTCTTCGAATAGCCGTGGTTGTACCAGTTGCCGTTGTGCTCGGGAGTGCCGTGATCGCGGATGCGGCCGTCGTTGTGGTCACCGCGGTCGTAGTTGTGCCGGACCGCGGCGTAACCCTCCTGCGAGGTCCACGAGCCGCCGGCTTCCGCGGAACCGATGTACATGCCGCCGAAACAGCTGGCCTGCAACTCCATTCGCCGCGAGGTCTCCAGCCCGCCGTCGGACATGGTGCCCTGCCCACGGCGCTGATTCGACGAGGCCTGCAGCAGACCGGTGATGCCCTGCACGTGGTGCCCGTATTCGTGGGCGTAGATCGACAGCGCCTCCATCGGCGGATACGGGGTGTTGTTGATGACCAGCCCGGCCGTCGACATGTAGATGGTGCTCGACGCGCTGCAGTAGAACGCGTCGCTGCTGGCACCACCACACGGTGAGGACAGTTCCCCCGGCGTCTCGGCGACGACCAGTCCCGGACTGCTGAACGGCAGGTTCGCGGCGGCGAGGTTGGTGCGCCACATCTGATCGAGGCACACCTGCGCCGCGGCGAAGAACGCCTTCGCGGTGGCGGCGTCGGTCGACCAGCGCGGCAGGTCGCAGTCCATATTGGGCAGGAACGCGGTGTTGTCGTGGAACAGCGGATGCTGGCCGAGCGCGAGCACCGGTTGCGGGCCAACGGGTTTCACCGTGGTCGGTGCGGTGGTACGGGCGGTGGTTCGCGCGGTGGTCACGCTGGGCGCGGCAGTCGTCGTCGGAGCGGGCGGCGCCGTCGAATACGGGGTGTAGGTGAAGCTGGGCGGGGTGGTCCTGGCGACATCACGCGAAGACCGATCGGAGATCCCCACCGCGACCAGCAGCGACCCGACCACACCGAAGACCACCAGTACCGACAGCACCGCGCCGAGCGTGCCGGACCCGCCACGCCGCGGCGGTGGATACGGCCGATACCCCTGCGGCGCATAGCCGTACGGCGGCGGCAACGGCCGGGGATAGGGCGGCGGCATCGGCCTGCCGTACGGCGCGGGATATCCGTAGGGCGGTCGGCCCTGCTGCGGGTGGCCGTACGGCGGTACCCCGGGAGGTCCGTAGGGGCCGTAACCGGGCGGTTGGGACAAACCGAATCAGCTCACTTCGCTCGCGGATGCCGTGAAGGTGTTGCAGCGTGACGTGAGGTTGTGCTCGAGACCGTTCTCGAACCACTGCCCGCCGTTGTCGGAGGTGCCGTGATCGCGCATGTCGCCGGGCCGGTCGCCGCGACCGTAGGAGTCCCGCACGGCGAGGGTGACCTGCGAGTCGGTCAGCGAGCCGCCGTCCTTGGTCGAGGAGATGAACATTCCGTCGAAGCAGTTGGCCTGCAACTCGACTCGGCGCGAGAGCTCCAGCCCCTTGTCCGACTGCACGCCCGCGGTACGGCGTTCGCTGTTGGCCTTGAGCAGAATGCCCGACTGTGCCTGGATGTGGTGGCCGTACTCGTGCGCGAACACCGACAGGTAGATGACCCAGTTGTCCCGGAACTGATCGGTCTGCAGCTGGCTGATCGGCATGTAGATGGTCTTGTTCGCCGAGCAGTAGAAGGCCGCGAAATTACTCGTCGACCCGGTGCACGGTGTGGTGATGCCCGCGGTGGTCGCGGTGATGCTGAGCGTCGGCGACTCGAACGGCAGGCCGTTCTTCTCCATCACCGGTTTCCACGCCGCCTCCAGGCAGCTCGCGGCCGATTCGAAGAACGCGCGCGCCCGCTCCACCTGGGTGCCCCACGGCGCGTAGTCGCACGAGGCCGGAACCAGAGTGCCGTCGGCAGCGGTGACCAGGGGGTTGTCGGCGGTCGCCGCGGGGGCGTTGCCCGGATCGGGGGTGTAGGTCGTGGACGGTTTCGGTCCGATGGCCGCGTCGAAACCCGTGTTCACGGCGTAGCGCACCAGACCGCCGACCACCACGACGATGATGATCACGATCAGCGAGGCGAAGAATCCGCCGCCGCTCTTGCGCGGTGGCGGGGTCGGGCGGCCGGGCGGCCCGTACGGCATCGGCGGTGGCCGGTATCCCGGCGGTTGACGCTGGCCGTAGCCCTGTGGATAACCCTGCGGCTGTTGGTATCCGGGCGGACCGTATCCCGGTGGTGGGCGATATCCCGGGGGCGGCCCATAGCCAGGGGGCGGCGGAACCTGTCGTCCACCAGGCCCGCGCGGGCCATAACCGTACGGTGGTTGGGTCACTCCCCCGTACCCCCTCGTCTCCTGAGTCGCCGACAGCCGCTGACGCAGAATAGCAAGCTGTCTAGAGTAAGCAGCCATGCTGACTTTTCGGGGGGGCGCCGCAGGCGCGCTGCTGCTCGCTTCGGTGGGCTTGTTCGCGGCCGCCCCGGTTGCCCACACGGAGCCCGCACCGGCCGGTGTGACGATCACCGCCGACCTCACACTCACCGACGACGGCGTGCTCGAGGTCGTCGAGACCGTCGGGGTGCCCGCCGACGGCAACTTCACGATGTCGCTGCCGTTGCGCCTGAAGATCGGCGACGATGTCGAGCGGGTGTTCAAGGTCACCGATGTCACCGCGACCGGGGCGGGCACCGCGACGACGGTCAGCGATCAGTTCGTCGTCGAGGCCAACCCTGGTGAATCGAAGTTCACCTACTCCATTCACAACACGGTCTCCGACGCGCCCGGCACCCAGGTGTTCCACTGGCTCGGCGTGCTCAACGCCGATATCGCCGCGCTGGACGTCTCGGTGATCAGCCCGAGCTTCCAGATGGGCATCGTCGACTGCAAACTCGGCCCCGCCGGCAACACCAGGCCCTGCGCGGATGTCCACGTCGAACCCGATGGCGTGCTGTATCTGAGCCAGACCGACCTGCGCAAGGGCGACGCGATCGACCTCACCCTGCAGATGCCGCCCAGCACCGTGCCCGCCAATGCAGATATCCGCGACAGCAGTTCGGCCGGCGCGTTCTCCCTGACCGGCCCCGTCTACGCGGCCTTCGGCGCGCTGCTGCTCGCGCTGGCGGCCATGGTCGCCTACGTGCTGACCGCGCGAAAGCGCGCCGCCACGGCGACCGCGGGCAGCGACGCCTTCGATCCGCTCGTCGGGCAGGGCGGCCGGGTGGACTTCACCTCCCCCGACGGCGTGCTGCCCGGCGAGGCGGGCCTGCTGATCGACGAGCACGTCGATCCGGTCGACATCGCCGCCACCGTCGTCGATCTCGCGGCGCGGCGCTACCTGTGGATCACGCCGGTGAACGCGCGCGGCGAGGACGACTGGCGGATCAGCCGCGTCAACGCCCCCGACGATCAGCTGCGTGACTACGAACGCGCCGTCTACGACATGCTGCTGCCCGAGGGCACCGACACCGTCGCCGTCCGCGAACTGCGCGCCCCCGGCCGCGTGCAACTCGACCCCATCCGCGCCGCCATGCAGGCCGACGCGGTCGCCACCGGCGCCTTCGCCGACCCCAAGCAACGCGCGCTGCCCCGCTGGATCGGCGGCGCCTTGATCGCCATCGGCGCCATCACCACCGTCGTGCTGGCGCTGACCTCCGGGCACGCCCTGGTCGGTGTGCCCATCGCCCTGGCGGGTGTCGCGGCGATCCTGCTCCCCAACTACCTGCCGACCCGAACCCCCTTCGGCGACACCATCGCCGGGCGGGTCCGCGCCATGCAACGCGGCCTCGACACGGTCTCGCGCGAGCAGATCCCCCCGATCGATCAGGAAACCGTCTTCTCCCGGGCGCTGCCCTACACGCTCATCAGCGGCCGCGCCGACAACTGGATCCGCACCTTCCGCGACATGGACCCCTCGGCCGACTCCCAACCGGGCCTGTACTGGTTCGCCGGCTACGACCGGGACCGCAACCTCCATCGCTTCGCCTCCCAGTTCCCCTTCTTCATCACGGCCCTGGAAGGCGCCTTCAACCCCCGCTGAAACGCGAACGGCATCCCTGAGATCAGGGATGCCGTTCGCGGTGAAGGTATTCCGTGGCTAGACGCGGCGCACAGCGGCCAGCGGATCGGCGTACAGCGCGCTCAGCGAAGTCACGACAGCGGCGAACTCCTGCACCTTCCCACCGAATCCACTGATCCGAATATCGGTGGGCGGCAACTGAGTACTCTGCGTGAACGCCCTGGCCACGTGCGCCAGCGCGGGCCGGTAGCCGGTGAACGCCTGCCCACCGAGCACGACCCGATCCGGGTTGAGCATGTCGCGCACCAGGGCGACGGTCTGTCCGAGCATGGTCGCCCGCTCGGCCAGCAGTTCACGCGCGGGCTCGGAGCCGGACTCGGCGGCCCGGTACAGATCGGCGATGGTGGTGCCCGCGGTTCCGTTGTGCGCCGGGATGATTCCGCGCCCGACGGCACGAGCCTGCAGGGCCCGGTCCCCGACGGTCACTTCCAAGCAGCCGCGCCGGCCGCAGCCGCACTGCACGTCCGAGCCGGTGGGCAGGTGGGCGATGGAGCCCGGCCCGTTGCTCGGGGTGTGCACCCGGCCGTCGAGGGTGACGGCGATACCCGCGGTCTCACGGACGTAGAAGTACAGGCTGCTGCCGGTCTGGGTGGCGGGCAGCTCGGTGTCGGGCTCGGGACGGCGTGCGTCGAAGGTCGGCAGCAGCAGTTCCGAGGCGGCCATGGCCTCGACGTGCGGCGCGACCGAGACCGGCAGTTCGAGCACATCGCCGAGCACCTGCCCGATCGGCGCGCCCTTCCATTCCAGCTTGGGATGGTCGACCACGCCGGTGTGCGGGTCGACGCGGCCACCGATGGCCACACCCGCCCACAGCGGGGTGCGGCGGTGCCAGCGCTGCAGGAACGCCTTGGCGCTGCGCGCCACGGTGGTCACCGCGAAATCCTGGCCGGTCTGCGGGGTGGCGATGGCGAGACCGCCGAGGATGCGCCCACGCAGGTCGGCGGCGACGATCTTGGTCGCGGCCGCGCCGATGTGGATGCCGATGGTGAGATAGGCGTCGTGGTCGATCTCGAAGGGCACGCGCGGGCGGCCGACCGCTCCCGCGGCGGTGAGGTCGGGACGTTCACGCAGCAGCCCGGCCGAAAGCAGCGACGCCACTTGACGGTTCACCGTGGCGATGCTCAAACCCGTTGCCCGCGCGGCATTGTCGCGCGAGACCGGGCCGGAGGCGGCGGTGCGCAGCACGGCGGCCGCCGGATTGTCGCTGCGGCGCAGCTCAGGGGCGACGACGGGGCGGGAAACACGAGCACGACCGGCACCCGCCCGAGAAGCGGGGCGTTCGATGATGGGAGTAGACATATGAAGTTCCTTGCTGAAATCCCGTTGTCGCAACGGGATTGCCTACACGTGGGGCGTGGCAGCGCACGAGCCCCGAGGGCTCAGCTGCAGCAGCAGGAGCGACACAGTTCGCGAGTCAACGGCAACCGCAGACCCAGCGCGGCGGTCACGTAGGTGACCCGCGGAGCGGTGGGATGGTTGCCGGACATAACAATCAAGTTAACACCGAATCCCGGCCCATCCAAGCCGAATCGGCGGATTGTGCCGTGGGGCACACCATAAGCCCAGGTCAGTCGGGTGTGTCGAGCAGCGCAATGCGGCTGGACCGACCGACGCGAAGCGCCCCACCCGGTGATCCGGGTGGGGCGCCACGCTGTTACTGCCGCGGTTACTTGGCGGCGGCCGGCGGAACAGGAGCCGGCTGGTTGATGGTGATGATGTACTGCAGCGCCGCACCGATCGCGACCGGGGCGGTCACCAGGATCTGACCCGCGATCACACCGAGCGCACCGATGGTGGTGGCACCGACGACGCAGCCGGCGAGGGGGCCCGCACCGAACAGAGCCAGCAGGACACCGGTCGCGACCAGGCCCGCACCGGCGCCGACGATGCAACCGACAGCCGCGCCGCCGAGGCCACCGACGAGGGTGCCGATGGCGGCACCCAGGGAGATGGTGGAGGTCAGGCGGGACCAGGCGGCCTGCTCACGCTCGTACTCGGTCTTCCACGGCGCCTGGCTCTCGAAGGGGAGCGCGACGGGCTTGTAGACGGCCTTGGCGGGATCGAGGACCGGGGACAGGGTCGCGGTGTTACCCGAGATCTCGGCCGCGATGGGGAGCTCGAACTCATCGAGACGGAACGAGAGCGGAGTACCGGCGACGGTCGCGCCGTTGGCGGCCTTGACCTTGAACACGCCGTCCTCGACGACCAGCGAGCCGGCGTCGGTGGAGATGACGGCCTTCGCGTCGTCGACGACCTCGGCGGTGTAGTTGACCGCATCGGCCTCTGCGACCGGAGCGGCGTGCACAGTGCCTGCGGCCACGCCGGTCGCCACGGTCACGAGCGCCGCTACCACGGCGAACTTCCTCATCTTCATAAAAACTGCCAATCCCTCATCGTTTGTGGAGCTGTTCGAAAGGCAAGCTTCGAGCAGATCCCCGCGCGTGACGAGGGATTAAAGCAGCAAGATCGTAACTAAGAATTCATCCGGCGGCTTTCGCCGCCGCTTTGGCCTGCTTCTTGAATTCCCTTACTTCGGCAAGTGTTTCGGCGTCGACGACATCGGCGACCGAGCGTCGCGAGCCCTCGTCACCATAGGCGCCCGCGGCCTTCTGCCAGCCGGTGGGACGCACGTCACGCTGCTTGCCGAGCAGCGCCAGGAAGATCTTGGCCTTCTGCGCGCCGAACCCCGGCAGCGCCTGCAACCTGCGCAGAACCTCCTTGCCGTCGGGATCGCCGTCGGTCCAGATCCCGGCGGGGACGCCGTCGTAGTGCTCGATCACGTATTGGGCGAGTGCCTGCGCGCGACGCGCCATCGACCGGCCGTAGCGGTGGATGGCCGGCGGGGTCGCGGCGAGTTCCTCGAATTCGGCGGGATCGGCCTCGGCGATCCGGCGCAGGTCGAATCCGCCCATTCGTTCCGCGAGTTTTCGGGGACCGCGAAACGCGTGCTCCATCGGATACTGCTGATCGAGCAGCATTCCCAGCAGCAACGCGAAATCGTCGGTGCCGAGGAGTTCGTCGGCCTCGGGGTCCTGAGCCAGACACAGCGTACGAGTCATACATTCATCGTGACACATTTCACTAGTACCCTCGTGTCCCATGCTCCCGAGGACTACGGCGCCCACCGAAACGCGCCAACACGGTCTCGATATCTCGACGATGGCGGTACGCATGACCAACTACAGCCCACGACCCGACCGCTTCGATCAAGCGGGCCAGGATCAGCTGATCGACGCGCACGACCTGGAAGTCACCCAGCCGGGGATGAGCGCGCTACGCACCTGGAGTCACGACGCGCTCGCGCTGCGCCCCGGCGAGACCGCGCTCGACATCGGTTCCGGCACCGGCTCGGAGGTGTTCGCCTTCGCCGACGCCGTCGGGCCGACCGGTACCGCCGTCGGGGTCGAACCCGATCCGAACCTGCTCGCCTCGGCCGAACGGCGCGGCGCCGAGCGCGGCTCGACGGCGGCGTTCGTCTCCGGCGACGCCTACGGTCTGCCCTTCGGCACCGCGGGCTTCGACGCGGTGCTGTGCGAGCGGGTGTTCCAGCACCTCACCGCGCCCGCGCGCGCGGCGGCCGAGATCGCCAGGGTGCTGCGGCCCGGTGGTCGCGCGGTGGTGGTCGATGCCGACTGGGCGACGGCGATCGTGCACCCGGGCGATCAGCGGGTGGTCGGCGCCGTGATCGACACCCTGATCTCCTCGACCACGAACCCGCTGTCGGGCCGCCGGATCGCGGGACTGCTCAGCGGTGCCGGTCTGGTCGTCGACGAGATCGGCTCGCACGCGCTGGTGCAGGATCGCACGGTGGGGGCCGGTGCGCTGGTCACCAGGATCGCCGGGCTGGCCGCCCTGCGCGGGGTGATCACCACCGCCGAGCGCGACCAGCTCCTCACCGACCTGCAAGCGGGCGCCGACCGTGGCGACATCCACATCTCGGTCACCCTGTTCGGCGCGCTGGTGCACAAGAAGAGCTGAGCCGGTGCCGGGCGCGGGTGAGCGCGCCCGGCCGCACGGTCAGCGCTGGTCGAGCAGTTTCTCCGTGGCCGCGAGCAGCACGCAGGTCGCGAGCCCGTCCATCGCCTTCTCCAGTTCCGGCAGCTGCGGGAAGCTGGGGGCGATGCGGATGTTCTTGTCCTCGGGATCGGTGCTGTACGGGAAGGCCGAACCGGCCGCCGTCAGCGCGATGCCCGCGTCCTTGGCCAGCGCGATCACCCTGGCCGCTGTGCCCTCGAGCACGTCGAGGCTGATGAAGTAGCCGCCCTTGGGCTCGGTCCACGAGGCCACCTTCGAGGCGCCGAGACGGTCCTCGAGGATCCGGCGAACCAGCGCGAACTTGGGCTCGAGGAGCCTGCGGTGCTTCTGCATGTGCTCGCGCACGCCCTCGGCGTCGGTGAAGAAGCGCAGGTGCCGCAGCTGGTTGAGCTTGTCGGGGCCGATGCTCTTCTTCGCGGCGTGCCCGAGGTACCAGTCGATGTTGGCCTTGGACGCACCGAAGAAGCTCACGCCCGCACCGGCGAAGGTGATCTTGGACGTCGAGGCGAAGACCAGCGGCCGGTTCGGGTTGCCCGCCGCCGCGGCCATGCCGAGGACGTCGAGCACCGGCGCGGCGGTGTCGGTGAGCGGGTGCACCGCGTAGGCGTTGTCCCAGAACAGCCGGAAGTCCGGCGCGGCGGGCAGCGAGACCAGCTCGCGGACAATCTCTTCGGAGTAGACGACGCCGGTGGGGTTGGAGTAGTTCGGCACCGCCCACAGACCCTTGATCTGCGGGTCTTCGGCGAGCAGTTTGGCGATGGCGCGGATGTCGGGGCCGTCGTGGCCCATCGGGATGGTGATCATCTCGATGCCGAGCGCCTCGGTGATGGCGAAATGCCGGTCGTAACCCGGCGCCGGACACAACCACTTGATCGGCTCGTCCACCGCCCAGCGGCGCGGAGAGTCCGGGGTGCCGTAGAGCATCGAGAACACGATGATGTCGTGCATGAGTTCGAGGCTGGCGTTGTTGCCCGCCAGCAGCTGTTCGACCGGGATGCCGAGCAGTTCGCCGAAGATCGCGCGTAGCTCGGGCAGACCGGTGAGGCCGCCGTAGTTGCGGCAGTCGGTGCCGGAGCCGTCGCGGAAGTCGCCGTCGCCGGGCAGCGACAGCAGCGGCGTCGACAGATCTAATTGCTCCGGCGAGGGCTTACCTCGGGTGAGATCCAGCGTGAGCTTCTCAGTCTTGAGCGTCGCGTAATTCGCGTTCTGCGACTCGTGCTCTGACACGAGTTCCGCGTGGCTCATCAAACCGATCTGCGTTTGCCGGGGCATCCTGGGCAGCCTTTCGAAGCAGCAAGGTGGGGGTAGCAGCAACGTTACCCGGCGGTTGCTCGGAATCGTTGGGGTATCCGGACCGGGAGCGGGCTCGCACGCTGCGAAGGTGCGTAGGCGGATCGATCCGGCGGGGCCCCTGAGAGATTTAAGGGGACCCCGCGCACCCGGCAGAGCCCGTTGACCCTTGCTGCCTTCCGGCCCTGGGGGAGTTCACAGGATGCGCGCCGCGCGGGATCCGTCGGCCAGTGTAGCGGTAAACGAGCGCACTAGCGATCACGGGTGTCGAACAGCAGGTCGGTGGCCCGATCGAACACCTCGGTGCGGGTGCGGCCCTCGTGATCGGCGGCCAGGAAGTGTCCGCCGATGACCGCGCAGAACGCCAGCAGGCTGCGCGCCTCGACCTCGTCGGGATCATCGCAGAATTCACCGATCGTCTCGCGCAGCAACGCCATTCGCCGGTTGTCGACCCGGCGCAGCCGCTCGGCGACGGCCTCGTCGCGGCGGGCCCAGCCGCGGATCGCGAGGTCGATCGGCAGCAGCCGCTGGCTGGAGAAGGTGAGCAGGCCGGCCATCCTGGCCTTGGTCTTGGCGTCGATGCCGGGCCGGTCGACCTGGTCGATCACCTGGTCGACGGCCTCGCGCTCCCACTCGTCGAGCATCTCGGTGAGCAGGGCGTCGCGGTCGGCGAAGTATCCGTAGAACCCGCCCTTGGTCACGCCGATGCGCTTGGCCAGCGCCTCCACCCGCACGGCGTCGACACCCGAATCGGCCAGCACGCGCAGGCCTTCCTCGACCCATCTGGCCCGGGGAGTGCGCGCGGTGCCCACGACGTGTTCCACCTCATATCGTTCGACGATGCCGCAGCGAGAGCGGCCGGGCCACTCAGTGTACGCAGCCGTATAGTGCCTGGATCCGGCCTCGCCGACCCGACCCGTTTTTACACCGGGGCACAGCTGCCGCTATGCTGCTCCACGGAGGATTCGCCTAGTGGCCTATGGCGCTCGCCTGGAACGCGGGTTGGGTTAACGCCCTCAGGGGTTCAAATCCCCTATCCTCCGCCACAGCAGGGCCCTGATCGGTTCGCCGGTCGGGGCCCTGTTCGTTTAATCGGTGGATCTGTCGGTAGGCATCCGTAGAGTGAGCCCCGATGGTGCGGGAGACCCCCACCACATCCACCCACCGGCGTCGCCGCGCATCGCGCAGATGTGCGTGCCGACACAGTGGAGTGGGTACCCAACCTTCGCGCCCGGCCCAGATGGACGGCGTGCGCCGGTCGATGTCGCTGGACGGCGTTCGACCGCACAGACTTGAGAAAGAAAACATCCGTAGTGAATACAGCACCTGAAACGAGCATCGGTCGCGACGCGACCGGGCCGATCCGGTTGATGCTGCGTGACCGCGATGCCACCACCGGCCCGATCGACGGCGCCTGGTGGCCGCGTACCGATCAGCCGATGACCGAGCTGCACCAGCTGGTCGCCGCGGTCGGACCGCGCATCGGCAAGCTGGCCCGGCTCGGATTCGACTGGAACAGCGTCGAATCCGGCACCGGCGAGCAGGCCTCGCGCATCATGCATCTGGTCGGCAGCAACGGCGCCACGCTCGCGCTGCTCGTCATCCCCGCCGCGACCGAGGCGCCCGCGGCCCGCAGCCAGATGCGCTGGGCGGCGGGCAAACCCCGCGTCCAGGACCCGGCGCCCGCCGAGACGGCGGCCGACGGCCCGCGCACCCTGGTGCAGGCCACCTAGGTCAACGGTCGCTGGTGTAGGTCGGATCGAAGTCGCGCGGTGCGCCGCGGCGGCTGAGCAACCGGTCGAACCACTCGCCCAGGATGACGCCCGCGGCCAGCGCGCAGCCGACGCCGAACGCGCCGAGCAGCTGACTGAAGCCGAGCAGTGACTCGTCCTCCAGCAGCGCGTACAGGCCGCGATACACCTTCAGACCAGGCAACAGCGGCGTGATGCCCGCGGCCGCGACGACCAGCGGCGGCGTGAGCGCGCGCCGCGCCATCAGGCCACCGGCCAGGCCGATCACCGTGGCCGCCATGCCCGAGGCGACGACCGGGCCGAAGCCGATGTCCTGCGCGCCGAGGAAGACCATGGTGCCACCGGCGCCGCTGAGCCCGGCCGCGAGCAGCGCCCGCCGCTCGGCGTAACAGGCCAGGGTGAAGGCGATCGCCGCCACCGCACCGGCCGCGAGTTTGATCCCCAGATACTCGGTATCGCGCCCGGCCGAGGCCGCGATCTCGGGCACCGCGATCCCGAGCATGGTCGAAACCCGCAGCGCCAGACCGATACCGGCGATGATGCCGCCGGTCATCATCAACACCTCGAGCATGCGGGCCGCGGCGGTGATGGGCGCGCCGGTGATCGCGTCCTGCACCGAACCGACCAGCTGCTGCCCACTGAGCAGCACCGTGATGCCCGCGGCCACGATCAGCGCCGCGTCGGCACGCCAGTGATCGCTGATCGAGGCCAGCGCGATCGCGGGCACGGCGGCGATGACACCACCGACCAGATGCTGGAAGAACATCGGCAGACCCAGCTGGTGCAGCGCCCGGTTGACCACATCGATCAGCGCGGTGGTCGCGAAGCTGATGGCGGCCAGCACCGCCCCGCCGCCGAGCAGCACCGCGATCGCGGCCGCCAGCAGCGACCAGCCCGCGGTCGAGGCCCATCGCGGATAGGGGTGGCGCGCCGAGACGATCTCGTCGAGCGCGGCGTGCGCCTCGTCGACGGGGACGATCTGGCTGCGGATCCGGCGGGTCAGCCGGTCGACCGCGGCCAGCCGGGTGAAGTCGAGCGAGCGGTACTTCACCACCCGCATGTCGCTGGCCGGTGGCAGCCGGGGGCCGCGGTCGGCCCAGATGCGGATCGCGTCGAAGGTGACGTCGATGTCGCACTTGTCCAGGCCGTAGGTCGAGGCGATGAACCGGACCTGCGCCGAGGTGTCACCGACACCGGTACCGGCGGCCAGCACCACCTCGCCGACCCGCACCGCGAGATCGAGCACCTGCGAGACCTCGGCGTCGTCGGTGAGGTCGATCGGCTGCAGCGGGGTGGGGGCGGCGACGATGTTGTCGGCCGTGGCCCGCTGGGACGGCAGCACGAACGGGCGGCGCAGCCGCAGCCGCAACCGGGAACGCAGCCCTCGGCGCTCGGTGGTCGTGGCGCCGTCGCCTTCCACCTCGGGGTCCACACTCATACCCACGACGGTAACGGCGTTCGGAGGGGGTTCGGCGCCTCGCAACGTGTTCGTCAACGTGTCGCCTGTTACAGGCGAACGCCGAGCACATCACCGCGCGCCGTAGGCTCAGATGTCGTCGATCAATCCGGTGCTGTAGGCCGTCGCCGCCAGGTGTTGCAGGCAGCGCGGACCGCACCCGTCGTGCTGAGTCAGCACGAAACGGGCCTGCTGCAGCGAAGAAATGGGAGAATCGGCCACGCAGTCGGCATGCGCGGCGCGCCAGCGGTCTTCGCGATCACGCAGGGCGGCGCGCGATGCCGGCGGGTCTGGTGCGGATGTGTCCAGCAGGGTGTGACGGTAGGGGCCAGCGATGGAGGCGATGACTGTATGAACACCGGGACGGGGAAGGTGATCCAGGAGCGGCGGCGGCTGCTCGGGTTGTCGCAGCCCGCGCTCGCCACCGCGATCGGGGTGAGCTCGCGACAGATCACCCGGTACGAATCCGAGGAGCAGTCGCCCACGCTGCCGGTCGCCATCCGGCTGGCCGAGGCGCTGCAGATCTCGCTGGCCGAACTGGCGGGCATCGTGGACAACCGGATCGACCTGGCAGGCCGGTGGTGGGCGGCCTGGCAGAAGGCGGCCAAGCACGGCGAGCAGGTCGAAGTGGCGGCGGTGAACATCCGGCACGAGGGTGACCATCTGCTGCTCGACTCGGACGCGGAAGCCCCAGCGCCGGAGGCGGATCCGGTCGCGCAGGTCCGTGGCGAGATGCGGGTGTGGGACGGTGACGCACTGACCGGCTGGGTGCGCGGCATGGACATCGCGTTCCCGGTCGGCACCATCTACTACTCGCTGCACCCCCAAGGCGCTCACGCCGTCGGCTCGTGGACGACGAAATCCGGCGACGACGGCCTCGTCCGTGGCTGGAGCGCCCTGGCCAGGGAGAAGTCCGACGCCGAGAAGCTGCTGCTGGAACTGCTGCGCACCGACGGCGTCGTCGAGTCGTGGCCGGGGAGCGCGCGCTCGGCCTGAAGCCGCAGCCGGATCTCTGCCACGCTCGGACGCGCGGTGGTTTCCGGGGGCGGCAGGAGTAGTAGGTAGCGGGTCAGCGCGCCGAACACGAACAGCCCCAGCGCGATCCACACGTAGATGTCCATCGGTCCCCTCCGAACGAGTCACAGCTTGCACGGGTGGCGCGGTATGGTGATGACGAAGCCGCCGGACAAAAGTATGGTCGCCGTCAAGACCTTTTGGACAGCAAAAAGCGTCTACAAACGTCTACAGTTCTCTACGATGGCCTCATGTCCAGTCGGGGCGAGCAGGGGAACGGCGCGACCACCATCGTCGGAGCGCGATTGCGGCGGCTACGTGAAGAGTCCGGGTTGTCCCTGACGGCGCTGGCCGCCCGCGTCCCGTACAGCAGGGCCGCGCTCGGTCACTACGAAACCGGTACGCGCGCAGCGCCGTCCGAGGTGATCGACTGGTACGAACGCATCCACTCCCAATCCGCGCCCGCGCTACCGCGCACCCGCCGACGTGATCCGCGCGCCGCCGATGCCGCGCTCGCCACGGCCATCGCGGCCGCGCACCGCGCGGGCCAACCGCTCATCGAGATCGGCCGACCGCACCAGGGCGACACCGGAACCGGCTATTTCTGCCCGTTCCGCATCGACGGGCTGATCGAGGGCGAGGCCGCGGGCACCGATCCCGCGACCGCGCTGCACTCGGCGCTGCGCGCGGTCAGCATCGAGTTGACCAGGCCAGGCGCGAAGCCCTAACCGTGTGCGGCGACCACGGCGCCGAGTGACTCGGCGAGCAGTTCCAGGTACCGGTCCGGGTCGGGCAGCACCTCGGGATCGGAATGCACTGACAGCGTCAGCTTTTCACCGATGCCGTGCACGCCATGAGTCAGATGCATGACCGTGCCGAGCGCGGGGAATCCGCCGGTGAACAGGACCGGCGCACCCGCGAAGGCGAGATCGGCCGGGCCGCGGTAGACACTGGAGACGACCGTGTTGCCGTCGAGCGCGTCGGGCACGCTGTGCAGATCGGCGCGCTCGACATCGCGCACGGCCAGCACGGCGGGCACCACCGCCCCCACCCGATCCTGTGCGGCCAGTAGTGGATTGAGCGCTCGGTCGCGGCGGGTGGCGAGGTCGTCGGCGATCAGGGCGGCGCGCAGGCGCAGGTCCGGTTCGTCGATGTGCAGGTCGATCGACAGACCGCGGTAGTTGTTGCGGGCCGCTCCCCGATCCGGCAGCGCCATCGGGAGCGCGGTACCCAGGCACTCGGGCGGCAGGCCGCGTTCGGTGAGATAGCCGGCGAGTGCGCGTGAAATCGCGGTCAGGGCAACGACAGTCACGGTTCGGCCGGGAATTCGAAGCTCGGTCGCGTCGACGACGAGCAGGCGGACCTGATGATCGGCGACCGGCACCGCGGGGTTCAGCGCGCAGGGCGCGAACCCGGTTGCGGCCGCGGGGACCTCGCCCGTCGCGGTGCGGTCGGCCAGCTCCCGCTGTGCGCGGTAGGCGGCGCGACCACGCCAGATCGTCTGCGCGGCCCGCTGGGGAAAACGCAGTAGCCCAAGCACACTCACGGCTGCTGCCGGTGGCGTCCATCCACAGACTTGTCCACAGGAATCCACAGTCTGTGTAGAGGTTTTCGCTGGTTGTACCGGCCGGGATCCCGAGTTATCCACAGGCTCACCGGGAGAGCTGTGGACAACTTCACCCTCGGGCGCCGGACCGAAGAGGGCACGGGCGATCGCGGCGGCCCTGGTGCCGTCGGCCAGCGCGTGGGAAACCTGAAGGATCGCCACCAGCACCGGCACCGCCGAACCCGGCGCATCTCGCACACCACGGAAGACATGGATGCGCCAGGGGTATTCGGTGGCATCCAGACCGGTGCCCAGAAGTTCGCCCACGCGATCGAGCAGACTGTGCCACGACCGGCCATCCGGGCGGTGGGTCACGAATTGCTGGGCCACGAATTCAGTGGATATCCACCGGGGATAGTCGAGGTCGCCCGGTATCTCCTGCAACCGGATCCGCAGATCCGGAATGCGCGCGACGCGCGCCGCGATGAAAGCGCGGAGTTCATCGGTGGCAGTGGCGTTTTCGGCGAAAGAGTAGAGCAGGAACACATCATTGGCGGTGCGCCGCGACAGCCAGAACATCGTCGCGTCGCGCGGGGCCATCCTCGTCATCCGGCCACGATAGGCCACCACTGAGAAGGCCCCGAGTCCTACCGACTCGGGGCCGGAACTACCTGCGCGAGGCACACGGTGTGGATTCAGCCTTGCCCGAACGCTCCCGAGTTGATGTCGGCGAGAAAGGCGTCCCACGCTCCCGGTCCGAAGGCCAGCACGGGGCCGCCACCGAGATCCTTCGTGTCACGGACCGCCACCTCGGAACCGGCGAGAAAGGCCACTTCCACGCAGTTCCCATCGGGTCCGCTGTAGGTGCTCTTCCGCCACACAGCGTTCGTCACATCAACTCCCACGGCACTTGCTCCTTTGCGTCATCGAGAACGGGATTACTCCTGGAATCGCTGCAATATTCCGGATTCCGGCGCGACCGACGAGTTACTTCGTGGCACACAGAGACCGCCACACGGCACGCGCAACCTACCGGCACGAACCAGCACATCGAGGCGTTTCCGCCTCCGGGGGCTGCCCCCGCGGAAGAGACACTAGCAGGTCTTCCGCAAGTTTGCGGATGAGAATTTGCTTTCTCATATCCTTTTGCCAATGTTGCGAAGGTTCACGTTTGCGGGAGCATTGCCAGGTCCCTATACCCATTCCGGATCCGGCTGACACATCAACTTTTACGTCGGCGTGATTGGTCCGTGATACGTCACTATCCGCGTTGTCTCACCCGTCCCATAGGCACCATCGAGAGCGGGCGTGGATCATGGGGGAATGATCTCCCGTGACCGTGACGCCGCAGGTCGTGCCCGCAACGACCGCCCCCGCGACCGACTCGGCAGGCCGCTGCCACCCGGCAGTGCCGGAGTGGCCCGAATTCCCGACGACCTCGAGTTGACGCCCCAGCAAACTCTGACCTTCGCTCAGCAACTGCTGGACGACGGTCTGGCATTCAACGCGCACGAAGTATTGGAAGCGGCATGGAAGAACGGGCCGGTAGCCGAGCGGATGCTCTGGCAGGGTCTGGCGCAATACGCGGTGGGCATCACCCACATCCAGCGCGGCAATCGCAAGGGCGCGGGCACCCTGCTGCGCCGCGCGAGCGAGCGGCTCACGGTGTACCCGGCGAATGCCCAGCACCACGAAGTCGACCGCGACGGACTGATCGCGCACGCGCGAGAACTGCTCGCCGCCCTCGATTCCGGCGCCGAGATCACCGAGGACCGGCTGCGGCCGAGGCTGTGCGCCGAACCCACCTAGGATGGGTGCGGTGTCGACCAGCCAGGCTCCGGGCGCGGGCCGCTACGCCCCGAGCCCGTCGGGCGAGCTGCACATCGGGAACCTGCGCACCGCCGTGCTCGCCTGGTTGTTCGCGCGAACCACCGAGCGGCGGTTCCTGATCCGGGTCGACGACCTCGACCGGGTGCGGCCCGGCGCCGCCGCCCGTCAGCTCGACGACCTCGCCGCGATCGGCATCGACTGGGACGGTCCCGTCGTCTACCAGTCCGAGCGGCTGCCCGCCTACGCGGCGGCCGTCGCCGAACTCACCGCGGCCGGGCGCACCTACGAATGTTTCTGCACCCGGCGCGAGATCCAGCAGGCCGCCACGGCGCCGCACGGCCCGATGGGCGCCTATCCGGGCACCTGCCGCGAGCTGACCGAGGCCCAGCGCGCGGCCCGCCGCGCCGAAGGCAGGCCCGCCGCACTGCGTTTGCGCGCCGAGGTCACCGACTACGAGATCACCGATCTGCTGCACGGCCGATATCGCGGCGCCGTCGACGATCTGGTGCTGCGCCGCGGTGACGGCATTCCCGCCTACAACCTGACCGTGGTGGTCGACGACGCCGCTCATGGCATCGACCAGGTGGTGCGCGGTGACGATCTGCTGCCGTCCACCCCGCGCCAGGCCTACCTCGCCGAGCTACTCGGACTCGCCGCGCCGACCTACGCCCACGTGCCGCTCGTGCTCAATCAGGAGGGCAAGCGATTGGCCAAACGTGACGGGGCAGTGAGCCTTTCGGATCAACGCGCACTGGGCAACACGCCCGAGGACGTGGTGACCGCGATCGCGGACTCGCTCGGGTATTCCGCGCGGACAACGGCAGAGCTCCGCGAAGTATTCGACCCCACGCACATCCCCGGAAAACCATGGATACTCGAGCCTATCGGGTTGTTCCGACCAGAGGGATGTCCGTAACGTACGCATCGACCGATCTACTGATCACGACGAGGACGAATTTATGACCAGCGGTGGTTACGACCCCAACCAGTACCCGCAGGGCGGTCAGCCCGGCGGCTACGGCCAGGATCCCTACGGCCAGCAGCAGCCGGGATACGGACAGCAGCAGCCGTACGGCCAGCAGCAGCCCGGCTACGGCCAGGACCCCTACGGCCAGCAGCAGCCGACCTACGGCCAGGACCCGTACCCGCAACAGGGCTACGGCCAGAACCCGAACCCGTACGGGCAGGCGGGCTTCGGCGGTGTCACCCCGGCCGACCTGGGCATCCGCTTCGGTGCGCGGGTCATCGACAACTTGATCGTGAGCATCCCGATCGCGATCGTGCTCTCGCTCGTGCTGTCCGGCAACACGGTGCAGCTGGCCACCGGCTTCATCGCCTCGCTGGCGCTCTACGGCTACTTCGTGGCCATGGAGGTCAGCCAGGGCACCACGCTGGGCAAGAAGATCCTCGGTCTGCGGGTCGTCGCCCCCGGTGGCGCCCCGAACCTGACGCCCGAGCAGTCGCTCAAGCGCAACCTGTTCGTCGCTGTCAGCGCGATCCCGTGCATCGGCGGCCTGGCCGGGCTGGGTCTGGCGATCTACATCGCGATCACCATCTCCCAGGACCCGAACAAGCAGGGCTGGCACGACAAGTTCGCCGGCGGCACGCAGGTCGTCAAGGGCTGATTCCCAGCCGACGCGAAACAACAGGGGCGCTTCCGGATCCGGAAGCGCCCCTGTTGCCGTCTGTGCGGGTCAGTAGGTCGACGTGGTTTCCCACCCGCTGGCGAAGCCGAGGACCATCACGAAGACCACGTACAGCAGGGCGAGCACCAGCGTGATCGCGCCGATCCAGATGCCGGCCAGCGCCATGCCACGACCCTCACCACCACGCTCCTTGAGCTGGTTGAGCGCCATCACACCGAGCACGATGCCGACGATCGAACCGATGCAGGTGCACATGCCGATCAGCGAGGTCACCAGCGAGGCGATGGCCAGCCCGTTGGTGCCCTGCGGCTGAGGGTAGGCGCCGTAGGGCTGGTAGCCACCGGCCTGCGGGTACCCGCCGTAACCGGGCTGCTGCGGATATTGCGGCGCCCCGGCCTGCGGCTGCTGGTAGTTCGGGTACTGCGGCTGCGAGGGCGGCGGGGCGGACTGCTGCGGGTACTGCGGCGCCGACGGATAGCTGGGCTGCTGCGGCTGGGAAGGCTGCGACGGCTGGGCGGTCGGGTACTGCGGCACCGAACCCGGCGCGCCGGACTCCGGCGACACGCCGGAGCCGCCGTACTGCTTCCACCACTCGTCGGAATCGCCGGGATTCGTCATTACTACAGCCTATTCCACAACCCAGGACCGTGGCGCGGCACGACCTTGGTTGGATGGAGGGCGTGACCGAACCGAACGCTCTCGACAAACCCACCGACACTGGGCACCCCGCGCCGGACCATGCGGCATTCGCCCAGGCTGCGCGGGGGTTCTATCCGACCATCGTCGCCGTGTTCACCGCGACGCTGATCATCTCCAACATCTGCGCCACCAAGGGCGTGGAGTTCTTCGCCGACAAGTCGGTGATGCTCGGGCCGCTGCAGCTGCTGCCGATCACCACCGATGCCGCCTTCTTCCTTTTCCCGCTCGCCTACATCCTCGGTGACGTGCTCAGCGAGGTGTACGGCTTCCGCGCCACCCGCCACGCCATCTACACCGGCTTCGCCGCGCTGCTGCTCACCGTCGGCGCCTTCACGATCGCCATCCGGCTGCCACCCGCGGGCTTCTACGACAACCAGGAAGCCTTCCGCACCGTCATCGGCACCACCCCGCAGCTGGTGCTGGCCGGGCTGGCGGGCTATTTCGTGGGCCAGTTGCTGAACTCGGCCACCCTGGTGATGATCAAGGAACGCACCAAGGAAAAGCACCTGTGGGCCAGGCTGATCGGTTCCACCGTGATCGGCGAGTTCGCCGACACCCTCATCTTCTGCTCGATCGCCGCCACCGCCATCGGCATCGACACCTGGCAGTCGTTCATCAACTTCGTGATCATCGGCTTCCTCTGGAAGACGCTGTGCGAGGTGCTGATGCTGCCCATCACCTACCGGGTGATCGCGATCCTCAAGAAATCCGAACCCACCTACGCCCCGGCGAAACGCGACGCGCTGCACGACTGAGCGCGCGGCGCCCGGGTCACGCCGACCCGGGCGCCTTGATCCGGCCCTGCCACTGCCCGAGGAACTCGGCCTTGAACGCGTCGAAGTAGCCGCCATCGATGCTGGCCCTGATCCGGTCGACCAGCCGCACGGTGAACCGCTCGTTGTGGATCGTGCACAGCGTCGCCGAGAGCATCTCCTTGGCCTTGAACAGGTGATGCAGGTAGGCGCGGGTGTAGTGCGCGCAGGTGTAGCAGTCGCAGTTCTCGTCGATCGGGGTGAAATCGCGGCGGAACCGGCTGGTGTTGATGTTGAACCGGCCCTCGTCGACGTAGATGGCCGCGTTGCGGGCCACCCGCGAGGGGTTGACGCAGTCGAAGGTGTCCGCGCCGTTCTCGATGGCGGTGAACATGTCCTCGGGTTCGCTGATGCCGAGCATGTGGCGCGGCTTGTGCTCGGGCAGCTCGTCGCAACACCAGCCGACGATGGTGCCCAGGTTGTGCTTCTCCAGCGCGCCACCGATGCCGTAGCCGTCGAATTCCGTTCCGCCACTGCCGCGGATCGTCTCCAGCTCGCGACAGGCCTTGCGCCGCAGGTCTTCGTACTGCGCGCCCTGGATCACCGCGAACAGCGCCTGATACGGCCGGTGGGCACGCTGGTCGGTAAGGCGTTCGTGCTCGTCGATGCAGCGCTGGGCCCACTCGTGCGTGCGCTGTAGCGATTTCTCCTGGTAGCCACGGGTGTTCATGAGCGTGGTCAGCTCGTCGAAGGCGAACATGATGTCGGCGCCGAGTTCGTGCTGGATGCCCATCGACACCTCGGGGGTGAAGCGATGCTTGGACCCGTCCAGGTGCGAGCGGAAGGTGACGCCGTCGTCGTCGACGGTGGCCAGCCGCTCCTTGCCCGCGGCGATCACCTGATCGGAGCGGATGTCGACGGCCTCCATCGCGAGCACCTTCTTGAACCCGACCCCCAGCGACATCACCTGGAACCCGCCGCTGTCGGTGAAGGTCGGGCCCGCCCAGTTCATGAACTTGCCGAGCCCGCCCGCCTCGTCGACGATGTCGGCGCCGGGCTGCAGGTACAGGTGATAGGCGTTGGCCAGCAGGGCCTGCGCGCCCAGCTCCTTCATCGCCTCCGGCAGGACCGCCTTCACCGAGGCCTTGGTCCCCACCGGAATGAAGGCGGGCGTGGCGATCTCACCGTGCGGGGTGGAGATCACCCCGGTCCGGCCGTGGCGCCCACCATCGAGACGGGTACCTACTTCGAAGGAGAACTCGCTGCGCTCGGCCACCGGCCCATCGTGCCAGCCCCGCTGCCCGGTCTAGGCTTCGGCCGCCGCGAACTGGGCGTTGTAGAGGTTGTAGTAAGCGCCCTTCTCGGTGAGCAACCGTTCGTGGTTGCCGTGTTCGACGATGCGGCCCTTCTCCATCACCACGATCAGGTCGGCGTCGCGAATCGTCGACAAGCGGTGCGCGATCACGAAACTCGTGCGATCGCGACGCAGGGCGGCGGTGGCCTGCTGGACCAGCAGTTCGGTGCGGGTGTCGACCGAGCTGGTCGCCTCGTCCAGGATCAGGATCGACGGCTTGGCCAGGAATGCGCGGGCGATGGTGATCAGCTGCTTCTCCCCCGCGCTGACGCCGCCGCCCTCCTCGTCGATCACCGTGTCGTAGCCGTGCGGCAGCGAGTGCACGAACCGGTCGACGTAGGCGGCGCGGGCAGCCGCGAGGATGTCGTGTTCGGACGCGTTGGGATTGCCGTAGGCGATGTTCTCCCTGATCGTGCCCTTGAACAGCCAGGTGTCCTGCAGCACCATGCCGATGCGCGAGCGCAGATGGTCGCGGGTGATGGTGGTGATGTCGACATCGTCGATCGTGATGGCGCCCGCGTCGAGTTCGTAGAACCGCATCAGCAGGTTGACCAGCGTGGTCTTGCCCGCGCCGGTCGGCCCGACGATGGCGATGACGTGGCCGGGGTCGGCGACCAGCGAGAGTCGTTCGATGATCGGGGTCTCCGGGTCGTAGCCGAAGGACACCCCCTCGAATTCGACGCGGCCGCGATCGACCGGGCGCTGGTTCTCCACCAGCGGGTCCGGGCTCTGTTCCTCGGCGTCGAGGATCTCGAAGATCCGCTCGGCGGAGGCGACACCGGACTGCAGCAGGTTCGCCATCGCGCCGATCTGGGTGAGCGGCTGGCTGAACTGGCGCGAGTACTGGATGAAGGCCTGCACCTCACCCAGCGACAGGTTGCCGGTGGCCACCCGCAGACCGCCGACCAGGGCGATGAACACGAAGTTGATGTTCCCGAGGAACATGATCGCGGGCATGATCAGGCCGGAGATGAACTGCGCCTTGAAGCTCGCGTCGTGCAGCTTCTGGTTGCGCTTGTCGAACTCCTTGCCGACCTCGCGGCCGCGGCCGAACGCGGTGATGATCTCGTGGCCGGTGTAGGCCTCCTCGACCGAGGAGTTCACCTCGCCGGTGAACTTCCACTGGTCGACGAAGTGCGGCTTGGACCGCTTGGCGATCTGCGCGGTGACGATGATCGCCGCGGGCACGGTGAGCAGCGCGATCAGCGCCAGCAGCGGCGAGATCCAGAACATCATGATCAGGATGCCGACCACGGTGAACAGCGAGACCAGCAGCTGGCTCATGGTCTGCTGCAGGCTCTGCGAGACATTGTCGACGTCGTTGGTGACGCGGCTGAGCACGTCACCGCGGGGGGCGGTGTCGAAGTAGCGCAGCGGCAGCCGGTGCAGCTTGTTCTCCACCTCGTCGCGCAGCCGCTTCACCGTCCGGTTGATGACGATGTTGAGCAGGTAACCCTGCAGCCAGCCGAAGACCGAGGCCGCCACGTACAGGCTGAGCACGAGGATCAGCACCTGGCCGACGGCGTGGAAGTCGACGCCAGTACCGGGGATCACGTTCATCGCCGAGAGCATGTCGGCGCGGGTGTTCTCGCCCTGCGCACGCAGCAGCTCGACGGTCTGGTCCTTGCTGAGACCGGGGTCGAGTTCCTTGCCGACGAAACCGTCGAAGACGAGGTTGGTCGCCTTGCCGAGCAGATAGGGGCCGAGGGTGTTGAGGACGACCGAGGTGATCACCAGCGCGATGATCATCCCGACGGTGAACCGTTCGGGAGCGAGCCTGCGCAGCAGCCGCTTCAATGACGGACCGAACGATTTCGGCTTGGTCCCCGGTGCTCCGGGGCCCGGCGCGCCTGGCCTCATCGAGCCTCCTCCACACTCAGCTGGGACTCGACGATCTCGCGGTACTCCGGACATCGCTGCATCAAATGGTCGTGATTGCCGATGCCTGCCATGGCACCGTCCTCGAGCACGACGATCTGGTCGGCGTCGCGAATGGTCTGGATCCGCTGGGCGACGATGATCACCGCCGCGTCGGCCGTCTCCGGCTTCAGCGCCGCGCGCAGCCGGGCATCGGTCGCCACGTCGAGCGCGGAGAACGAATCGTCGAACAGGTACACGCGCGGCTGCCGCACCAGCGCGCGGGCGATGCACAGCCGCTGGCGCTGACCACCCGAGACCGTGGTGCCGCCCTGGGCGACCGGGGTGTCGAGCCCCTGCGGCATCTCCCGCACGAAATCGGCCGCCTGGGCGACCTCGAGCGCGTGCCACAGGTCCTCGTCGGTGGCGTCGGGCTTGCCGTAGCGCAGGTTGGTGGCGATCGTCCCGGAGAACAGGTACGCCTTCTGCGGGACGAGGCCGATGCCGCCACGCAGCAGTTCCAGGTCGAGGTGGCGCACATCGGTGCCGCCGACGTAGACCGCGCCGTCGGTGACATCGATCAGGCGCGGGATCAGGTTGATCAGCGTGGACTTGCCCGAACCGGTGGACCCGACCACGGCGGTGGTGGTGCCCGGCGCGACCTGGAAGCGGATGCCGCGCAGCACCGGCTTCTCCGCGCCGGGGTAGGCGAATTCGGCGAACTGCAGGTCGACGGTGGCCGGGTCGCCCGCGAAGGGCTGGGGCAGCCGCGGCGGGCGGACCGAGGACTCGGTCTCGAGCACGGCCGCGATCCGGTCGGCCGAGACGGCGGCGCGCGGGGCCATCATCGCCAGGAACGAGGCCATCATGACGGCCATCAGGATCTGCATGATGTAGGACAGCAGCGCGGTGAGCGAGCCGATCTGCATGCTGCCCTCGTCGACGTGGTGACCGCCGAACCAGATCACCGCGACGGCGGTGACATTGCTGATCAGCATGACGGTGGGGAACATCAGCGCCGCCAGCTTGCCGACCCGCAGCGAGGCATCGGTGAGCGAGCGGTTGGCCATCCCGAAACGCCAGATCTCCTGGCGCTCGCGCACGAAGGCCCGCACCACCCTGATGCCGGTGATCTGCTCGCGCAGCACCCGGTTGACCTCGTCGATGCGCGTCTGCATCTGCCGGAAGCCAGGCACCATCCTGGCCACGATGGTGCCCATCGCCAGCGCGAGCGCGGGCACCGCGATGAGCAGCAGCCAGGACAGCCCGAGATCCTCGCGGACCGCCATGATGATGCCGCCGACGCACATGATCGGCGCCATCACCAGAATCGTCACCGACATGACGATGAGCAGCTGCACCTGCTGGATGTCGTTGGTGGAGCGGGTGATCAGCGAGGGCGCGCCGAAGACGCCGACCTCGCGCGCCGAGAACGTCTCGACCCGGTGCAGCACCCCGCCGCGCATGTCGCGCCCGGCGCCCATCGCCGCCTGCGCGCCGAAGTACACCGACGCCGCCGAGGCCACGATCTGCACGAAGCTCACCGCGAGCATCCACAGGCCGGTGGTCCAGATGAAGCCGATATCGCCCTTGGTGACGCCGTCGTCGATGAGGTCGGCGTTGAGGCTGGGCAGGTAGAGCATCGCGATGACCGAGATCAGCTGGAGGACGAGAACCCCGGCCAGCTGGGCGCGGTACGGGGCCAAGTAGGTCCGCAGCAGGGTGATCAACATGATGGTCGCAGGCTACCGCGTGCGGATGTGTGAAGCCCCGCGGTTTTACTCGTCTTGTGGATAACCAGGGGGTGTGGAGTACTCACGCCCCCGCGGCGGTCCGCGGCTCGCGACGCGCCCACGCGCCGGGGTCGGAAACCAGCTCGGCGATGAAGCCCGGCAGCTGGTTGTCGGCGATATCGGCGATGGCGACGTTCTCGAGCACGGCGCGGATGTTCACCCGCAGCGCGATCCACACCTGCTGCAGCGGTTCGGCCGCGCCCGGGTAGCGCACGTCCTCCGGCCGCTGCCCGCGCACCGAGGCCAGCGGCGATTCCACCGCGCGGATCACATCGGCCACCGAGATCTGCGGTGCGGGCCTGGCCAGGCGGTAACCGCCGTCGGGACCGCGCCTGCTGAGCACGAGCTCGGCCCGGCGCAGTTCGGCCAGCACCGATTCCAGCACCTTCGGTGGGATCTGCGCGGCGGCGGCGATGGTCTCGGCCTTGAGGACTCCGTCGGCCGCGGCGAGCTCGAGCAACGTTCGCACCGCGTAGTCGACCCTGGCCGTGATATGCACGAAGTCGAACTTACGCGGTGCCGCAGGCGGTCAGGACGCAGGTGGCCGCGTCCAGCAAGGTCTTCTCGACCACTTCGTCGGCCGCGCCGGGCGCGAGCTCAGTCGACAGCAGGGCGACGCCGAGCACCTCGATGGCGGCCGACGCGCGCAGCCGCCGCTCGTCGGTCGGCTCGGGTCCGGCCAGCCACAGCCGCAATTCCCTGGTGGGTTCCATCAGGTCGGGGTATCGGTCGGCGATGGCGTTGACGATGGCGGCGGTGTCGCGCACGCACAGCGCGCCCGCGGCGCGGTGCCGGATCATCCCGCGCAGATAGGTGCGCAGCACCGCGCGGATACCCTCGTCGGTGTAGGGGACGGCGTCGATGTCCTCCACGATGCCGCGCATGTGATCGATGATCGGATCGATGATCGCGAGGAGCAGGTCGAGCTTCGAGGCGTAGTGGTAGTACAGCGAGGCCTTTGTGATTCCCACCATATCGGCGACCTCGCGCAGGCTCGTCTGCTCGAAGCCCTTGGTCCCGAAAAGCTGGACCGCGGCGTCGAGAATCGCCTGCTTGGTGCCTCCACCTGCGGCGACGGTGTCGGTGGTGTGTCGGGCAGCCATGCGCAGATCTTCCCATCATTCGGTGTGACTCATCCGGCGCCCCCGAAATTGAGGTTGCCTCTCCACTTACCGCCTCGGTAGTCTACCTACCGCACGGTAGGCAGAAAACGACGATGTGGAGGCGGAACCGTCACGGGCGGACCGCGTGTGCTGTCTACGAGCCTGATCCCACCCGAGTTCTTCGCGCTAGGAGCACCCTCGTGTCCGTATACCTGTACAGATGGGGAAAGTTCGCTTTCCGCCGTAAATGGATCGTGTTGCCGGTCTGGCTACTGTTGTTCGTCCTGCTCGGCAGTGTCGGCTTCTCGCTCAGCAAGCCGATGAGCAACGACTTCAGCATGCCCGAGCTGCCCTCGGCTCGCGCCAACGAGATCCTCGACAAGCACTTCCCCGGTGCGTCCGAACAGTTCAGTTTCGACGCCGTGTCGGGCACCTACGTGATCGGCGCCCCCGAGGGCGAGAAGCTCACCGATCCGGCCAACCGCGCCGCGATCGACGCCTTCATCGCCAAGCTCAACGGGCTCGACATCGTCGCCACCGACCCCGACAAGCCGCTGACCAGCCCCGTCGTGATGGCCGAGAAGATGGGCTGCCTCGACAATCCGGACCCGGGAACGTGTTCCGGTGCCCCGCTCAACGTGTTGAACGAGACCGCGCCCGACACCGTCGGCGTGATCACCGTGCCGTTCGACATCGCCACCGTCACCGACGTGACCGACGCCGATCGTGACGCCGCCTTCGACATCGGCGCCGAAGCCCGCAACGCGGGCCTGACCGTCGAGGTCAGCGGCTCGATCGCGATGAAGCAGGAACAGCCGAGCGGCAAGTCCGAGCTGATCGGTATGGCCGTCGCGCTGGTCGTCATGGTCGTCGCCTTCGGCGCCATCGTCGCCGCGGTCGTGCCGATCGTCACCGCCATCGTCGGCCTCGGCGCCGCGACCTCGCTGATCATGCTCGGCACCTCGGTGATCGAAGTCCCCAGCTTCACCACCTTCCTCGCCTCGATGATCGGCATCGCGCTCTCGATCGACTACGCGCTCTTCATCGTCTCCCGGTACAAACACGAACTCGCCGTGCAGGATTCGGCCGAGGAAGCCGCGGGCACCGCACTCGGCACCGCCGGTTCGGCCGTGGTGTTCGCCGGTCTGACCGTCATCATCGCGCTCGGCGCGCTCGGCATCGTCGGCGTGGAGTTCCTGACCTTCATGGGCCTCGGTGGCGCCATCGCGGCCGGTTTCGCCGTGCTCACCGCCGTCACCCTGATGCCGGCCCTGATGGGCGCCTTCGGCAAGTCGCTGTTCAAGCCGAAGCTGCCGCTGGTCGCCCAGAACGACCCCGAGGACGACAGCACGGTCACCGTCGGCCAGCGCTTCGGCCGCCTGATCGGCAAGGGTCCGTGGATCGCGCTGGTCATCTCGATCGGTGCGCTCGCCGCGCTCGCCGCCCCGGCCATCAATCTGAACCTCGGCCTGCCGGGTGAAGACAGCATGCCGACCACCTCGACCATCCGTAAGGCCTACGACCTGCGGACCGAGGGCTTCGGTGAGGGCAGCAACGGCGTGCTCATGGTCGTCGCCGACCTCAGCGGCACCCCCGAGGGTGAACGCGACGACGCCGTCGGCGCGCTGCGGGCCAAGCTCGCGTCCTACGAGGGCATGGACTACGTCACCGAGCCGCAGTGGAACGAGAACAAGCAGGGCGTCATGCTCAACGGCGTCCCGAAGTCCGGTCCGAACAATCAGGACACCAAGGACCTGGTCGCCGAGGCGCGTGGCGCCGAAAGCGAGCTGAACGCGCAGTACGGCATGTCGTACGGCATCACCGGCACCACCGCCATCTACGCCGATGTCGACCACGTGCTGCTCAGCAAGATCCTGCCGTACCTGGCGATCGTCGCCGGTGCCGCGTTCGTCCTGCTGATCCTGGTGTTCCGCTCGATCCTGGTCCCGCTCACCGCGGCCCTGGGCTTCCTGCTCTCCATGGCGGCCACCTTCGGTGCGACCGTGCTGATCTTCCAGGAGGGCGCGTTCGGCCTGATCGAGGATCCGCAACCGCTGGTCAGCTTCATGCCGATCATGTTGATCGGCCTGGTGTTCGGTCTGGCGATGGACTACCAGGTGTTCCTGGTGACCCGCATGCGCGAGGAATTCGTGCACGGCAAATCGCCCAAGGACGCGATGGTGTCCGGTTACCACCACGGCGCCCGCGTGGTGACCGCCGCGGCGATCATCATGATCTCGGTGTTCGGCTCGTTCATCATGGAATCGGATGTCACCGCGAAGTCGTTCGGTTTCGCGCTGGCCGTCGGTGTCGCGATCGACGCGTTCGTCGTGCGCATGGTGATCGTGCCCGCGCTGCTGGTGATCATGGGCAAGTGGTCGTGGTGGATCCCGAAGTGGCTCGACCGCATCCTGCCCGACATCGATGTCGAGGGCGCCAAGCTCGAGGAGCTGCGCGCCGCGAAGGTCGATACCGAGAAGCAGCCGGTCCCGGTCGGCTGACCTGCGTCAACGCCAACGACCCCGCAATCCGTCACCGGATTGCGGGGTCGTGTTGTTTTCGCCACCGGCGTTAGCGGGTGCTTGATATCGCGCCGACCGGGCACCAGACTCGGGTCTATCTCGACCGGCTCCACCTCCCGATCCGCGCTCTGCACCGATCACGCGAGGAGTAATCCGTGTCCGTCTATCTGTACCGGTGGGGCAAGCTGGCCTTTCGCCGCAAATGGATCGTGCTACCCGTCTGGTTGCTGCTGTTCCTGCTGCTCGGCGGCCTCGGCGCCCAGCTGCAGAAACCGATGACCGACGACTTCAGCATGCCGAACCTGCCCTCGGAACGGGCCACCGAGATCCTCGACAAACACTTCCCCGGCATGTCGGAGGCCTTCGCCTTCGACGCCGTCACCGGTACCTATGTGGTCGGGGCGCCCGCCGGGCAGAAGCTCACCGATCCGGCGAACCGGGCGGCACTGGCCGGGGTCATCGAGCGGCTCGACGAGCTCGACATCGTCGATCACACCGAACCGATCGTCGATCCGATCGCCGCCACCGAGGAAATGGGCTGTCTCACCGAGCAACCCGACCCCTCGACGTGCAGCGGCGCGCCACTGAACGTGCTCAACACCGAGGCGCCCGACACCGTCGCGTTCTTCAGTGTCCCGTTCACCATCACCGACTTCGCCGACATCACCGCCACGGAACGCGAGGCCGCTTACGCCGTCGGCGATGCCGCGCGCGAAGCCGGGCTGACCGTGGAGATCAGCGGCACCATCGCGATGGAACAGGAGATGCCGAGCGGCAAGTCCGAGCTGATCGGTATGGCCGTGGCCCTGGTGGTGATGGTCGTGGCGTTCGGCGCGATCGTGGCCGCGTTCGTCCCGATCATCACCGCCATCGTCGGCCTCGGCGCGGCAACCTCGCTGATCTTCCTGTCCACCTCGGTGCTGTCGGTGCCGAGCTTCACCACCTTCCTCGCCTCGATGATCGGCATCGCGCTCTCGATCGACTACGCGCTGTTCATCGTCTCCCGGTACAAACACGAACTGTCGGTGCAGGATTCGGCCGAGGAAGCCGCGGGCACCGCGCTCGGGACGGCGGGCTCGGCGGTCGTGTTCGCCGGGCTCACCGTCATCATCGCGCTGGTCGGCCTGAGTATCGTCGGGGTCAGATTCCTGACGTTCATGGGTCTGGGTGGTGCCGTGGCCGCCGCGTTCGCCGTGCTCACCGCCATCACGCTGATGCCCGCGCTGCTCGGCGCGTTCGGCAAGTCGCTGTTCAAACCGAAGCTGCCGCTGATCGCCCAGCACGATCCCGAAGACGACAGCATCGTCACCAACGGCACCCGCGTCGCCAGGGTGATCGCCAAGTCGCCCGCGATCACGATGGTGCTGGCCATCGTGGTCCTCGGCCTGCTCGCCGCGCCCGCGGTCAACCTGAATCTCGGCCTGCCCGGCGAGGACAGCCTGCCCAAGACGAGCACGGTCCGCAAGGCCTACGACCTGCGCACCGAGGGCTTCGGCGAGGGCAGCAACGGCGTGCTGCAGGTGGCCGTCGATCTCAGCGACACCCCCGCAGACCAGCGTCCGGAAGCGTTGGACGCCTTGCGCGCCCAGCTCGCCTCCTACCCCGACATGGATCTGGTCACCGAGCCGCAGATGAGTCAGGACGGCGCGGGCGCGCTGCTCAACGGGATCCCCAAGTCCGGTCCCAACGCCCAGTCCACCAAGGATCTCGTGCAGTCAGCGCGCGATGCCGAGGCGGACTTGAACGAGCGATACAACATGTCCTACGGCATCACCGGCACCACCGCGATCTACGCCGACATCGACCACGTGCTGCTGAGCAAGATCGTCCCCTACATGGCGATCGTGGCGGGCGCGGCATTCATCCTGCTGATCCTGGTGTTCCGCTCGATCCTGGTCCCGCTCACCGCCGCGCTCGGCTTCCTGCTGTCGATGGCGGCGACCTTCGGCGCGACCGTGCTGATCTTCCAGGAGGGCAAGCTCGGCCTGATCGAGGAGCCACATCCGCTGGTCAGCTTCCTGCCGATCATGTTGATCGGCTTGGTATTCGGCCTCGCGATGGACTACCAGGTGTTCCTGGTGACCCGCATGCGCGAGGAATTCGTGCACGGCTCGACCCCCACCGAGGCCGTGGTCAAGGGCTACCACCACGGTGCCCGCGTGGTGACCGCCGCGGCGATCATCATGATCTCGGTGTTCGGCTCGTTCCTGCTCGAAACCGATGTCACCGCGAAGTCGATGGGCTTCGCGCTCGCCGCCGGCGTGGCGCTGGACGCCTTCGTCGTGCGAATGGTGCTGATCCCCGCGCTGCTCGTGCTGCTCGGCAAGTGGGCGTGGTGGATGCCCAAGTGGCTGGACAAGATCGTGCCCGACATCGATGTGGAGGGCGCTCGCCTTCGGGAGCTGCAACCGCAGAAGACGCCCGTCGACGCGCGTCCATGACGCCGAGCTGAAGGAAGGGGCTGTCCGGCTACCGGGCAGCCCCTTTTTCGCGTTCGAGGCTTGCGGCGCTTATTGACTCGGCTGCGGAACCTGGCACTGCGTGACCCGCGGATTGAGACCCACGTAGTTGGCGGGACCCGCCGCCGCCGTCACCGCGATGGTCGCCCAGTCCGCGCATTCGCGAGGCAGTTGCGCGAAATAGCTCCGCTGGCCCGCCGCGAGCAGCCCGACGGCCACCCACCCCAGCACGACAAGAACCAGAAGCTTCCCCCCGAGCCCGATCCCGGACTTCGCGGGTGGCGGCTGTCGCCCGCGCATAAGACATCGTTCCTTCCCGGATTTCGGTCCTCCCAGTCTATTACGTCCGGGCCCGCGGCCAGTGCCGTCCAGCGTGAACACCCGACGAAATGGCGGCCTCACCTGTATCGATCACGCCGCGGACAGTACCGCAGCACCGGCTACCCCGGATGATCTTGTGGCACTTGGCCGCACGGTCGTCGGGCTTTCGGGCCGGCCTGCCTCGCCCCGGCCGGTGGCTGGATGCCGTGGCGGATGGCGTTGGCGGCGTGGATTCCGAGGGCGAATTCCTTCAGGTTCTTCAACATGAATTCATCGTCCGAGCTTCGCGACGTCCGGAGAAGTGGCGTATATGACGACTATCGCTAAGATTCAGACATGGCTTCGACAGTGTCAGTTCTGGCGTACGACGGGATGACCGCGTTCGAGACGGGCATCGTCATCGAGGTGTTCGGCCTGACCTGGTCCGATATCGATCACCCCTGGTACGAGCTCACGGTGTGCACCGAGACGCCCGAGCCCATCCGGGTGATCGGCGGGGCGACGCTGAGCAGTCCGCACGGGCTGGCCGAGTTCGCTGCCGCCGACACCGTCGTCGTCCCGAGCGTCGCCGACCCGAGGGCCGAGACCTCACCCGCGCTGATCGAGGCACTCCAGCTGGCCCATCGCCGCGGCGCGCGGGTCGTCTCGATCTGTTCCGGCGCGTTCGCCCTGGCCGCCGCGGGCCTGCTCGACGGCCGTCGGGCCACCACGCATTGGCGCTACGCCGAGCTGCTACGCGAGCGCTACCCCGCCGTCGAGGTCGACCCCGAACCGCTCTACACCGACGAGGGCGACATCCTCACCAGCGCGGGCTGCGCCGCCGGCCTCGACCTGGCACTGCACCTGGTCCGCAAGGATCTGGGCAGCGCGGTGGCGAACGCGGTCGCCCGTCGCCTGGTCATCCAGCCCCACCGCGCGGGCGGCCAAGCCCAATACATCGAATCTCCCATGCCCCCCGAACCACTCGACGCCCCGATCGCCCGCAGTCTCACCTGGGCCATCGAACACCTCGCCGACCCGATCGGCATCCCCGACCTGGCCGACATCGCGGGCCTGTCCCCCCGCACCTACCTCCGCCATTTCGTCCGCTCGACCGGCACCACCCCGAGCAAATGGCTGATCGCCCAACGCATCCAAGCCGCCCTGGAAATGCTCGAAACCGGCGACGCCCCCGTCGAAGAAGTAGCCACCGCCGCCGGCTTCGCCACCCCCGTCACCTTCCGCCACCACTTCGCCAAGTCCCTCAAAACCTCCCCCTCCGCCTACCGCAACACCTTCCGCGCACGGCAGGGCACGGACATACCGGCTCAGTCCGCACCTCGCTGACGACGATGCCGGCATACAACGAAGCCCCCCACCTGAGTGAACAGGTGAGGGGCTTCTTGGCGGTGGCGGAGGGATTTGAACCCTCGGACGGGGGTTACCCGTCACACGCTTTCGAGGCGTGCTCCTTAGGCCGCTCGGACACGCCACCGCCGCCTACGATACCGGAGGGGGTGCGGGATCGTTAAATCGGCTGGTCAGCGCTGGGTTCGGAAGAAATCGTCGAGGAGGGCGGCGCAGTCGGGTTCGAGGATGCCGCCGCGGACTTCGGGGCGGTGGTTGAGGCGGCGGTCGCGCACGACGTCCCAGAGGGAGCCGACGGCGCCGGTCTTGGGTTCCCAGGCGCCGAAGACGACCTTGCCGACGCGGGCCGCGACCAGCGCGCCCGCGCACATCGTGCAGGGTTCGAGGGTGACGGCCAGGGTCGCGCCCTCGAGTCGCCAGCCGTCACCGTGCACGGCGGCGGCGCGGCGCAGGGCCAGGATCTCGGCGTGCGCGGTGGGGTCGCCGAGTGCCTCACGCGCATTGGCGGCCCGGGCGAGTTCGCGGCCTTCGGCGTCGAAGACGACGGCGCCGACCGGCACATCGCGCGGGTCGGCGTCGGCGGCGGCCGCGATCGCGGCGCGCACCATGTCGCGATCGGACACGGTTTCGGTGCTCACCTGGGCAATTTGTCCAGCACCGCCGCGAATTCGTCGGCGAAACCGAGCCGCTGGGCGATCATGCCGAGCTGCTCGTCGGGGTAGAGGTCGGTCTCGGCGAGGATCACGCTGAGGACCGGTTCGGGCAGGCCGAGGTCGGCGAGGACGCCGAGGTCGCCCTCTTCCCACGGTTCGACGTCGTCGAGTTCGTCGGGGTCGATGTCGGGGATCTCGACGTTGAGCGCATCGAGGACATCGGCGGCGATGTCGTAGTCGATCGCCGCGGTCGCGTCGGAGACGAGCAGCCGGGTGCCGCTCGGCGCGGGGCGCAGCACGATGAAGAACTCGTCGTCGACGTCGAGCAGCCCGAACACCGCGCCTGAGCTGCGCAATGCCTTCAGTTCGGTCTCGGCGACCGACAGATCGACGAGCGCGTCGTTGCTGAGGGGACTACACCGCCACGTGCCTTCTTCACGGACCACCGCCACCGCGAACCCTTCGATGTCGAAGTCGTCGTCCGACGTCGCCCTGTTCGTGCTCGAGCGCTGTGCTGCCATGGACCAAACGGTAGTCTGTCCCGCCCGTAATGATGAACTCGTGTGCCAATCTGTTCCGGTGACCCTCGACCCACGTGCTGCTGTCTGCGTCCTCGGAACCGGCCTGATCGGCGGCTCACTGCTGCGCGCCGCCGTCGCGGCCGGGTACGAGGCGTTCGGCTACAACCGCTCCGAGTCCGGTGTCGAGGCGGCGCGTCGGGACGGATTCGACGTCTCGGGCGAGTTGCCCGCGGTGCTTGGCCGGGCCGCGGCGGCCGACGCGCTGCTGGTGCTCGCGGTGCCGATGCCCGCGGTCGGGCACATCCTGGGTGAGATCGCCGTGCACGCGCCGCGGTGCCCGCTGACCGATGTGGTCAGTATCAAGGGACCCGTCGCCGATGCGGTGCGCAAGCAGGGCCTCGAGGCCGGTTACGTGGGCGGGCACCCCATGGCCGGCACTTCCGAATCCGGCTGGGCAGCAACCGATCCCGACCTGTTTCGCGGGGCTGTCTGGGCGGTCGGGGTCGATGAGGGCACGCGGGTCGAGCCGTGGCTGAGGGTCGTTAGGCTGGCCGTGGACTGCGGATCGGTCGTCGTTCCGGTCGTCGCCGAGGAGCACGATCGGGCCGTCGCGCGGATCTCGCATCTGCCGCATGTGCTCGCCGAAGCGCTGGCAGCGGCGGGCGCGGCAGGCGGTGAGCTGGCGCTCGGCCTGGCGGCGGGTTCGTTCCGCGACGGCACCCGGGTCGCCGGGACCGCGCCCGACCTCGTGCGCGCGATCTGCGAACCGAACGCCATCGCACTCGAGCAGGTGCTCGACGAGACCATCGACGCACTGGTGGCCGCCCGCGACGCACTGCGCGCGGACGGCACCCTCGGCGAACTTGTCGAGACGGGTTACCGCGGACGCACCGCGTACGAGGGCCGCACCCAGTGGGACATCACCGGAGTCACCCCTGGCGTCGGGGACTGGCTCGGCGAATTGCATCGAGCCGGTCAACGGGGTGGCGTGATCCGCGCCCTGTGAAGCCGACCGCCGCGACCGAGCAGAGTGGCGGGCTTTCGCACGCACGGCGAATCCTGTTCCGCGCCAGAAGCTCCGGCGTCAGACCCGCTCGGCCAGCCCCGGGTAGTCGAGAACGAAACCCTCCGGATCGACCGTCAGCGTGGCGCTCGAGACCGGCGAGAGCACATTGATGCCGTCGGCCGCGCTCGAGTAGGTGAGCTCGGCCTCCTGCACCAGCAGATCGGGCAGGCGCACGTAGACGACGGGGACCTGCACGTCACCGACGGCGTTCTGCAGACAGAACCGGCGGATCGGCAGCGTGTTGAAGAACGGGCTGAGCACCACGTCCACATCGAGCGCGCCCGCGAAGGTGGAGCGCACGTGCGAACCGCCCGCGTCGACGAGCCAGTAGTTCTCCTCGTCGCGCGAGATCGAGGCATGGCGTTCACCGGCGGCGGTGGTGGTGCGCAGCGACAACCGCCTGGTGGCGCCCGCCTCGTCGGTGACCAGATCGTAGGAGGCGCTGAACGCCGGGTGTTCGCTACTCGCGCTGCCGATCATCCGGCCCGCCGCCCTGATCCGGTTGCCGTTCACCGTGACGCGCACCGATTCCATCCGGGTGTTGTCGTGGGCACGCCAGGTGAGTACCGACGGCCACCGGGAGGGTGGTCGGTTCTCGGTGGGGCCTGCGGCCGGGCCCGGGGCTGGGGTCGTCACCTCTCTACGGTAAGCGACACCGGCCCCACCGCTGTACAACACGGGGCCATCAGACCAGCGAATCCCGCCACGCGGCGTGCAGCCCGGCGAAGCGGCCCTGCCCGGCGATCAGCTCCCGCGGTGCACCGTCCTCGACGATCCGGCCGCCGTCGAGCACCAGCACCCGGTCGGCGATGGCGACGGTGGACAGCCGGTGCGCGATGATCACCGCGGTCCGGTCGCGCAGCAGCGTTTCCAGCGCGTGCTGGACCTGCCGCTCGCCCGGGATGTCGAGACTGGAGGTGGCCTCGTCCAGCACGATCACCGCCGGATCGGCCAGGAACACCCGCGCGAAGGCCACCAGTTGACGCTGCCCCGCCGAGAGCCTGCCGCCGCGGGTACGCACATCGGTGGCGTACCCGTCGGGCAGCTGGTCGACGAAGGCGTCCAGCCCCACCGCCCGTGCGGCGGCGACGACCTCGGCGTCGGTCGCGTCGGGCCGGCCGAGCCGGATGTTGTCGGCGATGGTGCCCGAGAACAGATAGGCCTCCTGGGTGACCATCACGACGTGCCTGCGCAGCTCGGTGTCGACCAAGCGGCGCAGGTCCACCCCGTCCAGGGTGATCGTGCCGCCACTCGGGTCGTAGAACCGGGTGAGCAGCTTGGCCAGCGTCGACTTGCCCGCGCCGGTGGCGCCCACGAGGGCAACCACCTGACCGGCCGGGATGTCCAGGTCGAACTCGGGCAGCACCGAGATGTCGTTGTAGCCGAACCAGACCTGATCCATCCGCACCGCGCCGGTGGCCTTGTCGAGGGTGCGCGGGTCCTCGGGTTCGGCGACCGAGGGCTCCTCCTCGAGCACGCCGGAGATCTTCTCCAGCGCCGCCGCGGCGGACTGGTAGGAGTTGAACACCTGGGCCAGTTCGTCGAGCGGACCGTAGAACTGGTCGAGGTAGAGCAGGTAGGCGGCCAGCACGCCGATCGCCAGATTGCCCTCCATCACCTGCCAGGCACCGACCAGCAGCACGATCACCGTGGTCAGCTTGCCGATGAAGTTGGACAGGCCGACGTAGTCGCCGATGCCGCGGATGGCCGTGGTCGTCGCCCGCTGGTACTCGGAGTCCTCGGTGCCGAGTACCTCCTGGTTGCGGGCTTCGCGACGGAACGCCTGCACCGCCCGCATCCCGCTCATCGCCTCGACGAACTGCACGACGACGCGGGCGATCGCGCCACGGGTGCGCCGGTAGCCCGCCCGCTGCCGCCGCTGCGCCCACCGGGTGACCAGCACCAGCGGCACGAACCCGAGCAGCACGATCGAGGCGAGCAGCGGGTCGAGCCAGACCAGCAGGATCGCGATGGTGACCACGGACAGGATCGCGCCGAAGGCCTGGTTCAGCGCCCCTTCGAGCAGTTCCTGCAGGGCCTCGATATCGCTGGTGAGCCGGGTGACGACCTTGCCCGAGGTGTACTTCTCGTGGAACGCGACGCTCAGCTTCTGCGTGTGCTGGAACGCCCGCACCCGCAGGTCGAACAGCACCCGCTGACTGAGCGACCCGGAAGCCCGCAGGAAGCAGAAGGTGGTGACACCGGACAGCACGGTCACCGCGACGAAGCCGGCGACCGTCTGCATCATCGGCACCCAGTTGCCCTGTCGGCCCTGGCTGATGCCGTGATCGAGGCCGTAGGCGACGAACAGCGGCAGCGACACCTTGGCCGCGTTGTCGAGCAGGATCAGCACGAAGGTGAGCACGGCCTGTTTGCGGTAGGGCCGCACCAGGTCGAGCAGCAGCTTCCGGGATCGCCCGGCCAGCACCAGGTTTCCGGTACCGGTGACGGCGTCGTCCTCCTTGGCGATGCCGCGCCAGTCGGCCGCTAGATCGGATTCCTCCTGCGGCGCCGTGCTTTCCGGCGGCTTCGTGCTCGTCGTCATGATTCACCTCCCATCAGTTCGCGGTAGCGGCTGTTGCCGCGCAGCAGCTTCTCGTGCGTGCCCTCGGCGACGATCCGGCCGTCGGCGAGCAGGGCGACGCGATCGGCCAGCGCCGCGGTGGATGGCCGGTGCGCGACCAGCAGCGTGGTGGCGCCTGCGAGGACGGTGCGCAACCGATCCTGGACGCGCTCTTCGGTTTCCACGTCCAGCGCCGAGAGCGGATCGTCGAGCACCATGATCCGGCCGCGTTCGGCGGCGGTGTCGGCGATGAGCACCGCCCTGGCCAGCGCGAGCCGCTGCCGCTGCCCACCGGACAGACTCATGCCCTGCTCGCCGATCCTGGTGTCGAGTCCCCAGGGCAGCGCATCGACGAACTCGGTGGCCTGGGCGATGTCGAGCGCCTGGCGCACATCGGCGTCGGTGGCGCGCGGATCGCCCAGTGCCACGTTCTCGCGCACGCTGGCCGAGAACAGCACCGGCTCTTCGAAAGCCACCGTCACGACCCGGCGCAGGTCGGCCAGTCGCAGGGTGGCGATGTCGATGCCGTCGATGGTGATGGCGCCCGCGTCGACGTCGTAGAGCCGAGGGATCAGTTCCAGCAGCGCGGTCTTGCCACTGCCGGTGGCACCGACCAGCGCGACCGTCTCCCCCGGCCGGATGCGCAACGAGACATCTTCGAGCACAACGTGTTCCGGTCCGTCGTCGGCGCGCGGGTAGCCGAAGCGGACCCCGTCGATGACCAGTTCGCCACGCAATCCGGCAGGCAGTCGCGCCGGGCGCGGCGGGTCGGTGATGTCGAGCGGGGTGTCGATGATCTCCCAGAACCGGTCGGCGGCGGTGCGCGCCTCGAACAGTTCCGACAGCAGGAAACCGGTCCAGATGATCGGCCACTGCAAGAAGGTGGCCAGCGTGATGCTCGCGACCAACGTGCCGAGCGTCATCGTGCCCTGGCCCACCGCGTAGCCGCCGACACCGAGCGATATCGCGATCGCGACCGTCGGCAGCACCACCATGGCCGCCCACAGGGTGGCGTCGAGGCGCACCTTCTCCAGTTCGGTGCGTTGCAGTTCGCGTGAGAGTGCGGTGAAGCGCGCGCCGAAGAACCGGCCGCGACCGAGCGCCTTGAGCACCCGCACACCCTGCGCGGACTCCTGGGCGATGGTCGCCAGATCACCGGACTGGTCCTGCGAGCGCCGCGAGGCCACCTCGAACCGGCGCACGAACCGCACACAGAACAGCGTCAGCGGCAGCGAGAGCACCGTGAAGATCAGCCCGACCTGCCAGTTCATCGCGAACAGCGCGAACAGGCCGACCGGGAGAACCACGCTGTGGACGACGAGAAACGGTCCGGCGAAGGCCACGAACCGCCGGATCACCGCGAGATCGTCGATCGCGCGCGAGAGCAGCTGGCCGGACTGCCAGCCGTCGTGTCGCCCGATCGACAGCGCCTGCAGCTGGGTGAACAGCTTGGCCCGCATCTCGATCTCGAACAGCGTCGACGGCTTGGACACCAGCCACCGTCTGCCCCACATGCCGAACGATTCGAGCGAACCGAGCAGGAAGATCAGCCCGACCGGCAGGAGCAGGCCGACGAAGTCGCGGCGCGCGATCGGCCCATCCACCACACCCGCGATCACCAGCGGAATGGCGATCGCGGTACCGGTGGCGAGGATCGCGAGCACGTTGGCCGCGATCAGCGGCACCCGATGCTTGCGCAGATAGGGCAGGAACCGCCGCAGCGACCGCATTCCCCCGGTCGATTTCGGTGCGATCGGACCTGGTCTGTCGGCCTCCGTATCGGCCGCCGCCAGATCTAACGTGACAGACAAAAGCTCCCCCTTTGTGCCCGATGGATGGTGGGTTTCCGGAACGGACGCCCAGTGATGTTCGCACCGGGGTCCGACAAGTCGGTTCAACAAGAGTGGCACCGCACCCCATCCCGGAGCCACCGATTTTCCGGCCGCCCGGAGCAGGCTCAACCCACCCCCACCAGCCACAACCGGTCCCGATCCACACCACCCGGCAACACGACCCCGACTACGCCGGACGAACCGCGCACTCGGCCACATCCGACCTCCGAAGACAACCCGCGCCCCGTGCACTCCCTACCACCGGAGCAGCCGACCTCGAGGAGGCCTCGTTCGCGCCCGGCCCACCGATCAGCGGCCCGATACAATGCGCCGCAGGCGCGAGTAGCGGGCCGCTGATCGGTGGGCCCCAAGGGGGCGCGAACTCGAGCGCGCCCGCGCTCCAAAAAACACAGGGAGTTCTTTTGACGCGGATGGTCGGGTTGTTCGCCGGGATCGGTGGACTCGAACTCGGCCTCGGCAGGAACGGCTGGTCGACCGAGCTGCTGTGCGAGATCGACCCCGGCGCGCAGGGCGTGCTCGCGGCCCACTTCCCCGACACCCCGCTGCACGGCGACATCACCCGGCTGCGCTCCCTCCCCGCCGGAACCGAACTCGTCGCCGCCGGCTTCCCCTGCCAGGATCTCTCGCAGGCCGGCCGGACCGCGGGGATCACCGGGCGCCGTTCGGGTCTGGTCGACGAAGTGTTCCGGTTGGTCCGGCGGCAACGCGGCCCCCGCTGGCTGCTGATCGAGAACGTCCCCTTCATGCTGCAACTCGGCCGCGGTGCGGCGATGCGCCACATCACCACCGCGCTCGAGGAACTCGGATACATGTGGGCGTACCGGGTCGTCGACGGCCGCGCGTTCGGTTTGCCCCAGCGGCGTCAGCGCGTGCTGATGCTGGCCTCGCGGACCGAGGACCCACGTCCGGTCCTGTTCGGCGACGACGCCGGCCCCCGCGATTACGGTGACCCCGACCGCGATCCATGCGGCTTCTACTGGACCGAGGGGGTGCGCGGCCTCGGCTGGGCGGTGAACGCGGTGCCGACCCTCAAAGGTGGTTCGGGTCTCGGGATCGCCAGTCCGCCCGCGGTCCGGCTGCCCGCGGGCGAGATCGTCACGCCGGGCATCGTCGACGGCGAGCGATTACAGGGCTTCGACGCCGAGTGGACCGCGCCCGCCCTCGACGTGCCCGGCGTGCGGCAGGGACATCGCTGGAAGCTCGTGGGCAATGCGGTGAGCGTTCGGATGGCGAACTGGGTCGGCGAGCGACTGGCCGCGCCGCTCACACCGCTCACCGAGGGCGAGCCGCTGCGCCCCGGCCAACCGTGGCCGACCGCGGCCTGGGGTCGGGCGGGCGTGGTGCATCGCGTGCCGCTGTCGACCTGGCCGGTCCACGAGCCCTACGAGGACCTGAAGAACTTCCTCACCGACCCCCGATTGCTCTCGCCCCGCGCCACCGCGGGCTTCCTGCGCCGCACGTCCATGGGCAATCTGCGGTTTCCGCCCGGCTTTCTCGACAATGTCCGCGACCACCTCGACCGCATGGGCGGCTGGGCGGCATGAGCGCGCGGCGCGGCGTCGACCGGCCTTCGGACGAGTCTCCAGCGCCCTCGACCCCGGCGGTCTCGAACCGTCCCGCACCCATCGATGCCGCGACCAGGGCGCGTATGTCCAAGCAACGCCGCACCGGCACCGCTCCTGAGCTGGCCCTGCGCCGCGAACTCCATCGCGCGGGCCTGCGCTACTACGTCGATCGCCCGCCCATCAAGGGACAGCGCCGCCGCGCGGATGTGGTGTTTCCGCGCCAGCGAGTGGCGGTCTATGTCGACGGTTGCTTCTGGCATCGCTGCCCGGAACACGCCACCGATCCGAAGAACAACGCCCAGTGGTGGGCCGACAAACTGGCGGGCAATGTGGCCCGTGACCGGGCTACCGACGCCGCGCTGATCGCCGCGGGCTGGCAGGTGGTTCGGGTGTGGGAACACGAGGACCCGCTGGCCGCCGCCGAACAGATCGGCGCACTGGTTCGCGAGTGCCGCGAGCACCCCGTGGCCGGATCGTCGCGGCGCGGCGCTGTCGAGAAACCGGCTCGCGACGGCGGAGCCGGGCGGCAATAACCATGCCGGAGCACGGATCAGCCGAGGTCGGAGCGCTCGGCCGAGGCCGGTGGTCAGCGACGACGCGGGTCGCTGTGCACGCGAACCCGGACCAGCGACCGTGGCGCGTTGGCCGCGATGTAGCTCGACACCGCCATCGCCAGCACCGTGGCGAACCCTGCCAGTGCGATCACGTAGCTCATCTGGACCTCCCGATCGTTTCGGTAACCAGCCTGCCCGGTGAACCTGACAGCAACCTGTGCGCACTGTGATGAAACCACGCAGCAGCCGCCGACGCGCCCGATCCACCGGTGAACCCGCAGGTCGGCACCGGGCCGCACAATGGTCGGTGTGACCGAATCCGCGCGGCGCACCCGTGGCTACCCGCTGCTGATCGCGCTCGCGATCGCACTCGCCGGGCTCTGCTATTCGTCCTGGGTGCTCGAGTTCGTGCTGCCGGTCCACACCGATCCGGTCGACGACTTCCTCAGCGAACTCGACGCCGAGGGCAAGCCGTATCGCGCGGTGTTCGCGACCGCGGACAAGCTGTCCGGCCTGCTGCTGATCCCGGCGGCGGTGGGTGGACTGCTCGTCTTCCCGCGCCGCCGGCTGACCACGATCGGCTGGGTCGCGCTGCTGTGCTTCGGCGCCTCGACCATCGCCGACGCGCTGCTCCCCCTGCGCAACTGCGCTCCCGGCGACAGCACGTGCGGCGGTGACAGCGGCCTGTTCCCGCAGCTGCACCAACCGCACGCGCTGACCAGCTCGCTCGCCGTCACCTCGATCGCGGTGGCGGCCTTCGCCTTCAGCGCCGCGGCCTTCCGCTATCACCGCTGGCGCATCCTGCGCGAGTTCGGTGCCTGCGTACTGGTCCTCGGGTCGGCGGCGACCATCTGGATGCTGGTCGCCGACAACCTCCCCGGCAGCCACGCGCTCGGCATCGCCCAGCGCATCCAGGTCGGCTCGATGTCGGTGTGGCTGCTCGCCCTGGCCGCCGCCGTGTACACCGAAGCCGGGCAGCGAGCCGACGATCACCCGCGTGAGGATCGGCCGGATCCTCGATGACCTCGCCGATATCGAATTGCCGCCCACCACACGGTGGACCATTCTTGCTGTCGTGACCACAACTCGGGTGAACATTTCCTCTGCCTCCGATTTCGAAGATGTCGTCGGTTATTCGCGGGCAGTGCGGGTCGGCAACCATGTCGTCGTGAGTGGCACCACCGCCGCTGTGCCCGGTGGCGGCGCAGTCGGCGGTGACGACATCGGCGCGCAGGCCCGCGAGGTTCTGGCCCGGATCGGCACCGCGCTCGAGCAGGCGGGGGCCGGTCTGGGCGATGTGGTGCGCACCCGGATCTTCGTCACCGACATCTCCCGCTGGCCCGAGGTGGCTGCCGCGCATGCCGAGGTGTTCGGCGAGATCCGCCCGGCCGCCTCGATGTACGAGGTCGCCGCGTTGATCGCCCCCGGCCTGCTGGTCGAGATCGAGGCCGACGCGATCATCGCTGGCTGAATCCTCACACGCCGCCGCGTCCGGATCCGGCCGTCGATGGCGAAAATCGCACAGTTGTCCACAGGTTCGCGGTTATCCACAGGCAGGTTTCGAACCCGGCGTGAACGGCGATGTGGGCAGAGCCGGACAACTACGCTCGATCCCGTGACCAGCGAAACGGCTACTCCTACCGACCTGCTCACCCAGGTCGCCGCCTCCACCGCGCGCTTCGATACCGCGATCGGCACCCTGACCGACGCGGCGCTGGCCGAGCCGTCCCAGTTACCCGGCTGGACGCGCGGCCATGTCCTCGCCCACATGTCCCGCAATGCCGACAGCCTGCTGAACCTGCTGCTGTGGGCGCGTACCGGCATCGAGATCCCGCAGTATCCGAGCGTCGCCGTGCGCGATGCCGACATCGCCGCGGGCGCACCCCGCTCGCTGGCTGTGCAGCACGCCGATTTCACCGCCTCGGCGCACCGCTGGCAGGCGGTCGCCGGCACGATGTCCGATGCCGAATGGCACGCGCTGGTCCGCAATCGCCAGGGTGGTGAGCTGACCGCCGACCAGGTCCCGTGGATGCGCCTGCGCGAGACCGAGATCCACCACGTCGACCTCGATGTCGGCTACACCCCCGCCGACTGGCCGGCCGCCTTCGTCGCCCGCCTGCTTCCCGAAGCCATCACCGACCTCTCCGCCAAGGTGCTCCCCGAAGCCACCCCCACCTTCGACATCCAGTCCACCGATACCGATTTCATCGCCACCGTCGGCCCCGGGCGCCCGCACCACACCGTCCTCGGCCCGGCCTCGGCCCTGCTGGCCTGGCTCCTCGGCCGCAGCTCGGGCAGCGACCTCACCGGGCCGCTGCCACCGCTGCCCGCCTGGAAATAGCGACCGTCAGCGAATGCCGATCTTCGGGTCGGTGAACCGGTTGGTGAAGATCTCCTCGGCCGTCAGCGCGGGCGGGATCGCCGCACCACCCGCGACCAGGATGGGCCGCAGTTCGTCGAGATTGCGCTGAGCGCGGGACAGGTCGTAGGTCCCGAAGGAGCCGTCGTCCTCATTGGCCAGCAGGCCGAGTTCGGTGAGCTGTTTCGCGGCGAACTCCGCCTGACCGGCGGGATAGGGATTGAACGCCGGTGTGCGGGAGACGATGTCGACGACCTTGGCATTGGTGTCGGCGGGCGCGGCGGCGAAGTCGGCGCCGGACTGCTGGATGATCGGCACCAGCTTCTCCAGGCACGAGGTGAGCCCGTCGATCTTGTCGGCGCGCACGGTGACATTGGAGGCGTAGGTGTCGAAGCCCACGTTCTTGATCAGGTCGTAGGCGACCGGCTTGTTCCACGCGCGCGCCTCGTGTTCGTAGACATAGGGTTCGGCGCTGGCGAAGCCCTGCTGGGCGATCGTGGGGTCGGCGACGAAACGGGCGGGCGCGCCGTCGTATCCGGTGTCGATCTGCGACTGCTTCAGCAGCCCCTTGGCCACCAGCCACTGCGGGAAGATCTGCTCCTTCGACACCACCACCGGAGCGTCCGACCGACCGATGTCGGCGATCGAGTGCCAGTCCGGGTGACTCGCCGGATCCCACATCAGAATGGAGGGACTGTATTTCAGCAGTGGCGTGACGGCGACGACCGACTTGGCCGCGCTCGCCGCGATCACCTGTTCACCGTGCACGACACCGAGGGTCACCGAATCGTCGACGTACATGCGCGAGGCGACGGACTGGAAGCCGATCGCCGGACCGCCGGCACGCAGCTGCAACCGCACGCCGGTGTCCTTGCCCCCGACGACCAGTGGGCCCTCGACCGACTTGGTCTCCTCGTCCACGCGGTAGCCGGGCCCGAGCAGCTGGAACAGCCCGCCCTGATCGGACTGCGGCTGCCACTGCATCTGAATGGTGACGGTGTCCGGGCACACCCCGCGTAGCGTCTGCGCGGGTGCGGCGGGTTCGAGCGCGACGGCCGCGCCCTCCTGATCGGCGGTGTCGCTGCCACAACCGGCGACGGCGAGCAGCGCCGTGAGCAGGGCGGCTCCCGTTGCCGCGGCGCGCCTGCGGGCCCGGGGACGGTATCGGTCGTTCAGCATGTCGATCTCCTCGCAGTCGTGTCGTTCTGCACGACGTCTACATGCAACTGCTGGGTCGTTTCGCGAGCGTTACACATTCACTACATGTCTGAACTTCCTACAATCCCGTAATACACAGGCAATACATGCAATGGACCGTGGAGGAATGACTCCAGCCTTCGCCGTACCCACCATCGACATCACCGCGTTCCGCACCGACGCCGACGACACTGCCCGGGCCGCCGTCGCGGCCGCGATCGACACCGCCTGCCGCGAGGTCGGCTTCATGCAGATCGTCGGCCACGGCATCCCCGACGACGCGATCGCCGGACTCACCGGTGCCCTCGACGAGTTCTTCGCGCTCCCGCTCGAGGTCAAGAAGCGCTACCGCCGCTCCACCTCGGAGAACCGTGGCTACTCGCCGCCGCGCTCGGAATCCCTGAGCCTGAGCCTCGGCCTGCCGACGGCGAACCAGATGAACGACTTCTACGAGGCGTTCATCGTCGGCACCCAGTCCGCCGATTTCCCCGAGCTCGACCTGCCCGCGTCCTCCTACGCCGCCAACAACTGGCCCGACGCGGCACCCGGCTTCCGACCCGCGATCGACACCTACTTCGCCCACGCCCAGCAGCTGTCCCGAATCCTGCTGCGCGCCTTCACCGCCGCACTGCACCTGCCCGCCGACCACTTCGACACCCTCACCGATCACTCCATCGACGCGCTGAAGATGAACAACTACGCCCTGCCCGAGGGCGAACTGCGCCTCGACGGCGACATGACCGGCATGGGCGCGCACACCGACTTCGGCATCCTCACCATCCTGTGGGCCGACCGCGTCCCCGGCCTCCAGGTCCTCGACAAACACGGCCACTGGCACGACGTCCAACCCGCCGAGGACGCCCTGCTCATCAACCTCGGCGACGCCATGGCCCGCTGGACCAACGACCGCTGGATGTCGACCATCCACCGCGTCGACCCACCGATCATCAACGGCCACATCCGCCGCCGCCGCTCCGCCGCCTTCTTCTTCGACGGCAACCACGACGCCGTCATCGAACCCCTCCCCGGCACCCTCGCTCCCGGCGAACAGGGCTACCCCCCGATCACCGTCGCCGAGAACATCACCGCCAAGGTCGCCGGCCTCAAGGGCGTTGCCACCCCCGCCCCCACCGCCCGCGAAACCGCCCGAGTCCTGGCCGCGACCCCGACCTGATCCACCCCTGCAGCCTGGAAGTCGGCGGCGGCCGATAGCCGCCGCCAAGAATTCCACAACCGACCCAGCCGATCATCATGTGCATGAAATCTCTTGCTGCACTTGGTATCAAGCTCGTCTCGGTCGTGGCACTCGCCAGCATCGGAGCCACCGTAGCCGCCGCCCCCGCGTCGGCCGGCCCGACCCTCTACGCCTCGATCGCCATCTCGAAAAAGACCGGCGCGACGGCTGCGTCGTGGAACTACCCGAGTCAGCGAGCCGCTGAGAGGGCCGCGGAGAAGGCCTGCAAGAAGAGCGACTGCGAGGCGTTCGTCACCGCCGCCAGCGGCCTCTGCGCCGCCGTCTCCCGCGCGACGAACAACAACTGGTCGTGGGCCCGTGACACCACCCGTGGCGTAGCCGCGGCGAACGCCGTCGGCGTCAACTCGGGCCCACAACCAAGGGTGGTCAGATCGGTGTGCCAGGACGCCGCCCTCGGCATCGGCGCCATCGAATCCTTCGGACCCGAACAACCCGAATGAGAAACGGCCCCCAGCATTTGCTGGGGGCCGATTCTTTGTGCGCCCGAAGGGATTCGAACCCCTAACCTCTTGATCCGTAGTCAAGTGCTCTATCCGTTGAGCTACGGGCGCATGGTGTTCAGTTGTTGCCCGGCGAACCGGGGTGTGGCGGAGGCGAGAGGATTTGAACCTCCGGTCCCCGTGAAGGGACAACTCATTAGCAGTGAGTCCCATTCGGCCGCTCTGGCACGCCTCCTGGAGCCTTCTCTTTCGAGGGCACCGGTCCTTGTCGAACCGCCGGGAATGAAGATTACACGAGCAGTCTTGGTAGTCCAAAACGCCTGGTCAATCAGCGTAAGTTGCTGTCGAACCAGTCGTAGATGCGGGTCTGGGAGTCGATCTGGATCGCGGCGGCGGCATCGTCGTCGGGGTCGGGGCGATCGACGCGGTGACCGAGGCCGGAGTAGCTGATGGTGAGACTGGCCACATTCGCGCGGGCGGTGGCGTCGCGGAGGCGGTCGACGGTCTCGGGCGGGGTGGCCGGGTCGTCGGCGCCGAACAGGCCGAGCCAGGGCGCCTGGAGATCGGCGGCGACGTCGACCAGGGCGGTGTTCTGGTCCGGCAGCGGCTCGATGATGCCGGGCGCGGCCACGCTCACCGCGGCACCGATCGGGCGGTTGGTGGCGACGAGGAAGGCGGCGGTGCCCGCGGTGTCGAAACCGAGGACGCCGATGGTGTCGGGGAAGACCCCGCGACGGGTGAGCCAGTCGAAGCCCGCGTCGAAATCGTCGAAGAGGTCATCGCCGAACACCTGGCCGACCTCCTCGTCGGCGATGCGATCGAACAGGTGCGGGGCGACGACGATCCAGCCCTCGAACGCCAGCGACTTCATCAGCTCGCGCAACTGGGGTGAGAACTCCCTGGATTCGTGCAGGACGACGATGCCACCGCGGGCCACGCGCTCCGGCTCGACGACGGTGATGGGCACGCCGGTGCGGCTCGCGGATCCGATCGTGTCCACGCCGCGCGCCTCGGCGGTGGGCTCCACCGACCGGAGTGGGGCGACATCGTCATAAGTGCCCGGCATAAACCCAGCGTAGGCGGCGGAACTGGACTTGGGTAGGGCTTGGTGGCCGCGCCGCGCGTCGCGGCGGCCGATCATCGTAGGGTGGAGGCGTGACAGCGCACATCCGGCCCGACCTCGCCACCATCCCGGCCTATGTTCCCGGCCGTAACCACCCCGATGCGGTGAAGCTCGCGTCCAACGAGACGACCTTCGGCCCGCTGCCCAGCGCCGCCAAGGCGATCGCGGAGGCCGCCGAGCAGGCCAACCGGTACCCGGACAACCAGGTCACCGAGCTGCGGACCGCGCTGGCGCGGTTCCTCGACGTCACCGTCGCCCAGGTCGCGGTGGGCTGCGGCAGTGTCGCGCTGTGTCAGGAACTCGTGCAGATCACCTGCGACGCCCCCACCGACGAGGTGGTCTTCGCGTGGCGTTCGTTCGAGGCGTACCCGATCGTCACGCAGGTGGGTAATGCCACCGCGGTGACGGTGCCGCTGACCGAGGGCCACCTGCACGATCTGGACGCGATGGCCGCGGCGGTCACCGAGCGCACCAAGCTGATCTTCGTCTGCAACCCGAACAACCCGACCGGCACCGCGCACGGGCGCGCCGAACTGGAACGGTTCCTCGACCGGGTGCCCGCGCACGTGCTCGTCGTGCTCGACGAGGCCTACTACGAATACCTGCGGCTGACCCCGCAGACGCGTCCCGACGGCGTCGAGATCGCGCGGACCCGGCCGAACGTGGTCGTGCTCCGCACCTTCTCGAAGGCCTACGGCCTGGCCGGGCTGCGCGTCGGTTACGCGGTGGGCGCGCCCGAGGTGATCACCGCGCTGCTCAAGGTGCACATCCCGTTCAGCGTGAACCGGGTGGCGCAGGCGGCCGCGATCGCGTCGCTGGAGGCACGCGGCGAGCTGCTCGATCGCACCGAGTTGCTGGTGGCCGAGCGCGGCCGGGTGCGCGAGGCGTTGCTCGCCGCGGGCTACGCGGTGCCGCCGAGCGAGGCCAATTTCGTGTGGCTGCCGCTGGGTGCGCGCACCGTTGAATTCGCCGAGGCCAGTGCGGCCGCGGGGGTGCTGGTCCGGCCGTTCGCCGGCGACGGTGTGCGGGTGACGATCGGCGATCCGCACGAGAACGACCAGTTCCTCGCCTTCGCCACGGCACCGGAAACGGCCGCCCGATTCCGTTAGGCCGGCACACGGTCAGCATCCCTTGACGTGAGTCCGGGTGGCATTACCGCGATTTCGAGCACACTGTCAGCACACCGGTCGTAGGCTGATCCCACGCTGATTTCGGTGGACCCCGCTGCCCGACCGGAGATGTACCGTGAACCAACGCTCTCGCCCTGCTGTCTGTGAAAAACGCACCACCGCAACCGCTTTGAACGACGCGAGCGAACTGGTCGCCGCCGCCCCCGACACCGCGCTGGACCGTCGGCTGCGCGAATGCGACGAGTTCTTCCGCAACCCCGAACTCGGGCACCTACCCACCCAGCGACGCCTCGGCGCACTCGCCGAACTGCGCGAAACCGGCACCTACCGGCAGACCGCCGAAGAGATCCTGATCGGCGCGAAACTGGCCTGGCGCAACCACGCTCGCTGTGTGGGCCGCAAACATTGGCGGTCACTGAAACTCCTCGACGCGCGCCGGGTCACCACCGCGCGCGAACTGTCCGAAGTGTGCTGGCAGCACATGCGATTGGCCACCAATGGCGGCGCCATCCAGTCGATGATCACGGTCGGCCCACCGCGCGAACCCGGCGGTGCCGAATACCGCATCGAGAGTTCGCAGTTGATCCGCTACGCCGGCTACCGCAACGGCGACGGCACCGTCACCGGCGATCCGGCCAATATCGCCGCCACCGAGCAGGCGCTGGCGCTGGGCTGGCACGGCGAGCGCACCCCTTTCGACGTGCTGCCCGTGTTGATCAGCACGCCCACCGAGGAACTGCAGTACTTCGAGGTCCCGCGTGAACTGGTCCGCGAGGTCGAACTGAGCCACCCCGACTACCCGTGGTTCGCCGGGCTCGGCCTGAAATGGCATGCGCTGCCCGCGGTTTCGAACATGGATCTCGAGGTCGGCGGGGTCAGCTACTCCTTCGCCCCGTTCAACGGCTGGTACGTCGGCACCGAGATCGGCGCGCGCAATCTCAGCGACACCGACCGCTACAACATGCTCCCGCTGATCGCCGACATGATGGGGCTCGACACCTCCTCGGTGCGCACCCTCTGGCGCGACAAGGCCCTGATCGAACTGAATCACGCTGTCCTGCACAGTTTCCGCACGTCCGGTGTGCACATGGTGGACCATCACACGGTCGCCAAGCAGTTCTGCGATCACGTCCAACGCGAGGAATCCGCGGGCCGGACCTGCCCCACCGACTGGAGCTGGGTCAACCCGCCGATCTCCTCCGGGCTCACGCCCACCTTCCATCGCTACTACGACCCGCCCGACCTGGACGTGCGCCCCAACTTCGTCCGCAGGGACTGAGCGAACCCGGCCCTGACCGGGAGTGTTTGACCCTGAACCGTCCGGGTATTTGCTGCCACGTAGCTGATCACCATCAACCCAGCGGAGCCCGTGAGCTGGACCCATCGCGTCCGGAATCGGTGTCCTCCGCGCCCGGTAGGAGGGATCACCATGAGCAGAGCAACCTTGGATTCGCTGATCGGCGCCACCGCGTACGACGCGCACGGCGAGAAGATCGGCAAGGTCAAGCAGATCTATCTGGAGAACTCGTCGGGCTCGCCGACCTGGGCCTCGGTCTCGACCGGCCTGTTCCACGGCGACTCACTGGTGCCGCTGGCCGGCGCCGAGCACCAGCCCGACCAGGACGTGCTGCGCCTTCGGGTCGACAAGAGCGAGGTGAAGTCCGCGCCGCATCTCGACGAGGGCGGCCGGATCAGTCCGGAGGCCGAGCAGGAACTGTTCGCGCACTATCACGTCGACCCGCGAGCGGCGGGGTGGAACACCTACGGCCGTCAGCAGATTCGGCCTGACGAGGATCCGCCGATGACCCATGGCAACCGTGCCGACGACTCGATCGTGCGGTCGGAGGAGCGGTTGCGCGTGGACACCGAGAGCGAGGAGGTCGGCACCGCCCGGCTGCGCAAGTACGTCGTCACCGAGGAGCAGACCTTCACGGTGCCGACGACGCACGAAGAGGTCCACGTCGAACGGGAGCCGATCACCGGCGAGCGCGCCGGCCGGCAGGCCGATATCGGTGAGGAGGAACGCGAGGTGGTCCTGCACGCCGACCAGGTGCACGTCGACAAGGAAGCCGTTCCCGTGGAGCGGGTGCGCTTGGCGGTCGACGAGGTCGACGACGAGCAGGAGGTCTCCGGCACGGTCCGCAAGGAGCGCGTGGAAACCGAAGGGGTGGAAGACGATCCCCGCCGTCAGTAGCCGTCGAACGCAGGACGGGTCATCTCGGTCCTGACCTGGGCCGTCGCTTGTTTGGTCCTCGTCACCCGATGGTCGCGAGGCGCCCCAGCCGACAATGCTCGGCTGGGGCGCGTTCAGGTGCTCACGCGAAGTCGGACCGGTGGTCGATCGCCCACTGCTGATAGCTGCGGGCGGGTGCGCCGGTGACCTCGCGAACCGTGGCGGTCGGCTCGCCCGGGGTCTCGGTCAGTGCGGCGAGGCCGCCGAGGACGAAGCGGGCGATTTCCGGTGTCAGCCAGCGCATCTCGTCGACCGCCGATTCCGGATCGATCTCTTCCCAGCGCAGCGGTCGGCCCAGCGCCGCGCCGATGGCCTCGACCTGGTCGATCCGGCTCAGTGCCGCCGAGCCGGTCAGTTCGTAGCGCGCACCGGCGTGGCCGTCGGTGGTGAGCGCCTCGACCGCGACCGCGGCGATGTCGGCTTCGTGCAGCAGCGGCATCGTCGCCTTGCCGTACGCGCCACGCACGACGTTTCCGGTGCGGATCTGCGGGGCCCATTCGAGGGTGTTGGTCGCGAATCCGTGGGGGCGCAGGAAGGTCCACTCGAGGCCGGAATCGAGGATGGGCTGTTCGATGACCGCGTGGGCGCGACCGACGGGGTTGTCCTGCTCGTCGAGGGCGTCGTCGACCGCTGCCGAGGAGAGCAGGACGATACGGCGCCCCCGTTCGGCGATGACGCCGATCACCGCCTTCGCGACCTCGGCGGACAGCATGGGCCAGGTCAGGTAAACCGCGTCGACGCCGTCGAGCGCCGCACGCAGGGTGTCCGGTGCCGACAGGTCACCCGGCGCGATCTCGACCTGCGCGGGTAGTGCTGCCGCACCGGGGTTTCGGACGAGCGCCCGCACCGCGCTGCCCGTGGCGAGGAGCTGCGCGGCCACCTGACCGCCGACGTGACCGGTTGCCCCGATCACCAGGATTCTGCTGGATTCGACCATGCCTCGACGGTACGAATCGGGCTTACTTCTGGAAAGGGCCTACCTCTGGGTAAGCTCAGGTCATGGCGGTAGGTGTCCCGGACAACGCACGAACCACGGGCGCGCGACGTGATGTATTCGACAAGGACTGCCCCGCCCGCACCATCCTCGACAAGGTGACGAGCCGCTGGGGCGTACTGATCCTGGCCGCCCTGCGCGACGGGCCGATGCGGTTCCACATCGTGCGCGACCGGATCGGCGGCATCAGCGAGAAGATGCTCTCGCAGAACCTGCGCACCTTCACCGAGTACGGACTGATGATCCGCATCGTGGAACCCACTGTCCCACCACGCGTCTCCTACGAGCTGACCCCGATGGGGCACGAACTGGCCGAACAGCTGCGCGGACTACTGGATTGGGTGGGGGCGCACGCCGAGGAGATCGTGGCGTTGCGGGCGCCGAGCGCCGCGCGGATCAGCTGAACTACGTGACCAACACGTACACCGAGAACGCCAGGAGCAGGACGCAGATCGCCAAGCTGAGGTACCCGACCACCTGGCCGGGCGCACTCCGGCGCTCAGGCGTGAGCACGCCCTTCGCGAACGTGTTCGCGGGCACGGTGTAGTGCACCTCGGTGGCGTACCCGGGGAAGACCTGCAGCGCGACGGCACTACCGCCGTACTCCATCCCCAGCTGCGTCGAATCGACGGTCACCGTGTGCACCCCGGGCGGACCCGGCACGAAGTTGGCGCCCCACTTCGCCTTCGGAATCGGATAGCCGTTGACGCGGATCTTCACGCCGATACCGAAGGCGATCGGCATCTTCCACGCGTAGACGATGATCCCGGTCTGCCCCGGGACGGTACGGAACTGCGGCGGCGCCGAAACGGCAGCCCCTGGGACGGGACCGGTCATGAGAATTCCCCTCGTACGACGTCGCCGAACCCGGCGGTGGCGGAGACGGAGGGATTTGAACCCCCGGTGGTTTTTTACGCCACGCTCGCTTTCAAGGCGAGTGCATTCGGCCGCTCTGCCACGTCTCCCTAAGCTGAGATCGTAGCGGATGCCGTTGCGCCCACAGATCTCGCAAGTACATGGGTAACTCACCGGGAACGAGCCAACGAACCAACCAACGCAACCGCCGGGCGCCAACGCGAAGTTCCACGCACCTGGGTCTGGCCAAAATACGCGGGGAGGCGGAATGCACGCGATCGAGTTGGACGGGTTCGGTGGGCCAGAGGTGATGGAGTGGACCGTGACGGTCGATCCGGAGCCGGGGCCGGGGGAAGTTCTGGTCGAGGTCATCGCGGCGGGGGTGAATCGGGCCGATCTGTTGCAGCGGCGGGGGTTCTATCCGCCGCCCGCCGATGCCAGTTCGGTGTTGGGGCTGGAGTGTTCGGGGACGATCGTCGCGCTCGGGGCGGGGGTGAGCGACTGGCGGGTCGGGGATCGGGTGTGTGCGCTGCTGTCGGGTGGTGGGTACGCGGAGCTGGTCGCGGTGCCCGCCACGCAGTTGCTGCCGATTCCGGCGGGGCTCGATCCCGTGGCGGCCGCGGGGATGCCGGAGGTGGCGGCCACGGTGTGGTCGAACCTGGTGCTGACGGCGGGGATGCGGGCGGGGCAGTTGGTGTTGATCCACGGTGGCGGGGGTGGGATCGGGACGCATGCGATTCAGGTGGCCCGGCGGCGGGGTGCGCGGGTGGCGGTGACGGCGGGGTCGGACGAGAAGCTGGCCAAGTGCGCGGAGCTGGGGGCCGAGGTGCTGATCAACTATCGGACGCAGGACTTCGTCGAGGTGATCGCTGGTGAGGGTGGCGCCGACATCGTTCTCGACAACATGGGCGCGGTGTATCTGGAGCGCAATGTGGAGGCGCTGGCCCCGCACGGGCAGCTGGTGGTGATCGGCATGCAGGGCGGGGTCGAGGGCACCCTGAACCTGGGCGCGCTGCTGCGCAAGTGGGGCACGGTGCACGCGACGAATGTGCGAAGCAGGCCGCGGACCGGTGTCGGCAGCAAGGCCGAGATCATCGCGGCGGTGCGGGCGCAGCTGTGGCCGCAGGTCGCCGCGGGCGAGGTGGTCCCGGTGATCTCGGCGGAGGTGCCGATCACCGAGGCGGCACGGGCGCACGAGCTGCTCGACGACTCGGCCACCTTCGGCAAGGTGGTTCTGCGCATCCGCGACTGATCGGCGCCCGGAACGGTCGGATCCACTGCACGCGGACGGACCAGTTGGGCGCCGGTGGCGACCGAACACTCAGCTCGAGTAGCCGCTGTCGACAGCGCGACAGTTCGCCGGGCGGCGGTTTATTCGAGGGCGATGAGCGCGCGGCCGAGCTGGTCGATCTCGTAGCGCGTCGTATAGGGAGCCAGCCCGATGGTGACCGCGCCACCCTCGTCGTTGACGCCGAGCGCGTCGAGCAACCGGCTCCCGCCGTGCACCCCGCTGACCGTGCCGATCCGGTTGTCGGCCAGCTTGGCCGCCACCTTCTCCGCCTGCATCCCGGCCATCGTGAAACTGACGGTGGGGATGCGGGTGGAGGCGCGGCCGATCACGGTCAGGCCCTCGATCTTCTCCAGCACCTGCATCAGATGGTCGAAGAGCTGATCGTGATAGTCCTGCAGCGAGGTGATCGACATCTCCAGCCGCTCGCGGCGGGTGCCGGTGGCGCGCTCGTCGAGCTTGGCGAGGAAGTCGATCGACTCGGTGAGCCCGGCCAGCAGCGCGTACTGGTGCCCGCCCACCTCGAGCCGTTCAGCGCCCTTGGCGTAGGGGTTGAGCGACATCGACGGGATCCGGTCGAGGAAGGCCGGATCGCGGAAGACCAGCGCGCCCACCTGCGGACCGCCCCACGACGGCGCGCTCAGCGCGACCACATCGGCGTTGAGCTCGTCGATGTCGATCAGCGCGTAGGGCGCGGCGCCGAACGCGTCGGCGACCAGCAGGCCACCCACGTCGTGCACGCGGTCGGCCGCCACCCGGACCGCGGGCGCGGAGCCGACGATCGGGGACGCGGCGGTGAGCGCGACCAGGCGCGCGGTCGGGCCGATCAGCTCCTCGAACTGCCACGACGGCATCTCGCAGGTCTCGATCTCCACCTCGGCCCAGCGCACGTGCGCGCCGTACCGGTTGGCGATGCGCAGCCAGGGCGCGACATTGGCCTCGTCGTCGAGGCGCGAGAGCACGATGCCGGTGCCCAGGCCCAGGCGCGAGCTCAGCGATTCGGCCAGCCAGGCCAGCAGAACCGCGCGATCGGGTCCGAGCACGACGCCGGCCGGATCTCCACCGACCAGGTCGGCGACCGCCTCGCGGGCGGCGTCGAGAATGGCGCCGCTGCGTGTCGCCGCACCGTGGCGGCCGATGTGCGAAAACGAGGAGGTACGGAAACCCGTTGAGACGGCACGAGATACCGAATCGGGAACCAGCATCCCCGCCTGCGGGTCCAGATGGATCCAGCCGTCGCCCAGGGACGGTATCAGGCCCCGAACCCTCGCGACGTCATAAGTCATGGTGGCCACTTTAAGGGCAGCGGGCGTCGCGGTGTAACCGCGTAGGGGTTTTAGCGCGAACCCGACACACACGCAATGATAGGGATATGACGCACTCGGAGGATGTCCCCGAATCCATCGTCGTGATCGGTCCCGACGGCCGTCCGCTCACCGTGCCGGTCGACGCGAACGGCGAGGCCGCCTTCACCGGGCAGGTGGTGCCCGACGACGGCGAGAAGGCCGACGCGGACAGCGGTGACGCCGGGGAATCGCTGGCCGACATGGTCGAGCAGCCCGCCAAGGTGATGCGCATCGGCACCATGATCAAACAGCTGCTCGAAGAGGTGCGCGCGGCACCGCTGGACGACGCCAGCCGCTCGCGCCTCAAGGAGATCCACAAGTCCTCGGTCCGCGAGCTCGAGCAGGGCCTGGCCCCCGAGCTGCGCGAGGAGCTGGAACGGCTCACCCTGCCTTTCACCGACGAGTCGGTGCCCTCCGATGCGGAGCTGCGCATCGCCCAGGCCCAGCTGGTCGGCTGGCTCGAGGGGCTCTTCCACGGCATCCAGACCGCGCTGTTCGCCCAGCAGATGGCCGCGCGCGCCCAGCTCGAACAGATGCGTCAAGGGGCACTGCCACCGGGCATGCACGCGGGCGATCACAAAACGGGCGGTCACGTCGGCGGCGGGCAGTACCTATAAGCCCCTCAGGGCCGCGAACACCCGGCGCCAGCCGGAAATAGACACTGTAGTGTCGGGGACCGTGCCCGCCGCCTCCGCTCGCCCCGAATCGGTCTCCGACCAGAGTGACGCGCGTCCCGAAGAGAGCCCCGTGCCTTCCGAAGACAACACCGACGGTTCAGCCACCGACACCGAGCTGACCGAAGTAGCCGAAGCCGAGCACACCACCGACGCACCGCTGCTCGTCGCGACCCCGATCGTGTCGGACTCGCAGACGTTCAAGCGCGCGTTCAAGGACATGCGCGACGGCTTCCATCAGCGCGAGCTGTGGTTGTCGCTGGGCTGGCAGGACATCAAGCAGCGGTATCGCCGGTCGGTGCTCGGCCCGTTCTGGATCACCATCGCGACCGGTCTGCAGGCCTTGGCGATGGGTCTGCTGTATTCGACATTGCTCGATCAGCCGATCAGTGAATATCTCCCCTATGTGACGATCGGCCTGATTGTCTGGAATGTCATCAGTGCCGCGATTCTCGACGGCTCCGATGTATTCATCGCCAACGAGGGTTTGATCAAACAGTTGCCCTCGGCGCTGAGCGTGCACGTCTATCGCCTGGTGTGGCGACAATTCCTCTTCTTCCTCCACAATGCGGCGATCTATGTCCTGCTGCTGGTGGCGTTCTCCATCTGGCGTGATCTCGACGCCTCGGTCCTGCTGGTGATCCCCGCGGTCCTGCTGCTGTTCCTCAACGCCATGTGGATCTCGATCGCGTTCGGCATCTTCGCCACCCGCTACCGCGACATCGCCCCGATCCTCGGCTCGATGACGCTGATGCTGTTCGTGCTCACCCCGGTCATGTGGTCGACCAAGGCGCTGGAGAACGCGGCGGGCGACATGAGCGACCGGGCGCGGCTGCTCGAGATCGTGCCCACCTACCACTACCTGGAGATCATCCGCGCGCCCCTGCTCGGCGAGCCGTCGGCGCTGCGGCACTGGGTGATCGTCGGCGTGATCACGCTGATCGGCTGGATCGTGGCGATCCTGGCGCTCAAGCAGTACCGTGCCCGCGTCCCGTACTGGGTTTAGGAGCAGACTCCGATGAGCCGTGTGAGTATCGAAACCCATGAGGCGTGGGTCGAGTTCCCCATCTTCGACGCCAAGTCGCGGTCGCTGAAGAAGGCGTTCCTGGGCAAGGCGGGCGGCGCGATCGGGCGCAACAGCTCCGATGTGGTGGTCGTCGAGGCGCTGCGTGACATCAACCTCTCGCTCAAGGAGGGCGACCGGATCGGGCTGGTCGGCCACAACGGCGCGGGCAAGTCGACGCTGCTGCGGCTGCTGTCGGGCATCTACGAACCCTCGCGCGGCAGCGCCCGCATCCGCGGGCGGGTGGCCCCGGTGTTCGACCTCGGCGTCGGCATGGACCCGGAGATCTCCGGCTACGAGAACATCATCATCCGCGGCCTGTTCCTCGGTCAGACGCGCAAGCAGATGCTGGCCAAGATCGACGAGATCGCCGATTTCACCGAGCTCGGCGAATACCTGTCGATGCCGCTGCGCACCTACTCCACCGGCATGCGCGTGCGGCTGGCGATGGGCGTGGTGACCTCGATCGACCCCGAGATCCTGCTGCTCGACGAGGGTATCGGCGCGGTCGACGCGGAGTTCATGAAGAAGGCCCGTGAGCGGCTGCAGTCGCTGGTCGCGCGCTCGGGCATCCTGGTCTTCGCCAGTCATTCCAACGAGTTCCTCGCCCAGCTCTGCGATACCGCGATGTGGGTCGACCACGGACAGATCCGCTTGCACGGCGGGATCGAAGAAGTTGTGCGAGCGTACGAGGGTCCCGAGGCGGGTAATCACGTGGCACAGGTGCTGCGCGAACTGGAGACCGAGGGCGCGACGGGCGAGAAGGAACTGGAGCAGAACCAGGCATGAGCGGTCGACAGCCGGATTCGGCAACGAAGATGAGCCGCCCCAGCGTGCCCGGCGGTTTCAGCATGACCGACCGGCTCGAGGCGACAGCGGCGCCGATCGAACCCGCCGCCGACTTGCCCGCGGAGGCCGAGCTGCCCACCGAATTGCCTGACACCGCCGAACTCCCCGACGACGCCGAACTGCCCGAGGGCGCCGAGCTGGCCGATCTGCGCACCGAGACCGGTCCGGAAGCCCGGATCATCGCGGTGGTCGTCACGCACAAGCGCCGGGAACTGCTGGCCGAGTCGCTGAAGGTGCTGGCCTCGCAGTCGCGCCCGGTCGACCATCTGATCGTGGTCGACAACGCCAACGAGGACGCGGTGGCCGAGCTGGTCGCCCAGCAGCCGATCGAGGCGACCTACCTGGGTTCGCGGCACAATCTCGGCGGCGCGGGCGGGTTCGCGCTCGGCATGCTGCACGCGCTCACCCTCGGCGCGGACTGGGTGTGGCTGGCCGATGACGACGGCCGACCCGACGGTCCCGAGGTGCTCGCCACGCTGATCGATTGCGCGCGCAGGCACGATCTGGTCGAGGTCTCCCCGGTGGTCTGCGATATCGACGAACCCGACCGCCTCGCCTTCCCGCTGCGCCGCGGCGTGGTGTGGCGGCGGTTGCGCTCCGAGCTCGGTGACGAGGACTTCCTGCCCGGCATCGCCTCGCTGTTCAACGGCGCGCTGATCTCGGCCAAGGCCGTCGACCTGATCGGCGTGCCCGACCTGCGTCTGTTCGTGCGCGGTGACGAGGTGGAGGTGCATCGTCGCCTGGTCCGCTCGGGCCTGCCGTTCGGCACCTGTCTGCAGACCGCCTACCTGCATCCCAACGGCGCCGAGGAATTCAAGCCGATCCTCGGCGGCCGGATGCACACCCAATACCCGGACGACCCGGTCAAGCGTTACTTCACCTACCGCAACCGCGGCTACCTGATGTCGCAGCCGGGTATGCGGAAGTTGTTGCCGCAGGAGTGGATCCGTTTCTCCTGGTTCTTCCTGGTGACGCGCCGCGATCCGGCCGGGCTCAAGGAATGGTTCCGGCTGCGCTCGCTGGGCCGCAACGAACATTTCGGCAAACCGGAATAACCCCGGAAATCGGGGGTCGTTCGCGCTGGAAATGAGTGGCCGATCCGTCTTACGATGCGAGATGTGACCTCAACGAAGAGTTTCGCATCCGCCGCGGCGGCCGTTCTCGCCGGCGCCGCGCTCTGTCTCGCCGCACCGGGTACCGCGCACGCCGCCGACCCCTGCCAGCTCGGCTGGTCCAATGTGGGCCCGCGTACCTGCGCCATGACCGATTTCCGGACCGCCCCGGTCGCCTTCCTCGGCGACGGCGTCTGCGTCGGCATCCTGAATGTGGCGGGCAACGGGTTCGACGGCCCGCTCGCCGAGTACACCGAAGCGCCCGGCGCCGAGCACTCGGTGGTGCTGCGGGTCTCCCAGGGCTTCTCCCCGCTGGGCAACTGGGCGCCGACCGTCCTGGCCTGCGACGTGCACCTGGTCGCCGAATGGCACAACCTCGACCACGGCAACACCGGCTCGGTGACCCACTTCATCCCCGCCGGGCGCACGAGCACCTACCCCACGATCGTCCTCGCCGGCACCGGCCCTGGCCGTGTGCTGCTGACCGTGCGGACGGACCGGCCGAACCTGCCGCAGTCGGTCGAGGTCTTCGTGCCGTAGCCGGGCACCGGCGATAAATCGGTTGCGGAGTTCTCGGGCCGTCGGGCAGAGTCGAGGTCGAACGTTGGAGAGGAGGTGGATGTCCGTGAATACGCCCGCGTGGATTGCCGCGCCCGGGCCGCGCATCGCTGCGCCCGCCCTGGCCCTTCCGGACATCACCTCACCTCGCTGAATCCGCTCGTTCGGGTTCGGCACCCGACGAAGGATTCCCCTCATGGTCGACTACGACCGACTCGTCCCTTACGGCTGGACCGAAGCCGTAGCCAACGAATATCTCCCCCAGCTCGACCCCGAGCGCATCCCGGCCAGGATCGTCCGGATGGACCGCAGCGAATGCGATGTGGTGACACCGAGCGGACCGGCCAGAGCCACCTGCACCCGGGACCTCACCGGACTGTGCACCGGCGACTGGGTCGGCCTCGATGCCGAAGGCACTGTGCGGCAGCTGTTGCCGCGCCGCTCGGCCATCGTCCGGTCGTCGGTGTCGGGGCGATCCGTCGCCCAGGTGCTGGCCGCCAATGTCGACACCGTGCTGATCTGTACCGCCGCCGACGGTGATGTGGACCTGGGCCGGATCGAGCGCATGCTCGCCCTCGCCTGGGAGAGCAACGCCCAGCCGGTCGTGGTGCTCACCAAAGCCGATGCGGCGGTGGACATCCCACTCGACATCGTGCGCGCGGTCGCGCCGGGTGCGACGGTGCTCGCGGTGAGTGCCGCCGCCGAGACCGGGCTGGATGTGCTCACCGCGGTGCTCGACGGCACCGTCGCACTGATCGGCCCGTCCGGTGCGGGCAAGTCGACCCTCGCCAACGCACTACTCGGCGAGGACGTGTTCGCCACCAACGCGGTACGCGCGGTCGACGGCAAGGGCCGCCACACCACCGTGCACCGCGAATTGCGCGCACTGCCCGGCGGCGGCACGCTCATCGATACGCCCGGCCTACGCGGTATCGGCCTGTACGACGCCACCGAGGGCATCAGCAAGACCTTCAGCGATATCGAATCCCTCACCGCTGATTGCCGTTTCGCCGATTGCGCGCACGAGTCCGAACCCGGCTGCGCCGTGCGCGCCGCCATCGACGACGGCACGCTCCCGGAACGTCGCCTCATCAGCTATCGCAAACTCGCCAAGGAGAACGAGTACCAAGCAGCCAAAACCGACAAACGCCTGGCCGCCGAACGCGAGAAGGTCTGGCGCGACATCACCAAATTCCAGCGCCGCCACTACCAGGCCCGCGGCCACCGCTGACCTGGGCAAGTGATCACCACGCTCTGGTGTGAGCATCGGCCGAGAGCCGACCGCCACCAGAGCGTGGTGATCTTGATCCGCGGGAGCTAGCTGGGGTCGATGCCGTAGAGGCGGGCCCAGTTCTCGCGGCTGGTGAGTTCGGGGACGGCGGCGCGGTATTCGGCCTGGAGGGCCGGGAGTTCCTTGCGGAGTTTGCGCAGGGTGCGGTAGGTGCGGATGAGCAGGGCGCGGGCGCGGGCCTTGTCGCGGATGCGGACGCGGACGCCGGATTGGGAGGCGTCGGTGACGACCACGTGGTCGAACAGGCCGACATGCCACCAGTGCGCGTCCTCGCGGGTGACACCGATCAGGCCGTGCTGGGTGCGGCCGGTCCACTGGGCGATCGCGCGCTTGATCAGCACGAGCGTGGTGCGGCTGGGTTCGCCACCGGCGCGGCGGACCGAGATGTCGGCGGAGTTCACCGGCGGGGTCGCGGCGGGGTGCTTGATCGTCTCCGGGTAGTCGTTGCGGGTGGCGCGGGCGGCGGCGAGCGCGTCGATTCCGCCGTCGCGCAACACCTTCGGGCCCTTCAGGAAGTCCTCGATGCCCTGCAGGGTGGTGTGCACCAGGCCGTACTGCATGCCGACGAGATGCTCGGCGATGTAGCGGAAGAACTCGCGCGTGATCGCCTTGCCGTCGAGATCGGTGTGCAGCGCGCCGACGATGAGCGAGTTACGGGTGGAGAAGTAGCGCGCCCAGTCGTCGTAGTCCTTCCAGTAGAAGTCGGCGTGCCAGACCGCGGCGTTGGGCAGGGTGACGGTGACGAAACCGTGCTCGCGCGCCCGCACGCCGTACTCGACGTCGTCCCACTGGAAGAAGATCGGCACCGGCAGGCCGATCTTGGCGACCACCTCGGCCGGGATCAGGCAGGTCCACCAGGCGTTGTAGCCCGCGTCGACCCGGCGCTCCTGGTTCTTCTTGAGCATGGAGGTGTTGCGCAGCGCCTTGGGCACCTTCTGGCCGTGCTTGAGCTCGTGCAGGTGCACGTCCTCGGCGCCGACATTGAGGTAGTCGGGGTTGAGCAGGAACAGCATCTGCGCGCCGACCAGCGTCGGTTCGACGGTGAGGTTGGCGAAGGCCTGCAGCCGCAGGACCGTTTCGGGCTCGCAGAGGATGTCGTCGTCCATCAGGATGACGTCGGCGTGCTCGTTGGCCGCCGACACCTCGTAGAGGCCGCGGGTGAAGCCGCCCGCACCGCCGAGGTTGGGCTGGCGGATGTAGCGCAGCTTGTCGCCGAAGTCGGGGCGCACCTGCTGGAACAGCGGCCGGTTCTCGACCAGGTCGGTGCCCTGGTCGACGACGTAGACCGCGTCGATGGCGGCCAGCACGGTCGGATCGGAGGCCAGCGCGGCCACCGTGTGCGCGCAGTCCTCGGCGCGGTTGAAGGTGCAGATCGCGATGGCGACCGGGCGCACCCGCTCGGGCGCCTGCGCGGTCCAGGCCAGGTCGGTGATGTCGAGCTCGCCGCCGATGGCGTCGAACTCGAGCCACAGCGCGCCGCCGTCGACGTACTGATCCAGCGGCGCGGTCAGGCTCACGACGCCGCTGCTGGTGGCCACCAGCGAGGCGATGATGCGGCGGTGGCCCGCGATGTCGGAGGCGACGAGGCGCACGTTGGCCCTGTTGCCGACGGTGAGCTGCGCGCTCGCGCTCACCTCGGTGACGGTGGTCCAGCGCTGCCAGTAGCTGGCGGCGAAGCGGCCGAAGTAGGTGTTGGTGTGCGCGGTGGCGCCCTTGGGCAGGTGCAGCGCCAGCCGCTCGCGAACCGCGGCGCCCCCCTTGACGACGGCGTACAGCTCGTCGCTCACCCGTGCCGACGGCCCGGTGAAGATGCCCCTGGCCAGCACGAGTCGTTCGGGCGCTGAGTGCTCGGCTCGCAGCGATGCGGGCGCGGCCTCGCGCCGATCGTTCGATTCGGTCACGGCTTGAGTAGCCGACTGCTCCATGAAGTCCTCGAAATTCTCGGTATCGACTGCGCCGACGCAGGCAGTCACGTAAAGAAAAGGGCGTCGCCGCGGGCGGGGGTGAGGATATCAATCGCGCGGCGCGGTCGCGCTGTCAGTGAGGCGTTGCCGCACCCCGCGCGTGTTGCTCCCCGGTTGCCGCGGAGCCGGTGAAGACGAATTTGTCGTAGGCCCAATAGCGGAATACGACCGCGACGATCTGACCGATCAGGGTGCCGGAAATATTGTCCGACAGCGGGGAGGACAGATCGAGCACATAGCGGGAAAAGCCGAGGCAGCCGAGCTGCAGGCCGATCGCGACGATGTTGAACAGAAAGTACAGAAGGTATTCGCGCCCCGGGTTGTCGGTCTTCTTGTGGGAGAAGGTCCACCACTTGTTGCCGAAGTAGGTGACCACCGTCGCCACCGCGATCGCGATGATCTTGGCGGGTAGCGGAGCGTGATGGAGCACACCTTCGCCGAAGGAGAATCCGCCGTCCCAGAACACCAGCAGGTTGTAGGTACCCGCGTCGACGAGAAACCCGATCGCCCCGACGACGAGGAATGCCGCGCCCTGCCGCAGCGCCGTCACGACCTTCGACACGAGTGGCACGGGGGTGGCGACGGCGGGATCGGGCTGGGACACGGGCCGACCGTACACCGAGAGCGCTTCCACCCCCGCGATAAGCTCGCGGAACCGGGTGAGCGAACAGGACACGCGCTGTGTAACCTCCCGATGACCCTTGCTGCCGACATTCGAGGATTGACCCGGGTGGACTCCACCGAGCTTCGCATTGCCGCCGTGGTCCCCTGCCACAACGAAGAGGCCGCGGTCGCCAAGGTCGTCGCCGACCTCAAGGCCGCCGTGCCGGGGATCGTCGTCTACGTCTACGACAACCTGAGCACCGACCGCACCGCCGAACGCGCCCGCGAGGCCGGGGCGATCGTGCGCTACGAGAACATCAAGGGCAAGGGCAATGTGGTCCGCCGCGCCTTCGCCGACATCGAGGCCGACATCTACCTGATGATCGACGGCGACGACACCTACGAGGCCTCGGCGGCCCCGCTGATGATCAAGACGCTGCTCGACGGCCCCTACGACCATGTGCTCGGCGTGCGCAAGCAGGACGACACCGACACCAGCGCCTACCGCTCCGGCCACGAGACCGGCAACAAGGTGCTCAACGGCGTGGTCGGCAAGGTGTTCGGCGAGAACGTCGAGGACATGCTGAGCGGGTTCCGGGTGTTCTCGCGCCGCTTCGTCAAAAGCTTCCCCGCGGTCTCGCGCGAGTTCGAGATCGAGACCGAGCTGACGGTCCACTCGCTGCACCTGCGCGTGCCGCGGACCGCGGTGCCGGTGGGTTTCCGCGACCGCCCGGCCGGCAGTGAGTCCAAGCTGCGCACCTACCGCGACGGCACCAAGATCCTGGCGCTGATCCTGGGCCTGGCCCGCCACGAGCGCCCGGTGGCGTTCTACGGCCTGTTCGGCACGCTGGCCTGGCTGGTCTCGCTCGTGCTCACCGTCCCGATCGTGATCGAGTTCTACAACACCCACGAGGTGGCCCGGTTCCCGACGCTGTTCCTGGCGTTCACGCTGCTACTGCTGGGCAGCCTCGCCTGGACCGCCGGATTGATCCTCGACGGCATCCGCCGCTCCCGGCACGAGACGGCGCGACTGGTCTACCTGCGCTACTCGGCCGTCGGGGTGAACGCCGACATCGCGACCGGAGACCCTCGGTGACCACCTCGACCGAGCCGGACACCACCGTCGAACCGAGCAAGACCGCCGCTCCCACACCATCGGCCAAGGACCGGGCGCTCGCCCCGATCCACTCGCTGACCCGGCGCTTCGGCGCCGCGACCGTCGCGTTCGCGGTGATCGCCACCATCTTCGGCGCGCTGTTCGCCGTGCTGACCCCGCCGTTCTGGGGCCACGACGAGCTCACCCAGTTCGGCCGCGCCTACCAGGTCGCCCACGGCGGGGTGTTCCCGCAGGAGATCGAGGACGATCGCGGGGTCGCCTACGGCGGGCAGATCCCGGTCAGCGTCGACGCGCTGATGAACTACGCCTTCCACGACTACAACCAGAACCCCGAAGAGCCCTTCGCGATGGTGGCCGACCCGGCCGCCTACGACCGGCTCGGCGCCGCGAAGATCTCCGCGCAGACCCAGCAGATGTGGTTCACCAACACCGCCGCCTACTCGCCGGTGCCCTACGTCCCCGCCGCCGTCGGCATCCGGCTCGGCGAGGCGCTCGACCTGAGCGTCGGCGGCATGTACCTGCTGACCCGTCTGGCGGGCCTGGTGGCCTACCTGGCGGTGGTCGGGTTCGCGCTCTACGCGCTGCGGGAGCGGCGCAGCCAGTGGCTGGTGTTCACCGTCGCCGTGCTGCCGATCGCGCTGTTCCAGGCGGGCACCGTCACCGCGGACACGCTCACCAACGCGCTCGCCATCATGGTGTCGGCACTGCTGCTCAAGGCCCTGTTCGTCGGCGACCGCCTGCGCCCGGTGGAGACCGCCGCGCTGCTGGCCGCGGCGATCGCGCTGCCTTTGAGCAAGCCGACGTATGTGCTGCTGGCGATGCTCGTCGTGGTCGTTCCGGCCGACCGGCTCGGCCTCGCCGGGAAACTCAGGTTCCTGCCATGGGCGTTCGCCGCGACCGGCGCCGCCCTGTTCCTGGCCTGGACCAAGATCGCCGCGCCGACCGGTGACGGCATGAGCCTGATGCGCCCGCCGCACCAGTGGGGCCAGGTGCGCCCGGCCGATCAGCTCAAGGGCATCCTCGGCGACCCGGTGCAATTCGTGCACACCTTCGGCGAGAGCATCGCGCTGCGCGATCACCGCTGGTTCAACCAGTTCTTCGGTGAACTCGGTTTCGCGTATGTGGACGTGCCCGCGGTATCGATGCTGGCGTGCCTGATCGCCTTCGCGGTGAGTTTCGGCATCGCCGATCGAATGAGCACCGCGACAGCCACTTTCCGGCGCACGCTGATCGTGGCACTCACGGTGCTGGCCAGTGTGGCGATGATCTATGTGACGCTGTACATGTCGTTCACGCCGGTCGATTTCTACATCATCGACGGTGTACAGGGCCGGTATTTCGTCCCGCTGGCCATCGTCGGCCTCGCGGTCGTCGCGCGGTGGGTGCCGCTTCGGCTCACGAATTCCGAGGGCGTCACGCCGACGCGCGGGACGGCGATCACCGTCACCTGCGCCTCGACCTTCGCGCTGATCGCCGCGGCCGCAACGTATTACACCGTCATCTGGGGATGATTCCCCGAATGACGGTGTGCGGTCACAATTTCTGTTCGCCCGCGGCCGCGTAAGCGCGTTCGGTATCGGCTTTCTTCGGCCGCCACCAGTCCTCGTTCTCGCGGTACCAGGTGATGGTGTCGGCCAGTCCGGCCCGGAAATCGGCGTAGCGCGGTGACCAGCCGAGTTCGTCGCGCAGCACGCTCGCGTCGATGGCGTAGCGCTGGTCGTGACCGGGGCGATCCGTCACGTGATCGAAATCGGCGGGGTCGCGGTCGAAGGCGCGCAGAATCAGCTGGACGACACTGAGATTGTCGAGTTCGCCGTCGGCGCCGATGAGATAGGTCCGGCCGATCCGGCCGCGGTCGAGAATGTCCCAGACCGCGCGATTGTGATCGTCGACGTGAATCCAGTCGCGCACCTGATGACCGGCGCCGTACAAGCGCGGCCGCACGCCATCGATGAGATTGGTGATCTGGCGCGGAATGAATTTCTCCACGTGCTGATACGGACCGTAATTGTTGGAGCAGTTCGACAGCGTGGCGCGCACGCCGAACGAGCGGGCCCAGGCGCGCACCAGCAGATCGCTGCCCGCCTTGGTCGCCGAATACGGGCTCGACGGGTTGTAGGCGGTCGTTTCGGTGAAGGCGGGCTCGTCGGGGGTGAGGTCGCCGTACACCTCGTCGGTGGAGACGTGGTGGTAGCGCACATCGTGGCGGCGCACCGCCTGCAGCAGCGAGTAGGTGCCGACGATATTGGTCTGCACGAACGGCCACGGTTCGGCGAGGGAGTTGTCGTTGTGCGATTCGGCCGCGAAATGCACGACCGCGTCGACACCGCTGACCAGATTGTCGACCAGGTCGAGGTCGGCGATGTCGCCGTGCACGAATTCGATCCGGTCGGCGACCGGGTCGAGGGAGGCGCGATTTCCGGCGTAGGTGAGCGCGTCGAGGACGGTCACTCCCACGTCCGGGCGCGTGGCCACGGTCTGCTGGACGAAATTCGCACCGATGAACCCGGCCCCGCCGGTTACGAGCACTCGCACCAGGCCAACGATACGTGCTCACCACCACCTGACCAGCTCGGAGGCGGTGACGTGATCTCGGTCACAGTGAATCGTTCCAGGTTAAGACTTGAAGTTCTGTTTCCTGAGAAAAACCCCGGTCGTCGCTCAGGTTTCTGGATACGCACAGACTCCGGGGTATCAACAGTGAACGGAATTTGAATAGACAGTCACGGCCGGTTCACCGCTCGTTAGCTGCGAAGGCTTTGGATCATCGAGTCCCCTCCGAAAGCTCCAACATCGAGGTTCAAACAAAAATGCTGATGAGGAAATTCACCGCCACCTCGGCGCTGCTGATCGCCGCTCTTGGCGTCGCCGCCGGTACCGCCCACGCCGCTCCGGCCCCGGAGGCCGACGCGGTCAACTACTCCGCCGAGGTCGTCGACGACGCGAAGGCCGTCATCTCCACCGACGCCGGCTCGCTGGTCGTCGAGGACGGTGTCTTCAAGGTCAAGGCCGCCAACGGCACCACCGTCGCCGGCACCCCGCTCTCGTTCCGCCTCGACGAGTTCGAGCTCCCCATCGCGGCCGAGATCTCGGGCAACACCGCGACCCTGACCCCGCAGCTCGATCCCGCCAAGGCCGTCTACAAGCCCGTCGCGCTCCCCTTCGAGAGCCAGGCGCCGTGGAAGACCGAGTACGAGCGTGAGCAGGCCGCCTGGTCCCGCCTGACCTCCACCATCTCCCTGGGTGCCGCCATCGGCACCCTCGTCGGTGGCCTCGGCGGCGCGGCTGTCGGTTGCATCGTCGGCGCCGGTGCCGGCCTCGTCGCGACCGGTGTCCTGCTGGCCCTGTTCGGTGCGGGCCCCCTCGCCGGCTGCATCGTCGGTGCCACCACCATCGGCGCCCTCGGCGTGATCGCCGGCCAGATCCTGGTGACCGCCCCGGTCGCGATCGGTGCCGCGCTGCAGTACATCATCACCATCAACCAGCCGGCTCCCGTCCCGCCGGCCGCTGCCAAGTAATTCCGCAGCACACAGACGACCGTGCCCCCGTCCGGATTCCGGGCGGGGGCACGGTCGTGTTCCGAGGGGCCTCAGGCCGTGCGGGCCCGCTGCGCCGGTTCCAGCGCCGCCCGAACGAATTTCGAGACCCGCCCGAGCGCCGACCGGCTCTCCGGCATGCTCGGCAGGATGCTCATGAAGGCGTGCACCTGACCGCGCCACAGTTCGAGCGTGGTCGGCACGCCCGCCGCGGCGAGGCGGTGGGCCATCAGTTCGCAGTCGTAGCGCAGCAATTCGTCTTCGGCGGCGATGAGCAGGACCGGCGGCAGTCCGGTGAGGTCGGCGTTGACCGGCGACAACGCCGGATCGAGCGGCCCCTCGGTCTCCGCGCCGAGGCGAACGACCGCTTCCAGTCCCGACAGCGGGATGTAGGCGTCGCGGCGGACGTTGACGTAGTCCTGCTTGGCCCGGTAGTCCAGGTCGAGCAGCGGTGACAACCCGATCAGCGCCGCGGGCAGCGGCAGGCCGATCTCGCGGGCCCGCAGGGCGGCGGCGAAGGTGAGGAAGCCGCCCGCCGAGTCACCGGCGAACACGATGCGGGCCGGGTCGGCGCCGTGGCGCAGCAGCCACCGGTAGGCGAGCACGCAGTCGTCGACCGAGGCGCTGATCGAACCAGGCAGCTGGCGGTACTCCACATTGAGGACCGGAAGGCCGGTCCGCCGGGCCAGCCCGGCCACGACCGCCCGATGGGTCTGCAGGCCACAGACGGCGAAGCCACCGCCGTGCAGATACAGCACCGCGCCGTGGCGCAGCGCCCGGGAACCGCCCGCGGGCCGCACCATTTCCATCCGGAAGCCGTCGAGCTGGATCTGCTCGCGTTCGATGCCGTGCGGCTCGGGCCGCAGCCGCGAGAGCAGGTCGACGGCGACGGCGCCGATCGGAATGGTCGTCCGGTTGATCGGGACCGTGCGCAGCAGCGGCCCGATGACGCCGAGGCAGGCGCCCATCAACACCCGTGACGATGTGCTCATCCGCCCGGAGTTGACGACAATGCCCTGGTCAGGCCGCTCGACGCTGGTCACAGGGGCCGCGGGCACGATCCCGCTCAGCACACCGGTTCCGGCGATCTTGGTCGCTCCCATCGCGCACCTACCTCACAGCTGGCGCGTCGGTCCCACCCCGGGAGCCCCGGATCGGATGTCGACGCTGACATCTAACACAGTGATGTTTCACACATCGACGCTCACATAATCAGATGAACGTCGCCTCTGCACCAGTAATCGCCCGACACGCCAACCGCCGAAACCTCCGTGACCAGATCGTGGCGAGCCCGGCACCCCGAAGTGACCGACAAGACCAACCCGGCAAGCCCGCGGCCCCGGCCGCCAATAGACTCCTCCCATGCGCGGAATCATCCTGGCGGGCGGCACCGGCTCCCGGCTGCACCCGATCACGCGCGGGGTGAGCAAGCAGCTCGTTCCGGTCTACGACAAGCCGATGGTCTACTACCCGCTGTCCACCCTCATGCTGGCCGGCATCGACGACATCCTGGTGATCACCACCCCGGACGACGCCGAGGCGTTCGCCCGGCTGCTCGGTGACGGCAGCCAGTTCGGCATCTCGATCAGCTATGTCGTCCAGCCCAGCCCCGACGGTCTGGCCAGCGCGTTCGTCCTCGGTGCCGGGCACATCGGCACCGAACCGGCCGCGCTGGTGCTCGGTGACAACATCTTCCACGGCCCCGGCCTCGGCGCCAGCCTGGAGCGCTTCCACGACATCGACGGCGGCGCGGTGTTCGCCTACTGGGTCAGCGACCCGACCGCCTACGGCGTGGTGGAGTTCGAGCAGGGCCGCGCGGTCTCGATCGAGGAGAAGCCGAAGGTCCCGCGCTCGAACTACGCCATCCCCGGCCTCTACTTCTACGACAACGACGTGGTCGAGATCGCGCGCGAGCTGCGGCCGTCGGCGCGCGGGGAGTACGAGATCACCGACATCAACCGGGCCTATCTGGAGCAGGACAAGCTCAGCGTCGACGTGCTCGCGCGCGGCACCGCCTGGCTCGACACCGGCACCTTCGACTCGCTGCTCGACGCCGCCAACTACGTGCGCACCATCGAGGAACGCCAGGGCCTCAAGATCGGCGTGCCGGAGGAAGTGGCGTGGCGGCGCGGCCTGATCACCGACGATCAGCTGTGCGAGCTGGCCGAACCGATGGTGCGCTCGGGCTACGGCCGCTATCTGCTCGACCTGATCGATCGTGGAAAAGACTGGTAACGCATGGATTTTCGAGAACTGGCCATTCCCGGCGCCTGGGTGGTGACACCTCGGCTGCTCGGTGACGATCGCGGCATGTTCTGCGAGTCGTTCAAGGCCTCGGAGTTCGAGAAGGCCACCGGACGCCCGTTCGAGTTACACCAGGTGAACACCTCGGTCTCGGCGGCCGGGGTACTGCGCGGGATCCACTACACCGACGATCCGCCCGGTCAGGCCAAGTACGTGACCTGTGTGCGCGGTGCGTTCCTGGACGTGGTGGTCGACCTGCGGCCGGGTTCGCCCACCTACGGCCGCTGGGACAGCGTGCTGCTCGACGATGTCGACCGGCGCTCGGTGTACCTGTCCGCGGGGCTCGGCCACGCCATCCTCTCCCTGGAGAACCGCTCGACGGTGACCTACCTGTGCTCGCTCGAGTACTCCCCCGAATTCGACCGGGACATGGACGCTTTCGACCCGCGACTCGGCATCGATTGGCCCACCGAGGGCCGCGACGGCCGTCCACTGACCTACATCCGGTCGGCGAAAGACGAAGCGGCCCCGCCTTTTTCCTGATCCACGTGAAACACCGAACGGCGCCACCTGCGAGAAGTGGCGCCGTTCGGCATTTTTCGGTCCGGATCAGCCGACCGGTTCGAGCTCCTTGGCGTCCTCGTCGACAACCGGTTCGTCCTTGCGCGGCAGGAACATCGGCGGCAGGAAGATGGTGAGCGCGATCAGCGCGCCGACGATCGTGACGCCCGCGGCGAACTCCAGGCCGGGCCGGTAGGTGTCGAGCATCTGCTGCGGCGAATTGCCCAGGTGGACACCGGAGGTGACGATCGCGGTGGTCACCGCGAGCACGATGGCGGCGCCGACCTGCATGGAGGTCTGCAGGACACCGGCGGCCAGGCCCTGCTCGTCGTCGTCGATTCCGCTGGTGGCCTGCACATTGATGGCCGGGAAGCCGACCCAGCCGATGCCGATCAGCAGGATCGCGGGTAGCAGCATGGTGAGGTAGCCGGGCGCGGTGTCGATGCGCAGGAACAGCAGGTAGCCGATGGCCATCACCGACAGGGTGACCGCGATGATCGGGCCGGTGCCGAAGCGGTCGATCAGCTTGTCGGAGAAGAACGCCGAGGCGACCACGAGCACGCCCACCGGCAGCAGCGCCATGGCCAGCTTCAGCGGCGACCATTCCAGCGTGTCCTGCAGGTACAGGGTGACGATGAACTGCCAGCTGAAGTACGAACCGGCCAGCGCGACGACGGCCAGGCTGGCCCGCACCAGGCTCACCTTGCGCAGGATGCTCAGCCGGACCAGCGGGTGCTTCACCCGCTGCTCGGTGATCACGAACGCGGCGAACAGGGCGATCACGGCCAGGAAGGAGATGATCGTGCGAGCCGAGCCCCAGCCGACCTCCGGCGCGGTGACCACGGTGTAGACCAGCAGCAACATGCCCGAGGTGGACAGCAACGCGCCGAGCAGATCGTGGCCGCCTTCTTCGGCGGGTCCGTCCTTGGGGATCAGGATGTAGGCCGAGACCAGGGCCGCGAGCGCGATCGGGACGGGCAGCAGGAAGGTCCAGCGCCAGCCGATGCCGGTCATCAGGCCGCCGAACAGCAGGCCCATGGAGTAGCCGCCCGCGCCGAAGACGGTGTAGACCGACAGCGCCTTGTTGCGCGCCTTTCCTTCGGCGAAGGTCGTGGTGATGATCGACAGGCCGGTCGGCGCGGTGAACGCGGCGGCCAGGCCCTTGATGAAGCGGGTGACGATCAGCAGCATCGGGTCACTGACCAGGCCGCCGATCAGCGAGGCGACGGCGAAGACGGCGAGCGCGATGAGGAAGACCTTGCGGCGCCCGAGCAGGTCGGCGGTGCGCCCGCCCAGCAGCAGCAGGCCGCCGTAACCGAGCACGTAGCCGCTGATGAGCCACTGCAGGGTGGAGGTGGACAGATCGAGTTCGGCGCCGATGGACGGCAGCGCGACCCCGATCATCGAGACGTCGAGACCATCGAGGAACAGAACGATGCACAGGGTGATCAGCATGGCCCAGAGCCGGGCGGGCCACCTGGTCGGATCGGCTGCCTGATCGGCGGCCGACAGCGTTGCTGGCGAAGTCATGTTCGAGGACATTACATGCGAACGCATTAATTGCCAACGCATAAGATGCGGTTGCATAGACAGGGCGGGGACACTAAGATGGCCGCATGTCGAACCCGGCCATCGCGACAGCTCGGCGCAGCGAAGCGCCCACCGAGCTCGTCGGCCAGTGGCGCGAACTGCTCACCCGGCACGCCGCCGTGAGCTGCGCACTGGAGAAGGCGCTCCAGCACGACCACGGCATCGGTCTCAGCGAATTCGAGACCCTGGACCGCCTGGTCGACGCGGCATGTCAGAAGTACCGGATGACCGAACTGGCCGGCGACATCTACCTGAGCCAAAGCGCGCTGTCCCGCGCCGTGGCCCGGCTCGAACGCGACGGCCTGGTCGAACGCATGATGTGCGAGGACGACCGCCGCGCGATCTTCGTCCACCTGACCGACAAGGGCAGGGCGGTCCACGACCAGGCCCTGCCCACCCACCGTTCGGTGCTCGTCGACTCCTGGGACCGGACTACACAGTGCCCGTAGCCGACGCGACGATGTCGGCGAACGCGCCGCGGAAGCGGTCGTGGTCGTTCGGCTTGTCCAGATAGGCCGAACCGGCGAAGGTCTCGGCGTAGACCACCGGCGGTTCCGGCTTGTCCACCGAGCCGTCGACCCCGAAGTCCAGGATCACGAACCGGCCTGATTCCAGCCCCGCGTGGTAGCCCGTATCCGCGGGCACCACCTGGATGTGCACCGTGTCCGATTCGGCCAGCTCGCGCAACCGCGCGCGCTGCCCGGCGGCCACCTTGTCGTCACCGATTCGCCTGGTCAGCACCGCCTCGGCCAGCACGACGTGCAACCGCAACGGTGATTCGGCGCGGCCGAGCAGCGCCTGCCGCGAGCGCAGCACCCGCAGCCTGCGCTCGAGCTCGGCCTCGGTCAGGCCGGGAACGGTCTGCTCGAGCAGTGCCGCGGCGTAGTCCTCGGTCTGCAACAGCGCGGGAACGAGCCCGTCCTCGTAGAGCGACAGGCCCGTCGCGGCCTCCTCCAGGCCGATGTAGACCTCGAAGCCCTCCGCGATCACATCGCCGTAGCCCGTCCACCAGCCCCGCGCCTTGGTTTCCCGAGCCAACGCGGCCAGCGGTTCGACCAGATCGGCCGGTGCGCCGTACACCTTGCACATGGCTTCGACGTCGAGGCTGCGCAACGACGTCTGTCCAGTCTCGATCCGCCAGATCTTCGCTTCCGACCATTCCAGTTGCGCCGCCGCGGTCCGTGTCGTCATCCGCGCACGATTGCGCAGGTCACGTAAGTGCCTGCCCAGCTGCCTGCGCGGCATCGTCGAACCCGTGACGCCCTGTGGTGAAGCCATACTTCCCCCCTGTATCCAAATCCGGCCTCCCCCATCTCATTCGGAGGCCGCCGTACGCAGCTGACGCATCATCAGATCTGCGGACGGATTGTTTCACAATGAATCGGACATCGCGCAGAACTACTTCTTCTTCCTGAACCGCCAGAACTGCACGGCCCGAACGTCTTCGGAGAGCTGGTTCACCGGTTCGGCGACATCGGACAGCGCCTGGAACAGGCCGTCGGCCAGCTCGCTGATGTGCTCGACCCGCCCGGCCAGACGGGCGGCGTTGTCGGCGAATTCGAGCATCAGCCGCACCGAGGCGGCGATGGTGAGGCCGAGCGGCACCGCGACCAGCGCGGCGAGGACGCCGAGCAGGACCGAGGCCTTCCACATCAGCACCGTCAGCGCGATCGGCAGGCCGATGCCGAAGGAGACGACGCCCAGGATGTAGGCCAGCGGGAGCAAGGTCCTGGTCGCCGGCCTGCGGAACTGCACGTCGAGCAGCGAGCGCGCCGCCTCGGCCGCCCACTCCTTGGCGGTACGAGTACTGCGAAACGGGTCATCGAAGCCCGCATCGCGTGGTATGTCTGTTTCATCCGGAATGCCGTTGTCGGCGCCGGGTCGGTCGGACTTGGCCGCCGAACGCTTCACGTCGGTCTCTTTCCAAGAGAGCCAGCGTGATTCGGCTTCGAACTCCTCGGCATCCTCCTCGGACGACGGGGTGGTGCCCGGCACTTCGGTCATAGCCCGAATCCTGCCCGGTTTCAGCCCCTACGCCAACCCGGATCGGACCCAACCTGCGATAGCGAAGGTTGCCGAACTGAGACGTATCAGACACTCTCGGACATTTTTCGGTAACGGCGTAACACCGCGGCCACCCCGAGCCGATACGACCCATGAACGCAGGAACGACAGCATTCGGGGAATGGAGAACACAGTGCGCACGACGTTTCCGACCACCACCTTGGGCACCGACAAGGGTGCCGCCGCGCAGGAGTACGCCGCGCTTGGTTGGACGGTTGCCGAAACGGCCAACGGCCTGTGCCTGATCACCGACGAGGACCTCAGCGCCATCGAGGTCACCGGTGACATGGCCGCCGCGGTCCGCCGCTTCCTGCGCGCCAACAACCTCTCCGGTCCCGTGATCGAGATCCCGGGCCAGGAGCGTCGCGAGATCCACCTGGTCACCGGCGTCCGCAAGGCCGCCATGGCGATCGAGGCGATGCGCGAGGCCGGTGTCACCGTGCACACCGACGGCGCGAGCATCCCGCTGCCGCCGACCCTGCTGGCCGCCGGTTCGGCCGCCTGGAGCGTCGCGCCCACCGAGGCGCGCTGGATCCCGCCGGTCGTCGCACTCGGCGCGGCCGTGCGCTCCGCCGCGGCGCGCAGCAAGCGCACCGCGCTCACCGTGGCCTGCTAGGCCCAGAAACCACCGAACCCGCGCTCGCGACGTTCCCCGACGTCGCGGTCGCGGGTTTTCGGCGTTTCCGAACCCGGCCGGGGGTACGCGGCGTAAGCATGAAACATGGCTCCGCGAACACTGCTGCGCACCTGCCCGCTGTGTGAGGCCGTCTGCGGTCTCACCCTGACCCTCGACGACACCGATCGGGTGCTCTCGGTGCGTGGCGATCGGGAGGATCCGTTCAGCAAGGGCTTCCTGTGCCCGAAGGGCGCCAGCTTCGGCAAACTCGACGACGACCCCGATCTGGTCGCCACCCCGCTGATCCGCGAGGGCGCCGGTTTCCGCGCCGCGGGCTGGGACGAGGCGTTCGAGCTGATCGCGGCGCGCTTCGCCGAGGTCGTCGCCGCGCACGGCAGCGGGTCGACCGGGATCTACCTCGGCAATCCCAATGCGCACACCGTCGCCGGGGCGCTCTACCTGCCCGCCCTGATCCGCGCGCTGAGCACCAGGCACATCTACACCGCGAGCACCGCCGATCAGATGCCCAAGCAGGTCGCCGCCGGGCTGATGTTCGGTGATCCGCTGACCGTGCCGGTCCCCGACCTCGATCGCACCGATTTCCTGCTGATGCTCGGGGCCAATCCGCTCGAATCCAACGGTTCGCTGTGCACCGCGCCGGACTTCCCCGGCCGGTTGAAGGCGCTGCGGGCGCGCGGCGGGCGGTTGGTCGTCGTCGATCCGCGGGCCACGCGCACGGCGGCGATCGCCGATGAGCATCTGTTCATCCGGCCGGGTGCCGACGCGTATCTGCTGTTCGCGGTGGTGCACGTCCTCTTCGCCGAGGAGCTGACCGATGTGCGCGTCGAGGTCGAGGGTCTCGACGAGCTCCGCGCGGCGGCCGAGGACTTCACTCCCGAGGCGGTGGTCGCGCGCACCGGAATTCCCGCGACGGCGATCCGCGCGCTGGCCCGCGACCTCGCCGCGGCGCCGACGGCCGCCGTCTACGCCAGGATCGGCACCTGCACGGCCGAGTTCGGCACGCTCACCCAGTGGCTGGTCGACGCGATCAACGCCCTCACCGGCAACCTCGACTCCCCCGGCGGCGCCATGTTCGCCGCCGCGGCCGCGGGCGGGGTGGCGCGCAGCAGGCCGTTCCGGCCGGGCCGGTGGACCAGCCGGGTGCGCGGGCTGCCGGAGGCGATGGGCGAGCTGCCCGTCGCCACCCTCGCCGACGAGATCGAAACGCCGGGTGACGGCCAGATCAAGGCGCTGGTGACGGTGGCGGGCAACCCCGTGCTCTCCGCGCCGAGCGGTGCGCGGCTGGATCAGGGGCTGGCCGGGCTCGAGTTCATGGTGAGTGTGGACCGCTACGTCAACGAGACGACGAGGCACGCCGATGTCATCCTGCCGCCGCCGCGCTCGGTCCAGTCGCCGCACTTCGACTTCGCGCTGCTGCAGTTCGCGGTGCGCAACTACGCGCGGTATTCGCCGCCGCTGGTCGCGCTCGACGGCAGGCCGGCGGAATCGGCGGTGATCGCCCGGCTCGCCGCCGCCGTCAGCGGGCAACCGCACGCGGGCACCGGCGCGCAGAGCCCGATCGCCGTGATCGACGAACTGGTGATCGCCGGAATGCTGCACAAGGCGGGGATGAGCGACCGGCGCGACGAGCTGACCGGCGCCGACACCACCGAACAGCGCCTGGATCTGATGGTGAAACTCGGTCCGTACGGCGAATGGAACGACGGCGAACTCAGCCTGAAGACCCTGCTGGACAACCCGCACGGCATCGACCTCGGACCGCTGCGGCCACGCCTGCCCGGTGTCCTGCGCACCGCGTCGGGCCGGGTGGAACTCGCCCCGCCCCAGCTGCTGGCCGATGTGGCGCGCCTGCGGGACGGGCGCACTGCCGACGCACCGGAGATGGTGCTGATCGGGCGCAGGCAGTTGCGGTCCAACAACAGCTGGATGCACAACATCGCCGGGCTCGTCGGCGGGTCCAACCGCTGCACGCTGCAGATCCACCCCGACGACGTGCGCAGACTCGGGCTCGGCGAGCAGGCCGAGATCACCTCGGCGGCCGGAACGTTGACCGTCCAGGTGGAACCGACGCCGACGATCATGCCCGGCGTGGTGAGCCTGCCGCACGGCTGGGGCCACGCCGCGAGCACCACCCAGTCGGTGGCCTCGGCGACCGCGGGCGTGAATGCCAATGTACTGACCGATGATTCGGTGGTCGACGCGATCTCCGGCACCGCCGTGTTCAACGGGGTCCCGGTGACGGTGGGACCGGCCTGATCAGTCCGGTCCTGGAAACCGTTGCGCAAAACCGGCTTTCATCCCATTCGCAACAATGGACTCGCCCCACGACTTGTGATGCTCCCCTACACTGGTTGAGATTGCGGTCACAGCGGGGGTCTCGGCGCGAGGGCCGCAGCACCCGGTCGGCTAGCAGAGGGAGCCCCGATGCCCGAGAGAAACGTCGGCAGCGACGGAGAGCACGAGCTACAGGACACGTTGGGCACCACGGAACGGGCCGAACGCTTCTACGACGACCAGGTACTCGACCATCTCAACCCGACGATGACCGAATTCGTCGCCCGGATGGACATGGCCTTCATCTCCACCGCGGACGCGCACGGCGAGTGCGATGCCAGCTTCCGCGCCGGGACACCGGGATTCCTGCACGTGATCGACGAACGCACGATTGCGTACCCCGAATATCGAGGTAACGGGGTGATGGCCAGCCTGGGCAACATCCTCGAGAATCCGCACGTCGGGATCCTGATGATCGACTTCGTCCGCGATCTGATCGGGCTGCACGTCAACGGTAAGGCACGCATGGTCGCCGACAGCGAGCTGCGCGAAACCGTCGACGATCTGCCGCCCCCGGAACGGGGAAAGACCTCGCAGGTGTGGGTCGTCGTCGAGGTCGAAGAGGCCTACATCCACTGCCGCAAGCACATTCCGCAGATGGTCCCGGTCGCGCGCGACCGCCGCGAGTGGGGCACCGACAATGTCAGGGCCAAGGGCGGTGACTACTTCGGCGTCAAGGCGGGCAAGCAACCCACCGCCCCCGCCGCCAAGGCAGGCTGACCTACTTGATCTTGAAGATCACCGCGCGCTGCACCACGAAGTTGATGACGGTCGCGGTGCCCTGCGCGATGACGAACGCCAGCGGCTGGCGCCACCACTCGTCGGCGAGGGTGTAGTACAGCATCGCGTAGATCCCGACCTGCACCGCGAAGGTCACCGCGTACAGCGCGACCACGGCGATGAACCGCGCCCTGCTCGGCTCGGCCTTGAACGTCCAGCGGCGGTTGATCAGGTACGCGGTGGTGGTACCCGCGATGAAGCTGATCGCCTTGGCCAGGATCTCCGGCAGGCCGAGGACATTGGACAGCAGGGTGAGCAGCCCGAAGTCGACGACGGCAGCGAAGCCACCGGTGAGGGTGAACCGCACGATCTGCGTCTTGAGGTCGACATCGGTCCCGCCCGGCTCGTCGACCAGGGGAATTTCGGCGGGCAGGGGCAGATGCGGTTGGGCTTGCACGTGAGGAAGACTACGAGACCGGCCGCGTCTGTCGCCATGCATGTAGCCTCTAAGCCGATGTCCGAGAACATTCCGACCACCGACGATGGGCCGTTTGCGCTCCCTACGCGCACCCGCAAGCTCACCGGATGGGGTCGCACCGCACCCACCTCCGCCGAAGTTCTCTCGACCAGCGATCCCGAGTTGATCGTCAAGGCCGTGAGCATGGTCGCCGAGGACAACGACGCCAAGCCAGCGCACCTGCGCCGTGGCGTGATCGCGCGCGGCCTCGGCCGCTCCTACGGCGATCACGCGCAGAACGCGGGCGGCCTGGTCATCGACATGCCCCGGCTCAACCGCATCCACCGCATCGATCGCGACACGCGCATCGTCGACGTGGACGGCGGCGTGAGCCTGGACCAGCTGATGAAGGCCGCGCTGCCGTTCGGCCTGTGGGTGCCCGTGCTACCCGGCACCCGCCAGGTGACCATCGGCGGCGCCATCGCCTCCGACATCCACGGCAAGAACCATCACAGCGAAGGCAGCTTCGGCAATCACGTCCGCTCGATCGACCTGCTCACCGCCGATGGTGCGGTGCGGACGATCTCGCCGAGCGAGGACGCCGAGCTGTTCTGGGCGACGGTCGGCGGTAACGGGCTGACCGGCATCATCCTGCGGGCCACCATCGAGATGGCGCCGACGGAGACCGCCTACTTCCTCAACGACGGCGTCAAGACCTCGACGCTGGACGAGACCATCGCCGTGCACAGCGACGGCAGCGAAGCCGACTACACCTACTCGAGCGCCTGGTTCGACGTGATGAACCCGCTGCCGAAGCTGGGTCGCGCCTGCCTGACCCGCGGCCGCCTGGCCAAGGTCGACGAGCTGCCCAAGAAGCTGCGCCGCAACCCGCTGAAGTTCGACGCGCCGCAGCTGCTGACCGTGCCGAACATCTTCCCCAGCTGGTCGGCCAACCGGCTGTCGCTGGGCACCGTCGGCGAGGCGTACTACGCCATGGGCGGCACCTACACCGGCAAGATCCAGAACCTGACGCAGTTCTATCACCCGCTCGACATGATCGCGGAGTGGAACCGGGCCTACGGACCCGCTGGTTTCCTGCAGTACCAGTTCGTGGTGCCGACCGAGGCGGTCGAGGAGTTCAAGCGGATCATCATCGACATCCAGGCCTCCGGGCACATCTCGGCGCTCAACGTGTTCAAGCTGTTCGGCGAGGGCAACGCGGCGCCGCTGAGCTTCCCGATGCCCGGGTGGAACATCTGCGTCGACTTCCCGATCCGGCGCGGCCTCAACGAGCTGGTCAGCGACCTCGACCGGCGCGTGATGGAATTCGGCGGCCGTCTCTACACCGCCAAGGACTCGCGGACCTCCGCCGAGGCCTTCCACAAGATGTACCCCCGGATCGACGAGTGGATCAAGGTCCGCCGCAGCGTCGACCCGAACGGCGTTTTCATGTCCGATATGGCCAGGAGGCTGGAGCTCCAGTGATCAACGCAGTTGGCAACCCGCAGACCATCCTGCTGTTCGGCGGCACGTCCGAGATCGGGCTGGCGATCTGCGCCGAGTACCTGCGCAAGAGCCCGGCCCGGATCATCCTGGCGAACCTGCCCGGCGATCCACTGCTCGAGAACGCCGTCACCGAGTTGAAGGCGGCCGGGGCGACCCAGGTCGACGTCATCGACTTCGACGCGCTCGACACCGACTCGCACCCCAAGGTCGTCGACGCGGCGTTCGCCGCCGGTGACGTGGACGTCGCCATCGTCGCCTTCGGCGTGCTCGGCGATGCCGAACAGCTGTGGCAGGACCAGCGCAAGGCGGTCGTGACCGTCGGCATCAACTACACCGCCGGTGTCTCGGTGGGCGTGCTGGTGGGCGACAAGTTCAAGGCGCAGGGCCACGGCCGGTTCATCGTGATGTCCTCGGTGGCCGGTGAGCGCGTGCGCCGCTCCAACTTCGTCTACGGCTCCACCAAGGCCGGCCTCGACGGCTTCTACCTCGGCCTCGGCGAGGCGCTGCGCCCGCACGGCCCCCGCGTCACCGTGGTGCGCCCGATGCAGGTCCGCACCTCGGCGACCAAGGCGCACTGGGAAGCCACCGGCACCAAGGAAGCCCCGCTCACCGTCGACCCGGCCGATGTCGCCCGCCTGGCCGTCGCCGCCTCGCAGAAGGGCACCGAGATCGTCTGGACCCCCGGCGAGGCCCGCTTCCTCATGTCGGCCCTGCGCCACGTCCCCCGGCCGATCTTCCGCAAGCTCCCCATCTAGACCGGACACCGCTCCGAATCACTGCCGCCCCGTTGCTAACGGGGCGGCGGTTTCGTTTACGGGGAGGATGGGGAAGATATGTACAATTTGGAGACGAGCGTCGACCAAAGTATGTACAGGAGCGCTGACATGTCCCTAACGCATATCGATATCGACGACGAGGCGCTGGAGACGGCGAAGCGGCTGGGCGGGCATCGCACCAAGACCGCGGCGGTCGCGGCCGCGCTCGAGGAGTACAACGAGCGCCGTACCCTCGATGCCGCCTACGACGAGCTCTTCGAACTGGCCAAGAACATGGACTTGGAGGGCGCTGAGGCCAGCCGCCGGGCCGAGAAAGCAGAACGTCGACGGTGACGGGCTACCTGATCGACTCATCGGCGATGTGGCGCATTCTCAGGTCCGACGAGCTCCGCGAGACCTGGCGCGACACAACTACCAGCAAGTTGATCCGTTCCTGCTATCCCCAGCGAGCGGAGTTCTTGAGCTCCTCGCGCAACATCGCGGAATTCGCCAAGCTCGCCTCGCGGTTCGAACAGCTCTACCGCGAGATCTCCGTGCCGAAGTCGGCTGGCTCGTGGATCGGAACCTTTCAACATCGCGCGGCTCAGGGCGGCTGCATCAACGCGTTCTCGGCCATAGACCTACAGATCTGCGCGACGGCCGGATACCACGACCTCATCATCGTCCACGACGACAAAGACTTCGTCACCGCGACGCGGTTCGCCACCGAGCTGCGGCAAATCAACGTCCACGACGGGCCACTCGAGCTGGCTGTCTGAAACCAGCGGTCCGCCCGGCCTCCACTAGGCTGGCTGCGACCGTGGAGCCGACAGCAGCCGGAGGATTGCGCGCCGATGACTACCGATGAACAGGTGCGGCCGGGGCGCAGGATCTGGACCGGGATCGGAGAAGGGGTCGCGGCTGCTGGTGTAGCGCTGGTGGTGACTGCGGTCGGGCTGTACGCGTTCTCGGCGGTGCAGTGGCCTGCGTTCAACTCCTCCAACGTGACTCGGGCGTTGACCACCGTCGGTCAGTTCGTCGCGGTGGCGCTGCTGGTTCTCGCGGTGGCGTTGATTCGGCTGCGGAAGTGGCCGGTGGTGGCGAAACTGGCGTCCTGGGTGGGGATTTCGGGTTTCGTGACGGTCACGCTCGGGATGCCGCTGGCCGCGACGAAGCTGTATCTGTTCGGGATCTCGGTGGATCAGGAGTTCCGCACCCAGTACCTGACCAGGCTCACCGACAGTGCCGCGCTGCGGGACATGAACTATGTGGACACCCCGCCGTTCTATCCGGCCGGGTGGTTCTGGCTCGGCGGGCGCGTGGCGAACGTGCTCGGCATGGACGGCTGGGAAGCGTTCAAGCCGTACTCGATCGGGCTGCTCGCGGTGGCCGCGGTGGTGGCACTGGTGCTGTGGACGCAGCTGGTGCGCGCCGATCTCGCGGTGGGTGCCGCCGCCGCGGTGACGGCGATGACGCTGGCCTACGCCTCGCCCGAGGCCTATGGCGCGGTGCTGGTGCTGTTCATCCCGCCGGTGCTGATCCTGGCGTGGGGTGCGCTGCACCGGCCGTCGGGGCGCGGCGGGTGGGGCGCGGTGCTCGGCACCGGATTGTTCCTCGGCGTCGCGGCCTGCTTCTACACGCTGTATCTCGCGATCGCGGCCTTCACCGTGGTGTTGATGGGCGTGCTCGCGGCAGGGCTGGCTGTGCACGCGCGGCGCACGGCAGCCCGGCGGGGTTCGCGAGCGGTCAGGGCGCGGAGGACCGCCGCGATCAGCGAGAATGCCACCGCGGCGGCTTCGGCTGATGTAGCGGACCAACGGTCCGAGTCCGGCGACGCGTTGCCTGATACCGCGGACGCGACATCCTCCGCCGTAGTCGCGCCGACCGGCGCTGGCTCGACGACCGCACCCTGGCGAGCGGCGATCGCCCCGCTGACCCGCCTGGTGGCGATCGGCGTGATCGCCGGGGTGCTGGCGCTTGTCGTGTGGACGCCGTATCTGCTGAAGATGCTCTCCGGCGCGAAGATCCCCTCCGGTAGCGCGTTCCACTATCTGCCCGAATCCGGTGCGCAACTGGCGTTCCCGATGCTGGAGTTCTCGTTGCGCGGCGGGCTGTGCCTGCTCGGCGTGCTGTGGCTGGTGGTGCGGGCCGGGTCGTCGCGGCGGGCGCAGGCGCTGGGGATCGGGGTCGTGGCGATCTATCTGTGGACGCTGCTGTCGATGACCGCGACCGCCGCCGGGACCACTCTGCTGTCGTTCCGGTTGGAGCCGGTGCTGCTCGCCCTGCTCGCCGCCGCGGGTGTCTTCGGCTTCGTCGAGGGTGGACGCGCGGTCTACCAGGCACTCAACGAACCCGCCCCGCTGCGCACCACCGCCGCGGTGGTTGCCGTGCTCGGCGCGCTGGCCTTCGCGCAGTCGATCCCCACCGTGCTCACCCACGAGATCGACACCGCCTACACCGACACCGTGCCCACCGACGTCCCCGACGCCGACGGCACCTACGGCGAACGCGCCGACCAGCGCAAGCCCTCCGCCGTCGCCTACTACCACGAGATCGACGAAGCCCTACTGGCCCAAACAGGCCGTGCGCGACGCGAATCCGTCGTCCTCACCGCCGACACCAGCTTCCTCGCCTACTACCCCTACTTCGGCTTCCAGGCCCTCACCTCGCACTACGCGAACCCCCTCGCCGACTTCAAGGGCCGCGCCGACACCATCGCCGCCTGGAGCGAACTCGACTCCCCCACCGCCCTTCTCGACGCCATGACCGCCGCCGCCTGGCGCGCCCCCGACGCCTTCCTCTTCCGCCGCGACGGCGACAACTACACCCTGCGCCTCGCCGAAGACGTCTACCCCAACGACCCCAACGTCAAGCGCTACACCGTCACCTTCCCGAAGTCCCTCTTCGAGAACCCCGCCTTCACCACCACCGACATCGGCCCCTTCACCCTGATCACCGTCCGCCGCTGACGCTGCGGCCCCTCCCCCGAGGGAAGGGCCGATCGCGGCACGTCGTTCAGGCGGGGGTGCGGCCGAGGTAGTGGAGGAGGTCGTCGGTGGCGCCGGTGGAGTTGCCTTCGACGATGGGGGCGTAGGCGCCCCACTGGCGGAGGGGTTCGACGATTTCGGCGTCGATCCCGCTGCCGGGGGCCGGGTGGATGGCGCGGGCGGCGGCGAGGAGCTGGGCGGAGAGGTCGTCGGTGAGGGGGGAGGGCTGGCCGGTGGCGATGGCGATGTCCCAGGCGTGGACGGCGGCGTCGAGGGCGGCCATGCCCGCGGCGACGGGGGTCAGGAGGTCGCCGTGCGGGAGGGGGGTCGGGACGGTGGGGGTGGTGTCGGTGACGGTGGACCAGGCGGCGGTGGTCTGGGCGACGGCTTCGCCGACCAGGGCGGTGGGGGAACCGTCGATCGTGCCGGAGGGGTCGAAGGGGTTGTAGGTGGGGCCGGTGCCGATCCCGAGGGCGGCGGCGTAGGCGAGCTGATCGCCCGCGGCGTGCTGGACGACCTGGGTGACGGTCCAGTCCGCGCAGGGCGTCGGCAGGTCCCACTGATCGTCGGCGACACCGGCGACGACGTCGGCGAGCGCCTGGTAGGCGGTGGTGAGCAGGTCGCGCCAGGTGGTTGCGGTGCTGTTCATGATGGAGCCTTTCGTTTCGGGTGTTCCCGGTTTCGGTGATGACTCCAGCCTAGAAACCTATTAGGCTCGTTTCTTTCCTAATTTCTCAATGAGGCGAAAAGACGAGGTGAAAAATTGTCCGCGACCACTCCCCGCGTCCTGCGCCTGCTCGCCCTGCTGCAGGACCGCAGCTACACCGGACGCGAGCTCGCCGACCGGCTCGAGATCACCGAACGCACTGTGCGCAACGACATCTCACGGCTGCGCGAGCTCGGCTATCCCGTCCACGCCGAACGCGGCGCCATCGGCGGCTACCGCCTCGGCCGTGGCGCGACCATGCCGCCACTGCTGCTCGACGACGAGGAAGCCGTCGCGGTGGCCCTGTCCATCGCCGTGGCGCACGACGGCTCGCTCGCCGTCTCCGACATCGGCGACCAGCTCACCAGGGCCCTGCGCAAGATCGAACAGATTCTCCCGAAACGCTTGCAGCGCAAGGTCTCCGCGCTGCGCGACGCCACCGAGATCGGCCCGGCCACCACCGGCTCGCGCGAACCCGACGCCCCGGTCGCCGCGGGCATCCTCACCACCCTGGCCGACGCGGTGCGCCGCACCACCGCCGTCACCGTCGAGACCGCCGATGGCACCGCCGAGCTGGAACCGTATCGCCTGATCAACTGGCAGCGCCGCTGGTACCTCGTCGCCTACAGCATGAGAACCCATGCGTGGGTGGCGATTCCGGCCGCCGGTATCACCGGGGCGGACGCGAGTCCCCGGGTGTTCGCACCCCGCCGACCACCCGATGACGACCTGGTCGCCTTCGTCATGCGCCACATCGCGAGCACGGGCTGGCGGGTGCACGCGCGCGTCACCGTGCTCGCGTCCGCCGAGACCGTGATCGCCAGGATCAATCCAGCCGTCGGGGTGGTCGAGCCGATCGACGAGCACAGCTGCGCGCTGCTCACCGGCGCCGACGCGATGGAGACGATCGCGATCTACCTGAGCATGCTGATGATGGACTTCCGGGTGGACGGCCCGCCGGAACTGGTCGAGCACCTGCGCACGCTGGCCCGTCGCTACGGCGAATCGATCGCCTGAAACCCGGCGCAGATCGTTCCCGATCCGCCCTGCCCACACCGCTCGACCGCACTACACTGACTGGTGCGGCACGGTCGCCCGCCGGCCTCCCGGCGGATGGCAAGAACTCCGACCCGCTACCGGAGGAGGACGTATGTCCGATCCGTTGCACACCAGGGTGTGCCTCACCGGGATGAACTGCATCTGCCCGAGTATCAGCGTCTTCGTGGTGCCCGAACCGCTGGTCCACGGCGGACAGATGCTGCATCTGCTCGAACAGGCGCCGGTCACCGGGCACGCACCCGAACCCGACGCCGAATTGATCGACCTGATCCAGGCCGTGCGCACCCCGCTGAGCACCCGCGGCCTCGCCCGCGCCCAGCGCGTCGCGTTCGCCGGACCGCGCCACGATCCGTCGACCGCGCGGACCGTGCTGCACGATCACCTCATCGAGGAACCGGCGCCCTGGGGACTCGACGTCGACGATCCGGCCGAGCTGACCCGTTTGGAACTGCTGCCGGAACGTCGCATCGGCCCCCGCCGGATCGACGATTTCCAGGCGCATTCGATCCGGCAGGCGATGGCGGCGGTCTACCGGTACTTCGCGATCGACCAGCGCGTTCCCCTGATCTATCACGGCTTCGCCGACCCGCGTGACGGCTGGTTCGCACTGCGCGCCTCGGCCGCCTGAGACCGGGCTGTGTCAATGAACACGCGGTAGCCATTGGTGTGCGGGGGCTCGATAGACGACAATATGTCCCGCCAGTGTCAACAAACCGCGAAGTCCGTGTCGCGGGGCGAGTACGCTGCGAAATGTTGGAAAGTTCGGCCGACCGAAATCAGTTTTGGTAGTGCTGATCGGTACGGATGCAGAGGTATAGCTATGACGCTCAGCCGACCCGAGCGGATCGATCTCCTGATGCCACGCCAGGCGCGCGAGGACGCCGAACCCGCACCTCGCGAGCCACTGGGCTCACTCGCCGAGATCGAACGGGCCGTGATCGACGCGACGATCGCCATCCTCGCGCCCGGCCAGCGCTTCGTCCTGCTGTGGTCGCTGCAGATCGGCGGACACACCGTGGCGGGCGTGCAGACCAAACAGCGCGACGGCACCGTCGCCAATCTGGTGCCCCCGCCCGAGGTTCTCGAGCACCTCGCCGACCACAAGCGCATGTCCTACGACCAGAACACCGGCGCCTGGCTCAGCGCAGAGATCTTCATCGCGGGCCCCACCCGCTACAAGGCCACCTACTCCACCGGCACCGTCGCGGACTGGATGCCCGAGGTCTCCGTCGAGGACCTGCGCGCCGAGTTCGACGCCTTCCCCCGCCCGGCCGCCGAGATCCCCGACTGGATCAGAACCCAGCTCGACTGGTCGACGAAAATGACCGGATAGCACTTTCGGGACGCGGCGCCGACGCGCGCACAGGTTCGATGGCTACCATCAACCCCCGTGCGACCGGACCGATCTGAACGAGCGTTCTCCCGATACCGCCTGATCGCCCTGATCTCTGGGCTGCTCGGGTTCGTGCTTGCCCTGTCGGCGCCGCTGTTGCCGGTGCAGCAGGACCGCGCGAGCCTGCAGTGGCCGCAGGCCGGCGCGACCAGTGTCGAGGCGCCGCTGGTGTCGTATGTGCCCCAACAGCTCGACGCGCAGCTGCCGTGCACGATGCTGAGCGGGCTGCCCGGCGCCGAGGACGGCCAGACGACGACGCTGCTCACCACGATTCCGGTCGAGTCGGGCCAGACCGCGCGCGGGCTGAGCGTGACCGCGCGCGACGGCGTGCTCGCGGTGCAGGCACGCGATGTGCCGATGCTGTCGGCGCCGATCGCCGAGATCGCCGGCTGCGAGCGGATCGACATCGTCTCGACCATCGAGGCGACGACGGTCGAGTTCGTCGGCATCACCCGCGAGGACGGAACGCCGTTCCGCAACACCGTCACCGTGGACAAGCGGCCGCAGATCGTCGGCGTGTTCACCGATCTCGACGAGGCCGCGCTCACCGGCGCCCGGCTGCACGCCGACATCGACTCCCGGTTCACCTCCACGCCGACGCCGTGGAAGCTCGCGGCGATGATCGCGGCCGCGGTGTTCACCGTCATCGCGCTGATCGCGCTGCACCTGCTCGACACCTCCGACGGCCGCCGGGCCCGCCGGTTCCTGCCGCGGCACTGGTGGCGGGTCACCCCGACCGACGGCGTGGTGGTCGGCACGCTGCTGCTGTGGCACGTGATCGGCGCCAACACCTCCGACGACGGCTACATCCTGAACATGGCTCGCGCGTCGGGGCCGTCGGGCTACATGGCCAACTACTACCGCTGGTTCGGCGTGCCGGAAGCGCCGTTCGGCTGGTCCTACGAACTGCTGGCCTGGATGACGAAGGTCTCCGACGCCAGCATCTGGATGCGGCTGCCCGCCCTCCTCGCCGGGCTCGTCTGCTGGGCGGTGATCAGCCGGGAAGTGCTGCCGCGCCTGGGTGCTCGCGTGCGCCGGGACAAGGTGGCGCTGTGGACGGCCGGGCTGGTGTTCCTCGCCTTCTGGCTGCCCTATGACAACGGCCTTCGCCCGGAACCGCTGATCGCGGCGGGCGCGCTGCTCACCTGGTGCGCCATCGAACGCGCCATCGCCACCGGACGACTGCTGCCCGCGGCGCTGGCGATTCTGATCGCCGCGTTCTCGCTGGCTGCCGGGCCGACCGGGTTGATCTGTATCGCGGCGCTGATCGCGGGGACGCGGCCGGTCATGCAGATCATCATCAAGCGGGCCCAAGGTGTGCTGCCGCGCCGGATCGCCGCCGACCGCGCGGTTGCCGATGATGCCGGACAGGACGTGGTCACCGACAAGCCGACGGGACAGCGACGCTCCCTGGGCTCCACGATCTTCCGCTACGCCGCCCTGCTCGCCCCCGGCCTCGCCGCGGGCACCCTGGTCCTGATCGTCGTCTTCGCCGATCAGACCCTCGCCACCGTCATGGAGGCCACCCGCGTCCGCACCCTGGTCGGCCCCAATGTCGCCTGGTTCGACGAACGCACCCGCTGGGACTCGCTGTTCATGCTCTCGCCCGACGGCTCGCTCGCGCGCCGCTTCGGCGTGCTGGTGATGGTGCTGTGCCTGCTCGTGTGCATCCTGCAGGTCCTGCGCAAGGGCCGGATCCCGGGCACCTCGCGCGGTCCGTCGGTGCGCATCCTCGGCATCGTGTTCGCGGCGATGCTGCTGATGATGTGGACGCCGACCAAGTGGACCCATCACTTCGGCGTCTACGCGGGCCTGGCGGGCTCGCTGGCGGCGCTGGCGGCGGTCGCGGTGGGCGTCAACGGTATTCGCGCGCCACGCAATCGAGCGCTGTTCGCCGCGGCGGTGCTGTTCCTGCTCGCGATGACCTTCACCGGCTCCAACGGCTGGTGGTACGTCTCGAGCTACGGCGTGCCGTTCTGGGACAAGGCGCCGCTGGTGGCGGGCAAGGGCGTGTCGACGCTGTTCCTCGGGCTCAGCGTGCTGGCCCTGCTGCTCGCGCTCTACTTCCATCTGCGCGACCCCTATCGAAAGCCCGCCCGCGCACCACGTTTCGACCGGTTCGCGACCATGCCGCTGACCATCGCGGCGGCGCTGCTGGTGCTGTTCGAGGTGGCGTCGATGGCCAAGGGCGCCATCACCCAGTACCCCGCCTACTCGATCGCGAAGTCGAACATCGAGTCGCTGCGGGGCAACACCTGCGCCTTGGCCGATGCCGTGCTCGTGGAGACGAATACGGCCGATTCCCTGCTCACCCCGTACGACGGCGATCCGGCCGACGGGCTGAACGCCGAATCCACCGGCTTCACCCCGAACGGCGTGGCCGACGATCTGACCGCCGATGCCGACGAAACCGTGGTCGGCGGCGCCAATTCGGTCGACACGGACTCAGCCAACAAGACCACCAACACCACCGGCGCCGGTACCGGTGGCGGCACCACCGAGGAAGTGGGCATCAACGGCAGCTCCGTCTCGCTGCCCTTCGGCCTCGACCCCGCCCGCACGCCCGTGCTCGGTTCCTACCAGGACGGCGTGCAGCAGCAGGCCGGGCTGACCTCACAGTGGTACCGCGTCGACCTCTCCGATGCCGTGCGCGAGGATCCGGCCTATCAGGCGCTGGTGGTCACCGCGGCGGGCCGCATCCGCTACGTCGACACCGACGGCATCGTGCACTACGGCCAGGAGCTGCGGCTGGAATACGGGACAAGGTCCGCCGACGGCAGTGTCGAGGTGTCCGGTTCGGTCGAGCCGATGGACATCGGGCCCGCGCCGTCGTGGCGCAACCTGCGCGTGCCGATCGATCAGCTGCCCGAAGGCGTCGACGCGGTGCGCCTGGTCGCCGTCGACAACGACATCACCCAGCGGCAGTGGCTGGCGGTGACCCCGCCGCGGCTGCCGAAGCTGGCCACCCTGGACTCGGTCGTCGGCCGCACCGATCCGGTGCTGCTGGACTGGCACGTCGGCCTCGCCTTCCCCTGCCAGCGCCCGTTCGAGCACCACGACGGGGTCGCCGAGGCGCCGCAGTGGCGGATTCTGCCCGACCGGGTCGGCTCCGACGCGTCCAATGCCTGGCAGGACGACATCGGCGGTGGCCCGCTCGGGTGGACAGGTCTGCTGCTCAGGGCCGAGACTGTCCCCACCTATCTCGATCGTGATCTCGGCCGGGATTGGGGCTCGCTGGAGCGGTTCACCCCGTACGAGTCCGCGCCGCCCGCGGAGATCTCGGTGAGTGTGATCGATCAGACAGGATGGGCGAAAGAGCCTGCGATACGGGCGAAGTAGGGACTGCGGCAGCGCAAGGGCAGTGAGCGGGCAGTTGCGCGTGCACGGATTGAAACATGCTGCGGCCGTGGACATTTCGACTTGATGAAGCACCTGTAAATGACAGCGTAAAGACATGTCGTCGGCACGTTTGAGCACGTACCCTTGTGGGTATGACAGGAGCCTTCGATGACATGGATCTGCGAGATCTCGTCGAGCTGCTCAGCGACGACGAGAAGCAGGAACTACGACCGGCCGTGATGCGGGTGCTGGAAAGACTGCCTTCGCAAGAGGTATTACGCCGCGACCTCACCCGTCGCATGCTCAACGTGTGACTCCTGCACCCCCATTACGGCCGAAAAGGGGCGGACCACCCAGGTGGTCCGCCCCTTCTACTGTCCGGGCCCGGGTCAGAACACCCGCAGGCGCCCCGGGCCCCACAGGCCGCCGCGCGACTCGGTCCCGGTGGTGAGCTCGGCCGGTACGGCGTCGAGGTGCTGGTCGTAGCGTTCCAGCGAACCCCAGTCGCGGGCCCAGTCATCCTTCAGGTAGGTCGGGATGGTGACCCGGCTCGCCAGCATCTGGGTGAAGCCGAGCGGGCCGCCGAACTCCTGGGCCTGCCAGGTGTCGGTGGACGAGATCGCCAGCGGCCGGTCCGGCAGGATGCGGTAGTTCGGCACCTCGGCGACACCGTTGCGGTGCGCGAACGGACGCTGGCACGGGAACTGCAGGCCGACGGCCCAGTCCAGCAGCACCGGCTGATCGCGGCCGATGAAGGTGTCGAGTGATTGCAGCTTCGGCACCCGCGGCGGGGTGAACGCCAGCCACTGGTCACCGATCAGGATCGGGTCGTTGGCCACGATGCGCACGGCATCGGCCTCGGCCGGGAGATCGGCCAGCGGCACGCGCAGGTTGCGCCACGACGGGAACGGGCCGATGTCGCGGGGCAGGTAGCTGCCGAGCGCGGTGACGCTGCCGTCGGGGTTGCGGGTGCCGTACTCGACCAGCAGCAGCTGGCCGTAGGTGTCGTCGCCGGTGTCGGTCTTGGAGTGGATGCGGCCCGCCGCGCTGATCACGACCAGCGGCGAGTCATCGGAGCGCTCCGGCAGCCCGTACCAGGCCGACTGCAGGTGCGCGGGCTGCTGCACGCCCTCCTGGTAGGAGCCGAGCACCGGCGTCTGGGCCGGATCGAGGCCGAACGGCAGGGCCGCGGTCGACCCGTTGATGCCGCGCGCGCCCTCACCGCCGCCGGTACCGGCGCTCTCGCCCTCGGCGAAGGCGGCGCCGACCGACTGGTTGCTGGTGTTGCCGGTGCCCGGCTTCACCTCCACCGCGTCGGCGGACAGGTCGCTCGGCACCCCGTTGGGGGTGAAGCCCGCCGAGCCGCGACCGGCCAGCGGATCGTTCGGGTCGTCGAACGGCCGGGCCGGGTCGACGATCGGTTCCAGCCTGCCGCTGTTGGGTTCGGGCTCGACCAGCACCTCGTTGGCCAGGCCGCACGCGTTGCCGCCGAGCGCCTCGATATTGGAGCGGGCCAGCGAGTACGCGGGGTACTGCTGGGTCGCGCCCTTGACCATCGACGCCACCTCGAACGCCACCATCAGCCCGACGACGACCGTCAGCGGAATGGCGGCGAACTTGCGGATACGCCTGCCACGCGCGGTGCGCACCGACGGCACCGGTTTCACGTAGTCCTCGCGCAGCGCGTACCAGCCGACCAGGGCCAGCGCGACGCCGAACAGGATCAGCATCACGGTGTTGGAGTGGATGCCGCGCACCGAGATGACCTTGTCGAACCACGGCACGCCATAGCTCGAGACGTACCAGTAGCCGTTGATGCCGGAGAACGACAGGGCGAGCACGAACATCAATCCGGCCAGGAAGATCGCGCGGTTCTTGCGTGAGCGCAGCGCGCTCTGCGAGACGGCCACCGCCGTCACCGCCGCCAGCGCACCGGCGATGCCCGCGTAGGCGCCGAAGTGGTGGGTCCACTTCGTCGGGTTGAACATCATGAAGAACAGCGTTCCGAAGACCACGCCCATCAACCGCCAGGTCGGACCCGAGGCGATCCCGGGCACCTGGCGGCGGCGCAGCAGCACCAGCAGCGTGGTGAACAGGCACAGCAGCATCACCAGGAAGGCGAAGCGGCGGGCCAGCGAGCCGTCGACGGTCTCGACGAACATGTAGTAGTAGCGCAGGTAGTCCTCGTACCAGGCCAGGTTCGGGCCGGTGGCCTGACGAACCCGGTTGGCCTCCTGGATGCCGGCGAAGGTCTGGTCACCGAAGACCACCACGAGCACCAGCAGACCCGCCGAGGCGATCGGCGCGAGCAGCGCCACGGTGCCGAACTCGCGATGCCGCCGCACCACGATCCGCACCAGCGGGCGGATACCTGCCAGCAGCGCGGCCACACACATCAGGCCGGTGGGCGCCGCGGCCAGGGTGAATGCCGCGATCAGCACCGCGATGCCCGCGGGCAGCAGCCGGCCGGTGGCGATGGCGCGTTCGATCGAGACCCAGGTCAGCAGCGCGCCCAGGGCGACGATCGGCTCCGAGCGCAGGCCGTTGTCGAACGGCAGCCAGAAGGCGAGGAACACCAGGCCGCCGGTCCACAGCGCCACCTGACTGCGCTTGACGGCGTTGCCCAGACGCGGCACCACCTCGCGGCTGATCACCATCCAGCACAGGATCGCGCAGAACAGCGCGGGCAGGCGCACCCACGCGCTGGCCGTGGAGATCTCGGCGAACACCTGGATGACGTGGTAGTACCAGCCGAACGGTGCCTCCGGCACGCCGTACCAGCGGAAGTAGTTGGCCATGTAGCCCGCTTCGGGGGCCACCCGCACCATCGACAGGATGTAGCCGTCGTCGGAGGTGTTCGCGCCGACGAAATGCCAGGTCAGCAGGGTGCCGATCACCGCGCCGTCGGCCCAGGTGGGGCGCAGCCAGTTCTTGGGCAGGAACCGGCGGTGCCCGCGCCCGTCACTGCCGTCGAGCTGGGCCAGCGCGCCGAGCGCCAGCAGCGTGCACAGCACGGCCGCGATGATCGCGATCAGCTTGATCACCGAGGGGCTCGAGGTGAATCGGGTGTCGATCGTCGAGGTCAGCGACAGGCCGTCGGGCACCTCACCGCGCAGATCGGTGAACACGCCGACGACCTGCGGGCGCAGATCGCCGGCCAGCTCGCCCGCCACCGGGACCCGCACGGTCTCGACCGCGCCCGGCCGACCCTCGATCGGACGCTCGATCTCCCTGGTCAGGCCCTGGAACTCGGCGGTCGTGCGGTCATGGTCGGAGCTGATCACGATCGCCGAGCACTGGTCCATCGCCGAGCGCTCCGCCGAGGCGACCACCGCGTTGCGGTCGACCACGTCGACCGAGGTGTCGGAGACGCGGACGAACAGCGCCTCCAGCGCCGCGCGATCACCCTGCGGCGGCGCGGTCGCCAGCAGCATGCCACCCTGCTCGGGCAGTTGCGCGACCGCGGCGCACGGGATCGTCGCGTTCAGATCGATCGGCACCTGGGACATCAGTGGCGCGTCGACGTTGCCGAGAGTGCCGTTCTGCGGCCAGCTCAGTTCCGCGGTGGTCTGGCTGACCGGAAGGAACGGCGTGGCCACCGCGAACACGGCGCCGAGGATTCCGGCGACTATCGCGATCCATCGCGCGATCCGAAAGTCCTTCGCGGAAGCCACCGGTTCTGCGGGTGGCTTGGTGAGAACAGCTGCGGCGTCTGGCACGGTTCGACATGGTATCCGCACCCACGTCGTTGTGAGGGGCCGCACGCCATGCTGTCGAACCGGCCCCTGCGCGATCATGTGAAGTTTAAGCGTTTCATTAAGCGTGTGACGCGCTTGGACCCTGGGCGCGAGGAGCGAACGGCGCATGGCCGGAGGTTTCGGCATCATGCGAATCAGCTATCGATCGAGTTCCGCCCGGTGCGGTCGAGGAGCGGGCGCGCGCGGCACAGGAGTTTTTCCGACGATACCAGTGTGCAGCATGCATATAGATAAAAAGCGGAGTAACCGTTACGCCCGGTAACGGTCGTGCATTTTAAATGCGGATCGCGATCGCGGCGGCCGAAACGCGATGGTTCCCGAATGAAATGGTAGGCGTGAATACTCCGCTGCAGAAAATTCCTGTTCGTATTCTTGAAACACGACATCTTCACATCCGAAGTTGTCGTTTTCCCCAAGGAGTACGCATGTACAACAGCAGTTTCTTCGCTCGCACCGCACTGGCCACCGCGGGCTGTGCGGTGGCCGCGGCGTCGTTCGGCATCGGACCCGCCGCGGCCCAGGCCTCGACCACCGTCAGCCCCGCGGGCGCGGCCGTGACCGCCACCAACCAGGGCGCGGTCAAGGCCGTCGCGGGTGGTGTCACCATCACCTGCAACACCTCCACCGCGACCGGTGCCGTACCCGCCGCACCGGGCAACACCAACCCGAGCGGACCGGTCACCGTGCCGATCAGCGCACCCACCTTCACCGGCTGTTCCACCAGCATGTGGGGCGTGAGCGCGACGGTGACCACCAGTGGCAGCTGGTCGATCACGGGCCAGAACGGGTCGCCGATCGCCGGGACGATCAATGTCCCGACCGGCGGCATGGTCATCCAGACCAGCGGGCTCGCCTCGTGCAAGGTGGTCGTCGCGCCCAGCGCGCCGGCCGCGCTGGCGGGCACCTGGACCAACGGCACCCCCTCGACGGTCCAGGCCACCAATTCCCCGGCGCCCATCACGGTGACCGGCGGCTTCGGCTGCCCGACCAGTGCCACCACCGGATCGGTGACCGGCACCTATCGGGTCGCCAACACCACCACCCCGTCGGTACCGATCACGGTCGGTCCCTGACAATTCCGGGAGGGAATTCGGAAATGGCCGCATGAGATGACGGGGCCATAAAAGGAACCCGCGTGCGTCTCGCACTCGCACGCGGGTTCCACCCCACATCGTAGGCAATATTCGCGCCGGTTGCCGCCCACGGGTACCCGGCGCGAATCCCCCGATGCGACGCGCCCGCCGGACCCCGGTCCCTTCCGAACCCCTCCCCTCCCTAGACTCGACTCCATGACCAAGGTGAATCTCGAAACCAACTACGGACCGATCGTGCTCGAGTTGGACGACCAGGCCGCGCCGAACACGGTCGCCAACTTCGTGAACTACGTGAACGCGGGCCATTACAACGGCACCGTGTTCCACCGCGTCATCCCCGGTTTCATGGTTCAGGGCGGCGGGTTCGAGCCCGGCCTGAAGCAGAAGCCGACCCAGGCGCCGATCCAGAACGAGGCAACCAACGGCCTCAAGAACGACAAGTACACCGTCGCGATGGCCCGCACCAACGACCCGCACTCGGCCACCGCCCAGTTCTTCATCAACGTCTCCGACAACGCCTTCCTCAACCACTCGGCCCCCCAGGGCCAGGGCTGGGGCTACGCGGTGTTCGGCAAGGTCGCCGACGGCACCGAGGTCGTCGACAAGATCGCCGCCGTCTCCACCGGCAGCGCGGGCCCCCACCAGGACGTCCCCGTCGACGACGTCATCATCGAATCCGCCACCGTCGCATAATCTCTCGACGTCAGCGCAGCGGGCCGCCACCCTCCGGGGTAGCGGCCCGCGGTTGTTTCACCATCAGCCCGGCCAGGGCGGGCGGCGATGCCAGGACTGCGCGACCGCGGCGCGGAATCGTGGCTCGGCTTCGACGAAGACGAATCGTTCGTCGTAGATGGGCCGGAACTTCACCGGTTCTTCCTGTTGGCCCACGAACAAGCGGACCAGGATCGGCACGATGAACACCGCCGGGCAGAACAACAGTGAGAGTTCGGTCGGCCATTGATATCCGCGGCCACCGAGCACCGCGATCAGGATGGTCGGCACCGCGATGATCGCCAGCGCCGTCCACAGCGCTCGGACGACCCTGCGATATCGAGTCGCGGAATGCATGCACTGCGCACAGACCGGCCACTCACCGACGAGGATCGTCGACACCGGCGCGGCCCGATTCCAGTCCGCTCTGCTGAAATCCTCCCGCCGTTCGCCGGGATGGGGCAGATGGAACCGGGGATGGGCCCGCGTCTCATAGAAGATCGCCTCGACCGGACGCCGACCAACGGCGGGCTCGCCATGCCTGCTGCACAGCTCCGGCAGCGGGTGATCGATCTCCAGTTCCAGCGGTGCCGCGTGGAGCTCGTACCCTCGCTTCTGCCAGTGCTGCCCGGTATGCGGCAGCGGCTGTCGGCACCGGCGCAACCGAATGGCCGCGTCCCCCGGACTCGTCCACGGCCGCGGATACAGATTCGGTTCAGCCGTGTAGGAACTCGGCGGATGCACCTGAATGGCGATCTCACGGTTGGGCCGGTGGTAGTAGCGCGGAACAACGACCTGCTTCGTCACGGAGTCACGCTGTCGCTCATTGCAGCCAGCCCTTGTTGCGCCGGTCCTGGTAGTAGAGATCGTCGTCGTCGGGCTCATCGGGCGTGACGACCCGATCGCGATTGGGCTTGCGCGTACCGGGGACGACCTTGGGCTCCTCGGCGATGTGAGCGGCGGGCGCGGGTCCGCCCGGGGACGGCTCGCTCGCGGGCGCCTCGGCCGGCTCATCCGGCACCTCGTTGCGGTACCGCTCCAGAATCGCCTCACCAGCCGCGGCCCACCGCTGCCGCTCGTCGGCGGGCGTGTTCGCGACATCGGCGAGCGCCTTCGGGACAACCGCGTCGGACAGTCGCAGGAACGCCTCGCTCTGGGCCAGCTCGCGCATGCTCGTCTTGCCTTCGGCGATGTCGCGGAACTGCTTCTGCAGGCCCTTGTCGATATCGCTGTCGGCCAGGATTTTCAGAGCTTTCGCGAGATGCCTCGACATTCCGGTGTCGCCACCGGCGAGATCGAGCATCGGCTCGTTGTCGCGCTTCATGTCACACTCCGGGATGGTCGTAGGAGGTGGACGCCAGCTCGGGCACCTCGGCGGCCTGAATCGCCGATCCACCGGCGACCAGGTAGCCCATCATCGCTTCCGCGCCGTTGACGATGTTGCCGATCATGCTGATGACCTGCACCACCTTGAGCGCCATGAAGGCGAGGATCGCCGCCTCGACGGCCTTCAGGGCGGCCACGGCCGGTGCACCGACCACACTGCTCGCCGCGGCCGCCTGCGCCGCCCACGTGACGACCAGCTGGATGACGAGATCACCGAGATACTGCACCACGCCGGCGATACCGTTCGCCATGCCGTACGAGGCGAGGGCGAATTCGTCGAGCGCGTCGGCGACCTCGTTCATCGGGTCGATCTGACTGTCCAGAGCCGCGGTCAATCCGGAAAAGAATTCGCGTGCGCTGTCGGCCGCGTTACCCTTCCACGAATCCTCGACATTACTCATCGAGGTATCGATCGAATTGTGGAAAGCGGTATTGTATTCGGTGAGATTCCGAATCGCTCCCGCGGACTGCTGCAACGCACCCCAGTCGCCGGAGAGTTTGTTGGTGATGGTCCCGAGCAGATCGGTTCCGGTCACGCCCTTGATGATCAAATTCGCATAGTACGTCAGGCTCACACCGTTTCCGGCGATGATGAGCTCGACGAAGTCCGGGACGGGATCCGAGCTGGTGGGAGCGGTCAGCTTGTCGATCGGGTAGGCGCTGGGATCATAGGTGCTCAATTTACTCGACATTTGCCGGCCTCACTCGGAAACGTACGTGCGGTCGAGCGCTTCGGCCGAGGCACTGTCGGTCTTGCGGTACATTTTCGCGGCGTTCGTCAGCTCGGTGGACGACGCATCGGTGACCCGCCCCAGGCGTTCGTAATTCGCCTTCACGACATCACAGGCACCCTGCAGCTGTTCCAGCACCGGGGTGAGAATCTCACCGCCGCTGCCCTGCACGTCGAGCCACTCCGTCGAATAGGCGACCGCACGGGAATTGTCTTCGGCAATTTTCCACAGCCCCCGCGCCGCCAGATCGATGTCATCCGGATCAACAGTGAAATCATAGGAGGAGATTTTTCGCACTATTCAGGTCCCACATTCGCTCGACGGGCCGCCGCCCTGGTCACACCGTGCCGGTCGCCCCCAACAGGCGGCTATCCATACTCTCTTGGACGCGCTCGCCACCCGCCTGGATCCGCTGTGTGACGCATGTCACCAGCGACGGCTACAGCGGGAAGACGTGGTGTTTGCGGGGGTTGCGGTGGAGTTTCTTGTCCTGCAACAACTTCAGGGCTCGGCGGATTTCGAGGCGGGTGGTGGAGGGTTCGATGACGGCGTCGATGTAGCCGCGTTCGGCGGCGATCCAGGGGGTGGCCATGGTGGCGTTGTAGAAGTCGATGAGTTGCTGGCGGACGGCGGCGCGCTGGTCTTCGGGGGCGGCGGCGATCTGGGCGGCGCCGATGAGGCTGACCGCGCTTTCGGCGCCCATGACGGCGATGCGGGCGGTGGGCCAGGCGAGGTTGATGTCGGCGCCGAGTTGTTTGGAGCCCATCACGGCGTATCCGCCGCCGTAGGACTTGCGGACCACCAGGGTGATCTTGGGGACCGAGGCCTCGACGAAGGAGAACAGGAAGCGGCCGCCGCGCTTGATGACGCCGATCTTCTCCTGTTCCACGCCGGGCAGGAAGCCGGGGGTGTCGACGACGAAGATCAGCGGGATCTCGAAGGCGTCGCACAGGCGCACGAAATGTGAGCCCTTGTCGGAGGCACGGGCATCGAGGGCCCCGGCCGACACCATCGGCTGATTGGCGACGACGCCGACCGAACGACCGTCGACACGGGCGAAACCGGTGATGATGTTGGTGCCGGACTCGGCGCTGATCTCCTTGAACTCACCGTCGTCGAAGATGCGCAGCAGCACGTCGTGCATGTCGTAGCCGGCGTTGTCGGCGTCGGGGATGATGCCGTCGAGCTCGCGGTCGGAATCGGTGATCTCGGGTTCCATCCCGGGATTCACCAGCGGCGGGAGTTCCTGGCAGCTGGTCGGCATGTAGCTCAGGTACTCGCGCACCCACTGGAAGGCGGCGTCCTCGTCCTTGGCGACATGGTGGATGTTGCCGTACTGCGCCTGGGTGCGCGCGCCGCCGAGTTCCTCGAGGCTCACGTCCTCGCCGGTGACCTCTTTGATCACCTTCGGGCCGGTGACGAACATGTGCGCCGACTCGGTGGCGACCACGACATCGGTGTTGATCGGCTGATACACCGCGCCACCCGCGCAGTTGCCGAGAATCATCGAGACCAGCGGAACCATGCCCGACAGCGGCTCGACGGCCAGCGCCATGTTCGCGTACCAGGCCAGTGAGCTCACCGCCTCCTGCACGCGCGCACCACCGGAATCGTTGATCCCGACCAGCGGCACCCCGACCTTCGACGCGTACTGCATGATCCCGCACAGCTTGCGCCCGAAGGCCTCGCCGACCGAACCGCCGTAAACGGTCTGATCGTGCGAGAACACCGCCACCGGCCTGCCGTCGACCAGACCGTGCCCGACCACGACCCCGTCGCCGTAGAGCGCAGTCGGATCACCGGGCTTGCGGACCAGCGCGCCGATCTCGACGAAGGTGCCCGGATCCATCAGCATGTCGATCCGGGCCCGAGCACTCGGGATCCCCTTACGCGCCCGCTTCTCTATGCCCTTTGCACCCGTGGGTTCTTTGGAAAGGTCGAGCCGGTGGTGAAGATCCGCGAGTTTCTCGGCGGTGGTGCTCACTTAGCTCCCTTCGGCGGAGATCCTCGTGAGCTTGGCGGCGAGGTCGGCACCGATCTGGCCGATACGCGGCTCATCGACGATCTGCAGGTGGTCGCCCGGGATGTGGACGACTTCGAGGTTGGAGACGTATTCATCCCAGCCGCCGTTGGGCTTGCGGTCGGCGAAGCGGGGCTCGAGTTCGATGGCACCGTCGTGGTAGCGGTCGGCGAGGTAGAGGACCACATCGCCGTCGTACTTGCGCGGTTGCACCTGCGCCAGTGCGCGATTCTCGATCCACGAGGTGCGCTGATGCTCGAGCACACCGCCGGGGATCTTCGCGCCGGACAGCTTGATCAAGTCGCTGATCATCGAGAACTGCTCGGCATCGGTGGCAGCGGCAAGCTCCTCGATCTGGCCGCGGTCCAGTTCGGCGGGAACGTTGTAGGTCTTCTTCGCGAAGGCCTGGTAACGCTCGAGGCGGCGCACGCGCTCCTCGGGGCTGTTGTCCTCGTCCTCGACCGTCATCGCGAGGTCGATCAGTCCGACGTAACGCACGTCGGCGCCTTCCTCGCGGAGCAGCTGACCCACCTGCATCGCCAGCACCGCGCCCAGCGACCAGCCGTACAACACGTACGGGCCGTCACCCTGGATCTTGCGCAGCTCGGGCAGGTACTGGCGGGCGCGTTCCTCGATGGAGCCGTCGACCCGCTCGATGCCGTACATCGGGGTGTCGGCGGGCAGGCGCCGCAGCAGCGGCTCGTAGACGAGGGTGTTTCCGCCGGCCGGATGGAACACGAAAACCGGTGTGGCGTCGGAGCCTTCGGTCCGCGTACGCAGCGGACGGATGAAACCGTCGACATCGGCACCGCTGTCCTGCAGCTGCCGGACCACATCGGCGAGCTGCTCGATCGTCTCGCCATCGAGCACATCGTCGACGGTGACCTCCGCACCCACCCGCTCGGTGAGGCGGGCCGCCAGCTTCTCGGCGACCTCCTCTTCCAGGATCGGGAGCGTGTTGAAGATGCCACCCGGAGACGTACCGGTGACGACAGCCCACGACGCGTAGGTGAGGCGCTCGGCCGCGTCACGTGGCGGAACATTGTCCTCGTCGCCCGCCGGGGCCGAGTAGTCCACATCGGGGATCGCCTGCGCGGCTGTACCGTTCACGACCGGCACGGTCGCGGCAGCGGGGGTCTCTGTGCTGCTCGCCTCGGTCGAGGCCGTTGAAGCAGCATCCGAAACCGATTCGGCGGCAGCGGTATCCGACGCCTGCTCAGCAGCATCCGACGGCAGCTCGGCACCCGCCTTCTTCGCGGCAGCCAGCGGATCATCACCCGCGGCGATCGCGGCCCGCGCGGCCTCGACGAAGTTGGCGTCGACACCCAGCTCGACATCTTCACCGGCCGCCTTGGCCGCAGCCTGCTTCTCCGCCATGGCCGCGACCTCGTCGCGGTGCTCGATGGCGTAGCGCAGCACCTTGGCGACCTCGTTGAGGCTGGCGTCGCGCACGGCGGAGACCTGCAGCTGCGGGATGTCGAATTCGTATTCGACGCGGTTCTTGATGCGCATCGCCATCAGCGAGTCGAGGCCGAGTTCCATCAGCGGGATCTCCATCGGGAGGTCCTCGACGGCGTAGCCCATGGATTCGGCGACGATGATGCACAGCCGCTGCTCGACGGTCTCGCCGCTGTCGGGGTTCCAGCGGTCGCTGGTGGCGACGGCGAGCTCGGCGGCGGTCGGTGTGGCGGCGGTGTCGGTGGCCGGAACGGCAACGGCGGCAACCGGTTCGGGCAGGGCGGCACCGGAGGTGACGACCGCGTCGAACAGCAGCGCGAAGCCGACGGGCGACTTGGCGTGCACCTGCACCGAGGCACCACCGAGGTGCGGGGTGAGAGTGGTGGTCAGCGTGCCGGTGGTGGGCAGCGCGCCGTGCGGGTGCGAAACCGTGACGGCGACATCGGAGAGCACCTGGGCGGCAGCGGCTTTCACCAGCGCGGCCAGATCGGTGACCGAGGAGGCCTGGACCTCCCAGGCGTGGCGGCCGTCGGGCAGGGCGACGTGCGCGCCGGGCACGCGGGAGTTGCCACCCGAGGAGATCTTGGCCTTCGGCCAGTACTGCTTGCGCACGAACGCGGTCCGCGGCACGTCGGCGTAATCGCCTTCGGGCAGCAGCGAACTCAGGTTCACGGCGTGGCCGTGCACGTAGAGCTGGGCGAGCGCGCCGATCACACCGGCGGACTCGTCCTCCTTGCGCTTGAGCGTGGGGATGAGCTGCGCGTCGTGCACGCCCGCGGCGAAGGTGGTGCCGAGGACCTGCATCAGCGCAACGGAATTGGGCGCCAGCTCCAGGAAGGTGGTGTGCCCGGAATCGACGGCGGCCTTGATCGCGTTGGTGAAGTACACCGCGTGGCGCATGTTCTTCACCCAGTAGGGCTCGTCGTGGATGGGGTCGGAGCCGGGCTTGAACAGCAGGCCCTCGTGGACGGTCGAGTACAGGCCGACCTTCAGCGAGGTGGGCTCGATGCCTGCCAGTTCGGCGGCCAGTTCGCCCAGCAGCGGGTCCATCTGTGAGGTGTGCCCGGCGCCGCGGGTGGGCAGGATGCGGGCGAACTTGCCCATGCCCTCCACCTCGGCAACGATCTGCTCGACCTGCTCGCGCGGCCCGCCGATGACGGTGTTGGTCGGCGCGGCGTACACCGCGCACTCCACGTCGGGGAAGCGCGGCAGCAGCTCGGCCACGTCGTGGGCGCTGAGTTCGACGAGTGCCATGTTGCGCACGTCGTCCTCGGTGATCATCTGCTCGCCCTCGCCCATCAGGCGCGAACGGGCGCAGATCACGCGCACCGCGTCCTCGAGGCTCAGGCCACCGGCGATGTAGGCGCCCGCGACCTCACCCATCGAATGACCGACCACCGCAGCGGGTTCGGCGCCGTGCGCGCGCAGCAGCGCGGCCAGGCCGAGCTGGGTGGTGAAGATGCCGACCTGGCAGGTGCCGACGTCGTAGTCCTGCTCGTCGTCGAGGAACATCTCGCGGATCGAGTAGCCCGCCTCGTCCTGCACCAGCTCGTCGACCTGGTCGACGGTCTTGCGGAAGATCGAGTTCTCGTTGTAGAGCTGCTTGGACATCTTGCGGTGCTGCGCGCCGAAGCCACACATCACCCACACCGGCGCGGCGGCGGCCGGGGAATCGGCGGTGAACACGCCCGCACCGGGCTTGCCCTCGGCGATGGCGCGCAGACCGGCGACGGCCTCCTCGTGCGTCTTGGCCAGCACCACACCGCGCGAACGCTGGTGGCTGCGCTTGGCCAGCGCGCGGGCGACCTCGGTCAGCGGCACGTCCTTGCCGGGACCCTCGAGCCAGTCGGCCAGCTCGGTGGCGGCGCGCTTGCGGCGCGAGGGCAGGTAGGCGGAGACCGGCAGGATCACCGGCAGCGGCTCGGCGCGTTCGCCGTCCCACTCGAGGACGGGCTCGGCGGCGATCTCGGTGATCGCGGTGGCCTCGGCGACGACGTCGGTGGTCTCCTCGTCGTCGAGGACCTCGGCCTCGGCCAGCTGCTCGGCGGTGACCTCGGGAACCAGCTCGGGCACGACGCTCGGCACGTATTCCTGCAGCACCACGTGCGCGTTGGTGCCACCGAAACCGAAGCCGGAGATGCCGACGGTCGCCACGCCGCTGTAGCGCGGGTACTCGGTGGGCTCGTCGACGACCGAGAGGTTGGCCTGCTCGAACGGGATGTACGGGCTCGGGCCCGCGAAGCCGATGTTCGGCGGAATCACGTTGTGCTGGAACGACATCAGCACCTTGGCGAGGGAAGGCACGCCCGCCGCGGATTCGAGGTGACCGAAGTTGGTCTTCACCGAGCCGAGCAGCGCGGGCTTGTCGGCATCACGGCCGCGGCCGACGACGCGGGCCAGCGCCTCGGCTTCGATCGGATCGCCGATGGGGGTGCCGGTGCCGTGCGCCTCGATGTAGTCGACGGTCGACGGGGCGATGCCCGCGTCACGGTAGGCGGCGCGCAGGACGTCGGCCTGGGCCTCCGGGTTGGGGGCGAACAGGCCGTTGGAGCGGCCGTCGGAGTTCACCGCGGAACCCTTGATCACGCCCAGGATGTTGTCGCCGTCGCGCTCGGCGTCGGCCAGTCGCTTGAGGACGACCAGACCGGCGCCCTCGGAACGGACCATGCCGTCGGCATCGGAGGAGAACGCCTTGATGTGCCCGTCCTTGGCGACCGCGCCGTTCTGGTCGAAGCCGAGGGTGATGACGGGGGCCAGGATCATGTTCACGCCACCGGCCAGCGCCACATCGGCCTCGCCCTGGCGCAGCGCGCGCACGGCCTGGTGCACGGCGACGATGGTCGACGAGCAGGCGGTGTCGACGGTGACCGACGGGCCACGGAAGTCGAAGAAGTAGGAGACGCGGTTGGCGATGACACCGGTCGACGCGCCCAGCAGGGCGTACCCCTCGGCCGACACCGGCAGGCTCGGATCGCGATCGCCGAGACCGAGGGAGGCGATCAGCTGGAAATCGCTGGTCGACGAGCCGACGAACACGCCGACCTGCCCGCCCTTGAGATCACTGGCCGGAATGCGCGCGTGCTCGAGCGCCTCCCAGGTGAGCTCCATCATCAGCCGCTGCTGCGGATCGACCCGCTCCACCTCGACCGGCGACATGGCGAAGAACTCGGCGTCGAAGCCCTTGACCACGTCCTGGTCCAGGTAACCGCCGAGGGTGTTGCCCGCCTCGATGGCCTGCTCGACCGACGGATCGGCACGGAACTCGTCCCAGCGTCCCTCGGGCAGCTCACGGATCGCGTCCCCGCGACCGATGATGAAATCCCAGGTCGACTCCGGCGTCGTCCCCGCACCCGGCAGCCTCATCGACAGACCGACGACGGCGATGTCGTGCGCCTCCGACGGCGTGTACGCGGCGGTGTAGTCCTCGGAGTCCTCCGCGGGCAGCTCCGGCTCACCGTTGACGATGATCTCGGCCAGCGAGCCGATCGTCGGATGCTGGTAGATCACCGTGGGAGCGAGGGTGACCCCGGCGTAGTCCTCGATGTCCCCGCCGAGGGCGAGGGCGTCGCGCGAGGCGAGCCCGAATTCCTCCATCGGCCGATCCACCGTGATCGCCTCGATCGACTGCCCGGTCGCCTCGGCGACCCACTTGCGCAGCCATTCGCGCACCTCGGCGACCGAGAGCTCACCGGCCGGGGCGGCCGTCGCCTCGGGGGTCGGGACGGCCGCGGCTGCAGGGGTGTCGGTCCCCTGGTCGTCGGCGCGGTTCTGGGAGCCCTCGTTGTTTGCCATCAGTTCCTCAAGCTACCTGTCTGCGTACGGGGCGCGCCGTGGAATGACGCCCGGCATGCGTGTCATGCCGGGCGTCATCGCCTACTCGGTGTGCCGATTACTCTTCTGGTGCATCGGGGAAAGCCTGCTGGGTGTAACCACCGCGCAGCGTTCCCTCGAGGTAGGCGGCCTTGCAGGCCCGCCGGGCGATCTTGCCGCTGGAGGTCCGCGGAATCGAACCCGCGGGCACCAGCAGGATGTCACGAGCGGTGACGCCGTGCCGCTGCGAGACCGCCGCGCGCACCGCGTCGGCGATCGGGCCCGGATCGGCCTTGCCCGCGCCGGGACCACGCTCGCCCACGATGACCAGCTGTTCGGAGGCATCGTCGGCGTCGAACTTCAGGCCCGAATGGCTGTCGGCGCCGAAGACCTCCGGCGGCAGCTGGTTGGCCGGCACCGAGAACGCGGCGACGAAACCGGGCCGCAGCGCCTTGGACGACTCCTGGGCGGAGAACTCCAGATCCTGCGGGTAGTGGTTGCGGCCGTCGACGATCACCAGGTCCTTGACGCGACCGGTGATGTAGAGCTCGCCGTCGAAGAACACGCCGTAGTCGCCGGTCCGCAGCCAGTCGGCGTCGGCATCGGTGCCCTCGGCGTGGCTGCCCTCGGCGAGCCGCTCGGTGACCTTGTTGCGGAACGCCTTGGTCGACTCGTCCGGGCGGCCCCAGTAGCCGATGCCCATGTTGTTGCCGTGCAGCCAGATCTCGCCGACCCGGCCGTCGGGCAGCTCGCGGCCGCCCTCGGGCGACTCGACCGTCTCGCCGTCGATGATCGTGGCCCACTGCGACAGCGCCACGTAACCGCAGGCGACCTGCGCGATGGCGTTCTCGTGCGACGGGTCGACGCGCACCATCCGGCCCGCGTTCAGCTCGTGCCGGTCGACGTAGATGACCTTGGCCTCGTCGTCGGACTTCGTCGCCGAGACGAACAGCGTCGCCTCCGCCATGCCGTAGCAGGGCTTGATGGCGGTCTTGGGCAGGCCGTACGGGGCGAACGCGTCGTTGAACTTCTTCATCGACGACACCGTCACCGGCTCGGAACCGTTGATCAGGCCGATCACGTTCGACAGGTCGAGCGACTCGCCCGCCTTGGGCAGGCCACGCGCGGCGGCGTGCTCGAACGCGAAGTTCGGCGCCGCGGCGAAGGTGCCCGCACCGTCGGAGACCGCGGCCAGCTCGTTGATCCAGCGCGAGGGGCGGCGCACGAACGCGCTCGGCGACATGATGGTGATGTAGCGGCCGCCGACCGCGGGCAGGATCACCGTCAGCAGGCCCATGTCGTGGAACAGCGGCAGCCAGGTGACGCCGCGCGAGTTCCAGTCCAGGTTGATCGCCTTGACCATCTGCAGCAGGTTGGTGCCGACCGCGCGGTGGGTGATCTCCACGCCGGCGGGCACCCGGGTCGAGCCCGAGGTGTACTGCAGGTAGGCGATGTCGTCGATCGCGGTGTCGGGGCGGATCCAGGAATCACCGAGGGTGTCGGGGATCGCGTCGACGGCGATGATCCGGGGGCGCTGCGCGGCGGGCAGCGAGCGGAAGAACTGGCGGACACCGGCGGCCGAGGAGGTCGCGGTGAGGATCGCCGAGGGCTCGCAGTCGCCGAGCACGGCGTGCAGCCGGTCGGTGTGGCCCGGCTCGTCCGGGTCGAACAGCGGCACCGCGATGGTGCCCGCGTAGATCGCCGCGAAGAAGGAGATCACGTAGTCCAGGCCCTGCGGCGCGAGGATCGCGACCCGGTCGCCCGGGTTGGTCACCTGTTGCAGGCGAGCGGCCACCGCGCGCAGCCGAACTCCGAACTCCTGCCAGGTCAGCTCGTGCACCTCGCCGTCGCGTTCCCGCGAGTAGTCGATGTAGCGGTACGCGAGCGTGTTCGCATCGTTACGGGTGTGCTTCTCGACGTGATCGACCAGGGTCCGACCCTCGGGAATGATGATGTTCCCGGTCTCGTCCAGGTAGTCGTCGAAAGTCTCTTCCATTCCTTCTTCTCCTCCGAGGCCCGGACACCGGTGAATCATCGCAACGCACTGCGGCGCTGACACCTGTGAGGCCCCGACTCGCTATCGCCACCGGCCTGCCGGACCACGCCGAGCGTGCGTCCTGACAACCTGGCGGATTTTCGAGCGGTCTGCGCGGTAGACCGCTATCGGCTAGATGTTCTCAAACCAGAGTCATGTTACAGAGAACCCCCGCTCAGTCCTCCCGCAGCAGCGGAATGACAGGCGCGAAAGCGTCCATCTGGGTGGGGAAGATGCCCACATACGACATCGACGTGAGTTCGCGCACACGCTTGACCTGTTCGGCGATCTCCTCGAACGTGCCGATCGCGATGTAGGGCGAATTCAGGATCTGCTCGACGGTGAGCTCCACGTCGACCTCGAGGTCGGGGTGCAGGCCGCGGGCGATCGCGTTCAACGCCATCTCCGCCGTCTTCTCCCGGTCGTCGGTGATGACGATGGCGGTGATGGCCCAGTTCAGCTCGATGTCGGCGAACCGGTCACCGGCAGCCTCCTTGACGATGTTGACCTTCTCGATCGTCTTCTCGAGCGTGATGCCCGAGAGCAGGCCCTTACCGTTCTTGGTGGTCTGCGGGACGATGGAGACGATGTCGGCGTGCTTGGCCGCCAGCGCCAGCATCTTCGGGCCGCCACCGCCGGTGCACAGCGGCGGACGCGGACCCTGGCGCGGCCGGGGGGTGCCCTTGATGCCGCGCACCTGGTAGTGCTTGCCCTCGAAGTTGCACTCCTGGCCGCGCAGCAGCGTGTCCAGGATGGTCAGTGACTCGTCGAGCTTCTCCAGCCGGACACCGGGGCGTTCGAACGGGATCCCCGCGTTGTCGAACTCCTCCTTGATCCAGCCCGCGCCGACACCGACCTCGAGCCTGCCCTTGGACAGCACGTCGATGGTGGCCAGGTCCTTGGCCAGCACGACGGGATGGCGCAGGCCGTTCGCCAGCACCGAGGTGCCGAGGCGAATCGTGGAGGTGGCCTGGGTGAGCGCGCCCAGCGCGGCGATCGGGCCGATCTGGTCGCCCAGGTGATCGGGGACGAAGAACGTGTCGTACCCGTATTCCTCGGCCTGCTGCGCGGTCTGCACGAACTTGCGAGCGCCGCCCTCCTGCTTGTTGCCCTCTCCGGCCGCTCCGAAGCGGAACGGACGCAGCGGCGTACCCAGCGCGGTCAACTCACCGACGGGTGCGGCAGCTTCGGTCATGAACTCTTCGCTCCTGGCTGTGCGGTGTATGCGGGCTCGATCACCAGCGCACTTTACAGCGTGCGAGCGAATCGGAGTGCGGATGTCACAGCGAGGCATGATCGGTGGCAATCACGCACCCGCTGTGACTGTGACAACTCCGCCAGGAGGGGCTCAGGAATGCGGCGGGTGTGGCGCGCCCTCGATGAGTCCGGCCGCCCAGTTCACCGTCCACTGGGTGGCCGTGGTGCCGTTGCCGTCGACGGTGTTGGTGGCGTAGAGCGCGTGCACCGGGTTGCCCGCCGAGCGGATGAGCGCGGCCAGACTGCCCAGCGCGTTGGCCGGATTGAGGGCCTCGCGCGGCGCGTCGCAGATCATGTCGCCGGGCGCGCAGATCGAGTTCACCTTCGGCGCCAGCGTGCCGAAGCCACCGGGGCGAGGGCCGGTCATGCTGATGCCAGGGACATTGACGCCCTTGAGCGCCACCTCGGCGCCCTGACCGGTGGGCACCGGGTCGCCGATCTCGGTGGGCTGGCCGGGGCCGTTCTCGGCGGTGCGGCGGCCGTCGGCGATCACCGTCACGCCGAGCACCTTGTCCTCGGGCACCGGGCCGTTGCCCGCGCCGATCTGGGCGGCCACGTCACCGGCGATCACCGCGCCCTGGGAGAACCCGGCGATCACGTAGGTGGTCAGCGGGCATTCGCGGTGCCGCTGGGCCAGGATGTCGGTCGCCCGCGCGGTGCCCTCGGTGCGGCTGTTGTTGTAGGAGGCCTGCCCGTCCGGCGGCAGGGCGATCGGGTTCGAGAACTGAGCCACGTACGGAACCGTGTACACCTCGAGCCGGTCGTCGGGGAACTGCGCGCGCAGCGGCCCGCTCACGCTGAGCATCAGCGAGATCGGGTTCGAGTTCGGGTTGTAGGGATCGTCGTTGCTGGCCGACTCCCAGGTGCCCGGGATCGAGAGCAGCATCACATCGGGACAATCCGCCGACTGCGACGTGGGCGGCGGCGGACCGGGCGGTGTCGGCCCCGGCTCGCGCAACCGGCCTGCCAGCAGGTACCACAGCAGCACGATGACGATCACGACCAGCACGAGCAGTGCCAGCACGGTCAGACAGCCCGCGGGCCAGAACCTGCGGGCGCGTCGCGTCGGACGGGCGTTCACTAGCAGTAGGTCGAGGTCGCGGCGGCGATGTAGATCTCGGCTGCCTTGTTGACATCCATCTTCGACTCGTCGAAGGCGGGATCGGTTCCGGCCATCGCGGCGACGAAGGTGGCGATATCGGCGTCACTGGCGCCGGTGGCGCGGGTCGAGCAGATGTAGCTCGCCGCGGTCAGCGCGATCGACGGATCGGCCGGGTTGATCCCGTTCTTGCTCAGCTCGTCGAGGAAGGCCTGATCGTTGCCCGTGACCGGCCCGGCCGGGGTCGGCTGGCCCTCCGGTGCGGTCTGCGGCTGCTCGGGAACCGAGGAATCCGGCGACGGCGTGGGATCGGCCTCCGACGGCGGGGTGATGACCTCGGCCGAGGTCGTCGAGGCGGCGGCGCTCGAGGAGAGGGTGGGCGTCTGCGACGCGGTCGAGTCGTTGCCACCACAGGCCGACAACAGGGCGACGGCAGCCAGGGCCGCGACCGATCCGGCTACCTTGCCAGGGATCCGATGCATGAAGATGTCTTTCCTCGATCATTCGTCAGGGAAGCGGTCGCTGACCAGGCTAGCCGGACAACCATCCACTTCGCGTTGCACGCGACGATGCTCAGAGAGTTCTCAGTCCGGGCTCACACCCCGTGAACTTCGGATTTGCCGCCTCGCACCACGATGAACCCGGTCTGAAAATTCTGCTGGGTCCCGCCGGGGACGGTGAATTCGTCGCTCACCGGATAGCCGAGCCTGCCGTTCTCGAAGCCCTGCGCGCCCCAGGCGTCGGCGAGCGCGCCGTTGCGCACCGACCACGCGCCCGAGAGCGGACTCCAGTAGATGTTGCCGCCCTCGAACTTCGCGTACCGGCCGAAGTCCTTCAACGGCTCCTCCTCGGCGGCCGGGAAGCCCAGCGGGCTGTTCTCGAAGCCGAGTTCGGCGTACTTGTCGAGGATGAAGCCCTCCAGCCGGTGCGCGCCGGTGGCGGCGCTGTAGAAGATCGGGCCGTGCTCGAAGGACTGCACCGAACCCTCGCGGCTGGGCGTCGGCGCCTCGGCGGCCACCGGATAGCCCGCGGGTCCGCCCTCGAAACCCTGCTTGCCCCAGGCGTCGAGGATCGCGCCGCGCACCACCTGCGCGCCGGTGGCCGGGGTCCAGTAGATCGAGCCGTGCTCGAAGGTCTGCATCCGCCCGCGGTTGTCGGGCAGGCCGCGCTCGGCGCCGGTCGGCAGGCCGAGCGGGGAATCGGGTCCGCCGACACCGGCGTAGGTGCCGCCGATCCGCCCGGCCACCGCGTGCGCGCCGGTCGCGGCGGAATGGAAGACCCGCCCGTTGCGGAAGTCCTGCACGACGCCGGAAGCCGCGGGGTATTCCGCGGTCATGCAGCCGCCGAGCCAGTCGGCCCCGGTCGCGACCGCCTCGATCGCCCCGCCGACGGTGCATTCCGCACCACCGGCATCGGTGCCGAGCGCCGCGGCCGCCTGGTTCCAGGACTGACGCATCTCGAAATCCCAGTACGGCCAGGTGTGGGTACCGGCCGGACGGTAGTTGGCCTGCACCGGAATCGACAGCTTCTCCAGCTTGGCCACGAAGTTCTGGGTGGACATCCTGGCCAGGATCTCCAGACCGGTGCCCGCCCAGTTCTCGCTGATCAGCGGCATCGTGCTGAGCTGGTCGTGGGTACCGGCCAGGCCGCTGCCGCTGGAGACGTACATGCTCACGCCCTCCAGCTTCTCGGCCAGCAGGTACGGATCGTGCGCGGCCCATTCCGGACCACCGGGCGGACCCCACATGGCGCCCGAGTCGAACCCGCCCGCGTCCTTGTTGGCGAACTGGATCGCCTGCGGCATCCCGAGCGTCGTCGTGGTGAGCAGCCCCGAGTAGGACGCCGCGTACTTCATCAGGCCCGGATTGCGGCCCGCCAGATTCATCGCGGCCGTACCGCCCATCGAAAGCCCTTGCACCCCACGCACATCCGAGGTGCGCCAGTCGCGTTCGAGGACCGGGATCAGTTCCTTGGTCAGGAACGTCTCCCACTTGTAGGTGAAACCGTTGTCGGGCGAGATCCAGTCGGCGTACCAGCTGGCCTGGCCGCCGACCGGCAGCACCACGTTGACGTTCTTGTCGGCGTAGAAGACCTCGGCGTCGGCGTCCTTGGTCCAGCCGTTCTCGTCGTCCTGGGCGCGCAGCCCGTCCAGCATCAGCAGCAGGGGGAACTTCGCGTCGGGCTGGGAGTTCCAGTCCCTGGCCAGCAGCATCTGCACCTGGATCGGGGTGTTCATGGCGGGCGAGAACACCCACATCGCCACCCGGCGATCGGAGAGCCATTCCACCCGCTGGACTCCGGCGGCGGCCGCGTTGGCCTGGGCGGGAACGGCGACGGCCGGTGCGAGCAGGGCGGCGGTCATGGCCGCGATGCTGACAAGTTTCCGGCTTCGCCGCATCGGCGCTCGGACACGATGTTTCAACACACGCGACCTCCTCATCCCCGCCCTGGGACCAGCCTCACCGATGAGTTGTACCGCAGCGCGGACCGATAACCGGGGAAGACACGCGATAGCCGGGCACAGCAAAAAGACCGGCCCACCCTGCGGGTGGACCGGTCTTATCGGTGTTGCTGGGCGGAAACTATCAGGCGCCCAGTGCGTTCAGGATGTGCGGACGCGCCTTCCACAGCTGGTCTTCCCAGTACTTCCACGAGTGGGTGCCGTTGGACGGGAAGTCGTAGACCGCGTTGATGCCGAGGGTGTTGAGCCGGGACTGGAAGGCCCTGGTGCTCACCATCGAGATGACCTCGATGCCCATCGCGTTGGCGGTGTTGTAGGCGCCACCGAGACCGGCCGGACGATCGTGCTCACCGGGCAGGCCACTCGCCGCGGAGATGTACATCGGCAGACCACGCAGCTCGGGCGCGAAGACCATCGGGTCCATCCGCAGCCACGCCGGGCTCCACGGCGCGGCCATGGAGTCGACGTTGAAACGGCCCGCGTCGAGCATCATCACGCGGATGGCCTCACGCATGCCGGGAGCGTTCCAGTTCAGCGGGCCCGAGAGCGAGGACGCGTGCTTGAACTGATCGCGGTGCAGCGCGGCGAGGCGCAGCGCCGCCGGGCCCGACATCGACAGGCCGAGCGCCGCGTTGTTGGTGCGGGAGACGCCGTAGCCCTCGAGGAAGGTGGGCAGCTCCTCGGTCAGGAAGGTCTCCCACTTGTAGGTGGTCTTCTGGCCGTTGGTGTTGCTCGCCGAGGTCCAGTCGGCGTACCAGCTGGACTGGCCACCGACCGGCATCACCAGGGTGACGTTGTCGTTGGCGAACTGCTCGAGCGCGTTGGTCTCGAACGACCAGGCGTTGCGGTCGTCGCGCGCCCGCAGGCCGTCGAGCAGGTAGAGCGCGGCGGTACCGCCGTGGCGCGCCCACTGCACCTGGACCTTCACCGGGCCCATCTTCGACGGCACCATCAGCTCTTCGTACCCGCCCGCAGGCGCCCGCAGCACCGGTGCGGACACCGGGGCGGCGAATGCGGTCGGGGCCGCCCCCGCGGCGAGCGGCAGCACGAGGGCCGCTGCGCCGACAGCTAGAATTCGATTACGCCAACCACGAGGTGCTACTGCTCGGGACATGCCCGAGTGGTCACCCTTCGGCGCGGTGGCCCTGCCGAAACGCATGTGAATTCCGCTCTCTTTCTGCTGTTGTGGCATGCCAGTCTTGTCTCGACGCACCGGCCGGACCCCGACAATCCGGCCGATCGAACAGGTGAAACAACGATCTGGTCACACTTACGCTCGCCGCAGAATATTCGACGGCTGAATCACTTGCAAGGCCAACAGAACTCGGCGCTCGAAATCGGTGCGCCGGTCGCGGCGATCGGCCGAGCTCAGCGGCCGTGAACCTCCGGTTCACCCCGGCGAGCGCCGGAAAACAAACGCCCGGCGCGGGAATGCGCCGGGCGTTTCCTGCTCGAGCCGGACTAGCCGATGTTGTTCGACAAATCCGGAATCATCCGCAGCGCCTCGTCATTCCAGTTGTTCCAGGCGTGGATGCCGAAGGGCGGGAACGAGTAGTGGACATTGCGGGCGCCGAGGGTGGCCATGCGGACCTCGAAGGCCCGCGTGTTGGCCAGCGCGAGCGCCTCGAGCGCCATCCCGTTGACGGTGCCCATGTGCGGGCCGTCGGTATTGCTCGGCAGGCCCGAGGCGGCCGCTATCCACAGCCGGGTGTTGTTGCCGACCAGGTTGGGGGCGAAGACGAACGGGTCCATCCGCAGCCACTGTGGGCCCCACGGCGGTGCCATCGAGTCCACGTTGTAGCCGCCCGCGTCGAGCATGGCGATGCGGATGGCCTCGCGCATGCCGGGCGCGGAGATGTTGAGGTAGCCGGAGAACGCGCCGGCGAAGGAGAACTGGTCCGGGTGGTAGGCGGCCAGGGTCAGCGCGGCCGAGCCGCCCATCGACAGGCCGAAGACGCCGTTGCGGTTCGGGTTGAAGCCGAGCCGGGCGGCCAGCGCGTTGCGCAGATGGTTGGTGAGGAACGATTCCCAGGTGTAGCGGTAGCTCTTGCCGGGGCCGCCGGAGAAGGCGTCGGCCGCACCGGAGCCGGAGCCGCCGGGGCCCGCGCCCGGAATGCCGAAGAACTCGCTCGGGGCGTTCCAGTCGGCGTAGAAGCTGGACATGCCGCCGACCGGCATCACCACGTTGATGTTGGCCGCGGCGAGCGCGTTGGGGATGTCGGTCTCGATCTCCCAGCCGTTGAGCGTCTCCGGCGCGCGCTGGCCGTCGAGGACGTAGACGACGCGGTGGGTGTTGCCGTCGCGCGCGCGCAGAACGCGGGACTTGATCGGGCCCATCTCGGGCGAATCGACCCAGAAGTCGAACGCGGCGGGATTGAACGCCGCCGACGCGGGGGCGATGCCACCGGTGACGACCGTCCCGATCGGCACCAGCAGTGCCATGGACACGCCTGCGGCCCAGCGCCGCACCCAGGAACCCGGTGCCGCGACCTTCACGGGCCCACGCTTGCGGCGCAGTGTACGCATTCGATCAGACCTTTCTCGCAGACCGAATGCGCAAATCCCGAGCTACGCAGTCGGATCCCTCATCGGGCGTCGAGATGGATCAATCCAGGGCAAAACGGACGATTCAACCTCGACGCATGCTCACTGTGTATCAATCGGTGACGAATGCACTACATGTTGCTGGAAAGTGACCGTGAGCACAACTCACAGTCACTTCTCGGACATGATTCGTCACCGGCTCTGGGTCGGATCGTGACGAAAACGAGAAAACCGCCCGGTGCGTCGCGCACCGGGCGGTTTTTCGTCGAGCGTTCGAGCTAGCCGATGTTCGCGGAGAGATCCGGGATCATGCGGTGGACTTCGGTCTCCCAGTTGCGCCAGTTGTGCACGCCGGTGATCGGGAAGTCGAAGTGCGCGTTGCCGCCGCCGAGGGTGGCCATCCGGACCTGGAAGGCCCGGCTGTTCACCATGGCGAGCAGCTCGAGCGGCACGCCCTGGACGATCTCCATCGGGTTGGACACGTCACCCGCGCCCGGGATACCGCTGGCGGCCGAGACCCACACGCGGGTGCCGTTGCCGACCAGGCGCGGCGCGAAGACGAACGGGTCCATCCGCAGCCACTGCGGGCCCCACGGCGGCGCCATCGCGTCGATGTTGAAGCCACCGGCCGAGACCATCGCGACTCGCATGGCCTCACGCATACCCGGCGCGGAGATGTTCAGGTAGCCGGAGAACGAACCGGCGAAGCTGAACTGATCCGGGTGGTAGGCGGCCAGCGTCAGCGCGGCCGAGCCGCCCATCGACAGACCGAACACACCGTTGCGGTTGGGGTTGAAGCCAAGCCGCTGGGCCAGCGCGTTGCGCAGGTTGTTGGTCAGGAAGCTTTCCCACTTGTAGGTGTTCTTCTTGCCTGCCACCTGGGCGGGGGCGATCGACGAACCGGTCATCGCGGAACCGGTGGCCGCCGAACCGGTCGAGCTGCCGCCCGAACCGGCATCGATGCCGAAGAAGTTGCTCGGGGCGTTCCAGTCCGCGTAGAAGCTGGACTGGCCGCCGACCGGCATCACGACATTGATGTTGTTCGCGGTCAGCGCACGGGCGACCTCGGTGTCGATCTCCCAGCCGCTGAGATCGTCACGGGCGCGCATACCGTCGAGCGCGTAGACCACGCGACCGGTGTTGCCGTCCGCGGCGCGGAAGATCCGCGACTTGATCGGGCCCATCTCGGAGTCGACCCAGAAATCGAAACCATCCGGGTTGAAAGCCGCCGACGCGGTACCGGCAGGGCCGGCCACCGATGCTCCCAGCGGCAGCACAACCGCCAACGAAACCAGTGCTGCCCGCTTGAGCCAGCCGGCTCCCCTGGTTCTCAGACGTCCGCCACGCATTCTGTTTTGGGCCTTTCCTCGTGCGGTTCGCGCGGAACCGCGGTTGCAAATGCCGCCGACTGACATCCGGCACACCAGTGCGCCGACGGGCGAGGTTCTCGTTGACCATATCGCTACATCGATAGCCTGGCGTTACCGAAAAGTGATTTAGCGGTATACGCCACTGCGAAACGCCTGGCCAACGGGTGTAACCACTGGGTCACCGGGTACTCGGTGGGTCCAGTGTGACGCAAAGAGACAGATTCAGCGCGGCGGTTCGGGGAACGGGTCCACCAGCCCACACCGCTGGATCTCGTACTTCGGAACACGGTCGATCCGGTATTTCGCGAAACCGAACGCGTTGCGCAGGTTGTGCTTGAACCGATCGAGGGTCAGCGGGTCGCGGGTGGAGATCAACAGCGCCTGCGTCTCGGGGCACGCCATGGCCGTGCGGGCCTGGGTGACCCACTCCTCGTCCATGTACCAGGGCATCCACGGGTGCAGGTCGACCATGCCCGTGTCGACGACCACCCAGTCCGGGTAGAGGCTCTTGTCGTGGCCGATGCGGCCGTCCTCGAGCCGGTCCGAATGCGCGGCCAGCGGGTAGGCCAGGCCCATCGGGTCGATCACCCGCACGCTCAGCGGCACGTTCATGCTCGTCATGCCCAGGTTCAGGAAGAACACCGTGTGCCCAGCGCCCTCCTCGGGGATGGGCTCCGGCGGCGGGTCGAGGTACCAGAACGTGAACGAGGGCGAGTTCAGCAGCAGGCCGCCGTTGGGATTGGCGGCGATGTCGTTGAGCATCGCCCGCATGCGCGGGTAGTCGAGGTAGTCCTCGGCCCGGATCGGGTGATCCTTGCCGGTGTTGAGCACGTAGTAGATGCGCTCGTCGACGATGCCGGAGGAACTGATCTTGGTGCCGGTGGTGATCGCGGTGGTGCTCGCCGCGTACAGCGACCAGCCCGCGGTCCCGAGCAGCGCGAACAGCAGCACGGCGAACGACCAGTCCGCCTTGGTGAACGCGCGCAGCCCGCCCTGCGGCAACCGGATCGGCACCACGGCCACCGGGAGCAGCAGCAGGAACAGCTGAGTCAGCAGCATGCGCCCGTGCATGAAATCGCCGCCGACGCGGACCGCGTACACGGTGAGCAGGAACCCGCTGGCCAGCACCATCACCACGACCGCGCTGGGCGAGCGCAGCCAGCCACGCAGCGCCGCCACCGACCACTGCGGCCGGACCAGGAACCCGCGCGTCACCGCGACGACGAGCCCGGCGACCAGCAGCACCAGCAGCGGCACCCACAGGTAGTACGGTCCGACCAGGTCCCACAGGTAGGTGAGGCCCTGCCCCCACTTGGCCCCGCCCGCGTCCTTGGCGACCGCGGTGTTCGGGTAGGGCAGGCCGTAGTAGCCCATCCGCCAGATCTGGTAGGCGATCGGCACGATCCCGGCGACGAACACGATCAGCGCGCGCAGCACGATCGGGCCGAACCGGAACTGCGGCATCGGGGCCAGGAACATCATGGCCAGGGCCGCCACACCGATCAGCGCGGCCTCGGGCCGGACCAGCGGGGCGAGACCGGCGAGGAAGGCGAGCCCGAGCAGGCCCGGCACCTTGACCACCGCGGCCTGGCTCCACCGGATCATCAGCCACCACAGCAGCCCGACCCAGCAGATGACCAGCCCGCTCTCCAGCCCGGAGGTGGCGTAGTCGCGGGCGGGCGGCAGTGCGATGTAGACGAGCACGCCCGCCGGGATGAGCAGCTGACCGGTGGTACCGCCCCACAGCCGCGCGGTGCCGAGCATCGCGAACACGACCGCGAGCACCGAGGCCGTCAGCGCGACGCCGAGCACCACGTACTCGAGCCGCGCCTGGGTGAGCCAGCTGAAGAACCAGACCACATACGTCCACGCGGTACTGGTGTTGGCTTCGACCCGCTCGTCCATGTTGAACACCGGGCCGTTGCCCGCGAGCAGGTTGCGCACCGTGCGCAGCACGATGAGGCCGTCGTCGGCGATCCAGCGCCGCTGCCACGCGCCGATCGTGAACAGCACGACGGTGAGCACGATCCCACCCACGAGGGTGGCGCGGGACAGGACGGTGAAACGCGCGGCCGGACGCGCCGATTCCTCGCCGCGTAGCCGCTCGTATTCGGTTGACTCCTGCTCCGCTACCACGATCTCGTCAGGTGAGATAGACAGCGACACCTACCGCTCCGATCCAGGCAATAGCGAGGAACTGCAGGATGCGGTCCCCCAGCGCGATCTCTTCGGGTTCACCGGCCTCGCCACCGTCGACGTCGACCGCGTAACGCAGGATTGCGATGGTAAACGGGATCATCGACAGCGAGTACCACTGGGTGTCGCGTGCCGAGTCCTGCTGGAAGGCCCAGAGCCCGTAGAAGACCACGACCGCGGTGGCGGCGAGGGTCCAGATGAAGCGCAGATAGGTCGGCGTGTAGTACTGCAGCGACTTGCGGATCTTCGCGCCGGTCTCCAGCGCGATCTGCAGTTCGGCGTAGCGCTTGCCCGCCGCCATGAACAGCGAACCGAACGCCATGATCAGCAGGAACCACTGCGAGAGCACGATGTCGGCGGCCGCGCCACCGGCGACGGCGCGCAGCAGGAAGCCCGAGGACACGATGCAGATGTCGAGCACGGCCTGGTGCTTGAGGCCGAGGCAGTAGGCCAGCTGGATGGCGATGTAGATCGCCATCACCACGGCCAGATGCCAGGACGCCAGGAACGACGCGGCGATCGAGCCGATCAGCAGGATCGAGGCGAGACCGTAAGCCAGGTTGACGGGCACGACGCCCGCCGCGATCGGCCGGAACCGCTTGGTCGGGTGCGCCCGGTCGGCCTCGACATCGAGCGAGTCGTTGACCAGGTAGATGCCCGAGGCCGCCATGCAGAACACCACGAACGCGATCGCGACGTGCACGAGCACGCCACCGTCGCTGATCGCCTCCGGGCCCACGGCGAGCGGCGCCGCGAGCACGAGCACGTTCTTGACCCACTGACGTGGGCGGATGGCCTTGACGACACCGCCGAGCAGCGTCTTCGGCGGGCCCTTCACAACAGCCTCGTCCAGGACGGCGGCGGACGGTTCTTCGCTCATCTCAGCCAAGGTTCTTTCGGTTGCGGTCAAGGTCGGAGTCTCTTTTCGGCGGCGAGCACGGCGGCTGCCGACGCGGCCCCCAGTGCGGAACCGGCGAGCACGTCGGAAGGGTAGTGCACCCCGAGCACGACCCGGGACAGCAGCATCGGCGGGACGAGCACCGCAGGCAAGGGTAGCCCGGTCAATCTACCGAGCAACACCGCCGCCGCGGTGGTGGACGTGGCGTGCGAGGACGGAAAACTCAGCTTGCTCGGCGTCGACACGTTGACCTGCACCGACGGATCGTTCGGGCGCGGACGCCGGACGATCCGCTTGATCACGATCGAGGCCGCGTGCGCGCCGACCGCGCCGACCGCGACACCGGCCCACTGCCGCCTGCGCGGCTTGTCGACCAGCCAGCCCGCCGCCGCGATGCCGACCCAGCCCAGCGCGTGCTCACCGAAGTGCGACATGCCGCGCGCGGCCGAGACCACGGCCGGGTTGGTGCCGATGGTGCCCTGCACCGCGTTGAGGATCGCGACCTCGACCGGCACCTCTTCGTACTCGCCGCTGCAGGCGCAGTCGCCGCCGCAGCCCTCGTCGAGCAGGTCCAGCTCGGGCAGTTCCGGGTTGATCGCGTTCACTTCTCGGTTCCTGTCTGGCTGAAGACCTTCTCCCACGCGGCCGTGCTGGTGAGCTCGGCGTGCGCGGCCCGGTAGCGCTGCTGCATCTCCGGGAAGCGGGTGGTGAGTTCCTTGCGCAGGCGCAGCGCTTCCTTGAGCAGCTCGGCGGCCTTGCGCGGATCGCGCTTGCGGTAGACGACACCGCGGCCGTCGGCGGTCGTCACGGTGACGCCGTCGACCTGGGAGAGCAGGAACCAGCGCGCGTCCAGCGTCGGCACGTTCAGCTGCGGCGTCTCGTGCGCGACCGGGTCGGCCTTGCGGAAGTTGTGCACCACGCCCTTGGCCAGGCGCGCGACCTTGGCGAGCGGATTGCCCGGCTCGCCGACCGCGCCGACGCCGTTGCGGCTGGCCAGCGGCAGTTCGGTCGAGGACGGCACGACCACGGCGTCCGGGTACTGCTTGCGCATCGCGTGGATCTTGCCCAGCGCGGTCGGCAGCAGGTCGAACAGCCCTTCCGGACCGGCCAGGAAGTCGCGGATCGCCTCGTTCTGGATGGCGACCGTGGAGTACTCCAGGCACAGCAGGTGCTTGAGGGTGGCCTTGACCGTGTTCACGATCATCGGCTTGCCGTCACCGGGCAGGTGCAGGGAGGCCACGACCAGGCGGTTGCGCAGGTGGAAGTAGGCCTGCCAGTCGATGGCGTCGTCCTTGTCGGACCAGGCCATGTGCCAGACCGCCGCGCCGGGCAGGGTCACCGTGGGATAGCCGGCGACGCGGGCGCGCAGGCCGTATTCGGCGTCGTCCCACTTGAGGAACAGCGGCAGCGGCTGCCCGATCTCCTCGGCCACCTGGCGCGGGATCACGCAGGTCCACCAGCCGTTGAAGTCGACGTCGATGCGCCGGTGCAGCAGCTTGGAGTTGTCGCGGTCCTTGAGCGGGTACTTGGAGAAATCGTGGTCGTACTCGACGTTCGGCGCGGCACTCCACATGAAGATGCTGCGGTCGACGACCTCGCCCATCACGTGCAGGTGCGAGCGCTCCTGCAGGTTGAGCATCTGTCCGCCGACCAGCAGCGGCGACTTCGCGAAACGGGAGAAGGCCAGGGCGCGCAGGATCGAGTCGGGCTCGATCTCGATGTCGTCGTCCATGTAGGCGATGAATTCGGCATCGGTCGACTTCAGTGCCTCGTACATGACCCGGCTGTAGCCGCCGGAACCACCGAGGTTGGGCTGGTTGTGGATGCTGAGCCGATCACCGAGAACCGCGGCGGCCTCGGCGAATCCGGGCTCGTCGACGACCTTGCGGGTGCCCTGGTCGGGGATGATCACCGCGGCGATCTTCTCCAGCACCAGCGGGTCGGCACCAAGGGCGCCAAGGGTTTTCACCGCGTCGGTGGGACGGTTGAACGTCGGCATGCCGACCGCGATGGTGCCGGTGCCCGGCGCTTCCTGCGGGGCGTAGTAGCCGCCGGCCAGCAGCGTCACGGCCGTGTCGGTAGTGATGTCGAACCAGATCCAGCCGCCGTCCTCGAACGGGCCGAGATCGGTCTCGAACTCGACGAACACCGAGTCCGCGCCGGAGGCGACGGCGAACTCCTTGCCCTGCACGTGGATTCGCGAACCGTCGGCCTTGGAACGGTAGACGTCGACCCGGCCGTGCCCGGCCAGTTCCAGGCGCAGCACCACCGAGTTCAGCACGCTCCAGCGTCGCCAGTAGCTGGCGGGCAGTGCGTTGAAGTAGGTGCAGAACGACACCTCGGACTCGGCGCCGATCGAGAGCGCGGTCCGGCTGGTGGCGTGCGCGCGGCGGGCGTTGGTGGTGGATTCCTCCAGGTAGAGGGTCCGCACGTCCAGCGGTTCGCCCGGGCGCGGCAGGATCACGCGCTGCAGCAGCGACTTGGCGCGGGTTGGCGTGGTCACGTCGGCGAGCACCGGCTGCGCGCTCACGCCTCGTCCACCAGAGCCGCGCCGGATTCCAGATGCGGGCGCAGCACGTTCTCGAACATGCTCAGCGCCGAACCGATCGCCATGTGCATGTCCAGGTACTGGTAGGTGCCCAGGCGCCCGCCGAAGAGCACCTTGTTCTCGGCGGTCTCCTGCTTGGCGCGCTCGCGGTAGGCGAGCAGCTTGGCGCGGTCCTCGGGGGTGTTGATCGGGTAGTACGGCTCGTCGCCGGTCTGCGCGAAGCGGGAGAACTCGCGCATGATGACCGTCTTGTCGGCCGGGTAGTCGCGCTCGGGGTGGAAGTGGCGCGGCTCGATGATGCGGGTGTACGGGGCGTCGGCGTCGTTGTAGTTCATCACCGAGGTGCCCTGGAAGTCGCCGGTGTCGAGGACTTCGGTCTCGAAGTCGATGGTGCGCCAGCCCAGCTCGCCCTCGGCGTAGTCGAAGTAGTGGTCCAGCGGGCCGGTGTAGACGACCGGCGCGTCCGGGCTGGCCGCGCGGACCTCGTCACGCACGTCGAACCAGTCGGTGTTCAGGCGCACCTCGATGAGCTCGGAGGCGGCCATGTTCTCCAGCCACTTCGTGTACCCCTCCTTGGGCAGGCCCTCGTAGGTGTCGTTGAAGTAGCGGTTGTCGAAGGTGTAGCGCACCGGCAGGCGGGTGATGTTGCCCGCGGGCAGTTCACGCGGGTCGGTCTGCCACTGCTTGGCGGTGTAGTCGCGCACGAACGCCTCGTAGAGGGGACGGCCGATCAGCGAGATCGCCTTCTCCTCGAGGTTCTGCGCGTCACCGGTCTCGACCTCGGCGGCCTGCTCGGCGATGAGCGCCCGTGCCTCGTCGGGGGTGAAGTAGCGGCCGAAGAACTGCGAGATCAGGCCGAGCCCCATCGGGAACTGGTAGGCCTGCCCCTTGTGCAGCGCGAACACGCGATGCTGGTAGCCGGTGAACTCGGTGAACTGGGTGACGTAGTCCCAGACCTTCTTGTTCGAGGTGTGGAACAGGTGCGCGCCGTACTTGTGGATCTCGATACCGGTTTCCGGTTCGGGCTCGGAGTAGGCGTTGCCACCCAGGTGGTAGCGGCGGTCGATCACCAGCACCCGCTTGCCAAGCAGGTTCGCGGCACGCTCGGCGACGGTCAGGCCGAAGAAACCGGAGCCGACCACGATCAGGTCGTACTGGTTGGCCGGGGCGGAAGAAGCTGCGTTGACGGAGTTACCCGAGGACGATGCGGCGGTCACGGGAGCCCAGCGTATCGGAAGACCGCGGATTGTCCCGGTGGAGTCACCTACCGGGCGCTGACCTGGCTCTATTGGACCGGCTCGGTCCAATGAGTGCGCCGCGCCCCTGCCACGCCCGCTCGACCGGTCGGGTCAGCGGTACGGGTAGGGGCTTCGGCGGCCCGCTTCGATCCAGCGATCAGTGGACTTGGCAGCGGCCAGGCACAGCACCAGCATGGCGATACCGCCGCCGATCACACTGGTGGCGATGATCGGAGCCATGTTCACTTCGACGTCGAAGCGAGATCTGCTTTCCACCGCGAGGACGATGCCGACCATGTTGAACACCAGCGCGAGCACGGACGCGACGATCACGAGCACGCGGCCGCCTGCCTTGCGGCAGAACAGCAGGATCGAGCCGAGGAACATCGCCGCGCTGAATCCTCCGGACATGAGCAGCTGAACCTCGGCGTTGCCGGCCATCCGCCCGTCGAGGTGTTCCATGGCGGAGGCGGTCATCGCCGTGGACAGCCCACCGAGCAGGGACAACACCAGACCGATCACGGCTGCGGCGATCGCGGTACCACCGCTGACCTGCGGCTGCCCATGACCCGGCGTGCCATAGCCGTGAGGTGGCGCCCCGTAGGCGGGCACGGCGTGAGCCGATGCGCCGTAGCCGGGCGCGGCATGAGCCGGTACCCCGTAGCCGAGCGCGCCGTGAGCCGATGCGCCGTAGCCGGGCGCGCCGTAATCCGGTGTCCCGTAGCCGGGTGCAGCGTGAGCCGGTGTCCCGTAGCCGGGCGCGGCATAGGGCTGCGCGCCATAGGCGGGTGCGGCGTGAGCCGGTGCGCCGTGGTCGGGCGCGGCGTAGGGCTGCGCGGCGTAAGCGGGCGCGTCGTAGGGAGCGGGGCCATTACCCGGCTGCGCGTAACCCTGTCCCGCGTACGGGTCGTGACCCTGCTGTGGGCCGTACGGGTACCCCATCGATCTCCCCCTCTTCGATCCGGTTGCGTCAGTAGTACGGGTAGGCGGGCTGGCGGCCTGCCTTGATCCAGCGGCCGGTCGACGGTGCGGCGGCCAGGAACAGCAGGAGCAGGGGCACCACGCTGGTGATGCCGCCGCCGACCAGCATGGGTCCCAGTTGATCGGAACCGTTGCTGCTCGCGGCCGCCACGATCGAGATCGCGGTGAAGATCAGCGACGCCGAGGACAGCAGGATGAGGATCACCCGGCCCGCGGTCTTGCGCCGGAAGAGCAGGATCGAGCCGAGGAACAGCAGCAGAGCGGGCACCGCACCGATGGCGAGGGCCACCGTGACTTCCTCGCGGCCCGCGGCGTCGGTCGCGCTCGTGGACTCGGTGCCGAGCAGGAAGGCCGCGGCGATCCCGATCCCGGTCAAGCCGAGCAGCGACAGCAGCAGGGCGATCACCGCGGCGGTGATCGCCGTTCCGCCGCCGGCGCGCGGCTGGCCGTAGCCGCCATAGGGCGCCGCGCCGTAAGCGGGGACGCCGTAGCCCGGTGCGCCATAGGGCTGCGCGCCGTACGGGTCGGCGTAGCCCGGCTGCGCGGCATAGGGGTCGGAGTAGCCCGGTTGCGCGTAACCCTGTCCCGCGTACGGGTCGTGGCCCTGCTGCGGGCCGTACGGATACCCCATCGGTGTCCCCCTCCTGGAGCCGTTGTGCCACCGGTCTTCCCGATGTCGCGGCGCCCGATTCCGGGCACCGACCTGCCAAAACTATACGGCCGTACCGACACCCGAGTGCGGTCGTGCGGCGGTGTACGACGCCGTCCACGGCAGGGCCGCGGGCAGCAGGACCAGCGCGCCGAGCACCACCGCCGAGAGCGCGGCGGCCCAGCTGTGGTTCACGATCGCCGTCACCGCACCGGGTACCCCGCCGAAGCCGAGCACAATCGACCGGAGCACCGGCTCGGCGGCGAACCAGTGGATGCCGTACTCGGGGTCGAAGTTCACCAGCGTCGCGAGCAGGCCGAACAGACCGAGCACGAGCTGGGTGCCCGCGGCGACGATCAGCACCCAGCGACCGGTCTCGTCGCGCCGGGCAAGCAGCACGGCGCCGTAGCCGAACGCGAACGCCGCCAGCAGTGCGGCGAGGGTGGTGCACAGGGTCAGCGAGTCGTCGAGCAGCCGAGGATCGCGCAGGTGAGCGCGCACGAGTACGAGCGCCCCGATCAGATTGGCCGCGGCGGCCACCCCCGCCAGGCACACGGCGGCGATCGCCGTCACCTCACCGACTGTCGACTTCGTCTCCCGCACGACCATGCCCGGAACCGTATCCCGTGCCCCGCTACCGCGTGGTGGTCCAACGGCGCGTCGGTTCGATCACACTCAGCGCCAGGATCACCAGATTCAGCAGCAACCACCAGAACAGCGGCCCGAACCGCACCCCGTGCCCGGCCGCGTTGAGCGCGACGACCAGCAGGGTCGCCCCGCTCATCAACCCCGTCATCACGACAAGCACCCGCCGCCCCGCGATCCGCCTGCGCACCAGCAACACCCCGCCGGTCAGATACACCGCCCCGAGCCCACCGACGATCCCCGCCGCCGTGTAATCGAGTTCGATGTTCCGCCCGGCCACCCGCATCCCGGCCGTCGCCACGGCCACGATCAGCCCCGCGACGCCGACCACGACGCCCAGCCAGCCGGCCGTCAGCGCGACAACCGCACCGAATCGCCCCGACTGCCCCTGCTCCACCACTGTCCCCGCTACTCGTCGCCGTCGCCGTCAGTTATACGGCGGAACGGATGATCCGGGGTTGCTCGGCCCGATGACAGCACGCGTCGGCCCGGTGCCGACCCAGCGACGAGTCGACGGCAGCATGGCCATGATCAGGATTCCCACCGCCGCCATCCCGAAGATCAGTCCTGTTCCGACGTGCCTGCTCGTGGTCGCGAAGCCAGCACCCGCACACACCCCGAGCGCGGTGCCGATGATCACCATCGTGTGCCCGGCCGCCCAACGACGCAGCAGCAGGACCCCGCCCATTCCGAGTAGGACCATGAACACCGCACTGGTGCCGAATTCGACCAGCGCCGCCAGTTCCTCGTGCTCCGAACGCAGGCGAAGCAGCGCCCTGTCCTGCTCTTCGAGGCCGGAGTAAGTGGTATCCGACGCCCGAAGGTGGCTCAGACGGCCGAACCCGCTGACCACCCCTATGAGTCCCAACACCCCGCCGCTGATCGCACCGAGGCCCGCGAGCAGCGCGTACACCGGGATCGTCGACCCTGGCGGGCCCTGCGTTCGCGGAACCCGTGGTGGCCCTTGCGGATAGTTCATCGCTCCCCCTCCATGTGCGGCATCCGGCACTGCCGAACCCTGCTGTGGCCGCCCCGGACGCGGCCACAGTCGAGCAGACATGGTGAGCCGGAATACCGACCGCGCCCACCCGACAGCGGTGTCGGCGAACGCCCTCCGGCGCCGCGAGGAAGCTTACCGATTCACCCTTCTACCGCACCTCGGCCGCAAACTCCGCTGGTCAGGAGGACTTTCCGGCCACGTATGCCCGGAAGGCCTCGAGGATGTACTCGGCGGTGCCGTCGCCGTGTACGTCGTAGTTCTTGCGGAAGCGCGGGTCGGCGACGTACATCTCGCCGAGGCCGAGCAGGTACTCATCGGTCACCGGTCGGCCCTGGGTACCGTCGCCGAGCCAGGTGCGGTGGCGGGTGACGATCGCCTGGACGGTCTCGCCGTCGACAGGAAGGCCTGCGGCATGGGCCTTTCCGAAGTCGGCGGCGATGTCGCGCTGGGTCTGCAGGAACGACTTCTTGTCGTCCTCGGACAGCGAACGCCACCAGCGGTCACCGCTCTCGTAGGCCTGCTTGCCCCAGCGTTCGGTCACCTCCTCCTTGTACTGGGTGTGGTCGAAGCCGTCGAAAACCTCTGCGGCCATGAGGGGTTCACCTCTTTCTGTCTTGTGCAACGTGGTCGACACCGAGTCGATCTGCCGCGCGATCCGATCCTGTTGCTGCCGAAGCAGTTCCAGGTGGGTGCGCAGCGCGTCGGTGGTGTCCCGTTCACCGGCGAGGACCTCGGCGATGACCGGCAGGCCGAGGCCGAGTTCGCGCAGCAGCAGGATGCGCTGCAGGCGGACGAGGGAGGTCTGGTCGTAGTAGCGGTAGCCGTTGGCGCCGGTCCGGCTCGGTGCCAGCAGGCCGAGCTGCCCGTAGTGGCGCAGCGTGCGGCTGGTGGTGCCCGCGGCTCTTGCGAGGTCCTGAATGGACCATTCACCCGCCATGACCTCCCCTTTCTCGTCGGTGAGACCAGTGTGCAAGTTGACGCTACGTCAAGGTCAAGACGCGAACCCGACTTCGACCTCCACCGTGTCGCGCTCGGTGTACATCCGCCAGAGGTGGGCGCCGAGTTCGGCATTGTCGACCCGCGGCAGCACCAGCCCCGGCGGAATCAGGTCGGGATTCGCGTCGACGATCCGCTGGGCGGCACTGTGCTCGATGAGCGAGCCGATGGCGAGCAGCCCGACGTAGACCCCGGTGCCGTCGAGTTCGGCGGCCACCTGCCGGATGTAGGCGCGCTGCGCGCCCAGCGCGACGCCCATATTGGCCAGGTAGGGCTGCAGATGCTCCTCGGAGGCGCCGGAGGAGAACAGCAGCGTGCCGTTGCCACGGGCGATCATGGCGGGTGCCAGCGCACGGGTGAGGTTGATCGACGAATACAGCTTGAGGGCGAACGGCACGTCGAGCGATTCCTGGTCGACGTCGAGCGTCGAGGGGCGGCGCACCGACATGTCGGCGGCCGCCGCGTGCAGGGCGACGTCGATCGGGCCCAGCTTCTCCTCGACGCTGCCGATCACCTCGGTCAGCTGGGCCGGGTCGGCGATATCGGCGGCGAACGGTTCGACCTCGATGCCCTCCGCGCGCAACGCCGCCGCGCGTTCGGCGGCCCTGGCCGCGTCGCGCCCGATCACCGCGATCCGAAAACCGTTGCGGCCGAAGTGCTGTGCGGTCCCCGCACCGAGTCCCGGGCCGTAGCCGAAGATCGCGAGCGTGCTCATCCGATACCCCTTAAGTTGAGTAGTGGTTCAAGTTATCCCGAACGTAGCACTAAGTTGAACCCACGCTCAAGATATTTCCCGGGCCGGATTTGTAGGATCGGCGAATGCCCGAGGACAAGCCGCTACGCAGCGATGCCGTGCGCAACCGCGCCGCACTGGTCGCCGCGGCGCGCGAGCTCTTCGAGGAACGCGGCCTCGACGCGCCACTCAAGGAGATCGCCGCCCGCGCGGGCGTCGCGATCGGCACCCTCTACAACCGCTTCCCCACCCGCGACGAACTGATCGCGGCCGCCGTCGCCGACCGCGTCGGGGCGGGCAGCCGGATCGCCGAGCAGGCGCTCGAGCTCGACGACCCGTGGGAATCGTTCGTCTTCCTGGTCGAGAAGATCTGCGAACTGCACGCGGAGGACCGCGTCCTGAGCGAACTCGCGCTGCGCGACTCCCCCAGCGCGGCGATGGAACACGCCCGCGTCTACGGCCACGGCCTGATGCGCCGCATCGTCACGCGCGCCCAGGAAGCGGGCGTCCTCCGCCCCGACTGGACGCTCGAGGACATCGCCTTCATCACCTGGTCACACACCAGTGTCCTCGCCGCGACCGCCACCCTCGCCCCGGACATCTGGCGCCGCAACCTGGCCCTCATCCTCGACGGCCTACGCGCGAAAGCCGCACACCCCCTGCCGGTTCCGGCCCTCACCGAGGACCAGCTGATGCAGGTGATGCGCGGCTGACGCGTCAGCGACTATTCGCAGGACTTGGCCGCGACGAGCTCCTGACCGGGAACGATACGGCGGCCGGTATCGAGCGATGCCGCTGCAACGGCGCGCTCCGCCGGATTACCGCGCACGATGGTCGCCGACTTCGGCGACGATCCATCGACCACCAACGGGTCACGCGAAATCCGCTCCGGCGCAGTTGGTTCGGCGGCATCCTCGGCCACCGCGGATTCGGGCGAAACCGGCCCCTTCCCGCAGGACGCATCGTGGTCGAGCCGGATCCGTTCGGGTCCAGCCGATTCGGCGGAAGACGCGCCCGGCGTCGACTTCGGCGGAATCTGCCCGAGGACGGTGCCCGCGAGGGCGATGGCCAGGCCGAGGATCTGTAGCACGGTCAGCGCCTGACCGAGGGCGATCCAGCCGATCACCGCCGCCGACATCGGGCTCAGCAGGCCGAGGAAGGCGACCGAAGTGGCTGATACACGGGAGATTCCGCGGAACCACAGCCAGTAGGCGAGTGCGGTGCCGATGATGCCGAGGTAGAGGTAGCCGCCGATGGCGCGGCCGTCCATGGCGGGCGGGGCGCCTTCGATGAGCACGGCGAGCGGGGCGATGAACAGGCCGCCCGCGGTGAGCTGCCAGCCGGTCAGCGCCAGCGGGCCGACGCCATCGGGCCGCCCCCATCTCTTGGTGAGTACGGTGCCCGCCGCCATCGAGGCGGCACCGGCCAGCCCGGCCAGCACCCCGATCGTGTCCAGTTCGGCATTGCCGCGCAGGACGACCAGCGCCACCCCGACCACGCCGACCACCCCGGCGAGCACCTTGCGCCGGGTCGGCGCCTCGGCCAGCAGCACCGCCGCGAACGCGAGCGCGAACATCGGCACGACGGCGCCGAGCACACCGGCGACACCACCGGGCAGCCGGTACGCGGCCAGGAAGAGCAGCGGGAAGAAGGCGCCGATATTGAGCACGCCGAGCACGGCGGTCCGGCCGATCCAGCGGCCGCGCGGCAGCACCCTGGTCAGCGCCAGCAGCACCAGACCGGCGGGCAGGGCGCGCAGGAGGGCGGTGAACAGCGGACGGTCCGGCGGCAGGAATTCGGTGGTGACGGCGTAGGTGGACCCCCACACGATCGGGGTGATGGCGGTGAGCGCGAGGGTGCCCGCGTAACCGGTGGAGCGGGTTGCGGTCGTCATGTTCACTCCTGATTGATAATCTCAACGTTGAAATATCTACTCGCCGGGATGCCTCAGCGTCAAGTAGATGAACGTTGAGATATTCAACAGAGAGGTACATGGGATGCGCGACGCCGTCGACCTGATCACCGAGCACTGGACGAACGAACGCCCCGATGTCGACGTGTCACCGATGGCGGTCGTCGGCCGGATCACCCGGCTCTCGCGCGTCCTCGAACAGGACCTCAAGCGCTTCTTCGCCGGTCACGGCCTGGAATTCTGGGAGTTCGACGTGCTGGCCACGCTGCGCCGCTCCGGCGGCACCACCGGTCTCACCGCGGGCGCCCTCAACCGCGCCGCCATGGTCACCTCCGGCGCGATCACCAACCGCATCGACCGCCTCGAGGCGAAGAAACTCGTCCGCCGGTGTCCGTCGCCCGACGACCGCCGCTCGGTCCTGGTCCAGCTCACCGACGAGGGCCGCGAACTGGTCGACCGCCTGCTGCCCCTGCACATGGCCAACGAACAACGCCTGCTCGCCACGCTCGACACCGCCGAGCGCACCCAGCTCGCCGACCTCCTGCGCACCCTCTCCGTCGCCCTGGACGACACCGCCCTCGACTGAGCCCGCCGCATCGGCCTTCGCGAAGGTTCTTCGAGCGCGCGCCGACCAGAACGGCACGGGCCGCGACTCGCCGAAGGATCCGCAGTCTCGCGAAGGCGCGCCGTACAGCTCACCGTCGACAACCTCAGGCGAGATGCCCCGCCGGTGAACGTCCAGCAATGAGGGTTACTCCGCTGCGGGAACACCTTGCGGCGCAGCTGGATTGGGTGGGCCGTACACATCTTCGAGGGTGGGGAACACGGCCCCGACGGGTGCCGGACCGGCAAGGCCGGGGTCGACGGGGACCTGCTCGCCGGGTATCGCACCTTCCGGCGCGACACCCTCCGGCGCGACGCCCTCCGGCGTGGTGACGTCCGGCAGTGAGCCTTCCGGCGTCGTCAATTGTGGGCGTCCCGAGGCGGTCGGCGGGAGTTGCCCGCCGAGATCGGGGACGAGCTGCAGCAGCGTGGTGAAGTCGACGACCTGGGCGCCGAGCGTCTGCGTCGCCACGATGACGCCGTTCGTGTAGAGCCGGTAGGTGCCCGCGCGTTGCGGGAGCAGCATTTCCGGGCCGATCGGTGCGCCGATCGCGCTCTCCGGCCCGCCGATGCGGCGGTACTCGGTGTCGATCACGGACTCGCCCGCCAGCGCCTCGATGGTCACGTCAGGGAGGGTCGGCGCGGACGGGTCGGTGGGGTATGCCGGGTCGGTCGGCGCGGGTGGGATCGGCGCGGTTTGGACGAGTTCGTGGGGCGCGGGGCCGACGGCGAAGGTCTCGATATCGGCCGGGCGACCACCGTCGGGCGCGGCGGAGTACTCCGAGCGCAGGATGAGTCCGTCGCGCAGCAGGACGGTGCCGGTGGTGGCGGCGACGGCCTCGGTGGTGCGCGCGTCCTCCTTCACCGTGCCGGGGTAGACCTGGCAGTCGGTGGTGTCGCAGATCTGCGCGTAGTCGTAGCGGTTCTCGGCGAGCGCGTAGGAGCGGGCGGCGACGGCCTGCGCGCGCAGCGCTTCGAAGGCGCCCTGATCGGCCCAGTTGGCCTGCATTTCCGCTGGCAGGACGCCCGCCAGGTAGTCGTCGAGGTCGACCTCGTTGACGGTCCGGAACGCGCCGCCTTCCAGCGCGACACCGAGCGCGCCGCGATAGCCGGTGCCACCGCAGAGGGTCAGGTGTTCCTCGGCCGGCCTGCCGACACCGGGATGCACCGGATACACGAAGGGATCGTCGGTGGCGGCCTGCCAGAGCACTTCGCCGTCGCAGCCCGAGGTCACCACGACATTCGCGCCGCCGTCGGGCAGCGGGGTGAGGTGGGCGGCTTCGCCGGGACCGATCGTCCGGCCCGCGACCTGCGCGCCCGCGGCGGCGTAGGTGTCGAGGGTGGCGTCGTCCTGGGCCTGCAGGCGGACCGCGATGGTGGTCGGCCCGATCTGGCCGAGCGTCGCGCCGGGGTAGTAGTGCCCGAGGATGTCCTCGGCGGTCCAACCCGCCTTCGCGTTGTCGAACGCGCCGACCTGGCTCATCCCGCGTCCATGACCCGCGCCTACCGTCGGCGTGACCTGACCTGGCAGTATCTGCCACAGCCCGATCGCCCCGGTCACCGCGAGCGCGGTTCCGCCGACCAGCACCTGCAGCGGCACGGTCGCGATCAACGGCATGGTGCGGCGATGGGTGCCGCGCCGCGTTCCGCGGTTGATGAAGGTGTTCGCTCTCATACTGCGCTCCCACGTTTCGGGGTTCTACCGGCGAAGCTCGCGTCGGCATGTCGTCGTCGCCGAGCGGGATCCGGGGGCTACATTCGAGCAATCACATAAACCTCGAGTTGAGGTTTAGATGTGTGACGTATGTTAACTAGTGTGGTGTGTGAGGCTAGAGGAAGCAAGCATCACTTGCGGTGATGTCCGAACGCCAGCCGCTCTCGACACCCGCGGCACCAGCCGCCAAGAACACGAGCTCGACCTGATTGGAGAGGCACGTGCGATACCGAAAGCCGAAGCGTTCCTACGTGCTCCCGGTGGTCACCACCCTCGTAGTCGCGGCACCGATCGGCGCGCTCGCCCTGAGCGATTCGACCGACTACCGCAGCGCCAATGATTCCCAGCTCGCAGCCGTGCCGACCCAGTTGGCCGAGGTCGCGCTGACCTCCGCGCACGACATCACGGTCCCGCTGCGCGAGCTGACCGGCCTCGATCTGCCCGATCTGCGCCTGGCGGATCTGCAGATGCTGCCGCTGCCCGCCTCGATCCCGATCCCCCCGGGATTGCCGGTTCCGCCGGGCGTGGCGCTGCCGACCGAGATCCCGCTGCCGCAGATCCCGGCGAAGCCCGATGCGACCAAGGAGCCCGCGCCAGCACAGGGCGAGGCGGTGCCGGGCCGGCCACCGGTCCCGAGCACCGCGGTCCCGACCGCGCCGCCCACTCCCCCGGCACCGGCCGCACCGGCACCGGGCACACCACCGGCCCCCGCCGCCGAACCACCGGCGGCCGCACCCGCCCCCGGCGCGCCGCCTGCCGCCGAGTCGGCACCGGGAGCGCCCGGCGCCCAGGCGCCCGGCGCACCGGATTCCACCGAACCCCCTGCCCAGGAGCCTGCGGCCGCAGCGCCCGCGGCACCGGCTCAGTCCGAGCCCGACCCCGCGGCACCCGCACCGGCACCGGCTGCGACCGAGCCCGATCCCGCGGCACCCGCACCCGGTCCGGCTCCGGCTCCGGCTCCGGCTCCGGCTCCGGCTCCGGCTCCGAGCGAAGCAGCCCCGGGGGCACCCGCGCCGACATCGACCGCCCCCGAAGGCGCCCCGATCGCCCAGAACCGCCCGGCGGGCATGCGTTTCATCGCCGACCCGGAGAACCTGGAACCCGGCACCACCCCGGACACCCCCGCGCTCGCCCCGGGCGCGGTCGGCGCCGATGTGATCGACCAGGTCGGCGCACAGGTCAAGGAACTCACCCAGGAGACCCCGTTCAGCATGGTCGCGCTCACCGCGCGCGATCTGGCGAACACCACGACCAAGCTGCGCGCCCGTCAGCAGGACGGGAACTGGGGCCCCTGGTACGACGCCGATCCGGTCGAGACCAGGGCCAATGATCAGGCCCCGACCGACACGCCGACCGGCACCGAGCCGATCTACGTCGGCGAGACCACCGCTGTGCAGATGCTGGTGACCCGCAAGCCGACCGCCGGTCCCGATCACGATCCGGCCCATCTCACCGAGGCCGCGCTCAAGGCCATCCTGATCAACCCGGGCCGGGCCGCGATCGACGCCGCGCTCAACGATGTCGCGGCGGCGCTGCCCGGCGGCGGACCGAAGGTGATCACCCGCGCGCAGTGGGGTGCCGACGAGTCGATCCGCTGCCAGGAACCCACCTACGACGACGGCCTCGGCGGCATCACCGTGCACCACACGGCGGGCCGCAACGACTACAGCCGCTCGGAGTCGGCGGGCATCGTCCGCGCGATCTACGCCTATCACGCGCAGACCCTCGGCTGGTGCGACATGGGCTACAACGCCCTGGTCGACCAGTACGGCCAGATCTTCGAGGGCCGCTACGGCGGGCTCGACCGCGCGGTCCAGGGCGCGCACGCCGGTGGCTTCAACGAGAACACCGCCGGGGTGGCGCTGATGGGCAACTACCAGACCGAGAAGCCGAGCACCGAGGCGATCAACGCGATCGGCAAGTTCGTCGGCTGGCGGTCCAAGATCGGCGGGCTGAATCCCAAGGGCTACACCACCATGTACTCCGAGGGCACCGAGTTCACGCCGTACGCGCTGAACGAGGCGGTCGACCTGCCGGTGGTGTTCGCGCACCGCGATGTGGGCAACACCGACTGCCCCGGCGATGCCGCCTACGCGCTGATGGACCGCATCCGCGGGATCGCGGCGGGCAATTCCAGCACCTACACCTCACCCGCCACGCCGAACAACCGTCCGCCGAGTCAGCAGGCCCGCGCCCCGCAGGGCAACATGGCCGAGCTGGGCGCGATGGTCGACAAGCTGCTCGGCCTGTCCGGTTCCAACGCGATCGCCAGGCACTGGGTGAGCCGCGGTGGCGTCGACGGTCCGCTCGGCGCGCCGCAGTCGGATCTGCTGTCGGGCTCGCAGGGTCGTGAGTACGCGAAGTTCGCCAACGGGTACGTGTTCTCGGGTGAGAACGGCCAGGTCTTCGAGCTGGTCGGGGCGATCCTGGACCGGTACCTGAGCCTGGGCGCCGACTCGGGCGTACTCGGCCTCCCGACCGGCAGTTCCTACCTCGTTCCCGACGGTCTGCGCACCGATTTCCAGAACGGTTCGCTGGTGCTCAACGAGCTCACCGGCATCGTCACCACCTTCTGGAAGACCTACGACGAGACCTACAAGGCCGAGATGAACGGCAGGGCCGTCCCGTCGACCGGCCCGACCGCACCAGCGGCCCCGGGCGACGGCACGACACCGGGTGAGCCCGCGACACCGGGCGAGCCCGGAACCTCCGCGGAGCAGGGCACACCCGCGAGCCCGAACGAACTCGCCGTCCCACAAGAACCAGCCGACCAGCAGGCCCCACTTGACGAACCGACCCCGGCAGACCCGCCGGTCGCCCCGGAACCCGCCCCGACTGGCTAACCCCCGGTCATGGCGAAGGAAACAGCCGGTGCCCGCCGAGAGCGGCACCGGCTGTTTTTCACGTCCCAACCTGGACGTTCGATCAGGTTTACTGCCACCAGCGTTCGAGGACCATGGCGACACCGTGGTCGACGTTGCTCCCGGTGACCTCGTCGGCGGCATCGCGGGCCTCCTGATGGGCGTTGCCCATCGCGACGCCGTGCCCCGCCATCGTCAGCATCGGCACATCGTTGGGCATGTCGCCGAACGCGACGATCGAGTTCCCCTCGACGCCGATCCGCCGCGCCACCTCGGCCAGCCCGGACGCCTTGGTCACCCCAGGAACGGCCACCTCGATCAGCCCGTTCTCGGTCGAGTAGGTGATCTCGGCACGGTCGCCGACCAGCGGCGCGAGCGCGGCGCGCATGGCCGAGCTGCGGGCCGAACGCAGGCGGATCAGCATCTTGATCGCGGGCGAGGCGATGACCTCGGCGTGCGAGACCACGGTGTCGTCGGGGTTGAGCCAGGCGTGTTCGTAGGTCGGCGAGCTGACGAACTGCGGCGTCGCCGCGTCGTGCGCGCTGGCGCCGACCCGCTCGGTGGCCAGCCCGCACCCGGGTAGCGCGTGTTCGGCGATCTCGGCCAGCCAGGCCAGGGTCTCCACGTCGAGGGTGTGGCTCGACAGCACCCGGTCGGTGGCGCTGTCGTAGATGACCGCGCCGTTGCCGCACACCGCCAGCGGGGCGTAGCCGAGTTCGCTGACGACCGGATCGATCCAGCGCGGCGGCCTGCCGGTGGCGAGCACGAAGGTGGCACCGTCGGCGACGAGCGCGCCGATGGCGGCCTTGGTGCGGGGCGAGACCTTCTCCGAGTCGTCGATCAGCGTGCCGTCGACATCGGTGGCCACCAGGCTCGGTTTCGGGTGCAGGGGCGTCATCCGTTCCATCCTGCCGCAAGTCGCCACGCGGGGACCGCGGTCTGTCCTTATGATCAGGGCTTCATTACCCGATTCCAGAGGGGACTGATGACCGGCTTCCTGTTGCGGCGCGCGCTGAATTACGTCGTGCTCCTGCTGCTGGCTTCATTCCTGACGTTCAGTCTGGCCTCGCTCACCTTCCGCCCGCTCGACAGTCTCGAGCAGCGCAATCCGCGCCCGCCGCAGTCGGTGATCGATGCCAAGGCCGAGCAACTGCATCTCGACGAGCCGATCCCTCAGCGCTATCTCACCTGGTTGGGCGGGGTTGTGCAAGGCGATTTCGGGACCACGCTGGCCGGGCAGCCGGTGAGCGAGGAACTGGGCAGGCGGGTGGCGGTGAGTCTGCGGCTGCTGATTCTCGGCTCGATCATCGGCACGGTGCTCGGGGTGCTGATCGGCGCGGCCGGGGCGATCCGGCAATACAAATTCAGTGACTATTTCTCGACGGTGATCTCACTGCTGATCCTGTCGACCCCGGTGTTCCTGCTGGCGACCCTGTTGAAATACGGTGCGCTACAGGTCAATACGGCCACCGGTGTGCAGATCTTCCTCTATACCGGCGAGACCTCGGCCACCCAGGTGCACGGTTTGTGGAACCAGCTCGTCGACCGCGTCCAGCATCTCGTGCTGCCGACGCTCACGCTGGCCCTCGGCGCCATGGCCGGCTACAGCCGCTACCAGCGCAACGCCATGCTCGACGTGCTGCAGAGCGATTTCATCCGCACCGCCCGCGCCAAGGGCCTCACCCGCAATCGCGCCCTCTACAAACACGGCCTGCGCACCGCGCTCATCCCCATGGCCACCCTGTTCGCCTACAGTCTCGGCGGGCTGATCACCGGTGCGACCTTCACCGAGAAGATCTTCGGCTGGCACGGCGTCGGTGAGTGGCTGGTGGATTCGATCAATGCCCAGGACCTCTACGTCGTGGTGACGGTGACGGCGTTCGCCGGGCTGGTGGTGTTGATCTCGGGCCTGCTCGCCGACATCGCGCTGGCGCTGCTCGATCCCAGGGTGCGTGTGTCGTGACCGAAACCCAGCTGATCGTCGTCGGCGCGCCGGAGGTCGCCGCGGCCGGGCGCCGCAAGCTGGTGTGGCGGCGGTTCCTGCGCAACAAGCCCGCCGTGGTCGGCGCGGTGATCCTGGGGCTGCTCGTGGTGGTCAGTTTCGCGCTGCCGCCCCTGCTGCCGTGGGACTACCAGCAGATGGACTACACCGCGCTGCTGCAGCCGCCGAGCCTCGAGCATCCGTTCGGCACCACCCAGATCGGTCAGGATGTGCTGGCCCAGACCCTGCGCGGCCTGCAGAAATCGCTGGTCATCGGCTTCTGCGTGGCGCTGTTCTCCAGCGTGATCGCGGCGACCGCGGGCGCGCTGGCCGGACTGCTCGGCGGCTGGACCGACCGGGCCGTGATGTGGCTGGTCGACCTGCTGCTGGTGGTGCCCAGCTTCATCATCATCGCGCTGTTCGCCCCGCGCATGAAGGGTTCCGGGTCGATCGTGGTCCTGATCGTGCTGCTCAGTGTGTTCGGCTGGATGATCGCCGCGCGCATCGTGCGTGGACTCACCATGAGCCTGCGCGATCGCGAATTCGTCCGGGCCGCACGGTATATGGGCGCGCCGACGCACAAGATCATCCTCAGCCACATCGTGCCGAACATCGCCTCCATCCTGATCATCGACACCACCCTGGCCGTCGGCGCGGCGATCAGCGCCGAAACCGGTTTGAGCTTCCTCGGTTTCGGCGTGCAGCCACCGGATGTGTCGCTGGGTTCGCTGATCGCGGCCGGGACCAAATCAGCGCTCACCTATCCCTGGCTGTTCCTGTTCGCGGGTGGTCTGCTGATCACGATCGTGTTGTGCGCCAATCTCGTCGGTGACGGGTTGCGCGACGCGTTCGACCCCGGTGCGCGTGGCGCGCGGAAGTCACGTAAAGAGGTGTCGGAGAAGAAGGACAAGGCGCAGGTGGAGCTGAAGAAGGCCGAGAAGCGATGACGACGTCGACGGCGCCGCTGCTCGAGGTCACCGACCTGCGGGTCTCGTTCCCCGGTGAGGAGGGGCGGGTCGAGGCGGTGCGCGGGGTGAATTACACCGTGGCCGACGGCGAAGTACTCGCCATCGTCGGCGAGTCCGGCTCGGGCAAGTCGGTGTCCTCGCTGGCGGTGATCGGGCTGCTGCCCGAGCAGGCGCGCGTGCACGGCTCGATCCGGTTGCGCGGCCGCGAACTGCTCGGCCTCGGCGACAAGCAGATGTCGAAGCTGCGCGGTTCCTCGATCAGCATGGTCTTCCAGGACCCGCTCTCGGCGCTGACCCCGGTCTACCGGGTGGGCGACCAGATCGCCGAGGCGCTGCTCGCGCACGGCTCGATGAGCCGCAAGGAAGCCGGCGAACGCGCGATCGACCTGCTCGAGCTGGTCGGGATCACCGACGCCGCGGTCAGGGCGCGGTCCTTCCCGCACGAATTCTCCGGCGGCATGCGCCAGCGCGTGGTGATCGCGATGGCCATCGCCAACGACCCGGCCCTGATCATCTGCGACGAGCCGACCACCGCGCTCGACGTGACCGTGCAGGCCCAGATCCTCGACCTGCTGCGCGAGGCGCGCGACATCACCGGCGCCGGGGTCGTCATGATCACCCACGACATGGGCATCGCGGCCACCGTGGCCAATCGGGTGGCGGTGATGTACGCGGGCCGGATCGTCGAAACCGCGCCCGTCACCGAGCTTTTCACCGCACCCCGGATGCCCTACACGGTTGGGCTGCTCGGTTCGATCCCGCGGATGGACGGCCCGGCGCGCGCCCCGCTGATCCCGATCGTCGGTGCCCCACCGGCCATGCACGCGTTGCCGGACGGCTGCTCGTTCGCGCCGCGCTGCCCGATCTCGATCGACGACTGCGCCGTCGCCGAACCGCCGCTGGAGAAGCTCGGTCCCGGCCATTCGGCGGCCTGCATCCGCACCGCCGAGGTCGGCACGACACAGCTGTTCGAGGCCTACCGTCAGGAGATCACGGCCCCGCCGCACGCCGATCCCCCCGACGAAGACGTGGTGCTGCGCGTGACCGACCTGGTGAAGGTCTTCCCGATCACCTCCGGCGTGCTGCTGCGCAGGCGCACCGGCGAGGTCCGCGCGGTCGACGGCATCAGTTTCAGCGTGCGCGCCGGGCGCACCCTGGCGCTGGTCGGCGAATCGGGTTCGGGCAAGTCGACGACGCTGTCGCAGATCATGGATCTGGCGCGGCCGCAGTCGGGCAGCATCGAGGTGCTCGGCACCGATGTCGCCGCGCTGACCAAGGCCAGGATCCGCGAGATCCGCCGCAAGATGCAGATCGTCTTCCAGGACCCCAGCGCCTCGCTCGACCCGCGCCTGCCGATCTTCGACGTGCTGGCCGAGCCACTGCGCATCGACGGCCGCCCGCGCGCGGAGGTCAACCGGCGGGTGCCCGAACTGCTGGAACAGGTGGGCCTGCGTCCCGAGCACGCCGACCGCTACCCGTCGGACTTCTCCGGCGGCCAGAAGCAGCGCATCAGCATCGCGCGAGCGCTGGCGCTGGACCCGCAACTGCTCGTGCTCGACGAACCGGTGTCGTCGCTGGACGTCTCGATCCAGGCCGGTGTGCTGAATCTGCTGCGTGACCTGCAGGCCGAGCGCGGACTGTCGTACCTGTTCGTCTCGCACGACCTGTCGGTGGTGCGCAATCTCGCCCACGACATCGCGGTGATGCTGCGGGGCAAGATCGTCGAATCCGGCCCGGCGGAGCGGATTTTCGCCGATCCTCGGCACGAGTACACCCGCTCGCTGATCGCGGCCGTCCCAGAACCCGCGGTCAGCGGCTGAGAATCCAGGAGATGCCATGAGATCCCGACGCCTGCGCGCCCGCGGTACGAGGCTGCGGTGTGCCGCCGTGGTGGTGGCCGCCGGGATGATCGTGGCGGCCTGTGGATCCGGTACGGAGTCGGCCGAGGGGCTCAGCGACGCGATCGGCACCACCAGCGACATCAATCCCCAGGACCGGTCCGCCCTGCGCGAGGGCGGCAACCTGCGCCTGGCCATCACCAACTACCCGCCGAACTGGAACACGCTGTCCAACGACGGCAACGAGGGTGACATCGGCGAGATCGCCTGGGCGATGATGCCGCGCGCGTTCGTGGTCGACGCCGCGGGCGAGCTCACCGTCAACACCGACTTCTTCAGCTCGGTGGAGCTCACCGGCACCGACCCGATGAGGGTGACGTACACGGTCGATCCGGACGCGGTGTGGTCGGACGGTTCGCCCATCACCTGGGAGGACATCGCCGCGCAGGCCAACGCGCTCAGCGGCCGGGACAAGGCGTATCTGATCGCGATCACCAACGGTTTCGAGTTCGTGGAGACCGTGGAGCGCGGGGTCGACGACCGCCAGGCCGTCCTCACCTTCAGCACGCCCTACGCCGACTGGCGCGGCCAGTTCGCGGGCAACAGCATGCTGTATCCGAAATCGGTGACCAGCACGCCCGAGTCGTTCAACACCGGGCTGGTCGACGCGCCCGGCCTCACCGCCGGACCGTTCATCGTCACCGCCACCGACCGCGCCCAGGGCCGAATCACCCTGGGCCGCAACCCGAACTGGTGGGGCGAGACGCCGGTCCTCGACACCATCACCTACAGCGCCCTCGACAGTTCGTCCTGGGTGCAGGCCCTGCAGAACAACGAGATCGACCTCGTGCGCCTGAACTCGATCGACGAGGTGAAGACCGTGCGCGGCACCGAGGGCCTGGTCGTGCGCCGCGCGCCGGGTAATCGCTGGCGCCACATCACCTTCAACGGCGCGCCGGGCTCGATCCTGGCCGATGCGGGTGTCCGCGTGGCGATTTCAAAGGCGATCGATCGCCAGGGCATCGTCACCGCGTTGCAGAACGGCTTGGTCGAGAACCCGCAGCCGCTGAACAACCACATCTTCCTGCAGGGCCAGCAGGGCTACCAGGACAACAGCCTCGGCTTCGATCCAGAGGCCGCCGCGCGCGAACTCGACGAGCTCGGCTGGGTCCGCAACGGTGACGTCCGGGAGAAGGACGGCCGCAGGCTCGTCATCCGCGACGTGATGTACAACGACCCCACCTGGGTCCAGATCGCCCAGATCATCCAGCAGAACCTGGCCGCGATCGGCGTGGGCCTCACCATCGACACCAAGCCCGCCGCCGGCTTCTTCACCGACGTCATCCAGCCCGGTGACTTCGACGCCGCCCAGTTCATCTTCCAGGGCGACCCGTTCCCCCTCAGCAGCATCCGCCAGGTCTACTACTACGACCCCGACGACCTGCAGGCCAACTTCGGCCGCATCGGCTCCCCCGAACTCAACGCCCTCATCGAACGCACCCTCACCGAACTCGACCCGGACAAGGTCGTCGAACTGGCCAACGAGGTCGACCGCAAGGTCTTCGAAGAAGGCCACTCCCTGCCCCTCATGCAGTCCGACGGCAGCGTCGGCGCCCGCACCACCCTCGCCAACATCGGTTCGCCGGGGTTGGCGAGCTATGACTACACGAAGATCGGATTCCTGAAATGAGTGCTCCCGTTCGGCCGCGTCGGGCCGGTTTCCGTGTCGCGGCACCAGTTCTCGCTGTCGCGCTGGTGCTCGGGGCGTGTGGATCGGAGACGCAGGTGCAGTCCGGCGTCAACGAGATCGGGGCGACCAACGACATCAACCCGCGTGACCGCGACGACCTGCGCGACGGCGGCAACCTGCGGCTGGCGCTGACCTCGTTCCCCGCGACCTTCAACAGCAGTCACGTCGATTCCGACGGCGAGGTCAGCGACATCGTCAGCTGGACGCTGCCCGGCACGATCAACGCCGACGCCGCCGGCGAGCTCACCGTCGACACCGACTACTTCACCGAGGTCGAGCTCACCGGCACCGATCCCCAGCAGATCACCTACACGATCAACCCGCAGGCGGTCTGGTCCGACGGTTCGCCGATCACGTGGGAGGACCTGGCTTCCCAGGCCAACGCGCTGAGCGGTCGCGACAACGCGTTCAAGATCGCGGCGAGCCAGGGCTACAGCAGGCTGGAGAAGGTCGAACGCGGGGTCGACGACCGGCAGGCGATCGTGACCTTCGCCCAGCACTACGCGGAGTGGAAGGGCCTGTTCAATCCGCTCTACCCGCGGCTGAGCACCGCGACCCCCGAGTCGTTCGACACGGCGTTCCGCAACGAGATGCCGCTGTCGTCGGGTCCGTTCCTGCTCACCTCGATCGATCGCGCCCAGCAGCGGGTGGTGCTCGGCCGCAACCCGAAGTGGTGGGGCGAGACCCCCAAACTCGACACCGTCACCTTCAGCGTGCTCGACAACGCGGCGCGATTGAGCGCCCTGCAGAACAACGAACTCGACGCCACCGCCCTCAACGGCATCGAAGAAGTCACCACCGCGACGAACACCGCCGGTATCGCGGTCCGGCGCGCACCGGCGAACCGGTTCTCGCACTTCACCTTCAACGGCGCGCCCGGCTCGATCCTGGCCGACCCGAAGCTGCGGGTCGCCATCTCCAAGGGCATCGACCGGCAGGCGATCGCCACCGCGACCCAGCAGGGCGTGGTCGCCGACCCGAAGCCGTTGAACAATCACCTCTACCTCGTCGGCCAGAAGGGCTACCGGGACAACGCCGAATCGGTGTCCTACGACCCCGAAGCCGCCGCCCGGATGCTCGACGAGCTGGGCTGGAAGCTCAACGGCGACGTCCGCGAGAAGGACGGCCGCAAGCTCGAGATCCGCGATGTCATGTACCAGGCCGACACCTGGACGCAGATGGCGCAGATCGCCCAGCAGAACCTGGCCCAGATCGGCGTGAAACTGATCATCGAGACCTACCCCGGCAACGGCCTGTTCACCGACGTGATCGACCCGGGCAACTTCGACATCGCCCAGTTCGTCTGGGCCAAGAGCATCTTCCCCCTCGGCGCGCTGCCCCAGATCTACGCCTACGACCCGGAGAACCCGCTGAGCAACAAGGGCCGCATCGGCTCGCCCGAGCTCAACGCGCTGATCGAGGAGATCATCTCCGAACTCGATCCGGAACGCGCGATCGAGCTGGCGAACGAAGCCGACCGGATCATCTTCGAGTCGGGCTTCTCCCTGCCCATCGTGCAGTCCGCGGGTACGGTCGCGACCAGGGCGAATCTCGCGAACTACGGGGCGCCCGGGCTGGCTTCCTACGACTACACGAAGGTCGGTTTCGTCGAGTAGGCGTCAACGAGCAAAAAGGAGCGGGAACTATGCGGATTCGTTCGGTGACCACCCGGTTGGCGGTCCCACTCGTCATCGTCGGCTTGCTCGCCGCCGGATGCGCCACCGGCGACGACATCCCCGCGGAGGGCGAGGCCACGCTCGGCACCTCCAACGACATCAACCCCAGGGATGTCAGCGAGCTGCGCGACGGTGGCAATCTGCGCCTGGCGCTCAGCGCGCTGCCGCAGAACTGGAATGCCCTGCACACCGACGGAAACGATGCCGACCTGGGTGCGCTGATGAAGGCGACGATGCCCCGCGCGTTCACCACCGACGCGGCGGCGAACCTGTCGGTCAACACCGACTACTTCACCGATGTCGAGCTGACCGGAACCGACCCGCAGCAGGTCACCTACACGATCAATCCGGAAGCGGTCTGGTCCGACGGCACGCCGATCTCCTGGGAGGACATCCAGTCCCAGGCCGCCGCGCTCAGTGGCGCCGACACGGCGTTCCTGATCGCCAACAACAGCGGCTTCGATCGGGTCGAGAAGGTCGAGCGCGGGGTCGACGACAAACAGGCCGTCATCACCTTCGATCAGCATTACGCCGATTGGCGTGGCCAGTTCGCGGGCAACTCGTTCCTGTTCCCGAAGTCGGTGACCGCGACCGCGGAGGCGTTCAACGGCAGTCTCGTCGACGCGGCCGGTCCGTCCGCCGGACCGTTCATCGTCGAGTCGGTCGACCGGGCACAGGGTCGCGTCGTCCTGGCTCGCAGCCCGCACTGGTGGGGCGACACTCCCAAGCTCGACACCATCACCTTCAGCGTGCTCGACGCGGCCGCGATGCTGCCCGCCCTGCAGAACAACGAGATCGACGCCGTCGGCCTGGCCGATCGCGACGAACTCAAGACCGCGCGCAACACCCCCGGCATCGCGATCCGCCGCGCGCCCGGTGCCAGCTGGTCACATCTGACGTTCAACGGCGCGCCCGGTTCCATCCTGGCCGATCAGGGTGTCCGCGTGGCGATCTCGAAGGCGATCGACCGCCAGGGCATCGCCAACGCCCTGCAGAACGGCATGGTCCAAGAGCCGAAACCGCTGAACAACCACATCTATCTGAGTGGGCAGAAGGGCTACCAGGACAACAGCCTCGGGTTCGATCCGACCGCCGCGGCCGCCGAACTCGACGCGCTGGGCTGGACGCTCAACGGTGACGTACGCGAGAAGGACGGGCAGCGGCTGGAGATCCGCGATGTCATGCCGGTCCAGGACCAGTGGGTGCAGATCGGCCAGATCATCCAGCAGAACCTCGCCCAGATCGGCGTGAAGCTGATCATCGAGACCAAGCCCGGCCAGGGCTTCTTCACCGAGCACATCATGCCGGGCAACTTCGATGTCGGGCAGTGGAGCTGGGTGGGCGATCCGTTCCCGCTCAGCAGCCTCACCCAGATCTACGGCTACAACCCCGATGACCTGCAGGGCAACTACGGACGGATCGGCTCACCGGAGCTCAATGCCCTGATCGAGCAGACAATCTCCGAGCTGGACCCCGACCGGGCGATCGAATTGGCGAACGATGTCGACCGCAAGGTCTTCGAGGAGGGTCATTCTCTTCCGCTGATGCAGTCGCCCGGCAACATCGCCGCTCGCGACACCCTCGCGAACTTCGGCGCGCCTGGCCTGGCCTCCTACGACTACACCAAGATCGGGTTCCTGAAGTGAGCCTCCCGCAGTGAGTTCCGGGCCGGCGCGTGCGCTCACGTATCCGCTGCTGGTCACGAGCGGCACCCTTGTCGTCATCGCGGCGTGGGTGCCGTTCGCGGATCTGGATCAGTTGAGTGGGCTGGCCGTGGTGGCGTTGGCGGTACTCGCCTATAGCGCTTGGCAATTGGGGGTGGCGGTTGGTGTGTTGCCGAGTGGGTTGCGGGCGGTGGGGGTGGTGCGGGGCCGGCGGGTTCGGCAGCAGCATCGGCTGGTGAGCCGGTCGTGGTTGGAGATCTCGAGTGGGGATCGGGTGGTGTGGTTGCCGGTGTTCTACGCGCCGGAGTTGTCCACGTTCGTCCCCAGTGAAGTCGAGCTGACGGGTTCGGCGATCCGTTCCGGGGAGGTCCGGTTCTTCCCCTCGGGGCGGGTGCGCAACACCGAACCGCCGGGCAAGCTCATCGACAATCCCACCCGCCCTGCCGACCCGCCCGCGTACGGCCTGGGTCGCCGCCTGATTCTCGACCTCCAGTTCGCGATCGGCGCCCCGCTCGCCGGTCTGCTCTGGGTCTATGTCATGGACGGCGGTCTCGGCGCCTTCGTCGCCGCCACCACGGTCGCCGCCGCCACCTTCACCTGGCTCTCCGCCATCCGGGGCTCCGACCCCAGCTGAGCTGGACATTCGATCACCAGGCTCTGGTGGCGTTCGCCTCTCGGGCGTTGCTCGCACCAGAGCCTGGTGATCAGCTGTCCAAGTTGGAGGGAACTGGTCTGACCACTTGACCTCTTACCTGTTCGGTGTCAGAGTGGGGATATGGCGTGGACTCCTGTGGTGAAGCGGTCGGTTTCCGGTGATGTGTTCGAGCAGATCGCCGCCGAGGTGCTGGGTGGGGAGCTGGCGGCGGGGAGCACGTTGCCGAGTGAGCGGCAGCTGGCGGAGGCGTTGGGGGTTTCGCGGCCCGCGGTGCGGGAGGCGTTGCAGCGGCTGGCGGCGGCGGGGCTCGTTTCGGTGCGGCAGGGGGAAGCGACCACCGTGCTCGACTATCGGCGCAGCGCGGGGCTCGAGGTGCTGCCTCGGCTGCTGCTTCGCGGTGACACGATCGATCCGGCCGTCGCCCGCAGCATTCTCGAGGCGCGGCTGCACAACGGTCCGAAGATCGCCGAGCTGGCCGCGGCGCGAGTGCGGCGGACCCGGTCGCGCGGCGACCTGACTACCGGTCCAGCCACCGCCGGGGCGACCAGCGGCGCGAACGCCACCAGCGCGAACACCGGCCCGGCGGCCATCGGCGCCGCGCTCGGCGGGGAGGGAACTCGCCGGCCGGAGGTAGACGTGGACCGCGGCTTGGTTCTGCTGAACGAGTCCGTGGATTCGCTTGTCGCCGAGACAGATCCGCTCGCTCAGCAGAAGATCGCGCTCGAGTTCTGGGATCACGTCCTCGAGCTCGCCGATTCGATCGCGTTCCGGCTGATGTATTCCATGCTGCGCGCCGCCTACGAACCAGCCTTGGCGGCGCTGGCGCCGATCATGTCCGCCGAGGTGGGCAATGGGGACGCCTATCGAGACCTGGCCGCCGCGATCGACGCGGGCGAGCCGGACCGGGCCGCCGAATCCGCCCGGGCACTGCTCGGACCGGCGACCACCGCTCTCATCCACGCCCTCGACGGGGCGTGAACTCACCCGAGGAACCGCAATGACGAATGACCGTCGGCCGACAACGACGTCGCGCGACACCACCGATGCGGCCCCGCCGCGCAGCGCCGCCCTCCCGGCGCCACACTCCCGACCCGACGTCTCCGCGAAACGGCGAGCCGATTCCTCCCGCGCCGTTCGTCGCGGGCTCGGTCTGCCCGACGCTTTTCGGGAGTTCGTGCGCCATCCTTCGCCCTGGATGATCGCCGCCACTTTCGCCACCGCGCTCGCCGCGCGGATCGCCGTCGGCGACTGGCAACTCACCGACGCGCTGGTGCCACTGCTCATCCTCGCCGCGTTTCCGCTGGTGGAGTGGATCATTCACGTCACCGTGCTGCACTGGCGTCCCCGCCACCTCGGCCCACTCACCGTCGACAGCGAACTCGCGCGCAAGCATCGCGCGCATCATGTCGACCCGCGTGACATCCCGCTGATCTTCATCCCACCGAAGTCGCTCGCACTCACCATCGCCGCCCTGGTCGCCATCGGGCTGCTCGCCTTCCCCCGCCTCGGCCTCGGCTTGACCTTCCTGCTCACCATCGGCACCCTCGGCCTGCTCTACGAGTGGACGCACTACCTGATCCACACCGACTACAAGCCGAAACATGCTCTCTACCGGGCTGTTTGGCGCAACCATCGCCACCACCACTACAAGAACGAGCACTACTGGTTCACGGTGACCACCTCCGGCACCGCCGACCGCCTCCTCGGCACCGCCCCCGACCCGGCCACCACCCCGACCTCCCCCACCGCCCGCAATCTGCACGCGAGCTCCTAACCGATCTACCCCATCACGAGGCCGGCCCGCTGTTCAGCGGGCCGGTCTCACTCGTTTCGCCAGCTCCCGCACAAGATCGGAGCAACCACTTGACACAATACCCTAGGGGGGTATGGTAAGAATCAACACGGACACGAGGAGAGCATTCATGAGCACCACCACTGTCACCGTCACCGGCATGACCTGCGGTTGCTGCATCAACAAGGTGCGCGACAAGGTCGGCGCGCTGCCCGGCGTCACCGGCGTCGATGTCGATCTGGCCGAGGGCACGGTGACCATCGCGGGCACCGCACCCGAGCGCACCGTCCTCGCCTCGGCCGTCACCGCGGCCGGTTTCCAGCTCGCCGACTGACACCAGGAACGGAGCATCCCGATGAACGCGACAGGCAAATTCGCCGGATTCACGCTCGGCCTCGTGGCGGTCTTCGGGATCGCTCTCGGCGTCGGCGCCCTGATCGGACCCGAGCCCGCCGAACCGGCCGCGCACGACGAGCACGAGGCCGCGGCGCCCGCGACCGAGCTGCCCGGTGGGCTCATGGCCACCGACCAGGGCTACACACTGGCGCTGGATCAGCCGAACACCGAGGCCGCGGCGCAGGTGAGCACCAGCTTCCGCATTCTCGACCGGACCGGCGCGCCGGTCACCCAGTACGTCAACAGCCACGACAAGGACCTGCACCTGATCGTGGTCCGGCGCGACATGGCCGCCTTCCAGCACGTACATCCGGTGCTGGACGAGGCCGGGACCTGGACGGTTCCGCTGAACCTGAGCCGGGCCGGTGACTACCGGGTCTACGCCGACTTCACCCCGGCGGGCGGGTCGAATCTGACCCTGGGCGCCGATCTGCGGGTCGCGGGTGACTACGACGTGCAGGCACTACCCGCTCCCGCACCGACCGCAAAGGTCGACGGGTACACGGTCACCCTCGACGGCACGGTCACCCCGGGAACAGCATCGCAGGTCAGCCTCTCGGTGAGCCGCGACGGCAAGCCGGTCACCGATCTGCAGCCCTACCTCGGCGCCTACGGTCACCTGGTCGCCCTGCGGGCCGCCGACCTCGCCTACCTGCACGTTCACCCCGAGGGTTCGCCTGGCGACGGGGTCACCGCGCCCGGTCCCGGCATCGACTTCGTGGTGAACGCGCCGAGCGCGGGCGACTACCGGCTGTTCCTCGACTTCCAGCACGAAGGCGTGGTGCGCACCGCCGAGTTCACCCTGCGGGTGGCCCAGCCGGATGCCACCGGTGTGACCGGTCCGGCGCCGACGAACGCACCGGACGACCACGGCACGCCCGGTCACGGTCACTGAGACCCGACCCCGAGCACACCCCCGCAACCTCTCAGCAAGAATCGATATCAGGAAACGATCGGAGCAGCCCATGACCACCGCGACACACAAACCCGGCACCGGCCAGGTCGAACTGGTGATCGGTGGCATGACCTGCGCTTCCTGCGCGAACCGGATCGAGAAGAAGCTCAACAAGCTCGACGGGGTCACCGCCACGGTCAACTACGCGACCGAGAAGGCCAGGGTCGATGTCACCGGCGACGTCTCCCCCGAGGAGCTCATCGCCACCGTCGAGCAGGCCGGCTACACCGCGGCAGTCCCCGCGCCGAAGGTCGAGGCGGCCCCCGCCGAAGAACCCGACCCCACCGCCGCCCTGCGCACCCGGCTGCTGGTCTCGCTGGTGCTCACCGTCCCGGTGATCGCGATGGCGATGATCCCGGCGCTGCAGTTCACCAACTGGCAGTGGCTCTCGCTGACGCTGGCCGCGCCGGTCGTGGTCTGGGGCGCGCTGCCCTTCCACAAGGCGGCGTGGACGAACCTGAAGCACGGCACCGCCACCATGGACACGCTGGTGTCGATGGGTACGCTGGCCGCGCTCAGCTGGTCGGTGTACGCCCTGTTCTGGGGCACCGCGGGCACGCCGGGGATGACGCACCCGTTCGAATTCACCATCGCGCGGATGGACGGCACCGGCAACATCTACCTCGAAGCCGCGGCGGGTGTCACTACCTTCATCCTGGCCGGGCGCTACTTCGAGGCACGGTCGAAGCGACGGGCAGGCGCCGCGTTGCAGGCACTGCTGGAGCTGGGCGCCAAGGAAGTCGCGGTGTTGCGCGACGGTGTCGAGACCCGGATTCCGGTGGAGCAGTTGGCCGTCGGGGACGAGTTCCTCGTGCGGCCGGGCGAGAAGATCGCCACCGACGGTGTGGTGAGTGAGGGCACCTCGGCGGTCGACGCCTCCATGCTGACCGGTGAATCCGTGCCGGTCGAGGTCGGCGCGGGCGACAGCGTGACCGGCGCGACGGTGAACGTCGGCGGACGACTCCTGGTGCGCGCCACCAGAATCGGTTCCGACACCCAGCTCGCGCAGATGGCGCAGCTGGTCGAAGACGCGCAGACCGGCAAGGCGCAGGCCCAGCGGCTGGCCGACCGGATCTCCGGCATCTTCGTCCCGATCGTGATCGCGCTGGCCGTGGCCACCCTCGGCTTCTGGCTCGGCACCGGTGGCGCGGTCGCGGCGGCGTTCACCGCGGCCGTCGCGGTCCTGATCATCGCCTGCCCGTGCGCCCTCGGCCTGGCCACCCCGACCGCGCTGATGGTCGGCACCGGTCGCGGCGCCCAGCTCGGCATCCTGATCAAGGGCCCCGAGGTGCTGGAATCCACCCGCAAGGTCGACACCATCGTGCTGGACAAGACCGGCACCGTCACCACCGGCAAGATGACCCTGCTCGACGTGCTGCCCGCCGAGGGCGAGCTGGGCCGCCGGGTGCTGGAACTGGCCGGGGCGCTGGAACATTCGTCGGAGCACCCGATCGCGCAGGCGATCGCCAAGGGCGCGCAGGACGAGTTCGGGACGCTGCTGCCGGTGGAGGGCTTCGCCAATGTCGAGGGTCTCGGTGTGCAGGGCGTGGTGGACGGTCACGCGGTGATCGTGGGCCGCGCCCGGCTGCTGGCCGACTGGTCGCAGCCGCTGCCCGAGAGCCTGGAAACCGCGATGGCGGAAGCGGAGTCGGCGGGAAAGACCGCGGTCGCCGTGGGCTGGGACGGCAAGGCGCGCGGTGTGCTCGTCGTCGCCGACGCCGTGAAACCGACCTCGGCCCCGGCGATCTCGCAGTTCCGCGAGCTCGGCCTGACCCCGATCCTGCTCACCGGTGACAATGCCCGCGCGGCCCGCACCATCGGCGACGAGGTCGGGATCACCGAGGTCATCGCCGAGGTGCTGCCACAGGACAAGGTCGACACGGTCAAGCGGCTGCAGGCCGAGGGCAAGGTCGTCGCCATGGTCGGCGACGGCGTCAACGACGCGGCCGCCCTGGCCCAGGCCGATCTCGGCCTGTCCATGGGCACCGGCACCGATGTCGCCATCGAGGCCAGCGACCTGACCCTGGTTCGTGGCGACCTGCGCGCCGCCGCCGACGCCATCCGCCTGTCGCGACGCACCCTGGCCACCATCAAGGGCAACCTGTTCTGGGCCTTCGCCTACAACGTGGCCGCCATCCCGCTGGCCATGGCGGGCCTGCTCAACCCGATGCTGGCCGGCGCCGCCATGGCGTTCAGCTCGGTGTTCGTGGTGAGCAACAGCCTGCGGCTGCGCCGGTTCAAGTCGACGGCGCAGTAGGGATCGCGATCACATCGGGGCCGCACCGATTCGGTGCGGCCCCGTTCGCGTTCATGGCGTGACGATCGGGAACGCCGGGTCGAAATCGTCGAGCAGCCCGGCCAGCGTGGTGAGCGCCTCGGCATCGCCGTCGAGGGTGATCTGCTGTCCCGCAGCCAGTTTCGTCGCCACCTCCGGCTTCATCAGTACTGCCACCAGAAACGCTTTCGGTCCGGAGACCGTGAGCTGCGCGTCCGCGGACTTACCGCGCCGGGCGTTGAGTACCCCGCGACGAATCCACATCGTCCACTGCTCGCCGAGGTCGGTGAAGTCGAAATCGATGCGCAGGTCGACATCGGCGGCCCGTTCGCCGATCACGTGTACCGAGACGAAATCGAAGAGGATGTCGATCGGCATCGCCAGAATGGTGTCCTCACTGGCCGTCACGTACGACGGCGACGACGCTCCTTCGCGCAATTCCATTGCGGCAGTGAGGAAGATGCCGCGCCACTGCGGACCCTCGGCCTGGTATCCCAGCTGCTCGTAGGCATCGGCCTGCAGATCCTTGGCCCGCTGATTGTCCGGCTGCGCGAAGACGAGTTCGTGCAGGATCTGGGCCGCCCAGCGGTAGTCCGCCGCGGCGATCGCGCGTTCACCTTCGGCGAGAATCTTGTCGGCACCGGCGAATTCGACGAAACGTCGCGCGGCCTCGACCGGCGGATGCGGGTGCAGCGACACCGGATCGCCGTCCCACATCCCGAGTTCCTTGGTGTACACGGCGCGCACATCGTGGTGCAGGGTGCCGTGATAGCCGCGGTTGGCCCAGTTGCGGCGCAGTTCCTCGGGCAGCTCGATCACCTCGGCGGCTTCGAGCGGGGTGTAGCCCTTGTTGGCCAGGCGCAATGCCTGATCGTGGATGTATTTGTAGGTGTCGCGCTGGGATTCGAGGAATCCGGTGACATTGTCGTTGCCCCACACCGGCCAGGTGTGCGGACCGTAGTGCACCTCGACCTCGTCGCCCCAGCGCTCGAGGGACTCGTCGAGATAGCGGGCGAAATTGCGGGCATCGCGAGTACGGGCGCCACGCAACGTCTGGATGTTGTGCAGGGTGTGGTTGGCGTTCTCCGCACAGGTGAGTGCCTTCAGCTGCGGAATCCAGATGTGCATTTCCTCGGGCGCCTCGGTGTCGGGGGCGTAGAGGAATTCCATTTCGATTCCGGCGATCTCGCGTTTGGTGCCGGTCTCGGTGATCAGCTCGGTCGGCGAGATGTAGGAAACCACCGGACCTCTCGTCAGGGAGATGCCGATCCCGCACGTGACGAATCCCCGCGGTCCCGGCGGCAGCAGCGCACCGAAGGCATAGGAGCTGCGCCGGATCATCGCGTTGCCCGCGACGACGTTCTCGCCGATGGCGAACTTGTCGAACTGATGGCCCGGCGCGATGATCGGCACCTTGCCCGAGGCCACGTCCTCGACCGACACCACACCCTTCACGCCGCCGTAGTGGTCGGCGTGGGTGTGGGTATAGATCACCGCGGCGACCGGCTTGTCGGTGACGTGCTCGCGCAGCAGCTTCATCGCCTGCGCGGCGGACTCGACCCCGGCCATGCAGTCGATGACGATGATGCCGTCCTCGCCCTCGACGATCGTCAGATTCGCGATGTCGTTGTTGCGGACCTGGTAGATGCCCTTGGTGATCTCGAACAGGCCACCCACCGTGATCAGCTGCGACTGCCGCCACAGGCTCGGGTTCACCGAATCGGGGGTCGGCGGGTCACCAGCGAGGTAGTCGAAACCCGAGGGATCGAACACGACCTTCGAGGGGTCGGCGTCGGAGTACACCGGGCCGGGCAGCTCTGCGATCAGGCCCTGGCGCGCGGTGGTGAAATCCGCGCGATCGTCCATGTCGTAGAGCCTGGTCGCCGCCCGGTTGACCGCGGTGGTCTGCTCGGTCGGGTCCTTCGGGTGCTGCCCCATGACGACGCTCCTCGGCTCGGAATCGGCTGCCGACACCCAGCCTGTCCGCACCGAGGAACTCGCGGATCACCCGTCGCGGGTGAACTCAGAACAGGGACTGCTGGTCGGCCGAGATGAAGAAGCCGCGGCCGGCGACCTCGCAGCGCATGCCCTGTTCGGTGGAGGTGCAGGCGGTGCCGAGGATGCTGATGGTGTCGCCGTAGTTCAGCACCTTGCCGCCGCCCTTGCTGCCGCCGTCGACCGATTCGCCGACGAAGATGCCCTGGCTGGTGCACAGGAACTCCGCCGTGCCGCCGGCGACGTGCACCGCGACCTTGCGGTCGGGCGCGTCGGTGCAGTCGGGCAGCTGGGCCGGGATGACATTGGTGCGGGCGAGCTGGCAGCCGACGCCGAGGGACAGCTCGGTGAGGATGCCGCACATGATGTTGCCGGTCGGCGACTGGAAGTAGAAGTTGTCGCCCTGCTGCTGGTAGGGGCGGGGGTCGACGAGTTTGTCGCCGCGAGCGGGCACGACGGCCGGCGACTGGCCGGGCGGGACCGCCGTCACCGAGACCTCCGGGTTACCGGGTTCCGGGTCACCGGGCTCCTGAGTACCGGGCTCCTGAGCACCGGGTTCCGGCATGGTCGTCGAGCCCGGTGCGGACAGCTCGGTGCGTGGCTGGGTCACGGTGCCCGAGTCGCAGGCGGCCAGGCCCCCGGTCAGCACGATCAGTGCGGCGATCACTATCGCTGATTTCATGAATCTCTTCCCCTCGATGTCGCCCCGACTCTTCGAGGGACAATCGATGGCAGGAACGAATTCGTTTCCTTTGCTTACTAAACCGTGACCTTCGCGAGGTGAGCCGTGGCCGCAGTTCCGTACGTCTGGTACGCCGCGTACGGCTCCAACATGCACGCAGCGCGATTCGACTTCTACCGCCGCGGCGGGACTCCGCCGGGCACCTCGCACACCTATCCGGGATTCCGCGACCCCACGCCACCCGCGGCGATCACCGCCCTCACGCTGCGGGGAAGTCTGTATTTCGCCTGGCAGAGTCCGGTCTGGACCGGGGGTGTCGCCTTCTACGCTGACCGTCCGGCCGCAAGCCGGCCGACCGGCGTCGCGGCGCGCGGGTACCTGCTGACCGTCGACCAGTTCGCCGATCTGCAGGCCCAGGAGATGTACCGCGAACCCGGCGGCGACCTCGACCTGGCGCGGGTGCTCGCCGAGGGCACGGTGACGCTCGGTGCGGGGCGCTACGAGACCTTGGTGCACGCGGGCACTGAGGACGGTGTGCCCGTCCTGACTTTCACCGCTCCATGGGCGCCGGAAACCGTGGCGCCGCAACGACCTTCGGCGCGCTACCTCTCCATGGTCGGCGCGGGTCTGCGTGAATCCCACGGCTGGGACACCGATCGCATCGTCGAGTATCTGCGGGTGTGTCCCGGGGTTGTCGACCGGTGGGAAGTACCCGACCTGCGGGCATTGCTGAAGACATGACGAGAAATGCCCGGCACGACAAATTGTCGACCGGGCTTTTGTTGAGCGGATGACGAGATTCGAACTCGCGACCCTCACCTTGGCAAGGTGATGCGCTACCACTGCGCTACATCCGCGTGCACATCGAGGCCGTTCCGGGATCGCCGGGACTTCGTCGTGCGAGAAGAAACTTTAGCGCCTGACCCCCCGAAACACGAAATCCGGGTCGGACCGGCCCCTGCGAGCAGCCGCGTTTTTCGTTCCCGACAAACGATGTGGGTGTGCTCCCCTTACAACCGCCCTCCGACTTCCGACGCGGCGAAGGCGGCGCGGTGGTCGGCGGCCCACTCGGCGTAGGTGCGTGGGGGGCGGCCGAGGACCGCGGCGATGTCGGCGGAGAGCAGTTCGTTGTGGCCGTCGCGGATGAAGGTCTGGCCGATCAGGGCGCCTTCGATGAACGCGGGGGGCAGGCCGGCGGCGGTCATGAAGGCGCGGGCGTCGGTGGGGGCGATGTCGGTGACCTCGATCGGGCGGCCGAGGACGGCGGACAGGTCGGCGGCCTGCTCGCGGCCGGTCTGGAGGGTGGGGCCGGTCAGGGTGTAGGTCCGGCCGTGGTGGGCCGGGTCGCGCAGGGCCGCGGCGGCGACCTCGGCGATGTCGCGGGGGTCGACCACGGCCTGCCTGCCGTCGCCGGTGAGGTTGGGGACCGGGTGGCCGGTGCGCAGCGGCTCGATCCAGCTGAAGGTGTTGGACGCGAAAGTGTTGGGGCGCAGGATCGTCCACTCCAGGCCGGAATCGCGGACGGCTTGCTCGCCCGGCACGTGCCAGGTGCCGGGACCGGCCAGGCGGGGGTCGCCGGTGCCGATGGCGGACAGTTTCACCACCCGGCGGACACCGGCGGCCCGGGCGGCCGCGACCAGTGCGGCGTCGGTGCCGGTGCCGTCCGGGCCGGGGACGCCGTTGAGGAACGCGGCCTCGATGCCCGTCATCGCGGCGGCGAAGGTGGCGGGCTCGCGGTAGTCGACCCGGACCACCTCGACGCCGGGCGGGAACGACGCACTCCCGGGAGCGCGAGTGCTCGCCCGGACGGGGATGCCGTCGGCCACGAGGTGGTGGAGGAGGGTGGAACCGATGGTGCCTGTCGCACCGGTGATCAGGATCATGCGATGAGCATGGCCGCTCCCCTGCCTGCGAATATAGGAGAAATCGGCACGGACAAGCCGGGCTCGGGCGCCTACTGTCGAGCGGGTGCGCACGCAGTATCTGACCTCGGCCGAGATCGAGACCCCGGTTCCGACGCCGGACTCGCTACGGCCCTGGCTCACCGAACTGACCAGTACCGGGGCGATCGACGACCCGGACCAGCCGTTCGCGCAGCCACCCGTCGCGACGACCACGATCGTGCTCCGCACCGACCTGACCGGCCGACGCGAGACGCTGGTCGTCGGCGCGCGAACCAAGGCCGTGTACTCGGTGCCCGAGGAGCCCGCGGGCTGCGTGCGCCTGCGGCTGGCGCCCGGGACGACCCGTCAGCTGCTCGGCATCGCGGCGGGCGAGCTCACCGACCGCGCGGTGCGACTCGCCGAATTGCCCGGCCCGCTCGCCACTTTCGCGGGCGACCTCACCGACCTGCCAGCCGACGATGCCCTCACCTACCTGGAAGATGTGCTGCCACAGCGGGTTTCCGAGTCGGACACCGATCGCGCGCACCGGATCGTGCTGCGCGAGGCGATCTCGGTCCTGACCGCCGACACCGCACCCGCCATCCCCGATCTCGCGGCCCGGCTCGCCGTCAGCGAGCGCCAGCTCCGCACCCTGTTCAACATCGGAATCGGCGTCTCCCCCAAGCATTTCGCCCGCATCGACCGGGTCCGCCGCGTCCTCGCCTACGCGGGCAACACCCCGTGGTCCCACCTCGCCGCCGACACCGGCTACTACGACCAGTCCCACCTCACCGCCGACTTCCGCACCCTCATGGGCGTCCCACCGGCGGCCTACCTGCGCGGCCGACTACCGGCACCGACTCGCTGCCGAATGCCCCGCTGAAACACGCGCATCCCGCCGAGCGTCGACGCGCGGCATCACCGGCGCCTCGCCCGAGCAGGCGTCGGTGTGGTGAACCACTGGTCAGGCCCGACGGCTGCCTGCTGGTGCGGACGTCAGGCGTCCGGTTCCTGGGTTTTCTCGGCTTTGCGGGCGATGCGTTCGGCGGCTTCGGCGTCGTCGAGGGCGGTGGCCTCTTCCAGGGAGGGGGCGCTGCCGCCGAGGCGCTTGGGGACCCAGTAGGCGCCGGGCTCGTGGTGGTAGGACTCCTGCAGGTCGGCGAGGAGCTGCTGCATGGTGGTGCGGAGTTCGGCGGTGAGGTCGGCGGCGGGTTCGTAGGGCTTGATGGGGGCGCCGACGGCGATCGAGATGGGGGTGTTGGTGCGGCCGAGGCGCTTGGGGAAGCCCTTGGTCCATACGCGCTGGGCGCCCCAGATGACGATCGGGATGATCGGGACCTCGGCTTCGAGCGCCATGCGGGCCGCGCCGGACTTGAATTCCTTGATCTCGAAGCTGCGGCTGATGGTGGCCTCGGGGTAGACGCCGACGAGCTCGCCGTCGCGCAGGTACTTCACCGCCGACTTGTAGGAATCGGCGCCCGCGGTGCGGTCGACCGGAATGTGCTTGAGGACGCGCATGATCGGGCCGGAGATGTTGTTGTCGAACACCTCCTGTTTGGCCATGAACCTGATGTAGCGACCAGGGGTGCGCGCGGGCAGTCCCGCGTAGGTGAAGTCCATGTAGCCGGTGTGGTTGATCGCCACCACGGCACCACCGGAGGCGGGAATGTTCTCCGCGCCCTTGACGGTGAACTTCAGACCTTCGAGGAAGAAGACGGTTCGGGCCAGGCCGATGATCGACCGGTAGACGGGTTCCACAAGTTCGTTAGCGTAGTCGGCGCGACTCGGTTGCGGCAGGGGCCACCGCACCCGCGAGCCCGATGGGGAGGTTCGCGACCGATGTCGAGCCCGGTTACGACCCGCCATACCGCGCGCCGAGCCCCAGCGGAACCACCGGCAAACTTCTTGACCCGATCGATACCTCGACCGCCTGCCCGCTGACCTGCTCCGTGACACCGGCCACCCGATTTCCCGCCACACCAGCAACCCGTCAGCACCCACCCGACCGGCGACTCGGGCAAAGTAGGCAATGTCACCTCCGACGTGGGTGAAGAGCTACGATTCGAGCGGATACGTGGCGACTACCTGGCAGTTCACGTTCGGCTGAGCACTGCTCCGGGGGCACCAGAAAACGGACATATGCGATCGTTACGACCGCTGCGGGCTATTGCATCGGTGACGTAACGATTCAGCCACTACCCTGGTTGGCTGGTACTGGTAGGAGGAAACAGCTCGTGCAGATCACCAGCGTCGGACACGCAGGCTTCCACATCCGAACCACGGCCGGGACGATCCTGTGCGATCCATGGGTCAATCCCGCGTATTTCGCGTCGTGGTTCCCGTTCCCGGACAACACCCAGCTCGACTGGGAGTCGCTCGGCGATGTCGACTACCTGTACGTCTCCCACCTGCATCGCGACCACTTCGACGCCGCGCACCTGCGCAAGTACGTCAACAAGGACGCGACCATCCTGCTGCCCGACTACCCGGTGCCGGATCTGCGCCGTGAGCTCGAGGCGCTCGGCTTCACCAAGTTCTTCGAGACCCAGGACTCGGTCAAGCACACGGTGACCGGGCCCAAGGGCTCGCTCGACATCATGATCGTGGCCCTGCGCGCGCCCGCCGACGGTCCGATCGGCGACTCGGGCATCCTCGTCTCCGACGGCGAGACCACCTGCTTCAACATGAACGATGCCCGCCCGGTGGACATGGACATCATCCACGACGCCTTCGGTGACATCGATATCCATCTGCTGCAGTACTCGGGCGCCATCTGGTACCCGGCGGTCTACGACATCCCCGCCCGCACCAAGGCCAACTTCGGCAAGCAGAAGCGCCAGCGCGGCATGGACCGCGCGCGCTCCTACATCGAGCAGGTCGGCGCGACCTGGGTGGTGCCCTCGGCCGGTCCGCCGGTGTTCCTGGATGAGGAACTGCGCTACCTCAACGACGACCGCGGCGAGGAAGGCAACATCTTCCCCGACCAGATCGTGTTCCTCGAGCAGATGGAGATCCACGGCAACGAGGGCGGGATCCTGATGATCCCCGGTTCGGTCGCCGATGTGCGCGGCAAGGAACTCGACCTGGCCCACCCGTTCGATCCCGACCGGATCTACGGCGACAAGGCCGCCTACATCGCCGAGATGGCCGAGCGGTTCGCGCCGGTGCTGGCCGCCGAGAAGGCCTCGTGGGAGAACGGCGAGGGTTCGCTGCTCGAGCCGCTGCGCGAGCTGTTCGAACCGATCATGAAGCAGAGCGCGCTGATCAGCGACGGCATCGGCTACCCGGTCGGTCTGGTGATCGGCGAGGAGACCATCGTTCTGGACTTCCCGCACCGCACCGTGCGCGCGCCGCTCGAGAGCGAGGGCCGCTACCGCTACGGCTTCCGGATCGCCCCCGAGCTGGTGCGCACCGTGCTGCGCGACAACGAGCCGGACTGGGTGAACACCATCTTCCTGTCCACCCGCTTCCAGGCGTGGCGGATCGGCGGCTACAACGAGTTCCTCTACACCTTCTTCAAGTGCCTCACCGACGAGCGCATCGCCTACGCCGACGGCTGGTTCTCCGAGGCGCACGACGATTCCGCCGTCATCGACCTCGAGGGCTGGGAAGTGCAACGGCGCTGCCCGCACCTGAAGGCCGACCTGTCGAAATTCGGTGTGGTGGAAGGCAACAACCTCACCTGCAATCTGCACGGCTGGCAGTGGGATCTGGAATCGGGTCGCTGCAAGACGTCGAAGGGTCACGAGCTGCGGGCACGCAAGCTCTGAATCTCGGCGGAAGGGGCGATGTTTCGGCATCGCCCCTTTCTCGTTCTCAGGGCTCGGGCGGGGTTGCGACGTGGCGCGCGTATTCGAGGATGCGCAGGGTTTCCACCGCGTCGCGGGGGTCGACCGGGACCGGGGCGCCGTCGAGAAGCGCGGCGGCCATGCCCGCGTAGAAGGCCGGGTAGTCGCCGGGGACCGTCGGGATGGTGCGAAGGTTCTCGCCTGCGCCGAAGGTGCCCCAGCTGTCGGCCGAGACTGTGCCCCAGGGTTTTCCGTCGTCGGAGCGGCGACCCGCGCGCAGGTCGGCTTCCTGGGGATCGAGGCCGTACACGGTGTAGCCGTTGTCGGCGCCGAGTACGCGCAGGCGCGGACCCAGTTGTGGCGCAACGGCACTCATCCACAATTGTGACCGGGTGCCGGAGGCGTGGGTGAGGGCGATGAAGGCGTCGTCGTCGGCCTCGACGTCCGGGCGGCGGCGGTCGAGTTCGGCGTAGACCTCGGTGACCGGACCGAACAGGGTCAGCGCCTGGTCGACCAGGTGACTGCCCAGGTCGAACAGGATGCCCGCCCCGTCCTCGGCGGCGCCCACCTCGCGCCAACCGCCCTTGGACACCGGCCGCCAGCGTTCGAACCTGGACTCGAACCGGCGCACCTCACCGAACTCGCCCGCGTCCAGCAGCGCGCGCACGGTCAGGAAATCGTTGTCCCAGCGACGATTCTGGAAAACGCTCAGCGGCAGGTCGGCCCGCTCGGCGGCCTCGACCACCGCTTCGGCGTCCGCGGCCGTCACCGCGAATGGCTTGTCAACGACCACCGGCAGTCCGGCGGCCAACGCCTTCGTGGCCAGCTCGGCGTGCGTGCGGTTGGGCGTCGCGATCACCGCGAGATCGACATCCTCGTCCTCGGCGAACATCTCCTCGGCCGTCGCCCACACCCGCACGCCGGGATGCTCGGCCCTGGCCTGCGACGCCCGCTCCTTCGACGAGGTGACCACCGACGCCACCCGCAGCCGCGGATCCGCCGCGATCAATGGCGCGTGGAACACCGACCCGGCCAGCCCGTACCCGACGATCGCAACCCCGAGGTCATCCATCCAGTTCCCCTTCGTGGTGGTCTCCGGGGTCCGAGTATGCCCGGCGAGGGGGAACCTCAGCGGGCGGGGAGGTTGTCGATCGCCTGGCGCAGGAAGGTGGCGGCGAGAGCGCAATACTCGTCGCGGCCGCCGTCCATGCCGCGCACCTCGACCTCCACGGTCTCCCGATCGAAGTCCGGGACGAGGTAGGCGCGGGTACACGTGGACCGGGACAGGCTCCGGTCGGGATACATCGAGATCCCGTCGACCTCCGTGCTCTCGGCGTCCGGGCCGGTGAGCTGGGACACGCGCACCAGTCGCAGGCCGAGTTCCACGCGCGCGTCCCACTGGCAGGTGTGCGCGGCGGCGATCGTGGGTTCGGGCGCCAGCACACCGATCTTCTCGGTCACGACATCGCGGTCGAGCAGTTCGCACGGGTCGAGCAGGGCCAGCCGGGTCTGTCGGTCCTCGGCCGTCGGCGCGGTGGTCAGGGTGCGGGCGATGTTGGCGGCAACGTGATCGATGCCGTCGCATCCCTGCACGTCGGAGGGTGGGAGGAGCATGATCTCGATGCCGGCCTCACGCTTGTCGTCCGCACCGGCGATCGCGCGCGTACAGCCGACTTCGTGTCCGTAGATGACCGGGACGCCGTCGACGATCACTTCGTGCGGGGTGAGCTTGGTGCTCACGCTGCCGAGCGACAGGAGGATGGCGTACCGGTTGGCGAAGGCCGCGCAACCCCATGTCTCGGTGGGTTCGATCCGCCAGGCCTGGGCGGGCAGCGGTGTCGGCGCGACCGGGACCGAATCGCCGACCGCCGTGGTCAGCCAGGCGCACGCATCGATCTGACGCAACTGCGCGAGCGTCAGTGCGGTCACCGGCGCGGGCTCCTCGGCCGGGCGGAGGGCGAACGCGGTGACACCGCCGACGACGAGCAGCAGGACCGCGAGGCCCGCCGCGAACCCGATCCGGGCACCCGAAGTCGCCGACTGCCAGCGACGCTGCCCGGATCGCACTGCGCGCCTGCCGATTTCCAGCGCGGCCGGGCCGAGGGCGGCCAGGCGCGTCGACCACTGCTCCATCAGTCGCGATGTCGGCGCGGCGGGCGGGGCCAGCGCGGCGAGCAGCGCCGAGACCTCGGCCTGCTGGCGGTCGATGTCGTCGAGGATCGGCGCGGGCCATGGCGGCGGCGTGGGTGCCGGGTTGCCGAGGTAATCCAGGATCTGCGCCGGGGTCGGCCGGGCGGCCGGGTCCTTGTGCAGGCACGGGGCGATCAGTTCGCGCAGTTCCGCGGGAACGCGGCTCAGATCGGGCGCACGCTGGGCGATGTTGTACATCGCGTACGGGACCGACGGCGCGGCGAACGGCGCGACGCCACCGGCCGCGAACGCCAGCACCGAGCCGAACGAGAACACGTCCGACGCCGGGGTGAGCGCATGACCGAGGGTCTGTTCCGGCGACAGGAAATCGGGCGTTCCGACCGTCGTCGCGGTGCCGGTGGTTCCGGGTGCGGCCGCGGGGGTCATGCCGATCTCGCCAAGGCGTCCGCCCTCGCGTGCCAACAGCACCGTATCGGCGCGCAGGCGCTGGTGCACCAGTCCGGCCTCGTGCACGGTCCGCAGGGCGGTGGCCAAGGCGGCGGCCAGTGCGCGCACGGCGGGCGTCGGGAGCGGGCCGTGCTCGGCGACCGCGCTGTCGAGTCGCACGCCGGGGACGAACGCCGCGGCGAGCCAGGGCCGGTCCGCGTCGGCGTCGACATCGAGCACCGTCGTGTTGCCGGCGCCGGCGACCCGCATTCCGGCCACGGCGCTGTGCCGCAGCCGCACCCGGAACTCCGGCTCACCGAGCAGTTCCGGCTCGGCCTGCCGCACGACGACCAGGGAATCGTCGGGCCCCGCGGCGAGCACCGCGCGGAATCCGGGCGCCGGGTCGAGCGTGCCGAGCACACGGTATCGGCCGATGGTGCCGGGTTCGTCGGGGCCGAGCGGGTGAATGGTCATGAGGTCGGCAACTTCGCGAGAACGGGGGTGAGCATGGTCGTCGCGGCGTCGCACAGACCGCGCGGCGCCGGATCGTCGGACACGTAGGCGGCCCGCAGCTGCTCGGCCTGGTTGGCACGGGTCGGCCGGACCAGCACGATGAACTCGCACATCGTCGAGTCGTCACGGTCGACGTACACCGTGTGCGCGCCGACCGGTCTCGTCGGCCGGAACCTGCCGTAGGCCTGGTGATCCGGCCGGGTGTTGTCTTCGACCCGGATCTCGAAGTAACCGTCGTGGCCGGCCACCCGGCACATGTGCGGACCGCGGGCCATCGCCACATCTCCCACCACCGACCGGGTGACCGGCAGGTCGATCAGGGCACAGGGATCGAGCAGCAGCACCGAATCGGGCGCGGTCGCCCGCAGCGGCGGGTTCACCGTGAGCCGGCGCACCACCGCGGCCAGCGCGCGTTCCGCGACCAGGCAGCCATTGCCGTCCGACACGCTGGCGTTGATCTCGAGGACGATCGGCAGGCCGCTCTGCGTCAGCACCGCACGATCGCAGCTGAGCCAGTCGTATTCCTTGCCGAGCACCGGCAACCAGCCGATCGTGGTTCCCGTCAGCTCCTCGCGCTCGGCGGTGGTCTTGGTCAGCGAGAACGAGATCTTGGTGCCGGCCGGGTCGCGATAGGTGGCGGTGCAACTGTCGAGGATGCTGGGCACCACATCGGAGACGGGGGTACCGAGTTCACCGAGCACCGACGGCATCAGCAGACCGCAGAGATCGAGCCGGCGCGTCTCCTCGTCGGTCAGCGCCAGCGGCGGATCCTCCATCGCCACCGCGTTTCCCTCGATGCCGAAACCCCAGATCACGGTCCCGGCCAGCACCAGCGCCGACACGACCCCGGCGGCGGTGAGCACCCGCGCCCACCGTCGATCCGGCCGCTCGACCGGCACCGGCGCGACCGCGGCGCGACCCTGCGCCCACAGCGCGGATTCGGCCTGGCGGTCGGCGATGCGGCGACGAATGCGGGCGGGCCAGACCGGTTCGACCTCGATGCGGTCCGCGGCGTCGAGCAGCTGCGCCGGCGTCGGGCGCGCGGCGGGATCCTTCGCCAGGCACGCCTCGACCAGTGCCCGGATCGGCTGGGGAACACCGGTGGTGTCGGGTTCGGTGTAGAGGACGTTGTAGAGCACCTGCGGAGTCGACGCCGCCGCGAACGGACTGACGCCGGTGGCGGCCATCGCCAGGACGGCGCCCACCGCGAACACATCCGAAGCCGGTGTGAGCGGGCGACATTCGGCCTGTTCCGGTGACATGTACGCGGGTGAGCCGAGCACGGTGCCGGTCGCGGTGAGGGTGACGTCGTCCTCGATCGCCCTGGCGATGCCGAAGTCGATCACCCGGGGGCCCTCGTTGGTGAGCAGGACATTGCTCGGCTTGAGATCGCGGTGCACCAGGCCGGTGCGGTGGATCTCGAGCAGCGCCATGGCCAGACCGGTGGCCAGCAGTTTCAGCCCGCTCACCGTCAGCTTGCCGAACTCGGCGACCATCTCCTCCAGCGCGGGCCCGGCGATGTATTCCGAGGCCAGCCATGGTGTTTCGGATTCCGCGTCGTGGTCGACCACACCGGCGGTGTAGGCGCCGGTGACCTGCTGGGAGGCGAGCACCTCCCGGCGGAACCTGGCCCGGAACTCCGGATTGCCGGTGAACTGGCGATGGATCTGCTTCACCGCGACCAGGCGACCGTCGGGGCCCTGACCGAGCAGCACCTGTCCCATGCCGCCGCGGCCGATCACCGCGAGCAGGCGATAGCGGCCGAGCCGCTGCGGTTCTTGCGCGCCGAGCGGTCGCAATGCCTGGCCTCCCGAACTCGTCACCACGAACCACCGAGCAGCGCGTACTGCGCGACGGCCTGGCGCCGCACATCCATCTCCCGATTGCTGTGCAGGAGAACGACGAACTCGCCGTGCCGCACCACGCAGGCGAATTGGTGGGCGGTGGTCGAGGAAGGATCCGGCCGGGCCGCGCGGTGACACGACACCCCGGGCAGGTCCGGCGTACTCGCCAACGCCGAGTAGTCCCGGTCGAGGAGTCGGTTGGTCAAGGCCTCGGCATACGTGCGCACGGCGTCCTCGTCGGGCGCGCGGAACAGGAAGCTGGTGCGCGTCACCGCGACCGCCGAGATCGCACTGGCCTCCAGGTCACGCAGTCGCACGCTCGGCTGGCCGCTCAACAGCGCGTAGGCGCGCGGGCCGTAGACCGCGAAACTCCATCGGTGGGGCCAGTAGTCGCCGGTCTTGACCAGGCGGGGAAGCAACTCGTCGCGGTCGAGTGCCAGGTTCGCCAGCTCCGCCGCCGGCGTCGGCACGAAGGTGTCGAGTTCGTTCAATTGGCCCCGATAGGTCCGGGTCAGCAGATCGATCATCACCGCGGGATCGGGCTCGGCGACCACCGCGAAAACCCGGATGACCAGGGTCTTCCACACCAGCCAGCTGCCAACGGTTCGGACGCCGGGACGCCAATGGGTCAGTGCCGCAGGGTGTTCGGGCAGTGCGAGCGGCGCGTTCTCGGTGTTGGCCGCGAAATCCGCGGCGGCCATCGCGGCCCCGGCGGCGACGGCCTGTTCCTCGTCGGGCAACGACAGGAGCGTGATCGAGATGAGCTTCTGGCCGGGATCGTCGTCGGCGCGACCGTTGCTCCCGATCACGCCGAATCCGGCCAGTACGTCGAAGGGCAGCAACGCGCTCCGCTGGACGCCGGAGAGCAGGTCGTCCACCCCGTTCAGGCCGACCACGACGCCGCCGCCGTTGCCCTTCGTCAGGTCGGGGTCGACGCTGTCGACGAAGAGCAACCGCTCGCCGATCCGGATCGACTCCGCCGTCGCACCACGCACACGGCTGGGCTCGGCATCGTAATCAGCGGCCGCGGGTTCCAGCGCGTAGTCACCGTGGTCGAATACCGGTGCCTGCGCACCACACCCGGCGGCGACCAGGGTGGTACCAACGAGCAGCGCCGCGAAACAGCGCGACCGCCAACGCACGAACATCCCCCTTCACCCGGCGAAATGCCGGGCCCCTCCCGAACTCTGCCGCGAAACTATCACCCTCGACTTCGGTATCGCTACAGCGTGGACAACCGGCCGACCAGCTGGCGCACGATCGGATCGGCGATCTCGCACAGCTGGGCGGGCTTGCGCCGCGAATCGCTGACGATCACTTCGGCGACCTCGACCAGGTGGTCACTGACCTTGCGGTAGCGGTACACCCGGCGGCAATCGGTCAGCAGGGAGCCCATTCCGAGGTCTTGGACCACCACACCGTCACCGATATCGATGACCTGGTCCGGCGCCGATGTCTGCCGCGGGCGCTCCTGTGCCAGCGTGACCCGGACACTGGTCGGGCCCGACCATTCGCACACATGCGCGGCACTGGCGACGCCGATGCCGAGCGGCTCGGCGCCCGCGCTCGTCGACTCGTCCACCAGCGCACAGGGATCCACCGAGGCCAGCGACCGAGCGGCAGCCGGATCGGCGGGCAGGTCGCCGAGCGTGGCGGACAGCCGGTCCACGACGTGATCGGCGAGTGGGCACTGCGCGGCCCTGGTGAAGGTGTCGACGGTGATGCCCCAGCGCTGTCCCGGCTCGCCGCCTTCGAGCGCGAAGGCGCAGTCCTCGCCGCGACGGGCGAGCGCGTAACCGTTGACGACCGCCTCGCCGGGCCCGAATCCGGCTATCGCGGCGCCGATCTCGACCGCGAGCCGGCCACCGCCGGAGGTTCCCTCACAGCCCCAGCTCGCCGTCGACTGCCAGCGCCAGGCGGCGACCTCCGCGGCGGCGCGGACGGCGGCTTCGGCGGGCAGCGATTCGCCCAGCGCCTGCTGCAGCCAGGCACACGCGTCGGCGCCACGCAACTGGTCGAGGGCGGGCAGGGTCGCGGTCGGCGTCGCCGCGGGTGCGGTGGCCTCCGCCGATGTCGAGTCGCCGCCGCGCAGCACCAGACCCGTGATCCCGGCCGCGACGACGACCGCGACCACCAGTGCCGCCAGGCCGACCCGCAGCCCGGTACGTCGTCGGGTCGGTGCCGGCGGCTGTTCGACAGGTGACGTCGCGGACGGCAGGTAGGCCGGAATGATCTGGGTCGCTTCGGGATCCGAGGTCAGCGCGACCAGATTCCGGGTCTGCTCGGCGATCTCGGTGTGGACCCGATCCGACCACGGCCGGGGCTGGACCGGCAGTGCGCCCAGGTAGTCCAGGATCTGGGCGGGTGTCGGTCTGGTCTTCGGGTCCTTGCGCAGGCAGCCGGCGATCAGTTCGCGCACCGGTTCGGGGACCTGGTCGAGCTGCGGCTCGCTGTGCACGATGTTGAACAGGGTGTACGGGGCGGAGTTGGCGGCGAACGGGCTCTTGCCGGTCGCGGCCATGCACAGCAGTGCACCGAGGGAGAAGACGTCGCTGGCCGAGGTCACCGGTTCGCTCATCGCCTGCTCGGGTGACATGTAGGCGGGTGAGCCGACCACCGCGCCGACCTCGGTCAGCGGCGCGCTCGCCTCGGCCGCCTGGGCGATGCCGAAGTCGATCACGCGTGGGCCGTCGGCGGCCAGGATCACGTTGGCGGGCTTGAGATCCCGGTGGACCAGGCCGGTGCTGTGGATCGAGTGCAGGGCCGAGGCGAGGCCGGAGGCCAGGGTGCGCAGCGCGGGCACCGGCAACGGTCCCTGCTCGCGCACGGCACGGTCCAGCGGCACGCCGGGGATGAAGACCGAAGCCAGCCACGGTGTTTCGCCGCTGGTGTCGAAGTCGACGACCGCCGCGGTGAACGCGCCCGACACCCGGGCGGAGATGGCGACCTCGCGTTCGAACCGCGCCCGGAACTCCCGGTCGTCGAGCAGGTGCGCGTGGATCTGCTTGATCGCGACGAACCGCCCGTCCGGCCCGGTGGCCAGCAGCACCCGGCCCATCCCGCCCGCACCGAGCACGCCGCGAATCCGATAGCGACCGATCACCGGCGAATCGCCCGGCGAAAGTTGCTCGAGCACTGTGTGACACCCCCACTTCACGCCCGCTACCGTGCGGGCCGACCGGACATCCGGCCGTCTTCTCGCCAGCAACCTAGCATTCGGCCGCCGCCGCACCCGGTCGACGGATCGCCAGCGCGGGGGTGCGGTGACCCGCCTCGCGCCGCACCGAGACCCGCGTTGGCGGGCGGGGGCCGGACTCGCCGGACGAGCGCCACTGCTTCGTCGATCACCGGGCAGCAGGCGGCACGGCCCAATCGCTGTGGCGATCAGGCGGATGCCGTGGCCCGGCTCGCGACAACGACCGCGCACAGCACGATCGCGCAGCTGAGGACGGCGGTGAGGGAGAGTTTGCCCGCGGTGGCGTCGAGCAGGACGGCCGCGACGAGCTGGCCCGCGACCGAGGTGAGGCCGAGTAGCAGGACGCCGATCAGGCCGACGGTGACCGCGGCCAGGGCGATGAAGCCGACGCCGATGAGGCCGCCGAGGTAGAGCCATGGCTCGGTGGGGAATTCGGTCGGGAGGCCGGTGGTGGACAGGGTGTAGAGGTCGAACAGGAACAGGGCGAGCAGGCCGACGACGAAGTTGACCAGGGTGGCGGTGAAGGGGCCACCGACGGCGCTGACCCGGCCGTTCACCGCCTGCTGCCAGGCCAGGCCGACACCGGCCAGGGCAGGCAGGACGATGAGCAGGAGGGGAATGTCGGGGACGCCGGTGACCACGGTGACCGGGACGGATCGGCCGCTGGCCGACAGCACGACGCCGCCGATGCCGAGGACGGCGGCGGCCACGCGCAACGGGGTGATCGCGGTCCGGCCGTTCGGCGCGAGACCGAGCCGGTCGACCACCAGGCTGCTGAGCAGCTGCCCCGCGACCACCGCGACGGTGAACGCGGTGACCCCGATGACGGCGATCGTGAGCCCCTGACTCGCCACGAAGAACGCGCCACACAGGCCGCCGAGCAGGTGCCACGGCCGCAAACTGCCCTGCGACACGGCATTTCGCACTGTCCCGAACCCGGCGCGCAGGGCGGGACTGCACGCGAACGCGAGCAGCAGGACCACCAGCCCGGTGCCGAAGCTGATCGTCGCCGCCATGACGCCGTCACCCAATTCGGCCCCGAGCGCACCATTGATCCGCCCCTGCACTGCCACGCCCGCGCCGATACAGAACCCGAACACCAGCCCGATCCCCCTACGCCCGCTCACCCGGCTCCTCTCCGCCTCGACACCTCGCTCCTCGACACGAGCATGCCAGCCATCGACCGCCTCTCCGCCCGGCCCACACCTGGTCGCCGCGCAGGCCGACGACTCCGCGATGACCAGCGCGGAGCCGCCACACGGCGAACCCGCGGGTCAGTCGACATCGGCACCCGCTTCGACACGATCCGGCGGAACCGCGAATCAGCCCTCGTCGTGACGGGGCGGCAGCCAGCTCGGAACGAGAGCGGCGGTGACCAGCAGGACCACGCCGAGCAGGGCGATCGTCACCGACATCGACAGCCACACGGTGGCGGCCGCGACGAAACCGAAGACCGCCAGCGCGACGATCTCGGAGAGCAGGCCCGAGACCGAGGTGACCGTGGCCCGGGCGGGACCCTCGATGGCGGCCTGCAGGCGGGCATCCGCGACGACCTCGACGTTGAAGTCGATGCCGTAGGCGAGGCCGATCCCGAGGAACCCGATCCACAGCAGCGCGGGATCGGCATCCACGCCGACGGCCAACGCACCCGCGATGAACAGGATTCCGGCGGTGAACAACGCGATCGCCAGCGTGCGCGCGGAGAGCACTTCGGTGCGACCCGCCAGCAGGGAGCCGACCAGCGAGCCGACCACCGTCACGCCGACCAGCAGGGCCGAGGTGCTCGTCGAGGCACCACCGGAGACGGCGAGCAGACCGAAGTACTCGTCGAAAGCGGTGATTCCGTACAGCAGCGCACCCAGCAGCACGCCCCGGCGGACCCGACGCACCCGCAGCGCCTCGGCCAGCCCGGTCCTCAGCATGATCACGTATCGCGACGAAGACGCGCCCCGCACGATCCCACCATCATCCGATTCGACCGGCTGCGGCTGGTCAGCGGCCGCGTCGGTGGGAGTCGATCCGAGTTCGCCACCGGTCGGCCTGCGCGAGTGTGCCCGGTCGTTCGTGGCGTTCGGCGCCGAACCGGGAACGATGTGCGGGCCGAGAGTGCTGGGGTTCGGCTCGTCGTCCAAGTCGTCGACCGCGGTCGCGGAGATGGCCTTCGGCGCGCTGGGCAAGGCCAGCGCGGTGAGCGTGTGCAGCACGCCGATACCGACGCTGACCCACCCGACCAGCGGGTATCCACCCCACGCGAACAGCGGTGCGGCGGCGAGGATCGCGACGAGGACCGTGCCCTCCTGCGCACCACGAGCCCAGCCCATGATCGAGGCATAGGCCGAGGGTTCACCGCGGGCGACCAGGTCGTCGTAGATCAGCGCCTCGAAGGTGCCCGATTCCAGCGCACCGGCGATCCCCCACAGCAGGAACCCGAGCGCGAACCCGGCGAAGGTCGGGACCAGCATCCACCCGGCGAAACAGGCAGCCTGCAGCACACAGCTCAGGACGAGCAGCCCACGACGGGAGACGGTGTCGGCCCAGGCACCCGATGGCACCTCCAGCACGAACGAGGTCACCGACCAGATGGCGAGCAGCAGCGAGATCTGCGCCGTGCTCAGCCCGTTCTCGGCGAACAGCACGCCGTAGAGCGCGTAGATGGGCAACAGATCACGGGTGCCCTTGAACAGCACCGCCCGCACAGCGACCCCGCGCACACCGACCGGTTCACGGGTCAACCGCGCCACCGCCGCCACGCAGCGCCGCCGGACCTCCGAAGGTCAACAGCCGTAGATGAGCATCCGCATACGATCAATACTTCGCCGCACCCCGACCACCGTCAAGCGAATATCGCGCCCGTGGTCACTCGTAGTGATACCGGCACGACAGCACGCGGATCACGCCATCGTCGACGCGGTAGACCAAGCGGTGCTCCTGCGTTATCCGGCGTGACCACCAGCCTGAAAGGCTGTGTAGCAGGGGCTCGGGTTTGCCGATACCACCCGCTTGCCCGTTGACCGCGATGTCGTCGAAAAGGCGGTTGATCTTGCGGGCCGCCGCGCGGTCGTTGGTGACCGTCCACTCATAGTCAGCCCAGGCTTCGCTCGAGAAGTCCAGCTTCACGCGACACCGGCCGCATCGCCGGTCGGATCTTCGTCGGGGACTTCGAGTTTCTCCTGCGGAACGAAACCGCCCGCCGCGAACTCTTCCAAGCCGCGCTGGAGATGTCGCGCGTTCGCGGGCGAGCCGAGTAGATGCGCGGTCTCCTTCAGCGCTTCGTACTCACGCAACGACACAACCACGGCAGCATCGTGGCCGGCCCGAGTGACGACAACCTCCTCGAGGTCATCGGTGGCAGCGTCGAGCACGCTCGCCAACGTCGCGCGCGCTTCGGTGTAGCTGATCTGCCTCATGACACAAATGTACAGGATTCCTGTACACGTTGTATTGGTCAGGGGAAGGGGAGCCAGCCGTTGGCGGCGAGGGAATCGTCGTCGTCGGTGGTCTTCGCGCTCGCCAGCGCGCCGCCGCCCTCGTTGAGGTCGTTGATCAGTTCCGAGACCGGATGCGAATCGCTGTAGTGGTAGCCCTGGGCCAGCGCGAAGCCGAGTTCGGTGAGGACCGCGGCCTGGTACTCGGTTTCCACGCCCTCGGCGATGACCTGCAGGTCCAGCGACTTGCTGAGGGCGGCGATCACGCCGAGCAGGGGTGGGGCCGGGGAATCGGAGCGGATGGCGGCGACGAAGGACTGGTCGACCTTGAGGATGTCGCTGGGGATGGTGGCCAGGCGGCTCAGTGAGGAGTAGCCGGTGCCGAAATCGTCGATGGCGATGCGCACGCCACGGTCGCGCAGGGTGTGCAGGTTGGCGATGGCGGTCTGGGATTCGGCGGCGAGTTCGCTCTCGGTGACCTCGAGGACGAGCTGGTCGGCGGGCCAGCCGGTATCGGCCAGGATGGTCGCGACCCGCTCGGCGTAATCGGTCTCGGCCAGTTCCAGGCCGGAGACGTTGACATTGAGGGTCAGGTTCAGCGAGGCGAAGCTCTCCTGCAGGCGGGCGGCGTCGGCGCAGGCGCGGCGCAACACCAGCTCGTCCAGGTCGGAGATGAGGTCGTATTCCTCGGCGACCCGGATCAGCCCCTCGGTGGTGACCTCGGGCTGGGCGTTCGACGACCAGCGCAGCAGCGCCTCGACCCCGACCGCCTGGCCGCCGTCCTCGCTCAGGCTGACGATCGGCTGGTAGTGCACATCGAGCGCGCCGCGGTCGATCGCCTCGCGCAGCTCCACCGCCAGCGGCAGTTGCCGCGAGGACTCGAGCACCGTGCGATTGCGGCCCGCCTGCTTGGCCCGGTACAGGCCCACGTCGGCACGGCTGATCAGCAGCGATCCGGATTCGCCCGGCTGCCAGGAGGTGACACCGGCCGAACAGCCCATCGTCACCGCGGCGCGCAGCTGCTCGGTGAGCAGGATCGCGGCCTGCTCGGTGGTGCCGGGCAGCAGCAGGGCGAAGACGTCGCCGCCGAAGCGGGCCAGCACCTGGTCGGGCGCGAGCAGGTCCAGCCAGGTGTCGGCGACACGTTGCAGCACCGCGTCACCGGCGCGGTTGCCGAGATGGTCGTTGATCTTCTGGAAGCGGTCGAGATCGACCAGGACCAGCGACAGCCCCTGACCGCCGCGACCGGCCGCGTCGATCGCCGGGTTGAGCTGCTTCTCGAACCCGCGCCGGTTCATCAGGCCGGTGAGCACGTCGATATCGGCGTCGGAGGCCATCCTGGTCAGGATGCCGACGACCACGCCCGCGCCGAAGGTGACACCGGCGGGAATGAGCCCGGACCACCACGGCAGCCCGCGATCGGGCAGCACCCACAGACACAGCGCCATCGCGAAACCGATGTGCGCGGCCGCCTGCGACCAGGCGAAGAACAGCGCGGCGTCGCAGGCGATGAAGACATAGAACGAGGCCAGCGTGATGCCGCCGACCAGGTTCGGGAAGGAGTGCACCGCGATCGTCACCAGCACGGTCGCGGTGGCGAGGTAGAGGTGGTGCAGGGCGTGCGGCATCCGCGGACCCCAGGCCAGCAGGGTCAGCCCGAGGAACAGCGCGACCGCGGCCGCGGTTCCGACCAGCAACCGATTGCCGTCGTCGCCCGGTGCCACGGCAGTGATCGTCAGGCCGAGGACACCTCCGAGGACGTAGAACGCCCCCGTTGTCCTGGCCATGACCTTTGCCGTCGCCAACGCCGATGCCGCCCGCACCCGGGTTCGGGTATCGCCGCGCGCCCCGATTCCTCGCACGAGCACCAGCCTAGATGTTGTCGGGTCAGGTCGTTTGCCACATGCTACAAATGCCCGCCCGGCAAACAGTGGAGAGGTCTACGGTTTCAGCACCTCGGTGCCGACGAAGGGCACCAGCGCCGCGGGCACCCGCACCGAACCGTCGGCCTGCTGATGGTTCTCCAGGATCGCCACGATCCAGCGCGTGGTCGCCAGCGTGCCGTTCAAGGTGGCCGCGATCTGCGCCTTCCCGTTCTCGTCGCGGTAGCGGACCGCCAGCCTGCGCGCCTGGAAGGTGGTGCAGTTCGAGGTGGAGGTGAGCTCGCGGTAGGTCTGCTGGGTGGGCACCCAGGCCTCGCAGTCGAACTTGCGGGCCGCCGAGCTGCCCAGATCGCCCGCCGCGACGTCGATCACCCGGTAGGGCACGTCGATGGCGGCCAGCATCTCGCGCTCCCAGGCCAGCAGCCGCTGATGCTCGGCATCGGCCTGGTCGGGGGTGGTGTAGACGAACATCTCCACCTTGTCGAACTGGTGCACGCGGATGATGCCGCGGGTGTCCTTGCCGTAGCTACCGGCCTCGCGCCGGAAACACGACGACCAGCCCGCGTAGCGCTTGGCGCCCGCGCTCAGGTCGAGGATCTCCTCGGCGTGGTAGCCCGCCAGCGGCACCTCCGAGGTGCCGACGAGGTAGAGGTCGTCATCGGCCAGGTGGTAGACCTCGGCCGAGTGCTGACCCAGGAAGCCGGTACCGGCCATGATCTCCGGGCGCACCAGCACCGGCGGGATCATCATGGTGAAACCGTTGGCCACCGCCTTCTGCGCGGCCAGCTGCAACAGACCCAGCTGCAACAGCGCGCCGTGGCCGGTGAGGAAGTAGAACCGCGAGCCCGACACCTTGGCGCCGCGCTCCATGTCGATCAGGCCCAGCGATTCGCCCAGTTCCAGATGATCCTTGGGCTCGAAGTCGAATTCCGGTGGGGTGCCGACCGTTTCGAGCACGATGTAGTCGTCCTCGCCGCCGGCGGGGGCGCCGTCCTGCACGACGTTGGAGATCGCGCGGTGCGCGGCGTCGAGATCGGCGTCGGCCGCGTTCTGGGCGACCTCGGCCTCCTTGACCTTGGCCGACATGTCCGAGGCGGCGGCCAGCAGCGCGGGGCGCTCGTCCTTGCTCGCCTTCCCGATCACCTTGCCCATCGCCTTGTGCTCGGCCCGCAGGGAGTCGGCGGTGGCGACCGCGGCGCGGCGCGCGGCATCGGCTTCGAGCAGGGCGTCGACGAGCGCGGGGTCCTCACCACGGGCCCGCTGCGAGGCACGGACGGCTTCCGGGTTCTCGCGCAGGAATCGGAGGTCGATCATGAACAAACAGCCTAGTAGTTTGCGCAACGCAAATTCTTTCGCCCCTATGCCAAGCAGGGCGAACAGGAGCATAGTTGCGGTGTGAGTACCACTTTCGACACTGCCGTCATCGACAACGCGCTCGCCGACCTCACACAGGGGGAAAAGACCTGGGCGGCGACCGACCTGCGTCGCCGCCGCGAACTGCTCGACGAACTCCACGCGCTGACCGCCCGCGATGCCGAGGCCTGGGTCGCCGCCGCCCGCACCATCAAGCAGCTCGATCCCGACAGCCCGCTGGTGGGCGAGGAGTGGATGTCGGGCCCGATGACGATGCTGGGCGGGGCGAAGGCGCTCAGCGATTCGCTCGCCGCCCTCGAGCAGGGCGCAAGCCCTCTTGACGGTGTCGAGTTCGGTGCCGCGCCCGGTGGCCGGATCACGGTGCCCGCGCTGCCGCACGGCATCTACGACAAACTGCTGCTGAGCGGATTCAGCGCGGATGTGTGGCTGCGTCCCGGTGTCGACGGCGCCACCGCGCGTCGCAAGGCCGGGCTCGCCCAGCTCGACCCTGCCGCGACCAAGGGCGTCGGCGCGGTGCTCGGCGCGGGCAACATCATGTCGATCGCGCCGCTGGACACCCTCTACGAGCTCTACGCCAACAACCGGGTGGTCGCGCTCAAGCTCAACCCGATCACCGATCCGCTGCTGCCGGTGTTCCAGGCGATCTTCGCGCCGTTCATCGAGCTCGGCGTGGTGCGCATCCTCACCGGTGGCGCGCCCGAGGGCGGGTACCTGGTGAACCATCCGCAGGTCGCGCACGTGCACATGACCGGCGGCGCGCCCACCCACGACGCGATCGTCTGGGGCCGGGGCGAGGAAGGCGCGCGGCGCCGGGCCGAGGGCAAGCCCGCGCTGGACAAGCCGATCACCTCCGAACTGGGCGGGGTCGCGCCGGTCATCGTCGTCCCCGGCGAGTGGAGCCCGGCGGATCTGAAGTTCCAGGCCGAGCACGTGGCCACCCAGCGTCTGCACAACGGCGGCTACAACTGCGTCGCCGCGCAGACCGTGGTGCTCAGCGCCGACTGGCCGCTGAAGGACCAGTTCCTGACCGAGCTGCGCGCGGCGATCGATCAGGCGCCCACACGGACCGCCTACTACCCCGGCAGTGCCGACCGCGTCGCCGGTGCGCTCGAGAGCTACCCGGATGCCGGTCGCGCCAACGGCCGCGTGCTGGTGGAGAACCTGCCGACCGCCGATACCCCGCTGCTGCAGACCGAGTACTTCTCGCCGGTCCTCGGCGTGGTCGAACTGCCCGGCTCCGGCGCCGAATTCCTCGGCAACGCGGTCGACTTCGCCAACGACGAACTGATGGGCACCCTCGGTGCCAACATCATCGCCCACCCCGGCACCATCAAGGCGCTCGGCGCGAAACTCGACGCTGCCATCGAGAAGCTGCGCTACGGCACCGTCGCGCTCAACGCCTGGACCGGCCTGGCCTTCCTCACCCCGCGCGCGAGCTGGGGCGCCTTCCCCGGCCACACCCTCGACGACATCCAGAGCGGCGTCGGCGTCGTCCACAACGCCTTCCTGCTCGACGATGTCGAACGCACCGTGGTCCGCGGACCCTTCCGCCCCGCCCCGCGCGCGATCCTGGCGGGCGAGTTCACCCTGAGCCCGAAGCCGCCGTGGTTCGTCTCCAACAAGACCGGCACCTCCACCGGCCGCAAGCTGACCGATTTCTACGGCGACGGGAAGATCCGACGGCTCCCCGGCATCTTCGCCTCCGCCCTGCGCGGCTGAGCGATAAGTGGCGTGGTCGTGGCACAGCCGCGACCACGCTGCCATGATGGACCGCGATGTCCGAAGAGCAGAGTGACCAAGAGCAGGGATCCGAGACCGCGTCGCGTGGCCGCGTCGCCAGTTCGCTGCACCTGTCGGCGACGAAGTTGCGGTGGGGGCTGCTGATCGGCGCCCTCGGCGCGGTGATCGCCGCGATGGTCACCATGACGGTCAGCGGTTTCGACACCGACAAGGTCGAGGCGCACTCCCCCGGCGCCGAGCCCGTGGTCAGGGACAAGGAGTTCAGCAGCGCCAACGCGGGCGACTGCCTGAGCTGGACCAAGCCCGACCGCAGCGACCTGGTGAAGGTGAACTGCGCGGACAAGCACCTGTTCGAGGTGGCCGGGGTGATCGATCTCAGCGCCTACCCCGGCCGCGAGTTCGGCGAGGGCACCCGGCACCCCGATTCGCTGCGGATGACCGAGCTCAGGGACGAGCACTGCGTGTCGGCCGTGCAGAAGTACGTGGGCGGACGCTTCGACCCGCGCGGCCGGTACATGGTGAACGTGATGTCGCCGAGCCCGGCGGGCTGGCAGCACGGCGACCGCACGCTGCGCTGCGGCGTGCAGGTCGCGGCCACCACGGCCAGTCCGGCTTCGGCCGGCAGCATCCTCGAGCAGGACCAGTCCAAGGTGCACGCCAGCGGAACCTGCCTCGGCATCAACCAGAACCTGCCGACCGATCCGGTCGACTGCGCCCAGCCGCACTCGGTGGAGATCGTCGGCACGGTCGACCTGGCGGCCAATTTCACCGGCGGACCGCCGTCGGAGGCCGATCAGGACAAGTACGTCGAGTCCGAGTGCAACCGGCTCTCCACCGAGTATCTCGGCAGCCCGGAGGCCATCCGCAACAAGACGCTGACCCTGTTCTTCGATTATCTGGAACCGGCCAGCTGGCTGGCGGGCAGCCAGAAACTGGACTGCTGGCTCGGAAAGGGCGCCGACCGTGAGGGTTTCGCGCCGATCGTCGGTTCGGCGCGCGGGGAGATCCTGATCGACGGCCAGGCCCCCGTGCCGCCGCCCAACACCGGCCGCTCCACCCCGGCCCCGCTGCCGGGCGCCGCACCGCTGCCGCCGCAGCCCCAGCCCAGGTGAGCGCACCGGAGCGGATGCCGGCCGAGCGGTTCGAGGAGCTGGTCGGCGACGCGCTCGACCTGATCCCGCCCGAGCTCACCGACGCCATCGACAACGTGGTGATCCTGGTCGAGGCGCGCAACGACGAGGAGCCCTCGCTGCTCGGGCTGTACCACGGAATCGCGCTCACCGAGCGAGACAGCTACTACGCGGGCTCGCTGCCGGATACCATCACCGTGTATCGAGAGGCTATTCTCGATATCTGCAACACCGACGACGACGTGGTCGAAGAGGTCGCGATCACCGTGATCCATGAAATAGCACACTATTTCGGGATTGACGACGACCGGTTGCATGAGCTGGGATGGGGCTAGCGAGATTGGGTGGGGGATCGATGGAACCGAACGACCCGCTCGCGCGTCCTATCACTCGTAGGGGGAATTCTCGTGGTTCCCGATAGTCGCCACCAGAAGGAGTCGGGTCATGGTTGGACACATTTCCGTCACGCCTGAAATCGTCCTCGCCGCTGCCGTCGAGCTGGATCTGCTCGCCGACCGCCTCGCCGCCGTCGCCGCCCTGGCCGGGCCGACCACCCATGTGCTGCCCTCGGGCGCCGAAGAGGTGTCGTTGCTCGCCGCCAATCACTTCAACAAGGCGGCGGGCACCCATGACGCGGCGATCGCGCAGGCCATCCTCGAGCTGCATCACGCGGCGGCCACGATCCGCTCGCAGCTGAGCACCCACATCGGGCAAGACGGGGTCCGCGGCGCGGTCATCAACGCCATCCAGGTGTAGCCCGCCCTCCGATCCGTCGACGAGAATCCATTCAGGGGAGAAACAAGCATGACCGCAGGGATCACCGGGGTGTTCTGGCTGCCTCGCATGGCAGAGTTCAACTCCACCACCCTCAACGCGGGGGCGCGCGCGATTCCGATCTCGGCCGCCGCCACCTCGTGGGGCACGCTGACCGCGGCCTGGGGTGACGCCTCCTTCACCCTCACCCGCGTGATCGCCGAGGTAGGCGTCGGCCTGCAGGGTGTCAACGGCCTCGCCGTGCTCGCCAAGCTCGCGCCCTTCCTGGGCTGGACGGCCCAGCAGGGCGCGCTGGCCGCGGCCATGGGCACCAAAGCCGCCGCCAACGCCACCGCCTACACCGTCGCCTCGATCGCGATGCCGAGCCTGCCCGAGATCATCGCGACCAACGGCGCGGTCGTCGCCTCGGCCAACCCGGCCGGTGCCGCCTCCGGCGCGTTCGCCGCCGCCGAGGTCGCCAAGAGCGCCATGGACATCCGCGCCGCGCTGGTGATGGAGACCTACGAGGCCGCCACCACCGCCACCGTGCTGACGCCCGGTGAGTTCCAGCAGCCGCCCTCGATCGCCAGTGGTGCCGGGACCGCACAGGGCGACTTCGGTGGCGACCCGATCCAGACCGCGGTCGCGGCGGCCCAGGCCTTCGTCACCAACCCCGGTGTGGTCAGCGCGGCCACCCAGGCCGCGAATGTCGCGGGCGGTGTGGTCACCAGTGGGGTCGGCACGGTCGGCAACATCGGCGCCACCGCGCTGTCGGCCGCCACCAGCGGGGCCACCATGCCCGCCGCCGCGGCTCCCGCCGCGATGGGTGTCGGCGCGGTCGGTGCCGCCGCCGGTGGTCTGGCGACCACCTCGGCCGGTGCCGCGCTCGGCGGACTCAAGCTGCCCGACGGCTGGGGTGCCCCCGCGGCCAGCGCACCCGCTGCCGCGCCGGTCGCCGATTCCTCGGCCGCCCGTGTGGACAGCGCCGCGCGTCCGGCCGCGTCCGGCGCCAACCCGCTGATGGGTAACCGCGCCGCCACCAAGGGCGAGGACGACGACGAGCACGACGCCATCGACTACGGCAGCTCGAACGAAGCCTTCACCGACGGCCGCTACGCCGCGGAGGGCGTGATCGGCGCCGATCTCGCCGGGACGGCCAAGTGACGGTTCTGGGCGGGGGCAGCGGAGGTTCGCTGCTCGAGGCCGTCGTGCTCTCGCTCGACGACATGCAGCACCTCCTGGAGACGCTGCAGTTCGACGAGATGCCCGTGGTGCTCGACGCCAAGGGCCGGTACGACAACGTCACCGACCACGACGCCGCCATGAAGGTCGCCGAAGCCGCGCTCGCCGAACGCGAACTGCTGTTCGGCGACGTGGTGGCGCCCGAGCTCGCCGAGCGCCTGCGGGTGCTCTACCGGCCGCAGTGGGTCATCGAGATGCGCTGGGTGGTCGCGGGCCAGGTCAACCGATTCTGTCTGGCGCAGGGCGAGGACCGTGCGGTCGTCGCCCTGCGCGGGCCGACCTCCTACGTCATCGACGATGCCGGTCTGGATCTGCCCGGCGCGGTGCTGCAGGCGCTCGGGCCCACCGAGGCGCTCGAGCTGTACGGACTCAACGCGCCGACCGACGATCTCGCGCCGCTGTTCAACGACACCGGTGACGCGGCCGCCACCGCGCAGCGCCTGAGCAAGGTCGGCAACCCGTCGACCGACGCCCAGGTGCTCGCCTCGGCGCTGGTGGAGATCCACTCCTACGCCGAGATCGTCGGCATCGCCTACGGTGACGGCACCCGCGAGATCCAGGACAACCACATCGCCGTGTTCAACACGCGCGGTGGCCGATTCATCATCACCGCCAGCGTCGCCGACGACGGGGTGAAGTGGTCCTCGATCGCCACCGGCAGTCCGGCGCGCCTGCGCACGGCGGTGGCGGACCTGATCGAGTCGCTGCCGGTGCGCGCGGACTTCCCGATCGCACGCGCCGACCGCCCGAGCTGACGCCCGCGCCGCCGACGCCTCACCCCATCGGGTCGTCGGCGGACGGCTCGGCCTTGACCGTGAACGGTGGGGTGAACCGGCCCCACCGAATGCACTCCCAGCCGCCGTCCTCGGTGGGGAGCAGCTCGATCGTCTCGGTGTTGTCGAGGTGGTTGTTCGTCGTGAACGGCGGCGCGACGCCCGAGAGCGCCTTGCCGACCAAACGCATTGCGGCGCCGTGGTTCACGACCAGCACATCGCCGTCGGCCTGGCCGGTCAGGAACTCCTTCCGCAGCCCGTCGAGCACCGGCAGGATCCGGTCGAGCACGTCGCGGCCGGACTCACCGCCGGGTGTCCTGATGTCGAGCTCGCCGAGGTGCCAGCCGCGGTAGACCTCCTGGAACAGTTCGTGCGCGGCCCGATCGGACCGTCCGTGCAGTTCACCTACCTGCACTTCGAACAGGCCGTCGAGCACCTGCGCGCCGATCCCGGTCGCCTCCTCGATGTGACCGGCGGTCTGCCGGGCCCGCAGCGCCTCCGAGGTGACCAGCACCTGCGGCGGGCGGATCAGCCCGGCGCCGAACGCCTTCGCCTGCGCGATACCGCGTTCGGTCAGCGGCAGGCCGGGCACCTGGGTGTCGAGGATGCGCGCGACGTTGCCTTCGGTCTCGCCGTGGCGAACCAGCACCAGTTTCGGACGGGTGATCATAGGTCCGCGACCCCCTTTCGCAATTGTGTCAACCATTCTGCCGCCGGTTCGTCCGAGGGCGGCGGGGTACCGACCGTCGCCGAGGCGGGCCACGAGCCGAGATACCGGATGCGCGCCGTGCGGTGCAGCGCCTTCAAGGTCTCGGCCACCGCCGGATCGTCGATGTGGCCGACACAGTCGAGATAGAACCGGTAGGTGCCCATCCCCGTACGGGTCGGCCGGGATTCGATGCGCGTGAGATCGACGCCGCGGGTGGCGAATTCGGCGAAGGCGCGCATCAGCGAGCCGGGTTCGTTCGGCAGTTCGAGCACGATCGATGTGCGGTCGGCGCCGGTGGCCTGCGGGGCGACGCCGGGGCGGGTCACCAGGACGAACCGGGTGATCGCCTGCTCGTGATCGGCCACCTGGTCGGCCAGCACCGTCAGGCCCAGCCGCTCGCCCGCCAGCGCTGTCGACACCGCCGCGTCGGCGGTCCCGGCGGCCACGTCCTCGGCGGCGGCGGCGTTCGACGCCGAGACGAACGGGCGCGCCTCGGGCAGATTCCGCGCCACCCACTCCCTGACCTGCGCGGCCGCCACCGGATAGGCCGCCAGCGTGCGCACCTCGGCCAGGGACGTGCCCGAACGCGCCAGAATCGTGAAGCTCACCTCGAGCTCGGTCTCGGCGACGATCTGCAACCGCGGCCCGATGGCCAGCGAATCCAGCGTCGCCGGAATCGACCCCTCCACCGAACTCTCGATCGGCACCACCGCACCATCGACCGCGCCAGAGCGGATCAGATCCAGCGCCGCCCCCTGACTGGGCGCGGCGACGCGCTCGACCGGACCGTGGAAGGCCCCCGAGTTCTCGAACTTCACCAGAGCCATCTCCGTGAACGTTCCGGAAGGCCCGAAATAAGCAATAGACGGCACGGCGCAATTTTAGCGGCTGGCGCCGCGGGGTTTTCGACAGTGGAGAGTCAGGCGTCCAAGACCTGCAGCGCCTCACGCACCTGTTGCTCTGCCGGTGTTTCTATGGCGAGCAAGACGTTGCGGGTGGCTTCGATGGCTGCTGGTTTGAGGGACTTCAGGAAGGTCAGGTCTGGGGTGGTCAGGGCATTCGGGATGTCTTCTCCGCAGAGGGCGGCTACGGTGGCGGCTACGACGGCGAGGGCGCGGGGGCCGCTGGTGGTGACGGCTACGAAGCCGTGGTCGGCGTGGGCGATTCCGGCGAGGTAGGCGGCGAGGTCGGGGTCGGGGATGTCGACGTCGACGCGCTCGACCGGGTCGGGTGTGCCGCCGGTGGGGCGGACCAGTCCGGCCACCAGGCTGCGGCGGGCGGGGGCCGACAGACTGACCAGGACGGGCTCGGCGGTGGGGGTGCGGTGGTCGTCGCCGTGGTCGTCGTGCGTCATCGGACCACCGTAGATCCACATCGTCACGTGATTCGCCGCGGTGTCCTCTTGCGTAGAGCGGGTTTGTAACTTAGCTTAGGTTTACCTAATCGACAGTTCGCGGAGGTTTTCATGTCGAGCCCCACCACGATTCTCGCGCCGACCACCGCCGAGCGTGTTCGCAGTGCGTGCTCGCACGCGGAAACGGCGGTGCTCGCGCTCCCCGGCATCGACCCGGTGCCGACCACGCTGCACCACCTGCGCCGGTGCGGTGACGCGGTCGTCGCCGTCCCCGCCACCTCGCTCGCGGCCGCCCTCGCGGCGACGGCGAACGAGACCTCGGCGGTGCTGGAACTGACCGATCACGCGCCGCTGCCGCTGCGCGAACCGGTCAGGGCGCTGGTGTGGCTGCGCGGCTGGGTGCGCCAGGTGCCGATGCAGGCCCAGCGCGCGCTCGCGGTCGAGATCGCCAAGGAATACCCGCATCCGGGCCTGCTCGACGTCGGCCACGGGGTCACGCTGCTGCGGGTGGTGGTGAACTCGGCGGTGCTGGCCGACACCTCCGGCGCCGAATCGGTCGACCACGCCGACCTGCGCGCGGCCACCGCCGACCCCTTCTGCGAGATGGAGGGCGCCTGGTTGCAGCACATGGCCGAAGACCACGCCGATGTCGTCGCCCAGCTGTCGCGCCACCTGCCCACCCGGCTGCGCGGCGGCATGGTGCATCCGCTGGCCATCGACCGCTACGGCCTGACCCTGCGGGTCGAGGGCCCCGAGGGCGATCACGACGTGCGCCTGCCCTTCGCCACGCCCGCCGATGACATCGAATCGCTGAGCAAGGCCGTGCGCATCCTGGCCGGTTGCCCCTTCCTGAACGGCCTGCGCCGCATCTGATCTCCGGCGGGTACCGGCCCACGAACCGGTCCCGGCCACGATCGCTGCTTACACTGCGCGGCATGCGCGTCGATCCTCCGGACACCCAGCTGAGCGAGCGGGACAGGTTCGGTCTTCGAGTCGAGATCGCGGTCGTACTGTTCGTGACCTTCGGGTTGAGCGGGATCAGTGCCGGTCTGTCCCTGCTGGATTCGGCGATCTCGCCGGGCGGGCTCGGCGGGCGGACGGTGGCGCTCAACGCTTCCCGGTCGAACAACTCGTTCATCGATCTGCTGTTCCAGCTCGTCGGGATCACGCGACTGCTGGCCTGGGCAGCGCTGGGGTTGTACCTGTTGTGGCGCAGCGGAATCGGGCCGCGGCTGATCGGGCTCGCGCGGATCCGGCGCGCGGATGTGCTGCCCGGCCTCGTCCTGGCCGCGGTGATCGGACTGCCGGGACTCGCGCTGTATCTGATCGCGCACGCGATGGGGGTGAGCGTCACCATCGTGCCGAGTTCGCTGTCGGAACACTGGTGGCGGTTGCCGGTGCTGATCCTGTCGGCGTGCGCGAATTCGGTGGCCGAGGAAGTGGTGGTGGTGGCCTATCTGATCACGCGGTTGCGCAAACTCGGTTGGTCGGAGAACGGTTCGCTGCTCGCCTCGGCGCTGCTGCGCGGCAGCTATCACCTCTATCAGGGCCTCGGTGGTGGTCTCGGCAACATCGTGATGGGGCTGATCTTCGGCCGATACTGGCAGCGCACCAACCGTCTCTGGCCGCTGATCTTCGCGCACGTGCTCATCGACGCGGTCGCGTATCTGGGCTACAACGTGCTGCGCGGACGGGTCGGCTGGCTGCCATAGACACGGCGTGTCGCGGCGAGTTTCGCCACACCACCGCGTTTCACGCTAACGCGGGGGCTCGCGCGGGGTATCCAGTAGTGACCCAGCGCGCATCCACGGATCGCGCACCCCACGATCAGTAGAGTTTTCTGGTGATGAACGGCGACGACCCCCGCGGGGATGCTTCCAGGCGCCGGGTGCCGCCGCCCTCGGGCCGCCCCGGCGAGCCTCCCCTGCCGCCGGGTCGTGCTCCCGCGCCGCGCCCGGGCCGCCCGCTGCCGCCGGGCAACGATCCGACCGTCCGCCACGGCGGTCCCCCACCGCGTCGGCCGCTCCCGCCCGAGGGCGCCTACCCCCGCAACGGGAATCCGCCGCCGCGTCGACCCCTGCCCCCGGACGGTCCGACCGTGCGGCACGGCCAGCCGCCCGCGCGTCCGGCCTCGCACATCGAACCCACCCAGGTCCTGCGCCGCGACGGATCGGGCGATCAGCCGCTGGCCTACTCGCAGATGCCGCGCGAGCACGTGAAACCCCGGCAGCAGCACGCACCGCCGCAACGTCCGGTGCCCCATCGCGAACCGGTCCGGCACGCGCCGACCCAGCGGCCGGTTCCCCATCACGACAGCCTGCCGCCCCGGCGCACCCCGCCGCCCGGCGACGCAGGCCGTCAGCCCATGCCGCGGCGACGCCGCAGACGTCATCCGTTCCGGTGGTTCATGCTGGTCGTGGTGCTGGTGATCGTCGGGCTGGTGGCCGGGATCGTGCACCTGGACGGCGCGCTCACCCGGATCGACGCGCTCACCTCCTACACCGACCGGGTCGGCAACACCCCCGGCACCAACTGGCTGCTCGTCGGCTCCGACGGGCGCGGCGATCTGTCCTCCGAGCAGGAACAGGAACTGGCGACCGGTGGCGACACCGGGCCCGAACGCACCGACACGATCATGCTGGTGCACATCCCCAAGTCCGGGCCCACCACGATGGTGAGCCTGCCGCGTGACTCCTATGTGAGCATTCCCGGCTACGGCAAGGACAAGCTCAACGCCTCCTTCGCCTTCGGCGGCGCACCGCTGCTGGTCCAGACCGTCGAACAGGCGACCGGGGTGCGCATCGACCACTACGCGCAGATCGGCTTCGGCGGGTTCTCCGGTGTCGTCGACGCGCTGGGCGGGATCGAGATGTGCCTGGACGAACCGATCGTCGACCCGCTGGCCGGGCTGGATCTGCCCGCGGGCTGCCAGGAGCTGTCCGGCCCGCAGGCGCTCGGGTTCGTGCGCACCCGCGCGACGCCACGCGCCGATGTGGACCGGATGAACAACCAGCGCATGTTCATGTCGGCGCTGCTGAAGAAGGCGACGAGCACCTCCACCCTGGTCAATCCGTTCGCGCTGTGGCCGATGGCCACCGGGGTGGCCGGTTCGCTGAAGGTCGACGAGGGTGACCACATATGGAACCTGGCCGCGCTCGGCTGGGCGATGCGTGCCGACACCGTCACCACGACCGTGCCGATCGCCGGCTTCGACGAGACCGATGTGGGCAGCGTGCTGCTGTGGGACAAGGCGCGGGCCTCGGATTTCTTCGACGCGATCGCCAAGGATCAACCCATCCCCGAGGAACTGCTGACCCGGTAACGTCGATGGCATGGCCGAGGACCGTTCGTTCACCGAGCTGCTGCGCGACCAGATCCGGCACGGTTTGACCACCGCGCAGCAATATCTGTCCGCGGCCGTCTATTTCGACGGCAGGCGCCTGCCGCAGCTGGCCGAACAGACCTATGCCCGCTCGGCCGAGAACCGCGGGCACGCGCTGCGCATGGTGCAGTACCTGCTCGATCGCGACGTCGCGGTCGCGATCGGCGGGCTCGACGAGGTGCGCTCGGAATTCGATTCCCCGCGGGACGCGATCGCCTTTCTGCTCGATCGCGAACAGGCCACCACCGCGCAGATCAGCGCGCTGGCCGCGACCGCGCGCGCCGCGAACGATTTCCTCGGCGAACAATTCATGCAGTGGTTCCTGGCCGAGCAGGTCGCCGATGTCGCCGAGATCACCACACTGCTCGCCGTGCTCGACCGGCAGGGAAACCTGTTCGATGTCGAGGAATTCATTCGCCGGGAACTGTCCGGAGCAGCGACAACGGACAGCACCGCACCCCGAATTGCCGGTGCGACTTAGGAAATACTTGGTTAGGGAATACTGTCCTCAATAAGGCTGCACTTGGATGACAACCCCTTGTGACCAGGGCTAATGTGGCCAACATGTCGATTCATCCGGAAGCCCCGCGCAGCAAATTCCATACGTTGCTCCAAGATCAGATCCGGCATGAGTTCAATGCCGAGCATCAGTACATCGCCATCGCGGTGTGGTTCGACAACGCCGATCTGCCGCAGCTTGCCAAGCGCTTCTACGCGCAGTCGGTGGAAGAGCGCAATCACGCGATGATGATCATTCAGTATTTCCTCGACCGCGATATCACCGTCGACGTCTCCGGCATCGACGCGGCCAAGTCGCAGTTCGAGAACGCCAGGGAGCCGATCGCCCTGGCGCTCGCCCAGGAGAAGACGGTCACCGACCAGATCATCCAGCTGGCGAGCACCGCCCGCGAAGAGGGCGATTACCTCGGCGAGCAGTTCATGCAGTGGTTCCTCAAGGAGCAGGTCGAGGAAGTCGCGAGCATGACCACGCTGCTCAACATCGCCGACCGGGCCGGTGCGAACCTGTTCGACCTCGAGGCCTTCATGTGGCGCGAGCTGAGCACACCGAAGGACGCCTCGGGCGCGCCGTCGGCCGCAGGCGGCAGCATCTAACGGTCACACCAGGATGCGGCTCGCGGGCAGCGAGCCGCATCCGGCGTGTGCTCACCAGCCGGAGCCGGAGCCACCCGAGCCGGTGTTGGCAAGAATGGTGCCGATCACGATCTGGGCGAGACCGGCGACAGACCCGAGAAATTCCACGATGCCCTCTTACTTTCCTCATGACCGATTGTTCGGCTGGCTCGAAAGCTAGCCGAACAGATCAGTGAAAGAGGCGCATTTCATAAAGTTCAGCGCAGGGTGACCTGGCGCGACCGCAGGCCGTCGCGCGAGCGGCGTTCCTCGCCGGTCATCGGCGCGTCCGAGGCGAGTGCCTCGGCAAGGCGCGTCCCGAATTCGCGGGCCGGTCCTTCCCATTCGGTCGGGTGCAGTTCGGGATCGAGGTCGAACACCGGGACCAGCAGGCCGTGTGTCCGGAACGAACCCGCGAAGCGCGAGCCCTCGCCCAGGTGCAGGCCACCGGCCGCGTGCAGGCGGGCCAGCGCCAGCATCAGCGCGTCCTCGTCCTCGGGGCGCACCCAGCGCACGTGCGCCTTCTCGCCCGCGTCGACCCACCAGGCCGCGCCGACGGCATCCGGGCCCAGATCCAGGCGCGCCGAGGGCATGATGGCCTGCTTGGCCTGCTCGATCGTCGCCGCCACCTGCGCGTCCGGGGTCACGCCCTCGGGCACCCACCAGTCGAAGTCCTGGTGCACGGTCAGTTCCAGGTCGGCACCGGGATCGATGACATCGGCCAGGCGCGGCCCGCCCTCGGCGGAGTCGGCGGACTCCAGCGACTCGCCGGGCTCGGCCGACTGGGTCCACAGGATCGCCGCGGCGATGTCGGTGGACGGGTCAGTGCCCTGGAACTGCATCTGCGTGCCGACGAAGCCGACCGGCTCGTCACCGGCGCGCACCAGCGCGGCCACCGCGCCGGGCAGCACCGTCGCCAGGGTGACCTCGCGCTGCGCGGCCACGCCGGGCACCAGCTTCAAGGTCGCGGTCGCCGACGGCACGAACTCCCGCAGCGCCACCAGATCACATTCGGCGGCAAGCCCCTCGAACGGCCGCGTCACGGCCGCGGATGCCTGCTCCTGCGCCGCACGCCGCTCGGCGAGACGCTGAGCCCGATTACTGTCGGGCTTCGGACTGTTCCGCTTGCTTTTACCCACGCACCGGAGTTTATGGTGCGCCGCCTCACACCCCTGCCAGCAGGGCCTTCGTGCGGCCGGGGTGGTTCGTCGCGACCCAGCTGACGCCGAGGTCGGCGCACAGTTTCACGTCCTCGGGATCGTCGACGGTCCAGCAATAGGTGGCCCGGCCCGCGGCGGCGGCCTTGTCGACCAGTTCGGGGTGTTCGCGCAGGGTTTTCACCGACGGGCCGACGGCGGTCGCGCCGACGGTCGTCGCGGCGGATCCGCCGAGGAAGCGGGAGGACTCGCCGAGCAACACGGTCGGCAGCAGTGGCGCGGCGCGCCGGATCCGCCAGACCGCGGTCGCGGCGAACGACATCACCACCGCGCGGGAATGGTCGGCCGAGGCGGGGGTGGCGATGCCGAAGCGCTGGAGTTCGGCGAGCACCTTGTTCTCCACCAGCGCGCCGTAGCGCACCGGGTGCTTGGTCTCGATGAACAGTTTGGTCGGCCTGCTGCGCCAGTCGAGGACCAGGCCGATCAGGTCGCTGAGGGCGAGCACACCCGATGGCGCGTCGGCGGTGCCGAAGTTCATCTCGCGCAGCTCGTCCAGGGTCAGTTCGCTGACCAGGCCGGTGGCGTCGGAGGTGCGGTCGACGGTGCGGTCGTGCACGCACACCAGGTGCCCGTCGCGGGTCAGCCGGACGTCGCATTCGACGCCGTCGGCGCCCTCGGTGAGCGCCAGCTCGTAGGCGGCGAGGGTGTGCTCGGGGCGCGCCGCCGACGCACCACGGTGCGCGACCACGAACGGCGCGCGATTGCCCTGGGTCACTTGGCCACAACCTCCTCCTGCGTATTCTCGCCCGGTGCGGCGGAATCCGCGCGCTCCGGCTCATCCTGCCCGGTCACCGGCGCCGCGGGCGCGACCGGGGCGATCACCACCTCGGCGGGATCCGACGCCAGCACCCAGCGGTGCGCCGAGCGCGGCGCGCCCCGCAGATCGCGGCCTTCGAGCAGCCGGACCGTCCACAGCGTGAGCACCGCGAACGCCGCGGCGCACAGGTCGGTGAAGGCGGTGAAGGAGACGCCGTCGGCCTCGGCCTGCAGCGTGCCCGCGTCGCGCCACACGGTCGCGATGACCAGCAGCACTCCACTGAATACCCAAGCGGCCCACCAGATACGCACCGCGCGCAGGGCTCGCGGGTCCGGGTCGGGGCCGAGCAGTTCGGTGAGGAACACCCCTGGCCAGAGCAGATTGGCCCCCGGCACCAGACAGCCCAGGATCAGGCTCCAGCGCCGTCGTGGATCACGCCCGCCGTGCGCGGCGAACGCGGCCGCGCGCGCTTCGATCAGCCAGGCGACCAGGGCCAGCGCCGTCGCCAGCGCGAGGAGCGGGGCCAGGATGCCGAAGACGAGCACGGTGGCATCGGAGATCCACAGCAGCCAGCCGGGGATGAGCCGGGTGCGGTTCTGCAACAGGATCAGGTACCGGCCGTACTCGGCGAAGCCGGCGAGCACGAAGGCCAGCGCGGTCGAGGCGAGCAGCAGATCGCGCGCGGCCGCGATGCCGCGCAGTGGACGTGGTTTCGTCCCGGCGGGGGCGGGCGGCGGATCGAGCAGGCCCCAGCGCGGGGTCTGGGTGTAGTGCGGGGTCGGGCCGAGCGGGGCCGGTGTGGTGGTCGGCGCGGCGCGGCGGGTGCGGTGGTCGGGCCTGCGGGCGACCCAGCGGTAGTTGCGCTGGGTGGCGGGCGCGTCGACCCGGCCGGGCGAGAGCAGCACGCCGCGGCAGCGCGGGCACCAGTGCATCGGCGCACCCTGCACGGCCCATCGCGCGCCACAGCGGGCACATGGTTGCACCACCGAACTCACCCGCGCACCCCGTTCCGGACTAGTAGATCTTGGCTTCGTGCTCGCCGTCGGCGACCACGGGACGACCGGTCTGCTGCCAGGCGACCATGCCACCGGCCACGTTCACGGCCTCGTACCCGATGTGGGCCAGGTACTTGACCACCTCGATCGAGCGGCCGCCCTGCCTGCAGACGATGTAGAGCTCGGCATCGATGTCGAGCTCGTCGAGGCGGGCGGGCACGTCGACCATCGGGATGTGGATCGCGCCGGGCGCGTGCCCGAGCTCCCATTCGTCGGGTTCGCGCACGTCGAGCAGCTGGGCGCCGGGGGCCGGTTCCGCGTGGTCGAACGCGGCGGGTACCTCACCCACCGGCACCGTGGGGACATCGGAGCTCGTCACGCCTCGATCCTGCCATGCCGCCGACGACGCGGGGCTGGGCTGGGCGAGCTCGGTGGCCTGATCCCGGTTATCCACAGAATCCACAACTTGATCCACAGGTCTCAGCTATCAGTCAGCACACAATCGTGAGGCAAGGGCTATCACGGGAGGTCGCACCGGGAGAGCCAGCCGGGAAACGACCGATCCGGGACTCCCCTCCATGTCATCCCGGAGCGGTCGTTCGCCGCTGACGTCGGGATTCCGCGGTTGCATCGGTCCCGACATCTACTTGGACGCGAGCCGACCCGTTTCGGTTCCATAAAAACGACATCACTAGTGAAAATCCTAAATCCTGGGATCTGGGCGGTCGGATCGGTAGCCTGGGCGCATGAACACGAGCAGGGGGCTACTCGACAGTTTCGACATCAACGGCCTGAACACCGCTTTGTCCGAATCCACCTGTCTCGGGGTAGAAGTGGACACCGCGGCCGGACGGCTGCAACTCGCGCTGGAGGTGCTGACGCTACCCACCGACGGACCCGCACCCACCGACACCAAAGTCCTGCTCACCTTCACCGGAGTCACCCGGGTGGCCGCCTCCCTGCGCATCCAGCGCTGGGACGACATCGACCCCCGCGTACTCCCCCTCACCCTCGACCAGCTCGACGAGGCCATCGAGAGCTTCGGCGGCGGCGGGCTGCACGGCTGGGAGTTCATCGACCTCGACGACAGCGGCTGGACCCTGTGGAGCGAGCTGCTCAGCTTCGACACGGTGCTCGACCAGCGCATCGCCGCCCACGTCATCGAGTTCTCCCAGGAGGAGGGCATCGACCCGCGCGAACTCGACGTGCGCGTGTGGTTCGACAAGATCACGGTGACCGACCTGGCCGGGCAGGAGATCCCGATGGCGGAGTTCATCGAGGGTGGCCGGCGCTGGTGGGCCGCGCACGACTCCGGCGACGCGCGGGCGTCCAAAGCCGATGTGGCGCCGCCCCTGTGAGTGCCGGCGTGGCACCACCGCGATGAGTTTCGTGGCGCGCACCGCCGGATTTCCGTCTCGGTGAGTTCAACGGGAATGCGTGGGCGGCTGTGGTCAGTTGCACCGGGCGGGTGTACGAATGATGGTTGGTGTGCTCGATCGGATGGGCGCACACAGCCCGACACAGGAAAGGGACAACGTGGCCGAGTACACGCTGCCGGATCTGGATTACGACTACAGCGCACTGGAGCCCCACATCTCGGGGCAGATCAACGAGATCCACCACTCCAAGCATCACGCCGCCTACGTCGCGGGCGCCAACGCCGCACTGGAGAAGCTGGAAGCCGCCCGCGAGGCCGGCGACCACGCCGCCATCTTCCTCAACGAGAAGAACCTGGCGTTCCACCTCGGTGGCCACACCAACCACTCCATCTGGTGGAAGAACCTCTCCCCCAACGGTGGCGACAAGCCCGAGGGCGACCTGGCCGCCGCGATCGACGACCAGTTCGGTTCGTTCGACAAGTTCCGCGCCCAGTTCACCGCGGCCGCCAACGGCCTGCAGGGCTCCGGCTGGGCCGTCCTGGGTTACGACACCCTTGGCCAGAACCTGCTGACCTTCCAGCTGTACGACCAGCAGGCCAACGTGCCGATCGGCATCATCCCGCTGCTGCAGGTCGACATGTGGGAGCACGCCTTCTACCTGCAGTACAAGAACGTCAAGGCCGACTACGTGACCGCGTTCTGGAACGTCGTCAACTGGGCCGACGTGCAGGACCGCTTCGCCCGCGCAGTCTCGCAGGGCAAGGGCCTCATCTTCGGGTAAGAGCCTTTTTCGACGGGCCCGGGTGCGTTCATCGCACCCGGGCCCGTTGTCGTTTTGCCCGGTTAGCACTCATTGGTACTTGTGTGCCAGATGGGTTTGGGGTTATTCCTGACATACACCGGGCAGCGCCGCCCCCTGGCATCAGGAGGCCATCATGACGACTCAGGGTCCGATCGGGATCACTCCGTTCCAGGCGCGCGGTCAGCTGTGCGGGTTCGTGGTGTCGGGGCGCTGGCCCGATACCACCAAGGAATGGGCGCAGGTGCTGGTCCTGGCGGTGCGGGTGGCGTCGATGCCGGGGCTGCTGCTGACCTCGACGGTGTTCGGGGTGCGCGAGGAGCTGCCCGACGATCCGCAGCCGGGGACGGTCGGGCTGGTGCTGGCCGAGGGGCCGGTGCTGGGTGAGGAGGCGATCGAACCGGGTCGCTTCGCCGCGCATGTGCCGCCCGCGCTGCTGATGCTGCATCCGCCGTCGGAGACGCGGCCGTCGCTGCCCGAGTGCGTGGGCGCGGCGTCGGGGTGTGTGCTGTTGCCGGGCGTGCCACATCTGGGCCTGGAGCATCGGGCCGCCTGGGCGGAGGCGGAGCTGGACGGGACGGTCACCTCGCTGGTGAGCCGGGTCGGGATGGATCTGATCAGCGATCCCGACACCGCGGTGCTCGCGATGTTGCTGGCGGCCTGAGACTTTCACGCCACCGGGTTGGCGAACGGCTGGCAACGGTCCGCCGGACCCCTCGAATGCGGGAAACCGAACTATCCCCGCCGCTCAGCCAAACTTATTGCGCCCATTGCGATTTCGACTACACGGTATTGGCATATCCCGAGCAATCGCGCTAGGGTGGGCTACAGCGAAGGGGAGTAGCCCGCAATCGCCCAGTCGACATACTGATCGGCGCCACATTCGGCGCGGTCCGGCTGCGCGAACCGGTCATCACCGGTGGGCGAGACCTTCGGCCACGAACCGATCCGTAGACCGGTGTGGCTGAGGGCGCACCCGTCTGTCAGCCACAGGCCGGAGTTGTCACCTGGGAGCTGAATTCATGATCGCCACGATCCTGCTGAGCTTCGGCGTGTTGTTCCTCGCCGAGCTCGGCGACAAATCGCAGCTGATGGCGCTGACCTTCTCGCTGCGCTATCGCTGGTGGGTGGTGCTGGCCGGGATCAGCGTCGCCAGCGTCGCGGTGAATCTCATCGCCGCCGGGGTGGGCCATTTCCTCGGCGCCGCGCTGCCCGCGAACGTCATCGCCGTCGTCACCGCGCTCACCCTGCTCACCGTCGGCCTGTGGACCCTGCGCGACGCGCTGAGCAGCGCCGACGAGTCCGGCGAGACGCCCGCGCCGAGCACCCGCAACGCCTTCCTCGTCGTGATCTCGGCGTTCATGCTCGCCGAGCTGGGCGATCGCACCATGTTCGCCGCCGCCGCGCTGGCCTCCAACAACAACTGGCTCGCGGTGTGGATCGGCGCGGTGGCGGGCATGGTCGCCGCGGGCGCGCTCGCGATCGCGGTCGGCAAGTTCGCGGGCAAGCACCTGCCCGAACGCGGCATCGCCATCGCCTCGGGCCTGCTGTTCCTGTTCTTCGCCACCAAGACCCTGCTCGACGCGTTCGCCACCGGCCTCGGCGGCTGGGCGTCGGCGGGCCTCGCGCTGCTGGTCCCCGTGCTGGCCGGCGCGGGCATCGGCGCGTGGAAGCTCTCCCGAGCGAAGCGGGTTCCGGAATCCACACTTGCCTGACCCGGCGCGGCTCCGGGCCGATCAGCCGGCGAAAGCGTTGCCGTAGACCGTGCCGGAGCGGCGGGCCAGGGCGATCAGCTGGTCCTTGAGGTCCCAGAGGCTGTCCAGGTCGTCGGCGGCGATCTTGCCGGTGACCATCGCGCCGATCGCGGCGGCCAGGGTCGAGCAGGCGAACTGCTGTTCTGGGGTCTGGGCGCCGAGCATGGTGGCGACGACGGCGACGAAGCGGTGTTGCAGATCCATCCGCGCCTTGATCGCCGACGGCCCGGCCGCGTAGACCTCCACCAGGAACAGCCGCGCCGACGCCGGGTCGTCGATCAGGTGGCCGAAGTAGGCGGTGAGGATGTTGTCCATCCTGGTCAGGGCGTCGACGTCGTCGGTGATCGCGGCCTGCAGGCGCTCGGCCAGCAGCCGGGAGGCCCGGTCGAAGGCGGCGGCGAAGCAGTCCTCCTTGGAACGGAACAGCTCGTAGAAGGTCTCGCGGGAGACGCCCGCGCGCTTGAGCACTGCCGCGACCGGGGTGTTGACATAGCCACCCTCGGTCATCGCCTCGCCCATCGCGACCAGAATGCGCTCCCGCTGGGAGGCGACCACTTCTTCGCGCGTGAGATGGTGACGCCCGCGGGGGAGTTGACGCCGGATGGCTGCCGAATCACTCATCGTCGTTCCATTCTGCGTGGTCGGGCCGGCTGCGGGGTGGTGAACGGGGCATCCTCGGTGCGGGCGATCTCGACCGCGCGGGCGACCCTGGCCCCGAGCAACCGTTGTACCAGCATTTGTGCCACCGGGCGCACCGGGAGGACCAGCGCCACCCACCACGGCGAGACGACGGTCTTGCGCCTGCGCGCGATCGCGCGGTGCAGCGCGGCGACCGCGGGCCCGATCGGCGAGACACCGGTGAGGCTGGTGCCGTCCAGTCCGCTGCGCGCGGCCGCCGTGCCGAAACCGCGACTCGTCATCTCGGTATCGATCTCGGCGAAGAAGCTGACGCCCACCTTGGCACCGGTGTGGCGCAGTTCGTAGCGCAGCGTGGCGGCGAGCGCTTCCACCGCCGCGGCCGAGGCGCTGTAGGCGCCCGCGAGCGGCAGGTGGACGGCCGTGGAGATCGACGACATCATCAGCACGTACCCACTCGCGTGCGCGACATGCGGGCCCGCCGCGTGCACGGCGTAGGCGACACCGAGGACATTGACCGCGAGCGTCTCCTCCAGCACCGACGGATCGCCGCCGACCATCGCCATCTGCTTGGCGATCCCCGCGTTGGCCACCAGCACATCGAGGCCACCCAGTTCGCCGACCAGCGCCGCGACCACCCGGTCGACCTGGGCGCGATCGGCCACATCGCAGTAGCGCCACGGCGCGTCGCCACATTCGGCGGCCACCTCGGCCAGGAGTTCCGGTTCGAGTCCGAGCAGGGCCACCTCGGCCCCGTGCGCGGCCAGTCGGCGCGCCAGCGCGGCCCCGATTCCGCGTGCCGCCCCGGTGATCAAGATCTTGCGTCCGGCCACCGAAGGACCGGAGATCGAACTCATGACGGCACGCTACCACCGCCGAACAGCCCCGTTCACGGGCTTCTACTCGCCGGTCGGGAGGGGTGTTCCAGCCCACACCGAAACGCGCTAGTGTGCGTTGTTGACGGTTGGCCAGCTATCGACAACGAAGTCCCGGCGGGCCGAGAACCGCGGCGCCAGCCGCCAATGACAAGGAGTATTCGTGGAGATTTCGGGTTCTGCTGCCATCGTCACCGGAGGCGCGTCCGGCCTCGGTGCCGCCACCGCCAAGCGCCTCGCCGACGCGGGCGCCACCGTCTTCGGCCTCGACGTGCCCCAGTCCATCGAGCGCGCGGGCGACAACGTCCCCGCCGGGGTCACCCTGATCGCGGCCGATGTGACCAGCGGCGACGAGGTCGCGGCCGCGATCGCCACGATCACCGAGGGCCCCGCCCCGCTGCGTATCGTGGTCAACTGCGCCGGTGTCGGCTGGGCAGGCCGCATCCTCTCCAAGAACGGCCCGCACGATCTGGAGCTGTTCCGCACGGTCATCACCGTGAACCTGCTGGGCACGTTCAACGTGATGCGCCTGGCCGCCGACGCGATCGCCAAGACCGAGCCGGTCGACGAGTTCGGCCAGCGTGGCGTGGTGATCAACACCGCCTCGGTCGCGGCGTTCGAGGGTCAGGTCGGCCAGATCGCCTACTCGGCGTCCAAGGGTGGCGTGCACGGCATGACCGTGCCCGCCGCGCGCGACCTCGCGCAGTTCGGCATCCGCGTGAACACCATCGCCCCCGGCATCATCGACACCCCGATGCTGGCCGGTGTCACCGAGGAGTACCGCAAGGGCCTCGAGGCGGGCGTTCCGTTCCCGTCGCGCCTGGGCCGTCCGGACGAGTACGCGCAGCTGGTGGAGTACATCGCGGCGCACGATTACCTCAACGGCGAGACCATCCGCATGGACGGCGCGCTGCGCATGGCGCCGCGGTAGTCACTGGGCCACAACGGCTTTCGAAGGCCACCCGCGGCGTCCGGTCGCGCGGTGGCCTTCGTTGTGTTAATTCCTGGCAATACCTGAACAAATCGGACAAAAAGGGTGCTAGGTTAGCCTCGCCTGTCCTACCGAGCCGAGGTATGCCCCATGAATCGTGCACTTATCCGTCTCGCTGCCATCGGCGCGGTAGTCGCCCTCGGCGGCGCCGCCTGTTCCAGCGACTCCGACGACACCGCTGCCAGCGATCCCGCGGCGAAGGTTGCCGCCGAATGCGACAACATCGGTGATCCGAACGTCGTCACCGTGTACTCGGGCCGCGCCGAGAAGCTGGTCAAGCCGCTGCTGGACCAGGTCGACGAGAGCATCCTCGGCCCCGGAATCCGCATCGAGGCCTTCTACGACCAGAAGCCGGTGAAGATCCTCGAAGAGGGCTCGCGCAGCCCCGCCGATGTCTGGTACGGCCAGGACGCGGGCGAACTCGGCGCCCTCGCCAAGCACGGCTACCTCGGCGAACTCCCCGACAGCGTGACCGGCCTCGTCCCGGCCACCTACGTCGACCCCGACAAGCGCTGGACCGCGACCACCCTGCGTTCGCGCGTGCTCGCCTACGACCCGGCACAGGTCCCCGAGGCCGAATTGCCCGGCGGCATCGACGCACTCGTCGAGAACGCGGAGCCGGGCACGATCGGCTACGCCCCGACCAACGCCTCCTGGAAGAGCTTCGTCACCGCCCTGCGCGTGCTGCGCGGCGAGGACGGCGCCCGCGAGTGGCTGACCAAGTTCAAGGACGCGCAGCCGACGGAGTTCGCCAACAACGGCGCGGTGCTCGACGCCGTCGATCAGGGACAGGTGAAGTTCGGCCTGATCAACCACTACTACTGGTTCCAGCGGACCGCCTCGGTGGGCGCGGAGAACGTGAACGCGAACATCCACTACTTCAAGGGCGACACCGAGCCGGGCGCGCTGGTCAACATCGCGGCCGCCGGAATCCTGAACTGCGCCAACAGCACCGAGGCCGCGGGCAAGCTCGTGCAGTTCCTGCTCTCGGAGAAGGCCCAGCAGTACTTCGCCGACGAGACCGGTGAGTACCCGGTGATCGAGGGCGTGCAGTCCAAGCACGCGCTGCCCGCGCTGACCGAACTCGACCCGCCGACCATCGATCTCAACCAGCTCGAGTCGCTGGAGGCCACCGAGGCGCTGCTGCGGGAAACCGGGCTGCTCAAGTGACCCGATGACCCGGGTTTTCCTTCCGGCACGACGGGCGGTCCTGCCGCTCGTCGTGCTGCCCGCGGTGGTGATCGCCGCACTGCCCCTGGTGTACACGGTGTTGCGCGGCACCGACCGGGGGTGGGCGGCGGTGTGGCGCTATGCCACCTCCGCGCGTACCGCCGAACTGGCGGGCAACACCTTCGCCCTGCTCTTCGCGGTCACGGCGGCCTCGATCGTGCTCGGCACCGGTGCGGCATTCCTGTTGGCGCGCACCGATGTTCCGCTGCCGCGGGTGTTCCTGCCCCTGCTGGCGATGCCGCTGGCGATTCCGTCGTATGTGGCCGCGTTCTCCTGGCTCACCCACTTCCCCGGGCTGGCCGGGTTCGCCGGATCCTGGTTGGTGCTGACCGCGAGCAACACACCGCTGGTGCTGCTGCCGGTGTACGCGGCCCTGCGCGCCGCGGATTCCGGCCCCGCGGAGGTGGCGCGCTCGCTCGGTGCCGGGCCGCTGCGCACCTTCGCCACCGTCACCGTGGCCCAGATCCGGCTGCCGCTGCTGGCCGGGGCGCTGCTCGGGGCGCTGTACGTGCTCAACGACTACGGCGCGGTCGCCATGATGCGCTACGAAACCTTCACCAAGGGCATCCATTACGCCTACAACGCCAGTTTCGACCGGACCGCGGCCAATGTGATCAGTCTGGTGCTGGTGGTGATCGCGCTCGTCTTCGCCGCCGGGGAGTCGCTGACCAGGGGTAGGACCGCGACCAGGGTCGGCGGCGGCACCGCCCGTCCGGCGAGCCCGATGCGGCTCGGCGGCGCGCGCGTGCCCGCGGCGCTCGCGCTCTCGGCACTCGTCGCGGTGTCGGTGCTGATGCCGCTCGGCGGCTTGCTGCCGTGGCTGACCGGGCGCACCACCGGTTCCCTCGACATTCCCGAAATGCTTGCCGCCCTGGGTAATACCGTGACCTTCTCGGGCGCGGCCGCGCTGCTGACGGTGCTCGTCGCCCTGCCGGTCGGCATCATGGCCGCCCGCTCCCGCGGACCGTTCGCGCGATCGGTCGAACTGGCCGCCTACGCCGGATACGCGCTGCCCGGCATCTCGGTCGGCCTCGCGCTGGTGTACTTCGGCATCAACACGATGCCCGCCTGGTACGGGCGCGGACAGCTGGTGGTGCTGGCCTACATCGCGCTGTTCCTGCCGATCGCCATCGGCGCGACCAGGGCCGCTGTCGCCGCGTCGGGACCGCAGTTCGAAGAGGTGGCCCGCTCACTGGGCAGCACCGGTTTCACCGCGACGACCAGGGTGACCGTGCCGCTGGCCGCGCCGGGCATCCTGGCCGGTGCCGCACTGGTTTTCGTGAGCTGCGCCAAGGAACTCCCGGCCACCCTGATCCTGCAACCCGCCGGTCAGAACACCCTCGCGCTGGAATTGTGGAAGCACACCGAGGTCGTGCAGTACACCCAGGCCGCCTGGTACGGGCTGATCCTGGTGGTCGTCGCGGTGCTGCCGACCATCGCGTTGCAGCGCATCGTCGGCGGCACGCCGGTCGCGGTGGTGCGGGCGGACAGTGAGGTGGCGCGATGAGTTCGCTACGAGCATCGCGGGCCGGATCAGTGACCAGCGCGTCGACGCACGTGAACGACATCGAATCCGCCGGCTACTCGGCGCGGAATCGAGCCGTAGCGGAGCCGGTGACACAGCGCCGAGTAGTCGGCTCGATGCCGGTGGTGGGCCGCAGTGCCGGAGCGACGGCGCGGAGTCGGCGCCAACGGTCTCGGCGCGGTGGTGACGGTCTCGGCGCGGTGGCGATCGACATCTGCGCAACTGGTGGCGCGCCGCGAGAAGGGTGGCGTGTGCCGCGAGAAGGGTGGCTCGGTGAGTGAAGGGTGGCTCGGGTGAGTGAGTTGGTGATCTCGGGGCTCGGGGCGGGTTATCCGGGGCGGGAGGTGTTGCGCGGGGTGGATCTGCGGGTTCCGGCCAGCAGTCTGACCGCTGTGCTCGGAGCTTCCGGAGGCGGGAAGACGACGCTGTTGCGGACCGTCGCGGGGTTCTTGCAGCCGACCGCCGGGGAGATCCGGGTCGGGGACGAGGTGGTTGCCAGTGCGAAGCGGAGTGTGGCGCCCGAGCGCAGGCGGGTGACGATCGTTCCGCAGGAGGCGGCGCTGTTTCCGCATCTGACGGTGGCGGCGAACATCGGCTATGGGCTGCCGGGCTGGCGGGCGGCGACTCGGCGGGCGCGGCGGGCGCGGGTGGGTGAGCTGCTCGAGGTGGTCGGGCTCGAAGGGTACGAGCGGCATCGGCCGCAGCAGCTGTCCGGCGGTCAGCAGCAGCGGGTCGCCTTGGCGAGGGCGCTCGCGCCCGCGCCGGCGGCGGTGCTGCTCGACGAGCCGTTCTCCGCGCTCGATGCCGGACTGCGCGCCTCGGTGCGCGATCAGGTTCGCGAGATTCTCACCGGACTCGGCACCACTGCCATCCTGGTCACCCACGATCAGGACGAGGCGCTGTCGATGGCCGATCAGGTGGCCGTGCTGCGTGATGGGCGGGTGGCCCAGGTCGGCACTCCTGAACAGCTCTATCGCACCCCGGTCGACCTCGCGCTGGCCGGATTCCTCGGCGAGGCAGTGCGATTGCCCGCCACCGCGAACGGCGACACCGCCGCGACCGTTCTCGGTCCGGTGCCGCTCACCGCGTCCGCGCACGGTTCGGGCGTCGTTCTGCTGCGGCCCGAGCAGTTGCGCGTCGAGCCGGGCGGCGACTCGGTCTTGGTGGAGCGGTCGAGTTTTCACGGCCACGACGCCGTGCTCACGCTGCGTGCGGGCGAAGTCGAGCTCACCGCACGAGTCCTCTCCCCCGTCGCGGTGCGTCCCGGCGACGCGGTAGTGGTCGAGGTGCGTGGGACCGGGGTGTTCTATCCGGCGGAGTGATCGGTGCCGGCGCTCGTTCCGATTCCGATGCGAGGGAACCCGACGCGCGCTGATCCGTGCCCGGCGCAGGCTCGGAGGTGATCCACGCCGGGGCGCGGTTTTCGACGATCAATACGCGCTCAGACCGGGTCGAGCTTGCGCTCGAATGTGATCAACGAGCGCCCTGGCCCGTTGTAGTCCGGGATCGGGCCGGTCACCGTGAACCCGAGACTCCGGTGGAAGTCGATCGAGGTGAAGTTGGCCGGTGAGGTGACGGCGGTGACCACCGTGCGGCCGTCGGCGCGGGCGAGGGTGAAGAACTCGTCGTAGAGAGTGCGGCCGAGGCCGACCTTGCGGGCGTCGGGGCGGACGGCGACGAAGTGGATGTAGGCGGTGTCGGGGTCCGAGGGTGAGCCGAAACCCACCAGGAATCCCGAGATTCCGTCCGCGTCGGTGGCGATCAGGCTGGTGCGGTGGAAGTGGTCGAGGAACATGCGCGGCAGGTTGTGCACCACCGTTCTGCCCCACCAGTTGTCGACCACGGCGATCAGGGTGTCGTAGTCGTCGGGGCGTGCCCGCCGGATCACATGCCCGGCCGGGAGATCACCGTCGTCGGACCCGGGTCGACGGATCTCGTACCCCGCGCTCATAGCTCAATGGTGCCGCGAATCTGCCCGGTCAGCACGGGTATTCCGCATCACGAATCCAGTTCCGCGGTCCGGCCGACCTCGTCGAGGCCGACCGGACCGTCGCACACTCAGACCGTTCGGGTCAGGCGCTCGGTGAGGAGCTGGGCGAAGTGGGCCGGGTCCTTGAGTTCGCCGCCCTCGGCGAGAACCGCGGTGCCGTAGAGCAGTTCGGCGGTTTCGGCGAGTTCGGGGACCTTGCCCTCGTCGGCATCGGACTTGCGGGCGTCGTAGGCGTCGCGCAGGCCGGTGACCAGCGGGTGGGTGGGGTTGAGCTCGAGGATGCGCTTGGACTCGGGCAGCGCCTGGCCCGAGGCGCGGTACATGCGCTCGAGCATGGGGGTGAAGTCGTAGACGTCACCGACCAGGCAGGCCGGGGAGGTGGTGAGCCGGTTGGTGAGGCGCACCTCCTTGGCGACCTCGTCGAGGGTCTTGCCGAGCCAGGTGAGCAGGTCGGCGAAGTCCTTGTCCTGCTGCTCGCGCAGCGCCTCGGTCTCCTTCTTCTCGTCCTCGGTCTCGAGATCCACCTCGCCCTTGGCGATGGACTGGAACTTCTTGCCGTCGAACTCCGGCACCGAGCCGACCCACATCTCGTCGACGGGATCGGTCAGCACGAGCACCTCGAGGCCCTTGGCCTTGAAGGCTTCCAGGTGCGGTGAGTTCTCCACCTGCGCACGGCTTTCGCCGGTCATGAAGTAGATCGCGTCCTGGCCGTCCTTCATCCGCTCGACGTACTGCGCGAGCGTGGTGAGCTCGGACTCCGAGGCGGTGGAGGCGAAAGACGAGACGGTGAGCAGGGTTTCGCGGTTGTCGGTGTCGGAGAGCAAGCCCTCCTTGAGAACTCGGCCGAACTGCGCCCAGAAGGTCTGGTACTTGGTCTGATCCTCGGCGCCCTGCAGGTCCTTGACCGTGGACAGCACCTTCTTCACCAGACGCTTGCGGATCATCTGGATCTGACGATCCTGCTGCAGGATCTCGCGGGAGACGTTGAGCGAGAGGTCCTGCGCGTCGACCACACCCTTGACGAAGCGCAGGTACTCCGGCATCAGCTCTTCGCAGTTGTCCATGATGAACACCCGGCGCACATACAGCTGCACGCCGCGCTTGTGCTCGCGGGTGAACAGGTCGAACGGCGCGGTGGACGGGATGAACAGCAGGGCCTGGTACTCGAAGGTGCCCTCGGCCTTCATCGGGATGATCTCGAGCGGCTCGTCCCAGGCGTGGCTGACGTGGTGGTAGAACTCCTTGTACTCCTCGTCGGTCACCTCCCCGCGCGGCCGGGTCCACAGGGCCTTCTGCGAGTTGAGGACCTGGTCCTCGACGATGGTCTTCTCGACCTTCTCCTCGCCCTCGCCCTCGGTCACCGTGCGCTCGACCTGCATGCGAATCGGCCAGGCGATGAAGTCGGAGTACTTGCGGACGATCTCGCGCAGCTTCCATTCCTGCGTGTAATCGAAGAGGTGATCGTCCTCGTCCGGGGTCTTGAGCTCGAGGGTCACCGAGGTGCCCTGCGGCGCGTCGGCCACGGTGTCGATGGAATAGGAGGAGCTGCCCGCGGCGGCCTCCCAGCGGGTGCCCTCGCCCTCGCCCGCCTTGCGGGTGGTCAGCACGACCTTGTCGGCGACCATGAAGGTGGAATAGAAGCCGATGCCGAACTGGCCGATCAGCTCCTCGGCGGCGGCATCGGACTTGGCCTCGGTGAGCTTGCGGCGCAGCTCGGCGGTGCCGGACTTGGCGAGGGTGCCGATCAGATCGATCACCTCGGCGCGGGACATGCCGATGCCGTTGTCGCGCACGGTCAGGACACGCTTGTCGCTGTCGACATCCAGCTCGATGTGCAGGTCGGCGGTGTCGGCGACCAGATCCTTGTCCTGGAACGCGGCCAGCTTGAGCTTGTCCAGTGCGTCGGACGCGTTCGAGATCAGCTCCCGCAGGAACGTGTCTTTGTTGGAGTAGACCGAGTGGATCATCAGCTCGAGGAGCTGGTGGGTCTCGGCCTGGAACTCGAGAGTTTCGACGTGCTCAGTCACAGGACCGATGTTATTACCGCCCGAAGTCGGCGATCGAGGGAACCTCGGCGACGGCCTTCCTCGTCATCCAATCGCGCAGGACCTGGGTGGCTCGGACGTCGTCTTCGTTGTACTCGAGCAGGCGGGTGCGCTGGGACAGGTCGCTGTCGGCGTCGTAGCCGACCGCGCGGCGATACCAGCCCATCGACGCCTCGCCGCCTGCCTCCGGATCGCGCCAGCCGAAGCCGGCGACCGGGGCGATCTTCTTCAAACCCTTGCCGTTGGGGCAGATGAACTGGTCGGTGACCGCCTGGAACATGTCGACCCACTCGGGGGAATCGACGAACGCGCGCACCTGCTCTCGGGTGGGCACGCCGGGCATCCCGGCGAACCGGTGGGCCGACTCGTAGAGCCACTTGTCCTCGGCGGTGCGCGAATAGCAGTAGGCGGCAAAGGTTTTGCCTGCCGCGTGTGCGTCGGCGCGCACTCCCATGAGCCAGGTCCAGAACTCGCCGAACGAGCGGCCCTCGTCCTCGGTGGGCAGCGGTACCCAGGTGAAGAACGGGCGGTAGACGTCGTCGAGCAGGGTGCCCCACAGGTAGGCGCCGTCCTCCTGGTAGCTCTCCAGGTCGACGTCGACCTCCACATCGGCGCGCTGCACGCTGACCTGGTCGAACCGGCGCACCAGCGGCGCGCCGGCGATCCAGGCGCGGGCGGTGACCACGGTCTCGTCGAACGGGCCGTGCTGCCAGTCCTCGGGCTCGGCGCCCTCCCACGCGGCCAGCTCGTCGATGGTCTGCACGTCGTGCAGCCGCAGCACCTCGGCGCGTGAGCCGGGCGCGACCAGACTCACATCGCGCATCTGCACCAGCCGCCCCTCGCAACTGTGTTCCTCCTCCGCGCCGGGCGCACGCACCCACCACGGGCACTGCCTGCACTCCGGGACTTTCGACGGCTGGGTCGGCAGTTCGCCGCGCACCACCGCGATGCGGTCGGCGTAGCGCTGGTCGTAGTCGGCGAGAACGCTGGTCAGATCGTGGACGAGGATGCGGTCGAAGGCCAGGCCGATCGCGCCGCCGACCAGGGCGGGGCTGGCCATGCCGTGCCGTTGCAGCATCCGGTACAGGTGGGCGAGGCGCTGCTGGTCGCGCGGTTGCGGGCGCAGCTTCACGTGCTTGTCGCGGCGCGGCTGCCAGCGGAACAGGTCCGAGGTCAGCGGGTGGAAATCGGCCGGGTCGGGGCGGCGCGGGTCGGTGACCTTGTGGTTGACCACGATGATCGGGATGTAGCCGCCGCGGTCGTCGTCGCGCAGCAGGAACTCGGCACCGCCGCGGCGGCCGGTATCGGCCTCCTGGGGCAGCAACCCGCCCCAGATGCGGGGCGCGCGCGCCGCCATCGCGGCCATGGTCGCGGCGGCCTTGTCACCGGCGCGCAGCCGCGGGTCGATCACCACCCAGTCGGCGGGGGCGGCGGCGACCAGCTCGTCGCGGACCTTGGTGCGGTGCGCGCTCGCGGCCTCGCGCCGCTGCTGCACGCCCGGGTCCTCACGAACCTCGACGAGGGCGGCCGGGTAGGTGGCATCGAGGTGGAGGCGATGGCGGCAGCCGATCAGCGAGCGCGCGTCGAGAAAGGCGGCGCGCGGGCCGGGTTCGCCGTGCTCCGGCGTGGTCACGAGCCCGATCTCGGCCCCTCGATCGAGGGCAGCGGAAGCCCGGGCCGGGCGATGCACCGGCCCGCCGTCGAAGTCGTCCTCGGCTGCGCGCACGCAAGCAGTATGGTCCTTCCCCCCGACACAATGCCCAATCGCTACCCTCATCCCACTACGCTACGAAGTACGGCAGGCCGCTATCCCCGGCTCTGCCTCATGACTTGGCGAGCATGACGGAGGGCCTGATCTCATGGGGTTGTTCAGCAAGCGCAAGCGGCGACCGAGCCGACGCGCTGAGGCGAAGGCACTCAAGCACAAGGCGGCCGTCGAGGCGAAGCTCGGCGCGAAGAACGAGCGCAAGGCGGCCAAGGCGGGCGAGCGCACCAACCGGCGCGCGGCGAAGTCGGCGGCCCGTACCGAGGCCAAGGTGGCCAAGGCGCAGATCGCGACCCTGCAGGCCGAGGAGAAGGCCGCCCAGAAGCTCGCGGCCAAGGCCGACCGTGAACTGTTCAGCGCGGCCCAGATCCGCAAGTACATCGGCGTGGCCAGGGTGCTGATCCCGGTCCTCGCGCCCCTGGCCTACCGCGGCGCGACCTTCGTGCGCGGTCAGCTCGACGCGCGCAAGGCACAGCAGCTCGGCATCGGGCTCGACCAGCTCGGCGAGTTCAGCGGCCACGGCGCGCGCCTGCAGGCCCGCATCACCAACACCGAATCCGCGCTGGACAAGATCACCGCCGACGCGCCGGGCGACGCCGACACCAAGAAGTACGTCGACGCGGCCCGCTCGCGGCTGACCGATCTCACCGTCGCGGTGAACACCGCCGAGCAGATGCCCGCCGCGCGCCGCAAGGCCGTGCACACCTCCATCTCGGCCGAGCTGTCCGTGCTGGAGAACGACGCACTGGCCCGCCTGGGCGTGCGCTGATCCCGTCGTGACCACGCCGCAGCTCACCTCCCGCCTGCGCGGTGGTGGCTGCGGCGTACTCGTGGGCGGGCTCGCCATCGCCGCGCATGGGATGGCCGGTGGCGGGGTGCCGCGATCGGCGGAAATCGCGCTGCTGCTGCTGGTTTCGCTGGGGGCGGGGATGTTCGCCGCTCGGGGTGGTCGCGCATCGGCGATGCGCACGGCGTCGGCGCTGATCGGCGGGCAGTGGGCTGGGCATTTCGCCCTGACCGGCACGCTCGACCATCACAGCGAACTGCTGCATCTGCCGAGCGCGTCGATGACCGCGGCGCACTTCCTCGCGGCAATCGTCTGTGCCGCACTGATTCTCGTTGCCGAGCGGCTGTATCTCGTTGCGTCGAGCGTTGTTCGGGCAGTGCTCGGCGTGCCCTCGGCGACCGTCACCCGGCTCGCTGTCCGCTGGTTCTCCACCCTCGCCGCGCGCGGCACACGTCCGAAGGGTGCGCGATGTCCGCGCGCACCGCCGCTGTTCGCCTGATCCAGACGACTTCAGATTTCTCTTCGGACAGAAGGCATTCCATGCACAACTTCACCACCCGTGGCACCGGGACCGTCGCGATCGCGGCGGGTCTCGTGCTCGCCGCCTGCGGTTCGGCGGCCGCCCACGTGACCGTCGACGCCCCCGGCGCGGCCAAGGGCGGTTACACCGTCGCCACCTTCAAGGTGCCCACCGAATCCGACACCGCGGCCACCACCGGGCTGCGCGTCGCCGTGCCGAACCTGAAGAGCGTGCGCACCGAGCCGCTCCCGGGCTGGACCGCGAACGTCGAACGCAACGACAAGGGCGAGACCGTCGCCGTCGCCTGGACCGCCGAACCGGGCAACCCCGGCGTCGGCCCCGGCCAGTTCCAGCGCTTCGTGCTCTCGCTCGGCCCGCTGCCCGATCAGGACACGGTGACCTTCCCCACCGAGCAGACCTACAGCGACGGCAAGGTCGTCGCCTGGGATCAGCCGAGCACCGACGGCGCCGAACCCGAGCGCCCGGCACCGAGCGTCACCCTGACCGCGAACGGCGGCGGGCACGGCGATCACCAGGTCGCCTCGGGCGAGACCAGCGAATCCGGCCAGGACAACGTGGCCCGCTGGCTCGGCGGCCTCGGCCTCGCTCTCGGCCTGTTCGGCGCGGCCCTCGGCCTCGGCCTGGTCTTCCGCTCGCGGCGGGCCTCCTGATGCGCGCCGGCACGTCCCCGGCGACCAGCGCACGCCGGCGTCCCGCGATACTCGTGGCACTGCTCGCAGTGCTGTTCGCCGCGGCCTTCGCGGCGGCGGGTACGGCGAGCGCGCACTCCGGCGCGGTGAGCAGCGTGCCCGAGGACGGCTCGACCGTCGAGGTGGGACCGGCGCGGGCCAGCATCACCTTCAACGAGGAACTGCAGCAGACCTTTCCGTCGCTGACCGTGGTCGGCCCGGACGGGCGGCTGTGGTCCAAGGGCGACGTGCTCGTCGAAGGTCGCACGGTGAGTGTGGAAGTCGGTGAGCTGGGACCGGTCGGTGAGTACACGCTCGCGTTCCGGGTGACCTCGGCCGACGGCCATCCCGTCAGCGGGACACGGCATTTCACGCTCAGCAAGGAAGGCACCGGCACGCCGGGCGCCAAGCCGGGCGAGGACCGGGCCGACGGCGACAGCGATTCCGGTGGGGTGCCCGTGTGGGTGTTCGTCGCCGGTGGTGTGGTGCTGTTCGGTGCGGGCCTGGCGGTCGCGCTGCTCGGTGGCCGGTCCGGTCGCAAGAAGTAGCTCGCGATGACGACCGGTCGCCGGGTTCCCGGCGCCACGCCGCGGCCGTGGCGGCTGCTGGGGCCGGTCGTCGCCGCGGCCATGGCCGGTGTGGTGCTGGCCTGGGTGCTGCGTGGCTTCGACGGTTTTCCCGTGGTGGCCTGCGCGCGCGTCCTCGCCGACGGCGCGGGCGCGACGGTGCTCGGGCTGGCGGCGCTGCCCCGGCTCAACGAGCGGCTGCGGGTCACCTGGCGACCGGTCGCGGTGCTGGCCGGGGTCTGGTTCGCCGCCGAGTTCGCGGTGCTGGTGGGCGAGGCGGCCGAGATCGTCGGCGTGCCGGTGCGCGATCTCGGGGCCGACGAGTTCGGTACCTTCCTCGGACGGCTCAGTGCCGGGCAGATCGGGATCGCGATCCTGTTCTGTACCGGCGCGATCGCCTGCTACGCGGCGGTGGCCTTCCGGCGGCCCGAGGCGGCATCGCCGGATCTGGTGCTGGTGTTCGCCGCCGTCGCGCTGGCGTTGCGTCCGATCACCGGGCACATGTCCCAGCAGATGTTCGGCTCGGTGCTCGCCGCGGTGCACGCGCTGGCCGCCGCGGGCTGGCTCGGCCTGTTGCTCGCGATGGCGCTGGTCCTGCGCACCCGCGGCGAATGGGCGGCCACGCTGCCCCGCTATTCGGCGCTGGCCGCGCCGCTGGTGCTCGCGGTCGCCGCCACCGGAGTGATCGACGGGCTGGTGCGCCTGGGCGGGATCGAGCCGCTGTGGTCGAGCGGGTACGGGCGGATCCTGCTGGCCAAGTTCACGCTGCTGTGCGTGCTGGCGGGTCTGGGCTGGTGGTGGCGGCGCACCTGGGTGGCGCGGGCCGCCGATCACCGGGTCACCGCGGCGGTGTCGCTGCGCAATGCCATCGTCGAAGTGGTGGTGATGGCGCTGGCGTTCGGGCTGGCCGCCGTCCTGGCGGTCACCGCGTAGTCAGCTCCGTCACGTTCGCGTCCGGTGCCGTTGGACGGTGTACGAACCGATTACAGTAACCCGCATGACCGAAGTGAGGATTGTCGAAGACTGCGCTGCGTCGGCCGAGACGGCGTTCGCCTTCATGAACGACTACCGCAACCTGCCGAAGTTCTGGTACGGCATCGAGACCTTCACCCCTGTCACCGAGCAGACCGACGGCCTCGGCGCGAAGTTCGACGGCAAGATGAAGCTGGGCCCCGCCTCGCTGACCTCCCGCATCGAGGTCGTCGGCTGGGAAGAGGGCAGGCTGATCGCCACCCGGTCGATCAAGGGCTTCGAGATCGTCGCGACCTTCCGCTACCTGCCCAAGGGCGATGACCTGTGCACGGTCGACGCGACCATCGACTTCTCGGTCGGCGGCGGCATCGCGGGCAAGATGCTCGGCAAGACCATCGAGCCCTTCATCAAGATCGCGGTCAAGCACACCACCGACAGCCTGGTCCGGGAGATCGTGAAAGCGCACAGCGAGAGCGCCTGACACAATCAGCGCATGACCGAATCAGTGAATGTTGTGGCCACCGCCGATCTGGCCGATGAGATCGGCCCCGAGATCCGCAGCTGCGACACCCAGTTCATCCAGTTCGGTGGCCGGGCCGCGTTCGCCGGACGGATCACCACGATCCGCTGCTTCCAGGACAATCTGCTGGTCAAGCAGACCCTGGGCGAGCCGGGCGAGGGCAAGGTGCTCGTCGTCGACGGCGGCGCGAGCGTGCACACCGCGCTGGTCGGCGACATCATCGCCGGGCGTGGCGTGGACAACGGCTGGGCCGGGGTGATCGTCAACGGCGCCGTGCGCGACTCCGCGATCCTGCGCACCCTCGACATCGGGGTGAAGGCGCTGGGCACCAACCCGCGCAAGAGCACCCAGACCGGTAGCGGCGAGCGCGATGTGCAGGTGGAGTTCGGCGGGATCACCTTCGTCCCGGGCGAGATGCTCTACAGCGACCACGACGGCGTCGTGGTCCGTGCCGAGGACTGAGATCTCAGGTCGCGGGTGTTCGGGCTAGTTCCCGGACACCCGCACCTTGTGTCCGGCCAGGACGACGACGTCGCCCACCTGTAGTTGCCTACCGCGGCGCAGCTCGACCTCGTCGTTGACCCGGACGAGACCCTGGGCGATCACCGTCTTGGCCTCGGAGCCCGAATCGATCAGGTTGGCCAGTTTCAAGAACTGCCCGAGCTTGATGACATCGTCATCGATGGGCACATCGACTGGTTCCGACATGCGCTAATACTTACTCCCCCGCGAAAAGGGGCGCGCCACCGGCCCTGGTGACGAACACGCCGCGCCGAGGGCGACCCGCATCCGGCCCGGGAGCGCTCACACTGGATCAGTGACCCCCACGCAGGCCGAGCAGCACCCCATCGTCGAGGCGGCACCGGACAGATCGCCGGTTCCGCATCGCGCGCACGGCAGGTTGTCCGAGGTACCGCACGTCACGGGGATGATCCTGGGCGTCTTCGCGGTGCTGTGCCTGCTGTGGAGCCTCTCCCCGACGTTGCGGCATCTGACGCAGACACCACGCCACTTCGTCGACACCTACTACTTCGACGCGCCCGACAGTCTGGTGTGGGCGCTGGTCGTCGGACTCCTGGCGGGGGCGATCGCCAGCCGAAAACGCGTCGCCTGGTGGCTGTTGTTCGGCTATCTCGTGCTCTACGCGGTGTCGAACATCGTGGCCTTCGTCGCCGATGACGACGTGGCCGCGCTGGTGGCCTTCCTCGTGCACCTGGTGGTGCTCGGCGTGCTGCTCGCGGCGCGCAAGGAGTTCTACACGCGGGTCAGGCCGGGTGCGCTGTGGAAGGCGCTCGGGGTGCTCGTCGCCGGGTTGGCGGCGGGCTGTCTGCTCGGCTGGGGGCTGGTGGAGCTGTTCCCCGGCTCGCTGCCGGGCGGCGTGCAGCGGCCGCTGTGGGCGGTGTACCGGGTCACCGCGGCGGTACTGGTGAACAACGAGCACTTCGACGGCCATCCCCGCGCGTGGGTGAACTTCGTGCTCGGCCTGTTCGGCGCGATCGCGCTGCTGGCCGCGGTGATCGTGCTGCTGCGCTCCCAGCGCGCCGACAACGCCATGACCGGGCTGGACGAGTCGGCGATCCGCGGTCTGCTGGCGAGCAGCGATGTCGAGGACTCGCTGGGCTACTTCGCGACCCGCCGGGACAAGGCGGTGGTGTTCGCGCCGAACGGCAAGGCGGCCATCACCTATCGCGTCGAGCTGGGCGTGTGCCTGGCCAGTGGCGATCCGATCGGGCCGAAACAGAGCTGGCCGCAGGCCATCACGGCCTGGCTGGAGCAGGCGGACCGGTTCGGCTGGGCGCCCGCGGTGATGGGCGCGAGCGAGATCGGCGCGACCGCGTATCGCCAGGCCGGGCTCGCGGCGCTGCGGCTGGGCGACGAGGCGATCCTCGACACCCGCACGTTCTCGCTGGCCGGTCCGGAGATGAAGCAGGTGCGCCAGGCCGCCAACCGGCTGCGCAAACACGGTATCGGCGTGCGGGTGCGCAGGCACCGCGAGATCCCCGCCACGGAGTTCGCCGAGATCATCGCGCGCGCCGACGCCTGGCGCGACACCGAGACCGAACGCGGCTTCTCGATGGCGCTGGGCCGTCTCGGCGATCCGCTCGACGGTGACTGCCTGCTGGTGGAGGCCGTCGATCACGACGACCGGGTGCACGCCATGCTCTCGCTGGTCCCGTGGGGCCGTACCGGTGCCTCGCTGGAATTGATGCGCCGCGACCCGCACAGTCCCAATGGCGTGATGGAGCTGATGATCTCGCAGCTCGCGCTGAACTCCGACCAGTACGGCATCACCAAGGTCTCGCTGAACTTCGCGGTGTTCCGCTCGGTGTTCGAGGAGGGTGGCCGGATCGGCGCCGGACCGGTGCTGCGGGCCTGGCGCGGGGTGCTGCTGTTCTTCTCGCGCTGGTGGCAGCTCGAGGCGCTGTACCGGTCGAATGTGAAGTACCACCCGCGCTGGGTGCCACGGTTCTTCCTGTTCGAGGAGCGCAGGCAACTGCCCCGGGTCGCGACGGCGAGCGGGCTGGCCGAAGGCTTCCTGCCGCGGCTGGGCAAGGCGCCCGACGCCTCGGTGCACACCGGGACGAATCCGGCTGTCCCCGCGGCGATCACCGGCCTGCACGCCGACGGCAGCCCGCCCGACGCGCCCGAGGGCGAGGACACCGAGCAGGGTCCGCGCAGGCCCGAGCAGGTGCGGGTGCGGATGGACAAGCTGGCCCGGCTCACCGCCGCCGGCGTCGACGCCTACCCGATCTCCTACCCGCCCACGCACACCATCGCCGCGGCCCGGCGCACGCCCAAGGGCACCACGGTGCGGGTGGCGGGCAGGCTGCTGCGCATCCGCGACTACGGCGGGGTGATCTTCGCGGTGGTACGCGACTGGACCGAGGAGATCCAGCTGGTGATCGACCGCGAGCGGGTCGGCGCCGATCGCAGCGCGGAGTTCACCGAGTTCTTCGACCTGGGCGACCTGATCGAGGTGAGCGGTCAGCTCGGCACGAGCCGCAGTGGTGAGCTCTCGCTGCTCGCGCAGGACTGGCGGATGAACGGCAAGTGCCTGCACCCGCTGCCCGACAAGTGGCGCGGGCTGGCCGATTCCGAGGCCAAGGTGCGGCAGCGCTACGTCGACATGGCGATCAACCCCGAGACCCGCGAGGTGATGGCCAAGCGCAGCGCGGTGCTGCACTCGCTGCGCGACTCGCTGTTCACCTGGGGCTTCCTCGAGGTCGAGACGCCGATCCTGCAGCAGGTACACGGCGGCGCCAACGCGACCCCGTTCCGCACCCACATCAACGCCTACGACCTCGACCTGTACCTGCGCATCGCGCCCGAGCTGTATCTCAAGCGGCTGTGCGTCGGCGGCATGGAGAAGGTGTTCGAGATCGGGCGGACCTTCCGCAACGAGGGCGTGGACTTCAGCCACAATCCCGAGTTCACGATCCTGGAAGCCTATGAGGCGCACAGCGACTACCTGCGGATGATGCACCTGTGCCGTCAGCTGATCCAGGACGCGGCGATGGCGGCCAACGGCGCCGAGGTGGCGTTGCGGCCCAACGACTCCGGCGGCTTCGACGCCGTCGACATCTCCGGCGAGTGGCGGGTCAAGACGGTGCACGGCGCGATCTCGGAGGCCATCGGCACCGAGATCACCGCGCGCACCGACCTCACCCGGCTGCGCGAACTGTGCGACGGCGCCGGGGTGGCGTATCAGCACGGCTGGGACGCCGGGCAGGTGGTGCTGGAGATGTACGAGCACCTGGTGGAATCCCAAACCACAGAACCCACCTTCTACCTGGACTTCCCCGTCTCGGTCGCCCCACTGACCCGCTCGCACCGCAGCATCCCCGGCGTCACCGAACGCTGGGACCTGGTCGCCTGGGGCGTCGAACTGGGCACCGCCTACAGCGAACTCACCGACCCCGTCGAGCAGCGCCGCCGCCTCACCGAACAGTCGATGCTGGCCGCGGGCGGCGACCCCGAGGCGATGGAACTCGACGAGGACTTCCTCCAGGCTCTCGAACACGCCATGCCCCCCACCGGCGGCCTGGGCATGGGCGTCGACCGCGTCGTCATGCTCATCACCGGCCGCAGCATCCGCGAAACCCTCCCGTTCCCCCTGGTGAAGCCGCGCTGAACCCGTGCGGTTCACCTCGATGCGGCAGAGTGTGGAGCGTGCAGCTGATTCTCGTGCGTCATGCCCAGCCCGACCGTGTCGTGAGCGCCACCGTCGCCGCCGACCCCGGGCTCACCGAGGTCGGTAGGCGTCAGGCCGCGCGCGTCCCCGACGCGCTGGCCGCGCACGAGATCGCGCGCATCGTCAGCAGCCCGCAGCGTCGGGCGCGCGATACCGCGGTTCCCACCGCGACCGCTCGCGCACTACCCGTCGACATCATCGACGACCTGGCCGAATACGACCGCGACCTGCCCGCCTACATCCCCATCGAGGACGCGAAGACCGACTTCGCGGATGCCTACGCCCGCATAAAAGCCGGGCTGCTCCCCGAACAGATCGACGGTCCGGCCTTCACCACCCGAGTCCTGACCGCCATCGAAACCCTGGTCGCCGACACCGCACCCACCGACACCGTCGTAGCCTTCGCCCACGGCGGCGTCATCAACGTCCTCCTCGCCGACGTCCTCGGCCTCCCCCGCCCCCTCACCTTCCCCATCGACTACTGCTCCATCACCCGAATCCTCTACTCCCGCACCGGAACCCGAACGGCCGCCACCATCAACGAAAACGGCCACGTCTGGAACCTGCTCCCCCGCAACCTGTCCAAGACAGCCCACTGAGTCGGCCACGTACCGCACCCCAGCACACCCCGGACCCGACGCCCGCGACCCAGCCACACCCCAAGCTCGAAGCCCACAGCCTGCCGCACTACCAGCCACACCCCAAGACCCAAAGTCCGCCACCTACCGAACTCCCAGCCACACCTCACCACTTAAGTCCGCCATGACCGCCTCACCCAGCCCCGCACCCGCGACCTCGAGGAGCGGCGGCCGACGAAGTCGGCCGGTCGCGGCCGGGTCGCCGGTTAGCGCTCGAAGCGCATGCGCCGAAGGCGCGAGTCTCGAGCGCTAACCGGCGGCCCATCAGGGGCCGCGACTCGAGCGCGCCAGCGCTCCAACAAACACAGCGTTCACAGCCCGGGTCGGTCAACCCCAAACCCCAGCCACAAACAAGAGTGCCCGGCGCCGCCAACCGCGACACCGGGCACCCGACAGAACAACTCAGGCGTGCGAGCCGATCCAGTCACGCATCCACGTGATGGCGGTCTTCCCACCACCCACCTGGTAGCTCCCGTACAACGTATGCGCCTGCGACCGGTAGAACCGCTCCAGGTCCTTGGCCCGCTGCTGATTGGCCGCCTCCGACAGCTGCGCCTGCAACGTCGGCACGCCACCGTGCGCCATCAGATCGTTCATGATCTGGCCCGCTTCGATCTGGTACCGCCACAGGTTGGCCGGGTTGGCATCCGAGCTCTGCGCCAGGAAGCCGGCGAAGCGGGTGACGAAGTCGTCGGTGGCCGTCGCGCAGTAGAGATCGTCGACCGCGCAGATCGTGCGGGTGCGATCGCTGAGCCAGCCGAAGCCGCCCGGCCGCGCGCCACCGCCGCCCGCGCCCTGCGCGATCGGGCCCACCTGGACATCGGTGGGCGAGCGCCGCGGATCGGAGATCAGGCCGACGGCGGCGACACGATCGGCGGGAATCTTGCTGATTCCGGTGCCGATCTCGGCGGCGAGATCACCTGCCGCGTCGGCACCCTGGCTGTAGCCGACGAGCGCGGCCCTGGTGTTGCCGCAGGCGGCGAGCTTGTCACTGATCAGCCCGCGGGCCGCGTTGACGGCCTGCTTCTTGGAGTTGCCGTAGACATCGCCCTCCCACGGGAACGCGGTCGCGGCATAGGTGACGTAATCGACTTGGGTGTTGCGGGGCAGCCCGTTGGTGACGCCGGACAGCATGCCGGGGCCGGGGGGCTTGTCGACGCCGGTTTCCCAGGTTCCGGGAATGGCGACCACATAAAGACTCGGGCAGCCGGGCGCCGCGTTGGCACTCGTGCTGCCGATCATGATGCCGGACATCATCGCCGCGGACGCTCCCACAGCCGCGACAACTTTTCTCAACTGCATACCGCTCCAGTTCAACCCTTGCTCTCACCGATGCAGAGCAAACCCCGATGACTTGTGGCAACCCAGACCTCGCCGCGAATCACAATAGGCGTAGCAGCGCCTCGGTGCCACATGACCTCTCGAATTCGGCGCCGACACACGGGCCGAGCGGAGCCGGATGTCGGCGGCCACGGCCGGTCGCCGACATACCCGTCCAGCGCAGCGGAGAACTCACACCTCCAGATCTTCCTCGATGCCCTTGAGGCGGTGGCGGGCCATCGCGAGGTTGGAGCGGCCGCGGTCGAGGGCGAGGTAGAGGAACAGGCCCTTGGACTTGCGGCCGGTCATCGGGCGGATGACGTGGTACTGGGTGCCGAGGGTGATGAGGACGTCCTCGATGTCCTCGTTGAGGCCGAGCTGTTCGATGGTGCGCATCTTCGCGCGCACCACCTCGGTGTTGCCCGCCGCGGCGACCTGCAGGTCCAGTGCCTTGGTGCTGCTGAGCATGCCCAGCGCCATCCCGCTGCTGTAGTCGACGACCGCGGCGCCTATCGCACCGTCGATCACCATCATGTCCTTCAGTGCCAGATCCATATTCGACATGTCGTGCCTTTCATTTGTTGTGCTTCCCCTGGCTGTTTCCAGAGGAGTGCGCCGCCGCCAGGTGTTCGGCGATGGCACGAGCTACCGGGCGCGACTCCAGGTGGAGCCGGCCGACGTTCACCTCGGGTCCGGCGAGCACGGTCAGCGAGGTGTAACCGGCGGCGTAGATCACCACCTGCCCCTCGGTGCCGTGCACGACGACCTCGTTGAAACCGCCACCGTGCGCGGTGCTGGCCAGCCGGTACGACAGCGACAGCTGCGCCGCGGCCAGTGCCGCCATCCCGGTCGGTTCGACCTGCGGCGGCAGGTCGTGTTCGATGAGCAGCCCGTCGCTGGAGGCGACCACGGACCCGGTGAGCCGGGGTACGCGCTCGCGCAACGACTTCAGTTCGGCCAGCACGGCCGCGTTCCGTTCGGGCACCGTCATCGCCACTTTGGTCAACCTTCCCCTCCATTCACCGAGCAGCTTCTTGCGCACGGTCACTCGAGCTCCTCCAACGCCGCCCTGAGCCGGATGAGTACTTCGCGGTCGACCTGCTGCCAGCGCTCCGGCTCGTACGGTGCCGCGACAGCGCGGTTTCCGCGGGGCCGGGCGGACGCGGTCGCTTCCTCGTCGACCGCGTGCCGACCGGGTCCCCCGATCTGTGGGGGACGGATCACACCCGTGCCGGCGGCGGGGATCCGCCTCGGCAGCACGGGGACGGTGGTGGACTCCGGCGCCGAGTGCCGGTGTCGGGCAGGTCTTTCGACCGGATCAGGGGCGAGTGCGAGATGCCGGCCGGTGCGCTGCGTGGGCGCCGCCTCGACCACCTCCGCAGTCTCGGGCACCTCGATCGGGTCCGGCGCCTCGATCAGCCCGGCTGCGGTCAGGTCCCGGACCGCGACGAGGCAGCCGTAGGTGGTGCGGCCGAGGTCGCGGGCGATCTCGGCGACACTGCGCCGGGTATCGGCGGCGGCGAGCACCTCGGCCTGAGCACCGGTGAGCACCACACGATTTCGACGCACCCGGCGCGCGGGCACCACCGGCACGGCCGCGACCAGATCGGCGGGCCACGGACCCCATTCCCGATCACCGCGGCGCGCGCATTCGTGCACCACCGCGCGTGGCGCCACCCGGCACACCGGCGACAACCAATGTTCCGGCGCCGGACGGAATTCCGGTTCGCCCGGCGAGGCGAGCAGAAAGTAGGCGGCGTCGAAGACCGACAGCAACGCCAGAGTTTCCAGTCGGGGGCGGTGCAGGAGCGGGCCGGGATCACCCGCGCCGGCGCGTCGCCAATCCTCGGCGGTGGCAACACCCGCCTCCACCACGAGCCGGTCCAATCCGATGGTGCGACGGCAACCGGCCGAGGCGATCGCGCCACGCACGAGGTGGAATTCGCCGTCGCCGGCCCGCAGCACACCGGTCGACTCCTGGTCCTCCAGCCGGTGCAATTCCTCGGCCAACGCGACGCTCATCGATCCGCACCCGCCAGTTCGTCGAGTGCGTTCCTGAGCTGATAGCGCGCCATACCGAGATTGCCGGTGTCGCCGTCGAAGGCGACGTGCATGAACAGTCTGCCGTCGAAATCACCGTCGACCAGGTGCAACAGGTGGAATCCGCCGGTGCGGCAGACGACGATCTCGGTGACGTCGTCGGTCCGGTCGTTCGTCAACGCCGAACAGCCCAGTGCCGCCCGCACCACCTCGGTGGTGCTCGCCGCGTCCTCGTGTTCGTCGATGTCGCCGTGCCCGCCCGCCGCGGCGATCGCCAATCCACTTGCCCCGTCCACCAGTGTCACGCTGCGCGCACCGGGAATATCCATGATGCGTTTGAGGCAGCCGTCGAGAGAATTCACACGCCCCGGCCCTGTCATCGATCGGTTATCGAAACGAGACGCTATACCCACCCGCAAACTTCCGCATGTCGAATGCGGGAAAATTGCTGCGCGGCAAAATGTTTGCTGGGGTTTGCTGGAAAACCGCTCGGTATCAATACTTTTGGGTAACTTCGGGGCCTATTCGCTACCGCAATGCGAAACCGGTGATCAACCGCTTATTCGGTAGCCAGCGATCTCCGCGCGAATATTCGATTCGACCGTCTTCACAGACTTCGCACGCCGATATACCCGTCAATTGTCAGCCGGCGGCGCGGCGGTACCAGGTCTCGGCTTCGCGGTGCGCGCCCTCGGATTCGAGCAGCGCGGCGAGATTGGCCATGGCGCGCGGATGGCCGAGATCGGCGGCGCGACGGAAGCAGCGGCGTGCCTCGGTGACGCTGCCGCGGCGGCGCAGGAGCATGCCGAGGTTGTTGATCGCGTCGATGTCGCCACAGTCGGCGGCCTCGCGGTACCACGCCTCGGCGTCGTCGAGGCGGCGCTGATCCTCCAGCAGGCGAGCGAGATTGAACATCGCGTCGACGTGGCCCGCCATGGCGGCGTGGTGGTACCAGGTCTCGGCATCGGCACGATCGCCGCACTGGTAGAGCATGGTGGCCAGGTTGTACATGGCGTTGCTGTTGCCACCGGCCGCGGCCCGGCGGTACCAGGACTCGGCCTCGTCGAGTTCGCCGAACTGGTCGAGCAGGACGGCGAGGTTGTTCATCGAACGGGTGTGCCCCGCCGCCGCGGCCCGCCGGAACCAGTGCTCGGCTGCCTCGAAATCGCTGTGGTTGTGGTAGAAGTGGGCGAGATTGTGCATGGCGGTACCGTCACCGCGCTCGGCGGCGCGGCGCAGGGTCGCCAATGTTCCCGGCGGCAACGGCACAGCTCCCCCTCGGATCACCGATTCTGCTCTACGTCTTGAAGTCTATGTGGCGCAAGGGACATCAGCCACCAGCTTCTCGAGCGCTCGAGAGAGGTTGAGCACCTTGATGTTTCAACCTGACAGCTATCAGCCCGCGATGTGTCGCGGACAACATCGCCAGGCACTTTCGGACTCGGCGTCGCCCCGTCCACCCTCAGCCACCACTTCAAGGCCCTGCGCAACGCGGGCCTGATCCGCCAGTTCGACAGCGGCCGACAGCGCATGAACACCCTGCGGCTCACCGAACTCGACACCCGATTCCCCGGCCTGGTCGCCTCGATCCTCGACCACGCCGACCAGCACCCCTAAGGAGCGGCCATGCCGTTGATCACCATCGCGAGAATCACCGCCGTCCCGGTCAGCGTCTGGCTGATCGCCGCACTGACGTTCAACCCCGACTACCGCGCGGACAACATCTTCGCCGTCCCCGACTTCGCCTTCTCCCTGCTCCTACTGGTCGCGGCCTTCCTCCCCCGCCACCTCGCCGTCCCCACTCTGATCACCGGCTTCTACTTCGGCTCCGGCGTCATCACCATCGCCGCCCTGGAACGCTTCGACCTGGGCCAACCGGCACAGGGCGCACTGAACCTCGTCATCGTCGCGGCCTACCTGACCGTCGCGGTACTGCTCACCCTCGACCACGGCCGGACAACGGCACCCGCCGGTTCGCCGGGTTAGGCGCAGGCATACGAAAGCGCCCGTGGACCGGTGGGTCCACGGGCGCTTTCGTGAGCGGGTTTACCGCTGGGCGACGGCGGTTGGCGGGATGGGCGCGGGGAGCGCGGTCTCGCCTTCCAGGTACTTGTCGACCGCGGCGGCGGCGGCGCGGCCTTCGGCGATGGCCCAGACGATGAGGGACTGGCCGCGGCCCATGTCGCCGGCGACGAAGACGCCGGGGATGTTGGTCGACCAGTTCTTGTCGCGCTGGACGTTGCCGCGGCCGTCGTAGCCGACGCCGAGGTCGGTCAGCAGGCCGGGCTTCTGCGGGCCGACGAAGCCCATGGCCAGCAGGACCAGGTCGGCTTCGAGGGTGAAGTCGGTGCCTTCGACCTTCTCGAAGCGGCCGTTGGCCATCTTGACCTCGTGCGCCTCCAGACCGGTGACCTTGCCGTCCTTGCCGACGAAACGCTCGGTGTTCACGGAGAACACGCGCTCGCCGCCCTCTTCGTGCGCCGAGGAGACCCGGTACACGAGGGGGTAGGTCGGCCACGGGGTGGAGCCCGCGCGCTCCTCCGGGGGACGGGGCATGATCTCGAACTGGTGGACCGACTCGGCGCCGTGGCGGTGCGAGGTGCCCAGGCAGTCGGCGCCGGTGTCGCCACCGCCGATGATGACGACCTTCTTGCCCTTGGCGTGGATCGGCGGCAGGCCGTTCTCGTCGAGGACGTCGTCACCGAGCTGGGCGCGGTTGGCCCAGGGCAGGAACTCCATCGCCTGGTGGATGCCGTCGAGCTCGCGGCCGGGGATCGGCAGGTCGCGGGCGATGGTCGCGCCACCGGCGAGGACCACCGCGTCGTACTGCTCGCGCAGCTGCTCGGCGGTGATGTCGACGCCGACGTTCACGCTGGTCTTGAAGATGGTGCCCTCGGCCTCCATCTGCGCCAGGCGACGGTCGATGACCGACTTCTCCATCTTGAATTCCGGGATGCCGTAGCGCATCAGGCCGCCGATGCGGTCCTCGCGCTCGAACACGGTCACGGTGTGACCGGCCCGGGTGAGCTGCTGGGCGGCGGCCAGACCGGCCGGGCCCGAACCCACGACGGCGATCTTCTTGCCGGTCAGGCGGGTGGGGTACACCGGGGTGACCCAGCCCTCGTCGAAGGCGTTCTCGACGAGCTCGACCTCGACCTGCTTGATGGTGACCGGCTGCTGGTTGATGCCCAGCACGCAGGACGCCTCACACGGCGCGGGGCACAGCCGGCCGGTGAACTCCGGGAAGTTGTTGGTGGCGTGCAGACGGTCGATGCCCTCGCGCCACGCGCCCTTGTACACCAGGTCGTTCCACTCGGGAATCAGGTTCCCCAGCGGACAGCCGTTGTGACAGAAGGGGATACCGCAGTCCATGCAGCGGCTGGCCTGCTTCTGCAAGGTCTCGTGCGAGAACTTGTCCTCGTAGACCTCTTTCCAGTCCAGCAGGCGCAGTTCGACGGGGCGGCGGGTCGGCAGTTCCCGCGAGGTGTTCTTCAAAAAGCCTTGTGGGTCAGCCACGAGCCGCCTCCATGATCGCTGCGTCGACATCCTTGCCGCTCTTCTCGGCTTCGGAGATGGCGAGCAAAACCTTCTTGTATTCGCGAGGCATGACCTTCACGAAGTGGTTCACCTGCTGGGACCAGTCGCTCAGGATGCGTTCGGCCACAGCCGAACCCGTCTCGTCGCGGTGGGTCGCGATGATGTCGCGCAGCCAGGTGAAGTCGTCACCGGAGAGCTGCTCGATCGCGTCGGCCTGATCCGGGTTGACCCGCTGCGCGAGCGTGCCCTCCGGGTCGTAGACGAACGCCACACCACCGGACATACCGGCGCCGAGGTTGCGGCCGGTGCCACCGAGGATGACCACCCGGCCACCGGTCATGTACTCGAGCGCGTGGTCGCCCACACCCTCGACGACCGCGGTGGCACCGGAGTTGCGCACACCGAAGCGCTCGCCCGCGACACCGTTGATCAGGATGCGGCCGCTGGTGGCGCCGAACATGATCACGTTGCCCGCGATGATGTTGTTCTCGGCGACGAATCCCTTCGGCGCGTTGATCGCCGGGCGCACCACGATGTGGCCACCGGACAGACCCTTGCCGACGTAGTCGTTGGCATCACCGTGCACGCGCAGCGTGATACCGGCCGGGACGAACGCGCCGAAGCTGTTGCCCGCCGAACCGGTGAAGGTGATGTCGATGGTGTCGTCGGGCAGGCCCGCGCCACCGTAGAGCTTGGTCACCTCGTGGCCGAGCATGGTGCCGACCGTGCGGTTGACGTTGGTGATCTTGGTTTCGATCTTCACCGCCTGACCGCGCTCGAGCGCGTCGGCGCTCTTGGCGATCAGCTCGTTGTCCAGCGCCTTGTCCAGACCGTGGTCCTGGGTGCCGGTGCAGCGGGTGTCCTGGTTCATGAACGCCGTCTCCGGCATGTCCAGGATCGGCGACAGGTCCAGCTTGGCGGCCTTGAAGTGCTGCTTGGCCTTGGCGGTGTCGAGCAGGTCGACCCGGCCGACGGCCTCGTCGAGGGTGCGGAAGCCCAGTTCGGCGAGCAGCTCACGCACCTCCTCGGCGATGAACAGCATGAAGTTCTCGACGAACTCGGCCTTGCCGGTGAACCGCTCGCGCAGCACCGGGTTCTGGGTGGCGATGCCGACCGGACAGGTGTCGAGGTGGCACACGCGCATCATGATGCAGCCCGAGACCACCAGCGGAGCGGTCGCGAAACCGAACTCCTCGGCACCGAGCAGCGCGGCGATCATCACGTCGCGGCCGGTCTTCATCTGACCGTCGACCTGGACGACGATGCGGTCGCGCAGGCCGTTGAGCAGCAGGGTCTGCTGGGTCTCGGCCAGGCCGAGCTCCCAGGGGCCACCCGCGTGCTTGAGCGAGGTCAGCGGCGAGGCGCCGGTGCCGCCGTCGTGGCCCGAGATGAGCACGACGTCGGCGTGCGCCTTCGAGACACCGGTGGCGACCGTGCCGACACCCGGCTCCGCGACAAGTTTCACGTGAATCCGAGCCTGCGGGTTCGCGTTCTTCAGGTCGTGGATCAGCTGGGCCAGATCCTCGATCGAGTAGATGTCGTGGTGCGGGGGCGGGGAGATCAGGCCGACGCCCGGCGTGGAGTGCCGCACCTCGGCGACCCACGGGTACACCTTGTGCGCGGGCAGCTGGCCGCCCTCGCCCGGCTTGGCGCCCTGGGCCATCTTGATCTGGATGTCGGTGGCGTTGGTCAGGTAGTGCGCGGTGACGCCGAAGCGACCCGAGGCCACCTGCTTGATCGCCGAACGACGCCAGTCGCCGTTCTCCTCGACCTCGAAGCGAGCGGGGCTCTCGCCGCCCTCACCGGAGTTCGAGCGGGCGCCGAGACGGTTCATCGCGACCGCGAGGGTCTCGTGCGCCTCGGCCGAGATGGAGCCGTAGCTCATCGCGCCGGTGGAGAAGCGCTTGACGATCTCGCTCGCGGGCTCGACCTGGTCGATCGAGATGGGCGCGCGCTGGCCCTTCTTGAACTTGAACAGGCCACGCAGCGCGGCCAGGCGCTCGGACTGATCGTCGACCAGCTTGGTGTACTCCTTGAAGATCGAGTACTGACCGGTGCGGGTCGCGTGCTGCAGCTTGAACACGGTGTCGGGGTTGAACAGGTGGTACTCGCCCTCGCGACGCCACTGGTACTCACCGCCGACCTCGAGCTCGCGGTGCGCGCGCTCGTTGCGGTTCTCCAGGTACGCGGTGGTGTGGCGGATGGCCACCTCTTCGGCGATCTCGTCCAGGCCGATGCCGCCCAGCGGGGAGCGCAGGCCGGTGAAGTACTCGTCGACGAGGTCCTGGGCCAGGCCGATGACCTGGTACAGCTGGGCGCCGTTGTAGGAGGCGAGGGTGGAGATGCCCATCTTCGACATCACCTTGAGCACGCCGTTGCTGGCCGCGGTGCAGTAGTTCGCGACGGCCTTGCGGAAATCGGCGGCCAGGTCACCGGTGGAACCGGGGATCTGCAGCGAACCGCGCTCGAGCATGTCCTCGATCGACTCGAAGGCCATGTACGGGTTGATCGCGGCCGCGCCGAAGCCGACCAGCGCCGCCATGTGGTGCACCTCGCGGGCGTCACCGGCCTCCACGACCAGGCCGACCATGGTGCGGGTGCGCTCGCGCACCAGGTGGTGGTGCACCGAGGAGGTCAGCAGCAGCGACGGGATCGGCGCCAGCTTCTCGTTGGACTCGCGGTCGGACAGCACGATGATGCGCGCGCCGCCGTCGATCGCGGCCGAGACCTGGATGTTGATGGCCTCCAGCGCCTTGCGCAGGCCTTTGCCACCCTTCTTCACCGGGTACAGGCCGCGCACGACCACCGAGCGCAGGCCCGGCTGGCTGCCGTCGTCGTTGATGTGCACGAGCTTGGCCAGCTCGTCGTTGTCCAGGATCGGCTGCTCGAGCGCGATCTGCTGGCACGACTCGGGGCCGGGGTGCAGCAGGTCGGCCTCGGGGCCGAGGTTGCGCTTGAGGCTGGTGACGACCTTCTCCCGGATGGCGTCCAGCGGCGGGTTGGTGACCTGCGCGAACAGCTGGGAGAAGTAGTCGAACAGCAGGCGCGAGCGGTTCGACAGCACCGCGATCGGGGTGTCGGTACCCATCGAGCCCAGTGCCTCGCCGCCGGTCTTGGCCATCGGCGAGATGAGCAGGTTCAGGTCCTCGGTGGTGTAGCCGAAGATCTGCTGCCGGATCAGCACGCGGTCGTGCGACATGTGCACGTGCGGGCGGTCGGGCAGGTCGGCCATGCGGCTCACGCCGGCGTCGAGCCACTGCTGGTACGGCTGCGCGGCGGCCAGCTCGCCCTTGATCTCGGAGTCGGTGAGGATGCGGCCCTGCTCGGTGTCGACCAGGAACATCTTGCCCGGCTGCAGGCGGATCTTCTGGACCACGGTGGCCGGGTCGATGTCGAGCACGCCGACCTCGGAGGCGAGCACGACCAGGCCGTCCTCGGTGACCCAGATCCGGCCGGGGCGCAGGCCGTTGCGGTCGAGCACGGCGCCGATCTTGGTGCCGTCGGTGAAGCAGACCGCGGCGGGTCCGTCCCAGGGCTCCATCAGCATCGAGTGGTACTCGTAGAACGCCCGCAGCTGCGGGTCCATGCTCTCGTTGCGTTCCCAGGCCTCGGGAATCATCATCAGGATCGCGTGGTGCAAGTCACGGCCGCCGAGGTGCAGGAGCTCGAGTACCTCGTCGAAGCGCGCGGTATCACTTGCACCCGGCGTACAGACGGGGAAGATCTTCTCGAGCCGGTTCTTGCCCGCCTCGTCCTTGCCGAACACGTCCGAGCGCAGCAGCGCCTCCCGCGCGCGCATCCAGTTCTCGTTGCCGGTGACGGTGTTGATCTCACCGTTGTGGGCGACCCGGCGGAACGGGTGCGCCAGCGGCCACGAGGGGAAGGTGTTGGTGGAGAAGCGCGAGTGCACGATGCCAAGCGCCGACTCGACGCGGTCGTCCTGCAGGTCGAGGTAGAACGCGCGCAGCTGCGGCGTGGTGAACATGCCCTTGTAGATGAAGGTCTCGCCGGACAGGCTCGGGAAGTACACCGATTCCTTGCCGACGGTGCCCTCGCCGGGACCGGACTTGCCGAGCTCGTGCTCGATCCGCTTGCGGATCACGTAGGCGCGACGCTCGAGCGCCATACCCGAGAGCTGCTCGGTGGCGTTCTTCGGCGAGGCGATGAAGATCTGGCGGAAGGTCGGCATGGCGTCGCGGGCCAGCGCGCCGAGCGAGGACTCGTCGATCGGCACCTCGCGCCAGCCGAGCACGGCCAGGCCCTCTTCGGTGACGATCTTCTCGACGCCGTAGGCGGCGCGGGCGGCCTCACGACGGGCCTGCGGCAGGAAGGCGATACCGGTGGCGTAGGCGCCCGCGGCGGGCAACTCGAAGGGGGCAGCGCTCTCCGCGATCGCGGCACGGAAGAACCGGTCGGGGAGCTGGATGAGGATGCCCGCGCCGTCACCGGAGTTCGGCTCGGCACCCGCGGCACCACGGTGCTCCAGGTTCAGCAGGGCCGTGATGGCCTTGTCGACGATGTCTCGACTGCGTCGTCCGTGCATGTCGGCGACGAACGCGACGCCGCAGGCGTCGTGCTCGTATGCCGGATCGTAGAGCCCGGTGACACCGGGTGACCTGTGGCCAGGAAGTTGCGTCATGCCTCTGCCTTCAAGAAAGTCGGCTGTCGATGAGATCTCACCGCCCAGTGCTGAGCGAGGGCCCTTCGTCGTTTCGCCTCCGTCAAGACTGCGTCCGTACGATCCGAAACCAGCTGCGATGGTGGTTTGCGGCGTGCAGTCACGTCTCCAGTTGTCCACCCGCTTCGTTGACGTAGTGGGGTGCTCGGAGGTAACGGAACGCTTACGTGTTCCTTACCTCCGCGCGGGTTTCACCCGCTACTCTTGGCCCGGTTTCACCGGACCCCGAACAGGTGGTTGTGCCGAACAGGGGTGTGCTCGGCGTAAGAGCAAACGATAAGTCAGACCGCTGGCCCAACCAACTAAGGTTGTGCTAATAACCTTGTCTAGCTGGGGTTTGTAGCGGCCGCTCACTTCGTCGCGCGCGTCGTCCAGTGTAAAGCAGAGCGGGTCGCGGATCGATCCCGAACAACCCACGCCGACCTGCGGTAACACGGTGGACGAGCAGGCCGGAAACAACCGTCGGCACCGGGCCGAAAGTTGAACTCACCTGCACCGCAGCAGGTTTCCCCGGCAAAGCCCTGGTCAAACCTGTTGAGCCCGCTAACGGCGGATGTGAACGATGAGATTTTCCCGACAGCGGCCCCGACGAGCCATGGCAGTCAGCCGACCGTACGGTCTGTACTGCTTTCTGTGCGCTACAGCACACGCGTAGTTAACTTTTCGGCAGTGGTTTTGGCCACAGAATCGCCTTCGCGGTCGCTCAGGGAAGGCTCGCCGGGAACGACACGCCGAGTTTCCGGCGCGATCGGGCCTCGGCGTCGTCACCCGCGCGATATCGGCGCCGATCGATTGTGAGGCTGACCACAAGTGCTACCTCGCTACTCGGTGTGTCGGCGCCGGGCCTGTCACGCTGACACAACGAATCCATGACAGTTTCGCCTGCCGAGTGGAGCTCGAGACCCGGGGAGAACCTATGACCGGCACACTCGCCTGGCTCGGTGGCGGCCTCGCCGCACCCTGGCACCGGGATCCCGGCACGGGCGCCGAGCCTGCCGAGCATCAGGAACGCGCCGGATACGCCGTCACCGGCGCCGCCGTGCTGCTGTTCGCCGTCATCGCGGGCATCGTCACCGCGGCCGCGCTGCTGGCCGCCGACGGTATCGGCGCGGTGGTCGTCGTCGTCCTCGCCCTGCTCGTCGCGGTGGTCGCGGGCGCGCTCGGCCGGGCGCTGGCCACCACCCGGCCCGGTGCGGGTGGGCGCGACAGCGACCCGGCCGCGGTCCGGCGCGATCGGCTCGGCGCGGCGGCCAAGATCGGGGTCGGCGTGCTGGCCGGGGTGTTCGTGGCCGAACTCGCCGCCACCGTCGTGCTCGGCGGGACCGTGGACCGGGAGCTCGATGTGCGCGCACAGGCGGGCGCCGAGAACGCTCCCGGCGTCGTCGCGGCCCGCACCGAATACGACCTGGCCGTCGCCGACCGCGCGGCCCTGGACGCGAGCATCACCAAAGCGCAGGGCGACATCGACACCGCGCTGGTGATCGCGCGCTGCGAGTACAACCCGACACCGGAGTGCCCGCAGACCCGGATCACCGGCGTCCCGGGCCGCGGTCCGGAATCCCAGACCGCCAACGACATGCTCGACGACGCCCGCGCTCAGCTCGCCACCGCGCAGTCGCGCACCGCCGAGCTCGACCAGCGGGTGCGCACCGAGACCGCCGAGCTCGCCACCGCCCGCGCGAGCGCCTTCGCCGAGGGCGACCGCGGCCTGGGCGCGCGCTGGCTGGCCATGAACAGCTACACCGGCTCGCACGCGGGCGCGGCGGCCCTGCGCCTGCTGATCCTCGCCGCCGGAATCGTGCTGGCCCTGCTCCCGCTGCTGCTGCGGTGGTGGCGCGGGGAGACCTCGCTCGATCGCACGGTCGAGGCGGCCGAGCTGGCCGACCGGGCCCAGCGCGAGGCCGACGCCGCGATCGCGGTGAAGCGCGCCGAGGTGCGGACCGAGACGGCCACGCTGCGCGCCGAGCACGAGCTCACCGCCGCGCGACTGGCCATCGAAGCCGATACCGTGATCGATCGAGAACGTCAGCGCACCAGGATCATCGCCGCGATCGGCGGCTTCGAGCTCGGGGTCACCGAGCCCCATCGAAAGGACGACTCCGTGGCTCTGGAGCCGAACGTGACACCGCAGCTGCCCGCGGGCTACCTGCCCAACGCGCTGCCGCAGGGAGCGCAGGCGGGTGCCCTCGTCCCCGCGCCGCAGGTGGCCGCCCCCACGGCGCCCGCGCCGAACACCGGCGGTGGGCTGGAGCTGCCGATCATCGGCACGGTGCCGTTCACCGACACCGCGGCCCGCTGGATCCGCCCGCTGGTCCCCTCCTTCGTCGCCAACGCGATCGATTCGGCGACCCACCCGCTGCGCACCGCGCGCCAGGCCTTCGAAGAGGTCGAGGAGGTGACCTTCACCCTGCGCCGCAGTCGCAAGGTCACCGTCGACACCCAGGATTCCGCTGCCCCGCAACAGGTCCCCGGCGGCTATCAACTCCCGCCCGGCTACCCCGCCGGATACCAGCTGCCCCCCGGCGCACCCCAGACCGATCCCTATGCGGCCCAGTACAACCCGTACGCCCAGCAGATCGCCTCGACGGTCGTCGACGCCCCCAACACCCGCTACCACCCGGACCCCCGCCAGTACGGCTACCCGTCCCACACCGCCCTCCCGGCGGGCTCGAACGCCCCACTCCCCCAGGCGGATCAGCACTCCGAACTGCCCGGCCGCGGCACCTCCGAACTCCCCGGCCACCGCGGACCCCGCGAACTCCCGCCCTCGCGCTGAGCCCGCGGGCGACCGTGATCGCCCGCGAGTTCGCGAGCCGTCCGCTGAGTCACCGCCAGCTGCGAGATGCGGACACACCGAGACCGGGCTGAGCCGGGAACGCGCGAATCCACATACCTCGCGATCGAGCCGAGGTGGATCGCGCCGTCCGCGTCACGCCGGTTCTCGGCCGCTGGGAGCGTTGTCCTGATCGTGTGCACGGGGCGCCCGGGTCGAAAGACCTGGGCGCCCCGTGGCTTCTCAGTCGCGCGGTGTCTTCGTGCGGATCGCTGTGATCGCGGCGAAGAGCAGGACCGCGACCATGCCGAGGACGGTCAGGTGGATGCCGGAGACGAACGCCTCGTGGACGGACGACAGGAAGTCGCCGGCCGTTGACGGAGGTAGTGCGTCGGCGGCGTCGACCGCGCTGCTGAGCGAGTCCGAGGCGGACGCGGTCATTCCGGCGGGCAGGTCGAGCCCGCGGCGGAACACGGCCATCACGGTGCTGCCGAGTACGGCGACGCCGAGGGCGAGGCCGACCTCGTAGGCGGTTTCCGAGATGGCCGCGGCGGCACCGGCGCGTTCCTCGGGCGCCGAACCGACGACCAGGTCGGCCGATACGGTCATCGCCACGCCCGCGCCCAAACCGATCCCGGTGAAGCCGAGCACGAATGCCCCGGCACCGGTGCTCGCGTCGACGGCGAAGAAGGCCGCCGAGCCGAGGGCGGCGATGGCGAGCGCGCCGCCGAGCACCACGACCGGCCGCCAGCGGCGCACCAGCAGCGCCGCCGCCAGTGAACCGACCACGCTGGCCACCAGGCCGGGCACCATCAGCAGGCCCGCGTCCAGCGGCGAGCGGCCGAGCACCAATTGCAGGTACTGCGAGCCGAAGAACAGCACGCCGGCCAGGGCGAACACCGCGAGCATGTTGGTGAGCACGGCCACCCGGAACCGCGGCAGCGCGAACAACCGCAGGTCGAGCATCGGGTCGGCGAGGCGCCGCTGCCTGCGCACGAATGCCACACCGGCGCCGATGCCGAACAGGCCGATCACCAGCACGCCGAGGTCGAGGCCGTGCGCGGCGGTCTCCTTGATCGCATAGACCACCGGAACCAGCGCCAGCATGGCGAGCACGGCGCTGAACGCGTCGAACCGGCCGGGATTCGGGTCACGCGATTCCGGGATGAGCACCGGTGCGAGCACCAGCAGCCCCGCCATGACGGGCAGGTTCACCAGGAACACCGAACCCCACCAGAAGTGCTCGAGCAGCCAGCCGCCCACCAGCGGACCAGCGGCGGCGCCACCGCCCGCCATCGCGCTCCACACGCCGATGGCCACGGTGCGCTGGCGCGCGTCCTGGAACATCGAGCGGATCAGGCCGAGGGTGGCCGGCATCAGGGTGGCGCCCGCGATGCCCTGGAGCACGCGCGCGGCGATCAGCATCTCCGGCGAGACGGCCCACGCGGCCACGGCCGAGGCGAGGCCGAAGCCCGCGGCGCCGATCAGCAGCAGTTTCCGGCGGCCGATGCGGTCGCCGAGATTGCCCATCACCACGAGCAGCCCGGCGAGCACGAACGAGTAGACGTCGATGATCCAGAGCAGCTGCGGGGTGGTGGGCGCCAGATCGGCGCTGATCGCGGGCACCGCGAGGTCGAGCACGGTGGCGTCGACCGCGAGCAGCAGCAGGGCGAGGGCGAGTACGGCCAGGCCTGCCCAGTCGCGTGCGGTGGCGCGCGGTGGGGCGACCCCATGGTCGGGGGTGATGACTGGGGTGTTCATCGGAATTCTCGACTTCCGTCGGGTAGTTGGTAAACCGTCCAGACGGTACAGTAGCAAACCTACCGTCCGGACGGTACAGTGATTCGCTGTGGCAGCTGACACTCGCGATCGCATCCTCGACGCCATGGAGACCCTGCTGCTCGAACGTGGCGCGTCCCAGCTCACGCTCGAGAACGTCGCGGCCGCGGCCGGCGTCTCCAAGGGCGGACTGCTCTATCACTTCAAGAGCAAGGACGCGATGCTCGCCGGCCTCGTCCACCGTCTCGGTGAACGCGCCCGCACCCATCTCGCGGCCGCGAAGGCCGACGGCGCCTCGACCGCCGAGTGGTACCTGCAAACCCCCGACCCCACCGAACCGGCCGACGCGATCGAACTGACGCTCTACCGCTCCATGCTGGCCACCATGCGCACCATCGACGCCTCGACCGCCAACTCCCCCGACGAGATCCAGCAGGCCCTCGGCGACGTGCTCACCTCCTGGTCGGACAATCTCGACCTCGAGATCGACGACCCGGTCCGCGCCGATACGATCCGCCTGGTCGGCGACGGCGTGTACCTGCGCGCGCTGCTCGGCCTGCCGCCGCTCGATCCCGACCGCTATCGCGAGGTCGTCGACCGGCTGCTCGAGCGCTGACCCACTGATTCAGTGGACATCCGTACTCCGAACCCACACCGCGCCGACCCGCCCGGCAACACCGCTTTCGCACACCCGAAAATGCGTCACGGTCTGGTGATATAGCACAATCCGCCGGTCTGTGACCTGGACAATAGATTGCCGCTGGGTCACCGGATCGGTTTACAGTTCGAGGGTGATCCACAGCGACGTACGGACCGGCTCGACCGGATCAGCGCCGTGGGGCTCCCCACTCCTCGGACCCGCCGACGAGAAGTCGACGATCCGGCGTGTGCGGGTGCAGTTGCTGCTGACCCTCCCGCTGCTCATCGCGAACCTGATCGGCATCGCGATGACCATCGTCCTCGCCGGTTTCGTGCTGCCTGGTCCCACCGTGTTCACCAGGGACCTGCTGCTGATCAACGCCGTCTTCACGCCGCTGTGCGCGCTCGCCGCGCTGGCCGTCGGCACGGTGTGGGGAACCGTCGCCGGGCTGCGCACGATGCGCTGGGCGACCGATCCCGACCATGTCCCGAACGCGGCCGAGCAGCGCGTCACCGCCTCGGCGCCGCGCTGGATGGTGTTGCAGCAGGCGGCACTGTGGTCGCTGGCGCTGGGCGTGCTCACCATCGTCTACGGGGTGGTCGAGCCGGCGCTGATCCCCAAGATCTTCCTCTCGATCGGCGCCGCGGCGATCGTCGTGTGCGCCAACAGCTACCTGATCGTGGAATTCGCGCTGCGCCCGGTGACCGCGCGCGTGTTGCAGGCGAACCCGCAGCGCCGCCGCGGGATCGGCGTGTTCGGCCGGACCATGCTGTCGTGGCTGGTCGGGGTCGGCGTGCCGGTGGCCTTGGCGATGACGGTCGCGGTGTGGGCGCTGGCCGATCCCGCGGTGAGCAAGGCCAGGCTCGCGGTGTGCGTGCTCAGCCTCGGCGGTGCGGCCTTGCTGTTCGGGATGCTGCTGATGGCGCAGGTCTCCGCGGCGACGGTGGCGCCGATCAAGGGCGTGCGCCAGGCGCTGCGCCGGGTCGAGAACGGCGACCTCAGCGCCGAGATCACCCTCTACGACGGGACCGAGCTCGGCGAACTGCAGAGCGGCTTCAACGGCATGGTGCACGGCCTGCGCGAGCGGGCCATGATCGAGGACCTGTTCGGCAAGCACGTCGGCCACGATGTGGCGATGGCGGCCATCGCCTCCCAGCCGGTGCTCGGCGGCTCCGAGACCGAGGCCGCCGCCCTGTTCATCGACATCATCGGCTCGACCACGATGGCGGCGACGCTGCCCGCCCCCGAGATCGTCGGCATCCTCAACCGGTTCTTCGACATCGTCGTCGACGAGGTGGAGCGGCACGGCGGCCTGCTCAACAAGTTCGAGGGCGACGCGGCGCTGGCCGTGTTCGGCACCCCGGCCCCGCTCGACGACGCGGCGGGTTCGGCGCTGTCGTGCGGGCGGGCGATCCAGCGCAGGCTGCGCGGGGCCTCCGACCTGGACGCGGGCATCGGTGTGGCCGCGGGGCGGGTCGTCGCGGGCAATGTCGGCACGCACAATCGCTACGAGTTCACCGTCATCGGTGACGCGGTGAACGAGGCGGCCCGGCTGTGCGAGCTGTCGAAGGCACACGACGAGCGGCTGCTCAGTTCGGCGACCACCCTGGCCGGCGCCGCCGACACCGAGACCGCGCACTGGGTGCTCGGGGAGACCGTCACCTTGCGCGGCCGATTGAAGCAGACCCAGCTGGCCAAGCCCCGCGTCGACGATCAATCGGGCACTTCGGACGGCATTGGTTAGACTCGGCCGCGTGCGTCCCGCCGTCGAAGCGGACGGCGCCGTCGGGGCGGGAGTCGATCCGGCACGAGCGCCGACGGTCCCGATCCGGCCCCTGCGTTTCCGCGAATTGCTCGACGAGCCGTTCGCCCTGATCCAGGCCCATATCCGGGCCCTGGCCGCCCTCGGCGCGAGCGTGCTCGTCCTGGCCGTGGCCGTGGTACTCGCGGTGACCGGCGTGGTCTCCCATCTCACCGACGGTTCCGACGCGGGCACCGCGTGGGCGGTGGTCCTGGCGACGGCGGTGTGCCTGTGGTCGTCGCGGCTGGTGCTGCGAGGCGCGACGGTCGCGCTGACGCTGGCCGACTTCGGCGGCGTCACCTACGGTGCGGGCGCCGCGCTGCGGCGGGCGGCGAAACACGCGGGGCCGCTGCTGCTCGCGCAGGTCATGTTCTCGCTCACCGGGATCGGCGTGCTGGTGATCGGCAGCCTGCTGATCATCACCTATCCGCTCGCGCTGATCTGGCTGGCGCATGTGCGGGCGCGCCGGTTCGTCACCGAGCCGGTGATCATCGGCGAGCACGCGGGATTCGGTGCGGCCGTTGCCCGTTCCAAGCATCTCGTGTTCGGCGCGGACTGGACCATCGGCGGGCTGTGGCTCACCCAGCGGCTGATCTTCGCGGTGCTCGCGGTGCCGCTGTTCGGGATTCCGTTCTATCTGTCGGACTTCTCCGGCACGCACCGATGGGCGGTGATCACCCTGCTGGTCAGTGGGCTGCTGCTGGTGGTGACGGTCAGCGAGATCGTCGAGGCCGCCAGCCGGGCCGTGTGCTACGTCGACCGGCGCTGCGCCCGCGAGGGCATGGACATCCGGGTTCCGGGTGCGAGCCGATGAGCGACAACGACTTCCCCGACCAGCCGAACGGCACCCCACCGCCGCCCCGGCTCGGTGCCGCGGCCGAGCACCGGGCCGCGGCCGAGAACGCCGCGGCCCACCGCGATTACGACCGCGCGCTGCGCGAACGCTTCCGCGCGGTGCTGCGCGCCCTCGAACAGGACGGCAGCCTGCCGGTGCGCCGCTCGCGCACCGCGCAGGAGACCGCCGACGACGCCACCACCGCGCTGCCGCTGGAACAGTCCACCGAATTGCATCCGGCCGCACGCAGTTTCGACGAGGTCGTCTACGGCGGTCGCGCGGCCACCGAGGACGAATACCGCAGGCTCGAATACGCCGACCGGTACTCGCAGTCGGCACCGCCGCCGGTGCCCGATCCGACCGAAGTCGAGATCACCGAGCGCGCGCCGCGGCGGCGCAGGGAACTCCCGCCGCTGCCGGAACTGCTGCGCAGCCCCAAGTTCTGGGCCGCCGTCGCGGGCGGCATCGCCATCGCCCTGCTGCTCTACGCCGCGCTACAGGGCCTGGGCGCGCGGACCGCACCCGACGCGCCCAAGCCGCCGCCGCTGCCCGACAACCCGGACCCGCCCGACAGCGACTTCGATCCCGAATTCGGCGAGGGCAAGGACTCGATCTTCAGCCGCCTGCCCGGCTGGCTGGCCTACGGCGGGCTGATGTTCCTGCTGGCCTTCGCCGCACTGGTGTGGTGGCGCGCGCGCAGGCGCGGGGCGCTGGTCGGCGAACCGCGCCCGGTCGAGGTCGCCGCGAACGAGCTGCTCGCCGGGCAGGCCGGGCTGTACCGCCGCTCCGGTGACGTCGCGCATGTCGCGCGGATCCTGCGCACCGCGACCCTGCGCCGGATCCGGCCGCGCATCGGCGGCGGCGGGCTCACCGACGATCGGCTCGTCACCGCCGCCTCGGCTCGGCTCGGGGTACCGGCCGAGCAGATCGGCACGGTCCTGTTCGGCCCGGTGCCGGACGAGAACACCCTCTATTACGTTGCCGCACACCTCGAATGGATCGAGACGGAGCTCGGATGACCGATACCGCGAAAGACACAGTCCTGCAGAAGACGCCGAGCGCGGCGGAAGCCGGTGCGGCGCTGGCCGCGTTGCGCACCGAGATCGGCAAGGCGGTGGTCGGCAACGACCAGGCCGTGCTGTATCTGGTGCTCGCGCTGCTGTGCCGCGGCCATGTGCTGTTGGAAGGCGTTCCCGGCGTGGCGAAGACGCTGCTGGTGCGCGCGCTGGCCACCTCGCTGGATCTCGACCACGCGCGCGTGCAGTTCACGCCCGACCTGATGCCCGGTGATGTCACCGGATCGCAGATCTACGATCCGCACTCGGCGGAGTTCACCTTCCGGCACGGCCCGGTGTTCACCAACCTGCTGCTGGCCGACGAGATCAACCGCACCCCGCCGAAGACGCAGGCCTCGCTGCTGGAATCGATGGAGGAGCGCCAGGTCTCGGTGGACGGTCAGCCGCGGCCGCTGCCCGATCCGTTCGTCGTCGTCGCGACGCAGAACCCGATCGAGCAGGAGGGCACCTATCCGCTGCCCGAGGCGCAGCTGGACCGGTTCCTGTTCAAGGTCGACATCCTGCTGCCCGACCGCGACGACGAGTTCCGCATCCTGCAGCGCCACGCGAGCGGCTTCGACCCGCGCGATCTCGGCGGCGCCGGGCTGCGGCCGGTCGCCGGGCCCGAGCACATCGCGGCGGCCCGCGCCGCGGTCGCGCAGGTGACGGTGAGCCCGGAGATGCTGGCCTACATCGTCGACCTGTGCCGGGCCACCCGCAGCTCCCCCGCCGTCGCGCACGGCGCGTCCACCCGCGGCGCGACGGCGCTGCTGGCCGCCGCCCGCGCCTTCGCTTGGCTCAACGGCCGCACGTATGTGACGCCCGACGACGTGAAAACCGTTGCGGTGGCGGTGCTCCGGCACCGGCTGCAGTTGCGGCCGGAAGCCGAGCTGGACGGGGTCAGCACCGAGGGCGTGCTCTCGTCGCTGCTGGTCTCGGTGCCGGTTCCGGTCTAGCGACGTGGTCGTCACAGGCCGGTTCACCCTGCTCACCACGCTCGCGGCCGTGGTGGTGACGTTCGGCGTGCCGTCGTGGATCGGCGCGCTCGGCGCGTGCGCGGCACTGCTGGCGCTGCTGCTCACCGATCTCGCGCTCACCCCGCGGGCGGGCGCGCTCACGCTGACCCGCGATCCGCTGACCGTCGTGCGGCTCGGGCGCGAGGCCGAGGTCGAGCTGGTGGTGACCAACACCGGCACGGCCGCCGTGCGCGGTTTCCTGTGGGACAGCTGGCCCGACAGTGCGCGCGCCGACCATCGCACGCACCGGCTCGACCTGGCCGCGCGCACCCGAATCCGGTTGCGTACCAGCCTGACTCCCACCTATCGCGGGGACCGGGTCGCCGGTCCGGTCACCCTGCGGCTGCTCGGTCCGCTGGGGCTCGCCGGTCGCCAGCGCCGGGTCGAGGTGCCGGGCCGGGTGCGCGCGCTGCCCCCGTTCCGCAGCGAGCGGCTGCTGCGTTCGAAGGTGAAGCGGCTGCATCATCTCGAGGGCCGCAATGTGGCGAACACGCGCGGGCAGGGCTCGGAGTTCGATTCGTTCCGCGAGTACGTGGCGGGCGACGACGTGCGCAGCATCGACTGGCGGGCCACCGCCCGCGCCACCGACGTGCTGGTGCGCACCTGGCGGCCCGAACGCAACCGGCACGTGCTGATGGTGCTCGACACCGGGCGGGCCAGCGCTGGGCGTGTCGGCGAAGGCACCCGGCTCGATTCCGCCATCGAGGCGGCGCTGCTGCTCGGTGGGCTGGCCGCCGCCGCAGGCGACACCGTCGACCTGCTGGCCTACGACCGCGAGATCCGCGCCGAGGCGACGGGCGCCGGTGGCCGTCAGCTGCCGCTCAAACTCATGCACACCCTTGCCGGGGTCACTCCCCAGCTGGTCGACACCGATACCACCGGGCTGGTCCGCACGGTGATCTCACGGGTCCGCAGGCGGGCGCTGATCGTCTGGTTCACCAGTCTGGACGGGCCGACCGTCACCGAGCACGTGCTGCCCGCGCTGCCGACATTGACCCAGCGGCATCGGGTGCTGATCGTCTCGGTCACCGATCCCGAGATCGCCGCGGCCGCGCGTGACCGGGGCACGGCCGGTGCCGTCTACACCGCGGCGGCCGCCGAGACCGTGCTGGCCGAGCGGGCGCTGGTGCAGGAATCGCTGCGACGGCGCGGTGTCGCGGTGGTCGCCACCTCGCCCGACCGGCTGCCCGAGGCGCTGGCCGACGAGTACCTGGAATTGAAGCAGTCCGGCTCCCTGTGAATTGTGGACAAGTGGAGTTATCCACCGCCACTCACAGTTCATCCACCGCTGACCAACAGGTTTGTGCACAGGGCTGATTCATCCACAGGCTCACACCCGGGCGAGCTGCTGCCGTCGCGCCAGTACCGCGCCGAGCACGTGATACGGCGGATATCCGGCGGGTACCTGGCAGCGCATGGCGGTGCACGCCGCCTCGACGAGTCTGCCGCCGAGCTGCTGCTGCGCGGCCGGTGACAGGGTCCGCATCCTGGTCAGATACTGGCGAATCGAGGCGGCGAGCTCGTCGGAGATCACGCTCGTGTCCAGCTGCGCCGACCAGCCGCTCAGCCACGGCGGCGCCATCACCAGCGCGGGGACCGGCAGAGCCTGCCGGGTGTGGACAACCACTGTTCCAGCCAGGACGTCACCCACCCGCCTGCCCTCGCGCGAGCACAGCGAGGTGATCACCGCGACCGCGCCGAACGCGCCGAGCATCCAGAAATCCACAATCGCGCCGGTGAGGCCGCGGGTGAGCGCGTGCCGGAAGTCGATCGGGCCCGCGTCGGACCGCACCACCCGCAGGCCGAAGGCGACCTTGCCGATGGACCGGCCGCGCGAGACGGTCTCGCTGAACACCGGGTAGGCGACGAGCACCGACACCAGCGTGACGATGCCGGCGACCGCCCACCAGGCCTCGTCGGCGTCGAGGGCCGTCAACAGGGCCGTCGCGAGGAAGATCAGGGTGGCGGCGAGGGTGAGCTGGATCAACAGGTCGAGCAGGAACGCGCCCGCACGGCTGGGGATACGCGCGATCGGGAGTTCGAGCGCCACCGCTTCGCCGGTGGTGAATTCGGCCATGTGGCTAGCATTCCCGATATGGACACCGATGCCTACAGCTGGGCGCATCAACGGTCGTGGTATCGGCTCGATCAGCTGATTCGTCAGCGCAAGCTCTCCGGTGCCGAGGCCGACGAACTCGTCCGGCTCTACCGCGACGCCTCCCAGCAGCTGGCGAAACTGCAGGGGCATCATCCCGATCCCGAGCTGATCGCCGGGCTGAGCGCGCTGCTGGCGCGCGCCCGCGGCCGGGTGCTCGGGGCGCGCTCACAGCCGTGGCAGGAGGTGGGACGCTTCTTCACCCGGCACTTCCCGGCGGCGGTGTATCGCGCGTGGCCGTGGTGGGTGAGCGTGACGGCGCTGTTCCTCGCGGTGTCGACCGTGCTCGGCGCGCTTGTCGATCATTCGCCGGGTGCCCGCAGAGCGCTGGGGGTCCCCGACGGCGATCATTCCGACATCACCGCGCCCGGCGGCAAGTTCGAGACCTACTACTCCGAGCATCCCAACGACGCCTTCGCCGCACAGGTGTGGACGAACAACGCCTGGGTCGCCGCCATCGCGCTGTTCACCGGCGTGCTGATCCTGCCCGCTGTGTATGTCCTGTTCATGAATGCGCTGAATCTGGGGATAACCGGTGGATTGATGGCCGACGCCGGTCGGCTCGACTCGTTCTTCGGCTTCATCCTGCCGCACGGCACACTCGAACTCACGGCCATCTTCGTCGCGGGTGGGTGTGGCCTGAAGCTGGGCTGGACGCTGGTCGACCCGGGACGGCGCAGCCGGGCCGCGGCGATGGCCCGGCAGGGCAAGGTGACCGCCACGGTGGCGCTCGGGCTGGTGGTGGTGCTGTTCGTGTCCGGGCTGATCGAGGGGTTCGTGACACCGAGCCCGTTGCCCGCGGCGGTGCGGATCGCGATCGGCTTCGCCGCCGAGGCGGCGTTCCTGTTCTACGTCTTCGGGCTCGGCAGCCGGGTGGCCGCGGAACAGGACGCCGCGGCCGCCGCTCCCCTCGCGCTCCCCGACCCGGCGCGACAGTGGCTGGCTCCCGCGGAAAAGGCGCTGGACCGGGCATGAATACGCATCTGCACGTGCATTTGAGCGGCAGGCAACTCCGAGCACACCCGGCCTGGACGGCACTGGGCAATCGGTAGCTAAGCGAGGTTACGAGACGGTGTCGAACTCCCCCATTTGAGTTCCGCTGGCCGCAGCGAGTCGGGCTCGAGCTGCGGCCAGCGTTGCCGTTAACTGTACACAATCGTTATGCCCACGCAACCCCCGACGCGCAGGTCCGGCGTAAGAATCACGATCCAGCAAACAGCTGTGGAGACCGTGTTTTTCACAGCCCCAGCTAACTTCCGGCGCCACCCCGAGCGGGCATCGCCCGGCACCAAGAATTCACTTACGGCAAACCTCCGACAACGAGCCACGGACCCCCGGCCGTCGCGCCGCGCGATCGATCGCCGAAGTTGCTCGAGCCCGACCCCGGCTGTCCACATAGCCGGTCACCTGCGGATTCGACAAGGGAATTTCGGTTTGCCGAACGTCGGATGTATTAAAAGAGACTTCAAGTTTGTTTACAGGGCTGCAAACAAGATCAGCACTCAGCAATCAAGCCGAAGAGCATGTACAGAGACCTATTACCGGTCGAATGACCGGTTGCGAATCGAGCGCCGACGGGCTCGAAAACGGCCGGGGAAACCCCCCGGAAACCGCGTTATCACGGCCCTGTGATCTTCGCCTCACCAGCCCGGGCATACCCATGATCATGCTCGGGACATGGCACGGCGACGAACTCGCCGTCGCGGCGAAAATGCCTGTTCAGAGCGGTGCTCAGCCGATCCGGACGACTCCGGTGACAGTGCCCTGTAGCAGAGCACCGCCGTGCGTGGTGAGTGCCGCCATCTGCAGCGGGTCCTGGGCCACCGTCCCTGGCAGTGGCGTCGTCGCGCGCACGGCGCCCGTGGCGGGATCGATGACCACGTACTCGTAGCCGTCGAGCGGGGTCGCGGTCTCGGGGCCGACGCGGCGCAGGGTGTGGATACCGCCGTCGGCGAGGGAGAGCTTGGGGACGGCGGCGCTGCGGATCGGGCTGTCCCATACCTGTGCACAACCGGTCGGGGTGATGTCGACGCGCGTCAGGCCGCCACGGAACGGCGCGGTGGCGGGCACGGCGGGACCGGCACCGTCGGGGACGGCCGGATAGGGATAGCCGTAGGTGCTGGCCACGAAGACGGAGTTCCCGATGCCGATGGGCGAGTTCTCGCTGCCCGGTCCGCCCTCGGTGAGGACCGGCACCGAGCACACCCGCTCGCCCGAACCGGAGCGCAGGATGATCAGGCTCACCTGCTCGTCGGCATTGTCGACCAGCGCGAGGTATTCCTCGCCGGTGCGAGGGCCGAAGTAGGTGGGCGTCGAGCCGGTGCCCCAGCTGAGCTGACCCGGCTTGCGCGCCGAACCGCGGTCGTAGGCGGCCCGCCACCGCACCACGGGGACACCGTCCTTCTCGGCCAGCTCGTAGAGCGCGTGCGTACTGGCCACCGCCACACCGCCGTTCGACGCCGCGGAGATGCTGTTGGCGATCTGCTCGCCGGACCCCAGCGCCACCGTCTCGATCCGTCCGGCCTCGCTCACCAGCCCGACCAGGCCGTGACCGGTGGCGAACCAGACATTGCCCGACCAGTCGGGGACCAGCCCGGTCACGTTGTCGCCCTCGGGGATCGCGCCCGACAGATCGGCCTGCTCGGTCGCGATCAGCCGCCAACCGCCCTCGGCGGTCCGCTCGTGCGCGACCCGCAGCAGCCGCCGGTTGCCGTCGACGAGCACCAGCCGGTCGGCATGATCGAGATAGGCGTAGACGCCGCCGAGCAGACTGCCCTTGGTCAGCGCCAGCGAGGTGAGCGCGCCCGCCAGCGGACCCGGCGCGGCGGGATCGAGCAGGAAGACGGTCGGCGCCTGACCGGCGATGGCGGTGCACAGGGCGACGACCAGGCCGTCGGAACCCTCGAGCAGCGTCGGGCAGGCCGCGCCGAGCGGATACACCGTGACCGGGGCACCGGGAACGGGACCGGCCAGCGGGGTGACATCGGAGGAACCGGCGTCGCCGTGCATCGTCGCGGTCCCGAGCGGGCCGAGGAACGGATGGGGCGCCGCGAGCGGCCCGGTGACCTGGCCCGACACCGGATCGGCGAGGACCGGTCCGACGGACGCGCAGGTGAGCGCGAGAACGAGCGCGGCGGCGCGGGCGGACACGGTGACACGACGGCGGGTGACAAACGGCACGGGCGTATCGAACCCCACTGTCGTGGCCGAGGGAAAGGATTCGGCTCATCCGATTCGGTCACGCCTACGATGAGCGGATGACCGGGGTCAAAGATCGCCTGCTCACCACCATCGCCGGCCAGCTCGGCAATCCGCACGGACTGCTCGGCAAGGGCGTGGCGTTCTTCCTGAATCGCGGGAACAAGCGCGCCATCGCCGCGGCCGTCGACGCGGCGGCACCGGCGCCCGGCGCCACGGTCGCCGACATCGGCTTCGGTGGCGGCGTGGGACTCGGGCTGCTGCTGACCTGCGTCGGCCGCGATGGTGTGGTGCACGGTATCGAGCCCTCGCGCGACATGCTCACCCGTGCCCGCGTCGGTTTCACGTCGGAGGTGGCCGATCTCCGCCTCGTCCTGGCCGAGGGCTCCCTGACCGCGCTCCCGCTGCCCGCGGCCAGTCTCGACGCGGCCATCACCGTCAACACCATCTACTTCCTCGACGATCTGCCCGCCGCCTGTGCCGAACTCGCGCGGGTGCTCCGTCCGGGCGGGACGGCGGTGGTCGGCGTCGGTGATCCCGAGGCGATGGCCAAGATGCCGTTCACGCCTTATGGATTCACGTTGCGCCCGGTCGACGATGTCATCGAGGCGCTGACCGCGGCTGGGTTGACGGTCGAGGAGCGCACCCTGGCGAATCCGCCGATTCCCCACCATCTCCTGATCGCTCGCAAGTCCTGACCATCCGCCGCGCGCCGACCAGCCGAGCGTGCTCGGCGGCGCTCGGCGACAAAGCCCCGCGGCAAGGCCTCGCAGGCGCCGAGTTCACCGCGTTCCACATCTTGACCGACCGGTCGGTCATGGCTACCGTCAGTTCATGGAGTCTCCTCGCGCAACGGACGCCGACGCGGACGACCACCGACTCGATCCGGAAAGCGCAGGGCTCGATTCGGACGATCGAGGTCCCGGCTCGGGCAGTCTCGACGCGGTGACGGTCCCGACGGCGTACGGCGATGTGGTCGTCCACCTGAGCGGTTGCGCCCCTGACTCGGCCCCGGGACTGCTTCTGCTGCACGCCAATCCCGGCGACCACCGCGATTTCGATCCGATCCTCGCCGCACTGGGGCAGGCCTGGGCGATCGCCGCGGTCGACTGGCCGGGGTATGGCGCATCGACGGTCACCGATCTCGACGCGATCACCGTCGAGGCGCTCGGTGAGATCGCGGAGCAGGTAGTAGAAGCACTGACGGCCAAAGGTTTCCGCACCTGCACCGTGCTCGGTAACAGTGTCGGCGGCTACGCGGCGGTGCGGTTGGCGCAGCGGGCCGGGGATCGGATCCGGGGGCTGGTGCTGGTGCAGTCGGCCGGGTTCGCACCACGGAACCTGTTGAGCAGAGGGTTGTTCCAGGTGATGGCACGTCCGGGAGTGGCGCGTCGGGCTGTCGTACCGTGCGCCCGGATGTACCTGGGTTCCACGCGCCATGCCGGGGTGCGGCCCATTCTCGAACGGGCCGAGGCGATTCCGCGCGACCCGGACCGGCTCGCGGTGTACCGCCAACTGTGGCGCACCCTCGACGACCCCCGCGTCGATCTCCCCGCAGCCGGTCCACTGCTGCCCGATCTGCCGGTACTGGTGGTCTGGGGACGCAACGATCCCATCAATCCGTGGCTGCTCAACCGGCGCGGTATCGCCCGCGCCCTGCCACACGCCGAGATCGCGGTGCTCGCGGCCCGGCACGAACCGTTCGCCGAGACGCCGGCGCGCTTTCTCGACGCGGTGCGCGAATTCCTCGCCGCCCGTGCGGAAACACCGTCATGAGATCCGCCGAACCCGGTCGTCGAGCCCTGCTCGGCGCGGGCAGGCGCCTGCTGGCCACCGAGAACCTGGGCAAGCTGTCGGTCAATGCCATCACCGCCGAGGCGCGGATGGCCAAGGGCAGCTTCTATCAGCACTGGCCGAGCCGCGAGTCCTATCTCCTCGCCCTGCACCGCGCCTTCCACGACGACCTCGCCGACCAGGTGGCCGCCGCGATCGCCGACCTGCCCCCGGGCGAGCAGCGCCTCACTACGGTCATCACCACCTACCTCGACGGCTGCCTGGCCGAACCGGCGACGAAGGCACTGCTCGTCCAAGCCCGCACCGACGCCGGCCTGCACACCGAGGTCGCGACCCGCAACGCCACCGCCGCCGACCTCCTGCTCGCCGACCTGCTGGCGATGGGCTGGACCGACGCCGAACCCGTCGCGATCCTGCTCGTCGCCGCCATCGCCGAGACCGCACTCCTGGAAATGGACCCACCCACCCCACGCCCCGACCTGCGCACCGCCCTGCTGCGCCTGGTCCGCCGATAACCCCGGAAACGACAAGAGGCCCGATCCTGATGGATCGAGCCTCTTGTCTCTGTGGGCGAAGGGGGACTTGAACCCCCACGTCCTTACGGACACTGGCACCTGAAGCCAGCGCGTCTGCCATTCCGCCACTCGCCCGAGCGACTGCAAAAATCTAACATGCCCCGCCACCGAAAATAAAATCAAGGCTGTGACCTGCGACGATGCGAGCGAAATCGGCGTGGGAACCGGGGCGGTTCGCCGGGAGTTACAGGGTTGGAGGATCGTAGATATCATGCAAGGAACGTGGTCGGGTCCGGACACGCCGTAATCAGCGTGCCGACCGGCGAGGACACTCACCGAAGGGAGGGCCGTGATGGGCATCGTGTCGAGATTCGAACGACGTCTGCAGGGCGCCGTCGGTGATGTGTTCGCGAGGGTGTTCGGCGGCAGCGTCGTTCCCCAGGAGGTGGAGGCCGCGCTGCAGCGTGAAGCCGCAGATCGGGTCCAGGATCTCGAGGGCGGGCACCGGCTCGCACCCAACAGCTATGTGATCACGATCAACGAGTCCGATCACGGCAAGCTCGACGCCGACCACGACCTCACCACCAAGGCGTTCGCCAAACACCTGCAGGATTACATCCGCGAGCAGGGCTGGCAGACCTACGGCGAAGTGCACGTGGCGTTCGAGGCATCACCTACGCTGCACACCGGAATGTTCAGAGCGAGCGGCCGCGTCGACCCCGACGCCGGTCGCGGGACCGCCCCACCTCGCCCCGAACCGCCACAACGACCCGCACACCCGCAACCAGGAGCTGGCCCCATGACGCACAACTCAGGCTACGAGCCGAGCCGAGAGCCCGCGGAGTCCGATCCACGCAACCGCGGGTACGCGCCGCCGCCCGCCGGCCGCGGTGCCGCGCCGGGCGGGTCCTACCCGGACGAGTATGGCCGCGCGGGTGGTGGCTACGGCGCGCCCGAGGCGCAGCCGGGCTACGACCCCGCCTACGGCCAGCAGGGTGGCGAGTACCAGAACGGGTACGACCCCGCCGCGCCCGCGCAGCCCGGGTACGGGCAGCAGGGCGGCTACGGCGCCCAGCCCGCCTACGGTGAGCCCGGCTACGACCAGCAGGGCGGCTACGGTCAGCAGGCCTACAGCCAGCAGCCCGGGTACGGCCAGCAGGGCTATGCCGAGCCCGGCTACGACCAGCAGGGTGGGTACGACCAGCAGGGCGGCTATGGCCAGCAGGGCTACGCCGACCCGCAGCAGGCCTACGGTCAGCAGGGCGGCTACGGCCAGCAGGGTTACGCCGAGCCCGGGTACGACCAGCAGGGTGGCTACGGCCAGCAGGCCTACGCCGAACCCGGCTACGGTCAGCAGCCCGGTTACGGTGCCCAGCCCGGTTACGCCGAGCCCGGCTACGACCAGCAGGGCGGGTACGACCAGCAGGGTGGCTACGGCGCGCAGCAGGGTTACGCCGATCAGCAGGCGGGCTACGGCCAGGCCGGTGCGGGCTACGGCGCCGCGCAGGCCAGCTACTCGGCCACCCTGCAGCTCGACGACGGCAGCGGCCGCACCTACCAGCTGCGCGAGGGTTCCAACATCATCGGCCGCGGGCAGGACGCCCACTTCCGGCTGCCCGACACGGGGGTGTCGCGCCGCCACATCGAGGTGCGCTGGGACGGCCAGACGGCCATGCTCTCGGACCTGGGTTCCACCAACGGCACGCTGGTGAACGGCTCGCCGGTGCAGGATTGGCAGCTCGCCGACGGCGACGTCATCCGGGCCGGACATTCCGAGATCCTGATCCGGATCGTCTGATCCCGTAAGCTGCGCGGTGCACGTCACGAGTCGACGCTGTCGGCCCTATGATGCTGCCATTACACGCACGGCCCCGACCTCGGGGCCCGCAAGCCAGCACGCTGGTGGGGGTGGTTCGCCCCGCACCTGCCGTACCGACGTACCCGGGCGAACAGGAGGTGGAACGCCGTGCAGGGATTGATCCTGCAATTGACCCGCGCGGGGTTCCTGCTGCTGCTCTGGTTGTTCGTCTGGGCCGTTCTGCGGACCTTGCGCAGCGATATCTACGCGGCATCCGGCATACGGATCCAGCCCAGGCCCGCGCGCGGTGCGCGCGGCTCGCTGGGGCTGCCATCCTTTGGCCGAGGCCAGAAGGGCGCCAAACATCTTGTGGTGACTCATGGTTCACTCGCCGGTACTCGAATCACGCTCGGCACACAGCCGGTCCTCATCGGCCGCGCCGACGATTCGACGCTGGTTCTCACCGACGACTACGCCTCGACCAGGCACGCGCGACTCTCTCAGCGTGGTGACGACTGGTACGTGGAGGACCTCGGCTCCACCAACGGCACTTATCTAGACCGCGCGAAAGTCACCACCGCCGTCCGTGTTCCGCTCGGCACTCCGGTGCGAGTCGGCAAAACAGTGATCGAGCTGCGATCGTGACACTTGTTCTGCGCTACACCGCGCGAAGCGACCGCGGACTCGTCCGGGGCAACAACGAGGATTCGGTCTACGCGGGCGCGCGCCTGCTGGCCCTTGCCGACGGCATGGGTGGCCATGCCGCCGGTGAAGTCGCCTCCCAGTTGATGATCGCCGCGCTGGCGCATCTCGACGACGACGAGCCCGGCCAGGACATCCTGGGCAAGCTCGATCGCGCCACCCGCTCCGGCAACGCCGCCATCGCCGACCACGTCGAGGCCGAACCCGAACTCGACGGCATGGGCACCACGCTCACCGCCATCCTGTTCGCGGGCGGCAAGCTCGGCATGGTGCACATCGGCGACTCGCGCGCCTATCTGCTGCGCGACGGCGAACTCGCCCAGATCACCCGCGACGACACCTTCGTACAGTCGCTGGTCGACGAGGGCCGGATCACCGCCGAGCAGGCGCACACCCATCCGCAGCGTTCGCTGATCATGCGCGCCCTCACCGGCAACGAGATCGAGCCGACGCTGATCATGCGCGAGGCCCGCGCCGGTGATCGCTACCTGCTGTGCTCCGATGGGCTCTCGGACGTGGTGAGCGACGAGACCATCGGCAACACCATGCGCGAGGGCAACACCGACGAGTGCGCCGACCGGCTCATCGAGCTGGCGCTGCGCAGCGGCGGGCCCGACAACGTCACCGTGGTCGTCGCCGATGTGATCGACCTGGACTACGGCCAGAGTCATCCGATCGTCGCGGGCGCCGCCTCCACCGAGGAGGAGGAAGACGCACCGCCGCCGAACACCGCGGCGGGCCGCGCGGCCGCCATGCGCCCGCCGCGCGCGCAGCCGCGTCGCGCCGCCGCGCCCGCGCCGCCGCCGGAGACCAAGTCGCACAAGCTGCGCTGGGTACTGCTGTCGGTGGCGTTGATCGCCGCCGTCGCCGTTGGCCTCGTGGTGGGCTACAAGATGATCCGCAGCAACTACTACGTCGGCTCCGACAATGATCAGGTCGTCGTGATGCGGGGCCTGCCCGGCTCGATCCTGGGCTACTCGATCCACGACGTGGAGCTCACCGGCTGCGTCAACAGCAAGGGCGAGCTGACCCTCGTCGACGCGGGCAAGACCGCGCCGAGCGGGTGCAAGAAGCTGATGGTCAGCGATCTGCGCCAGACCGGACGCGACCAGGTGCAGAAGGGCCTGCCGCCGGATTCGCTGGACAAGGCGCGCGACAGCATGAAGGTGCTGGCGCAGAAGGAACTCCTGCCGCCCTGCCCGAAGAAGGAATCGGTGCCCCAGCCCGGCGTGCTGCCGCCCGAGGAGACCCCGGTGATCCCCGGTGGCCAGCCGACTCCCGGCCCCGATCAGCCCGCGACACCGACCACCACCCCGCCGCCGCCGACCACGACGGCCACCCCGACCACAACCCCGCAGATCTCAGGGGAGAACTGCCGGGTGACGGACTGATGTCCGCACCGGCACCGCCGTCGGCTGGGGCATTCCCCAGCCCCCCTGGCGGATTCGCGCCAGCGCCACCACCCTCGACGCGACGCAACCAGGAGTTGCTGCTGCTCGCGGGGGCGGCGGGGATCACGACGGTGTCGTTGTTCATCGTCGAGGCGAGCCAGGAACAGTCCATCACCTGGGACATCGCCAAGTACGGCGCGGCGTTCCTCGCGCTGTTCGGCATCGCGCACCTGGCCGTGCGCCGGTTCGCGCCGTTCGCCGACCCGCTGCTGCTACCGATCGTCGCGCTGCTCAACGGCCTGGGCCTCGTGCTGATCCACCGGCTCGATCTCGCGGACGCGCAGAAGGCGGTGTACGACTCCAGCCCGATCCCGTCCCCCGACGCCAACCAGCAGATCATGTGGACCGGCCTCGGCATCGTGGTGTTCATCAGCCTGCTCATCGTCTTGCGGGACTACCGCACGCTGGCGCGCTACACCTACACAGTAGGCCTGGTCGGCCTGATCGCGCTGGCGATTCCGGCACTGTTGCCGAGCCGGTTCTCCGAAGTCAACGGCGCCAAGATCTGGATCCGGCTGCCCGGATTCAGTGTGCAGCCGGGCGAATTCGCGAAGATCCTGCTGATCATCTTCTTCGCCGGGGTGCTGGTGGCCAAGCGCGACCTGTTCACCGCGGCGGGCAAGCACTTCCTCGGCATGGAGTTCCCGCGCCCGCGTGACATGGGCCCGGTCCTCATCGTGTGGATCGTCTGCATCGGCGTCCTGGTCCTGGAGAAGGACCTCGGCACCTCGCTGCTCATCTTCGGCACGGTGCTGGTGATGATCTACATCGCCACCGAGCGGGTGGGCTGGCTGATCATCGGCAGCGGACTGCTCGCGCTCGGCTTCGTGTTCGCCTATCAGCTGTTCGGGCACGTGCGGGTGCGCGTGGACACCTGGCTGCACCCGTTCGACGACTACCACAACACCGGCTACCAGATCTCGCAGTCGCTGTTCGGCCTCGCCACCGGCGGACTCGCAGGCACCGGCCTCGGCAGTGGACGGCCCAGCCAGGTGCCCTTCGCCAAGACCGACTTCATCGTCACCACCATCGGTGAGGAACTCGGCCTGATCGGGCTCACCGCGGTGCTGATGCTGTTCCTGATCTTCATCGTGCGCGGGCTGCGGACCGCGCTGGCGGTGCGGGACAGTTTCGGCAAGCTGCTCGCGGCCGGGCTCTCGTTCACCATCGCGATCCAGATCTTCGTGGTGGTCGGCGGCGTCACCAAGCTGATCCCGCTCACCGGCCTGACCACGCCGTTCATGTCCTACGGCGGTTCCTCGCTGCTGGCGAACTACGCGCTGCTCGCGCTGTTGATCAAGATCTCCGACGCCGCTCGCGCGCCCGCGCCGGTGCGCAAGCGGCCCCCGGCACCGATCGCCGAAGCGGCCACCGAGATGGTTCGCCGGCCGGAAGGCAGGGCGACCGCATGAACACTCCGCTACGCCGCGTCGCCGTCGCCGTCATGGTGATGGTGGTCGCGTTGCTGATGAACGCCACCTACGTGCAGGTGATCAAGGCCGACGACCTGCGCAACGATCCGCGCAACTCGCGCGTGCTGCTCGACGAGTACTCGCGCCAGCGCGGCCAGATCTCGGCGGGCGGCACCGTGCTCGCCGGGTCGGTCGCCACCGATGACCGGTACAAGTACCTGCGTCAGTACCCGAGCATGCCGCCCGCGTATGCCCCGGTCACCGGCTTCTACTCCATGCAGTACGGCAAGACCGGGCTGGAACTGGCCGAGGACCCGCTGCTGTCGGGCAACGACTCGAGCCTGTTCGGGCGCAGGCTCATCGACATGTTCTCCGGGCGTGATCCGCGCGGGGCCAATGTGCTCACCACGCTGAATCCGATCATGCAGCAGGTCGCCTACGAGCAGATGACCTCGAAGGGCTACACCGGCGCGGTCGTGGCGATCGAGCCGAGCACCGGCAAGATCCTGACCATGGTGTCCACGCCCAGCTACGACCCCAACGAGCTGTCGGGCCACGACGGCGCGGCGGGCCGGGCGGCGTGGGAGCGGCTGAGCACCGATCCGGACCAGCCGATGCTCAATCGCGCCGTCTCGCAGACCTATCCGCCGGGCTCCACGTTCAAGACCGTGGTCACCGCCGCCGCGCTGTCCAACGGCGTGGCCGGACCCGACGACCAGTTCACCGCGGCGCCCAACATCACCCTGCCCGGAACCAGCACCACGCTGGAGAACTACAACGGCAGCACCTGCGGTGACCAGCCGACCGCGAGCCTCTACGAGGCGTTCCGCCGGTCCTGCAACACCGCCTTCGTCGAACTCGGCGTGAAGGTCGGCGCGACCAAGCTCAAGGACGAGGCCGCGGCCTTCGGCATCGGCCCGCACCGTGGCGTGCCGATCCCGGTCGCCGAGTCGACCGTCGGGCCGATCCCGGACAACGCCGCGCTGGGCCAGTCCAGCATCGGCCAGCGCGATGTCGCGGTGACCCCGCTCGACATCGCGGTGGTCGCGGCGACCATCGCCAACGGCGGAACCAGGATGCAGCCGTACCTGGTCGATCAGACCCAGGCGCCCGATCTGTCCGAACTGAGCCAGACCGACCCGGTCTCGATCGGACAGGCGGTGAGCCCCCAGGTAGCGTCGACGCTGACGAATCTGATGGTCGCCTCGGAGGCCAACACCGCCGGCGGTGGCCGGACGCCGTACGAGATCGCGTCCAAGACCGGGACCGCCGAGCACGGCAGCAATCCCCGCAACACCCCGCCGCATGCGTGGTACATGGCCTTCGCGCCCGCGCAGAACCCGAAGATCGCCATCGCGGTGATCGTCGAGAACGGCGGCGACCGGGCACTGGCGGCCACCGGAGGCTCGGTGGCCGCTCCGATCGCCAGGTCGGTACTGGACGCGGGCCTGGCAGGGGGCTGAACGAAATGAGTGTGCGAGTGACAACACGGGGGCCCCGATGCTGAACAACGGCGCCATGATCGCTGACCGCTACCGCCTGCAACGGCTCATCGCCACCGGCGGCATGGGTCAGGTGTGGGAAGCGATGGACACCCGGCTCGACCGCCGGGTGGCGGTCAAGGTACTCAAGACCGAGTTCTCCGCCGACCCGACGTTCCGGCAGCGATTCCGGACCGAGGCGCGCACCACCGCGCAGCTCAACCACTCCGGGATCGCGGGCATCTACGACTACGGCGAGACCACCGATCCCTCCGGCGGCGAGACCGCCTACCTGGTGATGGAGCTCGTCCAGGGCGAGCCGCTCAACGCGGTGCTCAACCGGATGGGCAGGCTCTCGGTCATCCAGGGCCTGGACATGCTCGAGCAGACCGGGCGCGCGCTCGAGGTCGCACACCTGGCGGGCGTGGTGCACCGCGACGTGAAGCCGGGCAACATCCTGGTCACGCCGACCGGTCAGGTGAAGATCACCGACTTCGGCATCGCCAAGGCCGTCGACGCCTCCCCGGTCACCAAGACCGGCATGGTGATGGGCACCGCCCAGTACATCGCGCCCGAGCAGGCCGTCGGCGAGGACGCCACCGCCGCCAGCGACGTGTACTCCCTCGGCATCGTGGGCTACGAGGCACTGGCCGGAGTCCGTCCGTTCACCGGCGACGGCGCGATCACCGTCGCGATGAAGCACGTGCGCGACGCCCCGCCGCCGATGCCCGCCGATCTGCCCGCCAACGTGCACGAGCTGATCGCGATCACGATGGCCAAGGACCCGAACCAGCGCTACAGCAGCGGCGGCGAGTTCGCCGATGCCGTGGCCGCGGTGCGCGCCGGGCACATGCCGCCGGTGCCCGGCGGTGGCCTCTCGCCGTCGATGACCGGGGCCACCAGGGTGCTCCCGCCCGGCCCGACCGTGGCCATCCCCGCCGCCGACTACGACGGCGCCACGATGCGTTTCGGCAGTCAGCCCGGCGGCCCGATCACCCCGCCCGGTGGCGGCTACAGCGGCCCGGCCACCCAGGCCGCCGCGCCCGCGTCGATCCCCGCCGCCGCGAGCAAGAACAACCAGAAGTGGTGGCTCATCGCCCTCGGTGCGGGCGCGGTCGTGCTCGGTGGCGTGGCGCTGTGGGTGCTGTTCGGCGGTGAGCCGAACCGCGGCTCGACCACGACGACCACCACCACGGTGCAGACCACCACCCCGCCGCCGGTGACCACCACCGTGCCGCTGCCGCCGCCGGTCATCGTGCCCGAGGAGACCACGACGACTCCGCCGCCGCAGCCGACGACGACCACCGAACCGCCGACCACCACCACCGAACCGCCGACGACCACGACCGAGCCGCCGACCACGACGACCGAGCCCGAGCCGACGACGGCCACCCGCACGACCAGGCCGCGACCGACCACCACCACCGAGGAGACCGACCCCGTGGTGGGGACGACCACCGTGCGCCGCCCCACGCTGCCCAGCTTCGACTTACCGTTCCCCGAGCGCGACGGCGACAGCGCCGCAGGCCCGACCATCCCCGGCAACCCACCGTCACAAGGACAGCCATGACCACCCCGAAGAATCTCTCCTCGCGGTACGAGCTTGGCGAGATCATCGGGTTCGGCGGGATGTCGGAGGTGCACAAGGCCCGCGACGTGCGCCTCTCGCGTGACGTCGCGATCAAGGTGCTGCGCGCCGATCTGGCCCGCGATCCCACGTTCTACCTGCGCTTCAAGCGGGAAGCGCAGAACGCGGCCGCGCTGAACCATCCGGCGATCGTGGCCGTCTACGACACCGGCGAGGCGACCGTCGACGGCGGGCCGCTGCCCTACATCGTGATGGAGTACGTCGAGGGCGACACCCTGCGCGACATCGTGCGCGGCAAGGGCCCGCTCGCGCCGCGCAAGGCGATGGAGGTCGTGGCCGACGTCTGCGCCGCGCTCGATTTCAGCCACAAGGCCGGGATCGTGCACCGCGACATGAAGCCGGCCAACATCATGATCAACCGCGCCGGTGCGGTGAAGGTGATGGACTTCGGCATCGCGCGCGCGATCGCCGACAGCTCCAACCCGATGACCCAGACCGCCGCGGTGATCGGCACCGCCCAGTACCTCTCGCCCGAGCAGGCGCGCGGCGAGAGCGTCGACGCGCGTTCGGACGTGTACTCGGTGGGCTGTGTGCTCTTCGAGATCCTCACCGGGCAGCCGCCGTTCACCGGTGACTCGCCGGTCGCGGTCGCGTATCAGCACGTCAAGGAGGATCCGCCGCTGCCGTCGTCGGTGAATCCCGGCGTGCCGCGCGAACTCGACTCGGTGATCCTCAAGGCGATGGCCAAGAACCCGGCCAACCGGTACCAGACGGCCGCGGAGATGCGCGCCGATCTGATCCGGGTGCTCGGTGGGCAGAAGCCGAGCGCGCCGATGGTGATGAACGACGAAGACCGCACCACCATCATGGATTACGACGACGAGCCCGCCCCGCGCTCGTTCCGCGATCGCAGTGACGACACCGCCGAGCAGGCCGCCGCCGCACCGCCGGCGGAATCCCGCAACCGGACCGGCCTGATCGCGCTCGGCGTCGCCGCCGCGCTCGCGGTCGCCTTCGGCCTGTTCTGGGTGCTGGTCGGTCCGGGCAGCAAGCCCGACCAGGTGGCCGTGCCCGATCTGTCCGGCACGCCCGCCCAGCAGGCGCAGAGCGAACTGCAGGCGGCCGGGTTCAATGTGGCCGTGCAGCAGAAGCCGGACGGCAAGGTGGCGATCGGCAATGTCATCGCGACCCAGCCGCTGGGCGGTTCGCGCATCGACGAGGGCAGCACCGTCACCCTGCAGGTCTCGACCGGGCCCGCGCAGGTGCAGGTGCCCCGGCTGCTCGGGCTCACCCAGGCCGAAGCCGAGCAGAAGCTGAATTCCATCGGGCTGCAGCTGGACTCGAACGTGGAGCGCAAGGCGTCGAGCACGGCCGAGAACAACAAGGTGACCGGGCAGGAACCCAGTGCCGGCGTGCGGGTGGACATCGATCAGCCGATCGTGATCACCATCGGCTCGGGACCCGAGCAGGTCCGGGTGCCGACCGTGGTCGGGCAGGACATCTCGGTGGCCCAGCCGAACCTGGCCGATTCCTCGGGGTTCAAGGTCGTCGTCGAGGAGGTCAAGTCGCCGCAGCCCAAGGGCCAGGTGCTCTCGACCAATCCGGCGGGCGGCAGCACCGCGGAGAAGGGGTCGACCATCACCGTGCAGGTCTCGGCCGGTGACCGGATCACCGTCCCCGATCTGGGCGGGCTCACCCCGACCCAGGCCCAGGAGCGGTTGCGCGCCGAGGGCTGGACCGGTCAGCTGAGCCAGACCACGGTGATCACGCTGGACGGCAACGCCTCCGGCAAGGTCGTCGGGCAGAGTCCGGCCGCCGGATCGTCGGTGACGATGAACGGCAACGTGGTGTTGCAGGTGGGGGCCTCCCCGATTCCGCGCTGAGTCCGCGCAGGTCTCGATTGCGTGGAGAACGCGCCCGCCGCACCGCGGCGGGCGCAGAATGGGGCTGCTCCATCCCATCCAGCAACGCTGAACGAGGAGGCAGTCCATGACCACAGCCAGGGACATCATGAAGCCGGGCGCGCAGTGGATCACCCGCGGTGACACCGTGGCAACCGCGGCGGCGGCGATGGCCGAGCTCGGTGTCGGCTCGCTCGTGGTCGCCGATGACGACGAGCGCATGTGCGGCATCATCACCGATCGCGACATCGTGGTGAAGTGCATCGCGCTCGGCCTGTCCCCGGAGACGACGACCGCGGCCGAGCTGTGCGAGTCGACCCCGCGCTGGGTCAGCGCCGATGCCGATGTGGAAGACGTGCTCGACCAGATGGAGAGTCACCGGATCAAGCGGATGCCGGTGATCGAGAACAAGCGGCTGGTCGGCATGATCAGCGAGGCCGATCTGGCCCGGCATCTCGACGACAATCAGCTCGGCGAGTTCGTCACCGCCATCTACGGGCGGCCCTGACCCCGCTCAGCTCAGATCGAGGTGGGTGTTCATCGACATGGCTTCTTCGGCCAGGTCGGTCAGCTCCACCACGCGCACGCCGTGCCTGCGGAGTTTGTCCACACCCTCGCACGCGGCGACGAACAGGCTCGGCTCGCGCCAGGCGATGACCACCGTGGGGATGCCCGCCGCCAGGATGCGGTCGGCACACGGTGGCCGGTTCGCGGTGGCGCGGGTCGAGCACGGTTCGAGGGTGCTGTAGATCGTGGCCCTGGTCAGCCGCGGGTCGTCGGGGTCGAGCTTGTTCAGCGCCGATTCCTCGGCGTGCACCTTCTCGTCGGTCTCGCGGGAGTAGCCGGTCGCGATCTCCACACCGTCGGCGACGATCACCGCGCCGACCGAATAGGCCGTGGCCCTGGGCGGGCACTGCCTGGCGAGCTCGATCGCCCTGTGCATGAATCGATGGTCGGTGTCGTCGGTACTACCTGCGCTCACGGAATTCCCCTGGTGGTCGGGAGTTATCCACAACTGTCGCCGGATGTGGATTCGGTCATGTTCAGGTGTGCAGCAATTCGCCGGACAAACTGTGGATAGTGACATTTTCCCAGGTAGAACACCTGATTTCAGTAACAGTCACACGTAGTTGCCGGGCTCGGCCGACGGGTCGACCAGGTAGTTCAGCACAGCGACATCCCCAAGTTGTTCCACACCCGCCAGCCGCAGCCGACGTTGTGCACCGCCGGGAAACCGCGCGGGTCCGACGAAGCGCGGGGCGGCCGGGTCGCCGACCAGGATCGGGGCGATCGCGAGCCGGATCTCGTCGACCAGATCCGCCGCGAGGAACCCCGTGTGCATCCCGGTGCCGCCCTCGACCATCAGGCGCTCGATGCCGCGCGCCCCGAGATCGTCGAGCAGCGCGGGCAGGGCAAGGCGCGAGCCGAGCACGACCACCTCGGCCGAACTGTCGAGGCGGCCACGCAGCCGGGCCGCGCCCGCCTCGGAGGTGTAGACGAGTTTGTCCCCACCGGTGTGCCAGAAACGCAGCTCGGGATCGAGGTCACCGGAATCGGTGACGGTCACCTTCACCGGATACTCCGGCTTGCCCGCGGCGATCCGCGCCGCCCTGCGCTCGGCGCTGTTCACCAGCAGCCGGGGATTGTCGGTGCGCAGGGTCCGCGCGCCGACCAGGATGGCGTCGGAGGCGGCGCGCACCTGATCGACCCGGTCGAAGTCGGCGCTGTTGGACAGCAGCAGGCGCTGCGCACTGGCGTCGTCGATGTAGCCGTCGAGGCTGGCCGCCACCGAGAGCAGGACCCGGGGACGCGTGGTCACGAGGTCACCAGCGCGGCGACCTCCGCCTCGAGCGCCGACACCAGAGCCTCCGACGGCCGTTCGCCGCACACCTCGAGCCAGTTGGCCAGCATCCGGTGCCCGCCCTGGGTGAGCACCGACTCCGGGTGGAACTGCACGCCGTGGATGGGCAGGCTGCGGTGGCGCATGGCCATCACGATGCCGCTCTCGGTGTGGCCGACCACTTCGAGCTCCTCGGGAATGGTCTCGGGGAGCACGGTGAGCGAGTGGTACCTGGTCGCGGTGAAGGGATCGGGCAGGCCGGCCAACACGCCGGAGCCGATGTGGAACACCGAGCTGGTCTTGCCGTGCAGCAGTTCCGGCGCCTTGGCCACGGTGCCGCCGAAGGCCTCGCCGATCGCCTGGTGGCCGAGGCACACCCCGAGCAGTGGGGTGCGATGCTTCGCCGCCGCGTGCACCAGCGGAATGCTCGCACCGGCCCGGTCGGGGCTGCCGGGGCCGGGGCTGACCAGCACACCGTCGAAGGTGCCGCCCGCGTCGCCGCGGGTGAGCAGTGTGTCGAGATCGGCGAGTCGCTGGTCGTCGTTGCGCCAGACCACGGCCTCGGCACCAAGCTGGCCGAGGTACTGCACCAGGTTGAACACGAAGCTGTCGTAGTTGTCGACGACCAATACACGCATGCGTCGAGAGTACGTGGCGAGCATGTGGGTCGTCGCATCCATTACCTGGTGGGATAGCCTAGAAGTACCTGTACGCCGAATTCGAGGACGTCATGCCCAAGTCCAAGGTCCGCAAGAAGGCCGACTATTCCCCGAGCCCAGCAAACCGCACCCCGATGAAGGTGAAAGCGGGCCCGTCGCCGGTCTGGTACGTCGCGATCATGCTTGGCTTCATGCTCGCCGGTCTGCTCTGGCTGATCGTCTACTACCTGGCCGCCGAGCAGATCGGCTGGATGAACGACCTGAACGCCTGGAACTTCCTGATCGGCTTCGGTCTGATGGTCGTCGGCCTGATCATGACCATGCGATGGCGCTGACCTCGCGCTCCGCACCGGATTACACCGGTGTTATTCATACACACCTGTGGATGAAGCTGTGGACAACTCGAGGACAAACGGGGGACGAAGCCGCGTGAACGCTGTGGAATCCGACGGCGCCACCTCGTGGACAACGCCCGTTTCAGCGCTCGTCGCGGTGACCGGCGGCGGATTCGTGCTGGTCGTGGCCGCGATTCTCGCCCAGGACGGGCCGAGCAGGCTGCTCGTCGGCCTCGCCGCGTTCGCCGTGCTCGCGATGGCGGTGCTCGGCGTCCGGCAGCGGCCCCGGCTGACGATGATTCCCGGACCCGCGCCGCGCCTGGTGATCGGCACGCTCACCGGTCCGAAGGAATACCCGCTCGACCGGATCGACCGGATCAGGATGGTCTCCTACCGCCGTCTCGGCCGCAAGAGCGCGATGCTCGAGGTCGACGTGCAGCACGGCGACACCGAGCGCCTGCTGATCTTCGGCCGCTGGGATCTGGGTACCAACCCACACGATGTGTACGACGCGCTGGTCGTCAACGGATTCGCCTCGGTCGCCGAGAGCTGAGCCGAACGACGTTTCACGTGAAGCAATGAACTCCCCGTCGCGAAGTCTCGCGGCGGGGAGTTCTCGCTGTGCGGCCGATCAGGACAGGGTGATCGAGGAGATCACGACCGGCTCGGTCGGGCGGTCGTTGCGATCGGTCTGCACCGAGGCGATCGCGTCGACCACCTTGCGCGAATCGGGGTCGACCACTTCACCGAAGATCGTGTGCTTGCGATTCAGATGCGGCTGCGCGCCGACGGTGACGAAGAACTGCGAGCCGTTGGTACCCGGTCCGGCATTGGCCATCGCGAGCAGGTAGCCGCGGTCGAAGCGCAGTTCCGGGTGGAACTCGTCGCCGAATTCGAAGCCGGGACCGCCGCGCCCGGTCCCGGTGGGATCACCGCCCTGGATCATGAACCCCGGGATCACCCGGTGGAAGACGGCGCCGTTGTAGAACGGGCCTGCGTCCGTGCCGCCGGCGTTGGCGGTGGTGTAGGGCGCACTGCCGTCGGCGAGGCCGACGAAGTTGCGCACCGTCTTGGGCGCGTGGTTACCGAAGAGCGCGATCTTGATGTCGCCGTGGTTGGTGTGCAGCGTCGCCACAGCGGTCTGGTTGGGTGAGGTCACGCGGGCTATGGTGCCATGTTCAACTCGCCGGGTGTTTGTGCCACAGTGGTGAAATGAAGCTTCGTAATCCGCTCATCGCGTCGCTGGCCATCGCCGGTGCGGGCGCCCTGGCCTATCTCGCCCGCAGCAAGCGCCCCCAGCTGCCCGAACCGGCCGCCGAACCGCCACGCCTCGGTTACTCGCGCAACGGCTCGGCGCCGGTCTCACGGTCGGAGACCGGCGCCCGCTGATGAGCCGCTACCGGCTCACCGTCCTCTTGTACTGACGCTGCGCCAGCGGCACGAACACCACCAGGATGACCACGACCCAGATCAGGGTCATCGCCGCCGGGTTCTGCAGCGACCAGGCCGTAGGCGGCGGCGCCAACGGATCGGTGTTGCCGAACAGGTTGCGGGTGGCCTGCGTGACCGCCGAGACCGGGTTCCATTCGGCGAAGACGCGCAGCGGAGTCGGCAGGTCCTGGATCGGCACGAACGTGTTGGCCAGGAAGGTGAGCGGGAAGATCACCATGAAACTGGCGTTGTTGAACACCTCGGGACTGCGAACCAGCAGGCCGACCACCGCCATGATCCACGAGATCGCGTAGGCGAACAGCAGCATCAGCGCGTAGGCGAGCACCGCGTCCAGAACCGAACCGCGGATCCGCCAGCCGACGATCAACCCGGTCACCGACATCACCACGAGGCTGACCACATTGATCACCACATCGCTGACCGTGCGCCCGACCAGCACCGCCGAGGGTGCCATCGGCAGCGACCGGAACCGGTCGATGATGCCCTTCTGCATGTCCTCGGCCAGGCCGGCGCCGGTGAACGAGGCGCCGAACACCACGGTCTGCACGAAGATGCCGACGATCAGGAATTCGCGGTAGCCACCCTCGACCCCGTCGATCTTGATCACCGAGCCGAACAGGTAGGCGAACAGCAGCACGAACATGATCGGCGACAAGGTCGAGAAGATCAGGACGTCGGGTACCCGCCTGATCTTGATGACATTGCGTTTGGCGATCGTGATGCTGTCGGTGACGACCATCCCCAGCCGTTCACCGAGCCCGGGGCGATGGATGTCGACGGTGTCGACGACGGTGCTCATCGAGCCTGTCCTTCCTTGGCGAGCTCGGCCTCCCCGTTGACGAGTTCTTCGGCCTCGTGCCCGGTGAGGGTGAGGAAGACATCGTCGAGGGACGGTCGGCGCAACGCGACGTCGTTGATCTTCAGTTTGTGTTCGGTGAGCCGTCCGATCGCGGTGACCAGATCCTGCGACCCGTCGGCCACCGGGATGACGAGCTTGCGCAGCCCCGGTTCCACATGGATCTCGCCGTCGGCCAGCCCGCTGAGGATCCGCTGCGCGTCGGCCAGTTCCTCGGCATCGGCGACGGTGAGTTCGATCCGGTCACCGCCCACCAGGGTCTTGAGCTCGTCGGCGGTGCCGCGGGCGATCACCTTGCCGTGGTCGATCACGCCGATGGCGTCGGCGAGCCGGTCGGCCTCTTCCATGTACTGGGTGGTGAGCAGCAGGGTGGTGCCGCCGGCGACGAGTTCCTCGATCACGTCCCACAGGTCGAGCCGGGCGCGCGGGTCCAGACCGGTGGTCGGTTCGTCGAGGAACAGCACCGGCGGGTTGGCCACCAGTGCGCCCGCGAGGTCGAGGCGCCTGCGCATGCCGCCGGAGTAGCCCTTCACCGGGCGGTCGGCGGCATCGGCGAGCCGGAACCGTTCGAGCAGTTCGCGCGCGCGTTCCTTGCTGCGCTTGACGCCGAGATGGTAGAGCCTGCCGACCATTTCGAGGTTCTCGAACCCGGTGAGGTATTCGTCGACGGCGGAGTACTGACCGGACGCGCCGATTCGCGAACGCAGCGTCTGCGGATCGCCGAGCACATCGACACCGGCGACCGTGGCCCGTCCCTCGTCGGGGACGAGCAGGGTGGTGAGCACGCGGACGGTGGTGGTCTTGCCCGCGCCGTTGGGACCGAGCAGCGCGGTGACGGTGCCTTCGGGAACCGACAGATCGAGCCCGTCGAGCGCGGTCACCCGTCCGTACCGTTTGACCAGCCCCTCGGCGACGATTGCGTCGGGCATGATTCTCCTGATGTCGTAGTTCGAACGAACGCTGTTGGCCCCAGTATTGCGGCACCCACCGACAAGTCGCATCCCCATTTCGCGGGTGTCGAACGGCCGGATGTACAGATGTGTTCGACATGCCGAGCGTCGCGACACGCGACGAATCGGACTGATTTCGGAGTGTGACCGCGAACGCAAGCCCCTGATCTTCGGGGCAACCGCGACCGTCACGACGAGAACATGTTCATCGACATTTGCCCGGAAAAGCTTGCGCACCAGGCGATTCCGAGTGCCGTAAGACAACCGTAGGGCGCACTCCCCCGGTGCCCGGCGAGTGCCGGGAACGCCTCCGACCACGCTCGACGCCCCCATCGCCGAAAAATCTCGGAAACTCCTCCGTTGCGCGTACACGAATTCCGCACACATCGCGTAGGATCGTTCACGTCGGCCCCTCCCCCCCGGGCCGACCCTACGCGGGCCTCGGCTAACTCCCCCCCTTCGCCGAGGCCCGCTCCCCATTTTCCGGCAAGGTCGCAGCTCGGGCCGACCCGCCGACGCGCACCGCCCCGAGCACCGTCACAGTCGGGCCACGAACCGGCGATCCCCCGGCAACCGCGACTATCGTCGCCCCATGGTGCCTGGCCGGGGCGTGATCGCCGCGGTCGTCGTTTCGATGACGATCGCGGTCGGCTGCGCCGCAACCACCGACGACGAGCCGGCCGCCACAACGACCGCGGAACTCCCACCGAACCAGGTCGCCGGGGTGGCCCTGCCCGCCGATGCGGTGAACGATGCCGTCGGCCGGCTCGACGAGCTGGCGGGATCGCTGATGGACAGCACCGGCATCCCCGGCATGGCCGTCGCCGTGGTCCATGGCGGAAAGACGGTGTACGCCAAGGGTTTCGGCGTCCGCGATGTCGGCTCGGGCGAGCCGATCGATCCGGACACCGTCTTCCAGCTCGCCTCGGTGTCGAAATCGGTGGCGGCCACCGTCGTGGCCAACCAGGTCGGCGCCGAGACGATCGACTGGACGACGCCGGTGACGACCCACCTGCCCACCTTCGCACTGGGCGATCCGGCCGTCACCGCCCAGCTCACCGTCGCCGACCTGCTCGCGCACCGCAGCGGCCTGCCCGATCACGCGGGCGATCGGCTCGAGGACCTCGGCTACGACCGGGCCACGGTCCTCGACCGGCTGCGCCTCGAACCGCTCGACCCGTTCCGGATCACCTACCAGTACACCAACTTCGGGTTCACCGCGGGCGCGGAGGCGGTCGCCGCAGCGGCCGGGACCGACTGGGCGCAGCTGTCCGCCGATGCCCTCTACGAACCGCTGGGCATGGACTCGACCAGCTCGCGCTTCACCGACTACGAGGCGCGCCCGAACCGCGCCGTCGGCCACGTCGACATCGACGGCGACTGGGTCGCCCGCTACGTGCGCGATCCCGACGCCCAGTCCCCCGCGGGCGGGGTGAGTTCCTCGGTGAACGACATGACCCGCTGGCTGACGATGCTGCTCGGCACCGGAACGAACGGGTCGACCACGATCGCCCCACCGGAAGCGCTGCTGCCCGCGATCACCCCGCAGGTGATCTCGACCCCCGCCGCGGCCGCCGACGCGCGAGCGGGCAACTACGGGTACGGCTTCAACGTGTCGACCTCGGCGGCGGGCCGCACCACCTACAGCCATTCCGGCGCCTTCGCCCTCGGCGCGGCGACCAGTTTCCTGGTGCTCCCGTCGGCGGACGTGGCGATCGTCGCCCTCACCAACGCGGCCCCGATCGGCGTGCCGGAGACGCTGACCGCCGAGTTCGCCGATCTGGTGCAGTTCGGCGAGATCCGCGAGGACTGGCGCACCCTCTACCGCGATGCCTTCGCCTCGATGGACGAGCCGGAAGGCGACCTGTCCGGCGAGACGGCACCCGCCGATCCCGCTCCGGCCAAAGAGCTGGCGGCCTATACCGGCACCTTCGACAGCGACTACTGGGGCCCGGCGATGATCACGACCGACGACACCGGCCTCGTCCTCACCATCGGCCCCGCCCAACGGCGCTATCCGCTGCGCCACTGGGACGGCGACACCTTCGCCTTCGAACTCCGCGGCGAGAACGCCCCACCGGGCAGCGTCTCCTCGGCGACCTTCACCGGCGACACGCTCACCCTCGACTACTTCGACGAGGACGGCCTCGGCACGTTCACCAGGGGCGGCTGATCACTCCGCGCCGTCAACGGCCCGCCACGCGGTGGTCAAGCGGGCGGCCCGCGCCTTGCCCGCCACCCCGAGCACCGGCGCGTCGCGCTCCCACCGGCTGCGCACCACCGGGTCGACCCGGTCCCACCACGGCGCCAGCTCCGCGCGCACCCGCGTGAGCATGTCGAAGACACCGCCCAGCGCGATGTGGGCGCCCGCCGAGCTCGGATCCTCGGCGCTCACGCCACGCACGGCCGCAAGCACCGCCAGCAGCTGCGCTACGGGCTCTACGGGCCACCGCGCCTGCCTGCCCACCCGCACCAGCCGACCGAGCACAGCGGCGACCACGTGCAGGTCCTCGACGGTCCGGAACGGCTTGAGATGGTCCGCGTAGCCGTCGCCGGGCAGCACCTCGCCGGGAGCGGCCGCGAACTCGACGGTGGCGTGCGGGACCTCGGGGACGAACGGCAGCTCGGGCAGCGGCGTCACCGTGATGCCGGGGGCGCTCGCGCGGACGAGGACCGTGCGCAGGCTCGACCTGCCGTCCGCGCGCACGCCCTCCTTGGCGATCACCACGAAACAGGTGGCGGCCGGGCCGAGGGTGGCGAAGGACTTGGTCCCGGTGACGGTGCCGTCGCCGGCGACGGTGGTCGTCATCGAGGACGGCCGCGCGCCCCCCGATTCGGTCGCGCACATCGCGGCCAGGTCGTCGGGCGCGAGCGCGGGGATCAGGGCGTGCAGGGCCTCCTGATAGCCGCCCAGGAACGCCGAACCCGTTTCCGCGCTGTCGAACCCGGCGATCGCGGCACGGTCCACCGAGTTCGCGAACCCGGCGCTGCGGGCACGGTGGCGCGCCCAGCCGGTCGCGAGATCTCCCGCGGGCGCGTCATCGGGTTCGGTGGTGAGCAGAAAATCGAAAACCGAGGCGTTCACACCTGTGGAGCCTAGGTGACCGGGCGCGCGCTCACTTCTCGGTCAACCGGATCACCGGGTACTCGCGGGTGGCTTTGCGCTGATACTTCTCGTACCGAGGCTGCGCGGCGACGATCCGCGCCCACGCCCGGTCCCGATCGGCACCGGCGAGCTTGTGCGCGGACACCGCCACGGCCGGGCTGCCCGGCAGTTCGATCGCGGCCTGGTCGGGGTGGGCCAGCAGATTGGCGTACCAGTCCGGATTGCGGCTGCCGCCGCCCGAGGCCACGATCAGCCGGGCCGCGTCGCCGTCGGTGAACCAGGACAGCGGCGACTGCCGCTGCTGACCGCTGCGCCGACCGACGGTGTGCAGGATGAGCATGTCCATCCCCATCATCTTGCCGGTGCCCTTACGCCGCAGCTTGGTGACCGTGCGCTCGTTCATCTTGCGCTGGAACCACAGCGACAACGCGCTGAACCCACTCTTGCTGTCTGCCATCTTCTCGCTGCCTCCCAGGTCACGGCGGTTCGTGTGGACGAATTCAACGCTAGGGGCCGAGCGGTGACCGGTGCTTCTCGATTCCTGACCGGCCGGGTACTACCCCGGCACGGCAGCCGGATACGACAAAACCCGCGACCCCGCTGGACAGCGGTGGTGCGGGTTGGAGAGGTGTTTGTGGAGCCTAGGAGATTCGAACTCCTGACATCCGCCTTGCAAAGGCGGCGCTCTGCCAACTGAGCTAAGGCCCCTTACCGGCGAACCGGCTACCGAATCAGCGGGTGGTGACCTCACGCCAGAGGTCGGCGTCATCGCGCTTGCGGAATTTGTTGATACCGATGAGAACCGCGATCACAACACCGACCGTGAGGACAATCTTCATGATTCCCACCCTACTTGTGATGTTCGGGAGTGGGCCTAGGAGGACTTGAACCTCCGACCTCTTCGTTATCAGCGAAGCGCTCTAACCGCCTGAGCTATAGGCCCGTAAGTTGTTCCGACCCCCTGCAGAAGCAGAGAACCGCAACGAGGAACGAGGTTACCCTACTCGCATCCTGATAACCAAAACGGCCGGTCAGGCCCATTTTCGGGGACTGACCGGCCGTCGGTGGAACAGCGGGTTTCTAGTCCGGATCGGCCAGGGTCACCTGGATGCCACCGACCAGATCGCAGCACTGGTTGTAGATGAACACGCCCACGGTCGCCAGCGCGGTGAACAGCACCACGTTGATCAGACCGATGACACCGGCGTAGCCGAAGACCGTGCCCGCGTCGATCAGGCTCGACGAACTGCCCTCCTGGTTCAGCATCTCGCCGAGCGAGTTGTCCAGGTTGTCCCACACACCCATGCCCGCGAGCACGATGTAGAGCAGGCCGACCGCCACCATCCACACGAAGAACAGCGCGATGCTGATCACCAGGGTGATCTTCAGCGTCGACCACGGATCGATCCGGCGGATCTGCACCGTCGCGCGCAGCGGCTCGCCCGACGCGGCGGCCGCGATGGCCACCGGTGCGGCGGGCGAGACCCCGGTCGGGGCGACGGCCCGCTGGCTCGGCGCACCCTGCTGCGGTGGCTGCGGCGCGAGCGGGACACCGGTCTGCGCCATCGGCATGTCGGATCCCGGATGGCGCACATCGGACAGATCCGGCATGTCCTTGACCAGTTCCGGCCGGGCGATGCTGCGGGTCGGCCCGTCGATACCGACGGACTTCACCATCGCCGCTTCCTTGCGGGCCGCCTTGGCCGCGAGGTCGGCGGTGGTGCGGGCATTGGACGCGCCGCTGCCCTTGAGCCCGCCGGCGGAACCCGACGACGGGCGCCCCTGGCTCGGCGACTCACCGGGCCGGTACAGGTTCGACTGCGGCTCACGCTGCGGCAGCTGCGCCCACCCGTCCTGATACGGCGACTTGCCCTTGCCGCCCGCCGGACCCTGACCGGGGCCAGGACCCTGTCCCTGACCGGGCCCGGGCGCGGGGGGCGGGGTGGGTTCGGTACCCATCCGCACCGTCGCCTGGTCGAACGATTCGCCCCCGGCGGCACCGGATTCCGGCGCCGCCGCACCTTCGGCCGGACCGCCCTGGCGAGGGATCGGCCGCGGCTGGATCGGAGACGAGGCGACCCGTTCGGTGACGCCGTTGGTCTGGTTCCGATCGTCGTTCGACTGATTCGGTGTGGTCAATGGAATCCTCAGATCCGTTCGTTGCCGCCGCTGGTTGGGTTATTGCTCCGAAGCCGCGTCGCCGGTGAGCTGATCGGGATCGGGCTCGTCGGCGTTGCGCGCGATCGCTAGCAAGGTATCGCCATCCGCGAGGTTCATCAATCGCACGCCCTTGGTCTGGCGCCCGGCTTTACGAACTTGCTTGGCCGCGGTACGGATGACGCCACCACTCGAGGTGATCGCGTACAACTCGTCCTCGTCGTCGACGATGAGCGCACCCACCAGGCTGCCACGCTTCGGGTCGTACTGAATTGTCAATACGCCTTTTCCGCCACGACCCTGCGCGGTGTACTCCTCGATCGCGGTGCGCTTGGCGTAGCCGCCCGCGGTCGCGACCAGCAGATACGTGTCGCTGCGCACCACGTTGAGCGAGAGCAGTTCGTCGTCGGTGTTGAAGCGCATGCCCTGCACACCGGAGGTGGCCCGGCCCATCGGGCGCAGCGCCTCGTCGGTCGCGGAGAACCGGATCGACTGCCCGTGCGCCGAGACCAGCAGCAGGTCGTCGTCGGAGGAGCACAGCACCGCGCCGACCAGCTCGTCGTCATCGCGCAGGTTCACCGCGACGATGCCGCCGGAGCGGTTGGAGTCGAAATCGGTGAGCTTGGATTTCTTCACCAGGCCCGCGCGTGTCGCGAGCACCAGGTACGGCGCGTCCTCGTAGGTCTTGAGCTGGATGATCTGGGCGATCTTCTCGTCCGGCTGGAAGGCCAGCAGGTTCGCCACGTGCTGACCACGCGCGGTCCGGTTGGCCTCGGGCAGCTCGTAGGCCTTGGCCCGGTAGACCCGGCCCTTGTTGGTGAAGAACAGCAGCCAGTCGTGGGTGGAGGAGACGAAGAAGTGCTTGACGATGTCGTCCTGCTTGAGCCCGGCGCCCATCACGCCCTTGCCGCCGCGCTTCTGCGAGCGGTACAGGTCGGTCTTGGTGCGCTTGGCGTAGCCGGTCTCGGTGATCGTGACGACCACGTCCTCGCGGGCGATCAGATCCTCGTCGGCGACGTCACCGTCGTTGGCGATGATCCTGGTCCGCCGGTCGTCGCCGTACTTCTCGACGATCTCGGCCAGCTCGTCGCGCACGATCGCGCGCTGGCGTTCCGGCTTCTCCAGGATGTCCTTGTAATCGGCGATCTCGAGCTCGATCTTGGCCAGATCGTCGACGATCTTCTGCCGCTCCAGCGCCGAGAGGCGACGCAGCTGCATGTCCAGGATCGCGGTCGACTGGATCTCGTCGATGTCGAGCAGCTGCATCAGGCCGGTACGCGCGGTGTCGGTGTTGGCCGAGCGCCGGATCAGCGCGATGACCTCGTCGAGCAGGTCCAGCGCCTTGACCAGGCCGCGCAGGATGTGGGCCCGCTCCTCGGCCTTGCGCAGCAGGTAGCGGGTGCGCCGCACGATCACGTCGAGCTGATGATCGGTGTAGTAGCGGATCATCTGGTCAAGGCGCAGGGTGCGCGGCACGCCGTCGACGATCGAGAGCATGTTCGCGCCGAAGCTGGTCTGCAGCTGGGTGTGCTTGTACAGGTTGTTCAGCACGACCTTGGCGACCGCGTCGCGCTTGACCGTCACCACGATGCGCATGCCGACGCGGTCGGAGGACTCGTCGTGGATATCGGAGATACCCGCGATCTTGCCGTCCTTGACCTGCTCGGCGATCGAGTTGATGAAGTTGTCGGTGTTGACCTGGTACGGCAGTTCGGTGATGACGATCTGCGTCTGCCCGCGGCTGCCCTCCTCGATCTCGACCACACCGCGCATGCGGATCGAGCCGCGACCGGTGGTGTAGGCGTCGTGGATGCCCTGGCCGCCGACGATCAGGCCGTGGGTCGGGAAGTCCGGGCCCTTGACCCGCTCCATGCACGCGGCGAGGGTGGTCTCCTCGTCGGCGTCGTAGTTCTCCAGCGCCCAGTAGATGGCCTCGGCCAGCTCGTTGAGGTTGTGCGGCGGGATGTTGGTCGCCATGCCGACCGCGATGCCGTTGCTGCCGTTCATCAACAGGGCGGGCACGCGGGCGGGCAGCACGGTCGGCTCCTGCGAGCGACCGTCGTAGTTGGGCACGAAATCGACGGTCTCGCTGTCGATGTCGCGCAGCATCTCCATCGCCAGCGGCGTCAGGCGGCACTCGGTGTAGCGCATGGCGGCCGCGCCGTCGTTGCCGCGGGAACCGAAGTTGCCCTGGCCGTCGACCAGCGGATAGCGCAGCGACCAGGGCTGGGCCATGCGCACGAGCGTGTCGTAGATCGACGAGTCGCCGTGCGGGTGGTAGTTGCCCATGGTCTCGGCGACCGGGCGCGCGGACTTCACGTAGCCGCGGTCGGGACGGTAGCCGTTGTCGTACATCGCGTAGAGCACGCGGCGGTGCACCGGCTTGAGGCCGTCGCGCACATCGGGCAGCGCGCGGCCGACGATCACGCTCATCGCGTAATCGATGTAGCTGCTCTGCATCTCGTTCTGGATGTCGACCGGTTCGATCCGGTCGCCCGCACCACCGTTGGGCGGCAGCGTGGTCTCAGTCATCAATTCTCCTTCGAGGACCTGGCGTGGGGACGGGCGCGCGCGGCGGCGCAGCTCCGGCTACACGTCGAGGAAGCGGACGTCCTTGGCATTGCGGGTGATGAAGCTGCGACGTGCCTCCACGTCCTCGCCCATCAGCACGGAGAACAGCTCGTCGGCCGCGGCCGCGTCGTCGAGCGTCACCTGACGAAGCACCCGCACCGCGGGGTCCATGGTGGTCTCCCACAGTTCCTTGGCGTTCATCTCGCCCAGACCCTTGTAGCGCTGGACGCCGTCGTCCTTGTTGATCTTCTTGCCCGCGGCCAGACCGGCCTCGAGCAGCGCGTCGCGCTCCCGGTCGGAGTAGGCGAACTCCGGCTCGGTCCGCATCCACTTGAGCTTGTACAGCGGCGGCTGGGCGAGGAACACGTGACCGTGCTCGACCAGCGGGCGCATGAAGCGGAACAGCAGCGTGAGCAGCAGCGTCGCGATGTGCTGGCCGTCGACGTCGGCGTCGGCCATCAGGATGATCTTGTTGTAGCGCAGCTTGGCGATGTCGAACTCGTCGTGGATGCCGGTGCCGAACGCGGTGATGATCGACTGGACCTCGTTGTTCTTGAGGACGCGGTCGATGCGGGCCTTCTCGACGTTGATGATCTTGCCGCGCAGCGGCAGGATCGCCTGGTACATCGAGTCGCGGCCGGACTTGGCCGAGCCGCCGGCGGAGTCACCCTCGACGATGTAGATCTCGCACTTGCCCGGATCCTTGGAGCGGCAGTCGGCCAGCTTGCCGGGCAGTCCGCCCAGGTCGGTCGCCGACTTGCGACGCACCAGCTCGCGCGCCTTGCGGGCGGCCATCCGGGCCTGCGCCGAGGACACCGCCTTCTGCACGATGGTCTTCGCGTCGGCCGGGTTGGCCTCGAACCAGTGCTGCAGGTGCTCGTTGCAGGCGCGCTGCACGAACGACTTGACCTCGGTGTTGCCGAGCTTGGTCTTGGTCTGGCCCTCGAACTGCGGCTCGCCGACCTTGACGCTCACGATGGCGGCCAGGCCCTCGCGGATGTCGTCACCGGTGAGGTTGCCGTCCTTCTCCTTGAGGAGCTTCTTCTCCTTGGCGTACTTGTTGACCACCGTGGTCAGCGCCGCGCGGAAGCCCTCTTCGTGGGTGCCGCCCTCATGGGTGTTGATCGTGTTGGCGAAGGTGTGCACCGACTCGGAGTAGCCCGAGTTCCACTGCATCGCGACCTCGAGCTCGTGGCCGGTGCCCTTGCCGGTGAAGCCGACGACCGAGTTGTGGATGGCCGACTTGGTGCGGTTGATGTGGCGGACGAAGTCCACCAGGCCGCCCGGGTAGTGGTAGGTGCGGGTCTTGACCTTGTGCACAACCGCCTCGGCGGCGACTTCCTCGGCATCCTTGGGCGCCTCGGCGGTCTCGCTGACCACCTCGTCGGTGATGTCGGTGTCGCTGACCCGCTCGTCGGTGAGCTTGATGGTGAGGCCCTTGTTGAGGAAGGCCATCTCCTGCAGACGGCGCGAGACCGTCTCGAAGTTGTAGTTGGTGGTCTCGAAGATGTCCGGATCGGCCCAGAATCGCACCGTGGTGCCGGTGGCCTTGGTCGGCTCGCCCTGCGCCAGCTTGCCGGGCTTGGCGTCCTTGTAGGTCTGGCTCCAGTGGTAGCCGTCGACGTCGATCTCCACCTCGACCTTGGTGGACAGCGCGTTCACCACCGAGATACCGACGCCGTGCAGACCACCCGAGACCGCGTAGGAATCGGAGTCGAACTTGCCGCCCGCGTGCAGCTGGGTCATGACGACCTCGACCGTCGGCACGCCCTGGGCGTGCATCCCGACCGGGATGCCTCGACCGTCGTCGATGACCTCGACGCCGCCGTCGGCGAGCAGGGTCACCTCGACCTTGGTGGCGTAGCCGGCCATCGCCTCGTCGACCGAGTTGTCCACAACCTCCCAGATGAGGTGGTGCAGACCGCGTTCACCGGTGGAACCGATGTACATGCCGGGGCGCTTGCGCACCGCTTCCAGGCCCTCGAGGACCGTGATGGAGGAGGCACCGTAGCCCGAATTGTTGCCCGATGCGTTGGAGTCGTTGGCAGCCACTTCTCGGTAGCTCTCCTTACTTGCTGATCCCTGGCGCAGCGATCGGGCAGCACGAACACGGACTGCACAGCACGCGCCGAGGGTTCGCCGCTGGTTACGTCACCATCCTACTGGTAAGCCCAACTTACAGTGCACCTACGACACCCCTAACGTCGCCGTGAATGCAAGAAATCGCCTCACGCCGACTCGCGTCCGCCTCGCTCGGGTTTCCGTCCGGCAGAGCTGGCGTGAGAGTTGCGTTTCGCGGTTCCACGTGAAACGCCGCCACGCGGAGGCAGGCCATGGCCGAAGTTATCCACAGGCGCTATCCACATGTCCACAACTTCGGGGGCTCAGAGCCGTGCCGTCGCAAGGGATCTCGGGCTGGTCACCGTTCGGCTACCCGTAGGTGTCGCGCGGTCCGCGGCCCTTGATGTGGCGCTCGCCCTTGCGCCAGCTGGGTGCGGCGGGACCGGTGATCCGCAGCGAGGTGACCACGCCCTGCCCGACCGCGGCATTGATCTTGGCCAGGATCTGGCTCTGCAGCATGCGCAGCTGGGTGGCCCACGCGGTGGACTCGGCGGCGATCTTGAGTACACCGCCCTCGAGCGTCACCGGCGTGGCGTGCGAGGCGATGTCCTCGCCGACGACACTGGTCCACCGGCCGAACACCATGCCCTCGGCCACCTTGCCCGACCAGCCACGACTCTTCGCGATCGAGCCGGTGAGGGCGGACAGCAGCTGGGGATCGCGCGCGTCGGGACCGGCACCGGACCAGCCGGTGCGGCGCCTGCCACCGGCGCGCAGCTTGCGGACCGGCGAGGCCCGCCCCTGGCCGACCGACTTTCCGTTGGCCTTGGCCGCGGCGCGCGCCTCTTCCAGGGCACGGCGGGCCAGATCGATCCCACGCAGTTCCGGTGCGGGCTCTTCCTGCACAGGTTTCCGCCTTCCGGTGTCGATGCTGGCCGAGTGCGGATCGAGTCTACGCCCAGCCGCCGACAGCTCCGCCGCACACCGAGCTGGCATATGTCCAGCATGTTGCCGGTTTTCCACAGGGTCTGTTGATAACTATCGCCATCTGTGCATATCTTCGGATCATCCGCCACGGATCATTCGCCCCGTAAACTTCCACTATGGGCAGTGGCAGACCGCCGACGACGAGGATCGTTCTCGAGACCGTTCGGCTGCCGAACACGTTCGACTGGCTCTTCCGGCAGGGGCTGCTGAAATCGCCCAACGCCAAGCGGCTCGCGATGATCGGCATCGACCACTGGAACGGCCGGGAACCGACACCGTCGATCCAGGCGCCGGACAAGCCGAAGGCCGCCGTCACCCACGATCGTGCCGCGGTCGCGTCGTGGACGTTCGGCGGCGCGGCGGCGGGCAGCGGTGCCGCCGCGATGAACATGGCGGCAGTCCTGCCGCTCGTCCCGGTGGCGGCCGGGTCCGCCGTGCTCGCCACCGCGGCACTCGCCGCGCTGTGGGGCTCCCGTACCGCCACGCGCGAGTACCGGGCCCGGCTCGTCGCCGCGCAGGAAGATCACGATCGGCGACACCGCACCGACGCGACCGTCGCCGAGCTGATCCCGCTCAAGGCGGCGGCCACCCGCGAGGAGGGCAGGCTCGCCCTGGCGGCCGTCCTCGTCGCCGCCGACATCGCCGATTCGCCCGCGTGGACCAGCGAACTGCTCGACGACCACCACGGCCGGATCGACCTCGATCTGCACATCGCCCAGATCGCCTACAGCGGTGGCGAGATCAGCAGGCTCCGCGACGCCATGGCGCTCCCGACCCGGATCGACCTCACCGCCGACACCGATATCGCGCCGATCGTCGAGAAGAACGAGGAACACCTCGCCGAACGCCTGGAGACCCTGGCCCTGCGGGTTCGCGCGCTGCTCGACTACCGCGGCGGGATCCGGACCCTGGAACCGCTCATCGCGAAGCGGGCGTGGATCGAGAATCAGCCGGCCGACATCACCGGTGCCGGTCCGACCGACGAGCTGGCCGCCTCCGACCTGGACCGGGCCACCGACGACATCAACAGCGGGACACGCGCCGCTGTCGAATACCTCGTCGAGCAGGCGAAACGCACACGCCTCATCCGCTGACCGTGCGGATGTCCCCCGCGCCGGCTGCGCTCATGCCGGACCGCGCTCTTCTGCGGCGGTACCGGCTTCGAGCAGGCCCTCGCCGTGTTCGACCGCATCGTTGACGATCCGCGACGTGCGCCGGTCGGCCTCGCCCGTGGTCTGCACCCGCAATGGCTCGGCGGCGAGTTCGGCGGGCACGTCCTCGGCCACCGCGGCGGTGATCAACACCTGCTCGGCGCCCGCGGCCACCTCGGCCAGCGCGGTGCGCCTGCGCCGATCCAGTTCGGCGAACACGTCGTCGAGCAGCAGCACCGGTTCGGTGCCCGCGCTGCGCAACAGCTCGAACGAGGCCAGGCGCAGCGCCAGCGCGAACGACCAGGACTCGCCGTGGCTGGCGAACCCCTTGGCCGGTGCGCTGCCGAGCAGCAGTTCCAGATCGTCGCGGTGCGGGCCGACCAGGCACACCCCGCGGTCGAGTTCGCGGGACCGCGCGGCCGCGAGTTCCCGCAGCACGATCTCGTGCAGCAGGGCCGCGTCGCCGTCCTCGGGCGCCCTGGCCGGGTCGAGCAGCTCCGGCGGCAGATAGCCCGAGCGGTAAGCGATTGCGGCCGGGCGTGATTCGGGGGCGATCGACCGATAGGACTGTGCCAGATGGGGATACAGGTCGTGTACCAGCCGCAGACGCTGCGCCAGCAGGACCGACGCGTGCTCGGCCAGGTGCCCGTCCCACACATCCAGCGTGCCCAGATCGGACCGGGAACGGGACTGGCGCCCAGCGGTTTTCAGCAGTGCCGAGCGTTGCCGCAGCACCTTGTCGTAGTCGGCGCGTACGCCGGCCAGCCGGGGCAGGCGGGCTGTGCACAACTCGTCGAGGAACCGGCGCCGCTCCCCCGGATCGCCACGGACCAGCGCAAGGTCCTCCGGGGCGAACAGCACGGTCTGCAGGATGCCGAGGATCTCGCGGGACCGGCGGACCGGCGAGCGATTGATCTGGGCCCGATTGGCGGCACCGGCCTTGAGCTCCACGTCGACGCGCAGTTCCCGGCCCGTGTTGACCACGGTCGCCCCGATCCTGGCCTGGGTGGCGCCCATCCGGATCAGTGGCGCGTCGGCGGAGACCCGATGGGAGCCGAGCGTGGCGAGGTAGCCGACCGCCTCGAGCAGGTTGGTCTTGCCGTTCCCATTCGCCCCCAGCAGCACCGTGCGCCCTGGGGACAACTCGAGCTCGGCGTGTTCCCACGAGCGGAAATCACGGACCGACAGCGCACGGATGAACATGCCCGGTTACGCGCGAGCCCGGCTCAGCCGGGCAGCCGGACCGGCATCAACAGGTAGATGTACTGGCTCTCCAGCGCCGCGAACGCACCGGACTCCAGCACCTTGGGCTCCTCGTCGGAGGCCGGCAGCAGCACCGCAGGACGGCTGGGCGTGGTGAAGCCGAAGGTGACCCGATCGGTGTGCAGTGCCGAGAGCCCCTCGGTCAGGTACCCGGGATTGAACGCGATGGTCAGCGGCTCGCCACGGAAATCGGCCTCGAGCCATTCCTCGGCGCGTCCCGCGTCGTCCCCACCCGCCGACAGCAGGACACCGTCTGTGGAGAACTCCAGGCGCACCTGGGCACCGCGCTCGGCCACCAGGGCGACACGCTTGATCGCCTCCGACAGCGCGGCGACGGGCAGGGTGGCGATGGAGGTGTGCTCCTTGGGGAGCAGCTGGCGGAACTTGGGGAATTCCGCGTCGAGCAGCCGGGTGGTGGTCCGGCGGCCCGCGTTGACGATGCCGAGCAAGCCGTCGGCGCCGCCACCGCTGCCCAGCGACAGCTGCACGGGCGCCTCGGCCGACCCGAGGGTCTTGGCGGCCTCGGAGAGGGTGCGCGCGGGGATGAGCACCGCGGTCTCGAGATCGGAACGGTTCGGCGACCACTGCAGGTGCCGCACGGCGAGCCGGAAGCGGTCGGTGGCGGCGAGCACCACGTCGTTGCCCTCGATCTCGACCCGGATGCCGGTGAGCATGGGCAGCGTGTCGTCACGGCCCGCGGCCACGGCGACCTGGCCGACCGCCTCGGCGAACACGTCGACGCTGAGTTCACCGGTCTGCTGCGGTACCTCGGGCAGCTGGGGATAGTCCTCGACCGGCATGGTGGGCAGGGAGAACTTGGCGCTGCCACAGGCGATGAGCACGCGGGTGCCGTCGACGGAGACATCGACCGGCTTGTTCGACAGCGCCTTGGTGATGTCGGCGAGCAGCCTGCCCGAGACCAGCACCTGGCCGGGACCGGCGACCTCGGCCGCGACGCGCATCTGCGCGGAGACCTCGTAGTCGAACCCGGAGACGGTCAGCCCGTTCTCGTCGGCGACCAGCAGGACACCACCGAGAACCGGCACGGGCGGGCGGGACGGGAGGCTGCGCGCCACCCAGGCCACCGACTCGGCGAAATCCTCTCGAGCGACCCGAAACTTCATGCTCGCAAGCTCCATCGCCCGATTTGTCCTCTCCGAGTTTCGAATCCGTGTGCGGGTGTGTTCAGCGGAGTTGAGGTGCTGTGTCGGCCGCGCACTGAGTCTCGCACAACCAGCCGACAACCAAACGGTACCCGGACAACGCGTGAAGTCCGCATCGACCCTCCCGGCCGATCCCCGCCTTGCCGAACCGTCCCCGCTCCTCCTTGCTGCCTGTGAGTGAACGACCGACCGAGCCGAGCCTGCCGATCCGACTTTCCACACACCCTGTTTTCAAGAGATCTCTCTTAGAAGGAGAACTGAAGTAGTAGTAGGCACTGTGGAATCTGTGGACTTCCCTCGAATCCGCAGGTCAGAGACCGAGTCGGCATGGGGATGACCGTGGAGTGACTCGAGGATGAATCGGAGGCGTCTGTGGACGGACGAAGTTGTCCCAGATCCATCCTCGAGTTGTCCTCGAGTTGTTCCACCGGATTCACCCGGTTGTTCACACGCGGTGCCACCCTGGTGGCAACCCGGTGGATTCCTCGAGGAGTCCACACGAATTCCTCGAGGAATCCACAGGGCGGATTCGGCAGCGGCGCAGGTCAACATGCCCATCTGCCTGTGAGCGGAGCAACCTGTGGACGATGTGGACAACTCCCTGTGAGCGAATACTCCCCACTCGGTCCCCAGCCCCTGTGCGCGAACCGGTGCACAACCGGTGGATTCCTCGAGGATTCCACAGGGATTCCTCGAGGAATCCACAGGGCAAAAAAGAACACCGCCCCAGGTCAGGGCGGTGTTCGGGGTTGGGGATGAAATCAGCGCGAACGTTGCTTGATCCGGGCTGTGAGTTCTTGCACCTGGTCGTAGACGCGACGGCGCTCGGTCATCTCCTTGCGCACCTTCTTCTCCGCGTACATCACCGTGGTGTGGTCACGGCCGAACGCCTGCCCGATCTTGGGCAGCGACAGATCGGTGAGCTCACGGCACAGATACATCGCGATCTGCCGCGCCTGGGCCAGCGGACGCGCCTTGCCGGGCCCGGTCAGCTCCTCGAGCGTCGTATTGAAGTACTCCGCGGTGACGGCCATGATCGTGGCCGCGTTGATCTCCAGCGCGGCGGTGTCGGGCATGAGATCGCGCAGCACCACCTCGGCCAGCGAGAGATCCAGCGGCTGACCGTTGAGCGAGGCGAAGGCCGTCACCCGGATCAGCGCGCCCTCGAGCTCGCGGATGTTGCGCTCCACCCGGCTGGCGATCAGCTCGAGCACATCGTGTGGCACGTCGAGCCGGTCCATCCGCGCCTTCTTGCGCAGAATCGCGATCCGGGTCTCCAGCTCGGGCGGCTGCACATCGGTGATCAGGCCCCACTCGAAGCGGGTCCGCAGCCGTTCCTCCAGCGTCGCCAGCTGCTTGGGCGGGCGATCCGAGGACACCACGATCTGCTTGTTGGCGTTGTGCAGGGTGTTGAAGGTGTGGAAAAACTCCTCCTGGATGCCTTCCTTGCCCTCGATGAACTGGATGTCGTCGACCAGCAGGATGTCGGTCTCGCGGTAGCGGCGCTTGAACGCGACCTTGCGGTCGTCGCGCAGGCTGTTGATGAAGTCGTTGGTGAACTCCTCGGTGGAGACGTACTTCACCCGCATCCCGGGAAACAGCCGCTGCGCGTAGTGCCCCGCCGCGTGCAGCAGGTGGGTCTTGCCCAGACCCGAGGCGCCCCAGACGAACAGCGGGTTGTAGGCCCGCGCCGGTGCCTCCGCGATGGCGACCGCGGCGGCGTGCGCGAACCGGTTGGACGCGCCGATCACGAACGTCTCGAAGGTGTACTTGGCGTTCAGGCTGGCCGAGGACGAACTCTGCGGCGGCGCCTCGGGCGACTTGCTGAAGTAGGTCGGCCAGTTGTTGCGGGCATCGACCACCGGCTCGTCGTCGGTGGAGTCGGCGCCGGGCTGGCCGGGGAACGGCTTGTCCGGCGCCTCGGCGGCCGGTTCCTCGACGCGCGCGGCCAGCGGTTCCTCGGCCTGCGGGCCACGGCCCCGGCTCGGCGCGCGCTGCGGCGGATCGGGGGTGAACAGCGATTCCTGCCCGGGCGGGATGTGCTCGCGGCGCGGGGCACCGCCCTGTTCGCGGCGCGCGGGCGGTGCGGGCTCGGCCGGGCGTTGCTCGGGGCGTCCACCGCGGAACTCCCCGCGGCCGCCGAACTCACCGCCTGCGTAATCGGCGACCGGGTACGCGGCGGTCGGCTCGAAATCGGAGCCGGGGAACTGGGTGTGTTCGCCCTGGTATTCCGGTGGCTGGGCATATTCGGGGGGCTGCTGGTACTCCGGCTGCTGGGAGTACTCGGGAGCCTGGGCATAGTCCGAGTCGGCCGGATATTCGCGGTGCCCGGAATCACGCGGCCCGGAGTCGCGGTGTCCGGAGTCGCGGTGCCCGGGGTACTCGGCGCGTTCGCCGTACTCGCCGCCCTGGGCCGGGTACTCGCGGCCGCCGTAGCTGTTGCCGTAGTCACCGCCGGCCGGGTACTCGGCCGCGGCGGGATAGTCGTTGCCGTAGTCACCGTTCTGCGCGGGATAATCGCCCGCGCCGTAGCGCGGCCTGCCGTAGTCACCGCGGGCGGCGTAATCGGGGACGCTGAAATCGGGGCCGGGATAGCCGGCGGGCGGGCGCACCTGTTCGCGCGGGCGCTCGGGCCTGCTCGTCATCCTGGCGTGCCGGGGCGAACTGCCTGCCCGCTCCCCCGCGGCCGGGCTCGGCGCGGCGATGCGAACACCGAGTCCTTCCACCTGCGGACCGAGCCTGCGGCCCAGCGAGCGGAGGATGGGTTCGCGCAGATCGCGCTCGATCGCCTCCTGGGCCAGCGAGGACGGCACCGACAGCAACGCGAAACCCTGCGCGACGGTGAGCGGTTTGACCAGCTTCAGCCACGCCTGCTGCGCGCGGCTCACCGCCGGGATCGCACCGTCGGCCGAGCCGGTGGTGAGCTCGGCGACCACCTCCGGCCATACGGTGGCCAGCACGTTCTGCTCGTCGTCCATGCAGCGTCCTCCCCGGACCGGTTTGTTGGGGCCCACGACCTGGCGAGCACGCTCGGAAACCACCGTTGATCAGGTGGAATTCAGTGATCCTGCGTACAACCGAAGCCGGTTCGAACGCCGTGCGGTCCCAGAGTCGGCGACTGCGGCGCGGGCACCGTCGGCCCTACGAATATGCCACTCCGGCCGTCTGTCCACACAATTATCCACAGATGTGGACAAACCTGGGGATAGAGGAATTCTGCCAGCGTGTGGCAGTGAATGGGGGCTGGACCTGCGGTTCTTCAGCAATCCCCCGGCTACAGAGGTTAGCTGGCCCCGTCGCACAAGGCTAGAGGTGTGGACGAACTCACGAAAATCCGCCCGCTGCGTCACTACATCCCGGGCGTGTCGTCCCAGGTCGGGCCGGTCCGGGGTGCCGAGGCCGGGTCCGGTAACCTGGAGCTCGTGCCTGGCGCACGTGCCTGGGGGCCGAGTTTGACCCTGCGTAGCGGTATCAGTACCCTCGTACAGTCACCCCTTGGCGCGGTGGCGGCTGTGTGCTGCACGTCGATCGCCAAGGCCATCTGCGTGTAGACCGCGGTCGCTGCGCAGACATCCGATTCACCGAACAGACTTCGGGTACCGCATGGTGCCCACCAACTCGAGGAGTGTTGACCGTGGCCAAGGGCAAGCGGACGTTCCAGCCGAACAACCGTCGTCGGGCGCGCGTGCACGGCTTCCGCCTCCGGATGCGGACCCGTGCGGGCCGCGCCATCGTTTCGGCGCGTCGCCGTAAGGGCCGTTCCGAACTGACTGCCTGATCGCGCGTAGTCGGACGCTCGGGTGTTGCCTGAGCCGTATCGGTTGCACCACCGTGCCGAATTCTCCCGCACGGTGCGCCGCGGTCAGCGAATCGGGAGGCGAGATCTCGTCGTACACGCGTTCGCGCACACGTACGACGATGTCGCCGACGGCGATTCCCTGGTCCGCGTAGGCGGTCCACGGTTCGGGCTGATTGTCAGCAAGGCGGTGGGTAACGCGGTGGTTCGCCACCGCGTCGCCCGCCGCCTGCGTCATATGTGCGCCCAGGTGGTCGACGAGTTGCCGGTCGGCACCGATGTCGTGATCCGGGCACTGCCCGGCGCGGCCACCGCCGACTCCGCCGAGTTGCTGCGCCAGCTACGCACCGGACTGCGCAAGCTGGGCTTGCGTCAGGCTCCGGAGCCCGCGCTCGGTCGCACCCCGGTCGGAGACCCGCGATGAGGACTCTCGCCCGGCTACCCGCGAACGCGCTGATCTTCCTGATCGAGCTGTACCGGAACTATGTCTCCCCCACCCGGATGCCGATCTGCCGGTTCACCCCCACCTGCAGTGAGTACGCGGTGACCGCCCTGCGAACCCGCGGGCTGGTGGTCGGCTCGGTACTGACGGTCGTGCGCCTGGCCAAGTGCGCACCCTGGCACCCTGGGGGGTGGGATCCCGTGCCGGCGCGCGGGTCGAATGCTTGCAAAAAGTCATCGCCCGCGTTGATCGGCGATACGAACGACGGGAGTACCTAGAGCCGTGCTCGACATCATCTATTGGCCGGTATCCGCGATTCTGTGGTTCTGGCACAAAGCCTTCGGCTTTGTGTTCGGAGCCGACAGCGGTCTCACCTGGACCCTCTCCGTGGTGTTCCTGGTCTTCACCCTGCGGCTTGTGCTGTACAAGCCGTTCGTGAAGCAGGTGCGCACCACCAAGCAGATGCAGGAGTTGCAGCCCCAGATCAAGGAGCTGCAGAAGAAATACAAGAACGACCGCGAGACCATGGCGCGGGAGATGCAGAAGCTGCAGAAGGATCACGGCTTCAACCCGCTGATGGGCTGTCTGCCGGTCCTGGTGCAGGTGCCGGTGTTCCTCGGCCTGTTCCACGTGCTGCGCTCGTTCAACCGCACCGGCCACGGCTTCGGCCAGCTCGGCCTCTCCGCCGAGGAGAACGCGAACCTCGGCAACTACATCTTCAGCGCGACCGACGTCCAGTCGTTCCTGAGCGCCCGCATCTTCGGCGCGCCGATCGCGGCGTTCATCACCGCGCCCACCAATGAGCTCCAGGCCTTCGCCGACTGGGGCGGCACGCCGAGCCGGATGAGCATCGCGCTCGTCGCGATCCCGCTGATGATCATCGCCGGTGTGGCGACGCACTTCAACGCGCGTGCCTCGGTCCAGCGCCAGACGCCGGAGGCCGCGGCCAACCCGCAGGCCGCCATCATGAACAAGCTCTCGCTCTGGGTGTTCCCGCTCGGCGTGATGGTTGGTGGTCCGTTCCTGATGATCGGCATCCTGCTCTACTGGGTGGCCAACAACGTCTGGACCTACGGACAGCAGCATCTGGTGTTCGGCCGGATGGAGAAGGAAGAAGAAGAGAAGAAGGCCAAGAAGCTGGAGCAGCGCGCACAGAACGCGCCCAAGCCCGGCGCCAAGCCGGTCGACGTCCGCAAGAAACAGGACGCCCCGGCCGAGGATTCGGCCTCCACGAACGGCACCGCCGCGAGCAACGGCACCCCCAAGCAGTCGGCCAAGCAGGGTGGCGGTCAGCGTCGGCCCGGCGGGCAGAAGCGGCCGGGTAACCGTGGCCGGGCGAACCAGAAGCGTAAGCGCTGAGCGGCGATCGGATAGAGGGAATCCAATGACTGTTGAGACCGAGACCGACGGAGGGGACGCCACTGTGGCGACGACTGTTGACGTCGTGAACGACGCCGAAGAAGCGTTGATCGAAGAGGGCGAGATCGCGGGCGACTACCTCGAGCAGCTACTGGACGTGCTCGACTTCGACGGCGATATCGACCTCGATGTCGAGGGCGACCGCGCCATCGTGAGCATCGATGGTGGCCGCGATCTGACCAAGCTCGTCGGCCGCAACGGTGAAGTGCTCGACGCACTGCAGGAACTGACCCGGCTGGCCGTGCAGCAGGCGACCGGCGTGCGCAGCCGGCTGATGCTCGACGTGGCGGGCTGGCGGGCGCAGCGCCGCACCGATCTGAGCGAGCTCGGCGTGGCCGCGGCCAAGCGGGTGCTCGAGTCGGGCAAGCCCGAGGCGCTGTCGGCGATGACTCCGTTCGAGCGCAAGATCGTGCACGACGCCGTCGCCGATATCGATGGCGTGGTGAGCGAGAGCGAAGGTGTCGAGCCGAATCGTCATGTGGTGGTCGTGCCCGAGTAGGCTGACATCCGCCCGGCGCGACACCGCCCACGAATGATGTGATTAGGGCCTCCGGTCTCGGACCGGGGGCCTTATTCATGCCCGACGCGATTGATCACCACTCGGAAGGATGTTTCACGTGGAACGAGAACTGGGTGCGCTGTCCGCCGAGCTGGAACCCCCCGCCGCCGCTGCCCGGGTGTTCGGCGAGCGCCTCGACCTCGCCCGCCGCTACTGCGCGGCCCTGGCGACCGCGGGCGTGCAGCGCGGTCTCATCGGCCCGCGGGAGGTCCCCCGGCTCTGGGCGCGACACATCCTCAATTGTGCTGTCGTCGGTGAGCTGATCGATGAGGGCGCCTCGGTCGTCGACATCGGTAGCGGCGCCGGACTCCCCGGCATCCCGTTGGCCATCGCCCGGCCGGACCTCCGCATCACCCTCGTGGAACCTCTGCTGCGCCGGACCGTGTTCCTGAGCGAGTTCATCGAGGAGGCCGGGCTGGAGGTCACCGTGGTGCGCGGGCGGGCCGAGCAGTCCGGTGTGATCAAGGAAGCCGGCGGCGCCGATGTCGTCACCTCGCGTGCCGTCGCACCGCTCGCCAAACTCGCCCACTGGTCGCTGCCGCTGCTGCGCGATCACGGACGGATGCTGGCGCTCAAGGGAACCAGCGCCGCCGAGGAACTCGAGCGCGATGGCGCCGAACTGATCCGCGACGGCGCCACCGATCTTCGCGTCGTCGGCTGCGGTGCGGGCATCGTGGAAATCCCGACGCTCGTCATCAGCGCCGAACTCCTCCCCCGCGCCGAGCGCCCCACCCGCCGCAGCGAGCGCAAGGCTGCCGGCGCGGAGAAGAAGGCTCGGAAGCGTCGGGAATCCGGAACCGCGTGATCTTCGTTCGCGAGAGCGCTTTTCCCCTTTCGTAACGTGACGAAAGGGTCCGTGGGTGGTTGCCTAGGGCGGATCCGACCCGATTTCGGGTCACTGCGCCGGGCCGTCGCAACCGTGACGTGAGCGACCGCCCGCGCTGGAGTCGCGGTGTTTCACGTGGAACGCCGCCCGTGCGAGAGTCTCGATTTCGAGCGCCGCTCCCCCGATGTTTCCCGTGAAACAACTTCTCGGACGCGGAATTCGACACAGTTGGGCGTGTCCTTCTCGCCGTGCCGCGATTCAGCTTTCCTAACCGTCGCGGTACTGGCAAGCTGTTCACAGTCGGGCGTGAGCGTCTGGGCCACGGTGATGTGGACGATGCCACGCCGCACTTATATGCGATGACACGGCGCCGACGCTCGGTCGGGAGTACGTGATCTGAAGTTTCTCGGGTTAGGAGCTGTCTATGTCGAGCGGTCCGGCGAATGTTTCACGGGAAACAGCGTCGCGGGTCCCGGGGATGCTGGATTCCAGCAGCTTCGACGCGGAGACGTTCGGGAACACTCCTTTCGGGAACATCTCCCCGGCCGAGACCCCGATCGCGGCGGAAGCGCAACGCGCCAGCCAGATTCTGCATCCAGGAAAGGTCACTGTGCCGAAACCCCGCGAGCAACGGATCATCACCATCGCCAACCAGAAGGGCGGCGTCGGTAAAACGACGACGACGGTCAATCTCGCTGCGGCGCTAGCGCACCAGGGGATGACGGTCCTCGTCGTCGATCTCGATCCGCAGGGCAACGCGAGTACCGCGCTGGGCGTGGCACACCACTCGGGCGTCCCGTCCAGCTACGAGTTGCTGATCGGCGAGGTGACGGTCAAGGACGCGATCCAGACGAGCCCGCACAGCGAACGGCTGCTGTGCATTCCGGCCACGATCGACCTCGCCGGTGCCGAGATCGAACTCGTCTCGATGGTCGCGCGCGAAGGCCGGTTGAAGACCGCCATCCACGAAGCCGCACTCGCGGGCTACGACATCGACTACGTGTTGATCGACTGCCCGCCCTCGCTCGGCCTGCTGACGGTCAACGCGCTCGTGGCCGCCAAGGAGGTGCTGATCCCGATCCAGTGCGAGTACTACGCGCTCGAAGGTGTCGGTCAGTTGCTCCGCAATATCGGGCTGGTGCAGGCGCATCTCAATCCCGAACTGCACGTGTCCACCGTCCTGCTGACCATGTACGACGGCCGCACCAAACTGGCCGACCAGGTGGCCGAGGAAGTGCGCAACCACTTCGGCGACGTGGTGCTCAAGTCGATGATCCCGCGCAGCGTGAAGGTCTCGGAGGCACCGGGTTACGGCATGACCGTGCTCGATTACGATCCGGGTTCCCGCGGTGCGATGAGCTACATGGACGCGGGGCGCGAGCTGGCCGGTCGCGCGCAGCTCAAGCAAGACGCATCGTAGTTGTGTGTTGGACCGTCGTAGTTGTGTTGGAAGACTGAAGGGATCGGTAGCCGATGAGTCAGGCGAAAAAGGGCGGTCTCGGTCGCGGTTTGGCCGCGTTGATCCCGACGGGTCCGGCGACGGCGCCGGGTTTGAGCAGTGCCGCGGCGAGCGTGATCGGGATCAACCCGATCGGTCCGCAGCCGGCCGAGGCGTTCCTGCATCGCGTCCCGGAACCCGAATCGGAGCCCGAGGCCGCGGCTGAGGACCTGGTCTCCCCCGGTGACGCGGTGTACCGCGAGATTCCGGCCGACCAGATCGAACCGAATCCCAAGCAGCCCCGCCAGCACTTCGAAGAAGAGGCGCTGGCCGAGCTGGTGCACTCGATTCGCGAGTTCGGTCTCATGCAGCCGATCGTGGTGCGCCGGGTCGAACCGGGCGTCGACAAGTTCCAGTTGGTCATGGGCGAGCGTCGTTGGCGCGCCTGCCAGGAGGCCGGCCTGGCCACCATCCCGGCGATCATCCGCGACACCGCCGACGGCTCGATGCTGCGTGATGCCCTGCTGGAGAACATCCACCGGGTGCAGCTGAACCCGCTCGAAGAGGCGGCCGCCTATCAGCAGCTGCTCGAAGAATTCGATGTCACCCACGAGGAATTGGCCACCCGAATCGGCCGCTCCCGACCGGTGGTGACGAATATGATCCGATTGCTGAAGCTGCCGATCCCCGTGCAGCGTCGGGTGGCGGCCGGGGTTCTTTCGGCCGGACATGCCAGGGCGCTGCTCGGTCTGGATGCCGGTGCGGACGCACAGGAAGTTCTGGCGGCGCGGATCGTCGCCGAGGGATTGTCGGTTCGGGCCACCGAGGAAGCGGTGACGCTGGCGAATCGCAATCCCTCGGAGGTCGCTCCCCCGGCGCCGAAGCGCAAGCCGATCCACATGCCGGGTCTGCAGGAAGTGGCCGAGCGGCTGTCGGGTTCCTACGACACCAGGGTCACGGTCAGCCTCGGCAAGCGTAAGGGCAAGATCGTTGTCGAGTTCGGCTCCGTCGAAGATCTCGAGCGCATTGTGGCGCTGATGGAGCAGCCCAGCCCCGAAACGTCACTGTGACGGGGCCCTTCCGGCCTTTCTACACAATTGAAAGAGGCGGCATTACTGTGGATAGTGATGTGGCGTGAGCGTGGACGAATCGGATAGCTGGAGGCTGAGCAGAGCGGTGTCGACCAGCGTCACAGCATTGACTCTCGACGGGCTCGATCAGCTCCCGGCGCACACCCGGCGGTGTGTGTTCTGGGAGCTCGATCCGGCCGTCGCCGCCGACTCGCACGCGTTCAGCGATCCGGTCTTCGAGAAAGAGGCGTGGCTCTCGACCGTGATGCTCGAATGGGGTTCATGCGGTCAGGTGGCCCAGGTCGAGAACAACATCGCCGGCTGCGCGCTGTACTCGCCGCCGAGCGCGGTGCCGCGGTCCTCGCTGTTCCCCACCTCCCCCGTGAGCCCGGACGCGGTCCTGCTGACCACGCTGCAGGCCGAATTCCCCTACGACGAGGCCGATGTAGCCCATCGCCTCGTCCAGGCCGTGGTGGCCGATCTGGTGCGCCGTGGCGTGCGGGCACTGGAGGCGTTCGGTATTCGCAACGGTCCCCCGACCACCTCGGTGGCCGATCGCGGTCTCGGCTCGTCCATGCGCCTGATGGAACGGATCGCCGCACCGCTGCGCGACCGGGCCGCCGCGGCGCACTGCACGCCCGAAACCTGCATGATCGACGCCGATTTCCTCGAAGACGTCGGTTTCGAGGTGGTGGCCCCGCACCATCGCTTCCCCCGCCTGCGCCTGGAGCTCGACTCCGATCACGGCTGGAAGGAAGACGTCGAGCGCGCTCTCGACCAACTGCTCGCCGCCGCGGAGATGGCTCCCCCGACGCGCGTCGGCGTGCACTGATTCACCGGACAACGACAACGGCCCCCGTGGGAAACCACGGGGGCCGTTCGGTCTTCGGAGCCTAGACGCGCGGTGCGGGCACGTTGCCCGCGTCGGCGGCGGCCAGTTCTTCGGCCAGGAGTTCGGCGAAGGTGTAGGTGCCGGTGGGCTGGTCGTCCTGGCCGAGCAGGTAGAGCCGCTTCACGGAGATGAGGATGGCTTCGGCGATCACGTCGCGCATGCGCGGGTTGGTGAGCACCGAGGCGTCGTAGTCGTTGGTGAGGTAGCCGATGTCCACCTGGACGGTCGGCATCTTGGTGAGCCGCAGCAGATCCCAGGTGCGCTGATGGGTCCGGCAGTCCTGCACCGAGGTGCGGGCCACCACCTCGCGCTGGATGAACCCGGCCAGCACCTGGCCGATCATCGACACCGAGCCGTGCGAGTTGCCGAAGTAGAACCCGGCCACCCCCTTGGCCGACGGGTTGTCGCTGGTGGCGCAGCGCAGCGAGATCATCAGATCGGCGTCGAAGGCGTTGGAGGTCTCGGCGCGTTCGGAGTCGGTGGGGTTGGCGCCCCACGGCCGGGACAGGAACGTCTCCATGCCGGTGGCCGCCATCCGGCCTTCCAGCCGCGAGGCCAGATCCCACAGGATTTCCGACTCGTAGACGTCACCGAACTCGGTGGGCACCGCGAAACCCTTGTCGGCACCGCCGAATCCGGGATCGATCACGATGCGCTTGCCGGTGAGCTGCGGTCCGGCCCGGTGCACCACCTCTTCCTCGGCGATGCGGTGCGGGTTGCCACCGGTGACGCGCGCGCCGAGCAGTTCCAGCGAGCGCAGGGTGTCGGGCCCGCAGATGCCGTCGGCGGACAGGCCGATCTCGCGCTGGAAGGCGCTGAGCCCCTCGTGGGTGTGCGGCCCGAAATAGCCGTCCACCCGGTACACGTAGAAGCCGAGGTCCTGCAGCCTGCGCTGCAGGGTGGCCACGTCGTCGCCGTAGAGGGGCGCCGAGAGCTGATAGATCAGTGTGCGGGCACCCAGCCGGTAGGAGGCTTCCTTCAAGGCGCGGTAGGTCGCCGGACCGACCACGCCGTCGACCAGGAGGCCGCGCTGCTGCTGGAACGCGCGGACCGCCGAGTCGAGCGGACGGTCGAACACCGCGTCGGTTTCCTTCCAGTACTCCCGCGCGTCGGCGCCGTCGAGGGACTGGCCGTGCTGGGGATGCAGGAAACCGAGGCTTGCGAGGGTGCTCCGAACCTCTGCGACGGCTGGTCCTGAATCGCCGTGACGAAGTCGGTGCATGCGTGAGAGCCCTTTCCTTCGGCCGGAGCGTCGCCTCGATTGTCTCAGACCCGGGGCGTATTACGGGAATCCCGGGTCCAGGCATCCTACGGCGCGTCGGCCGGTAGGAGGCGCTTTTGTGGGATGCGATACCTCAGATGAGGCCGTCGAGTTCGCGCAGCAGCGCCGCCTTGCCCTTGGCACCGACGATCTGCTTCACCGGCTTGCCGCCCTGGAACAGGATCATGGTGGGCAGCGACAGGATCTGGTAATCGCGCGCCGTGCCCGGGTTCGCCTCGGTGTCGAGCTTGGCGATGGTCAGCTTGTCGGCGTGCGAGCCGGCGATCTCCTCCAGGACCGGAGCGACCATCTTGCACGGACCGCACCAGTCGGCCCAGAAATCGACCAGCACCGGCTTCTCGCTGAGCAGGACGTCGTCGGCGAAGGACTGGTCGGTGACGGTGATGGTGTTGGCGCTCTCGGCCATGGTGTCTCCTTGGAGGGGGGTGGAACTCGTCGTGCTCGAAATCAGTTGGCGCGCACCGCGGCCGGGCCGTCGGCATGGTCGAGCGTATTGGCGGTGATGTCGCCCTGCTCGGCGAGCCAGCGCTCGGCGTCGATCGCCGCGCGGCAGCCGGTGCCCGCGGCGGTGATCGCCTGGCGGTAGGTGTGGTCGACGAGGTCGCCCGCGGCGAACACGCCCGCCACGTCGGTGGCGGTGCCCGGATCACGCACCTGCACATAGCCTTCGCCGTCGAGGGCGACCTGGCCCTTGACCAGTTCGCTGCGCGGGTCGTGGCCGACCGCGACGAACAGGCCGGTCGCGGCGAGCTCGGACTCCTCGCCGGTGCGGGTGTCGCGCAGGGTCAGGCTGGTGACGCTGGTCTCGCCGTTGACCTTCGCCACTTCGGCGTTGAGCACGAACTCGATCTTGGGGTTGGCCTTGGCGCGCTCGAGCATGATCCGCGAGGCGCGGAACTCCTCGCGGCGGTGCACGATGGTGACCTTGGACGCGAACTTGGTGAGGAAGGTCGCTTCCTCCATGGCCGAGTCGCCGCCGCCGACCACCACGATGTCCTGGCCCTTGAAGAAGAAGCCGTCGCAGGTGGCGCAGGCGCTCACGCCGCGGCCGAGCAACTGCTGCTCGCCGGGGACGTTGAGGTAGCGGGCCGCCGAGCCCATGGCGAGGATGACCGCGTAGGCCTCGAAGGTCTCGTCACCGACGGTGACCTTCTTGATGGTGCCGGACAGGTCGATCGCGTCGACGTCCTCGGTGCGCAGGTCGGCGCCGAAACGCTTGGCCTGCTCGCGCATCTGCTCCATCAGGTCGGGGCCCATGATGCCCTCGCGGAAGCCGGGGAAGTTCTCCACGTCGGTGGTCGTCATCAGCGCACCGCCGAACTGGGTGCCCTCGAAGACGAGGGGGGCGAGCTCCGCGCGGGCGGCGTAGACGGCCGCGGTGTACCCGGCGGGGCCCGAGCCGACGATGATCAGGTCGCGAACTGGCGTGCTCATGGGGCCCTTCCGAAAGACAAGCTGGGGATGTGTCGGTCAACAACAGGGTAAACGGTGTTGTTCCCGGCGTGGCGGCACTGTCCCGGAACCGGCCGGATCAGCCGATGTCGCGCAGAGCCAGCTGTTCCGGCGCGCCGGTGGTGCAGCCGGTACCGACGACCAGCGCGGTGATGGTCGGGCGCTCGGGTCCGGCGACCAGCACGAGCACCGCGTCGGCGCCACGGAAGGTGATGCTCGACGCACCGAGCACGGCGCGATCGATCCCGTTGGCTCGCACACAGCGGGTGAGCGCCGCCTCGTCGCCCAGCGGACCGCTGACCGTGCGCTTGCCGAGAGCGCTGAGCGCGGCCGCGGTGGTGAGTTCGTCACCGGGGTCGGCCGGTTCGGTGTACGGGGCCGCGGTGGGGGTGCCGTCGGTGGTGTCGAGCGTGGTGACGACGGCACCGGCGCCCGCGAGCACGGCAACCGTGGCCGCCGCCGCGGCCAGCAGGCCGAGTCTGCGCCGGGATCGGTACCGGTCCAACGGGACCACCGGGGCGCTCGGCTGTTCCGGTGGTGGTTCGGCCGGTGGGCTCAGGCGTTCGGTGGGGCCCTCGCCCGCGTCGAGGTCGGCGACGAAGCGGAACATGCGGTCGGCGACATCGTCGGGCATGCGGTGCATGACCCGGTCCTCGGTGCTCAGTGTGTGGAGGTGGGCGTCCACCTCGTCGAGCTGGTTCAGGTAGCGCAGCGCGTCGGGGTCGGTGCGGACCAGGGGCCACAGTTGCTCGCGCAGTTCGGGCGCGAGATTGTCGGCATGCAGATCGGCCAGCAGTTCCGACGGGAACGGAGGCTGCGGCACGGATCGAGCCACCCTCGCACCTCCCCTGTTCTGTCGATATCGGATCGCAGGATTTACATCGCTGACTTACTCGTCACTGTTAATGACGCATCCGGGCTAGATCCGGTTCCCTGGATCCCGGAAAAATTCCAAACGTTCTTGCAAACGTACGCGCGCTCGGGAGCATCTGCTCTTGATCGTGCCCTCCGCCACGCCGAGCGCCGCCGCCGCCTCGGCCACGCTGCGGCCCTCCATCTCGACCATCACCAGGGCCAGCCGCTGGTCCTCCGGCAGCGTGAACAGCGCCTCGCCCACCACTGTCGACAGTTCGTACTCGGCGAACTCGTCGCGCGGCTCCACGGCCTCCGGCATGGTGTCGGGGGTCACCGAGATGGCGCGGCGGGTCTTGTTGCGGCGGATCCGGTCCAGGCAGGCGTTGACGACGATCGCGTGCAGCCAGGACCGCACCTCGGCCTCGGCCCGGAACGAGCCGGCCGTGCGGTGGGCCGACAGCAGCGCGTCCTGCAGCGAGTCCGCGGCGTCCTCGCGGCTGTAGGAGGTGCGCAGCGCGGTCTGCCACAGATGGTCCTTGTGCCTGCGCAGCAGCTCGGCGAAGGCGTGCGGCTCCCCGCGCACGTGGGCGGCCAGCAGTTGCTTGTCACTGCCGTTCTCCAGAACGAACGAGCGGTCACGGGACGCGACCTGCCGCGTTCTCCCCCCGCGGATTTGCTCGTTGACTTCCGGCGACAACACTCGACCCCTAGGACAGCGCTCATTACGGCGACTTCACGTCGGCGAACGAGGCCGAACCATCACCTGACTACAACGCGGCGTCCAGGATCGACGTCGACAGATCCTGGGTAGCTCCCAGCCGAGAGCGCGGGAGTGATCATAACGTTGATAACAATCGCGCACCAACCGGACCGCAGTTCGATGAACGGGGGTGTTCGATGCGGAAATAGTCGACCACCTGCGCTGATGGCGGTGGGAAGGGGACGCGGGCGAGTTTTTACGGCGCCGCGTCGAAGCGGACGTCGGCGATCGCGGTCTGGAACTGACCACCCGAATTCGCCAGTCCGGTGATCCATACGAGCACGAAACGAACGGCCTGATCGGTCTGCACGGCGATGTCGGTGACGCCGTCACCGAGCGTGGCGGTGCCGATCAGCTGGGTCTGGTCGAGCGTCGGCGTCTCGCTGGGCGAGGTGCGGATCTCGACGGTGCTGCCCGGGCTGGGCGAGGTGATCGACACATTGGTCAGCTTGGCCGGGGTCGGCAGCGTGGCCAGCAGGCCCACGCCCTTCTTGAGGGCGGGGAACTGCTGGAAGTACTGATCGGTGCGCCACAGCGTGGTCGGGTTCTGGTCGAGCACCGCCCCCGCGGCGGCCGCACCGTCCGGGGTGCCCTCCGGGGAGAACACCGCGGCACCGGTGACGGGCACCGGCACGCTCGTCGGCGGTTCGGGCTCCCCCGACGGTTCCGGGGCGCCCGCCGCGGCCGGCGGCGCGACGCTGGAGGTGAGACCGATGTTGATCTGCTGGTCCAGCGGCTTGTCCGAGGCGCCCGGCGCGAAGATGCTGACCATCCACCAGATCAGCACGCCGACGACCAGCGCCGCCAGCACGCCGAGGCCGACCATGATCCACATCATCCGCTGCGAGCGTTCCCGCTCGGCCGCGAGCAGTTCCGGATCGGCGAGCGAATCGGGACCGCTGGCGACCGCCCGCTGACCGAGCCGCAGCACCGGGATGAAATCGGTCTTCTGGTCGACGACCGAAGCCTGCTCGAGCACATGCTGCACGGTGGCCGCGGTACGCACACCCTTGTTCGATTCCAGCGAACGGACCGCGACGGCCGAGATCTCGAACGGCACCTCCGGCCGGATCTGGCGCGGTTCGACCGGCGTGCCGTCGGGCCCGAAATCGGCGAGCCGGAGCCCGCCGATGGTGGCCGCGGTCCCGGTGACGCCGCCGACGCGGATCGGCCAGCGCGCGGTGATCAGGGCGTAGAGCATGGCGCCGAGGCCGCGCACGTCGGACTGGGCGTCGGCGTCGCCGAGCGTGCCGGGGAAGGCGAGCACCGCGTCACCGGAGGCGCTGATCCGGATGCGGTCGGGATGGTCGATCGAGAGCGAGCCGCCGCCGCGATGGGCCAGTTCGGCCGCCGAGGCGAGTGCCCTGATGGCCCTGGCCGCGCCGATCGGCGAGGGGACCGTCTCGGCCATCTCGCGCAGCGACCGGCCCGGCGTCCACTCGGCGACGACGATGCCGCCCGAGCTGCCGCGGACCACGTCCAGGACCCTGGCCAGGCCGGGCGAGTTGATCCGGCCGAGGCGCAGCGTGCGCGACAGGATGGCCTGCGGGCCGTCGTGACCGGCGTTCTCGCCGGACTTCTGGTCCGCGTCGACGAAGGTCAGCGCGACCTCACGGTCGAGTTTGATGTCGAGGGCCTGCCAGAACTTCAGCCCGCGCGCGCCGCCGTGACCGGCGAGCAGGCGGTATCGCCCACCCGCCACCGACGCGCCGGGGATCAGCTTGGGGCCGCGCTGGGCACGGCGCGGATCGGCCGGTGGCAGCGGCGGGATCGGCAGCATGCCGGTGTCGTGCGCGTGGTCCTGGGGCGGCTCGACGTGGTGCTGCTCGTCGGCCGGCTGGTTGTCGTGGTCCGTCGGGCCGTTGCCCTGCGGAGTGTCGCTATCGTCGGGCGCGTCGGCGTGCCCGGATGCCGCCGTGCCTGCCACAGTGGGCTCGACATCGGTGGACATCCCTCCTGCTGCGCGCGCCGCAGAATCAGCGGCCGGGACGCCGCCCACCGCGTCATCGCTCACCCTCGGTCCTCCTTCGGACTGGTCTCGCTGATCGTGCGGACCGTGCGGATACTTCCGCGTGTTGACGAAATCGCCACCCGTGTCGGTCTGCCGAACAGCGTACGGGAACTGTGCTTGGCCGGTGATGTCAACAGCGCCTGGGCGGATCACGGGCAACACCATGGTCTGGGTGTCCAACGACTGCCCGTAGGCCGGATAGCCGTAGGTGTCGGGCCTGCGCAGGACCGTGGTCGCGTAGATGTCGTCGCCCTCGGCCGGTGTGTCGTCGAGTCCGAGGTCCGGCGCGGGCGGGGTGATACCCAGCTTGCGCGAGATCGCGACGGTGATCGCCACGACCTCGGGAACCCCGGCCAGCCGCATCAGGCCGAACGCCACCGAGAACAGCACCACCGCGCCGATGGCGACGCGCAGCAGTGAACCGGCGCCCCCGGAAATCCGGTCGAGCCCGGTGACGGTGTCGACGATGAGCATCACCGCGCCACCGGCCACCGAGGCCAGCAGCACCCTGGTCACCGTGCGCCCGACATTGGCCATGCGCAGATCGCCGAGGCTGCGGTGCAGCAGGATGCCGCCGACCACCGCGCCCGCGGTGAAACCGAGACCGGTGGCGACACCGAGGATGATGACCACATCGCTGCTGTCGCGGGCGAGCACCGGCGCGAGCGCCGAGAACGCCACCTTCACCGCGGTGATGCCCATGATGATCCAGGTGGGCGTCCAGGCCTGTTCCCTGGCGTAGAACACGCGCAGATGGATCAGCACCAGCGAGTACGGGATCAGCGTGAACGCCGACCAGCTCACCGCGCTGCCGAGGCGTTCGGCATCGCCGGAGAAGCGGGCGTAGCCGTAGAGCGCCTCGCCGATCGACGGGCCCGCGACGGTCAGGAAGGTGACCACCGGGATCAGCGCGATCATGGTCAGACGGGTGGCCACGGACAGGTCGTCGACCACCGCGGGCGTGTCGTCGTTGGCGGCGTTGCGGCTCAGGCGCGGCATGATCGCGGTCAGCAGGGTGACGCCGAGGACGCCGTAGGGCAGCTGCAGCAGCAGCCACGCGTTGGTGTAGATCGCCGGTCCGGCCTCGTCGGCGGCGGAGGCGATGTGGTTGGCGACGGTCATGCCGATCTGGCTGATCAGCACGTAGAGGATGATCGCCGCGGCCATCTTGCCGAACTGCCTGAGCCGGGCGTCGATGCCCCACAGCGGGCGCAGATTGATGCCGTGGCGGCGGATCGCGGGCAGCAGGCACAGCGCCTGCGCGGCGACACCGGCGGTGACGCCGATGCCGAGGACCAGCAGTTTCGTATCGCCCATCTTCACCGGATCGAGGCTGATCTCGCCCGGGGTGACCGCGTAGACGGCCAGCACCACCAGCATGACCACGTTGTTCAGCACCGGCGCCCACGCGCCGGGCTTGAACGCCTGCCTGGTGTTCAGGATGGCGGTGAACAGCGCCGAGGCGCCGTAGAAGAAGATCGCGGGCACCAGCAGAAACGTCAGCGCCATCGTGAGCTGGGTGTTCACCTTGCCGTCGGAGGCGACGAACACCTGGGTGGCCAGGATCGGGGTCGCCGCCGCGGTGAGCACCGTCGCGGCGAACAGGACCGCGAAGGCCGCGGTCACCAATCTGCGGATGAACGCGGCGCCGCCGTCGGCGTCCTCCTGCTCGGCGCGGATCAGCGTCGGCACCACGATGGCGGTGAGCACGGCGCCGAGCACCAGCTCGGCGATCATGTTGGGAATCAGGTTCGCCGAGATGAACGCACTGGCGATCGCCGGACCGAGCACCGTCAGCAGCAACAGCTGCTTGGCGAACCCGGTGATCCGGCTGATCAGCGTCGCGAACGCGATCGACCCGGAATCCTTGAGCAGTTTCGCGTTGGCGCTCTGCGGGGTCTCGGCCTTTTCGGCCTTCTCGACCTTTACCGGCTTCGGGCGCGCGATGACCTGGGTTCGCTCCGAGGACCCGGGAATCGGCTGACCGGACCCGCGACCGGGATCGGCGAAGGCCGCCCGCTCGCCGGGCCGCGCGGAATCCGCCGGCTTCCCGACCGGTGTCCCCGGCATCCCCGGGTAGCCGGTCTGCGGCGGCGCGCCACGTCTTCCCTGCTCAGGTGGCACAGCACGGCGCGAACCGGGCGCTTCGCCACCAGGCCGCCGCTCGCCTCCGCCGGGTGGCCGCTGCCCGGGCTGATCGCCGAACCGTTGCGTCCGCTCGTCATCGGCCTCGGGTCGCGCCTGCCGGGGAATGGCCCCCGACTGCGCACCCGGCCGCTGCTGCACCGGAAACTCACCCGAGCGCCCGGCCGGTCCTGGCCGCTGGCGGGGGAACTCCCCCGATCGCGGATCGGGCGCAGGCCCGCGCCGCAGCTGCGGAGATTCCTCGGGTCGCCCAGGACGCTGCTGCACGGGGAACTCGCCGGATCGAGAGCGCTGTGCGGGCTCGCTGTCGGCCGGTCCACGACGTTGCGGGTCGCCAGGGCGCCCGTCCGGGTTCGGGCCAGGGCGTTGCTGCGGTGCGGGTCCGCCCGCCGAACCGCGTTGTCGCGGTGGCTCACCAACTCGTCCGGCGGGGCCTTCGCTCAGGGGCGGCTCGGCGGGGCGGCCGACCGGGTTCGGGCCGGGCCGTTGTTGGTGTGCGCCAGGTCGACCCGCGGGCCCCTGGTTCGGGTGACGCTGCTGCTGCGGTGGTTCACCCGCCCGGCCGTCCGGCCCTGGCCGCTGCTGCGGGAACTCGCCGGATCGAGGGGCGGTACCCGGTCGCTGGACGCGCGGGATCTCGCCGGATCGGCCTGCCGGACCGGGCTGACGTGGATTCGGGACCTGACCGGGGCCGCCCGGCGGCTGGCCCGGGTAACCGCGCGGCGCGCCGTCGGGGTGCGGACCGGGCTGACGGGGCGGTGGGCCCGGTGGCACGCGCCGGTCGCCGGGATGCCGTGGGGCGCCCGGCCGGTCGCTGGGGTCGGCGGGCCTCGGCGCGGCGCCGGGCGGTACCGAGCGGTCCTCGGAACGCAGCGGAATGCCGTATCGGTCGACCGTGGGATCGTCGGGGCGGACAGGTTGGTCGTCGGGATACCGCGGGCCTGCGGGCGGGCGGAGCCGGTCGTCCGGGTAGCGGGGTGCGCCCGGGTCACCGGGGCGGGCACGCAGGGTCGGCTCGTTGTCGGGGTACCTCGACGCGCCCTGGTCGGCGGGCCCACCGGACGGGTAGGCGCCGGGTTCGAGGGGACGATCGTCGGGGTGCCGCGGCACGCCCTGGTCGAAGGAGTCTCCCGGACGACGCTCCGGTGGGGGCACCCGGTCGGCGGGGTGCCGAGGTGTGCGGGGGGCGGGATCGCTCGGCAGCGGCCGATAGGAGGCGATGGTCTGCTCGGGGTCGACGGGTGGCTGACCAGGGGTTACCTGAGGCGGCAGCCCGGTTCGAGGCGACAGCGGACGGTCGACTCGCGGCAGTGCGCCCGAGGCCTCGTCGTTGTCGCCACCGCGCCCGGCGCTCATCCCACGTTCCCACGGCGCGGCGGGGGCCCGGCGCTGGTCCGGTCCGTCGCGACGATCGTCGTGGTCTCGCCGATGAGCGGAATCATCGTCGCCCATCATGCCTCCTGTACCCGGCGCAACCCGCGAATCCCGCCGGTCCGATGAGCGTTTCGCCCACCCGTGCCACTCTCTCGTCCCTGTCTGCCATGGTGCCTCGCTCGCCGGTCAGGCGTGGGCGTTCACTGCCGCTGCAGTCGCTGACGGGCGCGCCGCAATCGACTCGCCCGCCGTTGTGTTTCCGGGTCGAACCCTTCGTCGGCGGGATCGGGCTGACCGCGGAAGCGCCGCCACAGCCGGCGCCCGGCCAACAGCAACAGCAGTATCGCGGCACATGCGGTAATTATGGCCAGGGCCTGACCGTAGGCATTCGACCGCACCGATACCGAGGTCGCCTCCCCTAGCGCTATGCCCTCCGGAGTGGTAAGAGCGATCGGAATCACCAGCGTACGGCTGTCACTCACCTCGGTCGGGATCTGGAACGACCTGGTCCCCGACGGCGGAAGCAGCTGTTCGCCGATATCGGTGATCTTCGTCTCGGCGGGCGCCTCGATCCGGAACATCACCCGGATCGCGACCGGCAGTTCATTGCGGGCCACCAGCAGCAACGGGCTCTGTTCGGAGGCCAGCGTATACACCCCGCCGGGCGGCAGCACCGACACCGAGGCGAACATCGTGTCGAGCTCGCGGGTCGCCTGATCGATGCGGCGCTGGGCGTGCAGATCGGCGAGGGTGTTGTCGTCGGCGCGGCGATCGGACAGGCTCAGCGCCCGCAACAGGTCCTCGCGAGCCGGAGTGAGGAACGCCAGCGGCGTGAGCTCGGACTCCGGCACTTCCACCAGCGCGCGCAGCAGCTCGCTCACGCGCGCGCCCTGGGCCTGGATCGGTGCCACGTACTGCTCCGGCGCCGCGTCCTGGGCGGCGCGCGGCAGGTATTCGAGCGTGTACGGCCGCGGATCTGGCGCCTGGGCGACCAGATCGGCGAAGGCGCGCGGCGCGGCGAGATTGTTGCGGGTCAGCAGCTCGATCTGCTTGAGCAGCGCGATGCCCTCTTCCCGGTTGGCACCCCACTGCTGCGGCGGCATCAGCAGCTGCGAGCGCGGCCGGTCCGGCGCCGGGTTGAGCGCGGTCCAGGCCATCGCGCCGAGCGCGTCCTGCAGCCGGGCGGGTCGCGAGTCGTTGGTGACGTCGAATCGCACCTTCGACGGCGTGAACGACGGCGTCGGCGGATTCGACCCGACCGCGGCCAGCGCGGTCGCCGACCAGATGTCGAACGTGGTCACATGCAGGGCCGGATCGACCGGTGGGGTCGAGGACGGCGACTCCACGCTCACCGCGGGCACCCGCACGACATCGGGCGCGGCCTGTTCGCCGCCCACCACGACACCGGGCTCGAGCATGGCGGGCGCCGAGGTCAGCGCGGTGTCGAGATCGGCGGGCGCGCCGTCGGCGGAGACCGCCGAACCGGCCAGCACGGCCGTCTCGTACCCGTGCTGACGCAGCAGATGGCCCGCGGGTTCGTCGATGCTGCCGGAATCGGGCAGGCTCACCCCGCGCAGCGACTGGGTGCCCAGGATCGCGTCCACCACGTCGGCGGGCGCGAGCAGCGCCCGCGCGGACAGGCCGGGATCGTTGACCGCGGCCAGCGCCGACAGGTCGACCTGCGCGAACGGCAACGCCACCGTGCACATCGACGACGCCAGCGCGCGCAACCGGTCCAGCCACGCCTGCGCGTTCGCCGCACCCGTCCCCTCGCGGGTGGCCCCGCTCGGATCCGACGGGCTGGCCAGCACCCGGTACCCGCGGGTCATGGTCTGCACGGTCGACACCAGGTCCGGATCGACGGCGATACACACCGACCCCGCCACGCCCCGCTCCCGGCCCGGCGCGGGCACCACCGACTCCAGCGCGGCCACCAGCTGTTCGAGCCGCCCGCCCTTGCCGAGCGAGACGGCGAGCTCGTCGTCGAGCAGCTCCGGCTGCCCGTTCACCGACCCCGGCTTGCCCGCGACCATCCGCGGCCGATCGGCCAGCGGCCAGACCAGCGTCGTCGCCACCGGCGCGGCCTCCGGCGGTGCGGCGACCGGCAGCGAGGACGCGTCGCCGGAGGCAGGCGGCAGGCCGAGCACCGGCAGCAGGAAGCGGGCGTCGTCGAGCCTGGCCTGGGTGCCGTAGGCGGGTTCGCCGTTGACGTTGAGCAGCAGCGGATACACCCCGGGATCGGTCAGCCCGAGCGAGGCGGCACCGGTGCCGTCGCGCAGCGCGATGCTCACCGAGAACTGTTTGCGCTGACCGGGACTCAACCGCTCCGCGACATCCTGGAACGGCCCGGTGACCTCGTAGTTCACCTGATCGAGCCGCAACGAACTGCGCAGACCGCTCGGTGAGGTCACCGCGGCGGCGCGCTGGATCCGCACGCTCACATCGTCGACGACGCGATCACCGATGTTGGTGACCGTGCCCGAGACCGTCAGCGTCGGATCGCTGCCGGTGGTGACAGTGCCGGGCGCCACCGCGTCCATGGTCAGCTTGAGGAACTTCGGTGTCGTGATGCCCGACCCGTTCGGTTGCGCGTGCGCGACCGCGGGCAGGAGCGACACCGAACCCAAGATGGTCAGGACCGCCGTGATCAGCCGGAACAGTCCACCCGTCATCGCTTGCCGGTCTCCATCCGGTCGATCAATCGATTCGCCACTTCGGCCAGCCGCCGTTCGTCGGCGTAGGCCAATCGGGAATCCAACTCGCTCAACGGAACCCACGCAACCTGGGTGACCTCCACGTCGGCGTCGGACAGTTCACCGCCCAGTGAGCGCAGCAGGAAGTGGTGCACCGTCTTGTGTACCCGCCTGCCCTCGGTCACGAACCAGTAGTCGATGTCGCCCAGTTCGGCGACCACCTCGCCGTTGATCCCGGTCTCCTCGGCGACCTCGCGGATCGCGGTCTGCTCGGAGGTCTCACCCGCCTCGATGTGCCCCTTGGGCAACGACCACAGCAACCGCCCCCGGCGATCGGTCCGCCCGATCAGCGCGGCGCAGCGCAGCTCACGCGGCCCGTCGAGCCCGTCGACGACCAAACCACCCGCCGAGGTCTCCCGCACGGTCCGCATCCGCGGTTTACCGGCATTGTTCGCCGAACCGCGCCGCCGCGGCTGGCGGCGTCGACTGTTCGCGCGATCGGCCGGAGGAGACACCTGGCCAGCTTAGCTGTGTTGTTGGAGCGCTGGCGCGCTCGAGGTCGCGGCCCCGGAGGGGCCGCCGGTCAGGCGCCGCGGCTTGCTCCTTCGTCGCGTACGCCGCGGCGCCTGACACCGGGCGGCC